>NZ_CP071312.1:1140000-1662500 GCF_018873185.1 Rhizobium sp. X9 | reverse complement strand
CAAATGAAAAGGGCTCCGTTTCCGGAGCCCTTTCGTTTTATGCCGCATCGGCCGTTTCGGTTTCGGCTTCACCCTTGGGGGGCTTGACCTTGAACAGCAGCCGGTCGGTTCCAGACGTGACCTTGACCCGCGACCCATCCGGGATTTCACCGCCGAGGATCATTTCGGCAAGCCTGTCCTGAACCGACTTCTGGATGACACGCTTCAGCGGACGCGCGCCATAAGCGGGGTCGTACCCCTTATTCGCGAGCCAGCTGCGGGCATCCTCGTCCAGTTCCAGCGAAATCTTGCGATCGCCGAGAAGCGAGACAAGGCGCTTGAGCTGGATTTCCACGATCGCACCCATCTCGTCCCGCGCCAGCCGGTGGAACAGGATGATATCGTCGACACGGTTGAGGAATTCCGGCCGGAAATGCGACCGGACCCGCTCCATCACCAGATCGCGAACCGAATCCACGTCATCATTGTCGCCCATCTGCGTCATGAATTCCGAACCGAGGTTCGAGGTCATGATGATGATGGTGTTCTTGAAATCGACGGTGCGGCCCTGGCCATCCGTCAGGCGGCCATCATCCAGCACCTGCAAGAGGACGTTGAACACATCCGGATGCGCTTTTTCGATCTCGTCGAACAGAACGACCTGATAGGGCCGGCGGCGAACCGCTTCCGTCAATGCACCACCCTCTTCGTAGCCGACATAGCCGGGAGGCGCACCGATAAGCCGGGCAACGGAGTGTTTCTCCATATATTCCGACATGTCGAGGCGAACCATCGCAGTTTCGTCGTCGAACAGGAAGCGTGCGAGCGACTTGGTCAGCTCGGTCTTGCCCACACCGGTCGGGCCGAGGAAGATGAACGAGCCGATCGGCCGGTTCGGGTCCTGGAGGCCGGCGCGCGAACGGCGAACCGCCCTGGAAACCGCCTGCACGGCCTCACCCTGCCCGACAACGGACTTGGCAAGTTCGTCTTCCATGCGCAGCAGCTTCTCACGCTGACCTTCCAGCATCTTGTCGACCGGAATGCCCGTCCAGCGGGAAACGACATGGGCGATATTGTCCGCCGTCACCACTTCCTGAACCATCGAAGCGGCACCGCTGCTGTCGCGTGCTTCCGCCGCAGCCAGTTCCTTTTCGAGGCCCGGAATGATGCCGTAGGTCAATTCGCCGGCGCGCTGGAACTGGCCGTTACGCTGGGCAATCGCCAGTTCGTTGCGGGCTTCGTCCAGCCGTTTCTTCAAGTCGGCGGCATGGCCGAGCTTCTGCTTTTCCGCCTGCCAGCGGGCCGTCAGAGCATCTGCCTTTTCTTCCGTATCGGCCAGTTCGTCCTCGAGCTTCTTCAGGCGATCGACGGATGACTGGTCCGTCTCCTGCTTTAAGGCTTCGCGCTCGATCTTGAGCTGAATGATCCGGCGATCCAGTTCGTCCAGCTCCTCGGGCTTGGAATCCACCTGCATGCGAAGACGTGAAGCGGCCTCGTCCATCAGGTCGATCGCCTTGTCCGGCAGGAAGCGGTCGGTAATATAGCGGTTGGAAAGCGTTGCAGCCGCAACCAGGGCCGAATCCGAGATGCGGACCTTGTGATGCTGTTCGTATTTTTCCTTTAGGCCGCGCAGGATAGAGATCGTGTCCTCCACGGTCGGCTCATCCACCAGCACCGGCTGGAAACGGCGGGCAAGGGCCGGATCCTTTTCCACATGCTTGCGATATTCATCAAGCGTGGTAGCGCCAACGCAGTGCAGCTCGCCTCGGGCAAGAGCAGGCTTCAGGAGGTTGGAGGCATCCATCGCGCCATCGGCCTTGCCGGCACCAACCAGCGTGTGCATCTCGTCGATGAACAGGACGATGCCGCCATTTTCGGCCTGCACCTCGTTCAGAACCGCCTTCAGGCGCTCCTCGAACTCACCGCGATATTTCGCGCCGGCGATCAGCGCGCCCATATCGAGCGCCATCAGCTTCTTGTCCTTCAGGCTTTCGGGCACATCGCCATTGACGATGCGCAGCGCAAGCCCTTCCGCAATCGCCGTTTTACCGACGCCCGGTTCACCGATCAGCACGGGATTGTTCTTGGTGCGGCGTGACAGCACCTGAATGGTACGGCGGATTTCGTCGTCACGGCCGATGACCGGGTCGAGTTTACCCTCGCGGGCTTCTTCCGTCAGATCGCGCGCGTATTTCTTCAGCGCGTCAAAGCCCTGTTCGGCATTGGCGCTGTCAGCCGTGCGGCCCTTGCGGATGTCGTTGATGACCTGATTGAGAGCCTGCGCCGTTGCGCCCGCCTTCTTCAGAGAAGCCGAGGTTGAGGCAGACGTTTCGATCGCAAGCGCCTGCAAAAGACGCTCGACGGTCACGAAACTGTCGCCTGCCTTCTTGGCGAGGTCTTCCGCGGTCGAAAATACCTTCGCAAGCGGAGCGGTCAAAGAAAGGCCGCCATTGCCGCCGGACACCTTTGGCAATTTAGCCAGCGCCGCGTCATTGGCAAGACGCGCCTCCTTGGCGTCGCCGCCAGCCCGCTCGATCAACGATGCTGCCATGCCCTGCTCGTCATCGAGCAAAACTTTCAGAACGTGTTCGGCAGAAAACTGCTGGTGATTTTCCGCAAGTGCAAAGGTCTGCGCCGATTGCAGAAAACCGCGAACTCGTTCGGAGTATTTTTCAATATTCATAGTCGAACCTCCATTTACCGGCCCGCCCGCTTTCGGCACGGCTCCGGATGTTTGGGTTGAGGCTCCCTCAAAGGCAAGCCCCGCTACGACAGTCGCGTTTTAAAGGATTTCACGATCGCCGCCTCTCGAAGGATGGTTGCTGCTGAACGCGGCACCCAGCCTTCCTGCACGAATATGGGAGGCAATTTCATCGGTTTAAAGGGGAGGAAAACCATCGTTCGGGAATTTTTCACCGGATTTGACAGGTGTCACATCTGTTCGCGGCAATTGCCTTGGCTGGCCGCGATCCGACCCATATGTCTGATCCCCGGAAACGAAAAAACTCCGGCAAGCCGGAGTTTTTCAATCGCGTATTTTTTGAAACCCTGCTTATTCGGCAGCGTTTTCAAGTGTCGCAGGTGTTGCTTCTTCGCCGGCTGGCGCATCTTCGCCTTCAGCACCTTCCGCCGTTGCGGCGCGGCGCGGACGACGCGGGCGCGGGGTGGTGGCGCGGCGGGTCTTCGGTGCACGCTCGCTCGCTGGGGTCTCCGCCTGCTGCTGCTCTTCCTCGACGGCTACTTCCATTGGCGTGCCTTCGATGACCGGCTGAGGGGCCTGGCTGGCATCGTAAACCGGCGGCTGCTGATCGCCTGAAGCCTGCGGCTGGCGGGGCTGGCGCTCCTGCCGTTCACGGCGGTCCGGACGTTCGCGGCGCTCTTGACGCTCCTGGCGCGGTTCGGACCGCTCCTGGCGCTCTGGCTGCTGCGCGCGTTCAGACTGTTCGGAATGCTGCTGCGATGCAACGACGCCGTCGTCGCCATCGTTTCCATCCATCTCGTCGCCATCCGCGGCATTGTATTCGCCACGGTCGTCGCGCTGGAAACGTTCCTGCATCTGGGCCTGAGCCGTGGCGATGATGCGATTGTAGTGTTCAGCGTGCTGCAGATAGTTTTCCGCGATCACGCGGTCGCCAGAACTCTGCGCGTCCCGGGCAAGGGCAGCGTATTTTTCCGCTATGTGCTGGGCTGTGCCACGGATTTTCACATCGGGGCCGGAGCTGTCATAAGTCCTGGTGAGCGGGTTTCCGCCCTTGCGGTTGAAGTTATTGTTACCACCGCCACCATTGTTATTGTTGTTGTTGCTTCCACGCCCCCGGCCGCGCTTGTTTTGCTGTCCTGGCCTCATCAATTGCTCACCTGAATTCTGTTTTGCTGACAATCTGGTTATTTTCATGCAATTCCGGACGGAAAACCGTTGGAAATTTTTCCTGAAATTGCTCCATCACGCGCCCTGCCGAAGATAACCCCAGACAAGACCTCGCGTATGACGACCGGTCGCGCAAATGCTGCACCGCGCCGCCTGCGAACAAAGTTTACTGATTCACATGCCGGAAACGCCCAGCCTTTCAGGGCTCTCAAAGAACCCGCTTCGGGACTGACCCATACCCTGACGAATCTGCGTTCGTCCTCAGCCACCCGGCATGTGGCCGCAAACTATCCCGCTTCATGCGGAAATCCAAGCCTTTTCTTTTGCTGTGCAAAATATCCTTGCAAAAAATCCGCAGACATATCGCGAACAACTATCTCCGGAAGGTCAAAACTCTGTCGTTGCCACCATAATCCTTCACGGCGTCGAGAAGAGAGAAGCCGTTGGAAGCAAATATAGCGGAAACATCAAGCCTTTGATCGAAACCGATCTCCACACCGACAATCCCGTTTTCCACAAGAAAGCGGCCTGCATCGGCAGCAATAAGGCGGTACGGTGCAAGGCCGTCCTGACCTCCGTCCAGCGCCGCCATCGGATCGTAGTTACGAACCTCTTGGTCGAGCGTTGCGACGATATCACTTCTTATATAAGGCGGATTCGACACAATTATGTCAAAGCTGCCAGAGATTTTTTCAAACCAGTTGCTGCGCAAGGTTTCGAAACGCGAACCAAGATCGTTGCGAGCCGCATTCTTGGCGGCCGTCTCCAGTGCATCGGCTGAAATATCGCTGCCGATACCCGACGCCTGTGGGTATTCCTTCAGAAGCGCCAGACAGATCGCGCCCGTGCCCGTGCCCAGATCCAGAATGCGCGCACTGCCCTTATCGGCAACAGCTTTCTTCAAAGCCGGCAGCAGCGTGTCGACGAGAACTTCCGTATCCGGACGGGGTTCGAGCGTTTCCTTTGACAGAAGAAGATCGAGGCCATGGAACTCCCGATGGCCGAGGATGCGATGGACCGGTTCTCCCCCAGCCCGCCTTTCGATCATGGCGGCAATGCGGTCGCTTTCTTCCGCCGTAACTGGATGCTGAGGTTTCATCACGAAATCGGTCAGTGAAAAACCGGTGACATCTGCAATCAACAGGCGTGCGTCAAGAAGCGGATCGGCGACGCCCGCTGCCTGCAGCCGTTTGCGGGCTGCGGCAAGCTCGCTCGAAACCGTTGCGCCAGCGCCGCCGCTCACAACTGTTGTTCGCCAAGCTGGGCAAGCTGACCGGCCTGATAATCGGCGATCAGCGCATCGAGAAGCTCGTCGATCTCGCCTTCGATCATTCGGTCAAGCTTGTAGAGCGTCAGATTGATGCGATGATCGGTGACGCGCCCCTGCGGAAAATTATAGGTGCGAATACGCTCGGACCGGTCGCCGGAACCCACCTGGCTCTTGCGGTCAGCCGATCGCTCACTATCCACTTTCTGGCGCTCGATGTCGTAAAGACGCGAGCGCAGAACCTGCATGGCTTTTGCGCGGTTCTGATGCTGTGATTTCTCCGAACTGGTAACGATCAGGCCCGTCGGAAGATGGGTGATGCGAACGGCGGAGTCGGTGGTGTTGACGTGCTGGCCGCCCGCGCCCGAAGCGCGCATCGTATCGATGCGGATATCTTCCGGGCGAATTTCAATGTCGATGTCCTCCGCCTCGGGCAACACCGCAACGGTGGCTGCCGAGGTGTGGATGCGGCCACTCGCTTCCGTTTCCGGCACACGCTGCACCCGGTGCACACCGGATTCGAATTTCAGCTTGGAGAACACCCCTCGCCCGCTGATCGTCGCGATGATTTCCTTGTAACCACCCGCTTCGCCTTCGCTGGCGGAAAGAACTTCGACTTTCCAGCCCTTGGTCGATGCGAAGCGCTCATACATGCGGAACAGGTCGCCGGCGAAAAGCGCGGCCTCTGACCCGCCGGTACCGGCACGGATTTCAAGGATCGCGCTTTTCTCGTCTGCGGCATCCTTCGGAAGCAGCAGGACCTGCATGTCCTTCTCAAGCTCGCTGATGCGGCTCTCGACCTCCGGCAGCTCCATTTCCGCCAGATCGCGCATATCCTTGTCGGTCGTCCTGTCGGCAAGCAGCGCCTCGAGATCGGAGGCTTCGGAGACAGCCTTCTCGTAATCGCGGATCTTCTTCACCACCGGCTCAAGTTCGGAATATTCCGAAGCCAGCTTCACATAAACATCCGCTGCAGGGCCGGCCGACATACGCGCTTCGATCTCGCCGAAACGCCTTTCCAACTCGCGCATTTTTTCGACGGGAAGCTTCGCCACCAGTCACTCCAATAATGAAACAGGTCTTTTAGAGCGCTTTCGCTTTTCTTCGAAACGCGAAAACGCTCTAACTTTTTGCTTTAACGCATTTCCGGACGGAAAACCGGGGTCCACTTTTCCTGGAAATGCTCTAAATGGGAATGGAATGCGTCGCAGCAAAGCGTAACAACACCTCGCGCGCGCTTTCCAGCGAATTATGATCGTCGAGCGCGGCGTTCAGCTCATCGGCAAGGCGCGCGGCATCAAGCCCGAGCAGCATGGCCTTGACCGGCCCGATCGCCGTCGGCGACATGGAAACGGAACGGAAGCCGAGACCGATCAGAGCCATGGCGGAAAGCGGCTTGCTTGCCATTTCACCGCACAGCGTGACCGAGGTATGGTGCTTCTCACCGGCGCGCACGATATCGCGCAGAATGCGCAGGAACGGTTTGCCAAGATTGTCGAAACGATCCGAAACTCTTGCATTACCCCGATCGACCGCCATCGAGAACTGGAACAGGTCGTTCGAACCGACGGAGACGAAATCCACCTCCTGCATCAGCTCATCGAGCTGCCACATCAGGGACGGCACTTCCAGCATTGCGCCGAATTGCAGCTTTTTCGGCAGCGCGTGGCTGAATTTCGAAAGATGCTGCACTTCCTTCTGGAGCAGGTCGCGCGCAGCACGGATTTCGGAGACCTCCGTCACCATCGGCAGCATCATGCGCAGTTCCGCACCCGAGGCGGCGCGCAGCAGCGCGCGCATCTGCGTGCGCATCAGGCCCGGCCGATCGAGCGACAGGCGGATCGCCCGCCAGCCCAGTGCCGGGTTTTCCTCTTCCTGGCCGCGCATATAGGAAACGACCTTGTCGCCGCCGATATCGAGCGTGCGGAAGGTGACGCTTTTCCCCTTGGCTTGCCGAAGAACCGACCGGTAAAAAGCCTCCTGCTCCTCGCCCTTGGGCATGTTGGAGGCGATCATGAACTGCAGTTCGGTGCGGAACAGGCCGATGCCATCGGCGCCGGACTCCTCGAGCTGCGGCAGGTCCACAAGCAGGCCCGCATTCATCTTGAGATTGACCTTCTGGCCATCCTTGGTGATCGGCTCGACATTGCGAAGCGCGCGGAACTGCTCCTGGCGCTTGGCGCGTAGACGCACTTTTTCCTCATAGGCGCGCTGCAGATCCGACATCGGACGCAGATGCACCTGACCATCATCACCATCGATGATGATGGGGTCGTTATTTTCAGCAAGTGCTACGATGCCGGTTGCCTGCCCGATGATCGGAATACCCATGGCGCGCGCCACAATGACGACATGGCTCGTCACCGCGCCGTCTTCGAGCACGAGACCGCGCAATTTCTCACGCGGGTAGTCAAGGAGTTCGGCGGCACCCATGGCGCGTGCCAGAACGATCGCGTCCAGCGGAAAATCCTGCTCCGGTCCACGCCCGCCGAAACCGATCAACTGGCGCAGCAAACGGTTGGCAAGATCGTCGAAATCATGCATGCGCTCGCGCAGATAGGGATCGGTCAGGCGCATCATGCGCGCCTTGGTGTCGCTCTGCACTTTCTCTACCGCGGCTTCCGCCGTCAGACCGTTGCGGATCGCCTCTTCCATGCGCCGCACCCAGCCCTGATCGTGGGCAAACATGCGGTAGGTTTCGAGAACCTCGCGATGTTCACCTTCGGTCGGCACATCGCGGCGCTGCAACATGTCATCGATCGACAGGCGCAACGATCCGATGGCATCGGCAAGACGCCGGATTTCCGTATCCGCATCCTCGTTCAAGAGATTGGTGACGACGATGCGCGGATCGTGCAGCACGACGTGGCCAAGACCGATGCCCTCGCCGTAAGCGTCGCCATCGATGGAGACGGCACGGGTGAGGTCCAGCTCCACACCGGGGCGGGTGATCTTCTTCAACTCGCCGCTCGCCACTATTTCAGCGATAAGCATCGCGGTTGTCTCGAGCGCTTCAACTTCATCCTCCCGGTATGTTCGGCTGGCCTTGTTCTGGACCACAAGAACGCCAAGAGTGCGACCGGAACGCAAAATCGGCACGCCGAGGAAGGAATGATAAATTTCCTCACCGGTTTCAGGAAGATAGCGGAAAGCGGGATGCGCCTGCGCATCGGAAAGATTGAGAGGCTGGGCAGAAGCGGCGATCGTGCCGACAAGACCCTGCCCCATTTTCAGCTGGGCAAGATGCACGGCATCCTTGTTGAGACCTTCTGTCGCGTAAAGCTCCAGCACGCTGTCGGAGCGCAGCACATAGACCGAGCAAACCTCCGCCACCATGTTGCTGGCAATCTGGCGAACGATCTGATCCAGGCGGTCCTGCGGCTCAAGGTGCTCCGCCATCATTTCGCGTAGCCGCTTGAGCAGGACGCGCGGACCTGCGGAAAGGTCTCTCATCGCGTTTGCTCCCCGACGCTTCCGATCCGAATGTCATAATATTCGAGAATCAAAACGTCATTTAAAAATTTATAGCGAGAGAAGCGCGTCCCGCAAGGGACACGCTTTCATGAAACGCCACATCGGAAGAACGCAACTCCGAAGAATCGGAGCATCGGAAACCGATGTCTCGGGTTCAAGCCTTATCGAGACCGTAGGCAGAATGCAAAGTGCGAACGGCAAGTTCGGCATAGGCACCGTCGATCAGGATCGAAATCTTGATCTCGGAAGTGGTGATTGCCTTGATGTTGATGTTCTTCTCGGCAAGTGCCTTGAACGCACTGGCTGCAACGCCGGCATGGCTGCGCATGCCGATACCGATGACGGAAACCTTGGCAAGACCCGTTTCGTTCTGAGCGACGTCGAAGCCGATCTGGGCCTTGTTCTCGTCGAGAACCTTCAGAGCCTTGGCAACGTCGCCCGAGGGAACGGTGAAGGTCATGTCGGTGCGCGAACCGTCTTCGGAGATGTTCTGCACGATCATGTCGACATTGATATGCGCTTCCGCCAGCGGCCCGAAGATCGCAGCGGAGACGCCCGGACGGTCGGCCACGCGGCGCAGCGAGATCTGTGCTTCATCCTTGGCATAGGCGATGCCGGTTACGACTTCCTGTTCCACGATTTCATCCTCGTCACAAATCAAAGTACCGGGCGGGTTGATGAGGTCGCCCATGCCCGGCGCATCGGGATCCTCGAAACTGGAGCGAACGAAGGTGCGCACCTTGTGTACCATGGCAAGCTCGACCGAGCGAACCTGCAGAACCTTCGCACCGAGAGACGCCATTTCGAGCATTTCCTCGAAAGCGATCTTCTTCATGCGGCGAGCCTTCGGCTCGATGCGCGGATCGGTGGTGTAAACGCCATCGACATCGGTATAGATATCGCAACGATCCGCCTTGACGGCGGCAGCGATGGCAACAGCTGATGTGTCCGAGCCGCCGCGACCCAGCGTCGCAATGCGGTTATCAGGGCCGATACCCTGGAAACCGGCAACCACGGCAACCTGGCCCTCGCCCATGCGGTGGACGATATCCGAACCGTCAATCTCGAGAATGCGGGCGGCGCCATGCGCATTGTCGGTGCGGATCGGAATCTGCCAGCCCTGCCAGGAGCGCGCATTGATGCCCATGGACTGCAGCGTGATCGCCAGAAGACCAGACGTCACCTGCTCTCCGGATGCGACGACCGCGTCATATTCGCGTGCATCGTAAAAGGAAGCGGCATTGGTGCCAGCCACCTTCGCGGCGTTCTGCACCCAGTCCACCAACTCGTTGGTTTTGCCAGACATGGCGGAAACGACAACAGCCACTTCATGGCCGGCATCCACTTCGCGTTTCACGTGCCTTGCGACATTGTGAATGCGTTCGAGGTTCGCGACGGACGTGCCGCCGAATTTCATGACAATGCGAGCCATAGCCTTGACCAGTACCATCCCTTTTTTCCGCCAGCCCGTTTGCCGGGTGCGGACAAGAACAAACCCAGTCGGCTCTTCCTGACAAAGAGCCTCAAGTTGCGGGTCTCTTAGCGAAAAGGCGGGGGGCACGCAATGCCGTTTATGAACCATGCGGTACGCCTTTTTTAATGGTGCCAGAGAAAGAAGATGGCGGTACGGAGCAGGCGACCGCATATCCAACCGTGAAAGAGCGTACCGCAGTGCACTGTACAAACGGGCCCATTCGCAGTATGAGCGCGGCAATGCAACCGGCCAGATGGCCGAAATGGCCTGTATCGGCTGCCCCGGAGACATTAGGACCTATTGGTTTCGGGCGGATGCGGGCAGCTTCATATCCGAAAGACGGTAGATGACAGACACCCAGGGTATCGCCCCGGCGATCGCGCAGGCGTTGGAAAAACGCGGCTACAAAGACTTGACCCCCGTGCAGCAGGCGATGCTGTCGCCGGAACTCGCCGACAAGGACGCGCTGGTTTCCGCGCAGACCGGCTCCGGCAAGACGGTTGCCTTCGGCATCGCACTTGCGACCACGCTGCTTTCGGAAAACACCCGTTTCGGTCAGGCTTCCGCACCGCTGGCGCTTGCCATCGCGCCGACCCGTGAACTGGCCATGCAGGTCAAACGCGAGCTGGAATGGCTTTATGAATTCGCCGGTGTGTCGATCGCCTCGTGCGTCGGCGGCATGGATATCCGCAGCGAACGCCGGGCGCTGGAGCGCGGTGCGCATATTGTCGTCGGCACGCCCGGCCGTCTCTGTGACCACATCAAGCGCGGCGCGCTCGATCTGTCGTCGCTGCGCGCCGTCGTTCTTGATGAGGCCGACGAAATGCTCGATCTCGGTTTCCGCGAAGATCTGGAATTCATTCTGGAAGAATCGCCGGATACCCGCCGCACGCTGATGTTCTCGGCCACCGTTCCGCGCAGCATCGCCAAGCTTGCCGAAAGCTACCAGAAAAATGCCGTGCGCATCGCCACCGCTTCCGAACAGAAGCAGCATGTGGATATCGAATATCGTGCCCTGCTGGTAACGGGTGCGGACCGCGAGAACGCCATCATCAACGCGCTGCGTTTTTACGAAGCCCGCAATGCCATCGTGTTCTGCTCCACCCGCGCTGCCGTCAACCATCTGACGGCCCGCTTGAACAATCGCGGCTTTTCGGTCGTGGCGCTCTCCGGTGAACTCACCCAGAACGAGCGCACCCACGCGCTGCAGGCCATGCGTGACGGCCGCGCCCGTGTTTGCGTGGCAACCGACGTTGCCGCACGCGGCATCGACCTGCCGGGTCTCGAACTTGTCATCCACGCCGACCTGCCGACCAACTCGGAAACGCTTCTCCACCGTTCCGGCCGTACCGGCCGTGCCGGACAGAAGGGCGTCAGCGCCGTCGTGGTGCCGATCAACCAGCGCCGCAAGGCAGAACGCCTTCTCGAGGGCGCCAAGGTCAGCGCGGCATGGGTTCGCCCGCCGTCCGTTGAAGAAATCGTCGAGCGCGACGGCGCCCGTCTTCTGGCCGATCCTTCGCTGACCGAGGCCGTGGCCGAGGACGAACGCGATTTCGTCACCCAGCTGCTCGAGCAGCACGGTGCGGAGAAAGTCGCCGCCGCCTTCGTGCGTCTTTACCATGCCGGACGCTCCGCTCCGGAGGACATCACGGAAGTCGCGCTGGACAATACCCGCAAACCGCGTCGCGACAGTTTCGAACCGGTCGAAAACAATGCGCCGCGCCGCGAACGGTCGGATTTCTCCGACAGCGCATGGTTTTCGCTGTCCGTCGGCCGCAAGCAGAGCGCCGAGCCGCGCTGGCTCATTCCCATGCTCTGCCGTTTCGGCAAGATCACCCGTCAGGATATCGGCGCCATCCGCATGCAGCAGACGGAGACCTTCGTGGAACTGGCGGCCGATGCCGTTGATCGTTTCACCTCCGCCATCGGCAAGGACATGATGCTTGAAAAAGGCATTCGCCTGAAGGCGCTCGAAGGCAAGCCGGAAATGACCGGCAACGTCCGCGAAGACACCCGCCCGGCCAAGGCCCAGCGCAAATTCACCAAATCGGACAATGCAAGCGCACCGCGCGATGACCGCAAGGCTGAGGACAAGCCCTGGAAAAAGAAAAAGGCCTTCGGCGACAAGCCGAAATTCGAAGGCAAGAAAGACAAGCCCTTTGAAAAGCGCGGGCCGAAGCCCACAAAGGGTTGAAGACTCACCCGCTTTCAGAATTTTCAAGACAAAGGTCCCGTTTGCACGGGACCTTTTTTATTGTGCCAACCTGCGGGATGGACGCCGTTCCCAGGGATCAGTCTTTTGTCGTCACTTCGACAAGCGCCGTCACGGGTTTGCCGTCTACCAGAACGGGCTGATGGTGATCATTGGCCAGCAGAATGCCGATGACATGCCGCCCGGTCGGGCTTGGGCAATGTCCAAAACGGGCCTTGATGAGATCGCCACCGAAGTCACTGTTCATGCTGTTATAGGCGCGGCCGGGAATGTTGCATGTATCGCCCGAGGGGTCGATTTTCATGTGCACATGGCCGCATTGGCCGTTTCCTCCGCATTGCCCGCCGGGAAGCAGTTTGAAGGTGCTTTTCACGACGACGCCGATCGCGCCTTCCGGATCATTGCCCAATTCGATGACATCGCCGGCCTTCGGCCAGACGATTTCCAGCTTCGGGCTTTCCTCGCCCTGGGCGGCGGCGATCGGAAGGAATGAAAATACGAGAGTGATTCTTAAAAACAAATGCAGCATTGAAATCTCCATAGCTCAATGTAATCGATGCTTACATAAGATTCACTCCGACGCAAGAAAATAAACAGTGATTACATCTGGGTTCGGTGCTAACCAAAGACCTATGGAAAAACGCCAGGATAAAAAGACGGGGCCAGACAGGCCCTACCACCACGGAAATCTTATCGATGAACTTGTCGCGGCGACGATCGCCATCATCGAGGAGCGGGGTGCTGAAAACGTCTCCGTGCGCGAGGCGGCCAAACGCGCGGGCGTCTCCCCCGGAGCACCATTCAGGCATTTCCGTTCAAAAACGGCACTGATGACGGCTGTCGCGGAGCAGGCCATGAATCGGCTGACCGAATCCGTCGAAACCGCGAGAGCACAGGCCGGCGATGAGGCCCCGCTTGTCATCTTTGAGGCCATTGGCCACGGTTATCTACGCTGGGCGCTGGCCAACCCGACGCATTTCGAGGTCATAAGTTCTCGAACACTGATCGACTTCAGTTCTTCCGATATTTTGCGTGAGCAGAATGACGCCATCCGGCGCCTGATGATCAGTCTGCTGACGCAGGCGCGCGAAAACGGCCAGCTGTCCCCAAGCCTCGACCTCGACCAGCTCGTACTGGGCGCTCGCGCACTGGTCTATGGCCTTGCCCGAATGGCAATCGATGGGCATTTTCCGGAATGGAATGGTGCAGAACCGCCTTCGGAGGCAATGCATAAAACGCTGCATCTCTTCATAAGGCAGCTCACCAAAAGCTGAGGTCACCATTAAAAAAGCCCCGCTTTTGCGGGGCTTTATTGTCTCGACAGATCGGAAGATCATCAATCAGAACGTCAGGGCGCGATCGCCGTTTTCATCCTTGATGCGGTTCGGCAGGCCGATCTTGTTCAGAAGGTTGAGGAACGGCTTCGGCGGCAGTTCTTCCACATTGGCCATCTGCTTCACGTCCCACTCGCCGGTGGCGATCAGCATGGCGGCAGCGACCGGGGGAACGCCGGCGGTGTAGGAAATGCCCTGCGAACCGACTTCCTCATAGGCTTCCTTATGGTCAGCCACGTTGTAGATGAAGACTTCGCGTTCCTTGCCGTCCTTGGTGCCCTTGACGATATCGCCGATGCAGGTCTTGCCGACATAGTCAGGCGCCAGCGAAGACGGATCGGGAAGGACAGCCTTGACCACCTTCAACGGCACGACTTCAAGGCCTTCAGCCGTCTTGACCGGCTTCTCCGACAGCAGGCCGAGGTTCTTCAGCACGGTGAAGACGTTGATGTAGTGATCGCCGAAGCCCATCCAGAAGCGCACATCGGCACCGTCCATGTTCCGGGACAGCGAATGCACCTCGTCATGGCCGGTCATATAGGCCTTCTGCTTGCCGACGACAGGCAGATCGAACTCCTGGCCGACTTCGAACATCTGGTTCGTCTGCCACTCGCCATTCTGCCAGGAATAGACGACACCAGTGAATTCACGGAAGTTGATTTCCGGATCGAAGTTGGTCGAGAACCAGCGGCCATGGCTGCCGGCATTGATGTCGACGATATCGACCGAGGTGACCTTGTCGAAATATTCATCCTTGGCAAGGCGGGCATAGGCATTGACCACGCCGGGGTCGAAACCGACGCCGAGAATGGCGGTCACGCCCTTTTCCTTGCATTCCGCGGCATGCTTCCACTCGTAGTTTCCGTACCACGGCGGCGCCTCGCAAATCTTGGTGGGATCCTCGTGGATCGCCGTGTCCATATAGGCAACGCCTGTATCCATGCAGGCCTGAAGAACGGACATGTTGACGAAAGCCGAACCGACATTGATGACGATTTCAACACCGGTCTGTTTAATCAAGGCTTTCGTCGCCTCGATATCCATAGCGTCAAGCGCATGGGCCTCAAGTTTCACATCTGTCTTGAGGCTCTTCTTTTCGCGTACGGACTCGACAATCTTGCGGCACTTTTCCAAAGTCCGTGACGCAATATGAATGTCTCCCAATACATCGCTGTTCTGGGCGCATTTATGCGCCACGACCTGTGCTACGCCACCGGCGCCGATGATCAGAACGTTCTTCTTCATTTCAGGTGATGCCTCCTTTTCCCCGCAGGGATGAGCTTCGTTTCATGTTAAAACAGGGGTTTAAGACAGGCTTTGCTCGAAATCGGCAAAGTCGAATTCGCGAACGGCGCGGACGGTGCCGTCGAGTTCCTTGATGGCGATGGTCGGCATCTTCACGCCGTTGAACCAGTTCTTCTTGACCATGGTGTAACCGGCCGCATCCTGGAAGGAGATGCGGTCGCCGACCTTCAACTCCTTGTCGAACCGGAAGTCACCGAAAATATCGCCCGCAAGGCAGGACTTGCCGCAGACCATGTAGGGATGCTCGCCCTCGTTCGGAGAAACCTTGGCGGTTTCCCGATAGATCAGGAGGTCCAGCATATGCGCTTCGATGGAGCTGTCGACGATGGCGAGGTTCTTGCCGTTGAAAAGCGTATCGAGAACCGTCACTTCCAGCGTCGTGCTCTTGGTGATCGAGGCTTCGCCCGGCTCCAGATAGACCTGTACGCCGTATTTTTCCGAGAACTCCCGGAGACGGTCGCAGAACTGGTCGAGCGGGTAATTGTCGCCGGTAAAATGAATGCCGCCGCCAAGGCTCACCCATTCCGCGCGCGACAGGAGCGATCCGAATTTCTCTTCGATCTGTGTCAACATGCGATCGAACAGCGAAAAATCGCCGTTTTCGCAATTATTGTGGATCATGAAACCGGAAATACGGTCCATGACCTTGTCGACCTTGGCGACATCCCATTCGCCAAGACGGCTGAAGGGACGGGCGGGATCGGCAAGATCGAAGCTAGAGGAGCTGACCTGCGGATTGAGGCGCAGACCCCGGGTGATGCCCGAGGCTTTCTCTGCGAAACGTTCCAGCTGGCCGATGGAATTGAAGATGATCTTGTCTGCGTTCGAGATCACCTCATCGATTTCATAATCGGCATAGGCGACCGAATAGGCGTGCGTTTCACCGCCGAATTTCTCACGGCCGAGACGGACTTCGTAAAGCGAAGACGAGGTCGTGCCGTCCATATATTGCGACATGAAATCGAACACCGACCATGTGGCGAAGCACTTCAGCGCCAGGAGCGCCTTGGCGCCGGATTTTTCCCGCACATAGGCAATCTTCTCCATGTTGCGAAGAAGTTTTGTCTTGTCGATGAGGTAATAAGGCGTCTGAAGCATGTCGTTTCACATATTGATTGAAGTCAAGGTACGTCTCGATGATGGGCCTTATATGATGCTTGTGACAGGAAAACAAATGTTCGGAACCGAATTCCCGGAAATTTGCCCCCGCCCTTAAATCTGCATGAAGAAAACATCGGAGACGCGGAACCAAGCATGCATCGGCGCGTTTGAATGGCGGACAGGCAGGTGTTTCGGTCGCCGGAACGAATGGTCTTGAGCGACAGGATACACCCGCAGCGGCGGTCGGTTTGGCCCGCCGCAATTTCCATCAACGATGTTCCAGGAAGGACTTCACCTATGGCAAGCGTGCGTAGCAGCGTTAATGACAAGATCCAGCAATCCCTCGAAAGCGGTGATGCAGCCGACGTGGCGGCACAGCTTGCCCAGCTTCGCGAAGATCTCGCAAATCTTGCCAAGAGCGTTAAGGCGCTAGGCGTTGGCGCCTCGCATGAGCTGAAGGCGCAGGCCGCTCGCGTTGCCGACGATGCGCTGACCGCCTCCGGCGAAATGGCCGACAGCGTTCGCAACGAAATTTCTTCGCTGAACGACAATCTGACGGATCAGGTCCAGAAAAATCCGCTCCAGTCCCTCGGCATCGCCGTCGGCGTCGGCTTCGTGCTCGCTCTTCTCACACGTCGATAAGGCCGCATCATGCTTGAGGCATTGCTGGTCTATCTGGGAGACACCCAGCGCGAAGGACGCGTGGTGACGCGGCGTCTGCGCGCCACCATCATCCTGTGGGTGCTGACCGGTGTCTTTTTCCTGATCGCCTTCGTCGCCGCTGTGGTTGCGGGGTCGATCTATCTTGCCCGGCATGTCGGCGCCGGTCCTGCCGCGCTTGTCGTCGCCGGCACGGCGTTTCTGCTCGGCGTCATCATGCTGGTGGCTCTGGCGATCGTCAAACGCCCAAGAGCCTATGCTGCACGGCCAGTCGCACCTTTGACGGCGGCACCCTTAACCGCAGCACCCCTCGCCCTGCAATCGCTGCTGACGCTGGCGATCCAGGCGCGGCCCTATGCAACGCTTGCTGTCGCCATGGCCGCCGGTTTTCTGGCGACACGGGCGAATACGAGGAAAAAGAAATAAACACGCCTCCGGGCGTGTTTTCGACACTTACTAACACTCTCATGCAGGCTGCGCATCCAGATGATGGATGCGCAGTTTTTTTTATGTTACCCGCGATGGATAGACTGGTTGCTGGCGCCTGCCGCCACGCCGCCCTTATTTGAACAAAGTGACATACAGTCTCGGCGCGTCCTCGTATTTTTCTGAAAGGCGATTGATGAAGAAGAAAGTCCTTGTCGTCGGTGGTGCCGGCTATATCGGTTCGCACACCTGCCTCCTTCTCTCCGAAAGAGGATATGAACCGGTCGTTTTCGACAATCTGTCCAATGGACATGAGGAATTCGTCCGCTGGGGACCTTTCGAGCAGGGCGATATTCGCGACCGGGCGCGGCTTGACGAAGTCTTTGCCAAACACCAGCCGGAAGCCGTTCTGCATTTTGCCGCGCTGATCGAGGTCGGCGAATCGGTGAAGCAACCGGTCGCCTTTTACGACAACAACGTCATCGGCTCGCTCAACCTTCTCTCCGCCGCCATCGATGCGGGTGTCACGGCCTTCGTCTTTTCGTCGACTTGCGCCACTTATGGTTTGCCGGAACAGGTGCCGATCGACGAAACGCACCGTCAGGCGCCGATCAACCCCTATGGCCGCACCAAATGGGTGGTCGAGCAGGCATTGAAGGATTACAGCACTTACAAGGGGCTGCGCTCGGTGATGCTGCGATATTTCAATGCTGCCGGCGCGGATTTCGAAGGCCGTATCGGTGAGTGGCACAAGCCGGAAACCCATGCGATCCCGCTTGCCATCGAGGCGGCACTTGGACGGCGTCAGGGGTTCAAGGTGTTCGGCACGGATTACGACACCCGTGACGGCACCTGCGTGCGTGACTATATCCACATTCTTGATCTCGCCGACGCCCATGTGCGGGCAGTGGATTATCTGCTGGCGGGTGGTGAAACGGTTGAACTGAACCTCGGCACCGGCACCGGCACGACGGTGAAGGAATTGCTGGCGGCGATTTCGGAAGTGTCCGGCCGCCCCTTCCCCGTGGAATATACAGACCGCCGCGATGGCGATTCCACCACCCTTGTGGCCAATAATGACAAGGCAAAGGCTGTTCTCGGCTGGGAACCGCGTTATTCGCTGGCCGACATCATCAAATCCGCCTGGGCCTGGCATTCCTCGCGCAACGCCGGGGACTGAACACCTGCAGGTGTAAAGAGCACAAAAAAGACACCGGCCTTTTGGCCGGTGCCTCTCGCGAGACGGCTGGTGTCAGCCAGTCTCGCTCCTGCCTCCCAGGTGTGGGATTAAGGTTTTGTAGCGGACGTGGTCGTGCTGTCGGGAGCAGCAGGTGTCGCGGCATTCTTTTCACTGGTCTTCTGCTCCAGCGTCTTGAATTCCGGAGCCGCCTTCAGCGTTTCCGCCGTCTCCGTCGTCGTCAGACGGATTGTCCCGTCCTGCGCGTTCCGCGTCATTGTCACCTTGTCCATGGGAACAGCCACATCCTTGGCACCGATGCCGAGGAAGCCGCCGACGCCGATCACGGCTGCGACAAGACCGCCATCTTCTTCCATGATGAGGTTGGTGACGTTACCGATGCTTTCATCAGCGGCGGTGTAAACCGATTTGCCGATATAATCATTGGCGCTGATCTGCGTTTCACCCTGCTCGGTGATGTAGGCGCCGCCGGTCGTTGCTGCCGCGCTGTCATTGGCCATAGGGGCCGCCGGGGCCATCGGGGTGGCCGGGGGCGTTGCCGGCTCGGTCTGCGCGCTCGGATTTGCAGGTGCGGGCTGGGTGGTGCCCTGAGCGATGGCAAGCGGCGCGAAAGCCGTCGTGCCCATCAGGGCGGCGGTGACGAGTATGTTCAGTTTCTTTGCCATTTTCGTACCTTCCTTTCATCGTTCTCAACTGGCCGGGCGGTGAATGAATTTCGTTTCCGCTCCATGACCGGTTCGTCTTGCAAACGGGTTGATCGTTGAAATAGTTCCGATTTTTTCAATCATGCCGATGCAATTGTGGCGTGTCGCGACAACCGGGGGTAAAAATCAGGCATTGCTAAAGGGGGCTGGCACGCTATTATCCCTGACGTAACAATGCAGTAACTGCCGGAGTTTTTGTATGCCTCAACCCGGCAAAAAAATGAAAGACGTGATCTCCGCTTTGCGTCGACGCAGCGCGAATTTTTTCCCGACAGCATCCATCGGCACCTATCTGGTGGTGATGGCAACCGTCATTACCCTGCCGCTTATTCTTTTCGGCGGCTATCTGATGCTGCGTCTCGAAGCGGAAAAACGCGATGACCTGCAACGCGAGACGATCGAGGATGCGCGGGTCGTCAGCCGCAATATCGATCGCCGCCTGCAGGAAATCGCCACCTCCCTCAATCTGCTGTCGCAATTCCCCGAGCTTGAAAGCGGCAATCTTTCCGCCTTTCAGGGACGTGTCGCCGAAAGTCTGAAGCGGGAAGGGCTTTTCGCCATTCTCGCCACCAAGGACGGCCAGCAGCGCCTCAATACCCGCGTGCCCTATGGCCAGCCCCTGGGCAAAGTGCCGGCGGAGGCCAATCTCGCCAAGGCGATCGAATCCCGCCGCATCACCGTCTCGGACATGTTTTTCGGCGCGACCAGCAAGGAATGGGTATTCAACGTCACCATGCCGCTCAACCCGGAACTGGGTTCGGCCGGAGACGCCCTGATCCTGACGCAGAATGCCAGCGACCTCAGCCGGCTCATCCCCACCGAAAACCTGCCGCGCAACTGGGTGGTCGCCATCATCGACGGTACAAGTCGCGTCGTCGTTTCCAGTTCGCAAGGTGAGGCGGAGGTGGGCAAACCCTTCGTCACCCCCGCCGTCCTTTCGGAAATGCAGGCCTTCAGCGGCAATTTTTTCGACGGCAAAGGCAATCTTTACGCTTACGCCCAATTGCCCGGCTGGCAATGGAAGATCGTGATGTGGGGACCGCTTGCCGCAAGCCAGGCGGCACTGGTGGATACCTGGCGGCAAATGATGATCGGCAGCCTGATGCTGGTGCTGATCGCCGTCGGCGGCGCGTATCTGGTCGGCCGGCAATTGCGGATGTCCATTCGCGACCTGACCCATATGGCCGAGCGCATCGGTGAGGGCGAGATCGTGGCACCCGTCGACACCAAGATCAAGGAGGCCAACCAGGTTGCCATTGCGCTCTCCAACGCCTCCTTCGACAGAAGTCAATCGGAAGAACGGCTGCAATTGCTGCTGCACGAACTGGTTCACCGCTCCAAGAACATTCTGACGCTGGTTCAGGCCATGATCCGGCAGCTGGGTCGCGAAAACAAAAGCATTCCGGAATTCCAGAAAGAAGTGGATCATCGACTGCGCGGTCTTGGAATGTCGATCCGGGCACTGGCCGAGGTTCAGTGGCAGGGTCTGCCGATCCGCAAGCTGATCGAGACACACCTCGACGTCTTCGGCACCGTATCGGAGCGTTTCGTGCTTTCGGGAGACGATTTCATGCTTTCGCCGGAAGCGGCGCAGAATTTTGGCCTCGTGGTACATGAGCTGACGACAAACTCCATCAAATATGGGGCGCTGTCAGTTGCGGCGGGGAAGATCAACGTCGGCTGGACGGCTTTCGAAAAAGACGGGCGGCAGATTATCCGTCTCGTCTGGACAGAAACCGGAGGCCCCCCTGCCATGGAGCCGACCCGAAAGGGTTTCGGCACCACCGTTATCAAACGGCACGCCGAAGGCGCATTCGGCGGACAGGTGACGACGGAATATCGGGAAACCGGGTTCGAATGGTCGCTTGAAGCACCCATGCGCTATTTCATTCCCAAGCGGGCCGAACAGCCGCACTGAAGGATAAACCACGGGCGAAATCTGGCCTTTGTCAAAAAAATGCATTTTATGGGAACCGAATCCGGCGACATGCATTTTTACTGCAGGCCAAGCAATTCCCCCGTCCCCGCCTGAAGCTTGGCTGAAAATAAACAGGTTTCGCCCCTGAAAACCTGTTATAAAAATAGCACGGCTCTCATACGAGCCGTGCTTTTTTATTGCGCATTTTGCACGATCAAAGCCGGGTCACGCCTGTCAGGCCCGACCTGCACATCCGGCAATCATCTCAAGAATCTACGCTGTCCCCGGTGGGAAATTTCAGCCGGTAGACGATCCGTTCCGGTGTCAGCTGATATTCGGCGCTTCCGCCCAGTGCGGATGGAACCACCTTTTCAAGCACAACGCTGCCGAAACTGCCGCGCCGGGCCTCTGCCGGCTCTTTCGACGGTTTGATCGGCTCTATCCATTCGACTATGTAGACATCATCTTCCTGGCGACACTGCAGCGATATCGGCGGATGATAGGCAAGATTGCCGCTGTGGCTCACCGTATTGACGACCAGCTCGTGGAAGGCGAGCCCGATATAAAGCGCACCATTTGGATTGAGCAGCAGGTTTTCCCCTTCCATGTGGATGAGGTTTGGATATTCCGGCACATAAAGATCGAATTGCTGGCGAAGAAGTTCGAAAATACGAGCGCCCCTCCAATCGGAATCGGTGATGAGATCCTGACTTTGGGCCAAGGCATGCAACCGCCCCCGGAACTTGCGCAGAAAATCATCCTTGGTGAGGCTGAATCGAGCCGTCTGGCCCGCAAGGCTCTGGATGATAGCCAGGAGGTTCTTGGAACGGTGACTGACTTCACGCAGCAGTGAGCGCAAAAGCTGCTCGCGCCGCCTTTCCGCTGTCACTTCCCGTATGGTCGTTTTCAGCACCGTCTGGTTCGACTGGTTGAAGGTGGAATAGACCTGAAACTGGAAGACCCGGTCATTCCCGGCATTGACCTCCAGCATGCCCCGGCTGCCCGCGGCATTCATGTCCTTTTTAAGTTCGGCAAGCCGCGCAGAGAGATCGTTGCCGAACAGGTTCTCATCGGTCGGATGGGAATCTGCCGGCAAACGCCAGACATCCGGCAGGTTGGCCACGAATATGTAATCGCGGTTCCAGTCCTGCAGCATGACTGTTTCACCCGAGTCGAGCAACGCAAGGACGAGCGAATCGTGAAGCTCGCTCTCGTTCCTTTCCGCGTTATGCCATGCCAGCCGATGCAAATTCGTCTCCTTGCAGAAAGCCGCGGGATAGCCCCACGACCGTAACCGCCAACGCCCGGGAACCCCACTGGTTCCCAGTTCGTCCGCGGTTTCGGCAAACTTCACGCTGCGACGCGAGAGCTTTCGTTAAAAAACAGAGCCTGGCTGATAAGTGCTTTTACCATATCCGGGTTAAACGGCTTGGTAACGAGGAAGGTCGGTTCCGGACGTTCACCCGTCAGAAGCCGTTCCGGGAAGGCCGTGATGAAGATCACCGGCAGGGACGTCATCTGAAGGATATCCTTCATCGCATCGAGGCCGGAGCTGCCATCCGCGAGCTGGATGTCGGCAAGGATCATTTTCGGCTGGGTGCGATGGAAGAGGTCGAGCGCCTCGGTGTGTGTGCGGGCAATGCCTGTGACGCGGTGGCCGAGGTCGGTGACCATCTGCTCGATATCCATTGCGATCAGAGGCTCATCCTCGATAATCATGATATCGGTCGCCACCTGGCGGGCGATTTCCGAAGCCGCCTCATCGATCAACTGACCGACACGCTCTTCAGACACTTTCAGAACCTCTGCGGCTTCCGAAGGCGTGAACTCTTCGACCGTTGTCAGAAGGAATGCCTGACGTGCCAGAGGCGGCACGGCGGAAAGGTTCGCGGAGGCGCGTTTTTCCCATCCCGACAGGTTTTCATCGGCCTTAATATTGATCGTGACGGAACTAAAAATCGATACAAACAATTGATAGAGCGAAGCCCGATCGCTGCTTGTCTGCGGGAAGATGCTGATATCGGCAATCAGAGCTTCGAGTGTTGCCGCAACATAGGCATCGCCCGTGGATTGTGAGCCGCAAACGGCACGCGCGAACCTGCGCAGATATGGCAGGTGCGGTGCGATGCGTGTAGAAACTGACATGGAATTCTCCCCTTTCATGCGGTCTGCAACGCAAACCCAAGATAGCAACGTGCGTATCGCAAAAAAAGTTCCGAAGCGTCGGAACTATTTTTTTCACCGCGCATTCTTTGCTCGACACAAAAGGAATACCGGACATTATGAACATATTTCAATCGGACCAAGACTCGCCGGACAATCCGGCCGCCCCCCAGGTTCCGCACTCCGGGCGGGCGGTGATTTCCCGCAAGCTCAGAGAACTTTACGATGCTGTTCAGGATGAAGGCATCCCAGATAAATTCCTCGATCTTCTCGAAAAACTTGATGAAGCCGAAAGCAAAGCCAAAATCAAGGCTTCGGAGGAATGATGGCGAAAGAGCCGGAGCAGACAGAATATAATTTCAAGCGGGAAATGCTGGCAGCGCTGCCAAACCTGCGAGCATTCGCGATTTCGCTTATCCGCTCGAGGGACCGCGCCGACGATCTTGTCCAGGATACGATCATGAAAGCCTGGGCGAAACAGGACAGCTATCAACCGGGCACCAATATGCGCGCCTGGCTGGTGACGATCCTCCGCAACGAGTTTTACAGCCAGATCCGCAAGTCCGGTCGCGAAGTGCAGGATACGGACGGGGTTTACACCTCGCGCCTGTCGGTGCCGCCTGAGCAGCATGGATCGGTCGACCTGCAGGATTTTCGCACGGCGCTCGCGAAGCTGCCGGACGACCAGCGCGAAGCAATCCTTCTTATCGGAGCCTCTGGCTTTGCTTATGAGGAAGCTGCCGAGATTTGCGGCTGCCCCGTCGGCACGATCAAGAGCCGCGTCAGCCGCGCAAGGTTGCGCCTGCAGGAGCTTCTCGGCATCGAGAACGAGAACGAGTTCGGTCCGGATGCACAGATGAGCGCGGTAACCGCTGCGGCAACGGCGCGTTGAAATAACGGGTTTGACCAAGCGATAAACGGGTAGGCCAACGCCCGCCCGTTTTTCGTTGCCCGCTTCGCTAGATGCCGGTTTCCTTGACCGACTGCATCACCACGAATGTGGAGGTGTTGGAAACCGATGGCAGGCTTGAGATTTTTTCGCCGAGCACCCTGCGGTATTTGCGAATGTCACTGGTGCGCACCTTCAGGAGATAATCGAAGGCGCCTGCAATCATGTGGCATTCCTCCACCTCCTTGATCTTGCGCACCGCCGTGTTGAATTCCTCCAGCGCCTTTTCCCGCGTATCGGAAAGCTTCACCTCGGCAAAGGCGATGTGATCGACCCCAAGTTTGTGCGGATTGAGAACGGCCCGAAAGCCGAGAATATAGCCCTCGTCCACCAACCGTTTCAGCCGCGTCTGGCACGGCGTCTTGGAGAGGCCCACCCTTTTTGACAGCTGCAGCACGGACATGCGCCCATCTTCACTCAGGGCCTCAAGAATCTTGAGATCGAAATGATCCAGATCGTCTGTTTTATGACTATTTGCCATTTAATTTCACGCCTAAATCGAGCAATAAAAGTTCATATTTCCTGTTTTAATCCAAAAATAGGGCCATAGCAATTTCCGCGACAATGGTATTGTACCCGCCAGGATGAAAAGCGGCGGGCGGAGGACACGCTGCCGCCGACGGTCTGTCTTCAACGCTTTTTCAGGATCTTCAGAATGGCCGATGGTGCAAGCAACGCCAGTGTAGCAGTGAACGGTATTTTCCAGAATTTTGCGCCGCCGGTGCGCGAACAGAGCCTGCTGCGCAAGGCGATTACCGCCGCCTATCGCCGCCCCGAGGAAGAATGCCTTGCGCCGCTGATCGAGGCTGCGACCGTCACGCCCGAGCAGGCGAGCGCCATTCGCGCCACGGCTGCCAAGCTGATCGAGGCACTGCGCGCCAAGACCAAGGGCACGGGGGTCGAAGGGCTGGTGCAGGAATATTCGCTTTCCAGCCATGAGGGCGTGGCCCTGATGTGCCTTGCCGAAGCGTTGCTGCGCATTCCAGACACCGCCACCCGCGATGCGCTGATCCGCGACAAGATCGCCCGCGGCGACTGGAAGTCCCATATTGGCGGCGGGCGCTCGCTTTTCGTCAACGCCGCCACCTGGGGTCTCGTCATCACCGGCAAGCTGACCTCGACGGTAAACGATAGCGGCCTTTCGGCGGCGCTGACCAAGCTGATAGCAAGAGCTGGCGAACCCGTCATCCGTCGCGGCGTCGATATGGCGATGCGCATGATGGGCGAACAATTCGTGACCGGCGAAACGATCGGCGAGGCGATCAAGCGTTCGAAGCCGCTGGAAGAACAGGGCTTCCAATATTCCTACGATATGCTGGGCGAAGCCGCGACGACCGCCAAGGATGCGGAGCGTTATTACAAGGACTACGAAAACGCCATCCACGCCATCGGCAAGGCATCGGCCGGGCGCGGCATCTATGGCGGTCCCGGCATTTCCATCAAGCTTTCGGCGCTGCATCCGCGTTACGCCCGCTCCCAGGCCGAGCGGGTGATGGCGGAGCTGCTGCCACGCGTCAAATCCCTGATGCTGCTCAGCAAGACATACGATATCGGCCTTAATATCGACGCCGAGGAAGCCGACCGGCTGGAACTGTCGCTCGATCTTCTCGAGGAACTGGCGCTCGACAGGGACCTTGCCGGCTGGAACGGCCTCGGTTTTGTCGTGCAGGCCTATGGCCGCCGCTGCCCCTTTGTTCTCGATTACATCATCGATCTCGCCCGCCGCGCCGGTCGCCGCATCATGGTGCGTCTCGTCAAGGGCGCTTACTGGGACGCGGAAATCAAGCGCGCACAGGTGGACGGGCTGGAGGACTTCCCGGTCTTCACCCGCAAGGTGCACACGGACGTCTCCTATATCGCCTGCGCCCGCAAGCTGCTCGCCGCGCGCGATCTGGTGTTCCCGCAATTTGCGACCCACAATGCGCAATCCATGGCAACGATCTACCACCTCGCCGGTCCCGATTTCAAACTCGGTGACTACGAGTTCCAGTGCCTGCATGGCATGGGCGAACCGCTTTACAGCGAAGTCGTCGGTAAAAAGAAGCTCGATCGCCCCTGTCGTTTCTATGCGCCGGTTGGCACCCATGAAACGCTGCTTGCCTATCTCGTCCGCCGCCTGCTGGAAAACGGTGCGAACTCTTCCTTCGTCAACCGCATTGCCGATCCCGCCGTGCCGGTGGATTCGCTGCTGGAAGATCCGGTCACCGTGGTCAATGCCTATCCCGTTCCCGGTGCTCAACACGATCGTATCGCCGCGCCAGCCGGTTTGTTCGGCCCCGAACGGACAAATTCCGCCGGTCTCG
This sequence comes from Rhizobium sp. X9, assembly GCF_018873185.1. Classification (NCBI taxonomy): domain Bacteria; kingdom Pseudomonadati; phylum Pseudomonadota; class Alphaproteobacteria; order Hyphomicrobiales; family Rhizobiaceae; genus Rhizobium; species Rhizobium sp. X9. The sequence goes on along the minus strand of NZ_CP071312.1, from coordinate 1,636,165 downwards.
ATCTTTCCAGCGAAACGACACTTGCGGCGCTGGACAACGTCCTGAAGGCAAGTGCGGCAACGGAATGGAAAGCTGCAGCACCACAGGCGGGCGGCAAGACACGCCCGGTTCTCAACCCCGGCGACCACAATGATATCGTCGGTTATGTGACCGAGCCGACAGAGGCCGATGTGGACGCGGCGATGCAGCGCGCCGCCGCTTCGAACTGGTCTTCCACACCGGTTGACGAACGCGCCGCCTGCCTGGAGCGCGCTGCCAACCAGATGCAGGCTGAGATGCCGGCCCTGCTTGGCCTCATCATGCGCGAGGCCGGAAAATCCATGCCGAACGCCATTGCCGAGGTGCGCGAGGCGATCGACTTCCTGCGTTATTACGCCGCTGAAGCCCGCAGGAACTTCAAATCCGGCGAAACACCGCTCGGCCCGGTCGTCTGCATCAGCCCGTGGAACTTCCCGCTCGCCATCTTCATCGGTCAGGTGACGGCGGCGCTGGTTGCCGGCAATCCGGTGCTGGCGAAGCCCGCCGAAGAAACGCCGCTGATCGCGGCGCAGGGCGTGCGCCTGCTGCATGAGGCGGGTGTTCCACAGGACGCCGTGCAGCTTCTGCCGGGCGACGGCAAGACGGGTGCCGCACTTGTTGGTTCACCATTGACGGCCGGTGTGATGTTTACGGGTTCGACGGAAGTGGCGCGGCTCATTCAGGGCCAGCTTGCCGGCCGGGTTCTGGCCAACGGCCAACCGGTTCCCCTGATTGCCGAAACCGGCGGCCAGAACGCCATGATCGTCGATTCCTCCGCACTTGCCGAGCAGGTCGTCGCCGATGTCATCGCGTCCGCTTTCGACAGTGCCGGCCAGCGCTGCTCGGCGCTGCGCATTCTCTGCCTGCAAGAGGATGTGGCCGACCGTACGCTCACGATGCTGAAAGGTGCGCTGCATGAATTGCGCATTGGCCGTACCGACCGCCTTTCCGTTGATGTCGGCCCCGTCATCACCGCTGAAGCCAAGGGCATCATCGAAAAACACATCGATGGCATGCGCACGCTCGGCCACCGGATCGAGCAGATTTCGCTTGCCGGCGAAACCGGCAAGGGCACCTTCGTACCGCCGACGATCATCGAAATGAAATCGCTCGCCGACCTGAAGAAGGAGGTCTTCGGGCCGGTGCTGCACGTCATCCGCTTCAAGCGCGACAATCTCGACCGGCTGATCGATGACATCAACGCCACCGGTTATGGCCTGACCTTCGGCCTGCATACGCGTCTTGACGATACGATCCAGCACGTCCTGTCGCGCGTCGCGGCTGGCAATCTTTACGTGAACCGCAACATCATCGGCGCCGTTGTTGGCGTCCAGCCCTTTGGCGGACGCGGTCTTTCCGGCACCGGCCCCAAGGCGGGCGGACCGCTTTATCTCGGTCGCGTCACACAAACCGCGCCGAAGATCGACCGTGTCGCCAGCCAGCAGGATCAGGCGGCCGTCGATCTTGCCCGCTGGCTAGATGAAAACGGTCAAACCGTGGCAGCCGAAGCGGCACGGCAGGCAGCAGCGCTTTCCGGCCTCGGCTTTGAAACCGAACTGGCAGGCCCGGTCGGCGAACGGAACGTCTATGCGCTGCATCCGCGCGGCAAGGTTCTGCTGATCCCCGCCACGGAACAGGGATTGTATCGCCAGCTGGCGGCAGCACTTGCCACCGGCAACTCGGTCGTCATCGACAATGCGTCGGGACTGGAAAAGGCGATCTACGGATTGCCGGCAACCGTTACCTCGCGCATCGTCTGGGCTGACAGCTGGGAAAAATCCGCGCCCTTCGCCGGCGCGCTGATCGAGGGCGATGCGGAACGTGTCGTTGCGCTCAACAAGAAGATTGCCGCCTTGCCCGGCCCGCTCGTTCTGGTTCAGGCCGCGACAACGGAAGCGCTTTCCGGGGAAAACCAGCCCTATACGCTCGACTGGCTGGTCGAAGAAGTCTCCGTCAGCGTTAACACCACCGCCGCCGGCGGCAATGCCAGCCTGATGAGCATCGGCTGATAAATAACCCGGCAGGGCCGAGGCCCTGCCGGCCAACTCCTATCCACTGATCTCGCCACGCCCGAAGAGCTGGTTCAGGACCTGCTCTTCCAGCTTTGCAAATTCCGCTGTGCCGTGCCGGCGCGGTCGCGGCAGTTTCACATCGAGATCAAGCGCAATGCGTCCTTCATCGATGACGACAATGCGGTCGGCAAGCGCAACAGCTTCCGAGACATCATGGGTGACGAGGACGGCGGTGAATTTCTGCTTGCGCCAGATGCGCTCGAGCAGAAGCTGCATTTCGATGCGGGTGAGTGCATCAAGTGCGCCGAGCGGTTCGTCCAGCGCTAATATTTGTGGATGGGCCACCAGTGCGCGCGCCAGCGCCACGCGCTGCTTCTGACCGCCGGACAGGACATAGGGCCATTCGCCCGCCCGATCCTTCAGCCCGACTTCGTCGAGAATGGCAAGCGCCTGCTCATTCGCGGCCTCGCCTTTGGCAATGCCGGTCAGGCCCACGGACACATTGTTTGCAATGCGCTCCCATGGCAGAAGGCGCGGCTCCTGAAACATCATGCGGGTGCGGCTCAATGCGTCTTTCGAAACGGTGCCGCTTGTGGGCGCATCGAGACCGGCCAGGATACGCAGAAGCGTACTCTTGCCGCAGCCGCTCTTGCCGATGATTGCCAGAAACTCGCCTTCCCGCACATCGAGATCGATGCCGCGCAGCACCGGCTTGTCGCCAAAGGTCTTGGTCAAATTTCGGAAGCTGAAGGCGACCTTGCTGTCGTCCTGCTTGCCGCGCTGTTCAACCTTCGGCTCTGCCCCGGGCGGGGAGGATGGCGGGGCATCGGGGCGTCTCAACGTCGTAACATTGCTGGTCGACATGGGTTACCTCAGACTTTCTTGAAGGCTGGATGCCATTGCAGGAAGATGCTTTCGAGGAAGCGGGCGAAACTGTCCGCCAGCTTGCCGAGAAGCGCATAGATGAGGATCGACAGCACGACGACATCGATCAGCAGGAACTCGCGCGCCTGCATGGCCATGTAGCCGAGGCCGGAGGACGAGGAGATGGTTTCGGCCACGATAAGCGTCAGCCACATGATGCCGAGCGCATAACGCAGGCCGGTGAAAATGGAAGGCAGCGCGCCGGGCAAGATTACTCGCCGGAACAGGGTGAAGGGCGACATGCCATAGGTGCGGCCCATCTCCACCAATTGCGGATCGACACCCTGAATGCCGAGCAGCGTGTTGATGTAGATCGGGAAAAACACCCCGAGTGCCACAAGGAAAAGCTTCGCCTCCTCGTCGATGCCGAACCACAGGATAACGAGCGGAATGAGCGCCAGATGCGGGATGTTGCGGATCATCTGCAGCGTCGTGTCGGTGAAGCTGCGGGAGAATTTGGAGAGGCCATTGGCCAATCCGAAAATGAAGCCGATGGAGCCGCCAATGGCGAAACCCACAAGCGCACGAGCGGAACTGACGCCGATATTGGCGATGAGTTCCCCTGACAGCAGAAGCCGCCAGAAGGCTTCCGCAACGGCGGAGGGGGCTGGAAGCACGTTTCCCGAAATAAGCCCGATGCGGGAGGCCGCCTCCCAGCCTGCGAGAATGATGGCGGGAAGCAGCCAGCCCGTGATGCTTCCGGCCTCGATGCGCCTTCTGATGCTCATGGCGAAGCCTCCGGACCTGCGATCAGTTGGTGGCGCCCGACCAGACGGCATCCTTGATGCTGATCTGTTTCGGGATCAGGCCGAGACGATAAAAGCGGTCGGCGGTTTCCTGCTGGCTGGCAACGATCTTGTCGTCGATCTTCGTAATCCCGAACTCAGAACGCTTGGCGGCAAGCGTCTGCGCTTCCAGCGGCACACCCGTCACCTCGTGCAGCGCTGCGGCAACCTTGTCACGGTTGGCAGCGGACCATTTGGCCGCTTCACCCAGGGCATCGATGGTGGTGTTGATGGTGTCCGCATGCGACTTTGCGTAGTCGCGATTGGCGAGGAAATAGGTGCTGACATCAAGAACGTCGCTGGTGCGGGCGAGCGTGACGGGCTTGTAGCGGGTCTCCGCAATCGCATAGAAAGGATCCCAGACGGCCCAGGCGTCGATCTTGTCGCTGGCAAAGGCTGCGGCGGCATCAGCCGGGCTGAGATAGATCACTTCGATATCGCTGAATTTCAGGCCGTTCTTCTCCAGCGCCGCCACCAGCAGGTTATGGGCGCTGGTGCCCTTGCCAACGCCGACCTTTTTGCCCTTCAGATCGGCAACCGACTTGATGCCGCTCTCGGGCTTGGTAAAGACCGCCTCGCCCTTACCGTTCGAGGGCAGGGCCGCAACATACACGATGGCCGAACCGGCCGCCTGACCAAAAATCGGCGGTGCATCACCCGTCCAGCCGACATTGATCGAGCCGACATTCAAGGCCTCCACCAGCGGCGGGCCTGCGGTGAATTCGACCCACGTCACTTTGACGCCCTTGGCTTCAAGCGCCTTTTCGATGACGCCCTGTTGCCTTGCGATCACCGGCAGGCCGGTTTTCTGATAACCGATCTTCAGCTCTTCCGCCGCCTTAGCCTGCAAAGGCAGACTGGATAATGCCGCAACGGCGAGAATGCTGGCGGAGAGGGTACGGCGGGTGATGACTGGCATTTTATCTCCTTATCACCGGCGCTGTGCCGGTTTGCGATATGGAGCAATGCTAGGGTTTTCCATTAAAACGATAGAGAGACGATAATTCAATATCAGCAATCTTGCGGGAATAAAATTCCGCAGAGAGGCCGCTTTCCCGCAAATCATCGCAGGCGCCCTTGTCTGAACCCTTTCGACAAGCAAATGCCGGTGCGGAACGAACCGCACCGGCATAATGGATCAATGTCACAATCGCGTTCAGACCTGCGAGCGATTTATTCGATGTCGAAGGACACGCCCTGCGCCAAGGGCAGAGCCTTGGAGTAATTGATCGTGTTGGTAGCGCGGCGCATATAGGCCTTCCACGCATCCGAGCCGGATTCGCGGCCGCCGCCGGTTTCCTTCTCACCACCGAAGGCACCGCCGATTTCCGCGCCCGAGGTTCCGATATTGACGTTGGCAATGCCGCAATCCGAGCCTTCCGAAGACAGGAAACGTTCCGATTCCTGAATGTCGCGGGTGAAGATCGATGACGACAGACCAGCGGCGACGGCGTTATGCGCGTCGATTGCCTGATCGAGATCGCTGTACTTCATCACGTAAAGGATCGGCGCGAAGGTCTCTTCCAGCACCGGTCCAGCCTGCTTCGGCATTTCGACCAGAGCGGGCTTGACGTAATAGGCATCCGGCGCACCCGTATCCACGCGGCCGCCGCCATTCACCACACCGTCATGCGCTTTGGCCGCTTCGAGCGCCTTCTGCATGCCGTCAAAAGCCGCCTTGTCGACCAGCGGCCCGACGAGCGCCGATGTTTCGAGCGGATTGCCGACGGAAACGGAGGCATAGGCCTTCTTCAGGCGCGGCACGAGCTGGTCGTAAACACTGTCATGCACGAAGAGACGGCGAAGCGTGGTGCAGCGCTGGCCGGCCGTGCCCATGGCGCCGAAGGCAATGGCGCGCAGCGCCATGTCGAGATCGGCAGAGGGGCAGACGATGCCGGCATTGTTGCCGCCAAGTTCCAGAATGGCGCGGGCGAAGCGTTTCGCCAGACGCGGACCGACATCGCGGCCCATGCGGGTGGAACCGGTAGCCGAAACCAGCGGAACCTTGGGATTGTCCACCAATGCTTCACCCACAGCGCGGTCGCCGATCAGAAGCTGCGAAAGGCCTTCCGGTGCGTCGCCGAAGCGGGCCGCAGCGCGCTCGAAGATACCCTGCACGGCAAGCGCCGTGAGCGGGGTCTTTTCAGATGGCTTCCAGACCACCGAATTGCCGCAGACGAGCGCAAGCGCCGCATTCCACGACCACACCGCGACCGGGAAGTTGAATGCCGAGATGACGCCGACGACGCCGAGCGGATGCCAGGTTTCCATCATGCGATGGCCGGGGCGTTCCGTGGCGATGGTGAGACCGTAAAGCTGGCGGGAGAGGCCGACGGCGAAATCGCAGATATCGATCATCTCCTGCACTTCGCCGAGACCCTCGGACGGCACCTTGCCCGCTTCCAGCGAGACGAGGCGGCCGAGGTCGGCCTTGAAGGTGCGCAGTTCTTCGCCCAAAAGCCGGATCAGCTCGCCACGGCGGGGTGCCGGCACGTTGCGCCATGTCTTGAAGGCCGCATCGGCCTTCTCGACCACGGCTGCGACACCTTCGACCGAAACGGTCTTGAGGCTGGCGACCTGTTCACCCGTAACCGGGCTGAAGGACGCCATGTCGCCACCGGTATAAAGATCGCGGGCAACACCCATCCGGTCGAGCAGGGCCGCGGCTTCCTTTTTCACGTCAAGCTTCGTGGTCGCATCCATGTCCAATTGTCCTTTTTGGCTCAAAGGGGAGGAAAGGCCGTTTTATACGGCTCTTTCAACTCCCGTCGCTGTTCTTTCCCCGAATTTGTCATTCTGTGAAACGACCTCCGCCGCAACCGGCAAAACACCATTCCATTCTTTCCCGTAATCATATATGGCCATAATGACCCTTTTCCAATGAGGAAAGCGGGTAAGTTGATGCGAGAATGGTATGGATCCGCGCAGAAGACTGGTCCCTGACATCGTCACCCTGCAAGCTTTCGAGTGTGCTGCAAGGCATGGGAATTTTACCCGTGCCGCAGAAGAACTCAACCTCACGCAAAGCGCCGTCAGCCGGCAGATCGGCGAACTCGAGGCGCAGACCGGGATGCAGCTTTTCGAACGCATCCGCCGGCGCGTCGTTTTATCGGAAGCGGGCCGCAAATTCCTGCCCGACGTACGGCGCCTGCTGCAGCAATCCGAACAGCTGATGGTGCGCGCGGTTTCGGCCGGAACATCGCACGCCTCGCTTTCCGTCGCCACTCTGCCAACCTTCGGCAGCCGCTGGCTGATGCCACGTCTGCACCGCTTCATCGATGCCAATCCGGACATGACGATCACCATCGCCTCGCGCTCGCACCCCTTCGATTTCGACGAGGAAGGTTTCGACCTCGCCATTCACTATGGCCAACCGGTCTGGGCACACGGCACCTGCACCTTTTTATGCAATGAGGTGATCGTGCCGGTCGCCAGCCCCACTCTGCTTCAGCGCGCAGGAATGAGAGGGCCCGGCGATTTCAACCGGCAGCCATTGCTGCATGTGACCACGCGCCCGAAACTGTGGACGGAATGGCTGGAGATGAACGGGGTAACGGCAGAGAATGCCTATAAGGGCAGCCGTTTCGACCAGTTTTCGATGATCATTGAAGCGGCCATAAGCGGCATCGGTTTTGCCCTCTTGCCGAAATATCTGATCGAGGCGGAACTCGCCTCCGGCCGCCTCGAAATCGTCTTCGATATCCCCCTGCAAACCGACAAGAGCTATTACGTTGCCTTGCCGGAAGGGCGGCAGGACAATGTCCTTGCCCGCGCCTTCCAGGCATGGCTTCTCGATCAGGTCGGCAAGCCGGCGTAGAGATTCACACAGTTCCCGCGGAAACCTCGTCAAGCCCCGGAAGATCGGGGCCGACCGGCACGATCCTGGTGGGATTGAGTGCCTTGATCGAATAATAACCGCGCTTGATGTGATCGATATTCACCGTGTCGCGCACGCCCGGAACAGTCAGCACCCGCATTATATAGGCCTGCAAGGCCGGACAATCGGCAATACGGCGAAGATTGCACTTGAACAGGCCGTAATAGGCAGCATCGAAACGCACCAGCGTCACGAAAAGCCGGACATCCGTTTCTGTCAGGCGATCTCCGAAGAGGAAAGGTCCGCCTGATGCGAGGCGGGTTTCCAGTTCCTGAAGTGTCGCGAAGACGTCGGCGAAGGCTTCCTCATAGGCAAGCTGGGTGGTGGCGAAACCGGTTCTGTAGACACCATTGTTGAGGCGCGGATAGATGTGGTCGTTGAGGGCATCAATCTCATCGCGAAGCGCCTCCGGATAAAGATCGATCCCGTTATCGGCCAGATCGCCGAAGCCGGAATTCAGCATGCGCAGAATATCGGCGGATTCGTTGTTGACGATGGTTTTCGTTTTTTTGTCCCACAACACGGGAACGGTGGCACGACCGGTATAGTGCGGATCGGCGCTGGTATAGGCCTCGTGCATATAGGTGAAGCCATTCAGCCCGTCGCGTCCCGAGCCCGGATAATCGCCGAACCTCCAGCCCTCATCGGAAAGCGCCGGCTCGACCACGGAAACCGAAATCACCTCTTCCAGCTTCTTCAGTTTGCGGCCGATCAGCGTGCGCGATGCCCATGGGCAGATCAGCGCGACATAGAGGTGATAGCGCCCAACCTCGGCCTTGAACCCGCCCTCACCCGTCGGGCCAACCGAACCATCAGGCGTCACCCAGTTGCGGAAACCGGATGTCTGGCGAACGAAGCCACCCTTCCTGTCGGTCGCCTGCACGGGATGCCACTCGGCCGTCCATTTTCCATCAACGAGCATTTAGGCTCTCCATTCATCTAAAGATGAAAAGCCTTATGGAGCCGCCTGCGGCCACCCCGCAAGCCGCGCTTCGGTTGACGCACTGTTTCCGATCATCACGATAACGGCGAAAGGGTCAGAGACGATTGCGGAAAAACGGGTTCCAGCGCACGGTGCCAAGCCTCACCTTTTCACGGATCATCGTCAGCAGTCCCGAGGCCGCAATGACGGCGAGACCGAGAACGGCAATCGCATCCGGATATTCGTGGAAGAAGGCCATGCCGATCGCCACGGCCCAGAGGATTTGCGAATAATGCGACGGCGCGATCTGGCTCGCCGGCGCGATGCGGGTTGCCACCAGAAGCGTTATCTGTCCCGTTGCCGTGCAAAGCCCGATGAAGGCAAAGGCAACAAGCTGGTGCAGATTGGGCATGACGAATTCAGGGATGGAGGCAAGGCCGTTGAAGGTGAGACCGTAGATCAACAGCACGCCCATGATCGAGGTGCGCTTTTCCTTACCCGCCAGCGAGCGCAGCAAAACGATGGTCATGGCCGCCAGAAATGCAACGCCGATCGCGGCGAAATGCCCGAGTTCCAGCGTCTTGAAGCCGGGCCGCACGACAAGAATGACGCCGACGATGCCGGCCAGAACCGCCGCCCAGCGCCACGGCCCGATATCTTCCTTGAGGACAACGGCCCAGCACGGTGACGAAGAGCGGCGACAGGAAGATCAGCGCATAGGCTTCCGCCAAGGGAATGGTGGTGAACGCGTAAATGCCGAGAATACCGGCAAACAGACCCGAGATCGCCCGGCCGTGCACGGCGAAGGGACGGCTCATGCGCCAGAATTCACGCCACCTTTCCTCGCGGGGTTTGCTGAAGAAGATGAAGATGCCGGAAAACAATATGCTGAAGAAGCCGATCTCGAAAACGCTGACCTGTGATCCAAGCGACTTGATCGTGGCATCGCCCCAGGAAAAGCTCGCATAGGCGAACAGACCGAGCAGAAAACCCTTTTGCATTTGAACTTCCCCGAACACCGACCGGAATGCAAAGCGCACCCCGGCCGCGTAAAGCGACCCGGACGCCCCTTAAAGGGACAGACAGTCTGGCAGATTTGATCCTCACCCTATGGCTAGACCCGGCTACCTATGAGTGCAAGCCGGAAAAACGGCAAAATTGCCCGATTGAACCCAACCGATGCAAATGGCTGCAAGGTGCGGCAAATTTGTCCCGCCACCGCCATCACATCACCGTCATGGAAAGAGGTTAGCCCGTGTTGATCGTGGCGCTTGGCGGCAAGCGCGAAGGCGGCTAAACATTGTGGTGTGATTGCACCCGCTGATTTCGCCTGAAGCTTGCTGCGCGAACATCGCCTCACGAACCGAAAGGAAGAAGAATGCGGATAGTGATGATCGGTGCCGGTTATGTCGGTCTTGTTTCAGGCGCATGTTTTGCCGATTTCGGCCATGACGTGATCTGCGTCGACAAGATGCCGGAAAAGATCGAAGCGCTGAAAAGCGGCCATATTCCGATCTTCGAACCGGGTCTGGAGACAATCGTCGCCAATAATGCCAGGGCCGGCCGTCTGAGCTTCACCACCGATCTTTCCTCCGCGGTCGCCAATGCCGATGTCGTCTTCATCGCGGTCGGCACGCCCTCGCGGCGCGGCGACGGCCACGCCGATCTCGGTTACGTCTACGCCGCGGCAAAAGAAATCGCCCATTCGCTTGATGGTTTTACCGTTATCGTCACGAAATCCACCGTTCCCGTCGGCACGGGCGACGAGGTGGAGCGCATCATTCACGAAGAAAATCCGTCGGCCGATTTCGCCGTGGTCTCCAATCCGGAATTCCTGCGCGAGGGTGCGGCCATCGAGGATTTCAAGCGGCCGGACCGTATCGTCGTCGGCCTTTCGGATGAGCGTGCGCGCCCGGTGATGACCGAGGTTTACCGTCCGCTTTACCTCAACCAGTCGCCGCTGCTCTTCACCACCAGACGCACGTCGGAACTGATCAAATATGCCGCCAACGCCTTTCTGGCGATGAAGATCACCTTCATCAACGAGATGGCGGATCTGTGTGAAAAGGTTGGCGCCAATGTTCAGGACGTGTCGCGCGGCATCGGCCTTGATGGCCGCATCGGCTCCAAGTTCCTGCATGCCGGCCCCGGTTATGGCGGCTCCTGTTTTCCCAAGGATACGCTGGCGCTCGCCAAGACCGCGCAGGATTATGACGCCCCGGTGCGGCTGATCGAGACCACCATCGCCATCAACGACAACCGCAAGCGCGCCATGGGCCGCAAGGTCATCAACGCAGTGGGCGGCGACGTGCGCGGCAAGAAGATCGCAGTGCTCGGTCTGACCTTCAAACCGAACACCGACGATATGCGCGACAGCCCGGCAATCGCCATCATCCAGACCCTGCAGGATGGTGGCGCCCGGGTGGTGGGCTACGATCCGGAAGGCATGGCGAATGCCCGCCATATCATGGAGGATATCGAATATGCGACGGGTCCTTACGAGGCTGCGGAAGATGCCGATGCCGTCGTCATCGTGACGGAATGGAACCAGTTCCGCGCGCTCGACCTGCCGCGCCTGAAAGCGATCATGAAGAGCCCTGTATTGGTCGATCTGCGCAATATTTACCGCACGGATGAAGTCGCCGCACATGGCTTCATCTATGCTGCGGTTGGCCGTCCGCACGAGAGCAGTTCCGGCAAAGAACTATAAAGTTTCGCCTTCGGCATTTCACTTAAAAGGTTTTCGCGCTTCCGGTTCGACCGCAAACGCACCAACGGATTCGGGATATAATCATCATGCGTTATCTGGTTACGGGCACCGCGGGCTTCATCGGTTTTTATGTTGCCAAGCGGCTTCTGGATGCCGGCCATTTCGTGACCGGTTTTGACGGCATGACTAAATATTACGACGTCAGCCTGAAAGAAAAACGCCACGCCATCCTTTCCCGCTCCAATGGTTTCAGGGCCGAAATCGGCATGCTGGAAGACGTGGACGCCCTGAAGCGGGCGGCGGAGGCTGCCGAACCGGAAATCATCATTCACCTCGCGGCACAGGCGGGTGTCCGCTACAGCCTTGAAAATCCACGCGCCTATATCGATTCCAATCTCATCGGATCGTGGAACATGCTGGAGCTTGCCAAGAACCTGCGTGTCAAACACCTGATGCTGGCCTCGACCTCCTCCATCTACGGCGCCAACGAAAAAGTGCCCTTTGCGGAAAGCGACAAGGCCGATGAGCCGATGACGCTTTATGCGGCCACCAAAAAATCGATGGAACTGATGGCGCATAGCTATGCCCATCTCCACAAATTGCCCACCACGGCCTTCCGCTTCTTCACCGTCTACGGACCCTGGGGACGGCCGGACATGGCGCCGATCAAATTCGTCGATGCCATATCGAATGGCCAGCCGATCGATATTTACGGCGAAGGCAATATGAGCCGCGACTTCACCTATATTGACGATCTGGTGGAGGGCATCGTCCGGCTGAGTGAGATCGTCCCGTCCGAGGAAAACCGGGTGACGCAGGAAGGCGTGACCGACACGCTGTCGCACCATGCACCCTTCCGCATCGTCAATATTGGCGGCGGCCAGCCGGTGGAACTGATGCGCTTTGTCGAAACGGTCGAAAAGGCGGTCGGCAGGCCGGCGATCCGCAACATGCTGCCCATGCAGCAGGGAGACGTTCCCCGCACCTTCGCCTCGCCCGATCTTTTGAGAGCCCTGACAGGCTACGTGCCGCAAACCCCGGTCGAAGAGGGCATCAAGGCCCTCGTCGCCTGGTATCGTGACATGCGCTCTACCGAATTGCGCGAATAACTCAGAGCGTCGCCAGCAGGCGATTGGAGAGCATGCCGCCGGACGCGCTCTGCATGGCAACTTTGGTCTCTATAGACTCTATGATCGTATCGCTGAAATCGACATCGGTGAGTTCGAGGATGTTCAAGAGACCGCCCGGCGAAAACACGTTCACCTCCAGTATCTTGTCGCCGACGATATCGAGCCCGACCAGAAACATGCCGTCTTCCACCAGCTTCGGCCGCATCATTTCGGCAAGCGCCACAATCTCGTCGGTCACTTTCACCGCCTCGGCGGTGCCTTTGGCGTGAATGTTGGAGCGCAGATCGCCTTTTGCCGGCACGCGGCGAAGTGCGGCATATTTTCCGTCGCGCATCAGCGGCCTGCCATTCATCATGAAGAAACGGACATCGCCATCCTTGGCAGCCGGCAGATAGGCCTGCGCAATCAGGTAACCCTCGAGACTGACGGCCTCGAAAATCTGGTTGAGATTGGCCTCCTTGCTGGAGCCGATCTTGAAGACATTCTTGCCGCCTGAACCCTGAAGCGGCTTGACGATGACACCCTTGGGATGAGCATCGGCGAATGCGCGGATTTCATCGACATTGCGCGAGATGATCGTGGTCGGACGGACGATTTCGGGGAAGCTCTGGAAATAGAGCTTGTTCTGCGCAAGCGCCAAACCTTCGGGATCGTTCAGCACCACGACGCCCCGTTGTTCGGCAAGCCGGCCGAACAGAATGCCGGCATGCACTGCCCAAGGCCTTGTCGTCTGGTCAAGCGAAGGATCGTTGCGCAGCATCAGCGCGTCGATTTCCTCCACATCCATCGTGCGCCGTTCCAGCGACTTGTCCTGAAGGGCGGCATGGAAAGCGTCGGCCTTCTTGTATTTCGCCTTCGGCAGCACAGAGGCATGAATGGTCAGACTGTCGTCCGACCGCAAGGTGAAATCACCAGGCGTCAGATAGACCACCTCATGGCCGCGATTGAGCGCAGCCATGGCCATAAGCCCGGTGGCGAAATTCGGCCCCTCGGTTTCGATGGAATTGACGAAAAATGCGATACGCATGTAGCCCCTCCTGTCATGTTATAGTGTCGCCAGTTCGGCGATGGATAATCCCGCCCGGATTTTTTCGAGCCGCTCATTGGCCTTGGCCGGCAGCAGAAAAGCGGGGCGTACGCCCGGCGGACGCAGGAGGCCGCGCAAGGCAAGCTCCTGCATCACCGGGAAATGGGCGGCGGCGATTTTGCCCATCCAGAATGGATCGAGCGCGCCGCCCTTGCGCAGATGTTCCAGCACCTCTGCCAGTCCGCGCAGATAAATTGCGTCCTTCGAAAGACCACCGCCCCGATAGATGCGCAGCACCATGTTGAAGGCGCCGGCCTCGTCGAAACCGTGATCCCGGGTCATGATCCGGAACGTCTCAACGAAAGTCGCGCCATCCAGCATGGCGGCGCAGCCGACGACACGGCCGGCGATCAGCCGCAGGCGCTCGCGTGTCATGCCACCGGCCAGGTGCTCCGCCAGCACCGCCAACCCCTCCTGCACGCCCTCGTAACCGGAAAGTCCGGTGCGGAAGAGCCTGAGGCCCTGAGACGAACCGTTGAAATAGGTGAGCAGATGCACGCCGATCTCGTGCGAGAGAAGCGCCTCGACCCGGCGCTGTTCCATGACGGTGTGGCGCGAGATCAGCAGTTTTTCGCCCGTCACCATCAGGCCGGGCGGCAGGTCGTCCCTGATTTCGACACGGGCCTTGAATTCCGGCTCCTCCGCCAGATAGGTCTCGACCATCTCGCGCGACTTTCTGGCGACCGCATAACAATCAACCATGGCGATTTCGCCGCTCTCATCCTTGCGCGGGCAATCCTCAAGCACGCTGAGGGCCAGTGTCAAAAGAGCGGGTTCAACGGCGCCGTAAAGGGCGCGGGAGAAATCTGTGAACGTGCGGCGATGCAGATTGGCGAGCATCGTCAGTTGCAGATCGATCTCCTGCTGCTTTTCCCGGTAAAGATGATAAAGCACCGGGTCTTCCAGATGGTCGAAAACCACGGAATACAGCTTGCGTTTCTGTTCCTCGACATCAACGCCGAGGGGCCGGTAAAGCAGGCGCGGCGCATATTGAAAGCTGCCGTCACGAAACTCCTCGAAGGCCCGGCGGGCATTGATCGGCGTGACGGACAGAAGAAAATCGAAGGAAGAGACGATGTCGTCGATCGAGCGATCGGCGCGCCTGACGGCATCGACGAAAGCCTTGCGGCCGAGCGCCCGGTGACTGGTGACCTTGAGGGCATCTTTACCGGCCGCGAATGACGAGAAGGCCTGTAAACCGGCATCGAAAATATCGGCAATCATCGTCTCGCGCAGGCCGGGATAATCCGCGCCGGATTCCGGTTGCCGGTAGATCGGCGCAAAACGCACACTGATGCAGGGGAAATCGAGGCCGGCATTCTGAAATCTAAGGATCGGATCCGCCGCCACTTCTGGCCTGGTGATGCGCGGCGTGCGAAACCGCACTTCGGCGTCGCAAACCGCCTTGATGAAAACACGGCGGGCGTTCTGTGTTTCGGGCTCGTCCGTCGCCGAGACGGAAACCTCATAATGCGGCAGAAAGGGCGAATCGTCAGCGAGCAGAATGTCATGTTCCAGTTCGCCGATATCGAGAACCATGAAGGCGCCGAAGCGTTGCCGCATGGCAGCGCCTACGGCCTCAATCAGCGGCGCAGCCTCCTGAATGGTCGATGCGATCAGATAGGACGCATGTGCAGACGCGATGTCGCGGGCCGCGAGATCCTTCGTACCGCCAGTCAGATGCAGGCAGAGAAACGGCAGCGGCCGGTCGATATGCAGCCTGCCAGTCTTTCCGACATCGCGACGGACCGCCTTGCCAGCTTCCAGACAGGAGACAACATCGTCTACCAGATCGGCGACCGGTGACGGTTCGCTGCGTGCGGAAGAGAGGTTCATCGCCGCGCCCTCAGGCACTCTTCAAGAACCGGTTGAAGTGCGGCCATCGTGTCGCGAATATCCGACACCACGCGTACGGCCGGTTTGCCGGTCCATTCATCCATGAAGAATTTCTTGAACTCCACCGCAATCGCACAGCCGTTCTGCGCAAAACGCTCGTGAATGAAACGTGTCTGCTCCCCCTTGCCCTGAAAGGCCACATTCTCGCGAACATCGAGACGGCGGCCGCCGATGGTCGCTGACGCAAAATGATGGCCAACGGCGCTGACGACATCGCTCCAGCGGCTGCGGTCCATGGAAAAGGTGCCGATATTGATATCAGGCGCTTCCGCCTGGGCCGTCGGCGGCGCGGCGGCACCCTGCCGGCGATGATTATAGCTGTGCACGTCCAGTACCACGAAAGCACCGTGCCGCCGTTCGACCGTTGAAAGAACGGTTTCAAGCATTGCGTAATAGTCGGCGTGAAAATCGAGCGATTGGCGGATGGATGCCGCGGGCGGCTCCTGTTTCCAGACCTCCAGTCCCCAGGATTGCTCCGGCTTGAGGTAGATTGCCTGGTCGGCCGCACGGTTGAGATCGATTTCGAAACGCGAATGATGGACGATGATGCGGTTGGTCATCCCCGCGATCATTTCGCCGGTAAAGGGATCTTCTTCCCGCAGGCGTTCGTCCGGGGAAAGCGCCATCAGATCGGCAATATCGGGGCGGATGCGATGACCGTCATGAATGGCCGTGCCGATGACGGGCGAATTGCCGAAGTCGATCGACCAGAAACCCTTGTTTTCGTTGTTGTCGCTGTATTCGCCGTCGCTCTGTCTGGCTGCCATGCTGCCTCCCCTGCATCACGGCTAAAACAACGTGACTTGCCCGTTTGTTCCGGGAAAAATTGCGCGCGATGTATTTGGCCCCGGCAATGACACCCCTTTAAAAAATGGGGAACCATACCGGAGAGCTCACGTTGTTCTGGCAGGAGGGCCGCCGTGTCAAACGGACGCGATGGCGCTGAAGAACATCGGGATTTTTCCGTTTTCTCCCGGTGGCCAACGAAATGGCAGCCGAGCTTCTTACCCATCCGGCGTCCCTCCGTCCCCGCTTTCCACGCACAAGGAGCCGCGACATGGAAAAGACCGAAACGCGCAAACTTGCGGAAGAATATCTGCGGCTCGGCGGAACCCGCCAGGTCATGATCGACGACAACAAGACCTTCGTGCGCCAATGGAAAGACGAACCGGCGGAAGCGGAGAGATTCTGGCAGACCAACATCGAAAATCTCGACGAGGAGCGCCTGAAGGACGTGGAATTTTTCCTCCCTTCCGTAAATTCCGACAAGGACGATTGAACCCATAAGGAGACAGATATGACTGCCATCAACGCTGCAAAGATCCTCATTCTCGCAACGGACGGCTATGAGCGCTCCGAACTGCGCGTGCCCTATGACCAGTTGAAGGCCAAGGGTGCAGACGTCAAGATCGCCTCAATCAAGGATGGCGAGATCAGGAGCTGGGATAAAAAGGACTGGGGCGACAGCATTGCCGTCGATCTTTCCGCCGGAAGTGTCAAATCGGATGATTTCGATGCGCTGGTTCTTCCAGGCGGCCAGATCAATCCGGACGTCCTGCGCCACGACGAGGATGCGATGCGCGTCGTTCGCGATTTCGTCAAGTCCGGCAAGGTCGTGGCCGCCATTTGCCACGCCCCCTGGCTTCTGGTTGAAGCCGATGCCCTGCGCGGCTGCAACGCCACTTCCTATTGGTCGATCAAGACCGACCTGAAAAACGCCGGCGCCAACTGGAAGGACGAAAAGGTGGTGACGGACAAGGGCATCATCACGTCCCGCAGCCCGGAAGACCTCGATGCCTTCGTTGCGAAAATCGTCGAGGAGGTCGAGGAAGGCCGCCACGAACGCCGTGCCGCCTGAGGTGCATGACATTCCTGTGCCGCCGCCTGCCGGCGGCACTTTTATTGGGAGACATCCATGAAAAGCAGATTGCTGGCCACCGGTGCCGAACGTACCTTCATTCTTGTCATCGACCCGGAGGAAGAGGCATTCGAGGCGATCCGCCGCTTCGCAAAATCGGAAAACATCAATGCCGCCTCGGTGACCGCGATAGGTGCCTTTTCAACTGCGACGCTTGCTTTTTTCGACCTTTCGACGCGAGAATATAAGGAGATCCCCGTGACGGAGCAGAGCGAGGTTCTGAGCCTGCTTGGCGATATTACGCTTGACGAAAACGACACGCCAAATCCGCACCTGCACGTCGTCCTGGGCTTTGCCGATGGTTCCACAAAAGGCGGCCATTTCCTGAAGGGGGTGGTGCGCCCGACGCTCGAAGTCGTCATTCGCGAAACACCTGCGGAATTGCGGCGCAGTTACCGCCGCGAATTCGGCATCGCCCTCATCGACCCCGCAAAATAACCAACGGAACCGGAAAAACGCCATTGCGTTATCCCTTCATGCAGGGGGACGCATGGCGGCGGCAATCATACGAAAAGATGCGGATAGTGATGAGGTCAGGCAATTTCTGATCGGTCTGGCACGTGGAACGGCAGGCGCACTGCTGTTTGCCCTGCCCATGCTGATGACCATGGAAATGTGGTTTCTGGGCCTCTATGTCAATTCCTGGCGGCTTCTGCTGCTCTGCATCCTGAACCTGCCGCTGCTTTTCCTGCTCGCCCGCCGCATCGGCTTTGAAAATATTCATTCCCGAACACAGGCGCTACGCGATGCGATAACGGCCTATGGGCTTGGCATTGCCGTCAGCGCCGCCGTGCTTTTGCTGTTCGGCATTTTTTACGATCAGCTCACCACCTCAAATCTCATCGCCAAAATCGCCCTGCAATCCGTGCCCGCCAGCATCGGGGCGCTGCTCGGCCGCAGCCAGCTCGGCGAACATTCCGACACCGAGGATGAGGAGGATGGCGAATATTCGGGCGAGACGGGTTATCTGCACGAACTCTTCATGATGATGGTCGGCGCGCTTTTTCTCAGCCTCAATGTCGCCCCAACGGAAGAAATGATCCTGATTGCCTACAAGGTAACCCCCTATCACATTCTGGCGCTTTGCCTGGTCTCGATCGCCATCATGCATGGCTTCGTCTATGCGCTTCATTTCAAGGGGTCGCACCAAGTGCACGAGGGGCAGGAATGGTGGCAGTCCTTCCTGCGTTTCACCCTGCCCGGTTATGTCATCGCCATTGCCATCAGTATCTACACGCTCTGGACCTTCGAACGTCTCGACCATACCTCGCTGTCGCAGATCATGAATGCCGCCGTTATTCTCGGCGTTCCCGCTTCGATCGGCGCTGCCTCTGCCCGGCTGATCCTGTGAGGACAAAATGACCATATCGAAGGGCCGCAAAAATGTGGAAAGCCCCGAACCGCATTGGGTGGAGTGGCTGACGGGCGCCGTCTGCACGCTTCTTGTCATCGCGATGCTCGGCTGGATCGGCTATGACATCTATCGCTACAAGCCGGACAGGGCACGCTTCGAGATTGCCGTCACGGACGTCGAGGCACAGGCGGGACAGTACCGGGTGAGTTTCCACATTCGCAACCTCTCCATGACGACGGCGGCGCAGGTGCATGTGCGCGGCGACCTGCAGCAGAATGCCGCCACGCTGGAAAGCGTCGACGTGACATTCGATTATGTCGCCTCGGAATCCCGCGACACCGGCACGCTCTTCTTCCGAAACAATCCCCAAAACGGAACACTCATCATCAACGTCGTCGGCTATACCGAGCCGTGAGACCTTTCAGGACACTTTCATGCCCACATCGGAACTGACGAAGGAACGGGACCTCAGGGAATCAAAACCCCTGTGGGCCGATACGCCCCGCATCGGCATTCGCAGCGGAAAGACCCCGGAAGCCAACCATTATGACACGATCGTGGTGGGTGCCGGCATCAGCGGCGCGCTTGTGGCCCATGCGTTGCACAGGCCGGGACAGTCGATGCTGATCGTCGACCGGCGTGACCCGGTAATGGGCAGCAGCGTCGCCAGCACCGCGATGATTCAGCACGAGATCGACACGCCTCTGACCGAGCTCAGAAAGATGATCGGCAGGGACGCTGCGGATCGGGCGTGGCAACGCTCGGCGCGGGCCGTCCTGCGTCTTGAGGAAATCGTTTCCTCGCTCGGCATATCCTGCAGCATGGCGCGCAAGCAGGCGCTTTATCTCGCCGGCGACGAAATGGGGTCGCGCGCGCTGAAGGCTGAAGCGGCAGCCCGGGAAGAAGCAGGAATTGCAGCGCGCCTCCTTGGCCCCGCCGAATTGAGGAGCGACTACGCCATCGATCGGACTGGGGCTATCCTCAGCGATATTTCGGCCTCCGCCAATCCCGCTCAGCTGACGGCCGGCCTTTTGCGCCACACGTCGGGCGCCGGTGCGGAAATCGTGTCCCATCTGGAAATCACCGATCTCAGAAACCTCGGTGACGAGGTGGTCGTCGCCACCGCACAGGGCAAAATCCTTTCCGCCCGCAATGTCGTTTTCTGCACCGGATACGAATTCCTGAAGTCGCTTGAAAGCCCGAAACATCAGATCATCTCCACCTGGGCGCTGGCGAGCAGGAAGGGCATCGATCTGCCGGACTGGCTGAAAAGCCATATCGTCTGGGAGGCTTCCGATCCCTATCTCTACCTGCGTACCGACCGTGACGGACGCCTGATCGCGGGGGGCGAGGATGAGGAAAGCCCGACATCGTACCTTTCTGAAGGAAAGCTCTTTACCAAACAGGACGCAATCCGGTGCAAGATGGAAAGTCTCCTTGGTATCGACATCGGAGAGCCGGAATATCGCTGGGCGGCGGCCTTCGGCACCACCACCACAGGCCTGCCGCTGATCGGCGCGGTTCCCGGCATGAGAAACGTCTACGCCGTCATGGGCTTCGGGGGTAACGGCATCACCTTCAGCCAGATCGCCGCCGAGATAATCGCTGCCGCCGTCAATGGCGGCAAGGATCCCGACGCCGATCTCTTCCGGTTCGATTGATCACCGTTCATTCGTCCTTGATGCCGGCCACCACCTGTATGCGGCGCAGCGTCCACAGGACGATAATGCCGATGCCGGCGGCAACAATGGCCAGCGGCCACATGCCGAGACCGGCGGCAAGGCCGATCGCCGCGGAGAGCCACATGCTCGCCCCCGTCGTCAGACCTTTGACATCGCCCCTGGTATAGACGACCACACCTGCCGCAAGAAAGGCGATGCCCGCCGTCACGGCCTCAACCAACCGGATGGGATCGAGCCGCGCGGCCTCATGACCTTCCGCCATCGTCTCCATCATATGGATGGTGATGACGCAGAAAGTGACCGCTGCAAGACCGATCAGCATATTGGTGCGAAGACCGGCAGTATTCTTGTGAAATTCGCGCTCCAGACCGATCAGGCCGCACAGGATGACCGCACCAAAAACGCGCACCACCAGCACCTCGAAGGGAATGGAAATATTCATGGAAAATTCTTCTGCAAGGCTTTGGGGCACAGTCGTGTCTCCTCCCGAAATTTCAGCACAGTAAGTTCGGGAAAGCCTGTTGGTTCCCTGCAGCAATATAAATGTTGCGCGCAACGGAGCCGGAACTATGGGAGCTGCGAAGGGTTTGTCTCCCGTGCGGGCGCACGCCACGCACTTTCACACATGGGAGAAGGACCAATGGCCGAGAAGAAACTCGACGACCTGTTTTACGACACGTTGAAGGATATCTACTACGCCGAAAGACAGATTCTCAAAGCCCTGCCGAAGATGGCACGGGCAGCGACCGATCCGAAGCTGAAACAGGCCTTCGAAAAGCACAGGGAAGAAACCCAGGGCCAGATTGAACGCCTGCAGGAAGTGTTCGAGATGATCGGCAAGCGGGCGCAGGGAAAGACCTGCGAGGCAATCCAGGGCATCATCGCCGAGGGCGAGGAAATCATGGATGACTTCAAGGGCACGGCCGCTCTCGATGCCGGTCTCATCTCGTCGGCTCAGGCCGTCGAACATTATGAGATCGCCCGTTACGGCACCCTCAAGGCATGGGCGGAGAAGCTTGGACACGCCAACGCCGCTTCCCTGCTGGATGCGACGCTCAAGGAAGAAACCAAGACCGACGACGCGCTGACCTCGCTTGCCAAGATTTCGATCAATGCGGCCGCTCAGAAAAAGGCAGCCTGATCACGGCAACAGCTGCACAAGCAAAAACCGGAATGGTCACCCATTCCGGTTTTTTATTTGCCTGAAGCGGCCGCGTTTTACGGCAGGGTATAGGCGATCACATAATCGCCCGGCTTGGTTCCGACGGAACCATGACCGCCGGCAACCATCACGACATATTGCTTGCCGCCGTCCAGCGCGTAGGTCATCGGCGTTGCCTGACCGCCGGCGGGCAGGCGCGCTTCCCAGAGTTGCTTGCCGGTGGTGAGGTCGTAGGCCCGCAGATAGTTGTCGACGGCGGCACCCAGGAAGGCAACGCCACCCTTGGTGATCATCGGTCCGCCAATGCCCGGCACGCCCACCTTGAAGGGCAGCGGCAGCGGCGTCATGTCATAGACCGTGCCGTTCTTGTGCTTGTAGGCGATATCGCCGGTGCGAAGGTCAGCGCCTGCCACATAGCCCCACGGCGGTGCCTGGCAGGGAATTTGCAGCGGGCCGAGGAACGGGCCCATGAACACACCATAGGGCGCACCATCATTACGGTTCAAACCCTGTTCGCTGCCCTTTTCGTCCTGCCCCTTCGGCGGAATGTCGGCGCGCGGCACGAGCTTCGAAGTGAAGGCAAGGTATGTCGGCATGCCGAACATGACCTGACGTTCGGGATCGACCGCCACGCTGCCCCAGTTGAAGGTGCCGAAATTGCCGGGATAGATGATCGATCCGGTCAGCGACGGCGGGGTGTAACGGCCCTTGTAGTTCAGCTGGTGGAAGCGGATACGGCAGGCGAGCTGATCGAACATGGAGACGCCCCACATGTCCTTTTCCTTCAGCGGCTCCGGCTTGAACGACAGCGCGGTCGTCGGCTGGGTCGGAGAGGTGAAGTCTTCAGGGATCGCGCCACTCGGAGCCGGTTCTTCCGTGATCGGCAGAAGCGGCTCGCCGGTACGACGGTCCAAAACGTAGATATCGCCCTGCTTGGTGGGACCGACGAGCGCCGGAACGCTCTGACCGTCCTTGGTGATGTCGAGCAGCACCGGCTGAGCGGGCACGTCCATATCCCAAAGATCGTGGTGAACCGTCTGGCGCACCCAGCGATCCTTGCCGGTATTGATATCGAGCGCGACAATGGAGGAGGAATATTTCTCCACATTCTCGCTGCGACCCATGCCGAGCTGGTCCGGCACCTGATTGCCCAACGGGACGTAAACGAGACCCAATCCTTCATCATAACTCAGCACGGACCAGCTGTTCGGCGAGTTCGTCGTATAGGTTTCGCCTTCCGCCAGCGGCTCGGTCTTTGTCGGATTGCCGGAATCCCAGTTCCAGATAAGTGCGCCGCTGTTCACATCGAAAGCACGGATGACACCGGACTGTTCCTGTGTGGAATAGTTGTCGTTCACCGCGCCGCCAATGATGATCTTACCCGCCGCGATCACGGGCGGCGAGGTCGAATAATAATAACCGGCGGGATTGTATTTCATGCCCTGTTCAAGATGCAGCACACCCTGATCGGCAAAGGAAGTGCAGACCTGACCGGTTGCCGCATCAAGCGCGATCAGCCGTGCATCCGAGGTCGGCAGGTAGACGCGTTCTGCGCATGCCGTACCCTGTGCGGCGTTAGGTTCGGCATAATAGGATACGCCGCGGCACGTCTGGTGTTGGCGGTCCGGGTTAAGGCCGACATTCGGGTCGTATTTCCACTTTTCCTTGCCGGTGGCCGCGTCGATGGCAATCGCCCAATTGTGCGGCGTGCAGATATAAAGCGTATTGCCGACTTTGAGCGGCGTGACCTGATAGGTGGTCTCACCCACATCATCCGGCAGCTTCACGTCGCCCGTCTGATAACGCCAGGCTTCCTTCAGCTGCGAGACATTGTCGACATTGACCTGCGTGAGCGGCGAATAACGCTGGCCATAGGGCGTGCGGCCATATTGATGCCAGTCACCGTCAGGCACGTTGCCGCCATAGACGGGTGCAGCAGACGCAGTCTCCTGCGGCAGGGAGCCCGGCTTGTCATGCGGATCCTGCGCCATGGAATATCCGGCCACCACGATGGAGGCCAGAACCGAGAGCGCAAGCGGCCAGGCATTCGGGCCGTAACTCAGCCCCGTCGGGCTCGCAAAACCAAGCGGTTTTCTGACCCAGGGCACCAGAAGCCAGAGGCCGATGAGAATGATGATACCGCCACGCGGGCCAAGCTGCCACCAGTCGAAGCCGACTTCCCAGACGGCCCAGGCGAGGGTCGCGACAATGAAGACGGCGTAGACGTGCAGTGCTGCGCGATTGCGCTTGAACAGGAGGATGGCCGTCAAAAGGAAGGCCAGCCCGGAAAGAACGTAATAAAAGCTCCCGCCCAGCATGACGAGCTGAGAGCCGAAACCGAACAGCGCAAGGCCGATCAGCGAGAGAATAACCGCAGTGACTGTGACTGCCATGAATGAGACCCCCGATTCCTGTCACTTTGCGTGAAATGAAATCGGGTGCGATCTGGTTCCATACAAACTATTCATTTGGCATGAAAAATTTCACGGCATGGTAGTCATGGGTTTTGCGGGGGCGCCGGTCGAGTCCTGCGGCGCAGGATTTTTCTCCGTCGATGACGGCGGTGCGGCACGGCCATTCGCCGGGTTGTTATCGAAGCTTCCGGATCCGGATGGCCGCTGCGGAACAGGCGCACTCTCGGTCTGAGAATTTGGTGGCCGGTTCTCATCGGGCTCAAAAACCGAATATTCGACCACGGCCCAGACCACCAGTGCGAGAAGCACGCTGACGATCAATATGACGAGGACAGGCCGTCCTCTGGCCCCTTGCCGCGCGCGCGTTGCCGTCTCGTTTTTCGGGGAATCCCGACCGTCGAGATAGCTGGCATTTTCTCTGGCCATGTCTTTTACTCCCTGTAACCCTGCAGATTTAATCCACGGGGCCACAGTTTGGTTCCAGACGTGGGAGCAGGCACCGGTTGCGCGAAGATTATTTTGCGGTCCAGCCGCCATCGATGGAAATGGTCGCGCCGGTAATCGAGCGGGCCATATCGCCGGTGAGATAAAACGCCATCTCCGCCACTTCCTCCGGCTGTATGAAACGTCTCGTCGGCTGTGGCGCAAGCATCACCTTCTTCACCACATCCTCCTCGCTCATGCCATGCACCCGCGCCTGATCGGCGACCTGAGCGGCCACAAGCGGTGTCCATACGTAACCGGGGCAGATGGCGTTGCAGGTAATGCCGAGCTCGGCCACCTCAAGCGCCACGCTTTTGGTCAGGCCCACCACGGCATGTTTGGTCGCCACATAGGGTCCCTTGAACGGTGAAGCGCGCAAGCCATGGGCGGAAGCGATGTTGACGATGCGTCCCCATCCCCTTTCCTTCATTCCGGGGAGGGCGGCACGGATCGTATGAAAAGCGCTGTCGAGCGAGATCGCGACAATATGGGAGAAATCGGCGAAATCGAACTCATCGATCGGCGCGACCTTCTGGATGCCGGCATTGTTGACGAGCACGTCGATGTGACCGAACTCGGCAATGACCTTTTCCGGCAGATGTGCACTCTCATCATAATTGGCAAGGTTGGCTGAAAAATAGACCGGGCGATGTCGCGCCACTTTCGCAACCGCCTCCAGTGCCTGCGCCGCTTCCTCCGACGTTTCAATGCCGTGGACGGCGACCAGAAATCCCTCCTCGGCGAAACGTTTGGCGATGGCGAGCCCGATGCCGCTGGTGGAACCCGTAACGAGAACGGTCTTCGGTTGATCTTCCATCGGCCTAGTCCTTCAGCTGCGGCAGGTTGCGGAAAAGATCGAGCGCTTCGGGATTGGCGAGCGCATCGGTGTTCTTCACCGGCCGGCCATGAATGGTGTCACGAACCGCGATTTCGGAAATCTTGCCCGAGCGGGTGCGGGGAATGGCGCTGACGGCGATGATCCTTGCCGGAACGTGCCGGGGCGTCGCGCCCGAACGGATGCGGCTGCGAATGGTCTTTTCCAGCGGCTCCGTCAGCTCAGCCCCCGCTTTCAGGCGCACGAAAAGGATGACCCGCTGGTCGCCGTCGAAATCCTGCCCGACGGCAATGGCTTCCTCGACCTCCGGCACGGTTTCCACCTGGCGGTATATTTCCGCCGTTCCAATGCGAACCCCACCGGGATTGAGCGTCGTGTCCGAACGCCCGTGAATGACATATCCGCCGGACGGACGCATCTCGGCAAAATCGCCATGCGCCCAGATACCAGGAAAGCGGTCGAAATAGGCGGCCTGATACCGCGAACCGTCCTCATCACCCCAGAACTTGACCGGCATCGACAGGTGGGCATTGCGACAGACGAGTTCACCGGCAACGCCGCGCACGGAACGCCCTTCGTCATCCAGCGTATCGATATCCATGCCCAGCATCGCGCCCTGCAATTCGCCGCGATGAACCGGCTGCAGCGGATTGCCGCCGAGGAAACAGGCGCAGATGTCCGTACCGCCGGAAATGGAGGCGAGATGCACGTCGGCCTTCCAGTCGCGATAGATATAATCGAAGGATTGCGGGATGAGCGGCGAGCCGGTGGAAAGGATCGTGCGCAAGGACGAAAGGTCATGACTTTCGCGCGGCTTTAGCCCGGCCTTCAGGCAGGCGTCGATGAATTTGGCCGAGGTTCCGAAGGTGGCGATCCGTTCGGCGTCGATGAGATCGATCAGCCGCGCAGGGTTGGGATAACCGGGATTGCCGTCATAGGTCACAAGCGTTGCGCCAAGCGCCAGACCGGAGACCTGCCAGTTCCACATCATCCAGCCGCAGGTGGTGAAGTAGAAGAAGCGCTCCCCTTGCTGAATATCACATTGCAGCTTCTGCTCCTTCATATGTTGAAGAAGCAGGCCGCCGCCGGAATGGGTGATGCATTTCGGCTTGCCTGTCGTGCCGGAGGAATAAAGGATTGCGAGCGGCGCCTTGACCGGCAGCCGGTTGAACGCAATTTCACCCGGCTCAAAGGGCGCGACGAAATCATGCAGCGTCACGCAGCCGAGATCGGAAAGGCTGGCCGGAACGGCATCGCCGATCAGCACGATCTTTTGAGGCGAAGCGCTTTCCGCCACCGCGCGGATGGTGGGGCCGACATCGATGCGCTTGCCGGCATAACCATATTCCGGCACGGCGATGAGGATTTTCGGATCGATCTGCGATAGCCGGTCGGAAGCTCCCGCCGGGCCGAAATCCGGCGAGCAGGACGACCAGATGGCCCCGATGGCGCTCGTTGCCAGATAGCTGACAATCGCCTCAATATCATGGGTGACGATGGCCCCGACGCGGTCGCCCTCCTTCACGCCGGCATGGACGAGCGCCTGCACCAGACGGGAGACATGTTCATAAAGCTGCCTGCGGCTTATCTCGCGCCTCGTGCCATCATCACGATGGGCGATGATCGCCAACCGGTCGTCGGCATCACGCAACAGGTTTTCGGCATAGTTGAGCCTCGCGCCCGGATAAAACTCGGCCTCGCGGATCGTCGCGCCGGGTTTGAAGGCCGCTTCACCGCGTGTGCCGATAATCCCGAGCTCATCCCACAAGGCGTCGTAAAAGGTATTCGGTGCTTCGATGGACCAGCGCAGCAGACCGGAATAATCATCGGCAGCAATCCCGTGCTGCGACGCCGTCCTTACAGCGAAGGTAAAAAGCGAGGAGCGCTCCATCCTTTCCCGAGGCGGCACCCATAGAATATCCGACGGCGTAGCGTCCATCATGCCTCGCCCCCGCGTAGCATCTCGACGATGGCGGAGAAATCACGCGCCCCGCCGCCCTCACCGACAAAGTTCTCATAAAGCGCAGCCGCAGCCGCACCGAGCGGGGTGGAGGCCCCGGCTCCATTTGCAGCCGCCTGCGAAAGCTTCAGGTCCTTCAGCATCAGGGCCGCCGCAAATCCCGGCTGATAATCCTTGTTGGCGGGCGATGTCGGCACCGGTCCCGGAACCGGGCAATAGGTGGTGAGCGACCAGCATTGGCCTGACGAGGTGGATGCGACATCGAACAGCGCCTGATGCGAAAGGCCGAGCCTTTCACCCAGCACGAAGGCTTCGGAAACCGCGATCATGGAAATGCCGAGGATCATATTGTTGCAGATCTTTGCCGCCTGCCCGTTGCCGCCCTTGCCACAATGGACAATCTTCTTGCCCATCGCTTCCAGCACCGGTTTTGCCGCCGAAAATGCCTCTGCCTCGCCGCCGCACATGAAGGTCAGGGTGCCGGCGGCCGCGCCACCCGTGCCGCCCGAGACAGGGGCATCGACGGAGGGGCAACCGGCGGAAGCGGCCAGTTCATGCGCTTTCAGGGCGCTTTCCATATCCACCGTCGAGCAATCGATGAGCAGCGTTCCGGCAGAGATTTTCTGCACCAGATCACCATAAACCGAAACGACATGTTCCCCTTTCGGCAACATGGTGACGATCACCTCCGCCGCTGCAATGGCTTCGGCAGTATCAACTGCCACGGGAATGCCTGCCTCCCTTGCCGCCGCACGGCAGGCCTCGGAAAGGTCGAAACCCCTGACGGCGTAACCCGCTTTGACAAGATTGGCGGCCATCGGCAGGCCCATATGTCCAAGTCCGATAAAAGCGACGGTCTTCATGGGAACGCTCCTCTTAACGATTATCCGCAAGGATCATGTCGGCGGCCTTTTCGGCAATCATGATCGTCGGCGAATTGGTGTTTCCGGACGTGATCCTCGGCATGATGGAGGCATCCGCGACGCGTAAGCCGGCAAGTCTGCGGAATTTCAGTCGCGTATCGACGACACTTTCGGCGTCCGATCCCATGCGGAGCGTGCCGACGGGATGGAAGATCGTGGTGCCGATATCCCCTGCCGCTTTGGCAAGATCGTTGTCGTTTTCGAAAGACGGGCCGGGCCGGTATTCCTGCGGCTTGAACCGGGCAAAGGCCGGCTGGGAGACGATGCGGCGCGTCAGCCGCATGGAATCGATGGCAACCTGGCGGTCGCCTTCCGTTGAAAGATAGTTCGGGCGGATTTCCGGCTGCATGGCGAAATCCGGTCCTTTCACATGCACTGAGCCGCGGCTTTCCGGCCGCAGATTGCAAACACTTGCCGTAATGGCCGGAAAAGTGTGAACCGGATCACCGAACTTGTCGAGAGAAACCGGCTGGACATGATATTCCAGATCCGCGGTCTCCTTTTCCGGCGAGGAGCGGGTGAAGACGCCAAGCTGGCTCGGCGCCATCGACATCGGCCCGGAGCGGGTCAGTGCATATTCGAGGCCGATCCTCGCTTTGCCGAACAGGGTGGAGGCCCTTTCGTTCAGCGTGAGAACATCGGAGACCTTGTAGACCATGCGCAATTGCAGATGGTCCTGCAGGTTCTCGCCCACACCCTGAACTTCCGCCACGGTATCGATACCGGCTGCCTGCAGGATGTCACCCCGGCCAATGCCGGAAAGTTCCAGAACATGCGGCGAGCCGACCGCTCCTGCGGACAACACCGTCTCGCGGCGCGCGCGCATCTTTTTCAGGACACCGTCATGATGAAACTCGACGCCCGTGACCCGGCCCTCCTCGATGATGAGACGCTTGACATGGGCCTTGGTCATGACTGTCAAATTCTTGCGGCCAAGCGCCGGTTTCAGAAAGGCCTTGGCCGTGTTCCAGCGCCAGCCGGCGCGCTGGTTCACATCGAAATAACCGGCACCTTCATTGTCGCCCCGGTTGAAATCATCCGTCGCGGGAATGCCCGCCTCGCCCGCCGCCTTCTGGAAAGCGTCCAGCACGTCCCACCGCACGCGTGCCTTCTCCACCCGCCATTCGCCGCCGGTGGAATGCATGTCGCTCTTGCCGCGATAGAAATCCTCAGACTTCATGAAATAGGGCAGGATATCGTTCCAGCCCCAGCCCTCGCAGCCAAGCTGGCGCCAGACATCGTAGTCCCGCGCCTGGCCACGCATATAGATCATGCCGTTGATGGAAGAGCAGCCGCCCAAAACCTTGCCGCGTGGATAGATCAATGACCGGCCGTTAAGCCCCGGCTCTTCCGCCGTCTTAAAACACCAGTCCGTGCGCGGATTGTTGATGCAATAGAGATAACCGACCGGAATATGGATCCAGTGATAATTATCGTTGCCGCCGGCCTCCAGCAGCAAGACGCGGTGGTTCGGATCTTTCGAAAGGCGGTTGGCGAGAACGCATCCGGCACTCCCCGCTCCGATGACGATATAGTCATATTCGCCCATGCTCTTCTCCATGCGGCGCCCTTGCCGCGTCGCCCGGGACGCAGGAGAGGCCTTTTGCTTGTTGTAAAAAAATTCTAGCCGCGGTGTTGAAAGCCCAGTTTTCGCCCCAGCCGCGAAGCGTAAAATTCACCGATCAATCCGCGCCGGAACACCAGGACACAGGCCATGAAAACGAGGCCGGTGATGATGGTGACCGGAAAATCCGATGTCGCGAGATAGTTCTGCAAGGTAACGACGAGGCCCGCGCCGAAGATCGGGCCGATCATGGTGCCGATGCCGCCAAGCAGGGTCATCAGAATGACCTCGCCGGACATCTGCCAGGTCACGTCGGTCAACGTCGCGAACTGGAAGACCAGCGCCTTCAGGCCGCCCGCAAGACCAGCCAGCGTCGCCGACATGACGAAGGCGCCGAGCTTGTAGCGCTGAACGCTGTAACCCAGCGAAATGGCGCGCTGCTCGTTTTCGCGGATGGATTTCAGGATCATGCCGAAGGGTGAATTGACGAAACGCCAGATGACGAGAAGGGCGAGCACGAAAAAGGCCAGCACCGTATAATAGATATTCAGCGGCGCATTAAGATCAAGAAGACCGAAGAGATGGCCGCGCGGCACGCCCTGCAGACCATCCTCACCATGGGTAAACGGCGCCTGAAGGCAGAAGAAATAAAACATCTGCGACAGCGCCAGCGTGATCATGGCGAAATAGATGCCCTGACGGCGAATGGCGAAAAAGCCGATGACGAGACCGAGCAGGGCCGCACCCGCCATGCCGATGACAAGGCCGATCTCCGGCGTCACGCCCCATTCCTTCACCGAATAGGCGGTGAAATAGGCTGCACCGCCGAAAAACGCCGCATGGCCGAAGGACAGCAGCCCGGTATAACCGATCAGCAGATTGAAGGCGCAGGCAAACAGCGCAAAGCAAAGCAGCTTCATCAGAAAGATCGGATAAACGAACATCGGCGCGGCGATCAAAACGACGAGACCAGCCAGTATGAGCACGGTCTTGATGGTTGCGGCGGTCGTTGAAACCTGCGCCTGCGGCATCGCGCCGGCAGTGGGGCTATGGGTGGCTTTGGACATATCAGGCGTCCTTTCCGAAAAGTCCGGCGGGGCGGATGAGCAGCACAAAGGCCATGATGACGAAGATGACGATGTTGGACGCCTCCGGGTAGAACACCTTGGTCAGGCCTTCGGCGATGCCGAGCATGTAGCCGGTCACGATGGCGCCCATGATCGAACCCATGCCGCCGACCACGACAACGGCGAAGACGACGATGATGAGGTTGGTGCCCATCAGCGGCGAGACCTGATAGATCGGCGCGGCGAGAACCCCGGTGAACCCGGCAAGGCCCGCACCCAGCGCGTAGGTCAGCGTCAGGAGCACCGGCACGTTGATGCCGAAAGCCTGCACAAGCGTCGGATTTTCCGTCGCCGCGCGCAGATAGGAGCCGAGCCGCGTCTTTTCGATCAGCGCCCAGGTGGCAAGGCAGGCGACCAGCGAGATGACGACGACGAAAGCGCGATAATTCGGCAGGAACATGAAGCCGAGATTGGTGCCGCCGGCAAGCTGCGGTGGAACCGAATAGGGCTGGCCGGCAGCGCCATAAAGCCAGCGGAACGTGCCTTCAACCACCAGCGCCAAGCCGAAGGTGAAGAGCAACCCGTAGAGCGGATCGAGATCGTAAAGCCTGGATAGCATGAGGCGTTCGACGATCGCGCCAAGGAGCGCCACGACCAGCGGCGTCACCACCAGCGCCACCCAGAAGCTGATGCCGAAATATTGCAGTCCGAGAAAGGCGACGAAAGCGCCGAGCATATATTGCGCGCCATGGGCGAAATTGATGACACGCAGCAGGCCGAAAATGACGGCAAGGCCGAGCGACAGCAGGGCATAAAACGACCCGTTGATGAGGCCGATCAGCAATTGCCCGAGCAGAGCCTGAATTGGAACGCCGAAGAGCATCGTCATCGTTAAACCCCCAGCACTTTATTGAGTTCGCCCATGCGGTCGGAAAGCTCGCTCACCGGAAAATTGCTGACCATCTGGCCATGATCCATCAGGTAGAAACGATCCGCGATGCGGCTGGCGAAGCGGAAATTCTGCTCGACCAGAACAACGGTCATGCCCCGGCTTTTCAGTGTCTTAAGCACCTCGCCGATGCGCTGCACGATAACAGGTGCAAGCCCCTCGGTCGGCTCATCGAGCAGGAGAACCTTGACCCCGGTGCGCAGGATGCGCGCCATGGCCAGCATCTGCTGTTCGCCGCCGGAGAGCTTCGTACCGGGGCTCGCCCGACGTTCATAAAGATTGGGAAACAGCTCGTAGATTTCATCGAGCGTCATGCCGCCGGATGCGACGACGGGCGGCAGCTTCAGGTTCTCCTCGACGCTCAGCGTCGCGAAGATGCCGCGCTCTTCCGGCACGAAACCGATGCCGTATTTTGCCGTGCGATGCAGCGGCACCGGCATCATATCCTTGCCGCCGAGCTTGATGGAACCCTTGCGGTTGCGGATGATGCCCATGATGGTGCGCAGCGTCGTGGTCTTGCCCACACCATTGCGGCCAAGAATGGTGATGGTTTCACCTTCGCCGACGGTCAGATCGACGCCGTGCAGCGCCTGGCTTTCGCCGTACCAGGATTTCAGGTTGGAGACTTCGAGCATTGCCGCCATATCAAGCCTCCTCCGTGCCCATATAGGCCGTGCGCACACGCGGATCGGCGGAAACGGCGGCATAATCGCCCTCCGCCAGAATTTCACCGCGTTGCAGGACCGTGACGTGGTGGCAGATATCGGCCACGACCTTGAGATTGTGTTCGACCATCAGCACCGCGCGGGTTTTGGCCACCTCGCGGATGAGTTCGGCCACATGCGAGACATCTTCCCCGCCCATACCGGCCATCGGCTCATCCAGCAGCAGAACCTTTGGATCAAGCGCAAGCGTGGTTGCGATTTCCAGAACCCGCTTGCGGCCGTAAGAAAGATCGGCCGCAAGCGCATGTTTTTCCCGCGTCAGACCGACCATGGCGATCAGTTCCTCGGCACGGGCGTTCAGCCTGTCGAGCGAAGAGAGCGGCAGCCAGAACTGCGTTGCAAGGCTGTTGGGCCTTTGCAACGCCACCCGCACGTTTTCCAGAACCGTCAGATGCGGAAACACCGCCGATATCTGGAACGACCTGACGAGGCCGAGACGCGCCACCTTGTCTGGTGGCGTCCTTGTTATGTCCGTTCCCATGAAGGTGATCGCCCCGCCTGTCGGCTGGAGAAACTTGGTCAACAGGTTGAAGACCGTAGTCTTGCCAGCGCCGTTCGGACCGATCAGCGCATGCACGCGGGCATGATGCACGTCGAGATCGACGTTTTTCACAGCTGCGAATGCACCGAAGGTCTTGGTGAGACCACGCGCCGAAAGAACGACGCGAGGTTCGGCCTGCCCGGCAGGGGCGGGAGCGATCGTCATGAAACTTTCCCCTTTATTGCATCTGTCTTTTATTGGGTCACCAGCGGGCAACCGCTCTTTGCCGGGTCCATGAAGGCTTCCTTGCCGGGGATCGTGGCAAGCACCTTGTAATAGTCCCACGGCTGCTTGCTCTCATCCGGCTTCTTCACCTCCATGAGATACATGTCGTGGATCATACGGCCGTTCGCTGCCACATGGCCGTCCTTGGCGAAAACGTCGTTGACCGGCATTTCCTTCATGGCCTTGGCAACGGCGTCGGCATCATCCGTCCCGGCCTTTTCGATGGCTTTCAGATAGTGCAGGACGGCGGAATAAGTGCCTGTGTGCACCATGTTCGGCATGGCGCCGGTGCGCTCCTTGAACCGTTCGCCGAATTTGCGCGATTCATCGTCGCGGTCCCAATAGAAGCCTTCCGTCAGCGTCAGGCCCTGGGCTGCCTCGAGGCCGAGGCCATGCACTTCGGCAAGCGTGAAGAGAAGGGCCGCAAGACGCTGGCCGCCCGCCACGATGCCGAATTCGGCCGCCTGCTTGATGGCATTGGAGGTATCGAGACCCGCATTGGCAAGGCCGATGACCTTTGCGCCTGATGACTGCGCCTGCAACAGGAAGGAGGAATAATCAGTCGTCGCCAGCGGATGGCGCACGGAGCCCAGCACCTTGCCGCCATTGGCCTTGACGAAATTGGCAGTGTTTTCTTCCAGCGAATAACCGAAGGCGTAGTCGGCGGTCAGGAAGAACCAGCTGTCGCCGCCCTGCTTCACCAGCGCGCCGCCGGTGCCGACTGCGAGCGAATAGGTGTCGTATGCCCAATGGAAACCATAGGGGCTGCATTGTTTGCCCGTCAGCTCCGTCGTTGCCGCACCCGTGTTGACGGTGATCTTCTTCTTGTCCTTGGAGAGCGCCTGCACGGCCAGACCCACCGACGACGAGGTCAACTCCATGATGGAGTCGACCTGTTCCGTGTCATACCATTGCCGGGCGATGTTGGACGCGACATCCGCCTTGTTCTGGTGGTCGGCGGTCACTACCTCAACCGGCGCATTCAGCACCTTGCCGCCGAAATCCTCAACCGCCATCTTCGCGGCCTCATAAGAGTACTTGCCGCCGAAGTTGGCGTAGACGCCCGACTGGTCGTTCAGGATGCCTATCTTGACCTTGCCGTCGGAAATCTCGGCAGCATAGGCGGCGGTGCCCGCGGCCAGTGCCATGGCCGTGGATAAAACGATACTCTTGCGCATGACTTCTCCTCCCAGAGATGATTGCGAGCCTCAGATGGGTCTGTGCAACGGTGAACGAAACCGCATGGCGGAGTTTTTCGCCATTGCACCCGAATGGTCACACCGCCCTCCTCAAAGCGGTGCATCCTGAGCCTAGAGTTCTCGAATTCGGTCGTTGACACAAGAGCAGGGCATCATCAAATTGCGAACAGGAACTGTTCATTTTTGAACAGAACTCGCAATGGGGGACGGAATTGGCCACGCCTTTTACCTGGGATGACCTGCAATATTTTCTGGCCGTGGCCCGCACCGGGCAGCTCTCATCGGCAGCCAGAAGCCTGCGCACCAGCCACGCCACCGTCTCCCGCCATATCGACCGGCTGGAATTCTCGCTTAAAACCAAGCTGTTCGAGCGAAACCCGCGCGGTTATGAACTGACGACGGTCGGGCGGCGTCTGGTCGATACCGTCGAGCGCATCGAGGCCGAAGCGGAAAGGCTGCAGTCGGATATTTCCGAAAGCGGCAGCCTGCTGCGTGGCGTGGTGCGGCTCAGCGCGCCTGAAGGTTTTTCCAATTTTTTCTTTGTGGAGAGACTGAAGGACTTCGCCATCACCCATCCGCACATCATGGTGGAGATGGTGACGATCCAGCAGATCATGGCGCTGTCGAGAAAAGAGGCGGATGTGGCGGTCACGCTCGATCCGCCCAAAGCCGGTCCCTATATCAACGAACAGATCATCGACTACACGCTGCATATCTACGCATCACGATCCTATCTCGCCGGACATCCAAAAATCACGCGGCGCGAAGACTTACCCGATCATTTCTTTATCGGTTACGTGCAGGACCTCATCTTCTCGCCGGGTCTCGACTATATGCGTGATGTGCTGCCGGGCCTCAGGCCCAACTTCCAGTCATCGAGCATTTTCGCGCAGTTGACCGCAACGCTGAGCGGCCGTGGCCTTTGCATATTGCCGAACTTCATTGCCGCGCGCTTCCCCGATCTGCAGATGGTGCTTGCCGGTGAAGTGGAACTGCGGCGGGGTTACTGGCTGACGAGCCATCAGGACCTTGCCAATGTGCCGCGTGTCCGCTCCCTGATGGACTTCATTCTTACCACGGCGCGCGCCCACGAAAATCTCTTCATCCTCGACCGCAGGACGATTGCCTGAAACGGCCATCGTTCACATTTCGGCGACACCCTGTCTACGGGTGGCGCATTGGAGGATGTGCGCGGTTGCTTATATGACTGACAACAACGACGCCGGCTCAAACGGCCGCGTCCTCCAACATTTGGAAGGTCATCATGAAAAAGATCGGATTTTTATCCTTCGGACACTGGACGCCCTCGCCCCAGTCGCAGACCCGCTCGGCTGCGGACACGCTGCTGCAATCGATAGACCTTGCCGTCGCCGCGGAAGAGCTGGGCGCCGACGGCGCCTATTTTCGCGTGCACCATTTCGCCCGCCAGCTGGCTTCCCCCTTCCCGCTGCTCGCGGCGGTCGGCGCCAGAACGAAGAGCATCGAGATCGGCACCGGCGTCATCGACATGCGCTATGAAAACCCGTTCTACATGGCCGAAGATGCAGGTTCTGCCGATCTCATAGCGGGCGGTCGCCTGCAGCTCGGCATAAGCCGCGGTTCGCCGGAACAGGTGATCGACGGCTGGCGTTATTTCGGTTACCGCCCGGCCGAAGGCCAGAGCGAAGAGGATATGGCGCGGCAGCATACCGAGGTCTTCCTCGAACTGCTGAAGGGCGAAGGTTTCGCTGAGCCGAACCCGAGACCGATGTTCCCCAACCCGCCCGGTCTTTTGCGGCTGGAGCCACATTCCGAAGGTCTGCGCGAGCGCATCTGGTGGGGTTCCAGCTCCAACGCCACGGCAGTGTGGGCGGCAAAGCTTGGCATGAACCTGCAAAGCTCCACCCTGAAGACGGATGAGACGGGTGAGCCTTTCCATGTCCAGCAGGCGCAGCAAATCCGCACCTTCCGGGAGGCTTGGAAGGAAGCCGGGCACGGCCGCGAACCCCGTGTGTCGGTCAGCCGCAGCATCTTCGCTCTCGTCAACGATCGCGACCGGTCCTATTTCGGTTACGGCAACGAGGGCGATGACAAGATCGGTTATATCGACGACAAGACGCGCGCGATCTTCGGGCGCAGCTATGCCGCCGAGCCTGAAAAACTGATCGAACAGTTGAAAGCCGACGAGGCCATCGCCGAGGCCGACACGCTGCTCCTCACCGTACCGAACCAGCTGGGCGTGGACTACAACGCCCATGTGATCGAGACGATCCTCAAGCAGGTGGCGCCCGCACTTGGCTGGCGCTAAATTTGGCAGAATTGCATCACCCGCACTCCGTCACCCCGGACTTGATCCGGGGTCCAGCGCGATCAAGTCTTTGATAGCAAGAGAGTCCTTTCACGGCGCGGACGCGCCGTGGCTGGATGCCGGATCAAGTCCGGCATGACGGAGTACAGGCTTTCCCCTCCTTAAAATCTGGACTGTGTACCGCTGCTCATTTTACCGACTTGCCGTAACGGGCGAAGCTTTCCGCCAGCGGCGTGGTGCTGGCGCCCGGAAGCTCGGGCCGCTTGTAAACGCCGTCGCGGACATGGATCGGTTCTTCGAAATGATCCTTGATCCACGGAATATATTCGAGAATGGTCGAGGCCGGATGCCAGTAGCTCAGATGCACATGCACCTGGCTCATCTCGCCGGCATGCGGCACGACGGGCAGGCGATGGGCGAGCGCGAGATCGGCGACCTGGATATATTCGGTGATGCCGCCGAGCCGGGTCACATCCGGCTGGACATAGGCAACCGCACCCGCATCGATGAATGAGCGGAACGCATCCACCGTATAAAGCTGCTCCCCGAGCGCGATGGGAATGGACGTATTCCGCGCCAGCCGCGCATGGCTCGTGACATCGTCATACCAGAGTGGCTCCTCGAACCAGTAGATATCCAGATCCTTCGCCGCCGCGCAGAAGCGCTGGCAGGTCGGCAGGTCCCACTTGCCATTGCCGTCAATCGCAATCCTGACGGAAGAGCCGACGCGTTTGCGGACGGCTGCAAGCCGCGCAATGTCGATATTCGGATCGTCATGCCCGACCTTGAACTTCAAGCGGGTGAAGCCATCTTCCTCCACCGCCTTGGTGCTGCCAGCCAGCAGATTTTCCAGAGTGAAGGAAAGCCAGCCAATATCGGTATTATAGGCTTCCACTCCGGCCGTGCGCGCGCCGCCAAGGTAATGCCAGAGCGGAACACCCGCCTTTTTCGCCTTCAGGTCCCAGAGCGCCACGTCCACGGCGGCCAGCGCAAGATGTGTGATCCCCGCCCTGCCGACCCATTGCAACGCGGGATAACGGGCAAGTTTCGTCCACAGCCGCGAATGATCGGAGGCATCCTCACCCACCAGAAGCGGCGCATAACAATCGCTGATGCAGGATGTGATCAGCCTGTCGGATGGCAAATGTGCATGGGTGCCGGTGAAGCCGT
Source organism: Rhizobium sp. X9 (assembly GCF_018873185.1). Classification (NCBI taxonomy): domain Bacteria; kingdom Pseudomonadati; phylum Pseudomonadota; class Alphaproteobacteria; order Hyphomicrobiales; family Rhizobiaceae; genus Rhizobium; species Rhizobium sp. X9. The sequence continues at coordinate 1,598,346 of NZ_CP071312.1, read as the reverse complement.
AGCCCTCCAGGCCATCACTCGTCGTGATCTTTGCGCCAACAACGCCCCAGTGAGTGATGCTGTGTGTGGAATCGGAAATCGACTCCGAGGTCAGCGGCAGATGCAGGATGAAAGGTTCGACAGCGGTTATTTTCATGATCGGTCAGTTCCTCGACGCTTGAGCGGCCTTTGAGGAGGAATAAACGGATGCCCCTTCCTGATCGAAGCCCGACGGCTGGCCGCCGGAAAATCCTCACCCCGCAGTCATTAACCGCAGGAGCGCCCTTCAGGGGAATGCCAGACCGCCCTCCTCCAGCAGCCAGCTTCCGATGACCGATAGAGCTAACGGAAAAACGACCATTGTAAAATAAAAAATTTTTTATTTTTAATATTTGACCATTGTCTGCCTCGTAAAGCTGAGCGATGATGTTTCCATGAACACGCTGGTCAAAGTCACACTCGCCGAACAGGCGCATCAGGAATTGCGGGCACGCATCGTCAGCGGCAGATTGCGCGGCGGCGAGCGCCTGCTGCCCAATGAGCTTGCCGCCGATCTCGGCATCAGCCCCACGCCGGTCAAGGAAGCCTGCCTGAAACTCGAGGCGGACGGGCTGGTGGTCAATTCCTCCCGGCGCGGCATGGTGGTGCGTGATTTTACGGTGGAGGACGTGGAGGAACTCTACGCCGCCAGAATGCTGCTGGAAAAAGGTGCCGTGGAAGTGGCTTTCGATGCCGGGCAACTGGACCGGGCGCTGCATGCGCAGCTTCTGGAAAGTCTTGCGAAACATCGCGAATTTGCCAAAGGCCCGACACTCGACGAATTGTCGAAGGCGCTTTTTTACGATCGCAGCTTTCACACGGCCCTTGTTTCGGCCGCGCGCATTCCGGTCATCTCCGGTTCGCATGAGCGCATTCTCGACCAGACCCACACGGTTTTCGTGTCGATTCTGGGCGATTACGCCCGCTCGGTTGAGGAACACCAGAATATTGCCGATGCCATTGCCGCCGGCAGCAAGGCACAGATCGTGGATGCGCTCTGGCGGCATCTCGAGCGCAGCCGGCAGAATACGCTGCGTCAGGTGCGGCTGTTCAAAGAGGCCCGGGCCTGATCTATTCAGACTATAATGGGAGGGGATGACATGATGGGCGAAAACCCGGACGCCGCAATTCCAGTGGCGTGTGCCACGGATTTTTCTTTTCGGACAGGAAAGTCGCATCGATGACAGACCGGCTTTCCGCTGCCACCCTGCCTCGCCTGCCGCAATCCGTCGCAACGTCTGCCTATGACCGCCAGAAGGTCACGCCGGGCATCGTGCATCTTGGCGTCGGCGCCTTTCACCGCGCGCATCAGGCGGTTTTTATCGACGATTGCCTCAACCGCGGCGAGACGCAATGGGGCATTGTCGCCGCATCGCTCAGAAGCCCGGACACCCGCGACGCCATAGAGCCGCAGGACAATCTCTACACCTTCTGCCTGCGCGATGGAGAAAGCGAGCGCCTGCGCGTCATCGGCTCCATCCTCGAAACCATCGTCGCACCTGAGGACCCCGAACGGCTGGTGGAACGGCTCTCCGATCCGCGTGTCCTTGTCGTGACGCTGACGGTGACGGAGAAGGGTTATCTGACCAATCTCGCATCCCGAAGCCTGCTGCGCGATCATCCCGATATTCTCCATGATCTCGACCATCCGGACCGGCCGCGTTCCATCTTCGGTTTCATTCTTGCCGCCACACGGCGCAGGCGCGCTGAAGGCTCCCTCCCGCTGACGCTTCTGTCCTGCGACAACCTGCCGGCCAACGGGCATGTGCTGCGAAAGCTGCTGCTGGAATTTGCGAGCCTTGCGGACAAGGAACTGGCAGCATTCATCGAGACCAATATTGCTTTCCCCTGCTCGATGGTGGACCGGATCGTTCCCGCGACGACGGATGAGGATCGGCATTCGATATCCGCAGCACTTGGTGCGCGCGATGCCTGGCCAGTGGTGGCCGAACCCTATTTCCGCTTCGTCATCGAGGACAATTTTCCGCATGGAAGGCCGGCGCTCGAAAAATCGGGCGTGGAATTCGTCGGCAATGTCGAGCCATATGAACATATGAAGCTCAGAATGCTGAACGGTTCCCATAGCGCCATCGCCGCCATCGGCCAGATCGCCGGCCTTGCGACGGTGGCCGATGCCTGGGGCGAAAAGCCCGTGCGCGATTTCATCGATGCCTATTGGCGCGAGATCAACCGAACACTCGACCCCGCCGTCGACGGCGCGGAATTCGCGGACGGCCTGCGGGAGCGTTTCGCCAATCCTTCGCTGCAACACAAGACCATGCAGATTGCCTCCGATGCCTCGCAGAAGGTGCCGTTGCGCATTCTCGCCCCCTTGCGCGAATTGCTGGAAGAGAAGGCCGAAAGCAGGACCGTCATTTTCGCGGTCGCCCTGTGGATCAGGTCCTGCGCGGACAGGGATGAAAAGGGTCAACTGATCACCATTCTCGATCCTGCTTTCAAGGAATGGGATGCCCCGGACCAACTGACAATGTCGCCCGATGCCGTCGTCGACCGTTTTCTCACCTTCGGGCGCACATTTGGCGAGGACCTTCCTGAAAACGAGACCTTCGTCTCAACCCTGAAGGCCGCTTATCGCAATATTCGGGAAAATGGCGCGCTCGGCGCCATCGCTGATTTTTGAAGTCCTGAAAAAAGAACAGGCCGGAAATCCGGCCTGCTCAACTTTACTCACCGGTAAAAATCACTCAAGCCGTCGCAGCCTGCCGTGCCGCCTTGCGGCGTTCCACGCGGGCGCGGATGGCGTCGACATCCGTGATCGGCGTGGCTGCAAAAAGCTGGCGCGTATAGGCGTGTTTGGGATCGGCAAACAGTTCCTCGCGCGTTCCCTGCTCCACGGCCTCGCCCTTCGAGATGACCATCACGTCATCGGCGATATAACGGACCACGGAAAGATCGTGGCTGACGAAGACGTAGGTGAGTTCGAACTCTTCCTGCAGATCCCTGAGCAGGTTCAGCACCTGCGCCTGTACCGACAGATCGAGCGCCGAGACCGGTTCGTCCAGCACCAGAAGTGCCGGATTGAGCATCAACGCCCGTGCAATGGCGATGCGCTGGCGCTGGCCGCCCGAGAACATATGCGGATAGCGGTTGAAGTGTTCCGGCCCAAGGCCCACCTTCACCAGCATGGCTTCAGCCCGCTCGCGACGCTCGGAAGCCGGCATCTTTGTATTGATGACAAGCGGTTCCATCAGCACGTCGCCCACCTTCTGGCGCGGATTGAGGCTGCCATAGGGGTTCTGGAACACCATCTGCACCTTGGAGCGCATGTCGGTGCCGGGACGACGCTTGGCGATATCGACCGGCTGGCCGTCGATCTTCAGCTCGCCGCCGGATGCCGGATCGATCAGCGCGATGATGCGCGCAAGCGTTGACTTGCCCGAACCGGATTCCCCGACGATGGCGAGCGTCTTGCCGCGCTCGACAGCGAAATCGATGCCCTTCAGCGCCTGAACCGTCTTGGCGCCGCCGAACAGGCCGCCCGGAACGTGATAATGGCGGGTAACGCCCTTGCCTTCGACAACGATGCTCATTGAACGCCCTCCTTGCCGAAGAAATCGGAAACCGTGGGCAGGCGGTCACCGGTCGCATTTTCCGGCAGGGCCGAAAGCAATGCCTTGGTATAGGGATGCTGCGGGGCTTCGAAGAGGCTTAAGACATCCGCCTCCTCCATCTTGCGGCCCTTATATTGCACCACGACGCGGTCTGCGGTTTCCGCCACAACACCCATGTCATGGGTGATGAGGATGAGCGCCATGCCGTATTCTTCCTGCAGGGTCATCAACAGATCGAGGATCTGCTTCTGGATCGTCACGTCGAGCGCGGTCGTCGGCTCGTCGGCGATCAGCAGACGCGGTTTGGAGGCGATTGCGATCGCGATCATAACACGCTGGCATTGACCGCCGGACATCTGGTGCGGATAGGCGTTAAGCTTGGTCTCCGGATCGGGAATACCGACGGCCCGGAACAGTTCGAGCGCCCGCGCACGCGCGGCGGACCGGCCCATGCCGAGATTGAGGCGCAGCACCTCCTCGATCTGGAAACCGACCGTAAACGACGGGTTGAGCGACGCGACCGGCTCTTGAAAGATCATGGTGATCTCGCGGCCGATCAGCTTGCGACGCTCCTGCGGCGTCATCGCCAGCAGGTTCGTGCCGTCGAAGGTCATCTCGTCGGCGGTGATTGTCGCCGTATCGGGCAGAAGCCCCATCACGGCGAGCATGGATACCGACTTGCCCGAACCGGACTCCCCGACGATGGCCAGCACTTCGTGCTTGTCCACGGAGACATCGATGCCGTTAACGGCGGTGAAGGCCCCGGTGGCGGTGGCGAACTTGACGGTGAGGTTCTTGATTTTCAGCAGGCTCATCGGTCAGCTCCGCTTCAGTTTGGGATCGAGCGCATCACGCAGCCCGTCGCCCATCAGGTTGATGGCGAGCACGGATACGAGGATCGTGAGACCCGGAAGGGTAACGACCCACCAGGCGCGCAGGATGAACTCGCGGGCCTCGGCCAGCATCGTGCCCCATTCGGAGGCGGGCGGCTGCGCGCCCATGCCGAGGAAGCCGAGAGCCGCCGCATCAAGAACGGCGGACGAGAAGGAAAGCGTCGCCTGCACGATCAAGGGCGCAAGGCAGTTCGGCAGGATGGTCTTGAACATCAGCCGGAAATTGCCGGCACCCGCCACACGGGCGGCCGTGACATATTCACGGCGCAACTCGCTCATGACAGCCGCACGCGTCAGACGCGCGAAATGCGGCTGGTAGACGATGGCGATTGCTATCATGGCATTCGTGAGCCCAGGCCCCAGGATTGCAACCAGCACAAGCGCCAGAAGCAGCGAGGGAAACGCCAGGATGACGTCCATCACGCGCATGATGACGGTATCGACCCAGCCGCCGAAGAAGCCGGCGACGAGACCGATGACGATACCGCCGACAAGCGCGATGGAGACGACCACGACACCGATGAACAGCGAATATTGGGCGCCATAGATCAGGCGGGACAGCATGTCGCGGCCGACCGCATCGGTGCCGAAGAAGAAGCCGGCACGGCCCCCGTCCTGCCACACCGGCGGAACGAGCAGCGCATCGCGATATTGCTGGGTCGGATCATGCGGCGCGATCAGGGGCGCAAAAACCGCGATGAGGACCAGGAGAATGAAGACGGCAAGGCCGATGACGGCGCCACGGTTCTGGCGGAAATAGAACCAGAAATCGGCGATCATCCGGCGGCGGATGGCGGCGTCAGAAAGCCTGACGACGGGAGCTGTGGTCACATCGCTCATTTGTGACGGATCCTCGGATTGATGAGGCCATAGGTCAGATCGACAAGCAGGTTGACGACCATTACCAGACCCGCGATCAGAAGCAGGCCGCTCTGCACGACCGGATAGTCGCGGCGAGAGATGGAATCGATCATCCACTTGCCGATGCCCGGCCAGGAAAAGATGGTTTCGGTCAGGATTGCGCCCGCCATCAGCACGCCGATCTGCAGGCCGATGGTGGTGATGACCGGGATCATGGCGTTGCGAAGCGCATGGATGCCGACGACGCGGGAGGGCGACATGCCCTTGGCGCGCGCTGTGCGCACATAATCTTCACTCAGGACCTCCAGCATTGCCGAGCGCGTCTGGCGCGCGATGACGGCAAGGGGAATGGTGGCAAGCACCACCGAAGGCAGAATGAGATGGGACAAAGCCGAGGCGAAGGCCCCCTTCTGCCCGGAGATCAGGCTGTCAATCAGCATGAAACCGGTGACGGACGGGAAGAAATACATCAGCGAGATGCGGCCCGACACCGGCGTCCACTGCAGGATGCCGGAGAACATGATGATGAGCAGCAGGCCCCACCAGAAGATCGGCATGGAGAAGCCCACCAGCGCGGTCGTCATGGAAATCTGGTCGAACCACGAGCCGCGACGGATGGCGGCAATGACGCCCACCGGCACACCGATCACGGTGGCGATGATGATGGCGACGAGGCCAAGCTCGACCGTCGCGGGGAAGAGCGACAGGAACTCAGTCAGAACGGGTTTCTTGGTGACCAGCGAATTGCCGAGATCACCCTGAAGCAGCCGCCCAAGAAAATGGAGATATTGCTGCCAGATAGGCTGGCTGAAGCCGAGCTGTTCGGCAAGCTGCGCATGCCGTTCGGGTGAAATGCCGCGCTCACCCGCCATCAACAGCACGGGATCTCCCGGCAGGACGCGAACGAAGGCAAAGGCGACAATGGTAATCCCGAGAAATGTCGGAACGAGATAGAGAAGTTTGCCGAAAATGAACCGGATCATGGTTTTTTCCTGAAAAGACGCGCGGAAGAACCGGGTTCTTCCGCGCGTCCTGTTACTTGGGATTACTCCGCGATATCGACGGATTCGAAGGTGAAGTCGCCAAGCGGGCTCATGGTGAAGCCGGAAACCTTGGCAGACATCGGAACGAACTGCGTGGAATGCGCAAGCGTCGCCCACGGAGCCTGTTCCTTGAAGATCACCTGCGCCTGCTCATAAAGCTTGGTGCGCTCAGCGACGTCGGTGGTCTGCTTCGCCTTGGAAAGCAGTTCGGAGAACTCCTTGTTGCACCATTGCGCACGGTTTGCACCGCCTTCGCCGGTTGCGGCGCAGGAGAGCAGAACGCCCATGAAGTTATCCGGGTCACCGTTGTCGCCGGTCCAGCCGAGGATGACGGAGCCGTCGCGGTTCACTTCGGTCGACTTCTTGAGGTATTCACCCCATTCGAAGGAGACGATCTCGGCCTTGACGCCGACCTTCGCGAAATCCGACTGGATCAGCTCGGCCGTGCGGCGGGCGTTCGGCATGTAGGGACGCTGAACCGGCATCGCCCAGATCTTCATCGTCAGATCCTTGACGCCAGCGGCTTCGAGAGCCTTCTTGGCGGCTTCCGGATCGTACGGATCGTCCTTGATGCTGTCGTTGTAGGACCACATCGTCGGCGGGATCGGGTTCTTGGCAACAGTGCCGGCACCCTGGAAGACGGCGTCGATGATCGCCTGCTTGTTCATCGCCATGTTCAGCGCCTTGCGCACTTCCGGCTTGTCGAAAGGTGCAACGGTGGTGTTGTAGGCGAAGTAGGCAACGTTCAGACCGGGCTGCTCGTCAAGCTTGAGGTTCTTGTCGGCGCGGATGGTGGCCAGGTCAGCCGGAGCCGGATAAGGCATCAGGTGGCATTCGCCGGCCTTCAGCTTCTGCAGACGAACGGCGGCGTCAGGCGTGATCGCGAAGATCAGATCGTCGATCTTCGGCGCGTCACCCCAGTAGTCGGCATTCTTCTGGTAGCGGATGACCGCGTCCTTTTGATAGGCGACGAACTTGAACGGACCGGTGCCGATCGGCAGGTTGTTGAAGTCTTCCTTGGTGCCGGCCTTGTCGAGCGTATCGGCATATTCCTTCGATACGATCGAAGCGAAAGGCATGGCGATGTTGGCGAGGAACGGCGCTTCCGGGCGCGTCAGAACGAACTTGACGGTGTAATCGTCAACCTTGACGATTTCCTTTATCAGCGACGGCATTTCCATGGAGTTGTAATATTCGTAGGTGATGCCTGCGATATACTGGTTCCACGGGTTCTTTGCGTCGCCCTGGCGGTTGTAGCTGAAGATCACGTCATCGGCGTTGAAATCGCGGCTCGGCGTGAACTTGTCGTTGGAGTGGAACTTGACACCCTTGCGCAGGTGGAAGGTGTATTCCAGACCGTCGCTCGAAACATCCCATTTTTCGGCGAGACCAGGCTCGACTTCGGTCGTGCCCTTCTTGAACTCGGTCAGACGGTTGTAGACCGGATGCGCGGAGGCATCGAAGGTGCCGCCGGCGGTGTAAGGCGACGGATCGAAGCCTTCCGGCGATGCCTCGGAGCAATAAACGAAGGTCTTCGCCATGGCAGGCACGGCGGAAGTGATCGCAATCGCAGAGGCGATAAGCAAACTGCGGGTCAGCGTTTTCATCTGGTGGTCCTTTCCCTCTTTTTCTGAGTTCCTGCGGCCCCGTCCGGGGGCCTACCTCTTCTGGTCAGCAGCGACGCGGGGAGCCCCGTGCCGCTGTTCGGTCCTTTGCCTCCCGACCAATTACCCGGCGACCGGCTGGAACAGCCGGTCGAGGTTCTTTTCCGGAGGGCAGAACCAGCGCGGTCCCGCCTCCGTCATATATACAATGTCCTCGAGACGGACGCCGCATTCCCCATAAACGCACAGCATCGGCTCGATGGAAAAGCACATGCCCGGCTCAAGCGCCGTGGCATTTCCTGCAACGATATAGGGTTCTTCGTGAATATCCAGCCCAAGCCCGTGGCCGGTGCGGTGCGGCAGGCCGGGAAGCTGATAATCCGGTCCGAAACCAGCCGCTTTCAGGCTGTCGCGCGCAGCCTTGTCCACGTCCGAGCAGGCAGCGCCGACCTTAGCCGCGTCAAAGGCCGCAGCCTGAGCGTCGCGTTCGGCATTCCAGAGAAAACGCTGCCGTTCCGTCGGCTGACCGAAAACATAGGTGCGGGTGATATCCGAACGATAGCCGTGAAGAATGGCGCCGAGATCGACCAGCACCATATCGCCATCGTTCAGCGTCTGCGCATAGGGCACGCCATGCGGATAGGCCGTCGCCTCGCCGAACTGCACGGCCACAAAAAGCGGCTTCATGCCAAGCGCGATATGCGCGGCGTTGACGAAATCAGCCACTTCTGTTGTGGAAACGCCCGGACGAAGCCCCTCGAACACAGCCTTCTGCACGCCGTAGCTCGCATCCATCGCTGTCTGGATGATGGCGATCTCGGCTGCGGATTTGACCTGCCGCTGGGCAACGATCATCGGCTGGGCGGAAATGATCCGGCCTTCCAGACGCTGCATCAGGGCCGAGGCAAAGACAAAGGGAGTGGCGGGATCGATGGCGACAAGATGGCCGGGGCACGCCAGAGCATCGATGCGCTTCACCATCAGGTCGAATGGATTTTCATCCTCTTCCCAGACGGCAACCTCACCCGGAATGCGGATCAGGGTCTGAAGCTTCGGCTCCTCGAAAGTCGGGCTGACATAGACCGGATTACCCTCGGCGGGCACGAGGGCACCATGAATGCGCTCCGAAAGCCCAAGCGAAAGGCCGGTATAATAAGTCAGCGACGATGATGCATCGAGCCAGACCGCCTTCACATTTTGCTGGATCATTCGCGCTTGCAGGCCGCGCAACCGCGCCCTCAGTTCGTCTTCAGCGATCGATGAAACCGCGATCGGCTGAAACCGCTTCAGCGCCTCTTTAAAGTCTGCCATTCTCTCCCCGCCGCTTTCGGGCGCACAGACACAAGCGTGTCGGCAACCTCCCAAGCGTTCTTTTGCCCATGCTTAACCACAGGCCGATGGCTAAGCAATGGGCCTGCACCATGCGCCGCCACAAAACTGTGCATATTCATCTAGACATAACGAAATTGTGATCAACGCGCGTCCGATTCCGGCAAGCATCGCCTTGACGGCGAAACCGGAAACACCCCCGCGAATTCAGGGGGAACATCATCATCGCCGCAGCAAGAGCGCCAGGCGACAAAGATCAAAAGAAAGCCCAAAAAAGGAAAAAGCCTGCCGCGGGAGGAGGTGCGGCAGGCTTCAAACTTGATCGGCGACTGGGAGGAGGAGTGCCACCGATCCACATCTAGCGACGCTGGGAGGAGGAGTGCGTCGCTTCGATGATTTGAATATAGCGACTTCCGCGCTTTTTAACAGAGCAAGTCTCGCAATGCAGCATTGCATTTCTGCATAGCTCTGAAAATCCTGCTTGGTTTTTCAGCACTCCCGCAAAAACCCTGAGAAATCAGCTTTCCCGGTATACCTGGAAACCGGCAAAGGACTGGTTGACCGGCATGAGTTCGAGGCTGTTGATGTTGATATGCTTGGGCTGCGAGGCCACCCAATAGATCGTGTTGGCGATATCGTCCGCCGTGATCGGATTAACGCCCTTGTAGAGATTATCCGATGCATCCTGGTTGCCACCGGTGCGCACGAGCGTGAATTCCGTCTCGCACATACCGGGTTCGATGGAGGTGACACGCACGCCCTTTCCATGCAGGTCGGAGCGAAGACCGAGCGAGAATTGCCGCAGGAAGGCTTTGGTGCCGGCATAGACGTTGCCGCCGGCATAGGGCCAGTGCGCAGCCACCGACGAGAGGTTGACGACAATGCCCTTGCGGTCGATCAGGGTCGGCAAGAGCTGGTGGGTGATGTTCAGGAGACCGGTGATATTGGTGTTCACCATGGTCTGCCAGTCCTTCAGCGGCACCTGCGGCGCAGGCGCTGTGCCAAGTGCCAGGCCGGCATTGTTGACGAGGATGTCAATGTCCCGGAAACCCTCCGGCAGAACCGCAAGCGCCTTTTGCGTCGCATCTTCGTCGGTGATGTCGAAGGCGACGCCGTGAAAGGCGGTGCCGAGTTCCTGCGCCAGCGCCTCCAACCGTTCCGCCCGCCGGCCGGTGCCGATGACCTTCCAGCCCTCCTGGATGAAGCGCCGTGCCGTTGCCTGTCCGAAACCGGATGTGGCGCCGGTGATGAGGATGGTACCGCTCATGATGATGTCTCCGCTAGATTTTTTCTGTCAGGGTCAGGCTGTATCAATAATTTTTCAGCGGCCGCCGCCAGGCAGCGCTTGTATGCGTCCAGATCCGTATAAAGCGCCTCTTCGGATGCGTTGCCGACAATGATGACGCCGCCGCGACGCACGATCCCGCCATGCAGCATGAGATTGTCGACCATGTCGAAATTCTCGATCGACAACCCGTCCGGGCCGCGATACCGGCCAGTGTCGTCAATCGCGGCAACGCCGCCGTAATGCGCCTTGATGCGGGTGAAGTGATTGGCCGCGACGTTGGTATAGGCGAAAACCGGCTTGCCCAGCGCGCACATGAAACCCAACTCGTAACTCGTTCCCGTATCGGCGGCGACACCGCGGAACGGCGTGAGATTGGCGATCACCGCATCGGCTTCCAGCATCATCTGCTCGTCGATGGCATTGATGTTGCAACCGTGGCCGATCTTCGTATCCGCCGGAGGGATTTGCAGATCACCCGGCGATAGCGGCACAAAGCCTGCTTCCCGCGCAAGGGCAGCCTTGAGGTCGAGCATTTCACGGGCGTTCGGAAGGAAAACCTCCGGTCCGGCGAGATAGATTTTCTTTGTCATCGGGAATGTCATGCGATCTGTAAGATAGAGGATATTCCTGAAACTAACCCGGGGGCTTTCGCAAAGGCAAGTGCCAAGGGCGCTTGGGATGACGCGCCGGAACGGCCCATAAAACGGTATCGTCCAGCCTTTCTTTCCGTTATAGCCGGAGCGACAAACTGGAAATTTCTGGAGCAAGACATGGCAGCACCCATCCGTTACCACGAAGGCGATATTTCCGCCGAAGATGCCGCGCGTTATACCGGCGCCATCGCAATCGATACGGAAACACTGGGACTGGTGCCGCGCCGCGACCGTCTCTGCGTTGTCCAGCTTTCGCCCGGCGACGGCACGGCGGACGTCATCCGCATTGCAGCCGGCCAGAAGGAGGCTCCTAACCTCGTCCGGATGCTTGCCGATCCCGCCCGCCAGAAGATTTTTCATTATGGCCGTTTCGACATTGCCGTTCTGTTCCACACCTTCGGCGTGACGACCACGCCGGTTTTCTGCACCAAGATCGCCTCGCGCCTGACCCGCACCTATACGGACCGGCATGGGCTGAAGGACAATCTGAAGGAAATGCTGGAAATCGATATTTCCAAGGCGCAGCAATCATCGGACTGGGCAGCGGAAACCCTGTCGCCCGCGCAGCTCGAATATGCCGCCTCCGACGTGCTTCACCTGCATGCGTTGCGCGACAAGCTGACCGCCCGCCTCATACGCGATGGCCGCCTCGACCACGCCGATGCCTGTTTCGCGTTTTTGCCGACCCGTGCGAAGCTCGATCTTCTCGGTTGGGAAGAAACGGATATTTTCGCCCATAGCTGAGCGTTTCTCCGCTTCGTTTAAGCACTGATTTACCAGAACTGCCTATTCTCGGCCGCAACTTTGGGCGGCCGGGGACTTTCCAGATGATTACTCCGCTACAGCAGACGGCGGGCATTGCAGTCAGCGATCTCATGCGGTCGATGGTCGAAACCATCGAGGAGCGCCAGCGCGAAGAGCAGGAAAAGGCAAACGGCACCAAAAAGGACGAGGCGGTCAAGACACAGCCGCAGCCGGACGAAAGCCAGCGTGTCGCCAATGAAAAGATAAGCGCCTATCTGTTTGGCTTCATGAAACCGGACGCGGATCCCTTCGCCTCGCTTGTCTCCCGTTTCTCCTCTGCCCTCGGCATCACCCAGGAAGCCGACGAATCGAGCTTCTCTTTCGCACAGCGGCTCCAGGACGCATTGACCCTGACCGCAAATTTCGAAAAAGCCGATCCGCTGGGAAAAGCCACGAAGATTTCCCTGACGTCCTTCGGCGTTTCGGAAGGACAGGTTGTGGACGTGCTGAACAACGGCGTCAACGCCAAGACGGACCCCATGGCGGCACTCGCCGCCCGCATCGCCAAAAGCGCCGGCCTGACAGGCAAGGAAGAGGATTTCGGCGAGCAGATGTCGAAGGCCATCATGGCGGCGCGCGCCAACTTGCCCAAGAGCGTCGATGATCTGGAAAAATCCACGGGCCTCAAGGAACTCGGCGTTTCGGCGCAGCAGATGATCGCTGCCATCTCCAACCCGTATGGAGATGCAGCGCGTGCTGTCAAGGATGCACTGAACGAGCAGGCGAAAGGCACCCGCTTCATGACGCAGGAGACCCTGAAGGTCATCCAGCGTCTGGAAGATGTCGCCGATCCGAAAACCAAGGAAGAACTGCAGGCGGAGCGCGGTGAAAACCGCATTGGCGAAGTCAATGATGCCGAAGTTGCGGCCGAGCGGGAAAAGGACATCCAGACACGCGATGCGCAGGGCAAGCTCGAAGATGTGCAGAAACTTCAGGACGTCGTGAAAGAGCACCTGGATGCTTCCGCCAATGAAAAAACGGAAGGCGCCGAGGGACAGGGCCCGGTCGACATTTCATCGGAAATCGCCCTGATCTCCGTGCTTGCGGCAACGCCTGCGACGGAAACGGCCCTGGCGGAAGACGATGACGAAACTGCAAAGACAGATGCGGCCGCCACGCAGGCGGATGCGAAAGACGACGCCGAAAAACTGCTTGATGCACAGGCGGTTGTCGAGAATGCCCGAAACACCATTCTGCCGATCTCGATCGACGACAATGGCCTTTATGAACTGCTGAAGAAAAAGGCGGCATGATTGCCGTTTCCAGCAGTCACTTGAGCGAAACATGATGTGAGTTCAGACATGTCCGATATATCAGGCGTATTCGGTAGCGCCAGTCACGATACCGAACCGAACGCGGCCCAGGCGCTGCTCTCCATGTCAGCCCCGCCGCTCGTCCCGGATGACGCCGATTTTATTATGCCGGCCGAAGAAGAACCTGCCATCGCTCCTGAAGAAACCCGCCCGGAAAGAAGCTTCCCCAAGGCGAGCTGGCTTGACGCGATGCCGCCGGAAGCCGTCGAGATGACGACCAGTGAACCCGACCACATTTCATCGGTCAATTCAGATGATAACGGGCTTTACCGCATGTTCATCGGCATCTCCCCCTGACGAACCCGCCGGGGCGCAATGCTCATGGTTAGCCAAATCTTAATATCTGCAGGTCAAGCTTCGGCTTGATGATTCTGTGTGCTCCGACAAGAGCTGGCATTCGGGCCAGCGGCGCGCACGGCGCTCCCGCATGAGCGGGCGAGATGACACCTGTACATCACCGGCGCGGCAATCTTTCAACATACGGGCCAAATGCGGATCAGAGAGCCAGGGATTGGCCCTTTCGCAGCCAGCGGCGGTCATCGATAGGAACGGAGCGCAGCATGTTACCGCCTGTACCGAAAATTCCGGCAGCCGATGCCGCCTATGGAGCCGCAGCCACGCCGACACCGCGCGGGCAGCTGAAAGAGGTCGTGCAGCCACAGCCGAGCAATCCTGCTCCCGACAATGGCGGCGATGTTTTTGCCAGAGCCGCAATTGCCACCCTCACCAGCGAATTTCAGCTTTCCCGCAGTACCGCAGTTCTGGCGGAAACGCTCGGCAAGCTGATGAACCTGCCGAGGCGTGACGGCGAAGCCATTCAAAACTATGTGGTGCGCCTGACCGATGCCCTTCGCGCCCTGCCCGCGCCGCAGCGTCTGGCGCTGGAACAACAGGTTGCCAAGGTGCTGCAGGGGTTGAGCCTTTCAATGCTTGCCGAAATCCTGAAACAGCCGACGGGCCCCGATGCCGCCCGCCTTGCGCTTCTGATCGAGCTTTCCCGCTACAAGGGAATGGATCTTGCCGCAAAGGCAGTCGTCTCTTCCTATCAGCAAAATAATTCGGCCAATCCGACGCCCGCACAGCGGCCCCAGCCGGGGTCGCAAAACGTCCAAAACCAGAGTGCGGAAAGCCGCCCGAATGCGACAGCGACAGCGCAGCCGGTAAATGCAGCAACCGGCCGGCTCCTGTCTCAATTCATTGGCCCGCTTGCCCTCAACAGCGCAGCCGTCAAAGCCATTGTGGCTGCGCAGACGGCACCGCCGGACCTCCGCGTCAATCTTCCCATCCCGCCCGCCAATGCGCCCGATGCTTCGCCCGAAACCGTAAAGCCGGATGGAAAGTCCGAAAACACGATGCGTCCGCTTCAATTGCAAACGAGTGGCGCGACAAAGGAAGGGCAGGTGCCGGCAGATGCGCGTGCCGCAAACCCGGCACGGGTGGAAAACGCCGAAATACGTCCTGCCCTGCCCCATCGGGACATTGCTAAGGCGGAGCAGAAAGAAGCACGGACGGCATTACCCCAGTCGTCCGGCCAGCCTGCAGGCGATGTCAAAAATATTGAAAACCTGTTGCTTGCAGCTCTCGCCGGCAAGCTTCCTGCCAAAACAACAGCTGCAGCGCAGCCTGCCGCCACGCAGCCGGGCGTCCCACCGCGACAGCTGGAAGAACAGCCTGCCGAAAAAGCCGTTTCGGCAACACCCGCCGCCCGCCCATCCGGCGAGGAAACGGAGACAGCAGCACATCGGCCTGAAGCCCAGCCACTGCCCCGCGCCGCATTTGATCCTGAAGCCAGAATGGCGATGCTCGAACAATCGGCGTCACAATCGCTGATCGCTGCGGCTCTCGCAAAAGAAGGCACGCCGCTACCGCTCATCGCCTATCCCCCGGCGGAAGATGACCACGAATCGGAAAGCCCGCATCGCGGACGCGGCCCGTTTTCCGAGGAGGAGGCAGAAGGCGACCCAGAGGGTGAAAATTCCGGCAGTCAGGATGAAGCCGAAGAACGGGTGGCGGCCAATGACGAGACCGGCGAACCGGGAGCGCCTCAGGAGGGGGCTTCCGACGATAGCGCGGAAAATTATTACCTCAGGATGAGCGGCATGCTCTGAGCCCCGCGCCACTCATTCGGCCATAACGCGGACATTCCACCCAATAAAAAACCCGCCGGAAATTCCGGCGGGTTCTTCATTTCAAAGGATCGAAGCGATTATTCGCCGCGGTTCTTCAGAGCCGCGCCGAGAATGTCGCCGAGCGAAGCGCCCGAGTCGGACGAACCGAACTGTGCGACTGCTTCCTTCTCTTCAGCGATTTCCAGCGCCTTGATCGAAAGCATGACCTTGCGGTCCTTCTTGGAGAAGTTGACGACGCGGGCGTCGAAAACCTGACCGACCGAGAAACGCTCCGGACGCTGATCGTCACGATCGCGTGCGAGGTCGTTGCGGCGGATGAAGGAGGTGATGTCCTCGTGGTTGACGAGCTTCACTTCCACGCCACCGTCGTTAACGGCGATGACTTCGCACGAAACGACTGCGTTCTTGCGCAGGTCGCCGGACGTTGCGGCTTCACCGACAGCATCCTTGCCGAGCTGCTTGATGCCGAGCGAGATGCGTTCCTTCTCGACGTCAACATCGAGAACGACGGCCTTGACCACGTCACCCTTGTTGAACTCTTCGATGACCTGCTCGCCCGGACGGTTCCAGTCGAGATCCGACAGGTGAACCATGCCGTCAACATCGCCTTCAAGGCCAATGAACAGGCCGAATTCGGTCTTGTTCTTGACTTCGCCTTCAACTTCAGTGCCGGCCGGATGGCTGAAGGCAAATGCCTGCCACGGGTTTTCCAGCGTCTGCTTGAGGCCGAGCGAGATACGGCGCTTGGACGGATCGACTTCGAGAACGACAACGTCGACTTCCTGGCTCGTGGACAGGATCTTGCCGGGATGTACGTTCTTCTTGGTCCAGGACATTTCGGAAATGTGGATCAGGCCTTCGATGCCCGGCTCCAGCTCGACGAATGCACCGTAGTCGGTGATGTTCGTGACCGTGCCGGAGATCTTCTTGCCAACCGGGTACTTGGCGGAGATGCCATCCCACGGATCCGACTCAAGCTGCTTCATGCCGAGCGAGATACGGTGGGTTTCCTGGTTGATGCGGATGATCTGAACCTTGACCTGCTGGCCAATGTTGAGGATTTCCGAAGGATGGTTGACGCGACGCCATGCCATGTCGGTAACGTGCAGCAGGCCGTCGATGCCGCCGAGGTCAACGAACGCACCGTAATCGGTGATGTTCTTGACGACGCCGTCAACAACCTGGCCTTCTTCGAGGTTCTGAACGATTTCAGAACGCTGCTCGGCACGGGACTCTTCGAGAACCGTGCGGCGCGAAACAACGATGTTGCCACGGCGCTTGTCCATCTTGAGGATTTCGAAGGGCTGCGGGTTGTGCATCAGCGGGGTAACGTCGCGGATCGGACGGATGTCGACCTGCGAACGCGGAAGGAAGGCAACAGCGCCGTCCAGATCGACGGTGAAACCACCCTTGACCTGGTTGAAGATAACGCCTTCGACGCGCTCGCCGGCTTCGAACTTGGCTTCGAGCTTGACCCAGCTTTCTTCGCGGCGAGCCTTCTCGCGCGACAGAACGGCTTCGCCGAGTGCGTTTTCGATGCGCTCGACGTAAACTTCGACTTCGTCGCCGACCTTCAGCGTGCCGTCCTTGGACTTCGCGCCGAATTCCTTCAACGGTACGCGGCCTTCAACCTTGAGGCCGACGTCGACGATGGCAACGTCCTTCTCGATTGCCGTTACGATACCCTTGGCAACATAGCCTTCGGCAAGATCGTTAGAGGCAAAGGATTCTTCGAGAAGCGCTGCGAAATCTTCGCGCGTGGGGGTAGATACTGACATGAAATCTCCTGATTGCATCCGCTTGAAAGCGAATACAAAAGCGCCGGTGGGCTAGCGTTGTTGATACCCGAACCCATGCCCGCCTTTTAAAAGGCTTTCCGGCGCAAGGACATGTCTTCGGGCAATTCCGGACTAAACGCGGGCCGAAATCAGCGGTTCCGCGAAAAACCTATTTCTCCAGAGCGGCGTCGATAATCGCCCGCGCGGCCTGAAACGCCGCCTCTATACTCATTTCCGACGTATCTAGCAAGTGCGCGTCTTCAGCCGGTTTCAACGGGCTGTCGGCGCGGCCCATGTCGCGCTCGTCGCGTTTCCTCACTTCAGCGAAAATGGCATCGTAATCCGCCACCCCGCCATTGGCGAGGATTTCGTCATGACGCCGCCGCGCCCGCACGTCCGGCGACGCCGTGACATAAAGCTTCACCGGCGCATCCGGGCACACCACCGTGCCGATGTCGCGGCCGTCCAGAACCGTGCCCGGCTCCTTTGCGGCAAAACGCTGCTGCGCTTTCACGAGCGCGCGCCGCACCGGCGTCATCACGGCAATCCTGGACGCAGCCTCGCCAATATCGTGCCGGGAAAGGACCGAACGGTCGAGGCCGGCAAGGTCGAGTTCCATCGCCACTTTTTCAGCGACACTTTCATCATCGAGCGGCAGGCCGGCATCAAGAAGGGCCTTGGCCGTCGCTCTGTAGGTCAGCCCGGTATCGAGATGATGGAAACCATAGGTCTCCGCAATCTTTCGTGACAAGGTGCCTTTGCCAGCGGCAGCCGGCCCGTCTATGGCGATCGTGAAGGTCATGAAGCTTTCTGCCTGTGCGTCCGTCATTAATACAATAGAATGCAGGATGTCTCCCGATCTTTATGAGCATCCCCGCATACAGGTTGCGCCAAGGGAGGGCGACATCCGAAGTTTGTCTTTGACACGAAAGACCGCAACGATTAAGGGGACCGGCTAGAAATTTTACCGTCTATGCCGGTTTTACGGCGTACACACCGAAACTCATTCGACAATTTGAGGCTTAGACAGTGGCAAAAGCGGAACTTGGTACCAAGCGCACCGACCCCGATACCGGCAAGAAGTTCTACGATCTGAACCGCGACCCGGTCGTTTCTCCCTATACCGGCAAGTCATGGCCGCTCTCCTTCTTCGAGGAAAGCACGGCTCAGGCAAAGCTCGAGCAGGCTGAAGAAGAAGAAGTCGCGGAAGTCGATGCCGAAAACACGGAAGTCGAACTCGTATCGCTGGAAGACGCCGATGGCGACAACAGCGGCGACGAAATCCCGGATATGGGCGACGACGACGACGTGGAAATCGACGACGATGACGATACCTTCCTCGAAGCCGACGAAGACGACGACGATGACGATATGTCCGGCATCATCGGCGTAACGGGCGACGACGAAGAAGCTTGATCTTATTGAATAAACCAGCCCGGCGACAAAAAAATGAAGCCGGGCTGTTTTTTGTGCTTGCACTCTTCGATTAGCCGAAGTAGTAAGCCGCCACCGAACGGAACAACAGCCGCTTCGGTTCCCGGAACCGGAAGAAATGCCGGAACCCTTATGGGGCTATAGCTCAGCTGGGAGAGCGCTTGCATGGCATGCAAGAGGTCAGCGGTTCGATCCCGCTTAGCTCCACCAAATCCTCCCAAACAAGATACGAGACCTTCAGGCGAAGATTTTCACCCGTCTCGCCGTCTGTCCAACACGTTGGCTATTGCAACAGCGCCCGCACATCCTGCCCGTTGATCCGGCATTCGACTGAACGGCTAACCCCGCCCTCTTCCACCACCCGGCATTCCAGATATTTACCGCGCAGCCGGTTCTCCAGTGCCTTGAAAGCGTTCAGACCACAGGCATAACGGCGGCCTTCAGAATCCGCGCAGACCCGGTTGCGCTCGACATCCTCCACACCAGCGAGGCTAAATTCCTGGCCTTTGAAGGTGAAGCGGCTGCTGGAAAGGACACGCAGTCGCTGATCCGCATGCATTTTCAAGGGGTAAAGATCGGGTGGCGTCGGGATGCGTTCGTAGTTCTGGCGGCTGGGATCGACCCGCACCGGCGATGTCGTCCACAACATTTCCGTATTGGCGGCAAGGCCTGCCGTCGCAGAGCCGGCCTCACCGTTCACCAGCGAGGCGATGCGGATGCCGGCAACACCGAGGCCCACGGCCAGCGCGATCTGAAACAGCAAAGTTGCGACCTGACGGACCATGCCACCGAAACATCAAAAACAATAAAATATGAGTCCGTCCCACCGAGAGCGGCACTACATCAGCAAGGCTTTGCGGGCGACAACCTCACGCACCGTGCCCATTGCCATCATTGGAACGCCGTCACAGTCGTGGATCACCCTGCCTGTCGTCCGCAACCAGCGAAAGCCGCCGGACTTCAGACCAATCCGGTATTCCTGATCATAAAACTCACCACGCGTCAGTGAATTATGGACCGCTCTTGCCACCCTCGCCCGGGCGTTAATCTCTACCTGGGCAATGAACGCCTCCACCGGAAGGCCGCGAGACGCCTCATCGAAGGAAAAATCGCGGACACGAGCAGCCACAGCATCCAGATAAACCAGATTCTGCCCAATATTCCACGTATAATAGCCAATAAGCGTCTCTTCTAGAGATATATCTTCCAACATCGGCTTTCTACATTATATGGATGCTTATAACGTTTTTATAACATAACGAAATATACGCGACTAACCACAAGAAATCATCCTTTCGTCTGACAGACCTTTATTTTAGGATTTACGCGAATACCGGCGGTACTTTTGGCCCGCTTGTTGGCGAACCGCACTTCCTGTGTCAAAGAAGGTTGAAATCACAACCTGTTACAGGAGCCGCCGTGACCATCGGGCTTGCCCATGCCGAACTCATTGCCGTCGTCACCGCCATTACCGGAGATGAACCGCGGGTCATGACCGTTCGGGCGGGCCTTGCCCTTCCTTCAGGCCCATTCGAATTCGGGCACAGAACGCTTCAGAGCGGATTGCGGGAATGGATCCACGAACAGACACACCACCCCGTCGGTTATCTCGAGCAGCTTTATACCTTCGCCGACCGCGACCGTAACAACGACATTCCGGGCGGCAGAACCATTTCGATTGGTTATCTCGGGCTGGTTCGCGAGCAGGAATCATCCGGCAACGGGCGCCCCCTTTGGCATGGCTGGTACGAATATTTCCCCTGGGAAGACCATCGTCAGGGCCGCCCGCTGGTTCTGGACACCATTATCGACAGGCTGCGCGCATGGGCGGACTCCAATCCCGCCTGCAAAAGCCGGCGCCATTTGCGGGCCGATTTCACCTTCGGTCTCGACGGTGGGGGCTGGAACGAGGAACTAACCCTGCAGCGCTATGAGTTGCTGTATGAGGCAGGCTTGGTCGAGGAAGCGCAGAGCGAGCCCCGGATCAACTTCGGCAGGCCGATGTTTGCCGATCACCGCCGCATCCTTGCCACCGGCATTGCCCGGCTGCGAGCCAAAATCAAATACCGGCCGGTGGTTTTCGAGCTGATGGCTGATGCCTTCACGCTGTTGCAATTGCAGCGGGCGATCGAAGCGCTCGCAGGGCTGACCCTGCACAAGCAGAATTTCCGCCGGCTGATCGAACAGCAACAACTGGTGGAAGAGACCGGCGACATGGCGACCGAAACCGGCGGACGCCCGGCAAAGCTTTTCCGCTTTCGCCAGACCGTTCTTGATGAACGCGCCCTCTCAGGAACCAAACTGCCCCTCTCCCGCAATTGACATATGCTCACAATGAGAATATCTCTTTGCCATATATATACTCAAATAGAGTATAAATGGGAGAATGCCGTGAACGAACAGATTTCTGCCGCAAGCCTTTACGACCGCGTCAGCCGCGTCATCCCCAAGGCCGAATGGATGGGTTTTCAGGACGATGTGGAGGCTATCCTCGAGCTGAAGCGCAAGCGCAACGCCGTCATCCTCGCCCATAACTACCAGACGCCGGAAATCTTCCACGGCGTTGCCGATATCGTCGGCGACAGCCTCGCCCTTGCCCGCAAGGCGATGGAAGTGGAGGCGGATGTGATCGTTCTCGCCGGCGTGCATTTCATGGCCGAGACGGCAAAGCTGCTCAATCCGGAAAAAACCGTGCTCATTCCGGATATGGCCGCCGGCTGTTCGCTCGCCGATTCCATCACGCCCGAGGACATCGCACTTCTGCGCAAGGCCTATCCGGGCGTTCCGGTCGTCACTTATGTGAACACTTCGGCGGCGGTGAAAGCGGCTTCCGACATATGCTGCACGTCCGGCAATGCCCGCCAGGTGGTGGAATCGCTCGGCGTGCCGCGTGTGCTGATGCTGCCGGACGAATATCTGGCGAAGAACGTGGCGCGGGAGACCAATGTCGAACTGATTGCCTGGCGCGGACATTGCGAGGTGCACGAGCTTTTCACCGCCGATGACATCAGGGAATTGCGGGAAAGCCATCCCGGCGTCACCGTTCTCGCGCATCCGGAATGTCCGCCCGATGTTGTGGAAGCTGCGGATTTTTCCGGCTCCACCGCCGTCATGTCGGATTATGTCAGCCGCGAGCGCCCGGCCCGGGTTGTGCTTTTGACGGAATGCTCGATGAGCGACAATGTCGCCGTGCATCATCCGGATGTCGAATTTATCCGCCCCTGCAATCTCTGCCCGCACATGAAGCGCATCACGCTCGGCAATATCCGCGCAGCGCTTGAGGAAAACCGCCACGAGGTGACGGTCGATCCGGCGATCGCAGTCGCCGCCCGCCGTGCGGTGGAAAGGATGCTGGCGGTATGAGCGAAGCGCTGTCGCAATATGCGGGCAGGACGGTCATCGTCGGCAGCGGCATTGCGGGCCTGATGGCGGCGCTGACGCTTGCACCACAGCCTGTGCTGCTTCTGACGCGGAGCGCCCTCGGCGGAGAGACATCCAGCGCCTGGGCGCAGGGCGGCATCGCCGCGAGCCTCGGCCCCAACGACAGTGCAGCGTTTCATCTTGCCGATACGCTTGCCGCCGGCGACGGCCTCTGCGACGCGGATATGGCAGCGGACATCGTCTCGTCCGCCCCTGCCACTATCGAGGCCCTGGAGCGGGCCGGAGTGCGTTTCGACCGCGATGCTGAGGGAAGGCTCGTCTTCGGACTGGAAGCGGCCCATAGCCGCCGGCGGATATTGCATGCCGAGGGTGACGGTTCGGGCGCGGCCATTGTGAGGGCTCTCGCAGCAGCCGTTCTAAACACGCCGTCCATCGCAGTTCTGGAAGGCACGGAAGTACGCCGGCTGCTGACCGAAAACGGGGCCATAACGGGCCTTGCCTGCGCCGGGAGAAAGGGCAGCTTTGCTCTGCCGGCCACGAACATTATTCTTGCGACGGGCGGGCTCGGCGGGCTTTACGAGGCGACGACCAATCCCTCCGGCAATTACGGGCAGGGCATCATGCTTGCCGCACGCGCCGGCGCAGTCCTTGCCGATATGGAGTTCGTCCAGTTTCACCCGACGGCGCTTTCCTCTCCCCGTCGGCCGCTGGCGCTGGTCAGCGAGGCGGTGCGTGGTGAAGGCGCCCTTCTTCTCAATGAAAATGGCGAGCGTTTCATGGCGGCCGTGCCCGGTGCGGAACTCGCCTCCCGCGATATTGTCGCCCGCGCCATCGAGCGGGAAATCCTGCGTGGCGGCAAGGTCTTTCTCGACGCACGCCAGGCGCTCGGCAGCAGTTTTTCGGCGCGTTTCCCTTCGATAGACCTGCTCTGCCGGGAGGCCGGGATAGACCCCGCCCGCGAGCTTGTTCCCGTCCGCCCCGCCGTGCATTACCACATGGGCGGCGTTGCCACGGATGGAAGCGGCCGCAGTTCCGTGCCAGGCCTCTGGGTCGCGGGCGAAACCGCCTGCACGGGTCTTCACGGGGCCAACCGACTTGCCAGCAACTCCCTGTTGGAAGCGGCGGCGATGGGCATGCGCGCCGCGAAAGATATTGCCGACCGGCCGGCATCAAAACTCGGGACGGCTGTGACGCCATTCGGGACACCTGTTCTTTCGGCAGCGGACCCCGCCATCGTTCGACCCATTGTCTCCCGCCATCTCGGCATCGCCAGACATGAGATCGGCTTGACCGGCGCGATCCGTGATCTGCTGCCTCTCGCCGAACAGAACGGCCCGGCATCCGATTCCGCCATTGTCGGGCTCGCCATCGCCGTCTTCGCAGCCCTGCGCACGGAATCGCGCGGCGGCCATTTCCGTAACGATTTCCCGGAAAAGGACGTGACCCCCACAAGGCGCAGGCTGCGCCTGTCCGAGGTCATTTCCATTGCCCATGACCTTTCCTCCAGCAACCTTTCCTCACCCAGCATTGCGCGGAGCGCCTGACATGATCCTCTCCCCCTTGCCACGCCTCATCGTTGAACCGCTCGTTCGCAACGCCCTTCTGGAAGATCTCGGGCTTGCGGGCGACATAACCTCCGCCTCAGTCATTCCCGCCGATCATCGCTCGGTCGTCGTCATGGCCGCACGGGAACCGGGCGTCATCGCCGGTCTCGATGCCGCAGAGCTCGCTTTCCAGCTCATCGATCCGGCAATCCTGATGAGGCGGCATGTTGAGGACGGGGCAATTGTGGCTCCCGGCGATATTATCGCGACGATCGAAGGTCCCTCACGCGGTCTTTTGACAGGGGAGCGCACTGCTCTCAATTTCCTTGGCCATCTGTCGGGCATAGCCTCCGTTACCGCGAAAATCGCTGCCGCCATTTCAGGGACCAGGGCCTCGGTTGCCTGCACCCGCAAGACGACGCCCGGCCTCAGGGCGCTGGAAAAATATGCCGTGCGCGCCGGTGGCGGCATGAACCACCGTTTCGCGCTTTATGACGCAGTCCTCATCAAGGATAATCACATCGCCGTGGCCGGCGGCGTGCGCGAGGCCATCCGCCGCGCCCGGCAAGGTGTAGGGCACCTCGTCAAGGTCGAGGTGGAGGTCGATACGCTGGCGCAATTGCGCGAGGCGATGGGCGAAGGTATCGACGCGGTTCTCCTGGACAATATGACGCCGGACCAGCTGCGCGAGGCCGTGGAGATCGTCGCCGGCCGCGCCATTACCGAGGCTTCCGGCCGCATCAACCCTGAAACCGCCGCCGCCATTGCCGCAACCGGCGTTGATCTCATCTCCGTTGGCTGGCTGACCCATAGCGCGCCGGTTCTGGATATCGGGCTGGATTTTAAGAGCCAAAGCTGAATGAAAGCGACGCGACGGGCTCGCCCACGCGGAACAAAGTGTCAGCACCTTCGTTATTACCCCGCCTGGGGTCTATTCAAGGCGGGGGGATCAGTGCGCGCAAAAGCCTGTCCATATGCCTGCGGACCTCTCTCACAAAGGAAAGGCCTGTTATGGAAGACGCACAAATCGGCTGGATTGCAGCAATCATCATCGGCGGCGTGGCCGGTTGGCTCGCCGAACAGTTCATGAAAAGCAATATGGGTGTTTTCATGAACATCATCCTCGGCATTGTCGGCGCCATCGTCGCCAATTTTCTTCTGGGGCTCGTGGGCATCTCGCTCGGAGGCTGGATTGGATACCTCATCACCGGTTTCATCGGTGCATGCATTCTCATCGCCATCGGGCGCGCATTTCGCCGATAAAGGGAGGACACAATGAGCTTTTTCGACAAGATCAAGAATGCGATTTTCGGCAAGGCCGAAGCCGCACCGCAGACTTCCGCTCCAGCTGGAGCGCCGACAACCGCTGCAAGCCCGGCCGCACCGGCTCAGCCTGCAGCACCTGCCCCGACAGCAGCGGCACCGGCATCAACCGGCAGTGTCGACGTGGCTTCCATTCTGGATGCTGCGGTCAAGCAGAACGGCCAGAAACTCGACTGGAAACACTCGATCGTCGATCTTCTGAAGGCGCTTGATCTGGACAGCAGCCTCAGTGCCCGCAAGGAACTGGCTGGCGAACTCGGCTATACCGGTGACACGTCGGACTCAGCCACCATGAACATCTGGCTGCACAAGGCTGTCATCAAGAAGCTGTCTGAAAACGGCGGCAAGGTTCCCGCAGAACTTCTGCATTAACCAGTGACCGGGAGAACCGCGATGGACGACTATTCAAGCTTGCGAGAGCAGATCGGTCAGGACCTCGACACCCTGCACAGGACCGAGAACCCGAAATCGATCTTCGAGATTGCCGACGACTATCTTCTGGGAAATCCTAATCTCAAGAGAGTGCTGGTCGAAGACATCATCAAGGAAGAGGCGGACAAGCGCGGCATCGCGATCCACTGAAGCCGTTCGTATCAAACACGGCTGTTTTACCAGAAGGGCGGCATCCCAACCGGAGGCCGCCCTTCTATATTTTGCAAAGTAGCATCCGCACTCCGTCACCCCGGATCAAGTCCGGCATGACGGAAGAGAGCTTTCCACCAAAGCTCTATCTATCCTGTTTCGCTTCCGCCTTTCTGGCGTTTTCTTCCATCAGCTCATACCACATGGCGTTCATGACGGCGAAGATGGCGGCGAGAGGCAGGCCGAGCAGCCAGGCGAAATACCACATGTTCGATCTCCTTCTGTTTGTTTGATATTAATAGGCGTGGCCGCTGTCGTCGCGGATCGCCTTTTCATCCACCTTGCCCCACAGCACGCGATAGACCCAGGAGGTGTAAGCGACGATGATGGGGATGAAGATGAGGGCGACGACCAGCATGATGAACAGCGTCATATGGCTCGAGGATGCGTCCCAGACCGTCAGGCTCGATTTCGGATCGATTGAGGACGGCAGGATGAAGGGAAACATCGCCAGCCCGACCGTCGAGATGATGCCGAAAATGGCAACCGAACTGGAAAGCAGCGCCAGCACCTCACGCCCGACCCTGAACAACAGGAAGGCGACGAGCGGGAAAGCAAGACCGAGTACCGGCGCCAGCATCATCCACGGATGGGCCGCATAATTCGCAAACCAGACGCCGCTTGCGACCTCGACCGTCTTCGATAGCGGATTGGACGGACCGTCGGTCACGACTTCCGAGGTGAAGCGATACCCGTCGACACCAAGCCACAACAGGACGCCGCCAAGAGCAAAAAGAACGGTGGTGGCAAGTGCGGCAATGCTGCCGAAACTGCGGGCGCGGGCCGCAACCGGACCTTCAGTCTTCAGCACCAGCCAGGCCGCGCCATGCATCACCAGCATGGCAACGGAAACGAGGCCGCAGAGGATGGCGTAAGGGTTAAGAAGTTCGAACAGCGTCGTGCCGTCATAGAAAATCCTCAAGTCATCGTTGAAGCGGAAGGGTACGCCCTGCAGCACATTGCCAATCGCCACACCGAAGATCAGCGCGGGAACGAAGCCGCCGATAAACAGCGCCCAATCCCAGGTGCTGCGCCATGTCGTGCTCTCGCGCTTGGAGCGGTATTTAAAACCGACCGGCCGCAGGATCAGCGCAAACAGGGTGGCGAACATCGCCAGGTAAAAACCTGAAAACGACACCGCATAGAGCGGCGGCCAGGCGGCGAAGATGGCGCCGCCGCCAAGGATGAGCCAGACCTGATTGCCTTCCCAGACCGGGCCGATGGAATTGATGACGACACGCCGCTCGAGATCCGTTTTCGCGACGAAAGGCAGCAGCGCGCCCGTACCCAGATCGAAACCGCCGGTGACGGCAAAACCAATCAGCACCACGCCAAGCAGCAGCCACCAGATGACGCGGAGGACTTCGTAGTCGATGAGTTGATGCAATATCATGATCGTTTACTCCGCAGCGACGAGTTTTTCGGGAACGAGCGGCGCTTCCGGCTCGTGATCCGGATCGGGCCCCTTGCGGATCGCCTTCAGCATCAGCCCCATTTCGACGATGAAAAGCACCGTGTAGATGGCGATGAAACACAGAAGCGTAATCAGAACCGTCGAGGCGCTGAGGCTGGAGACGGCGGCGGCAGTCGGCAACACGCCCTCGATGATCCATGGCTGGCGACCGAATTCCGCGACCACCCAGCCCATTTCAGCCGCGATCCACGGCAGCGGAATGGCGAAGACGGCCACCTTCAGCAAGAACGGATAGTGATCCAGCCGGCGCCGGGCCGAGAGATAAAAGAAGGTCGCCGTCAGCACGATGAAGAACATGCCGAGACCGACCATGATGCGGAACGCCCAGAACAGCGTCGGCACATGCGGGACCGTATCGGCGGCCGCCTTGGCGATCTGCTCCTCGGTCGCCTGACGCGGATCATCGACATAACGTTTCAGCAGCAGGGCGTAACCAAGCTCGTGGCCGAGTTCCGCAAAGGTGCCGCGCACCTCTTCCGGCAGTTCCGCGCCCTTGCCGGTGGCGCGTATCTGCATCAGCGCATCATAGGCCTTGATGCCATCGCGGATGCGGGTCTTTGCCAGTTCCACCAGATCGTTGATGCCGGGGATTTCCGTGTCGAGCGAGCGGGTGCCGATAAGGCCCATCACCCACGGGATTTTCACGGCAAAATGCGTCTCGCGCGCCTCCTGATCGGGGAAACCTATTGCCGTAAAGGGGGCCGGAGCCGGTTCCGTTTCCCACATGGCCTCGATCGAGGCGAGCTTCATTTTCTGGTGTTCGGTCGAAAGATAACCGCTTTCATCACCAAGCACGACGACCGACAGCGCCGAGGCCAGACCGAAGGAGGCGGCAACTGTCATCGACCGCTTGGCGAGGTCGAGATGGCGTCCCTTGAGGACATACCATGCCGAAACGCCAAGTACGAAAATGGAAGCGGTGACATAACCCGCTGAAACCGTGTGGACGAATTTCGCCTGTGCGACGGGGTTGAACAGGACCTCGAAGAAGTCGGTCACTTCCATGCGCATGGTCTGCGGGTTGAAAGCCGATCCCGCCGGGTTCTGCATCCACCCATTGGCGATCAATATCCAAAGGGCCGAAAAGTTCGAGCCGATCGCCACACACCATGTTGCGATGAGATGGCCGAGTTTCGACAGCTTGTCCCAGCCGAAAAAGAACAACCCGACAAAGGTGGCTTCCAGAAAGAAGGCCATCATTCCTTCGATCGCCAGCGGCGCACCGAAGATATCGCCGACATAGTGGCTGTAATAACTCCAGTTCATGCCGAACTGGAATTCCATGACGATGCCGGTGGAAACGCCCAGCACGAAATTGATGCCGAACAATGTGCCCCAGAATTTCGTCATCTGCCGCCAGACCACGCGGCCGGTCATGACATAGACCGTTTCCATGATGGCGATCACAACCGATAGTCCGATCGTCAGGGGAACGAATAGAAAGTGATATAAAGCGGTAACCGCGAATTGCAGGCGCGATAGCGCCACGATGTCGAGTTCCATGTTTTTACCCCACCTTTCAGGAAAGGCCGGCCTTCTGTTACGAGACGGCGCCGGCCCTGAAAAAATCACTCAGTCCGGACGCAATGTTTGCAGCATTACGTCGTATTCCGGGGTGCCGCTTTGACATTGATCAAGTTGGCGCCCCTCTTTCAGCACGATGATGCGATCGGCAAATTCCGCCTCGCGGCGATTATGGGTGATCATCACGACAGTCTTTCCTTTTGCCCTGGCAAACAGCCGGCCCAGCACGTCGCGGGCGGTCTCGCCGTCCAGCCCTTCCGTCACCTCGTCGAGAAGCCAGAGCGGTTTGTCGCGCAGCAGGAAACGGGCAAGTGCAAGCCGCCGCGACTGGCCGCCGGAGAGGCCCTGCCCAGCCTCGCCGAGCCGCGTATCCAGCCCTGCCGCCAAGGTTTTGACGTGCTCGCCAAGGCCTGCCGATTGCAGGGCATCCCAAAGCTCACGCTCGGTCGCGGCCGGTTTCGCCAGCCTCAGATTGTCGGCGATGCTGTCTCGGAAAAGCTGGCTTCTCTGCGTCATGAGTGAACATGGCAAAGCGCTGACCATACCCGCCGCCGGCTGCAATTCGCCCGCCAGAAGCTGGATGAGGCTGGTCTTGCCCGCACCGCTCGGCCCGATAATCGCCACCGTCTCTCCGGCGGCGATTGCAAGGTTGATATTCGTCAGAACCGGATTTTCGTTCCCGTCGCGCTCCAGCCGCACGCCATGAAGCTCGGCCGCCATGCCCTCTGCAGGCAAGCACGGACAGTTGGCGACTGCCTCGGCGGAAAGACGCGGCGCGATGCGTCTTGCCGAAAAGAGCGTGCGCCCGAGTTCCATTGCACCGCGGCGCAGCGCCGTGAAAGGCTCCAGCGCAGCGAAGCAGACGAGCAGGCCGAGGGCCGCAGCCGGCGCAGTCACCGTTCCCTGTTCCGCAAGCCAGGCCATGCCGAGGAGAGCCGCACTCAAAAGAACCGCCGCTGACATGCCGAAGGAAAAACCGGCATTCGTTTCGATCCGGTTCAGGCGGTCATCGCAGGCGAGCAGATAGTCGTCGGCGCGCTCCACTGCCGCAACCTGCGCCGAAAGCCGGGACGTCGTCAGCAACTCCGCCTGTCCATTGACGAGATCCGCCGTGCGGGCGCGAAGCGCTTCAAGCCCGATTGCCCGGCGGCGCGAGAATTTTTCCGCCCGCAAGGCCGAGCGCACTGCAATGCCGAGCCCCGCCGCAATGAGGAAGAGGGCCGCCAGAACGCCCGCAAGCGGATTGAGGAAGGCGAGCCCGATGCCTGTTGCGATTGCGGCAAGGACTGCGACGGCAGCGGGAACCAGCACGCGCAGATAAAGCGAATCCAGCGCATCGATATCCGCCGTCAGCCGGTTCAGCAGGCGGGCAGGCCGCGCCTCCAGATGTTTCGCCGCCTGCGGTGCGGCAAAGCCGCGAAACAGCTTTTCGCGAAGCGCTGCCAGCACGGAGAGCGTTGCCTCATGGGTGGTCATGCGTTCGCCATATCGGGCGGCGGTGCGCGACAGCGCCAAGAGGCGGATGGCCGCGGACGGGGCAAAGACATCAAATGCATAGGCAGCTGCCGGAACCAGACCGGCAATCGCCGTTGCGGTGATGAACCAGCCGGAGACACCGAGAAGGCCGATGCCCGCCAATACCGTGGTCGCCGCCAGAACCGCACCGGCCAGCAGCATGCCGCGACGCGCCGACCAGAAGAGGGCAATGACAGGTTTCAATATGGCAAAACGCGCGATCATGACTGCCCCCTCGAATGGATCGCCGTCATATCCACGATCCTGTCCATGCGTGCGGCGAGTACGGGATCATGCGTCGCGACGATCAATGTCCTGCCTTTTGCGAGTTGCAGCAGGTTTTCGGTGACAAGCGCAGCCGTCTCCCGGTCGAGATGCGCCGTCGGCTCGTCGACCAGAACAAGCTGTGTTGCCGGATCGGCGAAGGCGCGCGCAATGGCGAGCCGCACCGCCTCCCCGCCCGAAACGCCATAACCGCCGTCTCCTATCGGCAGGTGTCGGCGTGCTTCTGATAATGCATCCAGCCCGGTGCGACGCAGCGTCTCTTCCACCATGCCCTCGCTGACACCGGCACGACCAAAGCGAATATTCGCCTTCAGTGAACCGGCAAAAAAGAACGGCTTCTGGCTGACCCAGCCGATTGTGTTGCGTAGTCCATCGGCAGTCGTGTGATCGAGCGTCACACCGCCGATCCTTATTGTGCCGCTGCCAGCCTCGGCCAACCCGGCAATCAAGGAGAGTACAGTGGATTTACCACAACCGGAAGACCCGAGAATCGCAACTCTCTCGCCCTGCTGAACCGTAAGGTTGAGATTTCGAATGACAGGCGGAGAATTCGGATAGGCGAAGGAGAGATCGTCCAGCTCCACCAAGCCGGGCAGCGGGCATGGGGCGGATGCGACGTCCTTGCCCTCACCCACGATGGTTGTGTCACGCTGCATCAATGTGCCAAGCGCGCCAAGTGCCGCCTCTCCGGCTGCACGGTCGTGCCAGACGGCGGACAATTCCCGCAGCGGCTCGAAAAAGGCCGGGGCCAGAAGCAGGATGAACAGTCCTTCGGCAAGCGTCAGCTTCTCGCCCCACGCGCCGAAATTCAGAAAACCGAGCAGATGGAAACCGATATAGACGGCGGTCATGGCAACGCCGAGGGCGGCGAAGAGCTCCAGCACGGCCGAGGAGAGAAAGGCGATCCGCAGCACCGCCATCGTCCGCTTCTTGAGGTTTTCCGCATCTGTGCGCAGGCGTCCAGCGGTCAGATCGACGGCTTCCAGTGCGCGGATCGTTTCGAGGCCGCGCAGGCGATCGAGCAGGAAAGCATTCATGTTGCCGGTCTCGGCCAGCTGCTTTTCACTGGCAGCCTTCGCCTGCCAGCCGATCAGCGCCACGAAAAGCGGGATGGTCGGCATGGAGAGCAGCAGCACCAGCGCCGCAATCCAGGTGAATGGCAGGATTGCCAGCACGAAAACCAGGGGAACGATGGTGGCTTTCATCCGCGCCGGCTGGAAACGGGAAAGATAAGGCACCAGCGCTTCTGCCGTCTCGGCGACAACACCTGCCGCCTCCCCGGATGCCGTGCGCGACAGATCGAGTGGCGACACCTGCGCTACGGCATGAAGTGCTTCCAGCCGCTGCCGAGAAAGGGCGGCACGCGCGGCGCGAAACGAAAGTCTCGCCGCAAGTCTTTCCAGAAATGCCTTGATCAGACCGAGAATGAGAACAGCGACAGCCGCCGGCAGGATCGCCGTCATCGGTGCGCCTTCGGCGATTTTTCCGACCGAAAAGGCAAGCAAACCCGCCTGCGGCAACCAGAGCAGGGCCGGCACCACATGCAGCAGGGCGATGGATCTTCCCACCGCCGGCGCTTTTGCCTTTTTCACCGCTCCGCCGTCAGAGGATTTCCCGGCGGCAGCACCGAAGAAGCGCCGGCGCACCACATCGGGCGAAACGGTTTCAGGCGCAGGACAGTCAACGCCGTCACCACTTGCCGATTGTCGCGTTTGTACGGACATCTCCAAGGCCGATCTCCTCACTTGCCCTTTGTGCCACGGGGTCTTGCAAGAGAGACGATCTTGTCTTTGGCCTCCAACAGTTTCGTGACTTTCGAGCCGAGCGCCAATAACGAAGCCAGTCGCTCCGTTTCCAGCCGCTTCACATCGTCATACCAGCCGGTGAGCTGCTCGATCAGCGTTTTCATCTCATCGATGCGCTTTTGCGCGTGCCGCTCGTCTTCATTCTCGGGCGTCTCCATCAGAATTTCACGGAGCATGCTGAGCGTCGGATCGATCTCACGTTTCTTGCGCTCCTCGGCGAGGGTGCGCAGAATTTGCCAGACATCCTCCGGTGTCGTGAAGAAATCGCGCCGGTCGCCGGGGAAATGCTTGAGAATTGCAAGGTTCCACGCCTGAAGCTCTTTCAGGCTCATCGACACATTGGAGCGGGAAATGCCGAGCGCCTCGACAATGTCGTCCGCGCAGAGCGGCTGCGGCGAAATGTAAAGCAAAGCATAGACTTGCCCGACTGTGCGGTTGATGCCCCAGCGGCTGCCCATCTCGCCGAAATGCAGCACGAAGGACTGAACAAGCGGAGAAAGATTAGCCGGCATTTCCTCACTTCCTGTATTTTCAGTAATTTCTGAAATTTCGATAACGCAAAAAATACCGGACGGCAAATCACCTTTTTGACCTGCGTCAAAATGTGCAAACCGGCGGAGATGGCGTCAGCGAGGGAAGATCGAGCGACCCGTCTGGTCCTTGAACTGGGTGATGATACCGATAACATCGCCGACAGGTTGTCGTGGTCAAGAAGCCCGCATAAAAAACCGGCGGCGGAATAATCCGCCACCGATCAGAACGTCGGAACGCTTGCGTGCGAGACAGCGCTTATGAAAAGGCAATCTGGACCTTCATGGCACGGCTGCGGTCGGAGGCAAATTCAAAGGCCGAGATGGCGTCATCGAGATCCACCGTCTGGGTGATGAACGGCTTGACGTCGATCAGGCCCTTGCGCATCAGTTCCACGCCGGTCGCGAATTCCTCATGGAAACGGAAGGAACCGCGCAGATCGAGTTCCTTGGCAGTAATCGCCATCATCGGCAGGTTCATATCGCCACCAAGACCTAGCTGGACGATGATGCCGCGAGGCCGGAGCGCCGCAATGCCGCCCGCAAGCGCAACAGCGGCACCCGAGCATTCATAAAGAACGTCGAAGGTGCCCTTGTTCGCGCCATAAGCGGCGAGCGCATCCGGCTCATCCTTGCTGTTGATGACGCGGTCCGCGCCCGCTTCCCGCGCCTTGGCGAGCGTGAAATCCGAAAGATCGGTCGCAACGATTTCAGCCGCACCCGCGCGGCGCGCGGCCAGAATCGACAGAATGCCGATGGGACCGCAGCCGGTCACCAGCACACGTTTCCCAAGCAGATCCCCGGCGCGGCGCGTGGCGTGCAGCGTTACCGCCAGCGGTTCGGCCATGGCCGCCTCACCCGCGCTCAGCCCGTCGGCCGGAACGCATTGCAGGGCATCCGCGACGAGAACCTCCCGAAAAGCGCCCTGAATATGCGGGAACGGCATGGCGCTGCCATAAAAACGCATGTTGAGGCACTGGTTGTGCAGGCCTTCCTGGCAAAAACGGCAGGTCCTGCACGGGCGTGATGGCGAAACCGCGACCAGACCGCCGACCTTCAGGCCTTCGACACCTTCACCCAACTCCTCGACGATGGCGGAGACCTCGTGCCCCAGCACCATGGGCTCGCGAAGCCGCACCGCGCCGAAACCGCCATGATTGTAGTAGTGAAGATCGCTGCCGCAAATTCCGCCCCGGACCAGACGAAGCCGCACTTCTCCCGCTCCCGGCGCCTCCTCCGGCCGCTGCTCGATGCGTACATCCTTTGCCCCATGGGCGACGATCGCTCTCATAAATATCTCCTTTTCGACATCGCGCCTTGAGCGGCGTGACAAAATAGTCCGCATCCCGATCCTGCCGCCAGCCGCAGTTTTATGCGCCGCGCGACCTGTCCGCCCGCCCGATCCGTACCGAAACCGGGCGTTTAAGCCTTGACATCCACGTCTTAAAGGGATGAATGTTATCGATAACATAAACCTGCATGAATGCAATGTCGAGAGACTGGAGGAAACAGTGGGCCTTAATTTGTTCGATCTTTCCGGCCGCCGCGCCCTGATCACGGGTTCGTCCCAGGGCATCGGTTTCGCGCTGGCGCAAGGGCTGGCGGAAGCAGGGGCTGAAGTGGTTCTGAACGGCCGCGACGAGGCGAAGCTGAAAGCGGCTGCAGCAGGCATCAAGGGCGCCAGGACGCTCGCCTTCGACGCCACCGATCATGAAGCGGTGCGCAAGGCCATCGACGGTTTCGAGGCGGATGTCGGCCCCATCGATATTCTCGTCAACAATGCCGGCATGCAACACCGCACACCGCTTGAGGATTTTCCGGCGGATGCCTTCGAGCGCCTGTTGCAGACCAACATCGCCTCGGTTTTCCATGCCGGTCAGGCTGCCGCACGTCATATGATCAGCCGCGGCCGCGGCAAGATCATCAACATCGCCAGCGTCCAGACCGCTCTTGCCCGCCCCGGCATCGCGCCCTACACCGCCACCAAGGGCGCTGTCGGCAATCTGACGAAGGGCATGGCGACCGACTGGGCCAAATACGGCCTGCAATGCAACGCCATTGCGCCGGGTTACTTCGACACGCCGCTCAACGCAGCCCTCGTCGCCGACGAAACCTTTTCGGCATGGCTTGAGAAGCGCACGCCGGCCGGCCGCTGGGGCAAGGTCGAAGAGCTTGTCGGCGCCTGCATTTTCCTGTCGTCCGATGCCTCGTCCTTCGTGAACGGACATATTCTCTACGTCGATGGCGGCATCACCGCCTCGCTTTAAAACCTCCTGTCCGGCTGGCGCACTGAAACCGCCAGCCGGATCGGGCCGACAATACCACGACGCTTTGGGAGGAGACCGTGAGCACCATGACCGACAAGAACAAAGTCGCCCTCATCGGCGCCGGCGCCATGGGCGGGGCGATCGGCACGCGGTTGATCGAGACCGGCCATCACCTGACGGTTTTCGATCTGGATGCGGAGAAGGTGGCGGCGCTGACCAGCCTCGGCGCACACAGCGCCGGAACGGCGGCGCAGGCGGCTTCGGTTTCCGATGTCGTGATCCTCAGCCTCAACTCGCCGAAAATCGTCCGCGCCGCCGTGTTCGGCAAGGATGGCGTGGCGGCCGGAGCAAGGCCCGGCACACTGATCATCGACATGTCCTCCATCGATCCGGAGGCGACGAAGGAACTGGCGACCGATGCTGCTGAAAAGGGCCTGCGCTGGGTGGACAGCCCACTTTCGGGTGGCGCGCCCAAGGCGCTTGTTGGCCAATTGACGCTGATGGCAGGCGGCACTGAGGCGGATGTGGCAGACGCCCACCGCGTGCTGCAACATGTCGCCAGCAACTATACCCATATGGGCCCCAGCGGCGCCGGGCAGACGACGAAACTCATCAATCAGGTTCTCTGCGGGCTGAACTTCCTGGCCGTAGCGGAAGCGACGCAGCTTGCGCTGGATGCGGGGGTCGATGCCGCCAAAATTCCGCAGGCGCTGAAAGGCGGCAGGGCGGATAGCGCGATCCTCCAGGAATACATGCCGCGTTACGTCGCGAAGGATTACCGCCGCACCGGCCGCATCGACAACATGGTCAAAGACCTGAACGGTGCGCAGGATCTCGCCAGGCGCACCAACACGGCCATGCCCCTGACGGCGGTTTGCGCCGAGGTGCACCGCATGCTCACGGCGGCGGGACTGGGCGGTGAGGACCAGGCCGCGCTGATGGAATTTTTCAGCGGCGCGAAACGCACCTTCACGGACTGACTTCCGCGACGGGAACTGTCGAACTGCGTGCGGAGGTCATGTATCTGCGCGGTCCGGCCATTGCGAAATGTCTCCGCAGCGAAGATGATCGGGCGAATCGGCGGGGCAACAGCCCCGGTGGCCGCAGAAAGCATGCATGCAAAGGACAATTTCCCGATGACCACCTCCGAGACAGGCACGGGGATTGCCGGTGTTACCATTTCCGGAAATGGCTTCACCGCCGAGATCGCTTACGAGGGTGCAACTCTTCTGAGCTGGCAGCCGCGGCTTGCCGATGGCAGCGAATCTGAAAACCTTATCGACGGCTATTTGACACCTGCGGAGTTGCAATCGCAAAGTGGCGTGAGAAACGGCATTCTCGCCCCTTTCACCAATCGTATTCCGGACGGCAAGTTCAGTTTCGGTGGAGAGATGCACCGTATAGAGCCGGTGCTTGCCCACGAAAACCTTGTCTTCCACGGTTTCGCCAGAGCCCTGCCCTTCATCCTCAACCGATCTTTCGAGGAGAACGGCACGCATGTGCTGGTGTTCCGCGCGGAAATATCGCCCGGCGATTTCAAGGGTTATCCCTATCATCTCGCCCTCGAGGTGGAATACCGGTTTGCCGGCCATGACGTCACCGTCGACATACGCGGCATCAATGGCGACGACCGGCCGCTGCCCTTCGCCGCCGGCTGGCACCCTTATTTCCGTCTGCCCGGCACAGCGTCCATCGACGATCTCGAACTGACACTCCCCTCGCAGACCGCAATCGAAACCGACGAACATTTGATACCGCTGCTGGACCAGCAAAGCGGGCTTCTCAAGCGCGACGATGCGACGTTTCTTTCCCCCGCACCGCTTGCGGGCTACGTGCTCGATGCCTGCTTTACCGATCTCATCGCATCCGAAAACGGGCTTTATGAAACGCGGCTGGGGAATCGGCAGGACGGATCGAGCCTGACAATCTGGCAGGAGCGTGGCCACATGCATGTCTTCACCGGCGATACGCTTGCCCGCGACCGACGAAGATCGATCGCCCTGGAACCCGTTGAAACACCGACCAACGCCTTCAACCAGCCTGGACTTGCCGCTGCGCTCACCCTTCAGCCGGGTGAGACGCGGAATTTCCGCTTCGGTTTCCGCTTCGAGGCGGCGCGCTGAAACGCTAACGCCCCATCAGATATGTGTCGTCGGCAGGGAAGACGACAGCTTCACCGTTTCCATGGAGATATAGGCGGACATGTCGTAAAGCTCGACGCGGCGCAGGATCTGTTTGTAGATCGTGTCGTAATATTCGACATTCGGCAGCACGAGCTTCAGAATATAATCGAAATTCCCGGTCAACCGGTGAACTTCGACGATCTCCGGTATGGTGCTGACGGCGGCATGGAACCGGTCCAGCCAATCCTCCGCATGCAGCCCGGTTCTCACGAGCAGGAAAACCGTCGTCGGCAGATTGATTTTCCGCCTGTCGAGCAATGCCATCGTGCCCGTCACATATCCTTCCGCACGTAGCCGCGTGATGCGGCGCGAGCAGGCGGAAAGCGACAGCGACACCTCGTCGGCTATATCGGCGAGCGGCGTTTCTGCATTTTCCTGAAGAATCGCAAGGATTCGGCGGTCACGATCATCAATCATCCGTCAAGGATGCACACATTCCCAACATGACGCAAGTTTTTTGCGATTAATTGGAATATGGCGCGCTTTGTTTGCGTTTCCATCTCGAATTCCGTGCAAAAACGCATGCCATTTTCGCGACAGAGGTGGCATTCTTGTTTCCAATCAACTTGATAAGGGAACTCTGATGAAACGGATCGGCCTGATCGGCGGCATGAGCTGGGAATCCACCGCAACCTATTACCGCATGATCAACGAAGCCGTGCGCGACAGCCGCGGTGGACTGGTTTCGGCCGATATCGTCATGCATTCGCTCGATTTCTCCGAGGTTGTCGCCCTTCAAAAAGCTGATCGCTGGGATGAAGCCGGTGCGCTTCTGGGTGCCGCCGGCGCGCGCCTTGCCAATGCCGGCGCTGATTGTGTTCTGATCTGCACCAACACCATGCATCTTGTTGCAGAAACCGTCGCGAAGATGTCGGGCGTCGCGCTGATCGACATCATCGACGAAACCGCAGCCGCACTGAAGGCCGATGGACGCCGCAAACCGCTTCTGCTCGCCACCCGCTACACCATGGAACACGGCTTCTACACCGACCGCATGCGCCGCCATGGCGTCGACGTGGTCGTGCCCGATGTGGAAGACAGAGCCGCCATCCACGACATCATTTTCGGCGAACTGTGCCAGGGCGAGATCAAGTCCTGCTCGCGCGAGCGCTATCTGTCGGTCATCGAGAAAGCCCGTGCGCTCGGCGTCGATTCCGTCATTCTCGGCTGCACCGAAATTTCCCTGCTGATCGATCCGGACGCGCTGCCTTTGCCGGGTTACGATTCGACCGCCATTCACGCGAAGGCCGCTGTCGGCTTCGCGCTCGGAAACAAGGCCCTGAACAGGGCCGCATGAATGTGCCGCCTCTTTGCCTATTCCGGTAAACCTGTCTGGCTCGACAGTCTTCTGATCGAGCCGGAAGCATCGCTGGTCAGCCAGTCCATGGCCGCGCGGGAAGCAAAGACCGTCGTCAATGGCGATGGTTGCGGCCTTGGATGGTATGGCGAGCGCGGAATCCCTGGTGTTTTTCGCGACACCAGACCCGCTTGGTCCGACGCCAATCTGGCCGCGCTCTGCCACCAGCTTCGCTCGGGCATGTTCATGGCCCATGTTCGCTCAGCCACCTCAGGCGAAGTATCCCGCGCCAATTGCCATCCCTTCTCACATGGGCGGTATCTGTTCATGCACAACGGCCAGATCGGCGGTTATGAGCAGATAAGGCGGGACGTCGATTCCCTCATTCCCGATGATATCTATGCATCCCGGCGCGGCACCGGTGACAGCGAAGCCATCTTCCTCATCGCCGCCGGCCACGGCCTCGATGTGGACCCGGTCCGCGCCATTTCCACCGCTCTGCGCCTCTGCCATGAAAAGATGATAATGGCGGGCGTTTCCTCGGCGCTGAGATTCAGCGCCGTGCTGATGGATGGCGATTGCCTGCACGCCTTCCGCTGGTCCAGCGATGACAAGCCGCCGACGCTTTATTGGCGCGGGCTCGATGAAGGCATTGCGCTGAGTTCGGAGCCCTTTTCCTTCGATTGCACCCCCTGGTGCGCCGTTCCGCCAAATACCAGGGTGACGATCCGCGCAAGCGAGATGACGACGGAACCATTTTTTCCGGCGTAAAAATCGCATTTCACGGCGATGAAGGCCGGTTTTTACACCGCAACCGCCCTTTGCTGGCGCTGCGGTGGCGCCACCCCGTTTATTTTCATTGAATTTTCTCAGCCGCGAAGGCTAGTGTGTGATCCGATAGACCGAAACAGATTTCAGGACCGGTGAACCATTTCGATAGTGTTGCAGCTTCTCTCCCTTTCTTGAACGATGCCCGGCATCGCAACGACCACGCAAACCCGTTCATGAACGGCGCAAAAAGAGCGCGCAATGCCTTCGGCGACCTTTTGGGCGCTGAGGGAAAAGTCTTAATTTTCATTACATTAAGCTGTTCAACTTTCCGGAAAAATTGCTGTTGCCACGCCTCCATATCGATGCATAAACTGGCATCAGCAAAGGCAAACCGGATCGACCTCATCAGACCCTCTCCTCCCACCAAGGTGCTGACCGACCAATGATCAATAATCTCAACGCCGCCGATCTTCCCCGCCCCGCCCCGCGCAGTTCCAATCCGGAAATCATGGCGGCGGAAATCATCGAGCGACTGACCTACCGTATCGGCAAGGACGTCAAGGTCGCCAAGCCGCATGACTGGCTGACCGCAACCATTCTCGTCGTCCGCGACCGCATCATCGACAAATGGATGGAATCCACCCGCAAGGCCTATCAGAACAATTCCAAGCGCGTTTATTACCTGTCGCTCGAATTCCTGATCGGCCGTCTCATGCGCGACGCCATCTCCAATATCGGGCTGATGCACGAAATCCGGGATGCGCTTTCCTCGCTCGGCGTCGATCTGGATGTCATTGCCGGGCTGGAGCCGGATGCCGCACTCGGAAATGGCGGTCTTGGCCGTCTCGCGGCCTGCTTCATGGAATCGATGGCGACCGTCGATATTCCCGCCTATGGCTATGGTATCCGTTACGTGCACGGCCTTTTCCGCCAGCAGATGGCGGATGGATGGCAGGTGGAACTGCCCGAGACCTGGCTGGCGCACGGCAATCCCTGGGAGTTCGAACGCCGGGAAAGCTCCTATGAAATCGGCTTCGGCGGATCGGTGGAGACCATCGGCGGCTATGAAGATCCGCAGCGTTTCGTCTGGAAACCGGCCGAGCGCGTGATCGCCATGGCATATGACACGCCGGTCGTCGGCTGGCGCGGCACGCGTGTCAACACATTGCGCCTGTGGTCGGCCCAGCCAATCGACCCCATTCTGCTTGCCGCCTTCAACGCCGGCGACCATATCGGCGCATTGCGTGAGAGCAACAAGGCGGAAAGTCTGACGCGGGTTCTCTATCCCGCCGATGCGACGCCGGCAGGCCAGGAACTGCGCCTGCGGCAGGAGTTTTTCTTCTCATCCGCGTCATTGCAGGACATTCTGCGCCGCCACCTGCAGCAATATCCTGATTTCACATCGCTGCCCGAGAAGGTTTCGATCCAGCTCAATGATACGCACCCGGCCATTTCCATTGCCGAAATGATGCGTCTTCTGTGCGATGTGCATGGTCTGGAATTCGACGAGGCCTGGACGATCACCCGGGGGACCTTCTCCTATACCAACCACACGCTTCTGCCGGAGGCTCTGGAAAGCTGGCCGGTGCCTCTGCTGGAACGGCTGCTGCCGCGGCACATGCAGATCGTCTATGCGATCAACGCCAACACCCTGGTCTATGCCCGCAAGGAAAAGAAGATGCCGGATCAGCAGATCCGCTCCATCTCGCTGATCGACGAGGGTGGTGAGCGCCGCGTGCGCATGGGCAATCTCGCCTTCATCGGTTCGCATTCCATCAACGGTGTTTCAGCGCTTCATACCGAGCTGATGAAGGAAACGGTCTTCGCCGACCTGCACAGCCTCTATCCCGACCGCATCAACAACAAGACCAACGGCATCACGCCACGCCGCTGGCTGATGCAGTGCAATCCCGGCCTGACGGGGTTGATCAGGGAAGCGATCGGCGACGATTTCCTCGATGATGCAGAAAAGCTGACAGCGCTCGACCGTTTCGCCGACGATGCCGGTTTCCGTGCGAAATTCGCCGAAGTGAAGCGTCTGAACAAGGTGCGGCTTGCCAATACGGTGGCGCAGCGCATGGGCATTCGTGTCGATCCTTCGGCCATGTTCGACATCCAGATCAAGCGTATTCACGAATATAAACGCCAGCTTCTGAACCTTGTGGAAACGGTGGCCCTTTACGACCAGATCCGTTCCCACCCGGAACTGGATTGGGTGCCGCGCGTTAAGTTCTTCGCAGGCAAGGCGGCGCCGAGTTATCACAACGCGAAGCTGATCATTAAGCTTGCCAACGATATTGCCCGGGTCATCAACAATGATCCGGCCGTGCGCGGGCTCCTGAAAGTGGTGTTTATTCCGAACTATAACGTCTCGCTTGCGGAAATCATGGTTCCGGCGGCCGATCTTTCCGAACAGATCTCGACGGCGGGCATGGAAGCCTCGGGCACCGGCAACATGAAGTTCGCCCTGAACGGCGCTCTCACCATCGGCACGCTCGATGGCGCCAATGTTGAAATGCTCGAACATGTGGGTGACGATAATATCGTCATCTTCGGCATGACGGCGGAAGAAGTGGCCAAGGCACGCGCCGAAGGCCACAATCCCCGCGCGATCATCGAACAATCGGCGGAACTGTCGCAGGCGCTGTCATCCATCGCGTCCGGCGTGTTCTCTCCCGATGACCGCTCGCGCTTTTCCGCTCTGATCGACGGTATTTACAATAGCGACTGGTTCATGGTCGCCGGCGACTTCGACGCCTATGCCAATGCACAGCGCGAGGTGGATGCCATCTGGAGCAATCCGGATAGCTGGTATGCCAAAACAGTCCGCAACACGGCACGCATGGGCTGGTTCTCGTCCGACAGGACGATCCGGCAATATGCCGCCGACATCTGGAGAGCCTGATGAAAAAACCGCTCAATTCGGCCGAAGAGAAAAAGACTGGCGCTGTCACAAAGGCTGAAATCGAGGCGATCAAGAGCGGTTTGCATTCCAATCCCTTTGCCCTTCTCGGCGTTCACGAAACGCCGGAAGGGTTTTCCGCGCGCTGTTTCATCCCCGGCGCCGAAGAAGTGTCCGTCCTCACGCTCGACGGCAATTTCATCGGCGAGCTGAAGCAACTCGATCCGGAAGGCTTTTTCGAAGGCCCTGTCGATCTCACGTCACGCCAGCCGGTGCGTTATCGGGCCGGCCGTGACGATGCGGAATGGGCGGTGACGGACCCTTACAGCTTCGGTCCGGTTCTCGGGCCGATGGATGATTATTTCGTCCGCGAGGGTTCGCATCTGAGGCTCTTCGACAAGATGGGCGCGCATCCCCTCAAGCTCGAGGGCGTGGAAGGTTTCCACTTCGCCGTCTGGGCGCCCAATGCCCGGCGCGTTTCCGTCGTCGGCGACTTCAACAATTGGGATGGGCGCCGGCATGTGATGCGCTTCCGCAAGGATACCGGCATCTGGGAAATCTTCGCGCCCGACGTCTATGCCGGCTGTGCCTATAAGTTTGAAATCCTTGGCGCGAATGGCGAGCTTCTACCGCTGAAGGCCGACCCCTATGCGCGGCGTGGCGAATTGCGGCCGAAAAACGCCTCCGTCACCGCGCCGGAACTGACGCAGAAATGGGAAGACCAGGCTCACCGCGAACATTGGGCGCAGGTGGACCAGCGTCGCCAGCCGATCAGCATCTACGAGGTTCATGCCGGCTCCTGGCAGCGCCGCGAGGATGGCACCTTCCTCAGCTGGGACGAGCTGGCCGCGCAGCTCATCCCCTATTGCACCGATATGGGCTTCACCCATATCGAGTTTCTGCCGATCACCGAGCATCCCTACGACCCCTCTTGGGGATACCAGACGACCGGCCTTTATGCCCCGACCGCCCGCTTCGGCGATCCGGAAGGTTTCGCGCGTTTCGTCAACGGCGCGCACAAGGTCGGTATCGGCGTGATTCTCGACTGGGTTCCGGCACATTTTCCGACCGACGAGCATGGCCTGCGCTGGTTCGACGGCACGGCGCTTTACGAGCACGCCGATCCGCGCCAGGGTTTTCATCCGGACTGGAACACGGCCATCTATAATTTCGGCCGCGTCGAGGTCATGTCCTACCTCATCAACAATGCGCTTTATTGGGCCGAGAAATTCCATCTCGACGGCCTGCGCGTCGATGCGGTCGCCTCGATGCTCTATCTCGATTATTCCCGCAAGGAAGGCGAGTGGATCCCCAACGAATATGGCGGTCGCGAGAACCTGGAATCCGTCCGTTTCCTGCAAAAAATGAATTCGCTCGTTTATGGCACCCATCCAGGCGTCATGACGATCGCCGAGGAATCCACCTCCTGGCCGAAAGTGTCCCAGCCCGTCCACGAGGGCGGTCTTGGTTTCGGCTTCAAGTGGAACATGGGCTTCATGCACGACACGCTGAGTTATTTCTCACGCGAGCCGGTGCATCGCAAGTTCCACCATCAGGAACTGACCTTCGGCCTGCTTTACGCTTTCACAGAAAATTTCGTGCTGCCGCTTTCCCATGACGAGGTGGTGCACGGCAAGGGATCGCTGATCGCCAAGATGTCCGGCGACGACTGGCAGAAATTCGCCAATCTGCGATCCTATTACGCTTTCATGTGGGGTTATCCCGGCAAGAAGCTGCTGTTCATGGGGCAGGAATTCGCGCAATGGAGCGAGTGGAGCGAAAAGGGATCGCTCGACTGGAACCTGCGCCAATATCCGATGCATGAGGGCATGCGCCGCCTCGTGCGCGATCTCAACCTCACCTACCGTTCGAAAGCCGCCCTGCACGCCCGCGACTGCGAGCCGGAAGGTTTCCGCTGGC
The DNA here is from genome assembly GCF_018873185.1 of Rhizobium sp. X9. Taxonomy (NCBI): domain Bacteria; kingdom Pseudomonadati; phylum Pseudomonadota; class Alphaproteobacteria; order Hyphomicrobiales; family Rhizobiaceae; genus Rhizobium; species Rhizobium sp. X9. The sequence goes on along the minus strand of NZ_CP071312.1, from coordinate 1,554,264 downwards.
TGGTGGTCGATGACCACGACAATTCCGTCTTCGCCTGGCTGCGCATGGCGCCGGGCGAAAAGCCGGTGGCGGTCATCTGCAATCTCACGCCGGTTTACCGGGAAAACTATTATGTGCCGCTGCCCCAGGCCGGGCGGTGGCGGGAGATTCTCAACACCGATGCCGAAATCTATGGCGGCAGCGGCAAGGGAAATGGCGGACGCGTTCAGGCGGTCGATGCCGGCGGAGATATCGGGGCGATGCTGGTCCTGCCGCCTTTGGCGACGATCATGCTCGAGCCGGAAAACTGACAGACAGAGAGGGAGGACACCATGTCGGAAAAAAGAGTTCAGCCACTGGCGCGTGATGCAATGGCCTATGTCCTCGCGGGCGGCAGAGGAAGCCGCCTGAAGGAATTGACGGACCGCCGGGCCAAACCCGCCGTCTATTTCGGCGGCAAGGCGCGTATCATCGATTTTGCGCTCTCCAATGCCCTCAATTCCGGCATTCGCCGCATCGGCGTCGCCACGCAATACAAGGCGCACTCGCTTATCCGCCACCTGCAGCGCGGCTGGGACTTCTTCCGTCCCGAGCGTAACGAAAGCTTCGATATTCTGCCGGCCTCCCAGCGCGTTTCCGAAACGCAATGGTATGAAGGCACGGCCGACGCCGTCTACCAGAACATCGACATCATCGAGCCCTATGCGCCGGAATATATGGTCATCCTCGCCGGCGACCATATCTACAAAATGGACTACGAATACATGCTGCAGCAGCATGTGGATTCCGGCGCTGACGTGACAATCGGCTGCCTGGAAGTGCCGCGCATGGAAGCGACCGGTTTCGGCGTGATGCATGTGAACGAAAAAGACGAGATCATCGATTTCATCGAGAAGCCGGCCGATCCGCCGGGCATTCCCGGCAATGAGGGCTTCGCGCTCGCCTCGATGGGCATCTACGTCTTCCACACCAAATTCCTGATGGAAGCTCTGCGCCGCGACGCCGCCGACCCGACCTCCAGCCGCGATTTCGGCAAGGACATCATTCCCTATATCGTCAAGCACGGCAAAGCAGTCGCCCACCGCTTCGCGGATTCCTGCGTGCGTTCGGATTTCGAACACGGACCCTACTGGCGCGATGTCGGCACCATCGATGCCTATTGGCAGGCCAATATCGACCTGACCGATGTGGTGCCGGACCTAGACATCTACGACAAGTCCTGGCCGATCTGGACCTATGCGGAAATCACCCCGCCGGCGAAATTCGTGCATGACGATGAGAACCGACGCGGTTCGGCCGTGTCTTCGGTCGTCTCCGGCGACTGCATCATTTCCGGTGCCGCTCTCAACCGCAGCCTTCTGTTCACGGGCGTGCGCGCCAATTCATACTCCCGCCTTGAGAATGCCGTAGTACTGCCGAGTGTGAAGATCGGACGTCATGCCCAGCTGAGCAATGTCGTCATCGATCATGGCGTGGTCATTCCGGAAGGACTGATTGTAGGAGAAGACCCAGAACTGGATGCCAAACGTTTCCGCCGCACTGAAAACGGCATTTGCCTTATCACCCAATCGATGATCGACAAGCTGGACCTGTAGAGCCCATGAATGTCCTTTCGGTTTCATCCGAAATTTATCCCCTGATCAAGACCGGAGGGCTCGCCGACGTTGCCGGCGCGCTCCCCATTGCGCTCGAAGCCTATGGCGTCAAAACGCGAACCTTGATACCCGGCTATCCGGCGGTGAAAGCCGCCGTGACCGACCCCGTCAAATGTCTGGAATTTTCCGATCTGCTCGGCGAAAAGGCCGACGTGCTCGAAGTGCGGCATGAGGGGCTCGACCTCCTCATTCTCGATGCGCCCGCCTATTACGAGCGTTCCGGCGGCCCCTATCTCGGCCAGACGGGCAAGGACTATCCTGATAACTGGAAGCGTTTTGCGGCGTTGTCGCTGGCGGCGGCGCGCATCGGCGCCGGAGCCCTTCCCGGCTGGCGGCCGGATATGGTGCATGCCCATGACTGGCAGGCGGCGATGACACCGGTCTATATGCGTTATGCCGAGACACCGGAAATTCCAAGCCTCCTTACCATTCACAATATCGCCTTTCAGGGTCAGTTCGGCGCCAATATCTTCAGCAAGCTCGAATTGCCCGCCCATGCTTTCGGCATGGAAGGTATCGAATATTACAACGATGTGAGTTTCCTCAAAGGCGGCCTGCAGACGGCGACGGCGCTCAGCACCGTCAGCCCCTCTTATGCGGAGGAAATTCTGACCCCGGAATTCGGCATGGGGCTGGAAGGGGTGATCGGCAGTCGTTCCCATGTGCTGCACGGCATCGTCAACGGCATCGATGCCGATGTCTGGAACCCGGCCACCGACCATCTGATCCATGACAATTATTCCGCCGCCAACCTGAAGAACCGCGCATTGAACAAGAAGGCGGTCGCCGAGCATTTCCGTATCGATGAGGATGACAGCCCGCTTTTCTGTGTCATTTCCCGCCTGACCTGGCAAAAAGGCATCGACCTCATGGCGGAAGCCGTGGACGAGATCGTTTCCCTCGGTGGGCGTCTCGTGGTTCTGGGAGCTGGCGATGTGGCGCTGGAGGGCGCGCTTCTGGCGGCGGCATCCCGCCACCATGGCCGTGTCGGCGTGGCTGTGGGTTATAACGAACCCCTGTCGCATCTCATGCAGGCGGGCTGCGATGCGATCATCATTCCCTCGCGCTTCGAGCCCTGCGGGCTTACCCAGCTTTACGCGCTGCGTTACGGCTGCATTCCGGTCGTCGCCCGCACCGGTGGCCTCAACGACACCGTAATCGACGCCAACCATGCCGCGGTCGCCAGCAAGGCGGCGACCGGCGTGCAGTTTTCCCCTGTCACGCTGGACGGTCTCAAACAGGCGATCCGTCGGACCGTCCGTTATTACCACGACCCGAAACTATGGACACAAATGCAGAAGCTCGGAATGAAATCCGATGTTTCCTGGGAAAAAAGCGCCGGTCTCTACGCCGCGCTTTACAGCCAGCTTATTTCGAGAGGCCATTGAAACAATGATCAAGACTGTTCAGACGAAGCCCTATCAGGACCAGAAGCCGGGCACATCCGGCCTGCGCAAGAAGGTGCCAGTCTTCGCCCAGGAAAATTACGCCGAGAACTTCATCCAGTCGATCTTCGACGCGCTTGAAGGCTTCGAAGGCCAGACGCTGGTGATCGGCGGCGACGGCCGTTATTACAACCGCGAAGTGATCCAGAAGGCGATCAAGATGGCCGCCGCTGCCGGTTTCGGCAAGGTGCTCGTCGGTCAGGGCGGCATTCTCTCCACGCCTGCCGCCTCCAACATCATCCGCAAATACAAGGCTTTCGGCGGCATCGTGCTTTCGGCAAGCCACAATCCCGGCGGCCCGAACGAAGATTTCGGCATCAAATACAATATCGGCAATGGCGGTCCCGCGCCGGAAAAGATCACCGATGCGATCTATGCCCGCTCGAAGGTCATCGACAGCTACAAGATTTCCGACGCCGCCGATGTCGATCTCGACAAGGTGGGCAGCTTCAAGGTTGATGAGCTGACGGTCGATGTGATCGACCCGGTCGCCGACTACGCCGCCTTGATGGAAGAACTGTTCGATTTTGCCGCCATTCGCGCCCTGATCGCCGGTGGCTTCAAGGTCGTGATCGATTCCATGAGTGCCGTCACCGGCCCCTATGCCGTGGAAATCATCGAAAAGCGTCTCGGCGCGCCGAAGGGCTCGGTTCGCAACGCCACGCCCCTGCCCGATTTCGGCGGCCACCATCCCGACCCGAACCTTGTGCACGCCAAGGAGCTCTATGACGACGTCATGAGCCCTGAAGGTCCTGATTTCGGCGCAGCGTCGGATGGCGACGGCGACCGCAACATGGTCGTCGGCAAGGGCATGTTCGTCACCCCCTCCGACAGTCTGGCGATCATTGCCGCCAACGCAAAACTCGCACCCGGTTATGCCGCCGGCATTTCCGGCATCGCCCGCTCCATGCCCACAAGTGCGGCAGCGGACCGCGTTGCCGAAAAGCTGGGGCTTGGCATGTTCGAGACGCCGACCGGCTGGAAATTCTTCGGCAACCTCATGGATGCCGGCAAGGTGACGATCTGCGGCGAGGAAAGCTTCGGCACAGGCTCCAACCATGTGCGTGAAAAGGATGGCCTGTGGGCCGTGCTGTTCTGGCTGAACATCGTCGCCGCCCGCAAGGAAAGCGTGAAGGACATCGTCACCAGGCACTGGGCCGAATATGGCCGCAACTATTATTCCCGCCACGACTATGAGGAAGTGGATTCCGACGCCGCCAACACGCTGGTGGCCACCCTGCGCGAAAAACTCGCCACGCTTCCCGGCACCAGCTACGGCAATCTGAAGGTCGCGGCGGCGGATGATTTCGCCTATCTCGATCCGGTCGATCAGTCCGTCAGCAAGAACCAGGGCATCCGCATCCTGTTCGAGGGCGGTTCACGCATCGTGCTGCGCCTTTCCGGCACCGGCACGGCGGGCGCAACGCTCAGGCTTTACGTCGAGCGTTATGAGGCTGATGCGGGCCGTCACGGCATCGAGACGCAGGAGGCACTCGCCGACCTGATTTCCGTTGCCGATACGATCGCCGGTATCAAAGCCCATACCGGCCGGAATGCGCCGAGCGTCATTACCTAAAGGCTTGGCGCCGCGCACCTGACCGCTGGATACGGCACAGGATACAAAAAGCGAGGGGTGGCCGCGAGGCCACCTGATGGGGTAGAGAACCTCTCACCACACTCAACGTCATCCTCGGGCTTGACCCGAGGATCCACGATTTCAGCGGGTTATGGATCCTCGGGTCAAGCCCGAGGATGACGGAAGAGAGGTTTTAACACCTCTAAAACTCTGAGATGGCCGGAAGGCCATCTCGTGATACCCGCGGACCGCCTTCTTCCTTTGCGGAGGAGAAAAACCATCCCCCGGAGAGACAGACCATGCAGACACCATCCGTTTTCCCCAAAGGCGCAACCCAGACGGAAAACGGCACGGAATTCACGGTCTATTCCCGGCACGCCTCCGCAATCGATCTCTGCCTTTTCGATACGACGGGCGAAAAAGAGATCGCCCGCTTGCCAATGTCGCGCGGTGAGGATGATGTTCACCGGCTGATGGTCACAGAGGCTGGCCCCGGCACACGATACGGATACCGCGCCCACGGGATTTACGCTCCCGAACATGGTCTGTGGTTCGATCCCTCAAAACTGCTGCTCGACCCCTATGCGACACAGATAGACCGGCCGTTCCAGCATGATCCGGCGCTCTATGCCTTTGGCGAGGACACGGGCGCTGTCATGCCGAAGGCGATCCTTTCGGAGTACGAGCCGCTCAAGCGCCAGCCGCCGCTTTTTGCCGAAGGCGGGCTGATTTACGAACTTTCGGTCAAATCCTTCACCAGATTACATCCGCAAGTGCCGGAAGAGTTGCGCGGCACCGTGGCGGCGCTCGCCCATCCCGCCATTCTCGCGCACCTGAAAAAAATCGGCGTCGATGCGGTGGAGCTGATGCCGATTACCGCATGGATCGACGAACGCCACCTGCCGCCGCTCGGCCTTTCCAATGCATGGGGCTACAATCCGGTCGGCTTCATGGCGCTTGATCCGCGCCTCTGCCCCGGTGGGGTGCGGGAGTTGCGCGACACGGTTGCCGCGCTGCATGCGCAGGGCATCGGCGTCATTCTTGATCTGGTGTTCAACCATACCGGAGAAAGCGACATTGACGGCTCCATCCTGTCGCTACGCGGGCTGGATAATCTGACCGCCTTCCGTCACCCACCGGGAGAGCCGGGTGTGCTGATCAACGACACCGGCACTGGGAACACAGTCGCCTGCGATCATCCCTATGTGCGCCAGCTCATCATCGATTCGCTCAAGCATTTCGTTCTGAATGCCGGTATCGATGGCTTCCGCTTCGATCTCGCGCCGGTGCTCGGAAGAACGGCCGATGGCTTCGACATGGCGAGCGCGACGCTCGAGGCCATGCATTCAGACCCCGTGCTTCATGACCGCGTGCTGATCGCCGAGCCGTGGGACATCGGTCCCGGCGGTTATCAGCTCGGCAATTTTCCCGAGAGCTTTCTGGAGTGGAACGACCGCACCCGTGACGACATGCGCCGGTTCTGGCGCGGCGATGCGGGAACGACCGGCGCGCTGGCCAATGCGCTCTCCGGCTCCTCGCCGATCTTTTCCCGCCATGGCCGCTTAAACAGCCGCAGCGTCAATTTCCTTGCCGCCCATGATGGTTTCACGCTGTTCGATCTCGTCAGCCACGAACACAAGCACAATGAAAAAAACGGCGAGAACAATCGCGACGGCCATAATGAAAATCATTCCTGGAACAATGGCTTCGAGGGCCTGACCGATGATCCCGCCATTGTTGCTGCCCGTATCGCGGATGTGAAAGCAATGCTGTCCACGCTCTTCGTCAGCCGCGGCGCATTGATGCTGACCGCCGGCGACGAGGGCGGCCGCAGCCAGCAAGGCAACAACAATGCCTATTGCCAGGACAATGACATTACCTGGGTCGACTGGTCATCGCTCCTGCCCGAACTGATCGATCACACCGCGTTTCTTGCAGCACTTCGCAAACGCTTCGGCGTCTTTTCTCAAACCAGCTTTTTCTCCGGCAATGGCGACGTGACCTGGCTTGCCCCCGGCGGCAAACCGGTGACCGTGGAAGAATGGGAAAGGCCGGACGGGACGGCCTTCGCCATGGTGCTTGCCACCCCGGATCATGAGACCGGAAACGATGCCGAGCTCGCCGTGCTCATCAACCGCAGCCGTGAGATCGTGCCATTCACCCTGCCGGGCGACGACTGGCGCGCGATCGGCACGAATTTCGGCAATCCCACCTTCCTGCCAGCCCGCTCTGTGGTGTTTTATCTGCGCGGTTGATCGCTTGGCCCCGGCACCTTTATAAGTGCCGCGAGGCAACCCAGAAGAGGTAACATGGCAAAGGACATAGCGCTGGCGGAAATGAAAAATTTCGTCGGCACGGAACTGGGCGTTTCCGACTGGATCACGGTCGATCAGTCGATGATAAACGCCTTCGCAAAAGCGACGCTGGACGATCAGTTCATCCACACAGACCCGGAGCGCGCCAAGGCGGAAAGCCCCTTTGGCGGCACCATCGCGCATGGGTTCCTCACACTCTCGCTGCTTTCGGCTCTGAATTACGATGCCCTGCCCCGCATTCGCGAAACGACCATGGGCATCAATTACGGCTTTGACGCCGTTCGCTTCGTCACGCCGGTCAAAAGCGGAGCACGGGTGCGTGGTCGTTTCATCTTGGCCGAGGCGCGTTTTCGCGGTGCCGCCATGCTGGTGACGACCTATGATGTGACGGTGGAGATCGAAAACGAGAAGAAACCGGCGCTCACCGCCCGCTGGACGACCATCACCCAGTTCAACCCCGAGGACAGACCGCAGGACGCCTGATGGCGAAGTAAATCCCAATTTGAGATCGGAGTGTCTGTGAGATTCGCATATTTGATAGAACCTCCGTTCAACTACAGGAACGAGACCGGTGATGTTACCGGGTGCGATGTGGAGTTGGCGCGGGTTATTCTGGCCATGATCGGCATCCGCGACATTGAATTCATCGAAGCCGAATTCTCGCAATTGTTGCCCGGCCTGAACGAGAACCTTTGGGACATGACCACGGGCCTCTTCGATACGGCTGAACGCAGAAAGATCGTTGCATTCAGCTGTCCCATCTGGGCGTTGCCGGACGGACTTCTTGTGAGGAAGGGTAACCCGGGAAATCTGGCCGGATACGCCTCGGCAGCGAAAAATCACGAGACTACGCTGGTCGCGATCCGGGATCAGATCCAACATCGTATGATTATGGAAGCGGGCGTCGCCGATGACCACATTCTCATCTGCGAGACCTACGACGAAGCCGCTCAAGCTGTCCTCGACGGCCGCGCCGACGCCTATGCCAGCGTGGCCATGGCGCATCTCGGTTTTCTGCAGCAAAATCCAGAGCTGGATCTGGAGATTGTCACCGTTTCACCGAAAGAACGACCAGCGGCCCCGGGCGCATTTGCTTTCCGCCAGTCAGATCGGGAACTCCAGAGCGCTGTCGATGCGGCGCTCCTTCATTATCTTGGATCAGACGAACACCGTGCGCTGATGCGAAATTTTGGTTTTGATGATCAAGCCCTCGTCAATGGCGAGGCCGGCCCGGCAAATTAACGCCGGACTGCGCAAAGGAGACGGCCAAATGCATGACGAAGCCGTAAGGAATGCGTTTCTCGCTCAGGCAAGAGCCTGCGACAGCCTCGGCTCGCCCTTTACCGCGCGGCTATGCCGCGCGGTGGCGACGCGGCTGGACCGACAGACGGAGGTTGGCGAGAGGATTTTGTCCTGGCCCGGCGATGTCGGCCCGTCCGGTGATTCCGTACCCCTGCGGCTCGCCGGTGCGCTACATGCGCTTGTCATCGAGGACAAGATCGCGCCGCTGGTCGATATCGCGCCAGAAAACGAAGATGCACTTTGGCAGGCCTGCACGGATGCCCTTCGTTTCCATGCAGCCTTCATCCTTGAAAGGCTGAAATCACCGCCTCAGACCAATGAAGTCCGCCGTTCCGCCGTGCTGTTGCCGGGCTTTCTCACACTGGCAGAGCTTACCGGCAAACCACTGGTTCTTTCCGAGGTCGGTGCGAGCGCCGGCCTCAACCTGCAATTTGACCGTTACCAATATCGCCTTGGCGATCTTGCCTGGGGCGAACAATCCGAGGTCTTCATGTCGCCGGAATGGCGCGGAAACGCGCCGCCCAATACGCCAATTGAGATCATCGAGCGCGCCGGCTGCGATCTCAACCCGCTCGATCCGTCCTCAACCGAGGACCGTCTGCGGCTAATCTCCTATGTATGGGCCGATCAGACCGACAGGCTGGAGCGGACGGCGGCTTCCCTGCGGATTGCGGTGGAAAAGGGTTTGCATGTCGAAAAGGCCGACGCAATCGACTGGCTGAAGCGCCGCCTTGCCACGCAACATCCGGGTGCTGCCCATGTCGTCTATCATTCCATCGCCTGGCAATATCTGCCGGACGCCTTGAAACAGACAGGCGAGACACTGATTGCCGAAGCAGGCGCCCATGCCACGCCGGACGCCCCGCTTGCCCGGCTGCAGATGGAAGCGGATGCGACACCGGGAGGCGCCGCCATTACCCTGCAAATCTGGCCGACCGGCGAAAAGCAGGAAATCGGCCGTGCCGATTTCCATGGGCGATGGGTGGAATGGCGGGGATGGAAGAACAGGGCCTAGGCAAGCTGGGCGGTGGCTTAAACCGCCACGTCCTGCGCCGCCTCCTGTAGCAGGCCGCCGACATATTCGGCGAAGGAGCGCCAGCACTCCACCCGGAACGTATCGTCAGCCACGCGCAGCAGCACGACTTCCGCCTTGCCGAAAACCGTGCGCGAGCAGGCTCCCACCGGGAATTTTTCGAGCGATAGTTCCTGCGGGCAACCGGCATTGAGCGCCGCCTCAGCGCCGGGACCGGAGACGATGACGGCCGTGTTGCGGTGGGAGATGTCGGTTGCCGAAAACAGGCCGGAAACGCCGGCGAAGGCCGCCACCAGGTCGCTTTCGCCCTGATCGATCACCAGCCATTCATCCGGACCGAGCCAGAGAGCGGAACGCAGGCCTGATGTTACCGAGGCTTTCGGGCCGGTGGGCAAGGCAAGACCGAGCGCCTCTGACAGGGCCGGCACGGCGCTTTCCCGTGCCCGGAGTGATAGCCGCGAGGCGGAAGCGGCCGGTTTCAGCGAGACGAAGGGCGAGCCGCCGTGGAAATCCTCAAGGACGGATTTGCGTTTTGCGTGAAGCGTGTCAGCCATTGAGACGGGCTCCTTCCTTGTCGAGGAAGACCATGTCGGTCACTTCGACGGCAATGGTTTTATCGGCGAGCGGTATATAGAGCGTTTCCCCCATGCGCGCCCTGCCATCAGCCACCAGTGCAAATGCGATGGAGTGGCCGAGATTTTCCGACCAGTAGGCGGATGTGACATGGCCGAGCATGGTCATGGGTTTCGGCTGGTTCGGATCGACAACGATCTGGCCGCCTTCTTCGGGAACGGTCAGCCGGTCCTTTGTCTTCAGGCCCACAAGCTGCTTGCGGCCGGAGCGCATCAGATCCGGGCGCTTCAGACCGCGGATACCGACGAAATCCGTCTTCTTTTTCGAAACCGCCCAAGCGAGCCCGGCATCATCAGGCGTCACCGTGCCATCGGTATCCTGCCCGACGATGATGTAGCCCTTTTCCGCACGCAATATGTGCATGGTCTCGGTGCCATAAAGGCAACCGCCCACGGCTTCGGCCCTTTCGCGGATCGCGGTCCAGACGGCCGCGCCGTAATCGGCCGGAACGTTGATTTCGAAGCCGAGTTCGCCCGTGAAAGATACGCGGAAGAGGCGCGTCGGCACGCCGCAGAAGGTGCCTTCGGCGACCGCCATATGCGGGAAGGCCTCCGGAGAAAGATCGATGCCCTCAACGAAAGGAGCGATCACTTCCCGCGCTTTTGGGCCCTGCACGGCAATCACCGCCCATTGTTCGGTGGCCGATGTCAGCCAGACGTTCAGATCGGGGAATTCGGTCTGGAGATAATCCTCCATATGCTGCAACACGCGCGGCGCGCCGCCCGTCGTCGTCGTCACATGGAAACGATCCTCGGCGAGACGCCCGACAACGCCGTCGTCATAAACGAAACCATCCTCGCGGGTCATGATGCCATAACGGCAGCGGCCAGGTTTCAGCGTATCCCAGGCATTGGTGTAGATGAGGTTCAGGAACTTCGCCGCATCCGGCCCAACGACCTCGATCTTGCCGAGTGTCGAAGCATCAAACACGCCGACGCTTTCACGCACCGTTTTGCATTCGCGGTTGATGGCCTCATGCATGTCCTCACCCGGGCGCGGGAAGAACCATGCACGCTTCCAGTTGCCGACATCCTCGAAGACCGCACCAGCCGCCAGCTCTTCCTCATGCATTGGCGTCTTGCGGGCCGGATCGAACAGCGCGCCGCGTGAATGGTTGATGAGCGTGCCAAAGGTAACAGGCGTATAGGGCTGGCGGAAGGTGGTGAGACCGACCTTTGGCAGATCCCGTCCAAGCGCTTCAGAAGCGATGGCAAGACCGTGCATGTTGGACATCTTGCCCTGATCGGACGCCATGCCATTGGTCGTGAACCGCTTGATGTGTTCCACGGAGTGCATGCCCTCGCGCACGGCAAGGCGAATATCCTTGGCGCAGACATCGTGCTGGAAATCGATGAAGGCCTTGACGCCGGTGCCCTCGCCCGCCCCTTCGGCAGCACCGATCATACCACCGGTCCAGGCCCGCGCATTCTCTCCGGAAAATTCTGCAGCACCGCCACCCGCGGCAGCAGCCTCGGCGATCAGCGCGGCAAGATCGTCCGTGCCGTTGCAGGCGCCCACGGACACGCAGTTCTGCACATGGATATCTGGCAGGAAACGCTGGTTAGCCGCGTCAAACTTCAGCTTGCCGCGCGATTGCGAAAAGAGATGCACCGAAGGCGTCCAGCCGGCCGAAACGACGAGCGCATCGATGGCGATCTTGCGCTTGTTCGAGCCGCCATTGCGGCCAACGGTCATGGAAGAAACGCGCAAACGTCCCGCCGTGTCGTAAACGCTGTGGCCCGCCAGCACCTCAATGCCCAGCGCCCGCGCCTCGTCCAGCAGCCGTGCATCAGGGTTCTCGCGGCAATCGACGATGGCAGCGATCTTTACGCCTGCTTTTTTCAGATCGAATGCCGTTTCATAAGCGGAATCATGGGCGGTATAGACGCCGACATTATTGCCGACGCTCACGCCATAGTGGTTGAGATAGATACGGGCGGCAGAGGCCAGCATGATGCCGGGACGGTCATTATTGGCAAAGACCATATGACGCTCGATCGCACCTGCCGCCAGGACGACCTTCCCTGCCCGAACCTGCCACAGTCTCTCGCGCGGCTGGTGTTTGGCCGGCGTGGCGAGGTGATCGGTCACGCGCTCCGCGAGCGCCACGAAATTATGATTGTAATAACCGAAGGCCGTCGTGCGGGTCAGAACACGCACATTGGGCAGGGATTTCAGCTCGGCCAGAACCTTCTGCGCCCACTCATAGCCGGGCAGGCCGTCTATGACCGTGCCGGTATCGAAACGCAGCGCACCGCCAACTTCGGCATTCTCATCAACCAGAATGACGCTAGCGCCAGTTTTCGCAGCAGTGAAAGCCGCCGTCAGGCCGGCAACGCCGCCGCCGGCCACCAGCACGTCGCAATGGGCGTATCGGCCGGAATAGTGGTCCGCATCCGGCTCGGACGGCGCCTTGCCGAGACCGGCGGCACGGCGGATGATCGGTTCATAGATTTTATGCCAGGCGGCCTTCGGCCACATGAAGGTCTTGTAGTAGAAACCGGCCGCAAACATCGGCGACAGGAAATCGTTGATTGCGCTGATATCGAAGGACAGCGACGGAAAGCGGTTCTGTGAGGCGATGATCGCGCCGTCGAACACATCCTGCACCGTGGCGCGGACATTCGGTTGCTTGCGCATGCTGTCACGCGAAACGTCGATCAGCGCATTCGGCTCTTCCGGACCTGCGGAGAGGAAGCCGCGCGGCCGGTGATATTTGAACGAACGACCGATCAGATGCACACCGTTTGCCAGAAGCGCGGATGCGACCGTGTCGCCTTCCAGCGCCTGATAGATCTTGCCGTCGAAGGTGAAACGCGCGGTTCTGGCGGGTGTCAGGCGGCCAGCGCCCTTGATGCGATAAGCGCCGCTCATTGCGCCTCTCCCTTCTCTCCGGAAAGAACCGTCTCGGCATCCGGCTTCGGTTCGCCTGCCTTGTAGGTCAATAGAAATTTATCGCTGACCGAATCGCGGGCCGCGTTGAAGAACCGGCCGCAGCCGTGAATGTGACGCCAGCGCTCGAAAACGAGACCCTTGTCGTTGTCGCGAATGAAGAAATATTCGGCGAAGGCCTCGTCGGAAATATCGGCGATGTTTTCCGGTCTCGCGATATGGGCTTCACCCGCCCAGCGGAATTCGAGTTCGGAACGGTCTTCCCGGCAATAGGGGCAATGGATCAGAAGCATCGTCGCTCCACCTTCAAAGAGAATTTTCCGGAAGGACGCTTCCGGCGGGTTGGTCACACAGCCGCTTTCCCATCGCAACAAAGGGGGAAAGCCGCTTCAAGAGCTGCTCGAAATTATCGAATGGTTTCAGCGCCGAGGCCCGACCCATATTGATGATGGCAACCGCCATCATGTCGGTGTCGATCGCGAAGGGTTCGTCCTGTTCGCCATTCTCCTTCTCGCCGACGAAATAGACGAGCTTCTCCATCAGGCTTGGCGCGCAGAGAAGCAGGCCTTTTTCCGCCACGAAGGGCCAGTCGCGTTCACCCTGCATCCTGCGGATTTGCTGGCTGCGAAAATCGTCCGCCTCGGGAACGAAGCTGCCTGCGGGCACGACGGCCGCCGCACCCGACATGTTGGCCGCGAGCAACGCCGCCGCCAGCATCAATGCGCCACCGCGGCAGCGGCGGCCTCATCGATCAGACGTCCGGTGCGGAAGCGGTCGAGTGTCAGACCAGCCGCCAGACGATGCGGCTCGCCACGGGCGATCAGATGCGCAAACAGGTTGGCGGAGCCCGGCGTCGCCTTGAAACCACCCGTGCCCCAGCCGCAATTGACGAAGAGATTGGGCACCGGCGTCACGCTCTGGATGGCGGATCGATCGGGTGTGTTGTCGGTAATGCCGCCCCATTGCCGCATCATCTTGACGCGGCGGAAGATCGGGAACAGCTCGCAGATTGCATCCAACGTATGGGTGATGATCTGCAGGCCGCCGGTCTGGGAATAGGAGTTGTATTGGTCGGTGCCGGCCCCGATAACAAGCTCGCCCTTATCGGACTGCGATATATAGGCGTGCACCGTGTTGGACATGACGACGCAGGGGAAGATCGGCTTCAGCGGCTCTGACACCAGCGCCTGCAACGGGTTGGAATGCAGCGGCACACGCACATCCGCCATCTTCATCACGATGGAGGAGTGACCGGCGGCGGAAACGCCGATCTTCTTCGCGCCGATGAAACCGCGATTGGTTTCGACACCCGTCACCGCACCGTCCGGCCCGCGCCTGATGGCCGTGACCTCGCAATTCTGGATGATGTGCACGCCGCGATCCGAGGCCGCCCGCGCGTATCCCCAGGCGACCGCATCATGGCGCGCCGTGCCGCCGCGACGCTGCAGGGCCGCGCCATTGATCGGATAGCGGGCATTGCCGGAAATATCGAGCGGCGGGCAATATGCTTTTGCCTGTTCGGGCGTCAGCCATTCATTGTCGATGCCATAAAGGCGGTTGGCGTTGATATGTCGCTTAAAGGACTGCTGGTCGTGAATATTGTGCGACAGCATCATAACGCCGCGCGCCGAATACATGACGTTGTAATTGAGATCCTGGCTCAGGCCTTCCCACAGTTTCAGGGAATGCTCGTAAATATCCATGCTCTCTTCATAGAGATAATTGGAGCGGATGATGGTGGTGTTACGGCCGGTATTGCCGCCACCTAGCCAGCCCTTTTCCAGCACCGCGACATTGGTGATGCCGTGTTCCTTGGCAAGATAATAGGCAGCCCCAAGACCATGGCCGCCGCCGCCGATGATGATGACGTCATAGTCCTTGCGCGGCTCGGGCGACGCCCATTGCGCATCCCACCCTTTATGGCCCCGCAACGCCTCGCGCGCCACGGCAAAAACGGAATATTTGCGCATTCGCTGTCTGCTCCTCAAGAACCGGCCAGAAGCCGGACATCATGGCGCCGGCACGTACAATACACATGGCAAATCGGGGCCGGAGGCAATATCCCTTTTGCGACGCGGCGATGGTTTTGTTTTGACATGACGGGAAGAAAGACGGGACGGTCGCATTTTAGCGGTTGTTTGAGGGTTACCGGCTGGACTTGCCGTAAATGATCTGATAATGCACGTCACCAATCGCACGGCCAAAACGGCCTAGCGAACGATTTTGTGTTTGCGCGCGAATGCCTTTATTCGCGCAGCAAGATAACCAGATAAAAGGAACGGGATTCACGTGCAGGTACTAGTCCGCGACAATAACGTTGATCAGGCGCTTCGCGCTCTCAAGAAAAAGATGCAGCGCGAAGGCATTTTCCGTGAAATGAAGATGCGCGATTATTACGAAAAGCCTTCCCAGAAGCGCGCTCGCGAAAAGGCTGAAGCCGTTCGCCGCGTTCGCAAGCTGGCACGCAAGCGTGCGCAGCGCGAAGGTCTGGTTGCGGCCCCGCGCGCAGGCCGTTAATAGGCCGTCTTTTGGACGTTTTTGAATGCTTGTTGGGCGGGGGCGATCTATTCGCCGCCGCTCTTTGTGTTTGTGGCCGGAGACCGATCGTGGGACAACGATTATGAGACCGGCCTGCGAGGGAACCCACACCGAATGACCGCTGTTGATGCCTGTGTTGTAAACAACTCCGATGCCTCCACGCGCCGGGTACCGCTGAGAAACAACAAGCGGCTTCATCTTTCCCTTGTCGTCTGCACCGTTCTTGCCGGACTTTCCGGTTGCGCGACGTCCAACCAGACGGATGATGTCTTCAGGATCGACCGCGCCCAGGGCTCGCAGGAAAACATCGCCTCGCTCACCTCGGTCATCAACGCCAATCCGCAGGATCCCGAAGGCTACAATGTCCGCGGTTCGGCTTACGGTCGCGCAGGTGATTCCCGCCGCGCCATCGAGGATTTCAACAAGGCGCTGCAGCTCAACCCACGCTTCTACCAGGCTTATGCCAACCGCGCGCTGGTCTACCGCAACTCTGGCCAGCAGCAGCAGGCCCTGCAGGACTATAATGCGGCACTGCAGATCAATCCGAGCTATGATGTGGCGCTGATCGGCCGCGGCAATCTTTACCGCCAGTCCGGACGCGTGAACGAGGCTTTCAACGACTTCTCCCGCGCTATCGAGCTTGAGACCACGGACGGACGCGCATGGCACAATCGCGGCCTGATTTACCAGCTGCGCAACCAGCACGCCCAGGCAATCGAGGACTTCTCAAAAGCCATTTCGCTGTCCTCCACCTCGCCGGAGCCCTATAATGGCCGTGGCCTTTCCTATGTCGCGCTGAACGACGACGAAAACGCCTTCGCCGATTTCAACCACGCCATTTCGCTCGACGGTAACGTCGCGGAATCCTGGGCCAACCAGGCGCTGGTCTATGAGCGGCGCGGCGAGATGGCCAAGGCCGCCAAGTCCTATGGGCATGCGGCACGGCTCGATCCGAAATATAAGCCCGCTCTCGACGGTGTTGCCCGCACACGCGGCGCCAGCGCTTCCTGATCAAACACGCATAAACAAAAAAGCCGGCGGTGCGACACTGCCGGCTTTTTTTATGAGGAAATGCGAGGGCCTCAATGGCTGTCGCGACGGGCCTCGGGTGCGGCATCGCCCGCCCACAATTCCGCCTGCACCGCGCTCTGAAACTCCATGACCTCACGCCGCATGGCCGCGTCGTCATAGCCAAGGCCCGTCAGATAGGCCGCCAGTTCACGGCACTCCCTGCGCCAGAAGTCGTTCGCCTCCACACCATGCAGCTGGTCGAGCATGGTTGCACACCGTTTTACGTCGGCAATACGGTTCTTTGCCGGAAAGGCGATTACTTCTGAACTCGTCGTCACGCGGGCACCCTGCTCTGTCTGAGGAATCAATACCGACTTTTTTAATGGTGAGATGGTTAACGAAGTCTGCAGAGGAAGGGAGAAGGCTGGTTTTACGACGGACGGCGGGCCGAACCCCATGTTTTAGGCCGGCACGATGCGGGCAAATCGCCGATTACCGAGGAATTTACCAATCAAGATTACCGAAATTTCATGCCATGGCAGATAGAAGAAGTATATGTGTGTTGAAACAACACCGGTCTCATCGTATATTTCTTGCAAAGAAAAAAAATGCCGCAGCGCAGCCAAAAATGGAGAACTCGTTCTCGGGAGGAGAGCACCATGTATGCACCTCGTGTTTTTTTCAGCATGATCGGTGCGTTGCTTATCTTTGCGGTTGCCACATATTTCATTCACGGGTCGTTCTATACGGCGTTTATCCAGACCCTCATCTGCGCCGTCATTCTGCAAACCGGTTATTTTATTGCAATTCTGGTTCTCGTCGCCCGCGAGAAACGCCGGATGCGCGAAACTTTTCTGCGTGATCGCGGCGCCGAGAATGTGACGGCGGATAGCGCAAGCAGTGCCCCGCCGCACGGCGCGAAACTGACCGATATGTGACCTTCCACGCTGATTCTTTTATTGCGCCGCAAAAAAATCACTTGCATCCTCACCCCTGACACTTTCTGCTGGCCAAATCCTGACGGTTCGTCACAGCAGAAGGACATTTCATGGTGAGCGGTTCACAGCCCATTTGCGTCATCATCGCTGCAAAAAACGCATCCGAAACGATCGATATCGCCATCCGCTCCGCCCTCGTGGAACCGGAGGTCGCCGAAGTGGTGGTGATCGACGATGGCTCCACCGATGCGACGAGCGACGTGGCGCATGCGGCGGATGACGGCACGGGCCGTTTGCGTGTGGTGCGGTTCGAGATCAACCGCGGCCCCTCGGCTGCCCGCAATCACGCGATCTCGATTTCATCTTCGCCGCTCATCAGCATTCTCGATGCGGACGACTTCTTTTTCAGGGGTCGTTTTGCAGCCATGCTCGCCGATGATGACTGGGACCTTGTGGCCGACAATATCGCCTTCATCCAGCAATCGGTTGCGGGGGCATCCTCCATGCAGCCTGCCCGCTTCGAACCGCAGGCCCGTTTTCTATCGCTGACGGAATTCGTGGAAGGCAACATTTCCAGACCCGGGGTCGAGCGCGGGGAGACAGGTTTTCTCAAACCAGTGATACGCCGCGCTTTTCTGGACAAACATGCATTGCGTTATGACGAGGCTCTACGGCTCGGTGAAGACTATGAGCTTTACGTGCGCGCACTTGCCGCCGGTGCCCGCTACAAGGTCATCCGCCATTGCGGTTACGGCGCGATCGTTCGCGGCAATTCGCTGAGCGGGCGTCACAGCACCGAGGACCTTCGACGTCTATACGAAGCGGACAATGCCATTCTCGCCGGCTGCACGCTTTCCGCCGGTGAGACGGCGATCCTGCGCGAGCACGAAAAACATGTCCGCGCCAAATTCGAACTCCGTCATTTTCTGGATGCGAAAAAGCAGAAAGGCATGGGCGGCGCGCTGACCCACGCCCTGTCGCGCCTGCCTGCCCTGCCGGCCATCACGCACGGCATCTGGACTGACAAGACCGCCCGTTTCCGCAAACCGGTGCAGCCGGTGCGGGATGTTCGCTATCTGCTCGACGGCAAGCCGGTTTCGTGAGGGAAAAGGCGCGGGATTAGGGGAGACAACTTTGCCCAACGCTCCGTCGTCATCCTCGGGCCTGTCCCGAGGATCCAACCACCTATCGTAAAATCAATCGGTTGCAGATGCTCGGGACAAGCCCGAGCATGACGGCAGAGAGATTAGAGGATAGTATCCTTAGGTTGGGAGCGGCAGAAAATTCCCCGCCGCACCCGTTGCTTCCGCCCTCAAAGATAATCTCGCTTGATCGTCTCTAGAACGGCGGAAAAACGCTCCTTGCGCTCTTCCAGCCTGCCATCCGGGCTGAGACGCGGCTCGGCACGGCTTGCCTGCCAGAGCGCCAGTGTGGAAGGGGCGGCCAGCACCTGCTTGGCCAGTTTGCGCAACGACCGTGATTGCGTTTCCTGCGGCCGCACCAGCACATCACCCTCATGATGCGCCGGAACAGGACCGGTCTCGGCGATGGCAGGGGCTGGCGGCGGCGGGAAACTCATGCCCCAGAAACGCGAGCCCTTTTTCGCCGCCTCGGCACGGGTCGAAACCGGCACGTAACGCGGCTGATATTCCACACCGACGGTGCCTGCCCAATCGCTCCATTTGAAGCTGTTGATCGAAGGAGATGTGGTGACTGCCACCCATGGCACGCGGAACGCATCGGCGAGAATTGCGCCATGCATGGATTCGGCGACAATGAATTCCGACTGGGCGATGGCGCGGATGACAGACTTGGACTCACCGCGCGGGTCGAGATAAGTCAGCCCGGCCGGTTCGCAGACCGTTTCCCACATGCCGAATTCCGCAGATTCCCAATGGGGCACGAAGGTCTTCTTGTAGAGCTTCGGCAGGCCTTTGAAATCAGCCATCTCGGTGACCATGACGGCGGGGTCGACAATGCCCTTTTCGGGCGCGAGCCCGAGCTTGGCTGCGGTTTTTTCGCCGCGCACGCAGCGTATATCCCAGAACTCGGTGCTGATGTCAGGCACTGCGCCATAGCCATAACCGCTGCCGATGACCAGCTTGCGCTGTTTTGCGGGTAACAGGACATCATTGAGAACGGTGCCGACACCGACAAGCATCACATCTTCATGCACGTCGCGCAGACCGGGGAGCAGAAAATCCCACAGCCACAGATTGAGATCGTCACCGAAATTGCCGTGATGCGATTCCCAGTGGTAAGGTTTCATGAGGTCACTCCTGGGTGAAAAACATATAAATTCTTACGGGCGAGAATTCGCTCACCTTGTTCGGACGATTTTTCCTGCGCCAAGCTCGAAAGCGGCACGCAGAAGTGCCGGATCGCGCATCGCCCACTTCAGGAGCAGCCCGAATTCGGGCACCTTGCGCCGTTTCAGATTGCCCGCCTGGCTCCACAGCGCCTGTTTGCGCGCCGTGTTTTTATAGGAAGCAATGGAGGCCACATCGGCCGGCCGCCGCGCAAATCTACCCTCCAGAGTATCGAGCGCCACCCAGGTATTGAACTGCTGGCGCAGGAATTCCGGCGAGGTATTGTCGATGCTGTGGAAGATGTTGACGCCCATGCCGCGCATCGCGCCGGCATCGTCACACAGAAGCGTCCGCTTCGATGCGAGAATGCAATCACAGAAAAAAAGCACGTCTTCCGCAGCCAATCTCAGCGCCGGGTCGAAGCGAATCTTTTCAAACAGGGGGCGGCCAATCACCATGCAGGAGAGATGCAGGAAGCTCCAGTTGCGCAGCATCACACTTGCCAGATCCGGCAGTTCGATCACCAGGGGCCGCTCCGAAAGCCGTGCCGCACCCTCGTTCTTCTCCAGTTCGGAAATGGCGAAATGGTAATAAAATTCGTCACTTGCCTGCATGGACGCCCAGTAGCACTCGCCACCGAAAGTCCTCAGCGCGGAGGCCGCATTCTGGAGATGATCCGGCGTCCACATGTCGTCCGAATCGAGAAATGCCACGTAGTCGCTACCCGCAGGGACATTGTCGAGGCCGGTATTGCGCGCACCGCCCGGGCCGGCATTGGCCTGTTTGATGACGATAATTCGGTCTATCTGTTCCTGCGAAAGTTCCGCAAGTTCCTTGTCTATCGGGTACGGCGATTCGTCATCGACGATGACAAGATCGAAATCCTGGTAAGTCTGCGCAA
This sequence comes from Rhizobium sp. X9, assembly GCF_018873185.1. NCBI lineage: Bacteria > Pseudomonadati > Pseudomonadota > Alphaproteobacteria > Hyphomicrobiales > Rhizobiaceae > Rhizobium > Rhizobium sp. X9. The sequence goes on along the minus strand of NZ_CP071312.1, from coordinate 1,533,737 downwards.
AAACCGATGCGAGTGCACGTCCAAGAACCCCGTGCTGCTTTTGGTAGTAGGGAATGACGACAGTAAATCTTGCCATTGTTTCGCCCCTTGCGTTGATCAAGAAGTGTCGGGCCCGATCCTGAAAACGGCCCCGATGGTATCGGCAACTCCCAACCGGCGATCCTCCCCGCCGGCCTCCAGAAACAGGATGCTTGTATGCCCCCAGCTCCAAATGTAAAGACCATCACCACGAATGTCGGTTGGAGCGTCCTGTCAAAGACAGGCACATTCGGGCTTAAATTTGTCACTGTTCCCATTCTCGCGCGACTGCTTTCACCGGAAGAATTCGGTGTGGTGGCGGTAGGACTAACGGTTGTACAGTTTCTGACCATGATCGCCGGTGCGGGGCTGACCTCCGCGCTGATCGTCGAAAAGGAAGAGGATATGGATACGATCCATACCGTCTTCTGGGCCAATCTGGCGATTTCCTGCACCATGGCCGCCGTCCTCTACATATGGGCGGAGTTTTTCGGCGGGCTGCTGGGCGCCGTGGAAAGCGCCTATCTGCTGCGCATTATGGCCTTCCTCATTCCGCTGCAGCTGGCGGGCGATGTCGCCTATTCGCTGCTTGCCCGGCGCATGAATTTCAGCAAGGACGCGCTGTGGAGCATGGCGTCCGAAAGCATCGCGGCTGTGGTCGCCGTCGCTCTCGCCCTTCTCGGCTTCGGCGTCTGGGCGCTCATCATCCAGCTTTTTGCCGCCGCCCTCATCCGGCTCGTCGGGCTTTACGCCGTTTCCCGCTATTGCCCGCGTTTCGTCATGAAACCGCGCCGCCTCGTGCCGCTTCTCGGCTTCAGTTCCGGCCTGATGGGGTCGGAAATCGCCAATTTCGTCACCTTCCAGTCACCGATGGTGGTGATCGCCCGGCATCTCGGCCTTGCCGATGCGGGTGCCTATTCCGCCTCCAACCGCTTTGCCAGCATTCCCAATCAGGTCGTGCTGTCAGCCGTCATGGGTGTTCTGTTCCCCGCCTTCAGCCGAATGATGGACGATCCGCAGCGCCGGCGTGATGCGCTGATGTTCAGCACGCAGGTGCTGACCGTGCTGCTTGCGCCGATGATGTTCGGCCTATGGGCGGTGGCCGAGCCGGCCATGCTGGTAATCTTCGGACAGAACTGGGCCTATGCCTGGCCGGTTCTCGGTCTTCTTGCCCTGTCAAAGGCGATTCTGACACCGTGCAGCACCTTCATCCCCTATCTCAAGGGCGCGGGTTATGGGCGCGTGCTGTTCTGGTCGGCGACGATCCGTGCGGTCGTCACCACCGTCGCGGTCTGGGCAGCCGCCGTCTACGGCACACTGATCGATGCGATGATATGGCTTTGCATCGTCAATGCGGTCACTCTCGTCGCCTATTCCTGGGCCGTGTTCAAGGCAAGCGATACGCCCTTTTTTAGCGGTCTCTACATCAGCAGCAGACCCATGATTGCAGCACTGGTGATGGCGGTTTCGGTGCGTTACCTGCTTCACGTCCTTGCAGACCGTATCCCCAATGCGACCGTTCAGGTCCTCGTGGGAGCGGCAGTTGGCGGCGTCATCTATGGCGTGCTGATCCTGCTCACGGAACGCACGCTGTTGAAGAAGATCCTCGGCATGGTGAAATCGCGGCGAATGCGGGAGAACGCAACCCAAGGTTAACGTCACGCCTGCAAAACGCGCCTCATTTCCGCCGTTAACCGGCCATCGCTGCGGCGAATTCGTCTATGGCGGTGGGGCGTGAAACCATTGTTTTTGCGGCGCAGCATCACGACAAATGACAAATTCACACGCTTCAGCGATTTTTAACGATAGCTGAAATTACAAAAAACACATCTATTTCAGTTACTTGACTTTGCGAAGGCGCGAGGGAGGCCACGAAGCCAGACATTCACCCGCAAAATCTAAGCTTGTGTTTTTCCCGCGTCGCCACATTTTATCCCAAAGTCGAAACCAGACTTTCCAGTGCGGGCTTAAGTTCGCTCTGGTTGCAACGCGGCGTGGGTGGACGCCGCCCAATAGGGGTGACTGATGTGACTGTCGATCAGAACCTATCCTCCCGTATCAATTTGATGCGCATCTTGCTGATCTCCGGGATCGTGTTCGTCCATGTGCCGCACGATGCCGAAACCAGCCCTTTTCTTGGCCTTTACGGCTTCTTCGACTGGCTGCGGGTTTTTCTGGGCGACGCGCTCTTTCGCATCGGCGTGCCCTGTCTCAGCGCCATTTCCGGTTATCTGCTGTTTCGCCGCGGCATGAGCGGTTTCGATTATCCGGCAACGATACGCTCCAAGTCAAAAACCGTGCTGCTGCCCTTCCTCCTCTGGAATGGTGCGCTGTTTGCCGCCGTTTTGCTGATCCAGGTCTTCGACGTGGGTGTGGGCTATTTCCCGGATCTCTGGAATGCCAGCCCGCGTGAAATCATCAGCCATGGAACGGCGCTCGAGGAACTGCCGGTGAATGTGCCGCTTTATTTCCTGCGCGATCTGTTCGTCTGTATCCTGCTGTCGCCAGTGCTCGCCTTTCTCATGCGCCGCTTTGCGCTGCCGACGCTTGCCATCCTGCTCTTCATCACCGCCATGCCGGATCTGACGATCTTCATCGTTCAGAAGAAGTCCATCCTGTTCAGCTTTTCGCTCGGCATTGCGCTCGCGCTCCACCGCATCGACGTCAAGGCACTCGACCCCTATGCCCTGCCGATCATGGCGCTGACCTTCGCCGCCTCTGCGTTGCTGGCGACGGGCCTCTATTTCACCGGGCCGGAATTCACCTTCTGGCTGAACATGTCGCGCAATCTGCTCGCCGTCTTCGGTGCGCTCGGTTTCTGGGCATCGTCTGCGCTCTTGATCCGCAGCAGGCTTGGCCGGCGGCTTTCCGAAACCGGAAGCCTGAGCTTCTGGATATTCTGCGCCCATTACCCGTTGCTCGTCATCATGTGGATGGTTTGGAACAAGGGCGGACCCGATTTCTACCCCGCCTTTTATATCAGCGCGACGCTTTCCGCCTTTGTCATTCTGGTGATCAGCAACGCCCAGACCCGCAAATACCTGCCGGCCGTCTACGCCGTGCTCACCGGAAGCCGGAGCGGCAAACGCAAGACGGCCGATTTTGCCACAAAACGGGCTTCCATGATCGGGCCGCCCACATCCGAAACGCTTTATTCGCAACGACAGAGGTGAACCAATGACAACATTTGTCACCCGCGTTCAGACACGCATTCTTCTTGCCGCCGCCCTGCTGGCGGCACCCTTCACGACACCGAGCCAGGCACAGGAAGGCAACGGCGCCTCCTTCATCGAGAACTTCGATGCCATGGACAGGTCGTTCTGGTACGTGTCAGACGGCTGGAACAACGGTGCACATCAGAACTGCACCTGGTCCAAGAAACTGGCCACGGTCGAAAACGGCCAACTGACCCTTGGTTTTGAAGAAGGCAAGGCCGGCGAGCGCAACTTCACCTGCGGTGAAATCCAGACCAAGGGGCGTTATCGCTACGGCACCTATGAAGCACGGATGAAAGCCGCCACCGGTTCCGGGCTGAACTCCGCCTTCTTCACCTATATCGGCCCGACCGACAAGAAGCCTCACGATGAAATCGACTTCGAAGTACTGGGCAAGAATACCGGCAAGGTACAGCTCAACCAGTATGTTTCCGCCAAGGGCGGCAATGAGAAGCTGGTACCGGTGGAAGGCGGAGCCGATGCCGGTTTCAACGACTATGCCTTCGTGTGGGAGCCGCAGCGCCTGCGCTATTACGTAAACGGCCAGCTCGTCCACGAAGTGACGGACGAGACGAAAATCCCGCAGAACGCCCAGAAGATATTCTTCAGCCTGTGGGGAACGGACACGCTGAAGGACTGGATGGGTGCCTTTTCCTATTCCGGCGCAACACAGATGACCGTCGACCGGTTTGCCTTCACGGCGCTCGGCGACAAATGCCAGTTTCCCGAATCCATCGCCTGCGCCCTTAACTGACTGCATTTTTGAACCGACGCGCTTTTTTGAACCAAAACATAAGCTGCTGCGTCTTTGACGCATGAACCCAACCGGAACCCCTGCATGACCCATGTTCTTTATCTCGCGCATGACCTGTCGGACCCCGCCATTCGCCGGCGGGTGCTGACCTTGCTTGCGGGCGGGGCGCGGGTGACGCTGGCGGGTTTTCGGCGCGGACAGAACAGGCTGGCGGAGATCGAGGGCGTCGTACCCGTCGTTCTCGGGGAAACGGCCGATGGGCAGTTTCTTCAGCGCATGGCGGCTGTAGCGAAAGCCAGTCTCTCGCTGGGCAAAACCTTGCGCGGCATACCCACACCGGATGTCATTCTTGCCAGAAACCTGGAGATGCTGGCTCTCGCGAAACGGGCCATGTCTCTTTACGACCGCCAGCCGGCGCTGGTTTATGAATGTCTCGACATTCACCGCCTGCTTCTCAACAAGGGCAAGCCCGGGCAGATGCTGAATGCAGCACAGCGTTACTTCGCACGCGACGCGAAGCTGCTGATCACCAGTTCTCCGGCATTCGTAGACCATTATTTCAAGCCCGTATCCGGCCTCAACCTCCCCGTCCTGCTGCAGGAAAACAAGGTTCTGGCGCTCGACGCCACCGTTGCCGCCACGCCGCAACCACGCGCCCCTGCCCTCGGCGAACCATGGAAAATCGGCTGGTTCGGCGCGCTTCGCTGCCGCAAATCGCTCGAAATCCTCGCCGATTTTGCGAAGCGCATGGATGGCAAGGTCGAAATCATCCTGCGCGGCCGCCCGGCCTATTCGGAATTTGCGGATTTCGATGGCTTCGTGGCCGCCGCCCCGCATGTGCATTTCCACGGTGCCTACAAGAACCCCGAGGATCTGGCCGCCATCTACAATGAAGTGCAGTTCACCTGGGCGATCGACTTTTTCGAGGAAGGCCAGAATTCGAGCTGGCTTCTGCCCAACCGGCTCTACGAGGGCTGCCTTTACGGCACCCTGCCGATTGCACTGGCAGGCACGGAAACTGCCCGTTTCATCGAAAAGCGCGATATCGGTTTTGCCCTGCAAAATGCGGGAGCTGACGATCTGGCCGCTCTTTTCAACAGCATGACGCCGCAAACCTACGCGGAAGCCTTCGGCGCCCTCTCGGCGCTCGATAAAAAACAATGGCTGACCGACCGCGACGATTGCCGTCAGCTGGTCCAGCAATTGTCCTCTCTCGCCAAATCCGCTTCCGGCCATGCCCGGCAAGCGCAGTTTTCACCCGTGTAGTGCGTAGGGGGCAAATCATGGAAGGTCTTGGTCATTCCGGCATCAGAACTCTGATCGTCATTCCCTGCCTCAATGAGGCGAGGACGATCGAGGGGCTGCTCAATAAATTCACGGCTGCGATGCAGGGGCGTTTTTTCCGCATCGTTGTCGCCGATGGCGGCAGCACGGACGGCACCCGCGACATCGTTTCAGCCTTCGCCGCAACGGATGACCGCGTCACGCTTCTCGCCAATCCCAAGCGCATCCAGAGCGCCGGCATCAACCTTGCCGTTGCCACTTTCGGCGAGGATTTCGATTATCTCATCCGTATCGACGCCCATGGCGATTATCCGGATGATTATTGCCAGCGTCTGATCGAGGATGCCGATCGCACCGGCGCGGATTCCGTCGTTGTCGCCATGGACACGGTAGGACACGGCCTCTTCCAGAAAGCGACGGCAATCGCCCAGAATTCCAAGCTCGGCAATGGCGGCTCCAAACACCGCGAAGGCGCGAAAGGCCACTGGATCGACCATGGCCACCATGCGCTGATGCGGATTGCCGCCTTCGATGCGGTCGGCGGTTACGATGAAAGCTTCAGCCACAATGAGGATGCCGAACTGGATTTCCGACTGCGCAAATCCGGTTTCCGCATCTGGATGACCGACAAAACCCGCATGACCTATTATCCCCGCGCCAGCGTCATGCCGCTCTTCAGGCAATATCTCGCTTATGGCCGCGGCCGCGCGAAGAACCTTTTGAAACACCGCTCGATCCCGAAGATCCGCCAGATGATTCCTCTCGCCGTTCTGCCGGTCTTCGTGCTTGCCTTACTCTCGCTTGTACATTGGGCAGCACTTATTCCGCTCGGCCTCTGGATCGCCGCATGTCTGGGTTATGGCTTGTGGATGGCAATAGGTCAGAAGAACCCATACGGCCCGCTCGCCGCCTTTTCCGCAATGGTGATGCATCTGGCGTGGTCCACCGGCTTCTGGCTGGAACTCCTGAAATTCCGGGGAAGAAAGGCTGTCTCATGACCGACAACACCGTCGCCAACCCGCAATATTCCAAAACCGTCGATATCGGCATTTGCACATACAGACGTCCGGCGCTCGTCGCCACACTTCTGTCACTCTTCGAACTGGAGGTGCCGGAAGGCGTGAAAGTTCGCCTGATTGTTGCGGATAATGACGAGGAGCCGAGCGCCAGGGCCAGTGTGGACCGCCTGCGCGAAACCGCCCCCTTCGAGATCACCTACGTGCATTGCCCGAAGTCGAATATTTCGATTGCCCGCAACGCCTGCCTGTCGGAATGCCAGGCGGACTATCTGGCCTTCATCGATGATGACGAGACCGCGCCGCCGCATTGGCTGGTTGCCCTTCTGGAAAAGGCCGACGAAACCGGCGCGGAAACCGTTCTCGGCCCGGTAACGGCAGTTTATCGTGAAAATGCCCCGGGCTGGATGAAACGCGGCGATTTTCACTCGACCGTTCCCGTCTGGGTAAATGGCGAGATCATCACCGGCTATACCTGCAACACGCTTCTCAAGATGGATGCGCCATCGGTGAAGGGCCGGCGTTTTGCGCTGGCGCTCGGCCAGAGCGGCGGTGAGGACACGCATTTCTTCTCGCATCTTCATGCTGCCGGCGGTCGCATCGTCTTTGCGGAAAAGGCCGTGCTCTCCGAGCCGGTGCCGGAAAGCCGCGCCCGTTTCATGTGGCTTGCCAAACGTCGTTTCCGCTCCGGCCAGACCCATGGCCGTGTGCTTGCTGAAAAGAAACCAGGTGCAAGACGCGTGATGCAGGTGCTGAAGGCGGGATCGAAAGTGCTCTATTGCGCCGTCTTTGCTGCTTTGAACGGGTTTAACGCCGTGCGCCGCAACCGTTATGCGCTGCGTGGCGCTTTGCACATGGGCTCGGCCAGCGGCGCTTTCGGGGTGCGTGAAATCCGCCAGTACGGCGCGGTGGAGGCGACCTGATGGAAAACCTCACATCGCAACCCGCCGATATTTCCGGTCTCGGACCGGATATCAGCTTCGTCATCGCCGCCTATAATGCCGCCGATACGATCGAAGCCGCCATTCAGAGCGCGCTCGACCAGCAGGGCGTGACGCTGGAGGTTATCGTCGTGGACGACCGCTCCTCTGACGAAACGATCCAGCTTGTCGAAACCATTGCCGCCACCGATCCGCGTGTGCGGCTGCTTGCGCTCGAACAGAACCTCGGGCCGGGCGGCGCACGCAATGCCGGCATCGAGACCGCGACCGGACGCTGGATCGCCGTGCTCGATTCAGACGATGTCATCCGCTCCGAACGCGCCGCCTGCATGATGTGCCGGGCGGAAGCCGCCAATGCCACCATCGCGGTCGACAATCTCGATGTCGCCTATATGGACGGCAGGCAGATGGAGACAATGTTTCCGGAAGAGTTTCTGGAGGAACGACCGGTCCTCACCCTTGAGGACTTCATCTCCTCCAACATTCTTTTCCGCTCCACCTTCAACTTCGGTTACATGAAGCCGATGTTCCGGCGCGATTTCCTTGATAGCGAGGGGCTGCGTTTCCGCGAGGATATCCGCATCGGCGAGGACTATATCCTGCTTGCATCGGCGCTCGCCGCCGGCGGCCTCTGCGTCATCGAGCCGAAGCCGGGTTATGTCTACAACATCCGCGAAGGCTCGATCTCGCGCGTGCTCGAAATTCATCACGTCGAAGGCATGATGCGGGCGGATCAGGAGTTTCTGAGCCATTACGCATTGCTGCCCGCCGCCATGGATGCGCAGCAGGCCAGAAGCCGCAGCCTGCGGCTGGCGCATAATTTCCTGACATTGGTGGAAGACATCAAGCGCCGTTCGATTATCGGCGCGCTGAAGACCACGATCAGAGATCCCGCCGTGCTGGGCCATTTGAGAATGCCCATTGCCGTGCGGCTGAAGAGGTTGCGGGACGCGATGTTTGCGCCCGCGGCAAATACTGGGGTGAAAAGGCAGATTTCGTAAAATTTGTGAGCGGACAAATCTGTGCGCGGAGAAATCTGCAAGCGGACTGGGGACAGATCAAACCTTGATGAAGGAGAACGCGATGGACCTGAACAAAACTGTCAGAAAAGCCGTCATTCCCGTAGCCGGCAACGGCACGCGGTTTTTGCCCGCCACCAAGGCGATGCCGAAGGAAATGTTGACGATCGTCGATCGGCCGGTCGTGCAATACGCAGTCGATGAGGCCATGCAGGCCGGTATCGAGCACATTATTTTCGTAACCAGCCGCAACAAGACCGCCATTGAAGACTATTTCGACAGCGCGCCCGAGCTTATCAACACGCTCACCCGTTCCGGCAAAACGGTGCAGGTATTGCAGCTTGAAAAGATGCTGCCAGTCGCGGGCACCGTCAGTTACACGCGCCAGCAGGTGCCGCTCGGCCTCGGCCACGCCGTCTGGTGCGCGCGCGAACTGGTGGGCAAGGAGCCTTTCGCGCTGCTTCTCCCGGATATGGTTTCCTATGGCGCACGCGGCTGCATTGCCGGGCTGATGGAACTTTACGACGAGGTCGGCGGCAATATTCTCGGTGTTGAAGAATGCCTGCCGGAAGAAGTGTCGTCCTATGGCGTCGTCGGCGTCGGGCAGAAGGTCAATCACGGCTTTGCGGTCACCGAAATGGTCGAGAAGCCGGAACCATCCAAGGCGCCTTCGAATTATTACCTGAACGGCCGTTATATTCTGCAGCCGGAAATCTTCGATATTCTCGCCAAACAGGAGCGCGGCGCGGGCAATGAAATCCAGCTGACCGACGGCATGAAACGGCTCGCCGAGAAGCAGGTCTTCCATGCGCAGAAATACACCGGGCGCACATTCGACTGCGGCAGCAAGCAGGGCTTCATCGCCGCCAATGTCGCCTTCTCGCTCATGCGCGCCGACATGGAGGCCCAGGTTCTCGCTTCCGTGAAGGAACTGGTCGCAAACCACGAAAGCCGCGTCCAGGCGGCCTGACTTTAATCGCGCCGCCGGGGAGGCGGTCGGCGCATCGATAACGGGGGGCGGGAGGCGAGCCAAGGCTCGGCTTCCCGCGTACCATTTTTAATTCACAAGGTAGGTCCATGCACCACAAGACCTTTAAATCCAATATCGGCTTTCCGGATCCCGGCAAGGATGCCGACACGTTCATCGACCTCGACCGCCTGTGGGCCGCCGTGGTTCGCCGTGCCAATGTCATTGCCGCCTCGGTCATCGCCGCCGTGGTTCTGGCCGGTCTTTATCTGGTGCTTGCGACCCCCGTTTACACCGCGATGACGCAGGTGCTTCTGGATGAAAGCCTTTCCCGCTACGCGGAAGAGGAATCACCGGTTCCCGCCGCCCAGATCGTCGACAACCGCATTGCAAGCGCCGTGGAAATCCTGAAGTCAAAGGAAATGGCGCTGACCGTGGTCGACAAGGCCAGGCTTTATGAGAATGACACCATCGTCAATCCGCCGATGTCGCCGGTGGAACTCGTAAAATCCTCCGTGCGCGGCATCGTTGATCTCATCCTGCCGGGTGACCCGCCCGCTTCCGAAGCCGCAATCCGCGCCGGACGCCGCGAAAAGGCGGCCGCCGTGCTGCAGCAATCGCTGACGGTGGAGCGTGTCGGCCGCAGTTCGGTCATCGCCATTTCCACCCGCTCGACGGACCGGCAGCTTGCAGCACAGATCGCGAAAACCTATGCGCAGGCCTATCTGACCGAACAGCTGAACGCCAATTTCGATGCCAGCGAGCGCGCCTCCGTGTGGCTGCAGGAACGCATGACCGACCTCAACCAGCGTGCCCAGGCGGCCGAACTGGCGGTGCAGAAATTCAGGTCGGACAATAACATCGTTTCCTCGCGCGGCGAGCTGATGTCGGAAAGCCAGCTTGCCGATCTCAACGGCCAGCTTATCGCCGCGCAGGCGGATGCAGCGACCGCGTCGGCCCGTTATGGCCAGTACAAATCCATAATCGACCGTGGTCCGGATGCAGCCGTCGACAATGCGGTCGTTTCCGCACGCGACACCGACAATTCCGTCATTCAGGATCTTCGCAAACGCTACATTACAATCTCTGACCGTCTGCAGGGCGTCGCGCAGCAATTCGGCGCCGATCATCCACAAGCGGTCGCGCTGGACAGCGAAAAGAAAGAGGTTGCGCGCCAGATTTATCAGGAACTGCAGCAGCTGACCGGCAGCCTGAAGAACGAATATGAAGTTTCCAATTCCCGCGTGCAGTCGCTGCGCGACAGCATTGACCGTGTTGCCGGCAACAACTCGCAGGCCAATGTCACCATGGTGCAATTGCGCGAGCTGGAGCAGCGGGCAACCGCGTTGCGCACGCTCTATCAGTCCTATCTCGGCCGTTTCGAGGAAGCCTCGCAGAAGCAGTCGCTGCCGATCGCCAAGGCCCGCATCATTTCCGAAGCAGGTCTGCCAACGGCGCCTTCGAGCCCGAAAAAGACCATGACCATGGCGCTTTCGGTCATCCTCGGCCTGATGCTGGGTGGCGGCATTGCAGCGCTTCTCGAATTCCGGGATCGCTTCTTCCACACCGGCAACGATGTGCGCGACAATCTGCGCATGCGTTTTCTGGGCTACCTGCCCTTTATCGGGGAAAGGGGCGTAGAGCCGGCAAAAACGGGCACCAGCGCGGCCACCCCCGGCAGCGAGAACACCACCCTCGACGAAAGCGGCCAGGTCTCGTTCCAGAAGATGCTGCGCCTTGCCGTCGACAGCCCGCGCTCCAGCTTTGCTGAGACGCTTCGCAATGTGAAGCTGACGGCGGATGTCGTCATTCAGGAACGCCAGTGCCGGGTCATCGGCGTCATCTCCTGCCTGCCGAACGAAGGCAAGTCGGTCGTCGCACTCAATCTGGCCGGGCTGATCGCCTCCACCGGCAAACGCACGCTGGTGGTGGATGCCGACATTCGCAACCCCGGGCTCAGCCGCATGCTGACGACACGGCAATCCGCCGGTCTGGTGGAGGTCGTCCTTGACGAAATCCCGTGGACGCAGGCGGTGAAGGTCGACACCCGCACGAAGATGGGCATCTTGCCGGTTTCGACCAGCAACCAGTTCGCCCATTCAAGTGAATTGCTGGCTTCCTCCGGCATGCGCAAATTCATCGAATCGGCGCGTGAGGCCTGCGACTACATCATCGTCGACCTGGCACCGGTTGTTCCCGTCATCGATGCGAAAGCCTTTGCGCCGCAGGTCGACGGTTTTGTCTTCGTCACGGAATGGGGCAAGACGCCGATCCAGATGGTGCAGAACCTGATGGCGAATGAACCCCAGATCGCCAACAAGACGCTGGGCATCGTGCTCAATAAGACCGACATGACGGAATTGCAGCGTTACGCCGGCCCGGGCGGTTCGGAGCACTACCATGAGAGCTTCTCGGCCTATTACGGCGACGCCAAGCCTCCGGTGAAGGAGAACGCTTAAGCGTTGATCCGCCGCAAGGTGGCAGCGGACACAACTCAAGAACCTCTCCGTCGTCATCCTCGCCCTTGAGGCGAGGATGACGACGAGGGCTGAGAACGGGTGCAGCATTTTTTAGACTGCCGATGGCCAGAAAATCGTCTTGCCGAAAAATCTCTTCGGCGTGAATTTCGCCGTCCGACCTATGGCATTGCCTCCCGAAATTGCGCATTGATGACGGAAAGAGCAATCGCAGGCAGGACCGAATTTCATGTCATCACCCATCGCCTTTGTTTCGCGGATGAATGCGGAGACGGAAACCGTCTGGAAGGAGGCGCTGCGCGCTGCGATGCCGCAGGAGCACATTCTTTCCTTTTCCGAACTCAGCGAAGAACAGCGGCGCATGGTGGAATTCGCCATCGTCGCCAACCCTGACCCGGCAGACATTGCAGCACTTCCGGGCCTCACATGGATCCACAGCCTGTGGGCCGGCGTCGAACGGCTCGTGCTGGAACTGGGAGAGAAGGCACCGCCGATTGTCCGGCTGAAGGACCCGGAGCTTTCGCGTGTCATGGCGGAAGCCGTGCTGGCATGGACATATTATTTGCAGCGCGACATGCCCGCCTATCGCGACAACCAGCAAAAAGCCCTCTGGCAAGAACTCGACTATCGCCATCCGGGCGAGATGACCATCGGTCTGCTCGGCCTCGGTGCACTCGGCGCGGCTGCGGCGGAGCGCCTGCTTCACGCGGGCTTCAATGTTACGGGCTGGAGCCGCTCGTCCAAGGCAATCGAGGGGGTGGAAACGCTGACGGGCGATGACGGGCTGCAAGGATTGCTGGAGAAAAGCGACATCCTCGTCTGCCTGGTGCCGCTCACCGATGCGACGCGCGGTCTCGTGAACGCCAGCCGCCTCGCCGCAATGAAAAACGGTGCCGCAATCATCAATTTCGCCCGCGGAGCCGTCATCGTTGCCGACGACCTAATCGCGGCGCTTGATTCCGGCAAGCTTTCGCACGCAGTCCTCGATGTGTTCGAACAGGAACCACTGCCTGCAGCATCACCATTCTGGCAACACCCGAAGGTCACCGTGCTGCCGCATATTTCCGCGCCGACCAGCCGGGAAAGCTCGGCACGGATCGTCGCCAGCAATGTCCGGACATGGCGCGAGACGGGCACCCTGCCGGAAACGGTCGATATGGCGCGCGGTTACTGAGACAGGACGGCGGGCGGTCTACTCCCCGGCCGACGTCTTTGCCGTATGCGCCAGTTCGACGGCCGAGATGATCTGCTGTTCGTCATAAGGCTTGGTCAACAGCACAGCGGTTTCCGGCGCTCCTTCCGGCATATGGCTGTCACCCGTTGCAAAAACGACGGCCAGTCCAGGCTTCCGGCGCAGAGCCTCCACCGCCAGCTCGCCGCCCTTCATGTCCGGCAGACCGATATCGGTGACGAGAACATCGATATGTTCCGCCTCGATCGCTTTCAGCGCCTGTGCCGCATTTCCGGCCTCGACCACGGTGAAGCCGCTATCCGACAGCATCTCCGTCGAATTCATCCGGATCAGCTCGTCATCCTCCACCAGAAGCACACGAACCGGCCCGTTTTCATTTCCAATAGTCTTCGCAGGTTCGACGGCCTTTGAATGGTTCGATGCAGATGCCGACCTCCCTTTCACCAACGAAACCTGTTTGCGATTGGCTATGACGTGGCGGATGCGCCGCGCCAGCGCTTCGCGCGTATAGGGCTTGGAGAGAAGTTCAACCCCGGCATCCAGCTTGCCGCCATGCACGATGGAGTTTTCCGTATAACCGGAAGTGAAGAGCACCGCGAGATTTGGCAGCCGTTCCTGTGCCCGACGCGCCATTTCCCGGCTTTTCAAAGGCCCGGGCATCACCACGTCGGTGAAGATGACATCGATTGGAATGCCGCTTTCGACCACCGTCAAACCGGCCTGCGCGTCGCGGGCGGTCAGCACACGATAGCCGAGATCGTTCAGCGTCTCGACGACGGTGCCACGCACCTCTTCGTCGTCTTCCACCACCAGGATCGTTTCGGTTCCACCTTCGACAGGGCCGGTCGGCATGACCACTTCCCTGTCCTCGTCGGCGGCGGAGCGCGGCAGATACATCTTCACAGTCGTGCCCTGCCCCACCTCGCTATAGATGTTGACGTGACCGCTGGACTGTTTTGCAAAACCATAGACCATCGAGAGGCCAAGACCCGTGCCCTTGCCCTCCGGTTTGGTCGAGAAGAATGGCTCGAAAACCTTTTCCAGAATATCCGGCGACATGCCCGATCCGGTATCGGTGACGGCGAGCATGATATATTGCCCCGCCGAAACCTCCGAGTGTTTGCGGGCATAATCGCGATCGAGCACCGCATTGCCCACTTCAATCGTCAGCTTGCCATGCCCTTCCATGGCGTCGCGCGCATTGATCGCGAGATTGAGAAGTGCGTTCTCCACCTGGTTGGGGTCGGCATAGGTGTTCCACAGGCCGCCGGAGGTGATGACCTCCACCTCGATCGCCTCGCCGAGCGAACGGCGCAACAGATCGTCCATGCCTGTCACAAAACGGGCAATGTTGATGACACGCGGCTCCAGCGCCTGCCGCCGGCCGAAGGCCAGAAGCTGGCTTGCAAGCTTTGCGCCGCGATGGACACCCGCCAGCGCATTCTCCAACCGTCGCTCGGCGCGCTCATTGCCGGTCACATCCTTCGACAGCAATTGCAGATTGCCTGCGATTACCTGCAGCAGATTGTTGAAGTCATGCGCGACGCCACCCGTCAGCTGGCCGATGGATTCCATTTTCTGCGCCTGCTGCAGTGCCCTTTCGGTCTGGCGGCGCTCGGCGATTTCCGTCTCGACACGAGCTTCCAGCCCTTCGTTGAGCTGGCGAAGCTGCTCTTCGGCTCTTATGCGGTGGCGGATCTCGCGTTCGAGATTGCTGGCATGTTCCTTCAGCGTATTTTCGGCGCGCTGCTGTTCGGTGACATCCGTGTGGACACCGACCCATTCGGCAATGGCGCCGGCCTTGTCGAAAATCGGAACGCCACGGATTGCAAAGGTGCGGTAGACGCCGTCATGGCGGCGCACGCGGTGCTCCCACACATAGGTCGTCCGCGCGGAAACGGCTTTTTTCCAGCTTTCCAGCGAGTGTTCCCTGTCGTCGGGGTGAACCGCCTCGACCCAGCCAAACCGCTGATAGTCGTCAAAGCTCTGCCCGGTCAGCGCGGCCCAGGCCGGTTGCTCACCCAGCATCATTCCTTCGGCGCTGTTGGTCCACAGCACACCGTGCACGGCATCCACCGCGGCGCGGAAACGGTTGTTGCTGAGCACGATCTCCTGCTCGGCGCGCTTCCTCTCCTCGATATCGATGATCAGGACATAAATACCGTCGATGGACCCATCGGCGATATAGCGTGGAACGTAACGGATTTCGGCGGAACGCTTGCTGCCATCCGGTCTGCTGATCACGGTATCGGAAACAATCTTCTCGCCGCCGAGCGCACGATCGAGATAGGCCCTGCGCGACTCGAAGAACGCCTCGCCGACAATGTCGGGAACGCTGCGGCCAATCACCTCATCGGCGCTGCGGCCGAACCATTCCAGATAACCGTCATTGGCGAATTTATAGACATAGTCGCGATCGACATAGCCCACCAGGATCGGCAGGGCATTGGTAAGTCGGCTTAGTTCCTTGCGGCTCTGTTCCAGCGCCTCGACGGCCTTCACCTTATCTGTATTGTCAAGGACGGTGCAAAGGACACCGTCCACCGTGCCGCCCTCATTGTAGATCGGCGTGTAGAACAGGTCGAAGATCACCTCTTCCGGGCGGCCATTGCGCATCAGCGTCATCGGCTGGTCGCGATAGGCCATGACCTCACCGCGAAAGCCGGCTTCGAGAATACGGCTGTTCCAGTCCCATATTTCCGGCCAGATGCCGGGCACGGTTCCGCCCAGCGCCTGAGGATGATAATTGCCGGCGATTTCCGCATAGCCGTCATTGTAAATCATCACATGATCGGCGCCCCACATCAGCACCTGCGGAATGGGCGAATTGACGACGGAATTAGCCTTCTGCCTCAGATTTTGCGGCCAGTCGCTAATCGCACCGAGCGATGTCTTCGACCAGTCGAAGCCGCGCACAAGCTCACCCGTTTCACCGCCACCGATCGGCCATACCGGGGCAGCACGAAAATTGGTCATTCAATATCACCACAAAAAAAGAGACGAAATTTCCCGTAATACAGAACGGAATAAATGTCCAAGAAAACAGAAACTTCGTTTTATTGTTCCCGGCTTTTTCAGATTCCGGATAAGTTCCAGCCGCGACGAAAATGACTGCATGCATCACCGGCAAAGCGGCGGGAAAGCGACATCCACAAGCCGCAAATTTTACAGATGCACCCGGTAAACGTGATGATTGATTGACAATTGCCATCCTCAATACGCCAGAAATTGCCGCAAACGGAACGACAACAAAGGAATTATTAAGCCTCAATACAAACGCTGACGGTCGCGGTGCCGTCCGCACCCGGGTCTCCGCCACACCGCGACCAGAGGGAACAAAAATGAAAATACTTTTGGGTGCCACAATTCTTTCCGCCGGCTTCGCCTTTTCAGGCGGCGTTGCCTTTGCCGCCGACTGTGGAAACGTCACCATCGCCAGCATGAACTGGCAATCCGCCGAAGTCGCCGCCAATCTCGACAAGCTCATTCTTGAAAAAGGCTATGGCTGCGCCGCCGAAATCGTCACCGGCGATACCGTGCCGACATTGACGTCCATGGCCGAAAAGGGCCAGCCGGACATAGCGCCAGAGGCCTGGGTCAGCCTGCAGCCGGAAATCGTCAAACAGGGCCTGGAAGGCGGCAAGGTCGTCGCAGGCGCCAAGATCCTCTCGGACGGCGCCGTTCAGGGATGGTGGATTCCGAAATATGTCGCGGACGCCAATCCCGACCTCAAGACCATTCCCGATCTCTTCAAACATCCCGAACTTTTCCCATCGCCCGAGGATAAGGCCAAGGGTGCCGTCTTCAACGGCCCGCAGGGCTGGGGCGGGACGGTCGTTACCGCCCAGCTCTTCAAGGCTTTCGGCGGTGAGAAGGCGGGCTTCACCCTCGTCGACACCGGCTCCGCCGCCGGCCTCGATGGCTCCATCGCCAAGGCTTACGAGGCCAAGCAGCCATGGGTCGGTTATTACTGGGCGCCCACGTCGCTGCTGGGCAAATATGAAATGGTGAAACTCGGCTTCGGCACCGAATATGACGCCGCCGAGTGGAAGCGCTGCACGTCCGTCGCCGACTGCGCCGACCCGAAGCCAAATGCTTGGCAGGTGGACGACGTGCAGACGCTGGTCAGCAAGACCTTTGCCGACCGCGCCGGCCCGGCCATGGATTATCTGAACAAGCGCGCCTGGACCAACGATACCGTTAACAAACTGATCGCCTGGATGACAGACAACCAAGCGACGGGCGAAGATGGCGCCAAACACTTCCTGAAGGAAAACGAGGCCCTCTGGACGGGCTGGGTTTCTCCTGACGTCGCGGAAAAGGTCAAGGCCGCCCTTTAAGGACGGCGCGACACATCTTTCCGGTAGAAGGCGTCCGTCAATGGCGGCGCCGAGCCGCATCGATGCCGGAAGGCCAATTGGCTTTCGTGGAGGCACGATGCGTCGGTTCGACAGAATAGAGCGTTCCGTCTGGCCTGGGAACAGACGTGCGGCGCTCTGACGATCTTACTCCCGGAGCGCGGAGGATTTGGGTCCCCGCCTCCGCTTCGTCATGGAGAACAGGATATGGAATGGCTTTTCAAATTTCCGACCATGAATGACGATGCCCTGCGTGCGCTGAAGAAAGTCATCGACGAGGGTTTCCGGGCATTCACCCGAACCTATGGCAGCGCGATAGAGGGGCTCTTCACGCCCCTCCAGAGCTTCCTCATCTGGGCGGAAAGGCTTTTGATCGGCGCGCCCTGGCCGGTCGTTATTCTTATTGTCGGCGTGCTTGCCTGGTTCGCCAGCCGCAGCGCCACCATTGTTGCGCTGTGTTGCGGTATTCTTTTTGCCATCGGCTGGTTCGGCATGTGGGAAGACACGATGAAGACGGTCTCGATGATTTTCGTCTGCGCCGTTCTGTCCATCGTCATCGGCCTGCCGATTGGCATCGCCATGGCGCGCTCCAACCGCCTGCAGAATGTCGTCAATCCCATTCTCGACGTCATGCAGACGATGCCGAGTTTCGTCTACCTCATTCCCGTTGTCATGCTGCTCGGCATCGGCCGCGTGCCTGGTGTTATCGCCGTCGTCATCTACGCCATTCCGCCGATGATCCGGCTCACCAATCTCGGCATCCGCATGGTCGACCGTGACGTTCTCGAAGCCGCCGACGCTTTCGGATCGTCAAAGCGCCAGAAACTCTTCAAGGTGCAGCTGCCGCTCGCACTTCCCACCATCATGGCTGGCATCAACCAGACGATCATGATGGCGCTTGCCATGGTGGTCATCGCCTCCATGATCGGCGTGCAGGGTCTTGGCCAGCCGGTGCTGAAGGCCATTGCCAACCAGTATTTCACGCTCGGCGTATTCAACGGGCTTGCCATCGTCGGCATCGCCATCATCTTCGACCGCATCAGCCAGGCCTATGGCCTTCGACTGCAAAAACACCGGGAAGTGGCGCATGGCTAGTCAATCGATCGAAATCCGCAGCCTCTACAAGATCTTTGGCTCCAAGGCGGCGGACTATGTCGACGCCGTGCGGGGCGGCATGTCCAAGACGGAACTGAATGCCAGACACGGTCACGTGCTCGGTCTTCGCGATATCAGCATCACTATGCCCGGCGGCCAGATCACCGTGATCATGGGTCTTTCCGGCTCGGGCAAATCGACGCTGATCCGCCACGTCAACCGGTTGATCGACCCGACGGCCGGGGAAATCCTCTATGGCGGCACCGATGTCTGTCGCCTCAACGAAGCGGAACTTCTGGAATTCCGCCGCCACAAGACGGCGATGGTGTTCCAGAAATTCGGCCTGCTGCCGCATCGCAACGTGCTGCAGAATGTCGTCTACGGGCTCGAGGTGCAAGGCGTCGACAAGCGCGAGCGGGAAGAGCGGGCCGAAGTCTGGATCCGGCGCGTGGGGCTCGAGGGCTTCTCCAGCCACTATCCAAACCAGCTTTCCGGCGGCATGCAGCAGCGCGTTGGCCTCGCCCGGGCGCTCACCAACAATGCCGAAATCCTGCTGATGGACGAGGCCTATTCGGCGCTCGATCCGCTCATCCGCGTCGACATGCAGACGGTGCTGCTGGAACTGCAGAAGGAGTTGAAAAAGACCGTGGTCTTCATCACTCACGATCTCGACGAAGCCCTGCGGCTGGGCGACAAGATCGCCATCCTGCGTGACGGCGAAATCATCCAGCAGGGCACGGCCGCCGAAATCGTCATGTCACCGGCCGACAGCTATATCGAAGCCTTCGTGGAGGAGGTCAATCGCGGCCGCGTCATCCGCCTCGGCGCCATCGTCCAGCCGGAATTTTCCGGCCAGTCGCGGCTTCAGCTCGCTGCGGATATGACGGTTGAAGAGGGCCTGCGCGCGCTCGTCCGGGAAAATGTCAGCAGCGCCACGGTCGTTGGAGAAAACGGCAAGTCGCTCGGCACCGTCACCACCGACGCCATCATGCGCTGTCTCGTCAGAACCGCCTCTGGCGAAGACGCAGACATGGCGGAACGGCTATCAGGCTGATCCTTCAAGCCACCTGGCAATGCCCTTGGCGGCGACCTTGCCGGTGGCGAAACAGGCCGTCAGCAGATAACCGCCGGTCGGCGCCTCCCAGTCCAGCATTTCCCCGGCGGCAAACACGCCGGGGAGCCTTTTCAGCATGTAATTTTCATCAAGGCCGCCCCAGACGATACCGCCGGCCGATGAAATCGCCTCGGCAATCGGCCTTGGCCGCAAAAGCGGAATTTCCGCATGTTTTATTCTTGCGGCGACCAGATCATCCGGCATGGCCGCTATATCGGGAAAGATTTCCCGTAGAAGCCCAACCTTGACGGCGGAGAGGCCACCAGCCTTGCGCAGGCGGTTTGCGAAACTTTCCTTGCGGCCGAGCTTTGCCAGATCCAGGCTGAGGCGCTCCACGGTGCGCCCCGGCGCGAGATCAACGACAAGCGAAACCTTGCCCTTCTGTTCCAGCCGGTCGCGCAATGCAGCGGAATGGGCGTAGATGACGCTGCCCTCAACCCCGTGCTGCGTCACCACGAACTCGCCCTGAAACGCACCTGCGGGAGAAATGGTGATGACGGATTTCAGCGCCTCGCCTGCAAAACGCTGCCGGAACACATCGCTCCAGTCGACATCGAAACCGCAATTGGCAGGTCTGAACGGGTCAAGCGCCACGCCCTTTGCCGCCAGTGCTGGAACCCATGCGGCATCGGACCCCAGACGCGGCCAGCTTGCGCCGCCGAGCGCCAGGAGAACGGCATCGGCCTCGACGGCAACCTCGCCCTCGGGTGTCGCGAAAACCAGTCGATCGCCTGAAAAACCCGTCCAGCGGTGCCGGGTCCTGATGGTCACACCCTGCGCCTCCAGCCGGGCGAGCCATGCCCGCAACAGCGGCGAGGCCTTCATGACGGTTGGAAACACCCGGCCGGAGGTGCCGACGAAGGTTTCCTGCCCCAGACCCTGCGCCCAGTCGCGCAGCATGTCGGGTGTGAAGTCGTCCAGCGCCGCGCGCAGTCTTGGCCCGGCTTCGCCAAAACGATGGACGAAACTGCCGTAGTCTTCGGCATGGGTGATGTTGAGACCGGATTTCCCGGCCATCAACAATTTGCGCGCCACGGTCGGCATCGCTTCGAACACCGTCACGGCATGGCCTGTAGCCGACAGCACTTCGGCCGCCATCAGCCCCGCCGGCCCGCCGCCGACAATCGCGACCCGCCTTGCTTCCTTCAAAACCCGCTCCATCGCCATCTTAGCCATCGTGGCCTTATACCGATTTCCGTGACTGAATATATGCGATATTGAAACGCGCATGTTCACGCTCGATCGACCCGTCACCTTTTCGCAGGATATCAAGAAAAGCCGCTTCATCGCCTTTGCAGCACCCGTGACCGGTGAGGAAGACGCGAAAACCTTTCTGGCGGCGCATTCTGATGTCGATGCAAATCACAATTGCTGGGCCTGGCGAACCGGTCAGACCTATCGTTTCAGCGATGACGGCGAACCTTCCGGCACCGCCGGAAAACCGATCCTTCAGGCAATTGATGGTCAGACGCTGGACAATGTCGCCGTTCTCGTCATCCGCTGGTTCGGCGGCATCCTGCTCGGCAGCGGTGGCCTGATGCGCGCCTATGGCGGCACGGCGGCGGCCTGCCTTCGACTTGGAGAAACCTCGCCGGTCATCGCCTATGTCAGCGCGACACTGAGCTGCCCCTTTTCCGATCTGGCTCTGGTGAAATCGCGCCTTTCCGCCACACAGAATCTGCGGGTGGAAAGGGAGGATTTCACCGGCAGCGGTGCGGATATGCTGCTTTCGGTTCCGGCGGAAGAGGCAGAGCGCCTGACACGGCTCATCAGCGATCTGACCAGCGGGCGCGTCAATCTCGATATTCCGGACTAATATCATATTGTGGGTCGGCATCTGGCCCGCTGCGCGATTTGTGCTAAGGAAGCGCAATGTCATCTGAGCTTTCCAACCCCGTCTATCATCCGCCGCTCGAACCGTGGCTCACTATCGTGCATCGGGATGACGATCTGCTGGTGCTCGACAAGCCGAGCGGGCTTCTGTCGGTGCCGGGGCGCGATCCGGCGCTGTCCGACAGTCTTTTGACGCGTGTGCAGGAGCAATTTCCAAAAGCGCTGATGATCAACCGGCTGGACAAGGATACCTCCGGTATCGTGCTGATGTCCCTGAACCGCAAGGCGCACGCTGCTGTCGCCGCCCAGTTCGAGAACCGCCAGACGCGCAAATCCTACGTGGCCGTCGTCTGGGGAGAGATCGAAGGCGAAGAGGGTGAAGTGGACCTGCCGCTCGCGATCGACCCGGAAAACAAGCCCCGCCACCGCGTCGACCATGAAAATGGCAAGCCGGCGCAAAGCCTGTGGCGCGTGCTGGAAAGATTGCCACTTCCCGCAACGAGGCTCGCACTTACCCCTCTCACCGGCCGCACCCATCAATTGCGGGTGCATATGAAGGCTCTCGGCCATCCGATCCTTGGCGATGAATTTTATGCCGAAGGTGAGGCGCTTGCCGCCGCGCCGCGCCTGATGCTGCATGCCGAGGCGGTGGGCTTTCGCCACCCGGATGGCCGTGACGTCACCTACACCGTGCCCTGCCCGTTTTGAGGCCTGCGATGAAAGAACAAGACGAAAGCTTCGTGGTGGATTTTGTCGGCGGTGCGGTCGGGCATCGTTTCCGCTCCGGCGAGGGGCGTGGACAGGCCCTGCCGAAAGCCGCAGGCTTCACGAAAGGCCGCACCCCAAAAATCGTGGATGCCACGGCAGGGCTCGGGCGGGATGCCTTTCTGCTCGCATCACTCGGCGCGGAGGTAACCTTGATCGAACGCTCGCCGGGCATGCATGCCCATCTAGCAGACGGCATTCGCCGCGCATTGGAGGCCGGCGGCGCCTATGCGGAGGCCGCGTCGCGCATGACGCTGCTGCAGGGTGATTCAAGGCACCTGCTGAAAGAACTTTCGCCGGAAGTGGTGATTGTCGACCCCATGCATCCGCCGCGCCACAATACGGCGCTGGTGAAAAAGGAGATGCGGGTGTTGCGCGAACTGGTGGGATCCGATCCCGATCAGGTGGAACTGATGGAGGCGGCGCTTGATAATGCAACGAAACGGGTTGTTCTTAAATGGCCCCTGCGCGCCGAACCTATGCCGGGCATTCGCAAACCCTCGCATCAGATAATGGGCAAGAACACCCGTTATGATGTCTTCATGATCTTAGGGAAATCTCTCGACCCGGAGGAATGATCAGCGGAAATTCGGTTTGCACTGCGCATTCATCAGAAGCTCGTGCCGCGAAGCGAACTCGCCGAACAGCTTTCTGAGCCGGGTCTCCTCGGTCTTGTCCAGTCGGTAACGGCGACAGAATTCTGCGACATTGAGGATCGGCTTGGTTCTGTTCCCGTCTATGGTCTTGTTATCGATGATCTGCATGGCGCCCTCCGTACAACCAGAGGGAAACGTGGATGCATGATTG
This sequence comes from Rhizobium sp. X9, assembly GCF_018873185.1. Classification (NCBI taxonomy): domain Bacteria; kingdom Pseudomonadati; phylum Pseudomonadota; class Alphaproteobacteria; order Hyphomicrobiales; family Rhizobiaceae; genus Rhizobium; species Rhizobium sp. X9. Next base: position 1,510,882 of record NZ_CP071312.1, on the reverse strand, counting down.
CGGTTCCCTACGAATTCGTACGGATGATAAAAGAGGGCGTCGCCTGCACACGAACTCATCAAGTTTTCTTGAAGCTATCGCAAGAAACGAAATCCTCCCCAAATGGTTTGTGCCTGACGCAAACGAAGGAAGGGAGACCCATGTTCCGCAACAACCGATTTCTGAGTTCGACGATGCTATTTGCGCTGCTTGCCGTACCGCTTGCTGGCGCCGCCCACGCACAGACCGCCCCGGCTGCCGAGACGAAACGGGCCAATGCGCCGGATCAGAAACCGGCTTTCGAGGGTCAGACCCGTGCGCCACAGGCCGCAACCCAGCCGGACGTCGAAAAAACCGTCATTGCCGAGGGCCTGCCACATCTCTGGTCGATGGAGTTTCTGCCCGATGGCCGCATGATCGTTGCGGCCAAGGAAGGCGCCATGCACATCGTTGCCGACGGCAAGGCCGGCCCCGCCATGGAAGGCGTGCCGGAAGTCGCCTCTGCCGGACAGGGCGGTCTTCTCGACATAGCGCTTGCGCCGGATTTCGAGACATCGCGCGCCATCTTCTTTTCCTTCTCCGAACCGCGTGACGGCGGCAATGGCACCTCGGTCGCCTCGGCAAAACTGACCGAGGAAGGCGGCGCGGCCAAACTTGAAAATGTCGCGGTGATCTTCCGCCAGATGCCGACCTATGATGGCGATAAGCATTTCGGCTCGCGTTTGGTCTTCGGGCCGAATAACGAGCTTTATGTCACTGTCGGCGAACGCTCCGATGCGACGCCGCGCGTGCAGGCGCAGGATCTGTCCAGCGGCCTCGGCAAGGTCTTCCGCATTGATGCGCAAGGCAAAGCCTTCGAAGGCAATCCCTTCGCCGGCCAGCAGAATGCCCTTCCCGAGATATGGAGCTACGGCCACCGCAACCTGCAGGCGGCAGCATTGGACGGAGAAGGCAGGCTCTGGACCGTGGAACACGGCCCGAGAGGCGGCGATGAACTGAACCTGCCGAAAGCAGGCCTGAACTATGGCTGGCCTGTCATAACCTACGGCATCGAATATAGCGGCAGGGCCGTTGGTGAAGGTGCCACGGCCAGGGAAGGCATGGAGCAGCCGGTCTATTATTGGGACCCGGTCATCGGCCCCTCCGGCATGGCGTTTTATGAGGGCGACCAGATTCCCGAATGGAAGGGCGCCTTCATCGTTGGCGGTCTGGTGAGCCAGGGCCTCGTCATCCTGCATCTCGACGGCGACAAGGTCGCGACCGAAAGCCGGTTGCCGCTCGAGGCGCGCATCCGCGACGTGAAGGTCGGTCCGGATGGCGCGATCTATGCCGTGACCGAGGAGCGGGGTGGTGGCGAATCCCAGATCCTGAGGATCGCCAAGGCCGGCTGATAAAAACGGATAATCGATACGGACAGGCCGCCGGAACGAAGGCGGCCTGTTTTTCGTTTGCCGCAGCGTGAAACCTGCCGGAAAAAACGATGCCACAACCAACCACCCGCCTTCTTGCAAAAATCGGACTTGCCTATGTCAACGATCAGGAACCGGGGATAGCCCGCGAAAAGCGCGGGCGCGGTTTCTGTTACCGGCTGCCGGGTGGCGAACTCCTGTCCGACAGCGTTGAACTGAAGCGCATCAAGTCGCTCGGCGTACCACCTGCCTATAGAGACGTCTGGATATGTATCGATCCCGCCGGGCACTTGCAGGCCACGGGCTTCGATGCGCGCGGGCGAAAGCAATATCGTTACCATCCCGACTGGCACGCCATGCGGGGCGAGACGAAATTCTTTCAGCTGAAAAGCTTCGGCAAGGCGCTGCCCGCCATCCGCCGTCGTGCCATTGCCGATATTGAAAGGCAGGATCATGGGCAGGAGATGACGCTGGCCGCCCTTACACTGCTTCTTGATGCAGCCTATCTGCGCGTCGGCAACCGCTCCTATCTCGAAACCAACGGTACCTATGGCGCAACCACCTTGCTCAAGCGGCACGTCTCCTTCGGTGAAACCATCGAGCTGCGGTTTGCCGCAAAGGGCGGGCAAAAGGTGAAGCGCCAGCTGCGCCACCCCCGCCTTCAGAAAATCCTCGAAGAAATCGCCGATCTGCCGGGCAAGGAGCTGTTTGTCTGGCAGGACAGCGAAAACCGGGTGCATTCGGTCGATTCCAGCGATCTCAACGCCTATCTTTCCCGCATTGGCGGTCAGGGCATCTCCGCCAAGACCTTCCGCACCTGGGGCGGCACCCTGGCCGCCTTCTGCCATGCGATGGAGCATGTGGCAGCCGGTGAAAAACCCAGCATCAAGGGCATGTGCCAGGCAGCGGCGGTGGAGCTTTCCAATACGCCCGCCATCTGCCGCAAGAGCTACGTCCACCCTGCCGTTCTCGATATCGCGACGGAGGAGAAGGCGCAGAAGAAGCTTGGCCGCATCCTGAAGGTCGGGGCAAAACCCGTGTCGGGCCTCAGGGCGGATGAAAGACGTCTGCTTGCCTTCCTGCCCTGACGATCAGCGGCTTCCCGCCCATTCCGCCAGTTCCCGCTCGGCTCTTTCGAGAGCGCTATAGTTCAAAAGCTTTCGCAGGAAAGCGACGGTGACGGCACGGGTCCGCAGATTATAGCGACCTTCCGCCTCGTCATCGCCGGCCGCCTGATGCACATTGAGCTTCTCATACAGGCTTTGCAGACGGTTCTGCACGCTGCGTAGCGACAGGTTGCGGCGGCGCGCAATCGCCTTGTCGGTGAGGCCAAGCGCGACATCGACAAGGATTTCATATTCGGAATCGGTAAAGCCATGCGCCTTGCCGAGGCTCTTTTCCTGAAGGCCGCGCACTTCACGGTCGATCACGCATTGCGCCTCGATGAAGATGCTGCGCAGCGCCAGCCGCAACCGGTCATCGGAGGCCGATTTCAGCACGTAACCATAGGCCGCCCCTTCCGGCACGATACGGGAGACCCCGCGCACATAGGCCTCGTCGGAATAGTTTGACCAGAACAGGATGCGGGTATCCGGCCTTTCCTTCCAGATGGTGCGTGCCGCCTCGATACCGTTGCGCTCGTTCATCTGCAAATCCATGACGATATGGGCGGCGCGATTTTCCCGCGCCAGCTTTTCGCCGGTTCTGCCGTTTGACGCCTCAAGAACCTTGTCGCATTCCGGCAGGGCGGCTCTCACCGCCTCGTTCAGATAGGCGCGGTGCAGGGCATCGTCCTCGACGATCAGCACGTCCATGTCACAGGTCCTCCCGCCGGTCGAAAGCATCTTCCGGCAATGTGACGGTGATGCGGGTTCCCGCCCCCGTGCCGTTGCCGCCAATATCGAATCTGGCCGAAATCAGCCGCGCCCGCGTCTTCATATTGCCGATGCCGAGGCCACCGGAGGCCCCGCCTTCGCCGCCGCCGCTGCCGTCATCGCTGACCGTCACCCGCAAACCGCCGTCGATTGCGGTCAGTTTCACGGCAATCGCTTCGGGCTGGGCATGGCGAATGGCATTGTTCACCGCCTCCTGCACGATGCGGAACAGGGAGATGGCCACCGTCTTGTCCAGCCTTTCCAGCAGCCCGTCCGTCTCATCCGTCACCGACCAGTCGATTGCCGATCCGCTATCGCGCACGGAGCGGTCCACATAGGTCTCGATGGCCTGCACGACGCCGAACAATTGCAGGATGGAGGGTTTGGCCTCCTCGATGATCTCGCGCAGATCCTGCATGCAATGCTGCAGGCTGCGCACCACCGGTTCCAGCATCTCGCCTGACAGGTCGGGGGTATGACTCATGCGCTCAATGCGCCGCGCCAGCCGTGTCAGGTCCGCCAGCGTCTGGTCGTGCAGATCCATGCCGATCCGCTGCCGCTCGGATTCCAACGCCTCGGTCAATTGCAGCGCGCCGAGCCGCAACCCCTCTTCGCGGGCATTGGCGCGCGCTTCCTCGATGGCGGAGCGTTTGGCCTGCTCGGCGGCGCGGATGGCGTAGAAATAGGGCGCCAGCAGATCGGCGACCGCGCGGGCATTCGCCACATCCTCCATCGTATAGGCATCCGACTGGTGGGAGGAGCAACTCAGCGCGCCGATGATATCGCCATGCACCTTCATCGGCACATGCAGGCGGCTATGCAGGTTAAGTTCGATGATCGGGCTTGAAAACGACCCTTCGAAATGAAAGCGCGGATCGGAACAGGCGTCGCCGCTCAAAAGATACTCGACCTCGCCTGACAGCAGCGAACGGATCGGGCTGCCGGTCAGAAGGGCGGGCGGCTGCCGGCTCCAGGCGCTGACGAGACCGCTCTCATAGGCGATGTGATATTTGTCATCCAGCTGCTTGATGCAGACATCCATATGATCATGCGGGATGATATGGCTGATCTCGGTTGCGACCGCCTGGATGATGGCATTAAATTCGAGCTGCCCGGCAAGCAGCCGCGAAATGCCCATATAATGGTGGAAAAGAGCGCTTTTCGGCGTATCCAGCATGTGCGGACGCCCTCCCAAGCGCCTGCTCCGTCGACCTCTGGCGGCGCAGTTTCGACATATCAGAACGCCGCATCACCATTCTGCGCCCGGCAAGGCCGTTTCGTCCTGCGGGTTCCCGCATGCTTTCTGCGGAAACCCGCAGGAAGATTGCCGTGATCCGCCTGTACAAGCCAAATCTTCTTGGTCATTCTCGCTTCTACTGGGGAAAGGAGCTCCAGTGCAAAGGAATTTTGTCTGCCGCCGAGGAGATTTGCGACAGACGGGCGTTTCCGGGCTCGAAAGGGCAAGCCACCAGGGAGGAAATCAATGGCTATCAGGAAGATGCTTCTGGCGTCGGCCGCTGTCGCATGCGCAGCTTTGCCGATCACCGCTCATGCCGATACGTCGGCCAAAAAAATCGCGCTTTCGAACAATTACGCAGGCAATTCCTGGCGTCAGGCGATGCTGACGAGCTGGGACAAGATCACCAAACAGGCGGTTGCCGACAAGCAGGTCGCAAGCGCCGACGCCTTCACCACCGCCGAAAACCAGGCGACCGAACAGGCGGCGCAAATCCAGAACCTCATTCTTCAGGGTTATGACGCGATCGTCATCAATGCTGCCTCACCCACCGCCCTCAACGGCGCGGTGAAGGAAGCCTGTGATGCTGGCATCACCGTCGTGTCCTTCGACGGCATCGTCACCGAACCCTGCGCATGGCGCATCGCCGTCGATTTCAAGGCGATGGGCGAAAGCCAGATCGACTATCTCGCCAAGGCCATGCCGAAGGGTGGAAACCTGCTTGAAATACGTGGCCTTGCGGGCGTTTCAGTGGATGATGAAATCCACGCCGGCATCGCCGCCGGCGTCGCCAAGAACCCGCAGTTCAAGATCGTTGGTTCCGTCAATGGCGACTGGGCGCAGGACGTCGCACAGCGCGCCGTCGCCGGCATTCTGCCGAGCCTTCCGGAAGTCGCGGCCGTCGTGACGCAGGGCGGCGACGGTTACGGCGCGGCACAGGCTTTCGCTGCCGCCAAGCGCCCGACACCCACCATCGTCATGGGCAACCGCGAAGACGAGCTGCAATGGTGGAAGCAGCAGAAGGACGCAAGCGGTTACGAGACCATGTCCGTCTCCATCGCTCCCGGCGTCTCGACGCTGGCTTTCTGGGTGGCGCAGCAAATCCTCGACGGCAAGGATGTGAAGAAGGATCTGACCGTGCCCTTCCTGCGCATCGATCAGGCCAATCTCGAGGAAAACCTGAAGACGACCCAGAAGGGCGGCGTGGCGAATGTGGAATATTCGCAGGAAGACGCCCAGAAGGCCATCGCATCGGCCAAATAGGCCGGATCGGCCCAGAGCCCCACTATTGCGGCGCTCCCGGAACGGGCGCCGCGATAGCCACACATTATCCGATTTTCAGATCACTTTTTCACATCACTGGCGTAATTGCTCATGAATGACATCATCGAGGCGGAAGAAGTCGTCGCTGCGCGCGGCGTAAAGGTCGTGTTCGGCGCGGTAAGGGCGCTGGATGGGGCCGATCTCGTCATCCGCGCTGGGGAATGCCTCGGGCTCGTCGGCCATAACGGCGCGGGAAAGTCCACCATTGTCAACGTCATCAATGGCGGGCTGACGCCGCATGAGGGTTCCGTTTCCTATGGCGGCAACGAAAACCGCCATGGCATTGCCGCCGCGCGCGCGAACGGCGTTCGCTGCGTGTTTCAGGAACTGTCGCTTTGCCCGAACCTGACGATCAGCGAAAATGTCCGCATCATGCATGCCGCCACGGGTGGGCGAAACTGGCGCGGCCGTGCGCTGACGACGATCCGCCAGACACTGGATGAAATTTTCCCCGGCCACGGCATCGATTGCGAGCTGACCATCGCTGAACTTTCCATCGCCGAACGCCAGATGGTGGAAATCGCCATCAATTTCTGCCGCATACCGCACGCGCCGAGACTGGTGATCCTCGATGAACCCACCTCTTCGCTCGATGCCGGTCTTGCCGAGCAGCTGATGGATTATGTCCGCCGTTTCGTGCGTGAGGGCGGCTCGGTTCTGCTGATCTCGCATATTCTAGGCGAAATTCTTTCGACAGCCACCCGTATCGTGGTGATGAAGGATGGCCGGGTGGTTGCCGACCGGAAGGCCGCCGACTTCACCACCCGCTCGCTGGTTGAGGCCATGGGCAGCGTCGTCAAGGAACAGGACAGGCGGCGGGGTGAAAGCCGCAAGGCGGGCGAGAAGGTGCTTTCCATGCCGGCACGCCGGGGCGAAGGACTTGCCTTCGAGGCCTTTCGCGGCGAGATCGTCGGCCTTGCCGGTCTCGGCGGCCATGGCCAGACCGAAGCGCTTCTCGATCTCTACCTTGCCCGCAACAGCAGCTGGCTGCCCGCCCGCAAGACGGACATCGCCTTCGTGGCGGGTGACCGCAGCCTGAATGGCACCTTCCCGCTGTGGAGCATCCTCAAAAACCTGTCCATCGCCTCGCTCAGGGATATTTCAGCCGCAGGCATGGTGGACAGAACCAAGGAAACCGAGCTTGGGGCGCAATGGAAAAAGCGCATCGAAATCCGCACGCCCGACATGGGTAACAAGATCCTCTCACTCTCCGGTGGCAACCAGCAAAAGGTGCTTTTCGCCCGCGCGCTTGCCACCACCGCCAGCACGGTCTTGATGGACGACCCGATGCGCGGCGTCGATATCGGCACCAAACAGGAGGTTTATGACATCTTGAGAACCGAAGCCTCCCACGGCCGCACCTTCATCTGGTACTCCACCGAAATGGATGAAATCCGTCTCTGCGACCGGGTCTATGTGTTCCGCGACGGCGCCATCCAGGCGGAACTCGTCGGCGACGATATTACCGAGCAGAATGTGCTGGCGGCCTCCTTTGCCGGAGAAGACCACGCATGAAACTCTCGGCAAACGCGCTCCGCCTCATCATTCCCGCCGCCTCGCTCGCCGTCCTACTTGCCGCCGTCTTCTACATGCAGCCGCGCGCCATGAGCTATACCGGCCTCAACCTGCTGTTCAATCTGGCAGTGCCGATCGCGCTCGCCACCATTGCGCAGATGCTGATCATGTCCGTCAACGATCTCGATCTGTCGATGGGCACCTTCGTCAGTTTCTGCGCCTGCGTCACCGCCACCTTCCTGCAAACCACACCGATGCTGGGGATCGCGATTTTTGCCGGGGCGATTGCGGTCTATGCGGCCCTTGGCGCCATCATCCATATCCGCGCCCTGCCGTCCATCGTCGTCACGCTTGGCATGAGTTTCGTCTGGGGCGGCCTTGCCGTCCTCATCCTCCCCTCGCCCGGCGGACAGGCCCCTGCCTTCATCCGGGCGCTGATGACGGCAAAACCGCCGCTCGTGCCGATCGCCATCATCGCCAGCATCCTGATTGCGGTCGTCGCCCACTATATCGTCATGCGCTCCTCCTTCGGTGTGCTGATGCGTGGCGTTGGCGGCAATTTCCGCTCTGTCGAGCGCTCCGGCTGGTCGGTTGTCGGCATACGCGCCGCCACCTTTGCGCTCGCCGGTTTCTTCGCGGTACTGTCGGGTATCGCACTTGTCGGGCTGACGACGTCGGCCGACGCCAATATCGCGCTTCGCTACACGCTGCTGTCGATTGCGGGCGTCATCCTCGGCGGCGGTGAATTCGTCGGCGGCCGGGTTTCGCCCATCGGCGCCGTCATCGGCGCGCTGACGCTCACCCTTGCCGGTTCCTTCCTGTCCTTCATGCGCATTTCGCCGGACTGGCAGATCGGCGCGCAAGGGGCGATCCTCATCATCGTGCTGGCGCTGCGCATCCTGCTCAACCGTCTCGAAAAGCGGGAGAAAAACCAATGAACGGGCTTTCGTCTCTTTCGAAAAAACCATGGATATGGTCGTTCGCCGCAACGGCTGCGGTCTGGATCGTGACCGTCATGTTCACCGGCGGCGCCAGCTCCTTCGGCCTGTCGCACGCAGCCCTGACCTTCGCGGCCTTTTCCGTGATCGTCGGCATCGGCCAAATGTTCGTCATCACGCTCGGTCCTGGTAATATCGACCTCTGCGTTCCCGCAACGATGACGCTTTCCGGCACGCTGGCGCTGAAATTCATGGACGTGTCCGATGGTCTCATTCTGCCCGGATTGCTGATCGCCATTCTGATCGGCGTCGCCATCGGCATCGGCAATTATGCGCTGATCAAGCTCTTACGCATTCCGCCGATCATCGCGACGCTTTCCATGAGCTTCATCGTGCAATCCATCGCCATCTGGTCCAACCGCGGCCTGCGCATCAAGCCGCCGGAAACACTGGCCACTTTCGCCACGTCCAGTTCTTTCGGCATTCCGAACGTGGCGCTTGTCGCGCTGCTTCTCTCGGCCATCGCCTGGCTGCTGCTCGACCGGACCTTTTACGGGCGCTGGATTTCCGCCATCGGCCAGAGCACGTTCGCAGCCCGCATGACCGGCATTCCCGTGGATGGAACACGTTTCGTCACCTACGTGCTCTGCGCGGTTCTGGCGGCGATTGCCGGTTATCTGCTCGCCAGCTTCTCCGGCGGCGCGGCGCTCAACATGGGATCGGAATATCTGCTGATGTCCATCGCCGTGGTAGTGATCGGCGGCACGGCGGTGGCGGGTGGTGATTCCAACGTCCCCGGCATATGGGGTGCCTCGCTCTTCATGTTCCTGGTGGTTTCGATGCTGAATACCTATGGTTTCGGCGCGGGCATCCGCCTCATCCTCACCGGCCTCATCATCATCTCCGTCATCCTTCTGGCAAGCGGCCCCAAGGCCACGCGCTGAACCCATAACGACAAGCCCTCAAGCGGACCACGCTCATGACCACAGACACGACCTCCCCTTACGAAATCCACGATGACCGCTTCCGCCATCTGATCGTCGGCAATGCCGAGCTGGAAGAGCTTTATTCCGGCTGCCGCTGGGCCGAAGGCCCGGTGTGGTTTGCCGATCTGAACTGCCTGCTGTTCAGCGATATTCCCAATCAACGCATGCTGCGCTGGGTGCCGGATGGCGGGATCTCGGTGTTTCGCGAACCCTCCAACTTCACCAATGGCAATACCCGCGACAGGCAGGGACGGCTCGTTTCCTGCGAACATGGCGGCCGCCGCGTCACCCGCACCGAAGTCGACGGCTCGATCACCGTTCTTGCCGACAGCTACGGCGGCAAGCGGTTGAACTCGCCCAATGACGTGGTGGTGAAATCCGATGGCAGCGTCTGGTTCACCGACCCCACCTACGGCATTCTTTCCGATTACGAGGGCTACAAGGCGGAACCCGAGCAGAAGACACGCAACGTCTACCGGCTCGATCCCGCAACCGGCGAGATCACGATCGCCATCGACGATTTCGTACAGCCGAACGGTCTGGCTTTCTCGCCTGATGAAACCAGGCTCTATGTCGCCGACAGCTCCTACAGCCATGATGTGTCCCGGCCGCGCCATATCCGCGTCTTCGATGTGGTGGACGGCGTGAAGCTTGCGAATGGCAGGGAATTCTGCAATCTCGACAGTGGCTTGCCGGATGGTTTCCGCCTGGATACGGCGGGCAACCTGTGGACGAGCGCCGGCGATGGCGTCCACTGCTTCTCACCTGATGGCACGCTGCTCGGCAAGATCAAGGTGCCACAGACGGTCGCAAACCTCACCTTTGGCGGGCCGAAAAAGAACCGCCTGTTCATTACCGCAACGAAATCGCTCTATTCGGTCTATGTCGCCGCAACCGGCGCACAGACACCGTGAGGCGTTGAAAACCGAAGTTCATTCGGTGGGAAGGAACTGGCAAGACACGCTTACCGCGCTATAAAAGCGGAATGAACGACGATTCCAGCCCCTTCCTGACCGACGACATGGCCCTGGATGGCGAAACGCAGGCCACCGAACCGACCAGCCGGATGCTGTCATGGGCGCGCAATTCCGCGCTCTACCGGCTGGAACAGCGCATGATGACGGAAAAGCAGCTGCGCGACGCCATCACGCGCAAGGCGCGGGAAAAATTCGAGGATATCAGCACCGCACAGGTAAAGGCGCTTGGCGAGTTTGCCGTGACTTTCGCTTATGGCATCAAGGCGCTTGACGATACGGCCTACGCCGAAATTGCCGTGCGAAGCGGCCAGCGCAGCGGTAAGTCGAAACGCGGCCTTGCGCAAAAACTTCAGATCAAGGGTATCGACCGGGAAACGGCAGCAGTCGCGCTTGAGGAAACCAACGATCTGGTTGCGGCCGTCATCTTTGCGCGCAAACGTGCCTTCGGACCCTTTCGCCGTGTCCAACTCGATGAAAAACGCAAATCGAAGGAGTTTTCCGCCTTCGCCCGCAACGGTTTCGGCTTCGAGATTGGCTCAAAGGTGATGGCGATGACGGTGGAGGATGCCGAAGAGATTCTTGCGGATGCGCCGCTCTGAAGGTTATTGCGGCATCGGATGCGTTTTCAGATACGCGATCAGATCATCGATATCCGTTTCGCTCCAAAGCCCGAAAAAGCGCATCGAGGTCCCCGGCATTGCCTTCTTCGGGCTGGCTATGAATTTTTGCAGTTCCTCTTCCGTCCAGACCCGGCCCGCCGCTCCGGCATCTTTCAGCGCCTGCGAATAATGGCCGTAATCCGTTACTCCAGCCATGGGCCTGCCCACCACGCCCATCAGATGCGGGCCCATGCGGGTACGCGGTGCGTCAACGCTGTGACAGGTGGAGCAGCGGCTGAACACCTTTTCCCCGTGTGCCGCATCGCCTTCGGCAAAGGCCGTCGAAGAAAGACAGAGGAAAAAAGCCAATAAAGCCGGGAGGTATCTGGGTGCCGGGATCGTCATGACCTGCATAATACAACGCCCTCCCCGTCTGACAACGAAGAGGGCGCTTTTTGACATGCGACAGAATGCCCGGTGCAATACACCGGGCGCGCTTGCCGATTAGTTCATGGCCGTGAGCGTCACGGACGTACCGGTCGCTGCGAGGTTGAGGCCAACCTGACCCGTCACGCTGACCGTCTGAAGCTGGATCGAGCCCGAAGTGCCGCCAACGAGAACGTTGGTGCCAACGCCGAGACCGACAGTCACTTCAGCCGTTGCGCCCTGATAAAGGCCGCCGAGCGAACCGCGATGGTAACCCGCTGTCGGGGCGAAAACGGCCCAGACCAGACGGCCCTGCGTGGTGAAGCCAAGGTCAACGCCCATCTTGCGGATGGCGCCGGTGTAATGGTCGGTGCGGCGCGCGCCCATGGTGGACTGGAACGTGCAATCCAGTTCCTTGGCCGAGCCGATCACGTAACCGACGCCACCGCCGATATCGCAGGTGAGATAACCGATCTTGACGCCGTTGCGGTCGTCCTGCTCCTGCGGAGCCGGCTCATATCTTGCAAGGTCGGCAGCGAGTGCGGAAACGGTTCCGCCGAGGCCCATCGTCAATGCGGCAAAAGTTACGGCAACAGCCTTTTTCATCTGATTTTCTCCTGTTTCATTCCTACCCGCAGCAGCCCTTCTTGCCCTCTCCGGATATTGAATTCCGCACTGTTAACGTTTGTTCCCCAGAATCGATCCAAAACAACTTAATTGGGGGCAAGGAAAGCAAAACAGTTAACAATGTCTGTTGGCGGTAGGATGCCATTAAGACATTGTTAGGGCGAAAAATGCCCGGCGAATTGCTGTCAACAGCAAGCGCTTCCGCGCGTTGTTTTGCTGCAACAAGCTTAAAGCGGCAGGGCGACGGGAAAGCCGGTGGCGGCATGCGTCATGACATCCATGCGCACGCCATAGATCCGCTCCAGCGTTTCCGGTGTCATGATGTCCTTCGGCGCTCCCCTTGCGATCAGATGGCCGGAATGCAGTGCGACGATCTCATCGCAGAACCGCGCCGCCATGTTGACATCATGCAGAACCACGATGACGCCTAAACCCTTTTCCCGCGACAGTCTCTGCACCAGAGAAAGAACCTCGAGCTGGTGCGCCATGTCGAGCGCCGAAATGGGTTCGTCCAGAAGCAGGCTTTCGGCGTTCTGGGCAACCAGCATGGCGAGCCACACGCGCTGGCGCTCACCACCGGAAAGCGTGTCCACTAGCCGGTCCCTGAAGGCCACGGTATCGGTCAGTTCGATGGCTTCATCCACCTTCTCCTGATCCGCCTTGGTGAACTGGCCAAGCGCGCCATGCCAGGGATAACGGCCAAGCGCCACCAGTTCCCTGGCCAGCATGCCCGAGGCGGCCGGCGTATATTGCGGCAGATAGCCGAGCTTTCGCGCAAATTCGCGATTGCCCCAACTCCCCAGCGACTGTCCCTCGAACGACACCTTGCCTGCTGTTGGCTCCTGGATACGCGCAAGGATTTTGAGCAGCGTCGATTTTCCCGAACCATTATGGCCGATCAGCCCGATTGTCTTGCCGGTGGCAAAGCTTGCGGTCAACGGCTGCAGCAATGTCCTGCCCGGCACTTCCATCGTCACTTTTTCCAGCGAAAAAAGCGGAACATCGTCATAATCGGCGGCAAGCGTTGCCTGAGCCATGGATGTCATCTCCAGAAGTCATTCAAAATAATCATCATCGCCTGCCTGAAAGCCAGATCAGGTAAGGCGCACCGGCGAGCGCCGCAAAGAGACCCAGCGGCAGCTCATAGGGAAATGTCACGGATCGCGCCCCGAGATCGGAAAGCGCCATCAGCACCGCACCGAACAGGAACGAAGCGAACAGGTGGTCGCGCGGCGTGGTGAAACCGGCGCGAAGCGCGATGTGCGGCGCCATCAACCCGACGAAACTCAGCGGACCGACAAGCAGTGAGGCGGCCCCGGTGGCAATGCCGGCGACGGCTATGACGGCGATGCGCGCCCTAGCCAGCGGCAGACCGAGGGAGAGCGGCACATCCCGTCCAAGCGGGAGGATCGTCAGCCAGCGCGTTACCGACAAAGCCGCGGCAAACAGCACGACGGAAAGCACCGCAAGAAAGATTGCTGAAGCGGGCGTCGCCGTCGAACCAGAGCCGCTGAGCCATGAGAGAATTTGCCAGGCCCGCTGATCGCCAATGGCAAGCAGTGCCGAAAGTACCGCCGAGCAGAGCGAACTGATGGCGATGCCGGCGAGCAGGATTTTTTCCGGCGCCAAATGCCGGCGCACGGAAAAGAACAGAACGAGGATCATGACGGCTGCCGAGCCGATGCCAGCCCCGCAAAACAGCTCGAACAGACCCGCCGCCGGAAAAAGCGTGATGGCGGCGGCAAAACCGAGACCCGCGCCACCGCTGACGCCGATCACTTCCGGGCTTGCCATGGGATTGCCGGTGAGCCGCTGCAGAAGCGCACCTGCCATCGCCAAAAGACCGCCGGCAGCGCAAGCCGCCACCAGCCGCGGCCAGCGGAAGGGCAAAAGGCTTTGCAGGTCGCCGGCTTGCAGCACCGTCCAGCCCTCCGGCCCCTTGCCGATGGCGAGTGCGGCAAAAACCAGCCCGGCCATGATGACAAGCACTGGCAGAAGGGTCGCAAGCCGGCGTCTTGTCGCAGGGTCCACACCTTCGGCGCGATGCACGTCGGTCGGCCGGATTTTCGGCAGCAGCCACAGAAGCAGCGGTCCGCCGATAAGAGCGGTCACCGCACCAGTCGGGAAAACTTCAGCCGTCGTACTCGCCAGAAGCTGCACGAGACCATCGCAGCACCAGAGCAGCAAACCGCCCAGAAGCGGCGAAACGAACAGTACGGAGGGTGCCCGACGCACGCCGAGCGCCCGGGTAAGCGCAGGTGCTGCAAGGCCGATAAAACTGACAAGGCCGACCGCAGCAGCAACGAAGGCCGCCAGCATGACCGCGACGGCGGCCACCGCCAGCCTGATTGAAAACAGCGAGACGCCAAGCGAACGCGCACCGGAATCACCAAGGCCGAGAACCGTCAGTGGCCTTATCAGCAACCCGGTGAGAACAAGGCCCGCGAGAAGTTGAGCGGCAAGCAGAAACGCATTCGACCAGTCCTGCTGGCTGAGCGAACCGCCGTTCCAGACGACGAGCGACATCAGATATTCGCCCTGCGCAAGCGTCAACGCGGCGGAAACGGAGGCAGCAGTGATGCCGACCAGAAGCCCTGACACCACCATGGTCACCGGCTCGAAGGAGCGCCGCCAGCCGAGAAGAAACACCACACAGGCCGCAGCGGCACCACCGCCAAGCGCCACCAATGCGTTGTTTCCATCCAGCACCGCGGGAAAGAACAGGGTTGCGATGACGATCGCCAGTTGCGCACCTGCGGAAATGCCGAGCGTGGAGGGATCGGCAATCGGATTGCGCAGCAATTGCTGGAAAAGCGCGCCCGACAAACCCAGCATCGCGCCCGCCAGAATGGCGACCGCCACACGCGGCATCAGGCTGAAGGCGAAAATGACCTGATCCATCGACATGGTCGCGGCATCGAATGGCAGGCCCGGCCATGCACCAAAGGGCAGCCGCAACAGCCCGGCATGCAGGGAAAGACCACAGGCCAGAAGAAAGACGATCCCGAAGAGAAACTGGAGAGGCCGTGCTGTCACAGTGCTTCTCCCCGCGTCGTCAGGGCCTCGGTCAGAAGCCGCGCAAAACGCATGGCCGCCGTGATGCCGCCATAGGGGGCCACATTGCCGAGCGTCACCACGCGATTTTCCCGCACGGCTGGAAGCGCGCGCCAGATGGCGCTGTTGCGCAGGCTCTCGCGGGCCTCGACTGGAATATCCGAGACGATGACGATGCGGGCATCGGGTGAGCCGGCAAGATTTTCGAGCGGGACAGGCGCTGCGAAGGTGAATTGCGAACGGTTCGCCCAGGCATTGCTCAGCCCCAGCCGGCCAAGGACATCACCGAACATGCTGTCTGCGCCAAACGCGCGGAAATGCCTGGAGTCGCCGATATTGATCACATAGGTCGGCCTTGCCGCAAAGGCTTCGAGACGCGTCCGCATGGCTTGCAGCGCATGGTTCGTTTCTTCCAGAACCTTTCGCGCCTCTTCAGTCCGCCCGAGCTTTTCGCCGAGTGCCGAGACAGCGGCCAGCGCCTTTTCAAACGGCGGCTCGCCTTTCACGTAGAAAGGCAGCGAAAACACCGGCGCTATGGCCTCCAGCCGACCGGTGTAGCGCGTGTAGAAAGGCGAAATGAGAATAAGGTCTGGCCGGGTCAGTTGCAGCAGTTCGAAATTCGGCGCACCCCTCAGACCAAGATCGGCAACGGTTTCCGGAATTTCAGGTTCGACGGCACCTGCCCTGAACTGGATGAGTTCCGTTGCGGCAACCGGCATGACGCCGAGCGCCACGGATGTTTCCAGCATGGCCCAGTCGATTGCGGCGATGCGCGGCGTCACCGCCGCCCGCGCCTTGCCAGCAAGCGCTGAAGCGGCAAGCAGGCCCAAAAATTCCCGCCGCCCCCAGAGGGGCGACATCCATCGATCCTTACGCTTCATGCCCCTGCTGCTTCACTTGATGTGGGTCACCACCGGTAGGTCAGCTTGCCCATAACGGTTCTTCCTTCACCGTAATAGCATCCGAAAGTGGAGCAACTAGAAATATATTCTTTATCAGTCAAGTTTTGCACGAGAAGCGAGGCGCGGTAGCCGTTTTTCTCGTAATGAACGCCGAGATCGAGAAGGGTAAGCCCCTTCATTTCAAAGGCATTGGCGGCATCGCCGTAACGCTCGCCGACATAGCGAACACCGCCGCCGATGCCGAAGCCCTCAAGCGCTGTATCCTCCGCGAAGGTATAATCGAGCCATAGGCTGGCGGAATGGCGCGGCGTATTGTCCAGCTCCCTGCCGTTGTTCACGCGGCCGGAAACTTCGCTGTCCATGTAGGTATAGGCCGCACGCAGGTCGAGCCCATCGGCCAGGCTTGCGACACCTTCAAGCTCGACGCCCTTCACATGCGCCTCGTCCATCTGCTGCGTCACGCCGCCGACAGTCGTTGTCACGTTCTTCTGCTTCAGATCGTAGATCGCCGCCGAGAAGAAACCGTCAAAGCCTTCGGGCTGATATTTGATGCCCGCTTCCCACTGTTCGCCGGTGGTGGGCTTCGGCGCATCGCCGACAGCCGGCTGCGGCACCGGTTCGAAGGAGGTCGCGTAGCTGACATAGGGCGCAATGCCGCCATCGAAGAGATAGCTGACGCCGACGCGGCCCGTGAGCTTGTGGTCATCCTTGTCGAGCGAACGATAGGTGGTGCCGTTGAAGGTGGTGCCGCTGGTGCTGGCCCAATCCTGCCGCAGGCCGGCCGTAACCCGCCAGTTTTCGTAGGAAATCTCGTCCTGCGCATAAAGGCCGATCTGGGATATGTCGGTTTTCACATCGGCATAAAGCGTGCGCGAGGTCAGGCTGATCGGCCTGCCATAGACCGGATTGACGGGATCAAGCGGCGTTGCCGCCCAGAATTCTGTTTTTACGTTATTGTCGAAATAGCGATAATCCAGCCCAACAAGCAGGGTATGATCAACCGGACCCGTCGAAAAATCGGCCTGGAGGCTGTTGTCGATGTTGAATGTGTTCAGCAGCTCGTCCTGGAACGTCGCATTGCGGCGGATGAGATTGCCGATCATGCCGCTATTGGTCGAGGACATGCCAAGCGCCCGGTAGGACCAGTCGAAATTGGAATAACGCACATTCTGCCGGAAGGTGAAGGTCTCGTCGAAACGATGCTCGAATTCGTAGCCAATATTGGTAAACTTGCGGTTTGACGTATCGAACGATGGATCACCGACATAAAAGCTGCGGTCCAGCATGTTGCCCGGGCGGGAAAAGGTGAGCGCCGGCGGAAGGCCGGAGGGCGAGCTCGGATTGTCATGCTGATAGGAAGCAAGGACCGTCAGCTTCGTGTCTTCATCGGGTTGCCATGTGAGCGCCGGCGCGATGAAATAACGGTCGTTCTGCAGATTGTCCGTCTGGGCGTGGGCGTTGCGGGCAACCCCGGTCAGGCGATAGGCAAGGCTGTCACTATCCGCCACCGGCCCGCCAATATCGAACATCGACTGGTAATAGTCGAAGCTGCCGATCTGCGCGCCCACTTCGCCGAAACGCTCGAAGGTTGGCCGCTTGCTGATGAGATTGATGAGGCCGCCGGGATTGCCCTGGCCATAAAGCACGGAAGCCGGCCCGCGAATGACCTCCACACGCTCCAGGCCGTAGACCTCGTACGAGGGCGCACCCGCCGTGCGCATCAGCCGAAGGCCGTTGAGAAATTGCAGCTGGTTTCCTGCAAACCCGCGAATACGCGGCGCATCGAAACGCGGATCGGGACCTGACGGCTGCGCAACGACGCCGGGAACATAATTCAGCGCCTCGCTGAGATTGCGGACGTTCTGTGCATCCATCTGGTCTTTTGTGATGACGGACACCGACTGCGGTGTCTCGATCAGGGACCTGCCCGTCTTGGTGGCGCTGGCGCTGGTTTTCGCCACATAGCCCTTCACCGGGGCCTTGGGATCCTGCTTTTTTACGCCGTCCACGGTAATGGTCTGCAGCACCGTGGTGCCGGCCTCCTGCGCAAGGGCAATGCCCGGGGACAAAAACGCCACATAGGCAATGGCGACGCAACCGCCCGCCAGAATGGAAATGTGTTTGGTTTTTCCCTGCACCGCCAAGACCCTTTATCAACCCGCGCCGCCACAAGGGCGGATATTTTTCTGGAGAATTTAACTCATCTTATTACGCAAGGTGTAGATTTTGATCCAATAAGCGAAGCCGGTTTTTTTCAGAAGTATTGATTATGAAAATGCCGACCGATAATAGCTTGGAATTATTCAAATCTGCTAAAAAGGCCACGAAGATGGGCAGGAAACCGGCAAGCCGGGCGGAAACATTCGAATTGCGACATCTGCGCTATTTCACCGTGCTGGTGGATGAACGCAATTTCGAGCGCGCCGCCGCCCGCCTCGGCATTGCCCAGCCGGGGCTGAGCCAGCAGATCATGGCGCTGGAGGATATTGTCGGCATGCCGCTCTTGGACCGGACGCGCCGGTCGGTGAAGCTGACCACCCCCGGCCAACTTCTCTACGAGGATGCCCGGAAAATCCTTGCCAATGCCGAAGCGACGCTTGCAGCGCTGAAGCGCGTCGATCGTGGGGAAACCGGCCGCATCTCCATCGGTTATGTGGCGTCCGCGGCCTATTCCGGGCTGCTCATTCAGTCGATCGCCAGTTTCCGCGCCTCCCATCCCGATGTGGAATTGCAGCTCATCGAAATGGAGATGCGGCTGCAATTGGCCAAGATTGCAGACGGCAATCT
This sequence comes from Rhizobium sp. X9, assembly GCF_018873185.1. Lineage (NCBI taxonomy): Bacteria > Pseudomonadati > Pseudomonadota > Alphaproteobacteria > Hyphomicrobiales > Rhizobiaceae > Rhizobium > Rhizobium sp. X9. The sequence continues at coordinate 1,492,249 of NZ_CP071312.1, read as the reverse complement.
GGATTTCGCCTTCATCCGCCCGCCCGCGCCCATCCCGGAAGGCGTTGCGATGCATGTGGTCCTGCGCGAACCGCTGATGGCCGCGCTGCCGGAAAATCATCCGCTGGCCTTTGCTTTGCAGATCGATCTCAAGAACCTCGCCGCAGAAACCTTCATCACCCCGCGACAGCCACCGGATGTCGGCTTTCACTACAATACGATCGAGGCCTGCAACGAAGCAGGGTTCAAGCCCGTCATCAGCCCGGAGGGCCGGGACTACACCACCATTGCCAGCATGGTGGCCATCGGCCTCGGCGTTGCGCTGGTGCCGCGCTCGCTTGATTGCCTGCGACTTCCGGGCGTGCGTTATGTGCCGCTTGCGGCAAGCTCGGCAACCTCCGACCTCGCCATCGCTCACCGGAAAACCGAAGCCTCTCCCGCCGTCAGAGCCTTCATTCTTCACACCCGCAACTGAGGCGCGAAGCACCCGCCTGGACGGCGAATGTCAAACGCGGGTTCGCGATCCCGTGGATGAAAATCCCTGACCGCCAATTTGGCCTATGCGGGTGACGATATGGCCGGAGCCGCCAACCGCGTGAGAAGACACACATAATATCCGCCTCCCCGTACAAGACGGGTGCGGCATCGAAACGCCGCAAGGTATCCATCGTTCCCGCTTTTACCCACCCGCCCGCATGGCTGCATAATCAGGGCGGATTTGTTTTACGGGAGACAGCAATGGCTGAGATTTACACACACTATGCCGCCGGCCTGGAATCACCGGCGTCCCATGGTTTCGACATCGTTCCGGATGATACGAACCTGCTTCCTTCTCCCACACGCGCGATTTATGTCGGCAATGGCGGGCAGCTGTGCCTCACCCTGCTTTCCGGGGCGACGGTGACCTTCCAGAACCTGCCCGCGGGCAGTCTGCTGCCGGTTCGGGCAACGCGAGTATTTTTAACGCGCACCACCGCAACGGGCATCGTCGGACTGAATTAAATGATATCATGCCGCTATCTGACCATCGATTTGAAATGCTGCCATCCGGGGTGACACCGCAAAGTATGACACTTTCATGACAAAGCTTTCAGGTTGATGTCAGCTAAATGACGCATCCGCCATCAATCGGCCGATGTGGCAGCTGGAATACGGGTGTTCCCGCATGTTCCTCGCTCCCACCGGCACATATGGATCTGGTGGAACTGACAGTGGCTCTTTTTACCGCGAAAGCGACAGGAACTGAAACTTATCGTCCGGAAATCGGCAGCGTGCCGCTCAGCCTGCTGACGGCTGCCTATCTGCTGTTTTTCACCAACCAGACCTTGTGGTCGAAGGTTCACACCTATCTTTCCGCCTATCCTGTCGCCATCGTCTCGCTTTATGTTGCGATGGCCGCACTCTTTGGCGCCCTCATCACGATTTTTTCCGCCAAATACCTCATCAAGCCTTTCCTGATCTTCCTTGTCTTTGCGGCGGCAGCGTCCTCCTGGTTCATTGACCGCTACGGCATCGTCATCGACAGCGACATGATCCGCAACGCCATGGAAACGACGCCGGCGGAAGCGGGCAATCTGATGACACCTGGCCTTTTCTGGCATCTCGCCATCTACGGGCTGGTACCGTCGCTCGTCATCGTCGCTGTCCGCGTCAGGCATCGTCCGATCCTCGAAAAGCTTCTGTGGAACACCATCAGCATCCTGATCTGCCTCACCATCGTCGGCATCATCAGCTTTGCGAATTCCAAGACCTTCACCACCGCCATCCGCCAGCACAAGGACATCGTCAAAAGCGTCAATCCCCTGTCGCCGATCATGTCCACCGTTCATTATTTCACGCAGGCCGGAAAAGAAGCGGACATACAGGTCAGCCCCATAGGCAAGGATGCGAAGGTTCTTCCAGCAGCAGGCGGCGTCCACAAGCCGCGCATCACCGTCATCGTGGCGGGCGAGACCGCGCGTGCCGCAAACTTTGCGCTCAACGGTTATGGCCGCGATACCAATCCGGAACTTGCCAAACGCGACGTGATCTATTTCCCGAATACCACCAGCTGCGGCACCGCAACGGCAATGTCCATTCCCTGCATGTTCTCGAAGTTCCCGCGTTCGGAATACAGCCATAGCAAGGCGCTCGCCAACGAAAACGTCATGGATGTTCTCGTCCATGCCGGCATCGGTGCGACATGGCTGGACAACAATACCGGCAGCAAGAATGTCGCCGACCGCATTCCCTATTTCGACCTGCCCTCCACCAATGATAGCCGCTTCTGCACCGGCGGAGAATGCCGCGACGACATCTTCTTCGACAAGCTCGATGCCTGGCTCAACAACGTTACGAAGGACAGCGTCATCGTGCTGCACCAGATGGGCAGCCACGGGCCGACCTATTATCTTCGCTACACCGACGAATTCCGGAAATTCACCCCCGACTGCCGGACGGCGGAACTTGGCAACTGCACCGACGCCGAAATCGTCAACTCCTACGACAACACGCTTCTCTATACCGACCATTTCCTGTCGACTGTGATCGACAAGCTGAAGGCACGCTCCGACAAGCTCGCAACCGGCATGATCTATGCGTCGGACCACGGCGAGTCGCTCGGCGAAAACGGCGTCTATCTGCACGGCGCGCCCTATCTCCTGGCGCCGGACCAGCAGACCCATGTGCCTTTCCTGGTCTGGTTCGACGACGATTTCGCCAAATCCATGGGGCTGGACAAAGCCTGCCTGGCGAAAAGCGCGGCCAAGGGCGGACGCTCCCACGACAATTATTTCCACAGCATCCTCGGCATGATGAACGTCTCCACCTCCGTTTACGATCCCTCGCTGGACGTGTTCGGTGGCTGCACGCAGCGTCAGAGCAGCTGAACAGACAGTGCTTGACGCATATCCCGTGAAAGCGATACGCAGGACGACGCGATAAAGGAGCTGTCTTGCGGGTTCTGCTTGTTGAAGACGATCATGTTCTGGGAGAGGCGCTGAGAGACCATGTGGCGGCGGCGGGACACGCTGTCGACTGGTTCAAGACGCTGGGCGACGCCACGGCAGCGACGCGGACCATGGCCTATGGCCTGATCCTGCTCGACATGCGCCTACCCGACGGCGAGGGCATCACCCTGTTGCAGGGCCTGCGCAACCGCGACGATGCTACGCCGGTGATCATTCTGACGGCGCACGACCAGGTGTCTGACCGGATTGCCGGACTGAATGCCGGCGCCGACGACTATCTGGTCAAGCCCTTCGATCTCAACGAGCTTTCGGCGCGCATGCTGGCGGTCTCGCGGCGTTACGAAGGCCGCTCGGCCCCGGTCATCCGCCTGCCCGGTATCGAAATCAACCAGGTGGCGCGCAATATCACCGTCGATGGAACGGCGCAGACGCTCAGCGCCCGGGAATGGGCGGTTCTCGAAAAACTGGTCGAGTACCCCGGCGCCGTCGTCTCGAAAGCGCAGCTGCATGACACGCTTTACGAATTCGGCGCCGAAATAGAAAGCAACACGGTCGAGGTCTATATCAGCCGGCTGCGCAAGAAAATCGGTCATGACCGCGTCGAGACCGTGCGCGGTGTCGGCTACACGATCAGATAGACAGAATGGCAGATAGACAGAATTACAAGTAGGCATAGATGGCCAGACCGACCAGCATGACCCGCAAGCTCGTGACGGCGCTGACCAGCGTCGTTGCCATATCCTGGCTTCTCGCCTGCGGGCTGGGCGTCATGGTGATGCAGGACGAGTTCGCCGAAATTTTCGATGCAGGCGTGCAGGAAACGGCCGAAAGGCTGCTGCCGCTTCTGGCCGACGACCTCAGGGAAAACAACACGGCCCCCGCCTCGCGAAAGCTCAACCCCTCGGCGGAAGGTGCCGAATATCTCACCTATCAGGTGCGCGACCGGGAGGGACAGGTCGTGCTGCATTCGCATGACAGTTCGACGGAGCCTTTCGAGGTCTCGCTCGAACCCGGCTTTTCCGAAACGGCCACGCAGCGCATCTATACGGTGGCGACACCGGACGGGGAATATTTCCTTCAGGTCGCCGATGCCTTTGCCAACCGGCGCGAGGCGATAGAAGAAGCCGGGAGCGCGCTTTTGCTGCCCGTCCTCATCCTCATCCCCGCCAGCATCTTCGCCGTCATCGTCGTCGTGCGCAGAACCCTGCAGCCCATACAGACCCTTCGCGACGAGATCGGCAGAAAGGACGGCGGCAATCTTGCACCGCTGGAAACACAGCCCTTTCCGGCCGAACTCCATCCCATCGCCCGTTCGGTCAATCTCCTTCTCGGACGGCTGCGATCGGCAATCGAGGCGGAGCGGGAATTTACCGCCAACAGCGCCCATGAATTGCGCACCCCCATTGCCGGGGCGCTGGCGCAGGCGCAGCGGCTGCGTGCCGATATTCCACCGGAACTTGCCCCGCGCGTGGAAAATATCGAAAAATCCCTGCAGCACCTCGGCCATCTTGCTGAAAAACTGCTTCAGATGTCACGTGCCGAAGCAAGGATCGGCGTGACCGATACCACAAGCGATCTTATCCCCGTGCTCGAACTCGTCATCGACGACATGAGCAGGACGGCGATCGGCACATCCCGCATCCGCTTCACCAATCGCTGCGAAGGCGGCATGAATTGCAAGATCGGCGCGGATGGCTTCGGCATCATCATCCGCAACCTTCTGGAAAACGCCCTGATCCACAGCCCGGCGGGAAGCTCGGTACAGATATTCGCCGAAGAGGACGGGACAATCCGCGTCATCAATTCCGGACCGGCAATCGACAGGGCGCTCCTGCCGAAACTGACGACACGTTTTGCCCGAGGCCCGACCAAAGCGGATGGCACCGGGCTTGGCCTTGCCATCGTCAAGAGCCTGGTGGAGCAAACGGGCGGAGAGCTGGTGCTCTCCTCTCCGGCACCGGGCAGACAGGACGGGTTCGAAGCCCGCATCGTTCTTCCGGTCGAAGCCGCCTGAATGCGCTGAAAACAAAAAGCCCCGCCAGGGTGGCGGGGCTTTGTTTCGTCTGGATTGGAGGGCTCAATCCTCGTGGATATGGCTGTGATCGCGCGTATCGCGCATCTTCACATAAACCACCAGCGACAGCGCTATCATGATCGTCACATACCAGAAGAACCAGTTTTCGTGGCCGATCTGCTTGAACTTCAGCGCCACGAATTCCGCCGTTCCTCCGAATATGGTGTTCGCCAGCGCATAAGGTAAAGCCACACCGAGCGCGCGGATATGGGCGGGGAACATTTCCGCCTTCACCACGGCATTGATGGAGGTGTAGCCGGTGACGATCAACAGGCCGACCAGAACGAGAGCGAAAGCCATGATCGGATCGGTCGTCGTCGCCAACGTGCTGAAGATCAGATAGGTGAACAGCGTGCCGAGAATGCCGAAGCCCACCATCAGCGGCTTGCGACCGACCTTATCGGAGAGCGCACCGGCGATCGGCTGGCACAGCATGAAGACGAAGAGGGCTGCCGTGGTGATTTCGGTCGCACTTTCCTTGCTGAAGCCGGACGTATTGACGAGGAATTTCTGCAGATAGGTCGTGTAGGCGTAAAAGGCGAGCGTGCCGCCTGATGTCAGCGCCATGACCATCATCGCTTCCCTCGGATAGTGCTTGAACAGCGCCCATCCGCTGGATTTCGGCTTGTCCGCCTCACCCGCCTTGGCATTTTCGAAGGACTGCGTCTCGACAAGACCACGACGGATATAAAACACCGCAATCGCAAGAAGGCCACCGATGAAGAAGGGGATGCGCCAGCCCCAGGCGCTGAGCTGTTCCGGAGTCAAAACCCGCTGCAGCACCAGAAGCACCGCCAGCGCCAGAAGCTGACCGGAAATCAGCGTCACATACTGAAAGCTGGAGAAGAAGCCTCGGCGGTTCTTGCCGGCCATTTCACTGAGGTAAGTCGCGCTCGCGCCATATTCGCCGCCGACGCTGATGCCCTGCAGAAGGCGGGCGAAAACCAGAATGGCAGGGGCTGCGATGCCGATCGCGTCATGGCCGGGGGTGATGGCAATCAGCAGCGAGCCGAGACACATCAGCGTGACCGACAGTGTCAGGCCGGCCTTTCGGCCCTTGCGGTCGGCATAGGTTCCCATGAACCAGGCCCCAATGGGCCGCATCAGAAATCCGACGGCAAAAACGGCGGCTGCGCTCAACAATTCGGCAGTCTGGTTTCCGGAAGGGAAAAACACCGGCGCGAAATAAAGGGTGAAGGCCGAATAGACGTACCAGTCGTACCATTCAACGAGGTTGCCCGCAGATCCGCCGATAATGGATTTCAAACGGGTTTTCTGGTCCGGTGCCGTGGCAGGACCATTTGCCATAATATTCACGGTTTAACTCCAATTCATCTTCGTCTGGGAGATGGAAGGGCGAAAGGAAGGTGTGATAATTTGTCGCTCTCGGTGGGGGTATATACCCGTCATATTGCAATGCGCAAGCTTATGCCGCATCGCAATATGACGGGCGTAATGCCGATAGGGGTGGATATTATCGCGATTTTTGGTGTTCGGGTACTGTGAAGTACGGCATGTTTTAAAACCGATGCCGCGACAGCAAAACCAGACACCTGTTATCGATCTTGTCACCCGCCTTTGCTCAAACTAAAAAATATCAATGATTTACGATATATCCGACGTCCAGATCGAAAAGCTTCTCATACCCGCCGCCCGCGCGGGCGAAGCACTGGCGCGGCTGGACGAGCGGATCAGCCGCTCGCCGATGAAACAGGGCTTCATCGAAAGACAGGATTTTACCGATGCCATTTCATCCATGTGGGTGGATGGCGAACTCGTCCATATGGAAGATCTGGTCCTGCATGACGCCCATATGGACGTGCGGGCGCCAACCCACGAGATGACGGCGGCGCACCGCATCCTGCGCTCGAGGCGATTGATCTTTTCCAATGCGACCGGCTGGGCCTTCACTGCGCAGGGTCTTTCCCGCCTGCGCGGCAAGATGGCAATTGCCGCCGACGAGACGGCATTTGCGAGTAAAGCGGTCGCTCAATCCAATAGCGAAGAGGCGGAAACGGATGGAGAGACGCCGCTGGACGGGGCTTTTTCTGAGCTGGATGCGTTGCTGGCGCGAAGCGCCGCAACGCTGAACGCCATCACCGCCGGCACGACGCTTGCGCCTGCGGCACATCGGGAAGAGGCCCATCCGATGGTCAACGATCCCGACTGGGATGAGGAGGAAAGGCTGAAGGAATGGCGGCAGGTCCACAGCCAGACGGAGGAATTGCCGACGATCCTGCGCACCGCAATCCTGCTGGATGCCTGGAACATGATCGAGGTCCTGCAGCGCAGTCCATGGCTGGGCAGGCTGCTGGCGGCGGCTTTTCTGCGCGACGGAGCTGTCTCTCCCGATCATCTGCCGGCGCTCAGCACCGGCCTTCGCGCCGTTCCACGCGAGCGGCGGCACGCCAGAAACCAGACGCAGCGCCTCCTCGCCCTTCTCGACAGCTTTTATGAAGCAGCATTCGCCAGCATGAAGGAACATGACAGGCTGACCCATGCGCGCGAGCGCATGATGCGCAAGCTGGCCGGCCGGCGATCTTCCTCGCGTCTGCCCGAACTGGTGGAGCTTGTGGTTTCCCGGCCGGTGGTCTCGGCGGCGATGATCGTCAAGGAACTCGGCACCACGCCACAGGGCGCAATCGGGCTCGCCAATCAGCTGGAACTGCGGGAGGTTACGGGCCGTGGCCGTTTCCGCGCCTGGGGCATGCTGTAAGCCAGCCACCCTTAAAGGCCTGCGTGACACGGCAAACACACGTTTTATCCGCCCCTTTTCATAACTGAAAAATGCCTCGGGAATGCGGCGATCACGAATCTTAACAAAATTTAACTATTGCGTAGGTGGACGAAGCGTCTATGTTCCTCGCTGCGTTGCAGCACCAACTTATTCTCCGGCAACGCGGTCGCATTCGGTCCGGCAACTTTTTTCTGCCGCCCGCATTAAAGTGTCCATCATGAGGGAGATGCAAATGACAATTTCAGTCTCACAACCCGATTCAGATCAAGAAACAGATGCTCCTTTTGCCAGAAAGGTTCTGACCGCTCGCAATCTCGCCGGTTATACCGTCGAGCAGCTTGCAATAACCTGCGGCCTGACAACCAGCGAAATTCGCGCCCTGGAAGACGGCACGGACAGCGATCCGCTCCGCATCAGGCGTGTTGCCGCCGCCCTGCATATTCCCGTAGAAACCGTAATCTGATCGTTCAGAACGATCACAGCAACTTTCAGCGCCGCCGGGGACGATGTTCACACAAACATCCGGGCGGCGCGCGCGGCTGAGCATTGGCAGCCGTTGCGAACATTTTCCGGACCGCTCTCTTAACATTTCCGTTACCCGGCACCACATGTTGTCCGCACGGGCCATGCTCCGCATCTGGCCCGCCCGCACGAGAGCAGCAACAACCTCCGGAATCCTGCCATGACATTTAATCTCGACACCGAAGAACGGGTTTCTTCAGCTTTGGATGAATTGTGGCCGGCGGAGAAAACGGAAATTCTCGACTGGCTCATCACCGGCACGAAGGATGAGCGTTTTATCGACGAGATTTTCGTCGAGCTTTGCAGCAGGTTGCGGGCAAGCGGCGTTTCCGTCGCCCGCGGCGTGCTCGCTTTCCGCATCCGTCATCCGCAATGGCTTGGCGCACGGATTTTGTGGAAAGCCGGCATGTCGTCCGCCGACATCGCCACCTATGGCTATGGCTCGGAAAGTACGCCGGAATATCTGAACAGCCCCATCAATGACATCCATCAGGGGGCCACAGAGATTCGCCTCCGCCTGGATGATGAGGGAGACGATGAAACCGGCTACACGATCTATGAGGAGTTGCGGGCCGACGGGTTGACGGATTATCTGGCGTGGCCCATCGAACATACGTTCGGCAAGCGCCATGTCGCGACATTTTCCAGCGACCGGGCGGGCGGCTTTACGGAAGCGGAAATCCTCGCCTTGAAAAACCTGCTGCCGGCGCTTGCGCTGGTGAGCGAAATACGCCTGAAGAACCGCATGACTCGCACGCTGCTGGAGACCTATGTGGGTCCCCATGCGGGCGAAAAAATCCTCAATGGCGCAACGACGCGGGGCAGCGGCATGACGGTGGGCGCGGCGATCCTGATCTGCGACCTGCGCAACTTTACCCATATTTCCGACCTCTGGCCGCGCGACGACGTCATCGAACTTCTGAACGGCTATTTCGACGCCATGTGCGATCCGATCGAGGAGTTCGGCGGGGAAATCCTGAAATTCATGGGCGACGGGCTGCTGGCGGTTTTTCCGCTCAGCGATCCGCAGGCCTGTGAAAACCTGCTGAAAGCCATTGCCAGCGCCCAGAAAAGCCTCGTCGCGCTTAACGAAATCAATTGCCAGAAGGGCCACGATCCTCTGGGCTACGGCATCGGCGTCCATGTCGGCGATGTCATGTACGGCAATATCGGTTCCAAAACCCGTCTCGATTTCACCGTCATCGGCCCCGCCGTGAACATCGCCTCGCGGCTTGAAACCCTGACGAAGGAAACCGGCCGCAGCGTGCTTTTTTCCGAGGACTTCGTCCGTATGGCCGGATATCGGGACAAGCTGGAAAATCTGGGGCCATGGCTGCTGCGCGGCCTCGAAACCCCGGTCGAGGTTTATGCGCTTCCCCAAAATACGGTTACGGCGTCTACCACCGACTGATTGCCCCACCGCCTTCAACGCCTCGCGTTTTGTTTTTTCACCGCGACAGACCACCGTGGCGAGTGGCCCGTCGCGGAATGATTCCGGTCGTCTCGACCATCGTCAAAACGCTTGACACGCCTCCGATGTCGATCTAGCAAAATAGAACATATATTCCATATCGAAACATTGTTTGCGTTCATATTCTGCCTTTCTGGGAGTGGAAGGCGGGTGTGAGGAACCGGAGGAAAGATGGTTACGAAATTGGCACTGCTCGGCGCTGGACGGATCGGCAAGGTCCACGCCAAGGCGATTACCACCGACAGCCGCGCGAAGCTGGTTGCCGTCGTGGACGCCATGGCCGGTGCTGCGGAAGCAATCGCCCGCGAAGCGCAGTGCAAGGTCAGCACGATCGACGAGGTTCTGGCCGACAAGACGATCGATGCCGTCATCATCTGCACGCCGACAAACACCCATGCCGATCTGATCGAGCGCTTCGCCCGCGCCGGCAAGGCCATCTTCTGCGAAAAGCCCGTTGATCTGGATGTTGCCCGCGCGGAAGCCTGTGCCAAGGTGGTTGAAGAAACCGGCGCGAAGGTGATGCTCGGTTTCAACCGGCGTTTCGATCCGCATTTCCAGGCCGTGCACAAGGCAATAGAGGATGGCCGCATCGGCAAGGTTGAAATGGTGACCATTACCAGCCGCGATCCCGGCCCGCCGCCTGCCGAATATATCAAGGTTTCCGGCGGCATTTTCCGTGACATGACAATTCATGATTTCGACATGGCCCGTTTCCTGCTCGGTGAAGAAGTGGAAAGCGTGTTTGCGACAGGCTCCGTTCTGGTCAACCCGGAAATCGGCGCGCTTGGCGATTTCGACAGCGCCAGCATCATCCTGACGACGAAGAGCGGCAGGCAGGCGATCATCTCGAATTCGCGGCGCGCGACCTATGGTTACGACCAGCGTATCGAAGTGCATGGTTCGCTCGGTTCGGCAGCGGCCGAAAACCAGCGGCCTGTCTCCATCGAAATCGCCAATGCCGAAGGCTACACCCGTCCGCCGCTGCATGATTTCTTCATGACGCGTTATACGGCAGCCTATGCTGCGGAAATCACCGCTTTCATCGATAGCATCGAAAACAATGTCACACCGGCCCCCTCCATCAAGGATGGCTTGATCGCATTGAAACTGGCTGACGCCGCGCTGAAATCCGCGACTTCGAAGACGGCCGTGACGATCGGCTGAAGTCAGAACCGAGACGCTTTGGCGTCTTGCTGAACCCTCTGTCCGCCGCGCAATTGTTAACGGCGGACAGCCGCGCTTTTGTCCCAAGGCACCCCGGCAACAGGCCCACATCGTCTAGGCTTCAAGTCGACCTCAAGCGCGTCGCACCTTTCAGATTTCACCATAGGTCAGCGCCCCCACCACCTTCATTCCTGTGCTTGTCACAGGAATCCAGCCGACGCGCGTCTGCGCGGCGAGAAGAGTCCTTTCAGCCCAAGGGCTTGGGCTGGCTGGATCCCTGTGACAAGCACAGGGATGAGGAAGGAGAGCACACCACGCAAAAACACGCTTCAGAAATCTGCCTATCAAAAAGGCAGCCTCCGCACTTGCATAGCAGCCATTCGGAAAATAAGGTTGTCTGACAAGATGCGGCCGTAACATATGGCGGCTATCACCTCATTCACGCCGATTTCGCCGGCAACATCCCGACGGTTTCTTATGCCATCTCACAAGACCGGTTATCTTTATGCGCTTGTCGCCTTCACGATCTTTGCGGCGCAGGATGGCATATCGAAACACCTGGGCACCTTCTATCCGCCCGTCTTCGTCGCCATGCTGCGGTATTGGGCCTTCGCCGTCTTCGTTCTGCTGATGGCTGCAAGATCTTCTGGCGGCATCCGTGGCGCCGTCATGGCCAACCGTCCGTGGCTGCAAATAAGCCGCGGCGTCCTGCTTGCCGTTCAGATCGTTTTTTCCATCTTCACCTTTGCCGTAGTCGGGCTGGCGCACAGCCATTCCATCCTCGCCTCCGCCCCGCTGATCGTTGCGGCTCTTTCCGTGCCATTGCTGGGAGAACATGTGGGCTGGCGGCGCTGGTGCGCCATTTTTGTCGGCTTCATCGGCGTTCTCGTTATCCTGAAGCCGGATGGCGAGGGTTTCGACAACAGCCTGCTGATCACCTTTGTTGCCGTCTTCATGCTTGCGCTTTATAGCGTCCTGACCCGCCTCGGCAGCAAGAGCGACTCAGCGATGACGAGCTTTTTTTATACCGGCGTGGCCGGTGCGGCAGCACTGACGCTGGTCGGCCCGTTTTACTGGGTAAGCATCGCACCGCAGGATTGGGGATGGATGCTGGCGCTCTGCATTACCGGCATGAGCGGCCATTATTGCCTGATCAAGGCATTCGAACTGGCGGATGCGGCCTCGGTACAGCCCTTTTCCTATTACCAGCTGGTGCTTGTCTCCATCATCGGCGTCACCGTCTATGGCGAGGTCGTGACGTCGAATATGGTTCTGGGCGCAGCGATCGTGATTGCCGCCGGTCTCTTCACCATCTGGCGCGAACATGTGGTCGGCCGGAAGGAACGCCGGCAGGCGGACTAACGTCGTCCGCGCCGGACACCCCCTTAGACGAGAGCCGCCTCGCAACGCAGCAGCATTCCGAACAGGTCGCGCGGCTCGTCCGGATCGGCCAGCAAGTCAAGCTCGGTATAAAGCCCGGTCGCTGCCAGTTTCGAGCGCACATAACGCAGCGCCGAAAAATCCTCGGTCGCAAAACCGACGCTGTCGAAGAGCGTGATCTGCCTGTCGCTTACCCGCCCCTGTTTTTCCCCGGTCATGACCTGCCAAAGCTCGGTAACGGGATAGTCCGCCGGCAATTGCTGGATTTCGCCTTCGATGCGCGTCTGCGGCGGGTATTCGACGAAAATATCCGATCGCAGCAGAATATCCCGGTGTAATTCCGTCTTGCCGGGACAATCGCCGCCGACGGCATTGATGTGAATGCCGGGACCAACCATGTTGTCGGTGAGGATCGTTGCATATTGCTTGTCGGCCGTGACGGTGGTGATGATATCGGCACCTTCCACCGCGCTTTGCGCGCTATCGCAAATCTCGATGGTGAAGCCCCGCCCGGCAAGATTGCGGGCGCATTTTTCACTGGCGGAGCAGTCGATATCGAAAAGCCGCACCGTATCGATGCCAAGAATGGCCTTGAAGGCGCGCGCCTGAAACTCGCTCTGCGCACCATTGCCGATAATGGCCATCGAGCGGGCATTTTTACGGGCGAGATGTTTTGCAGCGACGGCGGAGGTGGCGGCGGTGCGCAGCGCCGTCAGGATCGTCATTTCGGTCAGAAGCAGCGGATAACCGTTGCCGACATCGGAAAGCACGCCGAATGCCGTCACCGTCTGGCGGCCTTCCTTCATGTTTTTTGGATGGCCGTTGACATATTTGAAGCCGTAAAGCGTCCCGTCACTGGTGGGCATCAACTCGATGACGCCCTCCTTGGAATGCGAGGCGATACGTGGCGTCTTGTCGAAGCTTTCCCAGCGGCGGAAATCTTCCTCCACCACATCCGCGAGCTCACGCAGGAACGTATCTATCCCCACCCGAAGCACGAGTTTCATCATATGATCGACGCTGACGAAAGGCACGATATTGAGGTTCGGTATTGCCGTCATCGGATCATCCCTTTCAGCCGGCCCGCGTGGGGCGGTCCATGACCCGCTTGCCCATGAGGCTGGCCGCGAGATCGACCATCAGGGTTGCGGTCCTGCCGCGCTCGTCGAGGAACGGATTGAGCTCCACCAGATCAAGACTGCACACCAGCCCGCTATCATGCAGCATTTCCATCACCAGATGCGCCTCACGGAATGTCGCGCCCCCCGGAACCGTGGTGCCGACCGCAGGGGCAATCGAAGGCTCAAGGAAATCGACATCGAGACTGACATGCAGCAGGCCGTTTGCCGCCTGCACCTTCGCCAGGAATGCGCGCAACAGCACGGCCACGCCATGTTCGTCTATGGATCGCATATCGTGAACGGTGATGCCGCTTTTTTCCAGCGCGGCCCTCTCGGCCGGATCAACGCTGCGGATACCGATCATGCCGATATTTTCTTCGGGAACCGCATGGGACAAAGGCGGGAAATAACCCGCAAACCCGTCGCGGCCGCTGAAATAGGCGACCGGCGTACCATGCAGATTGCCGCTGCGCGTCGTTTCCAGCGTGTGATAATCGGTATGGGCATCGAGCCAGAGCACGAAAAGCGGGCGGCCGGTTTCGGCCACCCGACGCGCCATGCCGGCAACCGTTCCGGCCGAAATCGCATGGTCGCCACCAAGAAAGATCGGCACGGCCGAAGCGCTCTCGCGATAGGCCGCGTCCGTCAGCGCCTCGGTCCAGGCCACAGTCTCAGCGAGGTGATGCACCGCTGGATTGGGGTGGGAAAATTCCTTGAGCGGCGCTGGCGTCACATTGCCGGTATCGACCACGCGATGGCCCAGATCTTCGAGAGCGCGTGTGAGACCGGCGATGCGATAGGCACTCGGCCCCATCTCACATCCCAGTTGCCCGGCACCGATTTGCAACGGCGCACCGATCAGCCTGATATCCATTTGAACCCTCGCTTTTCAATCGAACCTCAATAGACCACAGAGACATGGCGGAATGAACATCAAATATTGGCAATCTTATCGAAAAAGGCTATCAATTTGATAAAATCTATTTCTCAGAATGGCTATGTATGGATATTCTCGACGAACGGCTCGTGACCCTTTTGCGCCACAATGGCAGACGCAGCATTTCCGATCTGGCGATCGAGACGGAGACTTCGCGCGCGACGGTGCGGTCGCATATCGAAAAAATGGAAAATGACGGCACCATCATCGGTTACACCGTCATTCTGCGCGCCGATGCCGTGGAGGCAGCAATCCGCGGCATCATGATGATCGAGATTGAAGGCCATGTGACGGACCGCGTCATCCGCACGCTTGGCGGCTTCCCGGAAATATCCGAGATCCACACCACCAATGGGCGCTGGGATCTGATCGTGGAACTCAACGCCGCGACGCTCAGCGATTTCGACGCGGTGCTGCGCCGCATCCGCCTCGTGCCCGGCATCACCGGCAGCGAGACAAGCATTCTGCTCTCCACCCCGCGCTCCACCCGTGCGCGGCTGTAATCAACAGACGCAACACAAAAGAGCGGGTGAAAACGCATTTTTCGATTTTTTCGACTTGCGCGGCGCAATAAATCATCTATATGACGACCCACCAAAGCGAACGCGGCAACGCGCTTCGGGCTTTTGGGGAATAGTTCAATGGTAGAACGACGGACTCTGACTCCGTTAATCTTGGTTCGAATCCAGGTTCCCCAGCCAATTCTCCCTAAAAGCCCTTAATTCATTGTTTTTCCAGTCGTTCCGGATAGTGTTTTGGCATCATTGGCGACCTGATGCCCAAAACTGGTGCCCAGAGGTGATGCCCACGCCGTTCAAGCGCGAGGGACAAAGCTCCGGGCAAAGACAGGGCATTCGTCATGGCCGTGCGCCACGAAGTCGAGAATCTGATCCGCCGCGGAAACATCTTCTATTGGCGGCCACGCGTCCCGGCCGCTCTCATCAACTGCGGTCCCGGTAGCCGCCTTTCACTCAGCCTTCATTGTTCCGACCATAGAAGGGCTCAGATCATTGGCCGGAAGCTCAACACGCGACTGGCCGAATTGAAGTTGAACTCGAAGGAAACGATGTCCAAGCAACAGCTTCAGAAACTGTTCGAGCATGAGCGCGACAAAGAACTCGAGCGACTCGACGAGATCAATACGCTTGCCCGGCGCAACGGCCGTGGCGGGAATGTCGAGGAGATGGAACTCGATCTCGAGGCCGGTTGGGCCTGTCAGCTCGTCGCGAAGTTCGGGAGCCGGACGGAGCTGACGCTGGAGAGCGGTTGCGCGGGCCTAACCTATCTCCTCAACAACCGTGTCCCGATCTCGCACATCGACGCCATCAGGGCGAACTACCGGGGCGAACTGGCGATCGCGCGCAGCCCGGGGTTTGAAGACGGCATCCGGCGACTGATCTACAATTTCGAAATCGACGACACTGTCGCTAATCGTCAGCGCGCCATGTCGAAGATCTTTGAGGGTCGCGCTACTGCCCTCCTCGACATTGATGAGCGGCACGAGCTTGTTGACAGAAGCCAGAGCGAGTTCACGGGCGGCGAAAGAGCCATCATGCCGATTGCCGAGGTTCTCGTTCCTGAAACTGCAGCGCCTGAGCCGCCGACGCGGCACGATGAACAATCGTCCTTATCGGCTTTACAGATCATTTCAGGAGAGCCGGGCGTCGCTTATCTGGATCTCACACCGCGCCCAGAGAAAATCACGGCACAGCCGAAAGCTCCCAGTGCCGAGCAGAGGGTCGTTCCTATTGCCGACTTCGAGCAGGAGTGTGAGAAGCTCATCGACAACATGGGCGAGGATTGGACAACTGAAACCGGGCGGGATGCCATGGCGCTGGTTCGGATGTTCAAGTCGGTGCTTATCGAGCATGGGGTAGAGCATTCCGGGCAGATCGAACAATACCACATTGGGCAGTTGCGCCAGCACTTCAATCACATTCCGACGGATTGGGGCAGAAGCAGCAGGATGCGCGTCATGTCAGCGCCGGAACTTCGTGCGGAAGGCGACAGACTGCGTAAGGCTGCGGAGATTTCAGGAACCGAGGCGAAGGTTGGTCTGGCTCCGGGAACGATCCGAAAGCACTTCGGAAATCTACAGCACTTCCTGAAGCATCTGAAAGGCCACGGGTTCGAAATCGAAAACTGGACCTTTGAAGGCCTGCGTCCACGAAAGCCCAAAGCAGGAGACATCCGTCACCAGCAATACAAACCGAAACCGGAAGACATCGCTCCGATTTTCTCGAGCCCCGTCTACACTGGCTCTCTGGATCATCTGCGAGGAAAACGAAGAAAACCGGGCAGCCAAGTTTTCCACGATTCGCTTTATTATCTGCCGATCCTGTTCACTTACCTGGGGCCGCGACGCAAAGAGTTCGCAGGACTTTCCGTTGACGACATTGCAAAGGATGAGGACGGATATGTCATCCTCCTTCGCACCAATGGCATCAGGCGATTGAAGACCGCGCAATCAAAACGGCTGCTGCCCATGCCCGACGAATTGATCCGATTGGGCTTCCTCGATTACTATCAGGCGATCAAGGGACTAGGCTACGAAGCTCTCTTCCCAGACCTGTTCTCGGATAAGACGGATAACGATCCAGGAGACCGTTTCTACGACACTTTCATCCCTGTCATGCGGGGCGCGCTTGGCGAAAAAATGTGGGAGCGAGCCATTCATGCCCTTCGTCACGGGATGGCGGACACCCTGAAGCAGGCCGGAGTCTCATCTGAAGTGATCGATGACATCTCGGGGCGATTGAGCGAAGGCAGTGAAACGAATACCCGATACACGAACCCGGCCGGCCTTCCGCTGATGCGCAGCGCCCTCAAGCACTACCCAATCATTACGTCGACCGTCGAATCGAAGCCGCTGCAACTTCTTCCGTGGATCGAGAACAAGCAGCCGCCGCCATGGGCGCGAGAAGGCAAGAAATGAAGCCCGAGCGGAAATGATTTCCGGTCGGACTTTGTTCGGCTGGTAGTGCGACATCGGGCTGAGCTCGGTTTCGAACTCTGGAAATCCGATTCAGAATCAAACGGCGTTTTAAGAAGTAATGGGGGGAGCAGGTATCCAAAGAGCAAACGCCGTTTGGCGTGAGACCGTGGGAAGACGACGGTGGAGGGAGTCGCCGGGCCGATAGAGTGACGGCTCACGTCTCCCGTTCGTTTCGGTCCGGAAAGAGCAGATGGAGCTTCCTGCGGAAGGGAAGCCCACCGGATCGGTATTTGGCGACGAGGTCATCGAAGACGGCATCGCATTCGCGCTCATCAAAGCCCTGCTCGGTCAGCATGGAGACGATCACGCCCTGGAACGTCTCAAGCTCGGCCTCCTGGCCCTTGTCCACGGCGCGGCGGATCAACCAGAACAACGCCACCCTTGCCACGTCGTCCCGGTCAGGACGTCGTGCCTGCCTGTTGGCATCCCGAAGCGCCTTCTGCCGCTGCCTTGCCATCTTCATGCTCATGATCTCAACCCTCCCGCTCCTCGGCCTCCTTCATGGTCGAGGGACCGGCCGACCGGCGCAAGCGCCGTTTGGCGGAATCGGAATTCCAGAGTTGAGAATCGGCGGCCTGGAACCTTGAATCAAAAGAGCGCAATTTGGCTCAACGTGCGGGCACGTCATGTCGCATCGACACAAGTTACCCCGAGGCAAACGCCGTTGCTGAATCAGCGTCCTTGACCTTTGAATCAAAAATTCAGACCACGGAATCAAATGAGCGCAATTTGTCTCAGATTGCGGGCGACCTGAGACAAGTCGTCCGCAATTCAAGCCAACTCAAGCCAGATCAGGTCACATCATTGCCCTAGCACCGGGCGCCAGGCGCCGTTTGGTCGGACGGCATGCTGTCAGTTTCCAGCCGTCCGATCACCCTGCCTGAGAAGCTGCTTGACGGCACCGCCATCCAAAGCCTGGGCATCGAACAGGGCCTTGATGAGGGCATTGAGCTTGTCCCTGTTCTCGCCCAAAACCTCGACTGCCCGCGACAGCGCCTTTTCCAATCGTGCATGAATGCGCGCCGCGAGATCCGGATTGCTGTCGAGCACAGCGGTCGGGTCACGGTCTTCGCGATAAAGCAGTGGCTGGACGGCGCCGAAGCCGAGGGAGCGCTCCATGGCAAGCGCCAGCCTGGTTGCCCGGGCGAGATCGCTATCCTCGGTGCCGCCGGATCCTGCCGAGACCGCACCGACCACAATCTGTTCGGCTGCCCGTCCGGCCATCAACATCGCAAGCATATCCTCGCGATAGCCGAGCGTATCGCTCCCCGATGCCGTGAATCCGAGCTGGCTATAGCCACCGCCTCCGGATGTGTCGATGTTCAGGCCGTGGATCGTGCCGAGCCGCAGCGCATGATGGACGACCGCATGTCCGGCTTCGTGGATCGCGAAGCGCCAGCGCAGATCGTAAGGCACCTGCGGCCGATCCATCCGGATACCTTCCTCGAGATCTTCATAGCGGATCGGCCGCTTTTCCCGTCGGGCTTTCAGGCGCGCCTGGCGAACGATCCGCTCGATGTCGGCGCCAGTCAGGCCCATCGCCCTCGTTGCCAGCCGCTTTAGCACCAAAGCGGCAGCGTCAGGAGTGCCCGGTTCGATATGCTTCGATGTCGTTGTCATGTCGTCCTTCCTTTCCGGGTTTCACCTGAGCCGTGTGCATCGCTGGCTGTGTCAGCATCATTTTCTGGTGGCGGCGGGCCTTCCACATGCGTTCCCGCGGCGTCCGCCTCCACCTCGTCGTGAGCCTCGCCGTTCGGTTTTCCAGCATCGCCAACCAGCACCGCCATATCGTCACCGAGATGATGCATGAAGATGGCCGCAAGCGTTGCGACATCAGGCATGGGGATTTCGATATGGGTCTCCAGCCGCCCGGAGCGTTTGATCGCATCATCAATCTCCTGGGGCCTGTTCGTCGCACCGACGATGATCACGCCCGCGCTTTTCGCCGCCCCGTCCAACAGCTCCAGCGCCTTGTTGACGATCGTATTCCAATAGTCGGCATATTCCCGCTCTGCCGGCTGCCGCTTGCCGATGCCATCGATCTCGTCGATGAACAGAATGGACGGGGCAATCGCGCGGGCTTCGGCGAACGTCTTGGTCATCTTGGCGATGACATCGTTGAGGTGGCCGCCCTGCAGCCAGGTAGAAACAGAGGTCACGACCAGCGGCACTTGCAGGCTGTTGCACAGCGCCCGCGCAAACGTCGTCTTGCCGGTCCCGGGTGGACCGTGCAGCAATAGTTTGGTGCTCATGTCCGACCAGGCGAGAGCCCCTGCCCTGTGATCGGCCAGATCAGCCTTGAGATCCAGCGCCCAGGTCTTGGCCTTGCCGTATCCGGAGAGCGTCTCGACCATCAGCGACGGGTGGTCGTCTTCCCCCGGCCCCCAGAGCTCCGGCTGGATGATCTCGGCACCCGACGGCTTGTCACGTTTCCATCCGCCGCCACTGTCTTTTCCGGAGGAAGATTTCTCCGGCGACGTCCTATCCTGTTTCGACTTCGAGGATTTTCCGGTGGCCTTGGATGCTGGCTCGTCGTCGTCATCATCACCATCGCGAGCGGCCACACGATTGCGCTCGGTCAGTGAAGCCAGCACGTCGAGCACCTCGGACGCGCCGCGACCCGGCCGGAACGCCAGCACAACGTCATCGATGGTCAGATAATGCGCGTCATAGGCATTGGTCCATCGCGTGAGCGCCGCCAGACCGGTGTCACCATACATGGCTTCGAACATCATGCTGATGAAGGGGTAGTCGAGGAACCCGCCGACCAGGGCGACATCGGCAGCGATGCTGATTTCGGATGGGATGTGCTGCGCCGTCTCCGAGATGGCCACGACCGGATAATCCCGCGTCAGCGCATTGACCAGTCGCCGCTGCAGCGTGGCGCCTGTCAGGCGATGGACCGACTCGCCGATGAACTGAATGTACGGACGCCCCGTGCCTTCGGCGACCGCGAAGCTGCCATCGTCATAGACATAGTCACCGTCGATGCCGTTCGGAACAGCCCCGGGAAGAAAGCCCGGCAATTCGATCAACCGCCGCATGGCACGCTCGAAGCCGGGCACGGGTGCGTGCAGGCTGACCACGGGCGCCGCCATGGCAATCGTCTGGACGATCCTGGCAAGCGGCATGCGCGTATTCTCGATCGCGCGGGCCAGCACCAGAGCCGCCACGACGTTACTGACCAGCGGTGCCCGGCCCGCCCGGCCAACAAGACCGACGGCATAGGCACGGCGTCTGTGATCGGCTGCTGCGGCATGATCATCGGCTGTGGCTTGACCTGGCCGGTAGAGCGACGGCAGCAACGCTGTCGACGCCTTCCCCTCAGTCACCACAATGTCGGACTGCTGAGCCGGCGGCAAAAGATAGGCCGCGAAGGTGCGGCGGATCCAGGCGAGGTCACGATCCCGATCACCGCTCATGCGATCGGTATCGAATGCGGGACTGTAGCGGCGGAGAACATGACCATCGACCTCGACGATCTTCATGGCGAGAAGCCCATTGGCATGGGCGTTGCGCTGGGCGTCCCGACGGGCGACACGGTCGAGACGGCGCAGCAAAAGACGGGCGAGTTTATTCATCGATCCGGCCCTCCGTCATCGCGGCAATAATTGCCGTTTTGGGATCGGACGCCCCCGCCTTCTTTGATGTGTGTTTCTTCAAGCTCCCCGGCCCAGCGCGGCGACGCTCCCGGATCCGGCGACGAAGGGGACGGGGCTCGGCTGGACTCGGATCGCCCGCATCCGACTGTGGCTGAGCCACGAGATTGCCGTTGCGGTTACCGAGCCAGTCGAGCAGCAGGCGGCAGGCGGGATTGCCACGCCCGGCCTGCGCCTGCAGTCGGTTGATGACCGTGTCCGGCACGGTGCCGGTCAGACCATCGCCCTGCCGGACATGACCAAGCGCCAGTCCGATCAGGAAGGCCGGATCGTCAGCGGGCGGATCATGACGAGCAGGTCCGGGATAGCGGAGGACAGTGCCATGCGAACGATGGCAGGTAGGGTTCGGTGACGTCGAGGACGATGCGATCGGCTCGCAGCGGATGCGCGGCGGCACATCCGGGGTGATGTCGGAAGACATGGAAACTCCTTCGCCGAACCGCGCTCGGGTCCAGCGTCATTGGGAGATGGAAATGGAAAGCCGCAGCCTTGAGGACTGATGGGCACGCATGGCGGTCGACATCCGGCGCCTGACGGCAAGCGTCAGGGCGCGGCGGTCAGGCCATCAGGCAATAGGCATCAACGACAGTCGGATGACGTGCTCGATCAGTGCCGAGGGCGCCGGGCAAAGCCAACCCGAACAAACATGGGGACCGGCTCATCATCCTCGGTTTCATCGACGTCCCTGAAGCCGTCATCATCGATGCGATCGCACAGATCGTCGTCGTCGCAAGACCGGGCAGCCAGATCTTCTTCGTAACTCCGGCTCGGTCCATTGAGGTTGATCCGCGGATGGAGGACCGCAGTCGCGGCCGTTGTCATCACTGCCAGATCCATGACGGGCATCTTGTCCAAACCAAGCGCCTTGCGCGCCTCGGTTTCGAGAAGCTGCTGCACGCGGATGCCGAAGCGCAGGCGCAGTTCGGCCATGCAGTCGGCGACACCATCGATCTCCAGGAGGTCGTCGAGTTCGGAGAGCGCCCAGATGCCAGTGGCATGATCGCTCGGTCGGCTGGCTCCATCAACGATTGCCACCTCGACCGCATCGACCATCAGCCGCTTCTGGTTCTTGTAGAGCCAATCCGGCAGAACCATCGCCGACGCCATCATCTTCAGCTTCAACTCTTCGAGCCGGCTTGTGTCGCCATAGGACGCCAACGACCGCTTCAAGTCGAGGATATAGGCCGTGTGCCGGGCGCGGTTCACGACGATGAGGTCGGGCGTGTAGCTGCCCTTGGCCGGCGCCTCACAATCCAGCTTGATGCCGTCGAGGCTCGACCAGTTGTTTCCGGTCACCGCTTCCATCGCCGCCTTGACCAGTGGCAGCTTCAACGACTGGGTCAGGACGAGGATGTTCGGATTGGCTTTCGCCAGCCGTTCGACCGCCTGCTCCAGCAGCTTGCCTTCCCGGAACGAGACGGCCCGCACCAGCGAGGCGATGTGGACATAGTGGCCGAGGATCGCGTCCTCGATCGGTTCGCCGTCGGCAATGGCGGCAATGGCGCGATCGATCAGCAAATCGAGATCGGCTTCGACATCGGCGAAGCGCACCAGATGCGGATGGCGGCGCAGCACCGCCGGTTCGCGAACCGCAGTCGGAGCCGCGTTGCGGCCAAGGCCGAACGGGCGCAGGCGGGATCCGGACGCCGCAGCGGCATCAGCCGCGTTGATCGTGGAACGGAGAACTTCCCCATAGGGAACAGAAACGGTATTCGTGCTCATAGCCCGATTCCTTCTAACCAAGGTTGACGGTCAGGCCCTTTTCGATGTGTCCAGCATCGGCTTGGGCCGCTTTGTCCCGGCTGTCCGGAACAGCCGCAACCTGGCAGGACCCGAGACCGGGCTCAAGGTCCCGGACTGGAAAAAGAGAACAGGACCGGAACAAGGTTAACGCAGGGCTCACGGCTACTTCCAAACCGAGACCGACTGAGCGCCTGCGACAAGTACGAGGCAACCGCCTCGGCGATCATCGTGTCCGATCGACGCCACCAATGAGAAAGGGCCGACAAGCGGCCCTCTCGATGTTGATGGAAAGGCCGGACATCCGGCCCTCCAGTTCTCGTTGCCGCTTCATGCCGCGGTCGTCGGTGGCGAAGTCGGCTTGATCCTGTCGATGAACGCCGGGCGCTGAAAGCGCTTCTCAGGCTTGGCAAGCGCCTCGGCCACCGAAGGGATGGCGTCATCGTCAGATGCAGGCACCTTGAAGTCACCGGTCATGATGGCGGTCAATCCATCCGTGAGCCTCGCCAGGTTCTCCTCCAACGACGGCCTGCTCGGTGCCTTTGCCTTAGGCGAGGCCGAACTCTTGGCCGGGGTCGGAGTGTCCGCGACACCCTTGGCAGAAGCGACCACGCCCTTTGCAACATCAGCCTTGGCCTCCGGCCTGACCGGGTCGCCCTTTTCGGGAACCACCCAGTTCAGCAGCGGCACGACCTCGGTTTCCAGCCAGGTCCGAAGCTCGGCCTTGTCAGGCCAAGAAGTCTCGCTGCCCATCTTGTAGAGCAACCGGCTGACCTTTTCCCAACCAGATTTCGCCGGCAATTCGGTCGAGGTCATGGTGTGCCTGTCGTTCGGATGCGGCCGGACGAACTGCACCAGGCTTTCCAACTCGCGGTTTGCGAGGCGTGCCGTGAGGTGGATTTTCGCGGCGAGATCCTTCTTGACGATGTTGTTTTTCGGCAAGGCCTCCAGCACGTGGTTGCGGATCTCCTCGATATGCCCAACGAAAGATCTCATGCCGTCCCGTACCTTGATGGCGATGAGCGCCTTAAGCCCATCAGGTCCACCGACATCATAGGGATCAATTTCGGGCTTCTCCTCAACGTCCTGCTTCGATCCGGCGATGATCGCCGTGACGTCCTGAACGCGCAGCCGATCATGCGTGCTGGCAAAGCCGATGATCTGTTCGACCTGCTCGGGTGTGGCCGCACTCATCTTTCCAAGCACGGTCGGACCCACGGCAAGCGCAACCAGGATCTCCTTATAGGCCTGAAGGTTGCGGTGGACCGCACGCTTGGTGCGCACGTGCCGCGCGGTGTAGCCGCAACATTCTACCGCCCATTTCTCCAAGGTCCCTTCGGGCAGAAGCGTGGCGATCCTATCGAAACGCTCCCCCTCTTCGAATGCATCCTCCGTCGATCGGCGCCGCGCGCCGACAAGGTGCTTGGCCTCCTCCTCGAGCACGCTCTTCAGCTCATCGCTGATTTCGTGCTCCTCATAAAAGGGGCGGGCGCGGTGGGCCGATGCGGCCGCTTTGCTGATGATACCCATAGTCTATCTCCTTGTTTTCTTGAGATCGTAAGATTCAACGACCTTACAGAGAATATTATCGCACGCCGATCAAGCATTTCAACCAACCGGGAGTTTTGCAATAATTGCTAACCAAGAGATATGCTTCAAAATATACTATAAATACTTCCGAATCGACCGGTTTGCCTCCTCTGCGCCGGAATCTTGCTTTTCGTTGAAGCAAGTAAAATCCACACTTAATGCGTGTGTTATCCGGGGCGATTTCCGGCCTCTCACGGCCGCACTGGGGACGAGATCTGTCCCTCGACGACAACGCCATCCGATCTCGTTGAAGACGCACTCGCGCGGAAATAACTTCCGGATCGACGACGTCACCTCGGCACCCGTGGCGGGCTACCCGGATCAATCTTGCAATTTTGCGATGCGTGATGAATGTATCCTGCGACAGGGGGATGCATATGACAAAATCGTGGATGGTTCGCGCCGAACGCAACGGCCGCTTGTTCGATGCGTTCAAGGAAAAGTCGGTCGTTGCCATTGGTTGGCCGGCGCTGGGCGACCTGTCTGACGCCAAGAGCCGCAAAGCCATCGGCGAAGCGCTGGCAAAGGTCTACGCTGGCGCCAAGCCGCAGAGCCAGGCAATGGCAGCCGGGCAGCTCCATCGATTCGTCAATGAAATGACCATCGGCGATATGGTCGTGACCTACGATCCGTCGAGCCGGGTCTATCTGGTGGGGGAGATCGCCAGCGCCTATCGCCACGATGCTTCGATAGACCCGGAAGACACACAGGTTCGCTCGGTGCGATGGGATGGCGAAGTCAGCCGCGACCTGCTCTCTGTCGAAAGCCGCAATAGCCTAGGCTCCATATCGACCCTGTTCCGGCTATCCAACGATGTCGCGGCAGAACTGAAGAAAGCTTTATCCGGCAACATCACGACACCCGCCGAACTGTCTGCCCCAGTGGCCGAGGCTGCCGAGGAGGATCTTTTCGAATCCATGGCCAGCCGAGCCCATGAGTTCATCAAGGACAAAGTGAATGCTTGAGCTGGTCGGAAATGCAGGATCTCGTTGCGGGTCTGCTCCGCTCCCTCGGCTACAAGACACGCATTTCAGATGCCGGACCCGATCAAGGCAAGGATATCGTCGCCTCGCCAGATGGGTTCGGCTTCGAAGCACCCCGCATCGTGGTGGAAGTGAAGCATCGCAAAGGCGCCATGGGCGCGCCGGATCTGCGCAATTTCATCGCCGGACGACATGACCTCGACAAAGGCCTTTACGTCAGCACCGGCGGCTTTACCCGTGAGGCTCGCTATGAGGCCGAACGCGCCCGTATCCCGACTGCCCTTATGGATCTCGATGATCTGGTGAAAAGCCTGCTGGAGCAGTACGATAAGCTCGATCTCGAGACCCAGCAGCTCATTCCCCTGAAGCGCATTTTCATTCCGGCCTGGGCCTGACCGCACCGCCTGCAACGATAAGAAGAAGCCTGAACTTTCATGATGAACCCCACCGAAATTGCCGACGCCCTCGATGCCATCGCCAAGGCCAAGTTTGACCCCACCGAGTTTGGCTATGCCTTTGCGCAGGCAACCGATAATGCGCAGGCAACCGTCGCCAAGCTGCGGGCGGGCAGCACCAACAAGTCGGATATTGCGGGTGGCGTTCTGCTGACCGGCAAGTTTCACTATGCGCCCGCCCTTCCCGGCATGGCGGCTGACATGCTGGATGCGCTGAACACGACGACATCCCGGACTCGCTCGATGACATCTTTGCCGATGACGGTCTGGATGTTCAGCCGGACCTTGTTCAGCTCAAACACGTGACGCCGGCAGCGGAACGTCAGATGCCTGACCATCGGGCGGACGTCATCCCCTGCAAGGATTTCGATCAATTTGCGGGCCTGTTCGAGACCATGCAACAGGCTCTCGATAGCCGCGCACGCGAAGCCACGCTCATTGAGAAATGGGCCATTATCGAGCCTGTCGAAGGCGACTTTTTCATTCGCAATGGCCTTCTCGCATATATCGCGGAAAAGAGTGAAAGCACGCAGCGCGGTGGCGCGCGCGACCATCGCCTGCGGGTGATCTTTTCGAACGGCACCGAGAGCGACCCGCTGATGTCGTCGTTCCGCAAGTCCCTTAACGACGACAAAACCGCTCGGGTCATTCAGCGCCTCGGCCTCGGCCGCTCGACCCGGACAGGGAGACCGATAAGGTTGCGCTTTCCGGTACGATCTACGTGGCGCGCAGCCTCTCCGAAGACCCGGCAATCAAACCGCAACGCGACATCCTCTACCAGATCGGCGTAACCTCGCAAGACGTCCGGCGTCGCGTAGCTGACGCTCGGAATGATCCGACCTTCCTTCTAGCACCCGTCGAGATTGTCGCCACTTACGAGCTGCAGAACCTGTCGTGTTCCAAGGTCGAGAACTTGCTCTATCGGTTCTTTGACGCCGCCAGACCGGGTGAGCTTTTCATCATTGACCGCTTTGGCAAGAGAATTCGGCCGCGCGAGTGGTTCTATGTGCTGCCGGAACACGTCGCCCAGGCAGCCCAGCTCATCAGGGACGGGCAGCTACATCTGTACCGATATGACCGCGAGACGCAGACGATCGTTGGGAGATCGTAGGGCTGGGCCGCGGAAATTATTTCCTATTCCGGCAAGATATTCTGGCCAAAGGGTCGCTGTTTTCAATTTTGACTGCGGCACGATAACGCCAGCCGGAAGTCGTGATTGCTCGCTGAGCGTAATGACGGCCGCGTCTCCATTTTCGCCCGACGTCGGCTTTGGTACAGCAGCATCTGACGAAACGATGATGGAGGCACCGCCTCTGGCCGGCTTCACACGAATGGAGTTTTTGGCCAGTTTCTCAAAAGACATCCCCTCCAACCCTCAGCGAGAACTGCGCACAGGGGCGATGGCCCTATGGGCGAAGATCGCTCGGGCATGAACGGTTGGATGCGGCTGGCGTCGCACCTTTGCTTCTCGGTCGTTAACTTTACAATGCCCCATCGCCTGCCAGATTTCTTCGAAGGGCGTGAAGCGGTTGACGTGATGCATCTGGTAGAGGTCGATGTGAACCGTCCTGGCTTTACCGGAGACCGTTTGGCTTAAGTTATGCGGCCATGGCTGGTGCGTCCAGCATGGCGTAGTATCGTTCTTCGGCCTCGGCTGGCGGTATGTTGCCGATGGGCTCCAGAAGGCGGCGGTTGTTGAACCAATCGACCCATTCGAGCGTGGCGAACTCCACGGCTTCGAAGTTGCGCCATGGTCCCCGGCGATGGATGACCTCGGCTTTGTAAAGGCCGTTGATCGTTTCGGCGAGAGCGTTGTCATAGGAATCACCGACGCTCCCGACAGACGGCTCGATGCCCGCCTCCGCCAGCCGCTCAGAATAGCGAATGGACACATATGCGATCCGCGGACGCCCTTCTAAGAGTCAAGCCGCCATTTGGGTTTGGTTGATTTCCTTGTGCCGCCGCATAAGGATAGCGAATACTTCGTGGGCGATGTAGCGTTTGAGGCAGCGAATTGCCTCGAGCTTCGAGTTTCCGGCTGCGATCCCTCGGGCGAGGTAATCCTGTGTGCGTGCATCCAGTCGAAGCCTCCCGATAGCGATGATGTGGATGGCACTGTGTTGATTGCCACTGAGAAGTGACCCGGTAGCACAGGATATTTCCCATCGAGAATTGGCTCTGACTCATATCAGGCCGGACATATGACTGCACCGTCCGACGGAGATTCATGCTGCCAACGCCTTGCTAACCGGGCCGTTCCACATATGAGTCAGAGCCCCGTTACGACGCCGATTGACACGACGACCTGGCTATGAGGCCGACCCCCACATGCCTGGTGACGAAGCGAGCTGCGGTCCAAGATTCTGGCAGATCTTGCTACGCTCCAGGTTCGCTGCGCGTGCGCGGTCGGTCTTTGTGCTCCGGTCGTAGTCAGTATTTCCCAATTCGGGCCTGCGTCACCGAATAGTCCATGTTTTTGAGGTCAGTGAGCAAGCTGGGACCACCCGGCTGCCAACCTAGCTTCTGCCGCGTCAGCGCGCTCGAAGCCGTAATGTCCGCCGCTGCGATCATGGCGAACCATCCGAAATGGATCTCTGCTTCTTCTTTTTTGCTGTTCCGGCGTGGTTCTCAAGCTTCCATGCGCAACAAAGAAACGAGATCTCCGGAACCTCTTGCGCGCGAAATCCGGTATGCTGAGGTGTCAGACATGGTACGTTGGGTCACGGTGAAGACGCCGGCGGGCGCCCGTCGGGTACTAACGTTCTGGGCAAGCCTGAAGCAGTCGCCGCTGACATACAAGGCGGGCAGCAATCTCCAAGCCCGTCAATCGCTGGGCTACATGTCGGCCGCCCAGCGAGTGGTTGCAGGAAAGAGTAAACCGCGAAGGGTCTACGGTCGCGTTGAGAACCTGGGCGTTTTGGGACCGCTGTTTCCTGATCAGCGGAAATGAGGCCTGCCGCCTCCATTTTCCTGTTGCTCCAGAGAGTAAAAAACGTCCGCGACATTTTATATGCCGACCTCTCGCGGCGAGCATTTTCTCACAGATCAAGCACCCCACAGCGTGTCAGCGCTATCCGGCAAAGATATATATCAGAGCTTCGAAACCTGCTGCTCGGATGGAATGGTCCCATCTGGCGTCAGTTCATCGACAGCTTGCGGTAGATCCTTGCTAAGACGCGCCAATATCTCTTCCCGCGACAGACGTGTCTTCGCGGCCAATTCATCGAGAACCTCCGGCCCGATCGCCTCTGAGAGTTCGTCGGCGTTGATGTCGTCATTTGCCCCCGGCTTGATCCAGGACTCCGCCTTCTGCCCGAAGCCGTTTTGTTGGAACGTCTTGAGAAGGTCGCTCAGACCACCGCTTAAAGTTCCTCCTGAGGTGAGCCCGTCAAAAATAGATCCGATGCCTCCCGACTCCCTGCCGCCACCGAGCTTGCCGGGCAGGTCGCCACCGCTTGTCTGGTTGGAGGACGCTTCTTCATCCCGGTTAGCTCCGGAGGTCTGCTGCGTGTTCAACCCCCGCAGAAAATCCGCGATTTTCTCCCTGTTCTGATAGCCTGCTACCGCAAGTACACCCAGCAATGCTTTCAGTTGGCCGCTCACCATGATTTTTCTCCTTGTTTTCCTGGGCCCCGAGAAAACATGGCGACGTGGCCCTTTCGCGAGAACAAAACGATTGGTCGGCAATGAGGTTCCATGAGGTCAATGGATGGAGACTGGCTGCCGCTTCTTCTGATAAACGCGCTAATGAACGGGGTGAGAGAAGAGAGAGAACGGATGTCCGATAGCGGCACCATGCAGGTGGCGTCCCTAAGAGCAAGCTACCTTCCGCTCATGTCGTTCACTTCGTTCGGCGAGGTCGGGACGCCGTAAGATTGTCACCCAACTTGGATCATCCGGCAATGACGGCAGTCCTGCACCATGCCCGGGTTGAGCGGAGCTCTGGAAATCTTAAATGCAGGCGCGGGGAAATTTTTCATCATCGACAGGAGAGCGGCAGCGCGAAAATTAGTGGCGTTTTAGGCCGCGGCTGGCCTGGTGCGGTTTTGAGGATGTACCCGCATTCGGCGCGTCATGATGAACCCATTTGAAGAACGCGTAGACGGGATAAAAATGACAATCAGGGTGAGGATTGAGTCGAGCATCTGCATTCGACCTTCGCGAGACGGCAATGTCGCGATCGCAGTTAGAGCTTATAAGCTGTGCCAGGGGCGAGCGTTATTTTGCTGTCCCAACTCGCGATCCAATTTGTCTCTGCTGCAATCACTGCGATCAGCATGGCCGCGAATATTGTAGACAAGGTGACGATCAGGAAAAGTAAAATCTTTCGGAAAATGCGAGTGTCTCCGACGGGAACGCGCGGACGCTATACAAGCCGCGCCATATTATAATTGACGGCAATGGTTAAAACTTGGTTTGCGATATTCCCTGCGTGGACGGACGGTGCCGAAACGGGGCCCGCGCGGAGTTGCAAGCTTTTGCATGCCGATAGATTTCAGGCTTCAAACGGCTGACGAAGGGGCGAGGGGCTCTTACGGCCGGCTGGCTGTCCCGCTTACGAATTCTGCATACTAATTTGAGCGGGTGGAATGAAATCTATGTCGCAGACCGTTAAATTAATCGCGGCAATTGTCTTACAAACGAGATCTTTATCAAAGGCGGTATCGGGCGTCACTGAAGGGGCGCCACCGTGGCGCCCCTCCTGAAACTCTCACATACCATTGCGGCGATAGCGAAGCCGTTCCTGCTCGATCTGGTTGGCCTCGTAGGGCGAGAGCGTTTCGTCGAAATGCGTCCATCCTTGCTTTTCGTAGGCGGCGCGACGTTCTGTCGGATCGACCCAATTCGAGCGTTTGAGAATGGCTTCAGCCTCCGGCGCCAAGGCGTCATCCACTTTTGCGGTGACGAGGGTGCCACCCCGGCGGACGCCTTCGGCGTAGAAGTGGGCATCTCGTTCCGGGACGCCGGAGCTCGTCAGTGCGCCAATAATCCCACCAGCGGCCCCACCTGCAACCGCACCGGCTGCCGCGCCGGCTGCAGTCGCAGCAAGCCAGCCGGCTGCAACGACCGGACCGACGCCCGGAATGGCCATCAAGCCAAGGCCGGTGAGCAGGCCGCCCGCGCCGCCGACGACCGCACCGATCCCCGCGCCAGTTCCGGCCCCTTCTGCGGCATTCGACTCTTCGTGCCGCCGATCGGCGTTATTGGAAACGATACTGATATCGCTGGATGGTACGCCCAGAGTTTCGAGTTCACTGACGGCGGAACTTGCGTCTGCGTAATCGTCAAAAAGTCCGGTAACAGTTCTCATAACATCCTCCTAGGGGTTACTTGGCAACAACATTGCCCTGATAATCGAGAGCGATCGAAACAGTTTTGCCGTCCTTCATGCCGGTAGCATTCCAAACGCCCCTGTCGTCTTTCTTGAGATCCTTCAACCCCGTATAACCCGCTTTTTCGATCCGATCCTTTGCCTGGTCCTCAGTAAAACTGTTGGCGCCCTCTACCGGGGCCGTCGGGTTTTTCGTGTCGGGGGTCGCAATTGCCGGCGTGTTTCCGTCGCTGTTGGCCGCGGGCGCACCCTGGGCATGTGCTGTAAGGGCCGAGACACAAATGAAGGCGGCTGTGAGAATAGTGTTTTTCATGGTTTTCTCCCTAGCTCGGATCTGCGTAGATTGATCCGCCTGATTAACCCTTTTATGTTCTTTTGGTTCCAGCAGCGGAGGCAAGGTGCTCAACAAGCATGGCGGCGCGTCGGGCATACGAGTGACCATGCAAGGGTCTGGACAGTGGCGCAGGCGAACGGCCGAATAAGAGGGAGGTAGCAACTGAAGCGGTGGAGCGCCCGGAAAGCTACACGAGGCGATTGGCATCGGTAGTCAGGAAACCATAGAGATCGTCGATCGTGATCCCGTTGCGAACCTTCCGGACCTTTTTCATTTTGGCACGTGGATAGGGCAGAATATCGGCGATTTCGTCTCATCGCGGGCAAACCAGGCGTTAGGCACAGAGCCGCGTTCCTGTTTGTTCGTCGGATCCCGTTCGGCAGAGCTGATAACCGGACCACGAAAAGCACGGATACCTGGTTCTTCCAAAACCACGACGGAAAGACAGGCACTGCTGGTGCGACCAACGGCGATGTCTCAGGGTCGCCATCTGCGGCGACAAAAGAGCAGAAGGCCGGTTCGCAAGTGAACGTCGATGTCACGATCGAGCAGCGCACCGAAATCCGAAATGTCATTATCGAAAACAAGGTAGAACCCGTCCGCCCGATATTCAGCATTTTCGTTGGAACCGCGGTTCCAAGAACCGTTAGGCTTCACAGGCTCCCAGCGCGCGTGATCCAGATCGTTCCGCAGTACCGTAATTACGAATATATCGTTCTTGCTGACGAACGGATCGTCGTCATCGATCGTGCGACCTACGAGATCGTCTACGTTCTCACGATCTGATGACCCTCGTTGCCATTTGTCCTGTTGGTTGCACCGTGCAGTGCCGTTTCGCGCGCCGATGACAGCCACTGATCTTACAGGGTTCAATGACCCCCGCCTCGAATAACCGCGTCCGCGGTGTCCGGCCAGGGCGCCATACAGCTCCTGCACCACCTGACAACACCAAGGAGAAGAAGGCGGAGGGTACCAGACCGAGGTCGGGCCGGGAGCGGATTACTCGCTGATCGCCTGGAGTGTAATCTTCTGAAGGGCGATGAGACATCCTTGTTTGGATTATAGGCGTTCGCGGAGGATTTCGTAAGGTGCCTTTCCATTGAAAGCGCCATGCGGCCTTGCAAGGTTGTCGAACCTCTCCCACTCGCTGAGCTTTTGAACGAGGTCGGTGTCGTCTGTATATGACAAAAGCTGGTAGAACTCTTGATCATCAGTGCGGTGTGACCGTTCGACTTTTCCATCTAGTTGGGGCGACGCTGGCTTGATATAGGCGTGCCGGATGCCCTGGTCTTCGACGTGCCAGTGGAATTTGGCCTGGAACTCGTGCCCATTATCGGTTCGAATTTCGCGAATGCGGAACGGGAATTTGGCGACTACGGTGTCGATGAAGTCTATAGCGTTGGCCTGGGTGTGGCGATCATAGACCTTCAAGGCTCGGATGCGGGTGGCATCGTCGATTGCCGTGTATTGGAAACGCTTGACGATCTTACCGCTAACGTCTTCGAATTTAAGGAATTTTACGTCGACCTGTATCTGATGCCCCGGCACCCGCTGCTCGTATCTCTGAGTATGGATTTTCCTAACACGCGTACCGCCGGGAAGCCGACTGAGGCCATTTCGTTTCAGGATTCGATAGATGCAGGCATCGGAGATGGTGACGGCATGGTACCTGCTCATATACCAGGAAATGCGCATCGGACCGAGATGATATCTGGTGCGCAAATGCAAGACTTTCTCGATGACTTCTGCAGGCTTCTGGTTAGCGGGATTTTTTGGTGCGGAGGATCGGTTCTCAAGCCCGGCCTCGCCATAGCGCTCGAAAGCCGATTTCCATCGATAGAAACTGGCTCTGCCAATACCGAAATAGCGGCAGGTTTGCGATACGTCACCGTGACGCTCGGCATGTTGAAGAACGCGCAGCTTATGTGAAACTTCCCGTCGGAATGTCATCATCGCGATTAGCCTTGCATGAGGCTATCAAATAGCTTTTCTATTTGCTCGGGTTTCCAGACGAATTCGCGCTGGATGGCCGGTAGTACGTAGCTCTTACTCTGGATGCGCCCCAATGCATCCGCGATTGTTCCCCCAGGCTTATACAACTCCTACCCCTCCGAATCGATTCGCGCTAAACTTTTGCGATTTCATACCAACGACGCGTTCACTGGCCAATCGAAAGCAACGAAATATAGGGAGTTGCGGCAAGAAATGGGTTCCCCCAACATCGGCTTAAAGCAGGCGTCCCGACTAACTCAAATGAACGACGCCGACAGGCTGAATTTTCTTGCTGAGGGACTTCCCCATCTATTGGCATCTGCACAAAGTTTCTCAAAGGCTTCCGAACGTTTGCCCGAGGGCAGCCGCGAAGCTGACGTGCTTACGAGCCTCGCGATGGAGGAGGCCGCGAAGATCTTGGTAATATTAGATATCGTCCGCTGCCCCCCGAAACGTAGGGCACAACAAATCGGAAGGTTGTTGAAGCCCTTTTACAGCCATCTCGCTCGACTGATTTATGCTGAGGCGGCGGGATGGAATGCCGTAGATCTCTTCGAACTTCGGCGCTACGTCGATTTCGAGCGGCGGGCTCACTATGTCGATGGCCCTGTCAGCGAGTACATCTTTCCAAACTCGATTCTTCATAAAAGAGAGAGCCGGATGTACGTCGATATCGAGACGTATGAGGACGGTAAGCCTTTCTGGAGCTTCCCTACCGATACCGAATTCCACTTCTCGCCATCGCAGATAGCTTCACTGCAGGTCGCCGAGGCACTCGGCGCAGTTGGCGTCTTTTCAGAGTTGGGGCTGAATATTGTTTCCGACGTATGGGCTACCAAAGATTTCTGTGTCGAAGAGCCCTCGTTCAACGAAAGCCCACTGCAGCATCATGAAGCACAACGCCTAGTTAGACTAATGCTGGATCGACTTGAAGCCGTTGGATTGGTGCAACAGCACGCAACACACGGGCACGTAGCCTCTCTGCTCAGGAACTGGCAGTTGCCCATGTACGATCTGGACTTTGAACTTATCAAGGTCTCTCAGGAAGATCTCGACGCGGAACGCGACGCTGCCCACTGGTCTGAGGTTGGAATGGGTTGGGGCGATTATTGAGGCGCATGCTTTTTCAAAGTGATACCTGCGCGTACTTTGTCGAGCGCAAGTTGCGGAAATAATTTCCGCTCAGAACTGCTGCCGCCAACTGCGACCGCCGTAATGAGCTTGCGGAAATCCGTCACGGCAATCCCGTCCGCGCTTTCACTCCCGACGGGCGTCACGTAAAATTGTAATCTTCTGAAGGGCGATGAGACATCCTTATCTGGATTATAAGCGTTCTCGGAGGATTTCGTAAGGTGCCTTTCCATTGAAAGCGCCATGCGGCCTTGCAAGATTGTAGAACCTCTCCCACTCGCTGAGTTTTTGAATGAGGTCGATGTCATCTGTATAGGACAAAAGCTGATAGAACTCTTGATCATCGGTACGGTGTGACCGTTCGACTTTTCCATCTAGTTGGGGCGACGCTGGCTTGATATAGGCGTGCCGAATGCCCTGGTCTTCGACGTGCCAGTGGAACTTGGCCTGAAACTCGTGCCCATTATCGGTTCGAATTTCGCGAATGCGGAACGGGAATTTGGCGACTACGGTGTCGATGAATAGCGTTGGCCTGGGTGTGGCGATCATAGACCTTCAAGGCTCGGATGCGGGTGGCATCGTCGATTGCCGTGTATTGGAAACGCTTGACGATCTTACCGCTAACGTCTTCGAATTTAAGGAATTTTACGTCGACCTGTATCTGATGCCCCGGCACCCGCTGCTCGTATCTCTGAGTATGGATTTTCCTAACACGCGTACCGCCGGGAAGCCGACTGACGCCATTTCGTTTCAGGATTCGATAGATGCAGGCATCGGAGATGGTGACGGCATGGTACCTGCTCATATACCAAGAAATGCGCATCGGACCGAGATGATATCTGGTGCGCAAATGCAAGACTTTCTCGATGATTTCTGCAGGCTTCTGGTTAGCGGGATTTTTTGGTGCGGAGGATCGGTTCTCCAGCCCGGCTTCGCCATAGCGCTCGAAAGCCGATTTCCATCGATAGAAACTGGCTCTGCCAATACCGAAATAGCGGCAGGTTTGCGATACGTCACCGTGACGCTCGGCATGTTGAGAGCGGCGGTGGAAAAGTCGGCCACGGTAGCGGCGGAATAGTCCGTCCGCGGGCGGAGTAAAATCCGGCCACCTATTTCCTTTCTGCAATGATCGCAGGAGGGACAGGGGATCTACACCGTGGAACTTTATTTGAGGGTTCGCCTGGCTGTTTCCGAAGGGATGACGCAGCGTCAGGCAGCAAAGCATTTCAACGTATCGCGCGACAGCGTGGCCAAGATGCTGTCGTATTCGACACCGCCCGGCTATCAGCGACGTTCGCCGATCCGGCGTCCGAAGCTGGATGCATTCGTTTCGACGATCGAGCAGTGGCTGGAAGCTG
Organism: Rhizobium sp. X9; assembly: GCF_018873185.1. NCBI lineage: Bacteria > Pseudomonadati > Pseudomonadota > Alphaproteobacteria > Hyphomicrobiales > Rhizobiaceae > Rhizobium > Rhizobium sp. X9. Next base: position 1,456,347 of record NZ_CP071312.1, on the reverse strand, counting down.
ACATGGTGATGCCGCGCAAGCAGCGGCATACTGCCAAACGGGTGTTCGACCGGCTTCGTGACGAGTGCGGCTTCACCGGCGGCTACACGATCATCAAGGATTATATGCGCGAGCGGGATCAACGCCGCCAGGAGGTGTTTGTGCCGCTGTCGCATCCACCGGGCCATGCGCAGGCCGATTTCGGCGAGGCGACGGTGGTGATCGGCGGCGTCGAGCAGAAAGCTCGCTTCTTTGTGCTGGATCTTCCTCATAGCGACGGATGTTATGTGCGTGCCTATCCGGCGGCAGTGGCCGAAGCCTGGGTGGATGGTCATGTCCACGCCTTTGCGTTCTTCGGGGCCGTGCCGCAGTCGATCGTCTATGACAACGACCGTTGCCTTGTCGCAAAGATCCTGCCCGACGGCACACGCAAGCGGGCAGCGCTGTTCAGCGGCTTCCTGTCCCACTACCTGATCCGGGATCGCTATGGGCGGCCGGGAAAGGGCAACGACAAGGGGAATGTCGAGGGTCTTGTCGGATATGCCCGACGCAACTTCATGGTGCCGATCCCGCGGTTTGCGACATGGGATGCGTTCAATGCTTTTCTGGAAGAGCAGTGCCGCAAACGCCAGCGCGACAAGCTGCGGGGCGAGAGCGAGACGATTGGCGAACGGCTGCAGCGCGATCTTGCGGCCATGCGTCCCTTGCCGGCGTCGCCGTTTGATGCCTGCGACCAGGCCAGCGCTGTTGTGACAGCCCAGTCGCTGGTGCGCTACAAGACGAACGACTATTCCGTACCGGTCGCCTACGGCCATCAGGACGTCTGGGTCCGGGGCTATGTCGATCAGGTGGTGATCGGCTGCCGCGGCGAGATCATCGCGCGTCATCCGCGATGCTGGGAACGGGAAGACGTCGTCTTCGATCCCGTCCATTACCTGCCGCTGATCGAGCGGAAGATCAATTCTCTGGATCAGGCGGCTCCATTGCAGGGCTGGGATCTGCCAGACGAGTTCGCGACGCTGCGCCGGCTGATGGAAGGCCGCATGGCCAAACATGGGCGGCGAGAATACGTGCAGGTTCTGCGCCTGCTGGAAAGCTTCGACCTTGCCGATCTACATGCAGCGGTGAAGCAGGCGATACAGCTCGGCGCGATCGGCTTCGATGCGGTCAAGCATCTGATCCTGTGCCGGGTCGAGCGCCGGCCGCCGCGGTTGGATCTGGCGATCTATCCCTACCTGCCGACGGCGACTGTCGAGAAGACGTCAGCAAAGGCGTATATGCGCCTCCTGTCATCTGATGCGGGAGAAGCGGCATGAGCAGCGACGCGCCAGAGATCCTGCTTGGCCACTATCTCAAAACCCTCAAGCTGCCGACCTTCCAGCGCGAGCACCAGAAGCTGGCCCGGCTATGCGCCACCGAAGGCGTCGATCATGTCGGCTACCTGTTCCGGCTTGCTGAACGGGAGATGATCGAGCGGGACCGCCGCAAGGTCGAACGTCGGATCAAGGCGGCCAAGTTCCCGGTCGTCAAAAGCCTCGACAGCTTCGACTTCACAGCCATCCCCAAGCTGAACAAGATGCAGGTGCTAGAGCTTTCCCGTTGCGAATGGATCGAGCGCCGCGAGAACGTCATTGCGCTGGGCCCGAGCGGCACGGGAAAGACGCATGTCGCACTCGGTCTCGGCCTGGCCGCCTGCCAGAAGGGCCTGTCCGTCGGCTTCACCACGGCGGCGGCCCTGGTCAGCGAGATGATGGAGGCGCGTGACGAGCGGCGTCTGCTCCGGTTCCAGAAGCAGATGGCCGCCTACAAGCTGCTGATCATCGATGAGCTGGGATTTGTGCCACTATCAAAGACCGGGGCGGAATTGCTGTTCGAGCTGATCTCGCAACGCTACGAGCGTGGTGCCACCCTGATCACCAGCAATCTGCCTTTCGACGAATGGACGGAAACACTGGGGTCCGAACGTCTCACCGGCGCACTGCTCGATCGCATCACCCACCACGTCAACATCCTCGAGATGAACGGCGAAAGCTATCGTCTCGCTCAAAGTCGCGCCCGAAAGGCCTGCTAAAACTCCCCTCAAAAAATCGCCGCGCCGGCCTAAGACCCCCGCTCGGGCTACGCCCTCCCGGCCGTCTCAGGCCGGCGCCATAGTGGCCGACTTTTGCTCCGCCCCATGGCCGGTTTTTACTCCGCCGTTGACACATTGCCGGTGCCGGTCCGGTCGGCCTGTTTCTCGCCTGCGAGCTGCGTCTCGCAAACCTCTCGGTGCTGGTGCTGGAGCAGGCGTCGGACCCTTACTCGCCGCTAAAGCAACTTCCCTTCGGCATGCGCGGTCTTTCCGCACCCACGATCGAAAGCTTTGACCGGCGCGGCCTGCTGGATGAGCTTACCGAACGGCAGCGCGCGAAAGAGCAATCCAGCACCGGCCAATCGGCCGCACACTGGATGCATCAGCAGCGCCGGCCGGGCGGCCACTTCGCCGGCATTCAGTTCTTCCACGACAATATCGACATTTCGAAATGGGCCTATCGCCTTGCGGATTCGACACCCGTCACCCTGGCTTCCAGCATGGAAGAAATCGAAGCCGTTCTGGAAAAACGAGCAACCGCCATGGGAGCCGAGATCAGGCGTGGCGCCGGTGTTGAGGGCTTCGGGCCGTCGGATGAGGCCGTGACCATTCGCGCCGGCGGCGAGACATTTCATGGGCGGTGGCTCGTTGGCTGCGATGGCGGCCGCAGCACCGTGCGCAAGGCTGGCGGTTTCGATTTCGTTGGCACCGATCCCGAATTCACGGGCTATTCCGCCGAGGTCGACATCGCGGATGCGGAAAAACTCACTTCCGGCCGCCACTACACGCCGACCGGCATGTACACCTATCAAAAACCCGGAACCATCGCGATGGTCGATTTTGATGGCGGCCGGTTTCACCGAACCCAGCCGATCACGCGTGAGCATGTGCAGGCCGTGCTGCGGCATGTTTCCGGCACCGACGTCACGGTCTCAAGCCTTCACATCGCAACCACCTGGACGGACCGAGCCTATCAGGCCACCGCATACCGCAAGGGCCGGGTATTGCTGGCGGGCGATGCCGCGCATATCCACTCTCCGCTCGGTGGGCAGGGGCTCAATCTCGGGCTGGGCGATGCGATCAATCTCGGCTGGAAGCTTGCAGCGACGATCCGTGGCGATGCACCGGACGGATTGCTGGACAGCTATACGAGCGAACGGCACCCATTGGGCGCACAGATCCTTGACTGGTCGCGTGCCCAGGTTGCACTCATGCGCCCAAGCCGGAGCACTCGAGCGCTCGCAGCCATCATTCGCGATCTCATAGAGACCCGTGATGGCGCGACATACTTCGCCGAACGCGTATGGGGCGTTTCCATCCGCTATGAGCTTGGCGGCGAACATCCGCTTGTCGGCCGCAGCGTTCCTGATTTCAAACTGGCAGACGGGAGGAGGACCGGAGAACTTCTAAGGGAAGGAAGCGGTCTGCTTTTGAACTTTGCCGCGGACGCATCGCTTGAAGCGCTGGCGCATCGCTGGAATGGACGGATCGCCTATGTCGCAGGCGATATCGAAGACCGGGTGGGATTGAGCGCTGTCCTGGTGCGACCCGACGGCATCGTCGCCTGGGCCACGGAGTCCATTCCTGACGAGGCGGAAATCGCGGAGGTAGCGGCCCGATGGTTCGGTGAAATTTGACGTTCAGCTGAAGCAGGAACTGGCTTTTGCGTAGCGATGCGAAATCGACAGGGATTTTGCATCGCTACATTTTCCGCGCCGGCAATTTGATCAATTTTTCCAGCGACTTGTCGATCCTGAGCTGAAACCGTCTACTGCCTCATCACTCGATCACTTCCCCTCGCATCAGAAACTTTGCGAGCGCGACTGTCGAAACGAAGCCGAGAACTGCAAGGATGAGAATAAAGGGGAGATAGAGGGCGTTTCCGGTTTTGATCGCCAGCACCAAGGCCTGCAATATTGCCAGATTGTAGATCGTGTCGACAGCCATGACGCGATCCTGCGCCCGTGGCCCCTTGATCAGGCGATATGTGACGAGTGCCATGGAAAGCAGAAGCATTCCCTGCGCAAAGGTGGTCGACCAGTAAATAATATCCGAACCCAACATCGCGAAACCGCTCAATGCGGTCGCGCGGGAGAAAAAAGGCAAATCTGCTCAGGGTAATTGCAGGGGATCATGGCTTTGCTCCTCGTGTTCTTTACACACGGGGCCGTCCCCTCTTGATCCGGATGGCGCAGGTCGTCCTGCACGGAAGTGTGCTATCATCAGCGGCACAGATCTTCAAGGCAGGCATTCCAGCACCATTGCCTTCAAGAACCCTGTCATGATATCGCTAGCGTAACTGCTTGACGAAGCTTCGTTCGGGACGACCCGAATGCGACAGATTGCCGGGGACGACCCCAGATGAGGTCGCCTGCAATGTCAGATACAAAATCTCCATCATTTATCCGGGGCGCCTGGCCCAAACTCGTCGTGGCCTGGCTGGTCGTCGTGGTCTTTCAGTTCGCCGGGACGTCGTGGCTTTCGCCGGATATGACCCCGACAGTTGCAATATCCTGCTTTCTCGTTCTCTTCGCCACCATTCTGATGGCGGCTTTCGGGGTTGTGAAAGAGGCCGATGAACTGGCCCATCAGTTGGGCGAACCCTACGGAACGCTCATTCTCACCCTCTCGATCGTTGCAATCGAGGTGATCCTGATTGCCGCCGTGATGCTCGGGCCAAACGAGGCCCCGACGATCGGAAGAGATTCCATATTCGCCGTGATGATGATCATCCTCAACCTCGTGACGGGTATCTGCCTGCTTGCGGGCGCGATACGGTATGGCGAGCAGGAATATAACGCGCCGGGTGCCGTCTCCTTCATCGCCATGACGGTCGTATTGGCCGGTGTCGCGCTTCTGGTTCCGAATACGCTGCCGGCTGGCGACGGCACGTTCACCGCTCTCCAGGCCGTCGTGGTTTCGGTCGTAACCGTGATTGTCTACGGCGGTTTCCTCGTGCTTCAGATGGGCCGTTACCGCAGCCATTTCATGCAGCCCGCGCCGGGTCGGATGTCGATCCGGCTGGCGGAGCCAATTGCTCGCCCGGCCCCGGAGGCCGATATTGCGGCGGGTGGCGGAGCCCGCAAAAAGAACATCGTTCACTCGGCGATGCTGATCGGGTTGATGTTGCCAATCGTGCTGCTCGCGCACGACCTTGCCATCGTCATCGATTTTGGCGTCGCCCGGGCCGGTGCTCCCGTTGCGGTTGGCGGCGTGCTCATCGCGATCATCGTCTTCACGCCGGAATCGATCACGGCCGTGAAGGCTGCGCTGAAAAACGAGACGCAACGGGCAATCAACCTGTGCCTTGGGGCATTTGTCTCCACTGTCGGGCTGACCGTGCCGGCGGTTCTGACGGTCGGCCTCCTGTCTGGCAAAATGGTGATCTTCGGAATTTCGCCCACGGAAACCATCCTCTTTGCGCTGACCATCGCGCTGACGACCCTGACATATCTGGGCAGGCGGACATCTGCGATGCAGGGGCTGCTGCATCTGATGCTGTTTGCGATCTTTGGGCTGCTCTTGTTTACAGCCTGAGAACGTCCGGCATCGCGGGACGACCTGCGCTCTGCAAACCCACACGGGGACGACCCCACAATCGTGAGATTCATGATGTGGAAAACGCAGCAGACGCTTTATCGAGACATTTCGAATACGGCCATGCGAAGTGCACACGAGCGCACTGCAAGCTGGAAAACGCTGATCTCATCGGCCGTGATCTTCATTCTTGTCGCCAACCACGCGGTCAGACTTTCCCGCGCCGATGCATTTGCCCGAAAGCCATTGCTACCCGCCGACGATTTGGCTAGAAAGCGCTCGCGCGGGACGACCCGCGCCTTGAAACGTTCCGGGGACGGCCCTGATTCTCAAACTTGGGATCAGGATGACCGACATAGCGAACACCCTCCTCATTTCTGATGCTCCACCACACACGCGGTCTTCCTGCGTCCGGCACAGCCGCGACCTGGAGCATCAGCATATCCCTGTCATTGCCGCAATTTACTGAAGGACCCTCCATGGCCGGCCCTATCGAGCAATTCGAAGTCAAACCTCTCGTTGAAATTACCATCGGTGATATCGATCTCAGCTTCACCAATGCCTCGGCATACATGTTCCTCACCGTCACCCTGGCGAGTTCGTTCCTGCTGCTTGCCACGAGCAGGGCGCGCCTCGTGCCCGGCCGGTGGCAATCCAGCGCGGAAATGCTTTACCTGTTCGTCGCCAAGACCCTGCGTGACAATGCCGGTGAACAGGGAATGCGGTTCTTCCCCTTCGTCTTCTCGCTTTTCATGTTCATTCTGTTTGCCAACATGATCGGCATGTTTCCTTACGCGTTCACGGTTACGAGCCAGATCATCGTCACATTTGGCTTGGCGATGATGGTGTTCGGCACCGTCACGCTGTATGGCATCTTCAAACACGGCATCCGTTTTCTCGGCCTGTTCAAACCGGCGGGAATACCGGCAATTCTCGCACCCATCATCGTGCCGATTGAAATCATCTCCTATATTTCGCGACCGGTCAGCCACTCCGTCCGCCTGTTCGCCGTCATGCTTGCCGGTCACATCACCCTGAAGGTCTTTGCCGGTTTTGTCGTGTCGCTGGCGAGCGTCAATGCTCTCGGCATGATCGGCGCCATCGCGCCGCTTTTCATGACGGTCGCAATCACGGCGCTGGAGTTTCTGATGGCCGCTATTCAGGCCTATGTGTTCACCATGCTGACCTGCATGTACCTCAATGACGCCCTGCATCCGGGGCACTAGAGCATCGATCTGGAAAACGGCCATCTCCTTGTCGACAATTCCGGGTGGAAAATTTAGCATTGCGTGACAACCAGACGACAGACGTATCTTTCGGCCCTCGCCGCGCGGAGCAAGCATGTCCCTTCCCCAAAAGATCGGTTTTATCGGAACCGGAGCGATCACCGATGCCATGGTAAGGGGCCTGCTCGGCAAGCCCGCCGCCGTGCCGCATGTCATGGTGTCCCAGCGCAGCGCAGATATCTCCGCCAAGCTTGCTGGCGATTTCCCGCAGGTGATCGTGTCCGGCGATAATCAGGTTATCATCGACGGCTGCGACACCGTCATGCTGGCGATCCGTCCGCAGATCGCCGAAGAGGTCATCCGCGCCTTGCGATTCCGGGAAGGGCAAAAGGTCATAAGCGTCGTTGCGGCGACAGACCGGCAGGCCCTTCTCGACTGGATCGACGCGGATGTGCGCCTCACGCAGGCGATCCCCCTGCCCTTCGTTGCCCGGCGCAAAGGCGTCACTGCCCTATATCCGCCCGATATGGACACGGCGGCGATCTTCAACGTGCTCGGCAATGCGGTGGAATGCGAAACCAAGGCGGAATACGACCTTCTCGCCGCCGCAAGCGCCCTGATGGCCACCTATTTCGGCATCATGCAGCACGCGACGGAGTGGCTCGTTGAAAACGGCCTTCCGGAAGAAAAGGGTCGCGCCTATCTTGCACCTCTCTTCGCCGGCCTCTCCGAAGTGGCGCTGAATGCCGGCAGGGACGCCGACTTCATCGATTTCAGCCGCGAATTCGCCACCAAAGGCGGGCTCAACGAGCAGGTCTTGAACGATTTCAACGACAATGGCGGTTCGGACGCGCTGAAGCAGGCTTTGAGCCGCGTTCTGGACCGAATTACGCAATAGGCGCAATTCGACGCCTACAGCGCCTTTGCCCACTCGTGGTCCGGGTGGAAGCGTCCGAGACAATCCCGCAGCCACCGACGCTCCGCCGCGGGCAACTTCGGCGCGGCGTATGCGAAATCTTCCTCGTCCTTGGGCCGGCGGTACTTTGCCTTGAACAGCAGCACGGCGGCGGGGTTGAGGTAAGGAATCCCGCCCGCGGTCCGCGCGACCATTTCGGTGCGGGGTCGGCTAATCTGCGGCTCCCTCTTATAGACCCAGCTTTCATCCGTTCCCGGCTCGATCATCATATCAACCCGCCAGCGGAGGGCGGCACGATCAAAACACCATATCTGGAAAATCTCCGTCGCCGGTTCCCGGTCGGCGGCCAACAGTTCAAGCACGCCGTCATTGACGGTATAAAATTCCATATCGTTCAATTCGCGCCGGAAAATGCCCAGATCCGCACGAAGGATCGTGAATTCCAGATCCTCGTGCTCGCGTGTCTTCTTCCCGTGCCAGAGATCGAGCGCCCAGCCGCCAACCACGCACCAGGGTCGCGATACACTGCTCAATCGCCGGAAAAGCTCGGCAGGGCTCCAGGCCTCCCAGGCATCCTGGTCCGGGACGGAGGTTTGATTATTCATGCTGGCAGGTCTCTTTATGCGGTTGTCATGGTGGTGAGTTTAGTCCCGGCGGCCGCCGGGATGTTATATGCATCGGGATGTGAGACAAGTTCGTTCGCACCGACGAAAGAAGCGGCTCGGGGCGGTCGCACCGCTGGATCGACTGCGGCGACGTCGCGATATCAAGACGATTATTCTGCTGCAGCATTTCGCTCTTCGGCTTTTACAGGAAAACGAGGGATCTGCAGACAATAAAAAGGGGCCTGTCGGCCCCTTTCCAATTCAAGCTTTCCCTGGACGATTGATTGTCAGGAAATGCCGCACGACCGGTCTTTCCAGCCCCGAGTGATAGGCGAGTACCTTGCCCTGGAGATCCGCATCGGCATTGGAGACCCGCTTGTGCTGGCGCAGGTGCTCCGCCCAGGATTCGACCATGAACCATTCAACGATCTTCTGCGGATCGGCGGAGTCTTCGGTCACACCCCACCCATAGGCGCCATCACGCCGACGCTCCTGGGAGAGTTCGTCAAGCGCATGCAGGAATGCGCTGCGGTGATGTTTTTCGACATTGTATTCGATCAATATCAGAACCGGGCCGCGGTCATGGGCCACCGGCTCGGCAATGAGCGGCTCCGGCCAATGGTTGGAAGGCACCATATCCGCATCACCGGTGGGCAACTTCAGGCGATGCATGACGAGACCGGCGACGAACAGACCGGCCGCGCCGATCAGCAAGGTTCCCGGCACGCCCGCCGCTTCGCCAACCGCACCCCAGCCGAGGCTGCCCGCCGTCATCGCGCCGTTAAAGACGGTGAGATAGACCGCAAGGCCACGGCCGCGGACCCAGTTGGGCAGGACGGCCTGCGCAGTGCCATTCAGCGTCGTTAGCGCCGTGATCCAAGCGCCACCGAGGAAGAGCAGGATGATGAGGGCCAGCCATTGGGGCGGAGCGAACGACAGCCCGGCCATGACGAGCGCAGTGATGAGGGCAGCCCCTAGAAGCAGGGCGTCGGCATCAAAACGTGCGCGCAGTTTCGGCATGATCAGCGCGCCGCCGATGGCGCCGGCACCGACGGCACCCAGCAATATGCCATAAAAGCTCGCATCTCCACCCAGCAACTGGCGGGCAACCAGAGGCAAAAGCGCCCAGACGGCACTGGCAAAAGCGAAGAAGATCGCGGCCCGCAGCAGGACGACATGCAGCGGACGGCTGGCACGTGTATAACGAAGGCCTGCCCGGAACGCGCCGAAGAAACCTTCGGCGAGCGCATCATTGGCATTCTTCGCCCTTGGCCACCACAGGAGCGCCGCGATAACGATGAAGTAACTTGCGACATCGGCACCATATGTGACGGCCGCACCGAAGGCTGCGAGCAGGATGCCGCCGACCGCAGGACCGATGGAACGGGCGATATTGATACCCAGCGAATTCAGAGCGACTGCGCTTTTAATGTCCTCACGTTTCACCAGTTCCGGCACGATGGCCTGCCATGTCGGCCCCATCAGCGCCGCACCGATACCGCCGAGGAATGTAAGCCCGATCAAGGCGCTGACTGACAGCATTCCAGTGTGCGCAAGAACCATGAGACTGACGCTTACCGAGGCCAGCAGCAGCTGGATGGCGATCAGGAACTTGCGGCGATCGAGAATATCGGTCAGCACACCGGCTGGGATGGCCAGCAGAAAGATCGGCAGGGTTCCGGCAGCCTGAACCATGGCGACCGCCGCCGGCGAGGCCGAGAGATCGGTCATCAGCCAGGAACTGGCGACATCGCGCATGAAACTGCCGGTATTTCCCAAAACCGTCGCCGCCCAAAGGACGGCGAAGACCGGCTGTGCAAGAGGAGCAAAGCTGCTGGTTGAGGATTTTGCGGCACTCATTTGCCCGTCCCTTTCGTGAGATCGATTGCGGCGACGACAATGAAGGCGCCGGCCAGGCCGAGATGTTCGAAGAAGGCATTGGTGGCCATCATGCGCTCCATGCCGGGCGCCATTTCCCAGAAACGAAGCGCGATGAAAGTGGCCAGAAGCGTGAAGCCTGCCAATGCCAGAGCACCGGCCCAGCGCAGGAACCCTGACACCACCATTGCGGAAGCGGTGAGCTCAAAGACGATGACGACGATAGCAAACGCGGCCGCCGGATGAAGGCCGAAGTGGTTCATCTCGGCGATCGCGCCGGGGAAGTCGAAGATCTTGGTGAGCGGGCCCTGAATATAGGCCGAACAAAGCGCCAGAAGCGCCAGCGTTTTTGTAGCAGGCGCGGCGACGATATCCGCAAGAAACCCGCGAAGGCGAAGCGTTGAAGATGGATCGGTCATTTTTTGCTCCCGTGATTCTGGCCGGTCGTTTCGAGCGGCGCTGCGTTCATCTGATGGAGCGATATTGGTCGAAACTATTATCGCCAACAATTGCATCAATAGTTTCTATATAATTGCGATATATGCAATATTAGAGACCTTCAGGTGGTCTGTCCGTTGCACCGCAGAAAACGGGCAGCGAAAAGCCGCTGCCCGCCGGATTTTGTATTCGTGGCGTAAACTCAGACCGCCCAGCAGGAGCAACCCAGCGCTCCGAAGAAACCCTTCAAGTCGGCGATCGGCAGTTTGGATGTCCAGGCGCCGGCATGATCGTGGCCATGGACACCGCAATCACTGGCACAGCCGCACGTCGAAATCGCCGTCCGGCGCAGCGAGCGAGCGCCGGCCCCTTGCGGCTCGCCCCAGGCGGCGTAACCACCGAAAGCGCGCACGGGAGACCAGTCGGGCATGGCCGGCGGAACGTCGTTTTCATCCAGCGACTTGAAGTCCCCGGCGCCATAGACGATTCTGCCGCCAACCATGGTCAGATCGGATGTGAGGAAGGAAATTTCATCCTCGGCGCAGGAGAAATAATCCTTGTCCGGCACAACGAGATCGGCGAACTGGCCCTTTTCAATGCGGCCCTTTTTGCCTTCCTCGTTCGAGAACCACGTGACCTTCTCCGTCCACATGCGCAGCGCCGTCTCGCGGTCGAGGCAATTGGCGCGCGGATAGAGCTGCATGCCGCCCACTGTCTTGCCCGTCACCATCCAGAACAGCGAAACCCATGGATTATAGGAGGCGACGCGCGTCGCATCCGTGCCGGCCGAAACATTGACGCCCTTCTCAAGCATGCGTTTGATCGGTGGGGTCGCTTCGGCAACGCCATGACCATAACGCTCAACAAAATATTCGCCCTGATAGGCCATGCGGTGCTGGGTCGCGATGCCGCCGCCCAGAGCCGCGATGCGGTCGATTGACCGTTCAGAGATCGTCTCGGCATGATCGAAGAACCAGTTCAGCCCTTCGAGCGGAATGTCCCGGTTGACCTTTTCGAAGACATCGAGAGCACGGGAGATCGTCTCGTCGTAGGTGGCGTGCAGACGCCAGGGCCAGCGGTTTTCCGCCAGAACCCGGACAACCTCTTCGAGTTCGCCCTCCATTTCCGGTGGCATGTCCGGTCGCGGCTGACGGAAATCCTCGAAATCGGCAGCGGAAAAGACCAGCATTTCGCCTGCGCCATTGTGCCGGAAATAGTCGTTGCCCTGTTTGTATTTCACCGACGAGGTCCAGTTGAGGAAGTCCTCCTTTTCCTGCTTGGGCTTCTGCGTGAAGAGGTTGTAGGCAAGACGCACGGTCATCTGGCCTTCGTCGGAAAGCTTCTGGATCACCTCGTAATCGTCAGGGTAGTTCTGGAAGCCGCCGCCCGCATCGATGACGCCGGTGACGCCCAGCCGGTTCAGCTCACGCATGAAATGGCGGGTGGAATTGACCTGATAGTCGAAGGGCAGCTTCGGCCCCTTGGCGAGCGTCGAATAGAGGATGCCAGCATTCGGCTTGGCCAGCAGCATTCCCGTGGGATTGCCGTTCACATCGCGAGTGATCTCACCGCCGGGTGGGTTCGGCGTATCCCTTGTGTAGCCGACGGCCCGAAGGGCTGCGCCATTCAGCAGCGCCCGGTCGTAAAGATGCAGCAGGAAGACCGGCGTGTCGGGCGCCACCGCATTGATTTCCTCGATGGTCGGCAGTCTTTTTTCGACAAATTGATGCTCGGTAAAACCACCGACGACGCGCACCCATTGCGGGGCGGGTGTGATCGCCACCTGGCGTTTCAGCATGTCCATGGCATCTGCGAGCGAACGCACGCCATCCCAGCGCAGTTCCATGTTGAAGTTCAAGCCGCCGCGAACGACGTGGGTATGGTTGTCGATCAGGCCCGGCAATACGCGCTTACCCTTCAGGTCGATGATCTTTGTCTCCGGTCCGGCGAGCGCCATGACATCGGTGTCCGTTCCCACCTCCATGAACAGGCCATCCTTGATGGCGACTGCGGTTGCATTCGGGTTGGCGCGATCGAGTGTCGTCAGGCGGCCATTATGAAGGATGGTATCGGGATACATGGAACGGGCTCCTGTCTGAATGGGGTCAGCCGCACTTGCGGGTGAAAACAGATGGGGGAAGGCGAGGCTCGATGCCGCGCCGAGAAAGGTGCGTCGCGTCGGCATCAGCTTCTCTCCCTGTCTGCAGGCCGTTCAGCCTTGGCGAGATCTGTGCGCTCTTCGCTACCCTTCGGCAAATGGCCGAACATATGCGGCTTGATCTGGTTGATCCACGAAACGACGGCCGGCTCCTTGCCGATGATCGTCCTTGCAAAGGGAATAATCTGTTCTCCAACCAATATGCCGAGCAGGCCGACCAGAGCAATGACGGGCGGTGCGGGCGAACGCACATTGAGCAGGCTGTAAACAATGCCGACCAGCAGACCGGCACCAAGGGACAGAAGATAGACTTTCATGGAAACCTCCTCGATCAATGAAGGCCGCACCGGACTGGATGTCATCCAGCCGGCACGGCACGGTTGAAAGCTTATTTGTTGGCCGGGTTCGGGCCGATGCGCTTGCCATGCTTGACGCGTTCCTCACCGCCATGGACATGGGTGACGGCGTAGTCGATGCCCATGCCGTAGGCGCCTGAATGTTCCTTCACGAGCGAGGTGACGGCATCGTAGGTTTCCTTGCGCGCCCAGTCGCGCTGCCATTCAAGCAGAACCTGCTGCCAGGTGACGGGAATGATGCCGGCCTGCACCATGCGGTCCATGGCATATTTGTGTGCATCGACAGAGGTGCCGCCGGAGGCGTCCGCCACCATGTAGATCTCGTAGTCCGCGACATCATGGAGCGCCGAGAGCGCGAAGGTGGTGTTGCACACTTCCGTCCAGAGGCCGGAGACGACGATCTTCTTGCGGCCGGCCGCGGCATTCTTCGCCAGCGCGTCGCGAACATTCTGGTCATCCCAGGAATTCATCGAGGTGCGCTCGAGAATGTCGTTCTCCGGGAAGACCGCGAGCAGTTCCGGAAAGGTGTTGCCAGAAAAGCTTTCCGTTTCAACCGTGGTGATGGTCGTCGGGATATTGAAAATCTTTGCCGCCTTTGCGAGGCCGACGACATTGTTCTTCAGTGTCTGCCGGTCTATCGACTGCACACCGAAAGCCATCTGCGGCTGCTGGTCGATGAAGATGAGCTGGCTGTTGGCGGGGGTAAGGACTTCGAGTTTGGACATTTTCAGTTCTCCGTTCAGGTGGTGATTGCCGATCTGCGGCGGTGGAAATTGAGAAGACTTCGCCTGTCGGCTGCCCGGCAGGGGCAGCCGTCTTGAAAAGCGCAAATCTGTTTCGGTCAGTGGATGCGGGTCAGCGGCCCGGTCTATGCCGCAAGGGGAGCGAGGTTCGCCTCGATCTGGTTGCGAAAAGGCTCGTAGCGGTTCGGAAGCTTGAGCGCTTCACCCAGATGCGCGGTATCCTCGTCCCGGTCGAAGCCGGGTTCGTTGGTTGCGATCTCGAACAGGACACCGCCCGGCGTGCGGAAATAGATCGCCCAGAAATAATCGCGGTCGATGACGGGGGTGACCTGATAGCCGGTATCCATCAGCGCCTTGCGCACTTCGAGCTGCTTTTCGCGGTTTTCGACTGCGAAAGCGATATGGTGGACCGAGCCTGCTCCCGGACGGGCAAAGGGGGTCTTCGGCAGGGCCGCAAGATCGATCGTATCTGCCCCGTTACCGCCGGGAATGACGAAACGCGTTACATTGCCTTCAACCTCAGTCCGCTCATATCCCATGAAACGCAGGAGTTCTTCGGTCGCAGCCGTATCATGCAGATTGAAGCGTGCGCCGGTGAAACCGCGTATGGCGTTGTCTTCGGAAATGCCTTCGGCGAGCCAGCCTTCACGGGCGTCATCGCCTGTTTCGATCAGTGCAAGGCCATCGCCGTCAGGACCGGTGAAGCGCAGGCGATTGGCGCCAAAGACCGTGTCGGCCTGAATGCCGGTGGCGCCTTTGGCAATGAGACGCTCTTTCCAGAAGCCAATTGCACCCTTGGGAATGGAGAACTGGGTCTCGCCCACTTCGCCGACGCCTGGACGGCCGGTCATCATTTGAGCGAAGGGAAAATAGGTCATCACCGTGCCCGGCGTTCCCTTTTCGTCACCGTAATAGAGGTGATAGACGCTGGGTTCGTCGAAGTTGACGGTCTTCTTTACCCGGCGAAGCCCAAGCGTTTCGGTGAAAAATCTGTTGTTCTGCCGCGCATCCGACGCCATTGACGTGACGTGGTGCAGACCCTTGATATCCTTGATCATGGCCGGAGCCTTTCTACTGGTTGTCCGTTTCGCTGGACAAAGATTTAACCCGCTTGATTGCATCGCGGAATTGCAATATTTTTCTCGAATGAATTGCGGATTTTGAAATAATCGAATGAACGACCACAAAGCTCTCAAAACGTTTCTGATGGCGGCCGAAAAGCGCAACTTCGCGCAGGTCGCACGCGAACTGGGCATGACGGCGGCTGCCGTTACCCGGGCCATCGCCGCGCTCGAAGATGACCTGGGTGTGCAACTGTTTGTCCGCACCACGCGTCAGGTGTCGCTGACAACGGACGGCGCCGTCTTTGCCGCCCAGATTCAACCGGCGGTCGAGGCACTCGAAAATGCGCGGCGCGATGTCCGCAATGCCCACAAGGCCGATGAAGGGCGGCTGAGGATCAGTGCGCCGACATGGCTCGGCAAGACGGTGCTGCCGCCGATCCTCTCCGGCTTCCGTGAATTATATCCGAAAATGTGCTTCGAGATTTCCCTTTCGGACGGCCTCGTCAACATCGTTGATGACGACTACGATCTCGCGATCCGCATCTCGTCCGCCCCCTCCGACAAATTCACCATCTGGCGCAAGATCAGGGCCGTGCCGCGAATATTGGTCGCGGCACCGGGCAGCCGGTTTGCGCAGATGGAGCATCCAGGCGAACTAACCCCTGACGATTGCCTTGCCTATAGCGGTGACAGCCGGCGGGAAAACTGGGCGCTCTCGGACGGCGGATCGAGCATCAGCATCGCGGCCGGCCGCGCATTCAGCGCCAATAATGGCGAGGTTCTGGCTGATATGGCTGCGGATGGTGCGGGTGTGGCCATGCTGCCGGGATTTCACATTGCCGAACATCTCCGCAGCGGCCGGCTCGTTCACGTTTTGCGCGGCTGGGCGCCGCCGGAACTCTGGCTGACGCTCTATTATCCGCCCTACCAGGCCCTGCCACCCCGCATCGCCACTTTCTCGAAATTCTTCGAGGAGCAGCTGCCGGCCTATATGGTTGCGCTCGAATAGGCCGCGCGCTGTCGCATGATCGTCGCACGTTACCAAAGGCCCGAGCAATAAATCGCGTTAGCACGGCGCCTAAGCCTCCACCCTTTTGATTGCAAAGCCGCATCTCGCCCCGAAATTGCTCGGGCGAGAGTTGGCTCACAATTGCAAGTTAAAGCCTTACGCTCCCCGCATTGCAGACCTCTCAAGCTGCATGAGAGCGCCGGCTCTTCGACAAAGACATCCACTGCTCCAGCGCTTGAGGCGAGGTCATTGCCCGTTCGCACAGATCGGCAGCAACTGCCACTTGACTCACCAAAACACAACAGATATATCATAACCATATCTGATATCTCAGTTTGGTAATTGATATGTCTAGCCCCATCGAATTTCCATCGCTGCCGCTGTCCGAACTCGTCACCCCGCAAGACCTGCCGGCTGAGGGGAACATGACCAATCGGATCCATGCCTTGCTTCGCAAACTGATTGTCGAGGTGAAGCTGCTTCCGGGGCGGGCGCTGTCGGAAAAGGAAATCGCGGCACTGCTGCATGTCAGCAAGACGCCCGTGCGCGAAGCGATCATTCGCCTTTCCGAAGAAGGTTTTGTGACCGTCGTGCCGCAGGGTGGCACTTACATCTCGCCGATCGACGTGCAGCGTTACATGGAAGCCTGCTTCATCCGGTTCAAGCTGGAAGAGGGCGCCGTCATCGAGGCGACCAAGCGGCATTCGCTGGAAGATATCGCCCGTCTGAAAACCTGCATTTCCCAGCAGCGCACCGCCGCCGAAGACGAGGAATTCACGGATTTCTTCCTGCTGGACGAAGAGTTCCACCGCACCATCTTTGCGGCCGCCCGCCTTCCCGGCGCCTGGAGCGTCGTCAATCAGGCGAAGGGCGAAATGGACCGGATGCGCCACCTGAAGCGCGTTTTTGCAGTGCGACGCACCGAAAAGGTGATCGAAGAGCACGAAGCGATCGTGAATGCCATCGAGTCGGGCGATGTCGAGGCCGCACGCGAGGCCGTCCAGCGCCATCTCGGATCCCTCGAAACCAAAATCGCAGAACTCTCCAAGAACCCGAAGATCTGGACCTTCATCGAGCAGGTCAACACGCGTGTCACGAGGAAGCGCGTTTCACGGGGGGCGAAGACGCCTGACTGAACATTCAAGGCTTTTGAGGAGGGGCCTTTCATGTCCGCAGTTCAAATCAACGATGTCGTCAAGCGCTACGGTGCTCTCGAAGTCGTCCATGGTATCAATCTTTCCATACAGCCGCAGGAATTCGTTGTCCTCGTTGGTCCTTCGGGATGCGGAAAATCCACCACGCTGCGCATGCTTGCAGGTCTGGAAGACATCTCGGACGGCACGGTTTCGATGGACGGCCGGGTGGTCAACAAGATCGCCCCTAAAGACCGCGATGTCGCCATGGTGTTCCAGAACTATGCGCTTTACCCGCATCTGAGTGTGGCCGATAACATCGCCTTCGGCCTGCGCGTCAGGGGCGAGAAACGAGCCGCCATCGACAAGGCGGTTGCGGAAGCTGCCCAGATTCTCGGGCTCACAGAATATCTGGCCCGCAAGCCGGCTGATCTTTCCGGTGGCCAGCGTCAGCGCGTCGCCATGGGCCGCGCCATCGTGCGCAGGCCGAAAATCTTCCTGTTCGATGAACCGCTCTCGAACCTCGACGCCAAGCTGCGCACCCATATGCGCGCCGAGATAAAGCTTCTCCACAAGCGGATGCATGCCACCAGCATCTACGTTACCCATGATCAGGTCGAAGCGATGACGCTCGCCGACCGCATCGTCATCATGAATGGCGGCCATATCGAACAGGTCGGCTCGCCGATGGAGGTCTTCCTCGAACCGGCAAATACGTTTGTCGCAAGCTTCATAGGCTCGCCGCCGATGAACCTTCTCGATGGGATCATCGAGAAGCGGGATGGCAGCGTGAAGGTTACGCTTACGGGCGGTTCCGGCCAGCACTTCAGCATTCCCGAAGCCTTCGCAAAGAACGCCACGGAAGGGCAGCCGGTCAAACTTGGCCTGCGACCGGAAATCATGTCGGTAGAGACCGAAGAGGGTCGTGAGGCATTAAATTGCAGCATCGACCTCGTGGAGCCGCTGGGTGCGGAAGCGCTCCTGCATGGCACCGCCGATGGCCAGCCATTTATCGCCAAGGCCGAAACGCTCTATGGCGATCATACACTCAACGGCGTCAGCCAGCTTAGCATCGATACCACCCGCGTCCACGTCTTCGATGCAGCGACCGGCAGGTCGCTGAAAGCCAAAGGCGGAGCGCGGGCATGAAACAGGGTTTTCAGGAACGTCTTGATGATCTCCAGGAAGATGTGCGCCGCGACTGGCAGCTCTACCTGCTGCTGGCGCCGATGATCATCTGGTTTGCGGTCTTCCTCTACAAACCCATGTACGGGCTGGTCATCGCATTCCAGGATTTCTCGATTTTTCGCGGCATCGGAAAAAGCCCCTGGGTCGGTTTTGCGAATTTCGTCGAACTCTTCCACAATGACATGTTCGTGCGCTCCTTCTGGAACACCATCAAGATCAGCGGCCTTGGTCTGATCTTCGCCTTTCCGGTCCCCATCATTCTGGCCCTGATGTTCAACGAGGTTCAAAATGGTGTCGCACGCCGCTGGGCTCAGACGGTCGTTTACCTGCCGCACTTTATTTCGGTGGTGATCGTTGCCGGCATCGTCATCAATTTCCTCTCGCCATCGATCGGCATCGTCAATCTTCTGCTGAAAGGCCTTGGATTCGAACCGATCTATTTTCTGACCCAGCCAGAATGGTTCCGTCCCATTTACATCGGCTCGTCCGTCTGGAAAGAGGCAGGCTTCGAATCCATCGTCTATCTCGCCGCCATCGCAGGCGTGAGCCCGACGCTTTACGAATCCGCCCGGGTGGACGGCGCGTCGCGCTGGCAGATGATGTGGCGCATTACCCTGCCCTGCATCCTGCCGACAATCGTGATCATGCTGATCATCCGCATCGGCAATCTGGTCGAGGTCGGGTTCGAATATATCATTCTGCTCTATCGCCCATCCACCTACGAGACGGCGGACGTCGTTTCCACCTTCATCTACCGCACCGGCCTGCAGGGCACCCAATATGACCTGGCCACGGCCGCCGGACTGTTCAACGCCGTCATCGCTTTCGTTCTCGTCTATTCGGCCAATCGCATCAGCCGAAAAGTCTCGTCGACATCGCTGTGGTGAGGAGCTGAAACATGGCAAACTTCAATCTGTATTCCCGCGGCGACCGGATTTTTGGCTGGGCAAACGCCATTCTTCTGGGCCTCTTCGTCCTGTCGACGCTTTATCCCTTTATCTATGTGCTGTCGGTCTCGCTGTCTTCGGGTGCCGCCGTCACCGCTGGCCGCGTCACCTTCTGGCCGGTCGATGTCACGCTTGCCGCTTACGACAGGGTATTGTCCGACAGGATGTTCTGGGTCGCCTATGGCAACACCTTCATCTACACCTTCGGCGGCACGCTGATGAGCCTGCTGATCATGATCCCCGGTGCATACGCCCTCTCGCGCAAGCGCCTGCGCGGCCGCACCTTCTTCAACATCGCCATCGCATTTACGCTCTGGTTCAACGCCGGCATGATCCCCTTCTTTCTGAACATGCGCGATCTTGGACTTCTCGACAGCCGTTTCGGCATCATCCTCGGCTTTGCTGCTAACGCCTTCAACGTCATTCTGCTGCGCAATTTCTTCGAGGCCGTTCCGAAGTCCTTCGAAGAAGCCGCCAAGATGGATGGCGCCAGCGAGTTGCAGCTGCTGTGGAAGGTGTTCATTCCGCTTTCCAAACCCGCCATCGTCACCGTCGCGCTGTTCTGCATCGTGTCGCGCTGGAACGGTTATTTCTGGGCCATGGTGCTGCTGCGCGGCGAGGAAAAGATCCCGCTTCAGGTCTATCTGAAGCGTGTGATCGTCGATCTGAATTCGAACGACGAATTCGCCTCGAGCCTGCTCACCGCCCACTATTCGTTCGAGACGGTGACGTCAGCGATCATGATCGCTTCCATCATTCCCGTCCTCATCATTTACCCCTACGCGCAGAAGTATTTCACCAAAGGAATTCTGCTGGGCGGAGTGAAAGAGTAGCAGCACAAGGGAGGAGAACCTGTGAGAGCACTACGAAAAGGCGCGCCCCTACTGGCGTTGATAACAGCCGCGACCCTGGCCTTGCCGGCATCGGCACAGGATTCAGGCAAGATCACCGAAGACCCGCTGGAACTGACGATCCATTTCCATTTCCGTGACAAATACGTCTATTCGGAAAAATGGCCGGTGGAGCAGAAGGCGGCGGAAATCACCAACATCCATGTCCGCAACGTGGCGTCGCTGGCAACCACCAGCAGCCGCGATGCCTTCAACCTTCTGATCGCCTCGGGCAACCTTCCCGACATCGTCGGCGGCGACGCCACAGGCGGGCTGAAGGAAGACTTCATTCGTTACGGGCTGGAGGGCGCATTCATTCCACTCGATGACCTGATCGAGGAAAACGCCCCCAACCTCAAGGCCTTCTTCGACAGCCACAAGGAAATCCGCAACGCGATCTCCGGACCGGACGGCAAGCTTTATTTCATTCCCTATGTGCCCGATGGCAAGTTCTCGCGCGGCTGGTTCATCCGCCAGGATTGGCTCGACAAGCTTGGCCTGAAGCAGCCGGAAACGCCGGAAGAAGTCTATGAGGTTCTCAAAGCCTTCCGCGACAAGGACCCGAACGGCAACGGCCTCAAGGATGAAGTTCCTTATTTTGCCCGTGAGGAAATCGATGCCGTCCGCCTCATCAATCTGTGGGATGCGCGCGTGTCCGGATCCGAACGTTATGGTGACTTTGCCGTCTATGACGGACAGCTGCGTCACCCCTGGGCGGAGGAAAACTACAAGACCGGCATTTCCAATGTGGCCAAGTGGTACAAGGAAGGCCTGATCGACAAGGAGATTTTCACCCGCGGCGCCCGCTCGCGTGAATATCTTCTGGGCAACAATCTCGGCGGCATGACGCATGACTGGTTCGCCAGTACCTCGACCTATAACGACGCCCTGTCGCCGAAGATCGACGGCTTCGCGCTGAAGCCGATGCTGCCGCCAAAGACGGTCTCCGGCCAGCGCTTCGAAGATTCCCGCCGCCTGCGTGTCCAGCCCGTCGGCTGGGCCATTTCGGCGACCAATGAGCACCCGGTCGAAACCATCAAATATTTCGATTTCTGGTTCTCGCAGCAGGGCCGCATCCTGTCGAATTTCGGCGTCGAAGGCCTGACCTACGAGATGGTCGACGGCAAGCCGCAGTTCAAGAAGGAAATCCTCGACAACAAGGATCCGGTCAATGCCCAGCTGTGGGCGGTCGGTGCGGCGATCCCGCGCGGATACTGGATGGACTACGAATATGAACGCCAGTGGACGAACAAGATCGCGCTCGAAGGCATCGACATGTACGAGAAGTGCAATTGCCTCAAGGACGAGTTCATGGGCGTTTCCCTGAACGCCGAGGAGAAGGCGACCTTCGACCGCTACTGGCCGAGCATCCTCACCTACATGACCGAGATGCAGCAGACCTGGATTCTCGGCGCGCAGGACGTCGATACCGGTTGGGACGCCTACAAAAAGCGCCTCACCGCCCTCGGTTACGACGAGGTCATCAAGATGATGCAATCGGCCTATGACCGCCAGTACAAGGCCGCGCAATAAACCCTTCGACCGTGATGGCGGCCTTGTCGCCGCCATCCTTTCCCCTCTGTTTTCATAGGAGTTAGAGCGCAATGCGTCCCTCTGCCCCGGCCATCTCCAGACAGACACTTCTCGATGAACCCCGGCCGGGTTCATTGACCATTGGCTACGAGCCGAGCGAAGAAGCACCACCAACGGAGAACCCCCCGCGCTTTTCATGGCTGCCCGACATCGACGACGGCGCGCGTTACGTGCTGCGCATTTCCACCGATCCCGGTTTCGCCGACAAAAAAACACTCGTTTTCGAAGATCTCGCCTGGAATTTCTTCACGCCGGATGAGGCCTTGCCGGAAGGCCGTTATCACTGGTGTTATGCGCTGTGGGACCAGACGTCCGCAACGCCGGAGTCCAACTGGAGCACCGTGCGCAGCTTCGAGATCGACGCTTCGCTGCCGAAAACGCCGCTGCCCGGCAGGCAGGCCCGTCATACAGCCTCCCATGCCAGCCATCCAAGGCTGTGGCTCAATCCCGAGCAGTTGAGCTCCTTCGCAGACACCGTGGCAAGGGACCCCAACCATTGCGGCTGGTCCGAATTCTACGAAAAATCGGTAAAGCCCTGGCTGGAGCGGCCGGTCATGCCGGAGCCACAGCCCTACCCCAATAATATGCGCGTCGCGTCGCTCTGGCGGCAAATGTATATCGACTGCCAGGAAGTGATCTATGCGATCCGGCACCTGGCGATTGCCGGCCGTGTGCTTGGGCGCGACGATCTGCTCGATGCATCCCGCAAGTGGCTGCTGGCCGTCGCCGGCTGGGATCCGAAAGGCGCGACCTCCCGGGCCTATAATGACGAGGCGGGGTTCCGTGTCGTCGTCGCACTCGCTTGGGGTTATGACTGGCTCTACGACCATCTGAGCGAGGACGAGCGCGAAACCGTGCGGTCGGTTCTTCTCGAACGAACGCGGGAGGTTGCCGACCACGTCATCGCGCATGCCCGCATCCACGTATTTCCCTATGACAGCCACGCGGTGCGTTCGCTTTCGGCAGTCCTGACACCGGCCTGTATCGCGCTTCAGGGCGAAAGCGACGAGGCGGGCGAATGGCTCGATTATACCGTTGAATTCCTTGCCACCCTCTATTCTCCCTGGGCTGGAACCGATGGCGGCTGGGCGGAAGGGCCGCATTACTGGATGACCGGCATGGCCTATCTCATCGAGGCCGCCAATCTTATCCGCTCCTATATCGGCTACGACCTCTATCAGCGGCCGTTTTTCCAGAGCACCGGGCGCTTCCCGCTTTACACCAAGGCGCCGGGAACCCGCCGCGCCAACTTTGGCGACGATTCCACGCTTGGCGATCTTCCCGGCCTGAAGCTGGGTTACAATGTTCGGCAATTTGCCGGCGTTACCGGCAACGGCCATTACCAATGGTATTTCGATCACATCAAGGCCGATGCGACGGGCACGGAAATGGCCTTCTATAATTACGGCTGGTGGGACCTGAACTTCGATGATCTCGTCTACCGCCACGATTATCAGCAGGTGGAAGCCGTCTCGCCTGCCGACCTGCCGGCACTCGCCGTTTTCGATGATATCGGCTGGGCGACCATCCAGAAACATATGGAAGACCCGGACCGGCATCTGCAATTCGTCTTCAAATCCAGCCCTTACGGTTCGCTGAGCCACAGCCATGGCGACCAGAATGCCTTTGTCCTCTATGCCCATGGTGAGGATCTGGCGATCCAGTCCGGTTATTACGTGGCGTTCAATTCGCAGATGCATCTGAACTGGCGCCGCCAGACACGGTCGAAGAACGCCATCCTGATCGGCGGCAAGGGGCAATATGCGGAAAAGGACAAGGCGCTCGCACGCCGCGCCGCCGGCCGCATCGTCGCGGTTGAGGAAAAGCCCGGACATATCCGGATCCTCGGCGATGCGACAGCCGCCTATCAGGTCGCGAACCCACTGGTCCTAAAGGCAGAGCGCGAAATTCACTTTGTCAACGACAGCTACTTCGTGATTGTCGATGAGGTGGAATGCTCCGAGCCCCAGGAACTGCAATGGCTTTGCCACACGACGGGGGCACCGCAGACCGGCAGGTCGAGCTTTCGCTACAATGGCCAAAAGGCGGGCTTTTACGGCCAGTTTGTCTTCTCGTCAGCCGGCACACCGCAGATCGCGGCCGTCGAGGGTTTTCCCGATATCGATCCCAAGGAATTCGAGGGTCTTGATATCCACCATCACGTCTGCGCCACGGTTCCGGCAGCCACCCGGCATCGGCTGGTCACCCTTCTCGTGCCTTACAGTTTGAAGGAGCCGAAGCGCATCTTCAGCTTCATCGACGACCAGGGTTTTTCGACCGACATCTATTTCAGCGATGTCGACGACGAGCGTTTCAAGCTCTCCCTTCCCAAGCAATTCTAACCATACGAGGTTTTTCAAATGCAGCGTTTTACCAACAGGACCGTTGTTGTCGCCGGTGCAGGCCGGGATATCGGCCGCGCATGCGCCATACGTTTTGCGCAGGAGGGCGCCAATGTCGTTCTCACCTATAATGGTGCGGCCGAGGGTGCAGCCACGGCGGTTGCCGAAATCGAAAAGCTTGGCCGTCCGGCTCTGGCAATCAAGGCGGATCTGACAAATGCAAGCGAAGTCGAGGCCGCGATTTCTGCTGCCGCAGACAAATTCGGCGAGATCCATGGCCTCGTCCATGTTGCCGGTGGCCTTATCGCCCGCAAGACAATCGCGGATATGGACGAAGCCTTCTGGCATCAGGTCCTCGACGTCAACCTGACGTCGCTGTTCCTGACAGCCAAGGCCGCACTGCCCAAAATGGCAAAGGGCGGGGCGATCGTTACCTTCTCGTCGCAGGCGGGCCGTGACGGCGGCGGTCCGGGTGCGCTTGCCTATGCCACCTCCAAAGGTGCCGTGATGACCTTCACCCGCGGACTTGCCAAGGAAGCCGGCCCGAATATCCGCGTCAATGCCGTCTGCCCGGGCATGATCTCGACCACCTTCCACGACACCTTCACCAAACCGGAAGTGCGTGAAAGGGTGGCAGGCGCCACATCGCTGAAGCGGGAAGGATCGAGCGAAGACGTTGCCGGTCTGGTGGCTTTCCTCGCGTCCGACGATGCCGCTTATATCACCGGCGCCTGCTACGACATCAATGGCGGCGTCCTGTTCTCCTGATATCCTGGTGAAAACCATGTCCGTATCGTTACCAAGGGCGAGCCGGATTGCCGTTCTCGGCACTTCGCTCGTCCAGCAGAACCATATTGGCGACGCAACCTCGCTTGCCACATCGGCACGCGGCTGGATGAGCTGGGCCGAGGTCCTGTCGCATGGCAGGCTTTGCTGCCCTGTCCACCACGATCCAGGCGTGCCGCCCGGCTGGGAGCCGAGCAATCGGCCGGGTGTCAGCCGGTTCTTTTCCGGCCTCAATTTCGGGGTTTCCGGCCAGAAGGCAATCGAGATCGAACGGCGGCTGCCGCGACTGCTGCAATCGGATTTCGACCTGATCATCGTCGATGCCGGCACCAACGACATGCTGGTGGAAACACGCCAGACGATTGCCGATACCCGGGCGCGGATCGTTTCGGTTCTGCTCGACGCGGGCAAGACCGTCATCCTGCTTCCGATCCTCGCCCGTGGCATCGGGAAATGGCCGGCTGGCGGTGCGGAGCGGGCAAAGGCGCATTGGATCAACCGGCAAAGCATCGAATTTGCCGCAGATCACGCCAATTGCCATGTCTTCGACTGGAACTCGGCTTGGGTCGATCCCGAAGGTGAATTCGGCGAGCCCTATCCGGGTTATTCGGACGACGGCACCCATTTTGCGGTGACCGGCGCCTTTGCTGTCGGAAAGCTGCTTGCGAACTATCTGCAGACGATCGTGCCGCGTGCGCCAGCCCGTATCCTTGCGAGAGACGATCGTTTTGACAAGGTGAACAATCCAGCCGGCAATCTGGCATCGGATTTTTCAGCCCTGACAGTCACGGAAATGCGTGAGCAGAGCCACCGTCTCGGCGGGCAGCTTGTCCATCCGGGCACAGGCTCCTGGGTGGAGGCCATATGCGATGTAGAGGTGCCGGCGCATAGCGACGTGCTCGGAATATCGCTCCGCCTGAAAGATGCTGCAGCCGAAGGGCAGGAGGCAGTCGCACTTGCGCCTTTCCGTGGAGAGGACGGCACATTTTTTCCTTTCCCAGCCACCCAATGGAGCGGCGCGCTTAGAACTCCCTCCCTGAAACTCAGGGCAGGTGAAGCCCCTCCCGAGCTTTTTCTCGATGTGATCCTGCGGCCCGGTTCTCGACCGATCGAAATCGACGTCACCCGTATCGAGCTTCGCCCCCTTTCAAGTCCGGTGCGCCCATGAGACAATATCAAGACAAGCCACGGCTGTTGATCGCCATGCGCAACGAGCTTCCCGAAGGTTTTTTCGGTTCGCGCGAATGGGCACGGTTGAATGCCGTAACCGACATTATCCCCGATTTCCCCTATACGGATTTCGACACGGAAGCGGGCGCCGAGGCGCTGGCCGAGGCGGATATTCTGCTGGCCGCCTGGGGCACGCCGTCCCTGACGCGCGCGCGCCTCGCCCGTGCGCCAAAGCTCAGGATGGTTGCCTATGCCGCATCCTCGGTGCGCACCGTCGCACCCGCCGAATTCTGGGACACATCCGATATCCTCATCACCACGGCGGCATCCGCCATGGCCGTTCCGGTTGCCGAATTTACCTATGCGGCAATCATCATGTGCGGCAAGGATGTGTTTCGTCTGCGAGACGAACATCGGGCAGAGCGCGGCACGGGCGGTTTTGGCAGCAGGCGTGGGATGAGCCTGCCCTATCTCGGCAATTATTCGCGCAAAGTCGGCATTGTCGGCGCATCAAGGATTGGCCGGCTGGTCATGGAGATGCTGGCGCGCGGAAAATTCGAGATCGCCGTCTACGACCCCTTTCTTTCGGCGGGGGACGCGGCCGCACTTGGTGCTACGAAAATGGAGCTCGACAAGCTTCTCGCCTGGTCCGATGTGGTCTCCCTGCACGCGCCGATCCTGCCCGAAACCCGTCACATGATTGGCGCCCGCGAACTGGCGCTGATGGCCGATCATGCAATCTTCATCAACACGGCACGCGGCTGGCTGGTCGATCACGACGCATTGTTCGCCGAGGCGCTTTCCGGACGGCTGCGTATTCTGATCGATACGCCGGAGCCGGAACCCTTGCCGACGGATAGCCCGTTCTACGATTTGCCCAATGTCGTGCTCACCCCCCACATTGCCGGGGCGCTGGGCAATGAATTGCGGGCACTTTCGGATCTCGCCATTACCGAGATCGAACGTTTCGTCGCGGGGCTTGCCCCACTTCACCCAGTCCATAAACGGGATATGGAGCGCATGGCATGAGCGCTTTCGATTATTGTTTTTCAACGCTTGGCTGCTCCGAACTCAGTCTGCATGAAACCGCCGATCTGGCACAGCGACACGGCATCGCGCATGTGGAGTTGCGCACGCTGTCCGGTACGGTCGACCTGATCCCGGCGCTCACGGCCGAGTTTGCCACTCCTTCCAGATTTGCAGCCTTTCTGGCCGAACGCGGTCTCAAGGTCGCCGCTCTCAACACGTCCATTCGGCTGTTCGGCAGCACCGATCTTTCCGCCGTCGAGCCCTTCATCGACTGGGCGGAAGCGGCAGACATTTCCTATCTGCGCATCTTCGACGGCGGCAAACAGGTGGGACTGGACGAGATGACACAGGCAGCGCGCCTGTTGGACGACTGGCGGGCGCTGCGACAATCACGCGGGCTGAATGTCGACCTGATGATCGAGACACACGACGCGCTGGCGGACCTCGAGCAGCTTCTCGCCTTCGTCACGCGCGTGCCGGCAGCCAGGATTTTGTGGGACACCCACCACACCTGGGCCAAAGGCAGCGATCTCAAAACCCTTTGGCAGCATATCGCACAAAATGTCGCGCATCTGCACGTCAAGGACAGCACCACGGACAGCGATGGCCGACGACGCTACGTTTTGCCGGGCCATGGTGATTTTCCCATGGCGCAACTGCTTTCGATTTTACAGTCGGATGAACGACAAATCCCCCTCAGTCTGGAATGGGAGCGCCACTGGCGTCCCGAACTGCCCCCGCTGGACGATGCGCTGAAGGCTGCGCGCGGCTGGTGGCGACAAGGAGCTTTTTGATGCGCATAGCCGAAATTCATCTCACGCCGGTCGCTATTCCCGACAGGCCGCTGCTGAACTGTAAAGGCGTGCATCAGCCCCACGCGCTGCGCACCGTCATCGAGGTCATAGGTGACGACGGCACGGTCGGCCTCGGGGAAAGTTACGGAAGCATCAAGGCGCTGGATGGGTTGCGACGCGCAGCCCCCGCTCTGATCGGGCTCGATCCGTTTCATCTTCACGAGCTAAAATCGCGCGTCCTCACCGCATTGCCCGGCAGCGGCGGCATCAATGCCAAATCGGCGGTGGCCGATCACAAGCTGACGGACGTGGTCGCCTCGGCCTTCGAAGTCCCCTGCCTCGACATTCAGGGCAAGCTTCTCGGGCGGCCGGTCTCAGACCTGCTTGGCGGTGCGGTCCGCGCCAGCGTTCCCTTCAGTGCCTATCTGTTTTTCAAATTCGCGGCCCATATGGGGGAAACCCCGGATGAATGGGGAGAGGTTCTAACACCCGATCAGATGGTTGGCGAAGCCCGCAGGATGGTCGATACATACGGCTTCCAGTCGCTGAAGCTGAAGGGAGGCGTGCTGCATCCCGATCTCGAAATCGAGACCATGCTGAAGCTTCGGGAAGCCTTTCCCAATCATCCGCTGCGGATCGATCCCAATGGCGGCTGGACCGTGGAAACTGCGATCTACATCGCCAGCAAGCTCGAAAACATTCTCGAATATCTCGAGGATCCGGTCATCGGCATGGACCAGATGGCGCAGGTCGCAGCCGCGACGTCGATCCCGCTCGCCACGAACATGATCGTTCTGGAATTCGACCAGATCGCCGCTGCCTTCCGCAAAAACGCGGTGCAGATCGTGCTGTCGGATCACCATTACTGGGGCGGGCTGCGCGCCTCGACCCATCTCGGAAAGATCTGCGAGACACTGGGGCTCGGCGTCTCCATGCATTCCAACTCGCATCTCGGCATCACCCTTGCGGCAATGATCCATGTGGCCGCCGCAACGCCGAACCTGAGCTTCGACTGCGACACACATTACCCCTGGACCGGCGTCGACGTGATCGAGGGCACGCCATTCACGTTCCGTGGCGGTCGCCTGGATGTACCCGAAGGGCCGGGACTTGGCGTTACGCTCGACCGGCGGAAACTCGCTGAACTCGCGGCTCTTTATGATCAGACCGCGATGAAAGAGCGGGATGATACAGCCTATATGAAGCTCTTCGATCCAGCCTATGAAAGGCAGGTGCCGCGCTGGTAACGAGAAGCCGTAGCCTATGTCCCACATCTGCGACCGGCTGCCTTCTTCTTATCCGCCGATTTGCAGAACGATCTTGCCGCGGGTCCGCCCACCTTCGGACAATTCCAGCGCCTCCTTAATGCTGGCAAGCGGCAGAACGGTCGCTACACAGGGCTTCACCTTCTCTTCTTCAACCAGTTTGCGGATGAATGCGAGCTGGTCCACATCGGGCTTGCACTGCACGCGCGCGACGCGGATGCCACGCTGCTTGTCCTCTTCCGTGGGAAAGGCGACGGCCGTTACCAGGAAGCCGCCCTCTTTGAGAACAGCAAATGCCCGCTTGAAAGTGTCGCCCCCGACTGTGTCGAACACGACGTCCATGCCGTCAGCGACCAGCTCGAAGGGCTGCTTCGTGTAGTCGATAAACTCGTCCGCGCCCAGGCTGCGGACGTAGGCCTCGTTCCGGCTGGACGCCATTGCGGTAACATGCACACCCCTCGCCTTGGCAAGCTGAACCGCAAGAGAACCGACACCGCCCGCACTGTTGGTGACAAGCAGCCGCTGGCCGCTTGAAAGCCCGGCCACGTCGAACATCGCCTGCCATGCCGTCAGGGCTCCGAGCGGTACCGCAGCCGTTTCGAGGAAGCCCAGATTGGATGGTTTGTGGGCAATATCCATCACCTTGGCGATCGCATATTCCGCAAACCCTCCAGCCTTGATGATACCGTAAACACCGTCGCCCGGATTGAATTCGCTGACGCCCGGCCCAAGCTTTTCGACAATGCCCGCGATCTCGCCGCCAAGATGGATCGGCAGGGTCATACCCATGCGCTGGCCGGCACCGCTGCGGATCTTCCAGTCGATGGGATTTACGCCCGCCGCATGGACCTTGACCAGCACCTCGCCGGCTCCCGGCTCCGGACGTTCAATGTCCGCCAATGTGAGCACGGCATTGTCGCCATATTCGTTAATGACTACTGATTTCATATCTTCACTCATGTTCGTTCGGGTTCCGATGATCCCTCGACCATCGACATCTCCCATGCTACTCAAACGCCTTGTCGATGTGTCGCCAATCCACATCGCGGAGATGCCAATCATGCCCGAACGTCCATTTACGTTCCAACGAGGTTTCAAGCAGCGTGGCGGCGGCTTGCCGATCCATGCCCATGACGAGGCGCAGCTAACCTTTGCCGCTTCCGGCATGGTGCGGGTCCATACCGAAGAGGGCCGGTGGTTGGTGCCCTCCCAGCTCGCTGTCTGGATTCCGGCCCGCGTTCCCCATCGCGTCGATGTCTTGACGGACGCCGAATTATGGATGGTTCACTGGGAGCCATCGGCGGCGCAGGCATGGGCGCCGCCTTTGCCTCTTGACCACACATTCGCCCTGCGTGTCACCCCGCTCATGCAATCTCTGCTCGACGCGGCTTTCGCAGCCGATATCGAAAATGAAAGGGCCGAACTCATCGCAAGGCTGATGCTGCACGAACTGATGTCGACCGCCCATGCACCCACATTCCTGCCGCTGCCAACGAGTACGATCGGGATACGTGTCGCCAACATGGCTCTCGACGACCACAAAAACAGATTGAGTATCGAGGAACTGGCTTCGAGGGCCGCGACATCCGTTAGGACCCTAAGCCGGTTGTTTCCGTCAGAGACAGGTCTGACGTTTAAAGCCTGGCGACAACGGGCCCGTATCGTGCAGGCCATGGATCGCCTTGCGAGAGGAAACGCGATCGCTGACGTCGCCGCCGAATTCGGCTTTTCCAGTACCGCCTCGTTCTCGCACGCTTTTCGGCAGGTTACGAATATGACGCCGACGAGCTTTCTTGGCATGGAAGATCAGCTGGCTTGAGGGCCGGATCGTTTCAGAACCACCTCCTGCAAACCGCTGTCTCTCCTTGCAGCCGACCAAAAAGCACCGGCTGCAACCGCAAACCTAGAATGAGCCTGCGAAGATTTCCGCCAGTCGTTCCATGCCGGCCTGATCGTCAGCATCAAACCGTGAAGGCAGCGGGCTATCGAGATCGATGACGCCGATCGTCTCACTACCTCGAAAAATCGGGACGACCAGTTCCGAGCGCGAGGCTGCGTCACAAGCGATGTGGCCAAGGAAGGCGTGGACATCCTCAACCAGGATTGATGACTTCCGCTCGACGGCGGCGCCGCAAACGCCACGGCCGACGGGGATGCGAACACAAGCAGGTTTGCCCTGGAACGGTCCGAGAACCAATTGGTCGCCCTTCAACAGGTAGACGCCCGCCCAATTGAGGTCAGGCATCGTCTGATAGATCAGCGCCGACATGTTGGCGGCATTGGCGATCATGTCCGTCTCTCCCTCTAACAAACCTTGCAGCTGCTGGGCGAGCGCGCGGTAAAACCCGGTCTTGTCGGCAATGTCGATCGACGCCGCTTCAAACATGTCTGTCACCTTCCTCAAATCGTCCCGGCTGACGGCTGATATCAAATACCGTTCTTGGCGACCAGCACGGGCTTCTCGCGAAAATCCCTTGCAAACAGCTTGCGCAGGTTTTCGAGCTTCGGCAGGTCGTTATAGACGATGTAAGGATAGGTCGGATTGTTCGTCAGGAAATCCTGGTGGTAGGCCTCGGCGGGATAAAATGCATGGCCGGGCTCGATGGTCGTCACGATCGCCGCGTCGTAAAGACGTGCCTTGTTGAGCTGGGCGATGTAAGCTTTCGCGACACGGCCCTGATCCTCGTTTTCGGGAAAGATGGCGGAGCGATATTGCGTGCCGATATCGGGCCCCTGCCGGTTCAGTTCGGTCGGATCGTGGGCCACGGAAAAATAGATCTGCAGCAGATGGCCATAGGTCACCTGCTTCGGATCGTAGGTTACCTTCACCGCCTCCGCATGGCCGGTCTTGCCGCTACCGACCGACTCGTAATTCGCCGTCTGCTTTGCGCCACCCGCATAACCGGAGACAGCGTTTTTGACGCCGCTCACATGCTGGAAGACGCCCTGCACGCCCCAGAAACAGCCGCCTGCAAAGACCGCCGTTTCGGTGGCTGCAGTACCTGGGGAAACATCTGCCGCAGGCGCCGGAAGGGCTATGCCTTCCTGTGCCGATGCGACATTCAGACCTGCCAATATTATCGCGGATCCGATGGCCAGCCTGGCCGTTACCGCTTTCCAGGCAAACATGCGTCTCATGACCTTTTCCTCTCAACCGAAGGTGAATGCATAGGCTTCGGGACCAGCGTCCAGAAAGCGGATTGCGAATGTGTGATCCTCGACCGGACCGTTCTGGCGGACGAGTTGATAAAGGCGCTGTTCGGTAATGGTGCCGTTTCCTTCAGCGTCGATATCCATGCCATGATCGCCACGCGGCGGTTTGCCATCAATCGTGACCTGGAAGCGAACCGGCTTGCCGTCTGCACCCGGACCAAGAACCAGATGCAGGTCCCGAGCCCGAAACCGATAATAGATGCCGCCACCGCTGGTATTCAGCGCCGCATGTTCGGCGCCGACGGTCCAGTTGCCCGTCAGGCCCCATTCGTTGCGCCGGGGCTTTTCCTCGATATAGGCATGGGCCTCGTCGTTGACGATACCGCCTGCACCGATGAAGTTCTGCGCCCGTTCGTAACCGACATAGGTTTCCGGCGATTGCACGTCGGCCGTGTCGGAGGCCGCCTGCGCACCGCCCGCATTGACGGCAACGATATCCGAGCCGACATCCGTCTTTCCCGCTTCTGCGAGAAGCTGCTGGATGACGCGCTCCGACCGGTCATAGTCTCCCTCACCGAAATGATGGTAACGGACTTGCCCCTTTGCGTCGATGAAGTAATGCGCCGGCCAATATTGATTATTGAATGCCCGCCAGATCGCATAATCATTATCGACGGCCACGGGGTAACCGATGTCGAGATCGGCAATTGCCTTTTTGACATTGTCGATGCGCTTTTCAAAAGCGAATTCCGGCGCATGCACGCCGATCACGACAAGTCCCTGATCCTTGTATTTCTCGGCCCAGGCGCGGACATAGGGGATTGCCCGCAGGCAGTTGATGCAGGAATAGGTCCAGAAGTCGACAAGCACGACCTTGCCCTTCAACTGCTCCATGCTGAGAGGTTGCGAGTTCAGCCATTCAACTGCGCCCGCAAGCGACGGAACGGTTTCTTCTACCGGAAGCTGTTCTGCGGTGGATGTCGACGGCTTGCCCTGCATCATCGCGTTCGAGCCGCTCATCGCGGCCGGATTGCCGGACATCATTGCCGGGCTGTTTGCCTGCATGGCAGGATTGCCCTGCATCGCGCCGCCTTGCATCGTGCCATTCTGCGCGGCATCCTTCGGCATAACCGTCGACGGCTTCATCGCGCCGCCTTCGGCCATATCCTGGCCGGGCCTGCCGCCCAATCCGTCAATCAGTTTCTGTTCGAGCACGGATGTGCTGGCAAGCGACGCCTGCGTCAGGAAGCCGGTATCAAGGCCGAGCCCGATTGCGGCGACCGCGACAAGCACGGCAACGCCCAGACCACGCCGGATCCATTCCCCCGCCCCGATCGAACGTTTCATTGCCTGGAAAACCCGTCCGCCGATCAAAAGCGCAAGCATCAAAGATGTCGCCGCGCCAAGCGCGTAGGCAAGCAACAGAACCGAGGTTCCGACATTGGCGCCCTGCAGTGCCGCTCCGGTGAGAATGAGGCCGAGAACCGGTCCTGCGCAGGGGGCCCAGAGGAGGCCAGTGGCAACACCAAGGATCAACGATCCGACAATCGCCGAGCCGCGACTTGTTTCCCGGTCTGCTGATTGCGAAAGTCTCGCGCCCAGCGCCACCAGCGGCCGCGTCAGACGCTCCGACAATGACGGGAACAGCAGGAATAGGCCAAAGACCGCCAGCAGGGTGATGGCGGCCATCCGTCCATATTCATTGGCTTCGACCGCCCAGCCACCCCCAACTGCGGCGAGCGTCGCCACACCGGCAAAGGTCGCCGCCATGCCAACCAGCATGGGAAGAATGCTGGTCATGAACGGGCGGCCGGCGCGCGCAAAAACAAACGGCAAAACCGGCAGGATGCAGGGGCTGACGATCGTCAGCACACCGCCGACATAGGCGAGAAGAAAGAGTAACATCGCAATATTCCCTGTCGGTCAGGCCGACGCCGGATGGAAATTCAGCGCCACGCCGTTCAGGCAATAGCGAAGGCCCGTGGGCTTGGGACCATCATCGAAAACGTGACCGAGATGGCCGCCGCAACGCGCGCAATGGACCTCCGTTCGCACCATTCCAAGAGAGGCGTCCTGCGTGGTGCCAACCGCGTTTTCCAGTGGGGCCCAGAAGCTGGGCCACCCGGTTCCGCTTTCGAATTTGGTGGTCGAGGAAAACGCCTCCTGATCGCAACCCGCACAGGCGAAGTTGCCGCGGCGCTTTTCATGCAGCAATGGGCTGGATCCCGGATATTCCGTGCCCTCTTTCCGCAAAACCTCATATTGATCCGGGGTGAGGCGTTTACGCCATTCCTCATCGGTCAACGTTATGGGAAAAGAACCATTCGCGGCAAACGCCCGCCCACCACCGAGCTGAAGTCCAATCGCTACGAATGCTGCGCCTTTGAGAAGCTCTCGTCTATTCACCATTGCTCGATCCTCCCGTTGAGCCAGTCTCAGAGTATTTACGAGGGCGAAGCCGAGGAAGTTACAGCCCTCGGAGCACATGTTCGTGATCAGAAAACAAGCGCCACTTCGAGGTTTAACGCGACCATCCCGTTTCGACCTGAGATCAAGCCGCCCGCGAAAATTTGGCAGCACTGACAAATCAACCTTGCACCGATGATCGCCGATGTATTCGCAAAAATATATTGGTAGTCGCTTAAATACGCATCGACAAGTGGCCTACGAATGAGCCAACGGCAAAGCGCGTATAGTGATCGCGGCAGTCGCAGGCGAAATACCTTGGCCGCCCGCGGCCTCAGGATGATCGAAATGCTCGTGTGGTCCGTCCGAGAGCGGAATTCGCACGGTCACCCGTCACCGCGGAAATCATCACGACATCGAGTTGTGGAAGGAGCGGCAAGCGGCCCCTCACCTCCCGCACACCAGCGGGAGCGGCACTTCGCGCCAGAAGCGCGATGCCGATCCCGGCTTCGGCAGCCGCTCCCACCGCCGTTGCCCCGGTTCCGACGAACGCCTCGCGCCAGGCAATGTCCGCGCCATCCAGCGCCCGAAGGGCCATGGCGCGCAGATTGCAGGGCTCCGGCTGCAGCACCAGCGGCACCGGGCCATTCGAAGGCAGATCGAAGTCCGCGCTGCAGTACCAGCCAAAGCTTTCCTGAAACAGAGGTTCGCAATCTCTTCGGATATCGTCATGCCGCAACACGACGATCGCGTCGAGTTCTCCGGCATCGTAGAGTTCAAGCAGTGTTCTTGTGCCGGCAGTGCGAAGGTGAAGCGTAACGCTCGTCTCCAGTTCGCTGATCACGCGAAGGATCCGCGGCAGGTCGGCTCCGATCAAATGATGCGTGACCCCGATCGCCAGACGCGTCGGCTCCTGTCCAAAGACATCGCTCGCGCGACGGCCGGCAGCGACATAGGCTCGCGCAGGCTCCAGAAAACGTTCGCCCGCAGCCGTCAATCGGACCCGGCGCGGTGTCCGCTCCACCAGACGATGCCCCAACATCTCTTCGAGCCGACGCAGGCGCAGGGATATGGCGGCCTGTGTCGTATTCATCACGCCGGCAACCTGCGTGAACGACTGCAATTCGGCAACAAGAAGAAAAGCCTCGACGGCCGCGGGATCCAATGAGCGCATGGTTTGCATAACAAACTGTTATCACTGAAATGTGCAAGCCCTTAATTCTGTCGGCTCTTCGGGAAGGCTATTGCACGAAAACTCTTGATAGGAGCTTTTCCGTGTCGTCACAGATTTCTTCGACTCCGCCTGCACCCGTTTCCGTCACCGATCCCAGGATCTGGGCCGTGCTTGTCGTGGCAGTCGGCACGCAGACCGCCGGCTCGTTCGTATCGCAGGGGATCTACATTCTCGTGCCCTTCTGGCGGGAAGCATTCGGCGTTTCTCTCGCATCCGCATCACTTGCAGTGACCGTCATGAACGCTATCCAGATCGTGACCATGTTCACGCTCGGCCGAGCCATCGACATTCATGGCGAACGCCGCATCGTCGGCATTGCCATGCTCGGCATGGCGATCGCGATGGCATGCGCTGCGGCATTCGCAAACAGCCTGCCGGCGCTGCTCGTTTGCATCGCTTTTCTCGGCGGCACTTATGCAGCCGTCCAACCGGGCGGCACGCGGGCGATCATGCGCTGGTTCCCACCCGCCAAACGCGGCATCGCGACAGGGTTTCGGCAGGCCGCGGTTCCCCTCGGAACGATGATCGCAGCCGCTCTCCTTCCCTTCATGGCGGTTCGTTACGGGTGGCATGCAGCTGCATGGCTCTGTGCCGGTGTTTCCGGAGCGGGTGCTGCACTCTTCTGGGGACTTTATCGCGAGGGAAGCGATGTGGCTGCGAAAACCGAACGGCCGCTTCCTCTGGCAAAACTCGTCCGCATCGTCGGTCAGAATCATAGTTTCTGGCCCGTATTACGGCTTGGCATTGCCATGTCGGCGTTTCAATTTACGCTGACGGCGCACGTCATCGGGTTCATGGCGGACGGACTGGGGCTTGGGCTCTTTGTCGCATCCTCGATGTTCGCTGCAACCCAGCTTGCGGGCATTCCGGGCCGCATTCTGCTGCCGTGGATCAGCGATCGCTTCCGGTCCGGTCTCCGCGGTCAATCATTCGGCCGCGTATCCATCATTGCCGCAGGCGCTGCCGCAATCCTGGCGGTTCTGCCCGTCAGCACTCCATCAGCAGTGATCCTGTTCGTGCTTGTCATCCTGGGGATATTCGGCATCGGATGGTTTCCGCTTTACCTCCTGGAAATCGCGGAAAGCGCTCCGAAAGGTTCGATAGCATCGACGATCGCCTTCGCTTCGACGATTTGTCTGGGGGTCATGGCAATCGGGCCCTACATATTCGGTCTTCTGGTCGACCATTTTGGCTATGGGGCAGCATGGTCGGCACTGATCGTGCCGGTAGTGGTGACGGCGTTGCCTCTGGCAATCTCATCGTCGCGCCTCCCCATATCTCAAACGGGTTCGTAACGTGTGATCAAGGTCCCGGCTAAGGCTTCACTTTCGCTTGACCATTCGGCGCAGCAGGGAGCCTGCCCTTGCCTTGCGGGGGATGAGATCGATATCGCTCACAAGCTTTGCGCCGCCTTCCCGGCGTTCCAGTGTGATCTTGCGGCTATGAAATGCTTCCAGTTCGGGACGGTGCGCCACGCTTATGATGGTGGCGTCGGGAAGCTCGTCGATCACCGTCTGCATCATCTTGTCCTGACTTTTTTCATCAAGCGCTGCCGTCGCCTCGTCCATGACGATAATGTCGGGGGCGTTCAGCAACAGGCGCGCGAAGGTCAGCCTTTGTTTTTCGCCGCCCGACAACGTCTGGTCCCATGGTGCCTCATCTTCGATCCTGCCCTTGAGCTGGCCGAGGCCGACCTTGTCGAGCGCGGCCCCGATCTCTTCAGATGTCCAGCTCTCGGCCGCTTGCGGATAGCAGACCGCCCGACGTAGCGTACCCGCGGGAATGTAAGACCGTTGCGGAAGCATGAATAATCGGCTGCCGGCGCGGAAATTCACGCTGCCTCCACCCCACGGCCATAGGCCGGAGATGGCCCGAACCAGCGTGCTCTTGCCGGATCCGGATTCCCCCGCGACCAATACTCTCTCGCCTGCGCCGATTTCGACATCCGTCTCTTTGACGACAGCCGTTCCGTCACCCAGCGAAACGGAAACATCCTTAAGGCTGAGCACTGTTTCGCCTTCCGTTTCACCGCGCACGATCCGACCGAGAGTATCGCTCTTTTCGGCCCGCTCGAGGCCGTTGAGCGACATCATCAGGGAGGCGACGCGCCGCGCGCAGGCATTCCAGTCGGCCAGACGAGGGTAATTGTCGACCAGCCAGCCAAATGCGGACTGGACGATGGTGAAGGCGGACGCAGACTGCATCACCTCGCCAAGCGACATGCTTCCGTCAAGAAACTTCGGCGCACAGAGCAGAACGGGTACGACAGGGGCAATCAACATTGATCCATTCGACACAACCGTGGTGCGCATATATTGCTGCGCCATCAGTCGCCACTGCCGCCGGACATTGCCAAACCTCTTGTCGAGATCGCTTCGCTCCTCCTCTTCGCCGCCGAGCAGGGCGATGCTCTCCCCATTTTCCCTGACGCGCGTGAGCGTGTAGCGGAATTCCGCCTCGACCTGGTTCTTGACTTCGGAAACCTTGACGAAGTTTCGGGCAATGAAGGCGATGGAACTGGACGTGATAACCGCATAGATCACGGCTGCGACGACGAGAAAGCCGGGGATCGTGATCCAGACACCCCCGATCGAGACCGTCAGAGCGCCGCCGATTGTCCACAGAACAACGATAAAGGTGGAGGCAGACACAAAGGCCGCGATGACACCGGAAATGAAATCCACGGGCGCCTCGGTGGCAATCCGCATATCTTCCGAGAGCCTCGCCTCTGGATTCTGGTGGTCGCCATCGATCAGGTTGAGCTGATAGTAGCGGCCATTTGCGATCCATCTCCCAACGAGCGACTTTGTTAGCCAGGAGCGCCAGCGTCGCTGAATACGCATCCTGACATAAACTTGTGAGGTGACGATAAAGACGCTTCCCAAAACGAGCGGCGGAAAGACGGAGCCGAGAAAATAGACGGTCGATGCGTCCCGTTTCTCGATCGCATCAAAAATCCCGCGATTCCAGACATTAATGCCGTACTGGAAGCCGACATTTATGCCGATCATGGCTAAGAGCCCAAGCGAGAAAGGCCATGCCAGCCGATCGCCGCGACGGCTCCAGAAACCTCGCGCGCTGATCCAGAAGCGCTTCAGCAGATATCTCCTGCGTGCTTCCTCCGCCTCCTCAGGCGTCAAGCCCAAAACAGGTTGCATCTCCTCTGGCGGGAGGGGATCATCGATATCGTGAGCATCCTTCGCGGATGCGGTTTCGGTACCATTCTGGTCGGCACCATCGACCGGTTTCGGTCCTGCGTCAGTGTCGGTCATGGGCGCTTAACGGATGATCGCTTTAAAGGTTTCACGACGTGTTGAGAGAACGTGATGCGTCACACGATTTTTTCTGAAGCTGCCCAAAGCCCTTTAGAAGAAAGAGCGATGTGACCCCGCTTTAGACATCGAATGGCGGCTTCTCGAAGAGATCGTCTTTTATCAAGAGACGATCTCCGCGGAGCGACAGGGATCCACCCTGCGCTGCCGAGTTTTATTAGGCGCCGCTGATAATGTTGCAGATGCCCTTGCGAACGATGTTCTTGTCGGTGATCTGACCTGCTTGAATATTGAACATAACGTCAATCCGCACGCCGGCGCCTTTCTGACGTGCAACGACGCGAAGGGTTTGAATTCTCCCGCTGCCGGTCGTCTCCTGGTGCGCATCAACCGATGAGAGAGCTTTGTTAACCTGGATACCGGAGAAACCCTCCGCTGCCACGGCCTGAGCGAGCTTCTGGAGAACCGTTGATGCTTTTGCTTTCGGCAACTCCCGCCAGGATTTATAAGAAACGGCCGTCACCATTGGAACACCGGAAACGGTGAAGTTTTTCTCGCAGGAGGCAGCGAAAGCAGAGCTCGAAAGGGCTACAAGGCCAAGGGCGGCAATTACAGTTCTCATGTCAATGTCCAGTTTCGGTGATGTTTGTCTTCGCGGGCCGCGTCAGAGTGCTGCCTGATCCATGCCGAAGCTCACCTACTCTTAAACGAGAGTCAATCTCAGACAACAACTTTTGGTACGTCGTCGACATGCCAGATGGCTGCAGCCCCCATTCTGCTTGCTCGACCGCGAACTCCACTTTACGACGCCGGCATCGGCGCAAGCAGTCACTTCGATTATCCAGCATGTTGACTTCCCGTTTGACGAGATGGCCTAAAATAAGCAGACTCTGAAATTGTACCCGCCGCACGCGGTTATCACACCTTGCGGCAAGCAGACGGCGCCCATCATGCGACTTAGTACCATCACGAACCTGGCTTACGCCGTAACCCTCGTGCTCACGACAATATCGGCGACCACTTTCATTCTGTCCGCCAGAAGCGCTTCTCAGGAGCGGGTGGCC
This sequence comes from Rhizobium sp. X9, assembly GCF_018873185.1. NCBI lineage: Bacteria > Pseudomonadati > Pseudomonadota > Alphaproteobacteria > Hyphomicrobiales > Rhizobiaceae > Rhizobium > Rhizobium sp. X9. Next base: position 1,416,101 of record NZ_CP071312.1, on the reverse strand, counting down.
ATCCAAGATCACCTCGAACTGACAGATCTGGCCGAGGAACTGGCGATCATTGCGGATGAGCGTACAGAGGAGGCGCGTCTTTACGTCATGCGTGGCGACGAGCAGCACCTGGCAAAATTCTACGTTGATGAAGATCAGGAAAAGCACCTCGAAAACACCCTGAACAAACTGTCCAATCTTGGTGTTTCACCGGAAGAGTCCGGATCATTTCAGGATATACGAAAGAGCGCTGATACTCTGGATAGGATGGAGCGCGAGGCCATCAGCTTTTATCGCTCCGGCCGACAGAGCGACGCACAACAGATTTTGTTTGGCGATGAGTACTATCGACTGCATACCGGCCTGCTCAACACCGTCTCAACGCTGAGAGCAGCCATTGCAACCCGCTCGCAGGCAGCGGTTGACCAAGCCAAAAGCCGAAGCGATTTCTACGGATCGATCGCCAAGGTAATGCTCGCCCTGACCGCCATGATGTTTGTGGCAGTGCTCTATTTCGTCCTCAGCAGACGCGTTGCCGTGCCTCTCATCAAGATGAGCAATATCGTCATGCGCCTTGCCCGGCAGGACTACAGTATCGACGTACCGGACGAGGGACGGCGTGACGAAATTGGGGAAATGAACCAGGCCATTCGAATCTTCCGCAGCAACGGGCTGGAAAGGGAACGTCTTGACGCGGAGCACCGCAAGAACCAACGCATAAAGGACCTGATCCTGCAGATGATGCATCGGATTCAGGCCTGTCAGAATGAGAACGAATTATCCGACGTCGTCTCGAAATTCATGCCGCAGATTTTTCCCACCATCGCCGGCCGCCTGCTTGTGCTCAAAGAACACAGTTCGGTTCTCCAATCGACCGGACAATGGTCCGATCCTTCGTTTTCCGCCCCGGAGTTTTCGATCGATGATTGCTGGGCGCTCCGTCGTGGGCGCCCACACGCCAGCAAACCGGATGGAGACGACGTTGTCTGCCACCACCTCCTGGGCGGCTTCGGAACCGGCTTGTGCATCCCGCTTACGGCGTTGGGCGACACCGTCGGCTTATTGTATCTTGAAATTCCGCAGAGCAGTGAAACTCTGGAGGCAGAGCGCCTATATCTGGAACTTCTCGCCGAAAATATCGGCCTTGCCGTAGCAAACCTCCAGCTTCGGCAGCGGCTGGTTGGCATGGCAAGGCAGGATGCCTTGACCGGTCTTTTGAACCGCCGGTCACTCGATGAGGCGCTGAACAGGCATATTGAAAAGCCAACCAATGCACTTGCCTGTCTGATGCTCGACATCGACCATTTCAAGCGCTTCAATGACCGCTTCGGCCATGATGCCGGAGACGCAGTGATGCAATATGTCGCCCAGGTGCTTTCGGAAGCCGTCAGCGATCAGGGTGAATTATTCCGTTTCGGCGGCGAGGAATTCACCGTGCTGATGCCGGCTGCGGGCATTGAAGATGCCATCAAGGTTGCAGAGAAACTCCGCTACGCAGTTGAGCGCGCACCTCTCACCTATCGCGGTCGCCTGCTTGACCCGATCACCGTATCGGTCGGTATCGCAACTTCACCCGGAGCGGGGACCGTGAGTAGCGTATTGGAACGAGCAGACGCTGCGCTTCTAAGCGCCAAACAGACGGGGCGAAACAGATGGGTGTCGTCCGACGCCCTGTGAATGGAGGAAACACCAGTCACCGCAGGGTTCACTCCGGCCAGCACGGTCGTGGCAATAGACATTACTCCCGCTAGCATGAAATTCGCAAAAAACGCTGCGTCAACTGCCCCGCCAACCCCTTGCATTGTCTATGGCACGCGCAAAGCGAGCGTGGTCTGCGGCTTCCACCGATCCATTGGGTGTGAATGTCTCGGCATCGTTTCGCATGGCGGCGACATCGATGTCGCATAGTTCCGCCAGACCAAGCGCGGTCAATTCGCGCATGGCCGGCACGCAAATGGTTCGGCCACTGGCAGCGGCAAGGAAACGGGCGAAATAACGACTGTTCGACAAGCCACCATCGATGGAAATCGTATCGCCGATGGGAACGACAGTCTGCGCCGCTTCGATCAACCTAACCGTCAGCAAGGCAATGCCTTCAAGCAGCGCACGCACCATATCACTCCGCTCGGTGGCATGGTCCATGCCGATGAAGAGCGGCACGGCCTGTCTGTCCCAATATGGCGCGGCAAGGCCCGAAAGTGCCGGCACGAATACAAGGCCGCGACGAATGGCCGACGGCCCGTCGAAACCGTCAAGTTCGGCATTGTCGGCATAGAGGCCGATCTTCCGCGCCCATTCGAGTGCGGCACCGGCATCATAAACCCCGCCTTCGATGGCGAAAACGGCGGGGACGCCTTGCTTCTGCCAGCCAATGGTCGGCAGAAGCTCCCCCATAAGCGGGCGTTCATGACCAGCGATGGCCAACAGGAAAGCTCCCGTGCCGAAGGTTATCTTGCAATCGCCAGCGTTGCGGCAACCGTGCCCATAAAGCGCCGCCTGCTGATCAACGATGGAAACGCGGATGGGCGTTCCATCGATGGAACCGAAGCCGCCATCAACAGGACCGATTGAGGGCAGACAATCCAGCGGCACGGCGTGAAGTGCACAGAGTTCCGGGCTCCAGGCGCCGGTTGACAGATCAAGCAGCCCCGTGCGCGAGGCCGTTGCAAGGTCGGTGCGGAAACAGCCTGCCAACCGATCCAGAAAGAAGGCATCGGTGGTGCCCAGGCGCAACCGCCCTTGCGCCCTTGCTCGCGCCACGGCCGGATTGTGCCTTAGCAGCCACGACAGTTTGCTCGCCGAGAAATAAGGATCGAGCGGCAACCCGCAAATCTCTTTCGATCGTTCCGCGGCCGATTGGGGCAAAGCGGCCAGGGCTTCGGCGGTGCGGGCATCCTGCCAGACGATGACCGTCGAAAGCGCTTCGCCACTCTCCGCATCCCACGCCAGGCAACTCTCGCCTTGGTTGGCGATGGCGATCGCATCCACCGGCCCGGCAGCCGCCAGCACCGCGCGGATGTTGCGCAACAGCTCTTCCGGATCATGCTCCACATGGCCGGGGTTTGGATAGAACTGCATATGACGCAGGCTTGAGACGAGTTGCGCCGTGCCGCCGTCGCTTATCACAAGGCATCGGGTCGACGTCGTTCCCTGATCGATCGCTGCAATGCGCATTCAATTCCCCTCCCGAAAGTGAAAGGCAATCTGGCTCGCTTCAAATGCAGCGCGGGGAATGGGCACAAGCACACGGCGTTCCGGCAGCCAAAGACCGGACTTGCTCCATACCTCCGTTCCATCAAGATGAAGCGAAAGCCGGCCTTGAACGCGTCTGGTAAAGCGGAGTTGAAAATCGCGAAAAGCCGGTCGGTCAAGTCCCTCCGGCCGCACCATGGTGGGTACCGCGAGTTTGAGCGGGTCGGCGAAAGTGACAGGCACCGCCTTTGCGTTGCAGGGGTCGCGGGCGAGATCGTCGGCAATGGCAGCACCCACGCGGCGGCCTTCGCGAAACGACCAGCCGCCCGTTTCCACGGCCCGCAATACGTTCCCTCCGGCGAAAAAGATCGCGTTGGCCATTCTGCCATCCTGATCGATCATCGGGCCATCGCTGCCTGCCGCCACATCTACCGGGGACGCGTTCAGAAGCGCTGCCTCCGGTGTGAACCGCCCGGTGAGAAGAACACCATCACACGTGACGGTGAGGATGCGGCCATCTGCCAGCCGGATGTCGGCCTCCTCGACACGGCCGCTCCCACGAATGTCCACAAGTGTGGCACGGCAATGAAAGGGCACCCCGACCAATCGCGGAAACCACCGGAAAAACGACCGCGCCAGCGGTTCCGGCTCGGGCTCGATCATCGCCACCGGCCGCGCGCCATGCGTCAGACACGTGAGGAGCGCGGAAAAGGAGACCAGTTCCGAACCAACGATGAGCGGGCGGCGAAAGGGCATGATGCCGTGAAAGGCGACATAAGATTGCAGCGTGCCGGTGGTGATAACACCCACCGGCCGGTCGCCCGGCAGAAGCCGCGCTGAGCGTGGTTTTTCCCGCGCGCCGGTCGCCAGTACAATGCGCCGGGCCTTCAACGTCTCCACGCCGCGCGCCGATGTCACCTGAAGCGTACCGTCCTGTCCGAGTTCCACCACGGAATGACCGGTGCGGATATCAACGTCTGCATCCTTCGCTTGCCGCTGCAGACGTCGCGCATAGGCCGGGCCGAAATAAACGCGACCGAATTCGCGCATGCCGAAAGGCGAATGGGCGCAATGACGGGGTGCGCCGCCAAGGGCCGGCTCACGCTCGAGGATCGTCACATGCGCGACGCCGCGTGCTTTCAGCTCCAGCGCCGCCGCCACGCCCGCGGGCCCGCCCCCGACCACGATTACGTCTGCATCCGGAACGGTTTCGTGCATCTGCTGAAAAGGCTTCCACGTGCTCATCTTTCGTCTCCCGGACGGACTGCAAGCGGTACAGCCAGACGGTCGCCCGTCATCGCGGCCAGCCGGGCATTGCAGTAAAACCCCTGACAGCGCCCCATGCCCGCGCGGGTGCGCCGCCGCAGACCTCCGAAATCACCCGGCGGCACCGGACTGGAGAATGTCGCGTCGATCTCACGGCGGGTGACAAGCTCGCAATGGCAGACGATTTCGCCATGATCGGTGCGCTGCCAGTCCCGCTCGCAGGTTTCGGTCAGGTTCGGCATCGTCACATCAGGCACCGTGGGAGGGGGCACAAAACGCGTGCCAAAATTTTCGTGAAGCGCCAGAGCATGCTGCGCCAGACCAAGTGCCGCACTGAGACCCGTGGACCGCACGCCGCCGAGCGTGATCGCGCGCCGGTCCGGCCGTGCGGAAATCCGGTAATGTTTCTTCTCAGAGGCCGGGCGCAAACCGGCATAGACAGCGGTCACGGGAACGGAGGCCAGTGCCGGAACAATCTCGCTGCCGCGTTTCAGCAGCGCTTCCAGCGCCGCCGTTTCTACAGTCGCACGCTCGCGGTCATCCTGTTCTTCCGCCGTCGGGCCGATGAGAACGTTGCTGAAGGCGGTTGGACACACAACGATGCCCTTGGTGATTTCGGTGGGAACAGGCAGGACGATGCGCGGCACGTACCGGCGGGCGGCTTTGTCGAGAACGACGAATTGTCCCTTGCGAGGCTTGATGGTGAAGTCCGGGATAAGACCCAGCCGCGCATCGACGATATCGCCGAACAACCCGGCCGCATTGACAACGCTCGCCGCAAGGATCGGACCCGCCGTCGTCTCTATTCGCCATGCGCCATCAAACGCACCGGACAGGACTTCGGCGTTGCGCACTAGCTGCGCGCCGAGCCCCACCGCTTGCGTGAGATAGCCCAGCGGCGCGGACCACGGATCGATGACATGTTCACCAGGAACGTCGAGTGCCGCGACAAGATGGCCGGACAAACCGGGCATGGATTCCCGAGCCTGCCGGGCCGTGAGCAGACCAAGCTCGGCAATGCCGTTGCGCCTCCCCTGCTCGGCGATCGCCTCCAGACTTTGCGCCTCGTCGGGATTCCAAGCACAGACCAACGCGCCGGTTTCAACGAGACCAAGGCCCATCTGCCTGTGGATGGACAGATATTCTGCCCGACCCGCCTTCACCAATTCCAGTTCCAGACTGCCTTCGGGCGCATCGAAGCCGGTATGCAGAATAGCGCTGTTAGCTTTCGATGCCCCGGAAAGAATATCGGAACCCTTCTCGATGACCACGACCTTCGCACCGGCCAGCGCGAAACGGCGGGCAACCGCGCAACCGACCACCCCGGCACCGATGACGGCGACGTCGAATTCTGTGAAGGGGCTCTGGACCATGGGCTTGCCTCTATTTTCGTGGTTCGAAAGCGAAATCAACAGGCGCAACGGATCAGGCCCGATGCACCTTGCCGGTTCGTGGTGGCTATGGACGAGATTTGCTTCGTTTCTAGTCGGACAAAGCCGTCACCGGCTTTTCGAATTCAACCAGCGTCACACCGCTTGTCTCCTGCTGGCACATGGCGCTGATCAGGGTCATGATCTTCCCGGCCGCTTCGACGGGTGGCACGCCACCATCACGAATATTGGAAATGCAGTTGCGTCGGGAATCCGGCAAGCCGGTCTCCGGCCCGAAGGTGACATAGGCGCCAAGACTGTCGGCTGCCGAAAGGCCGGGCCGCTCGCCGATCAGGATCACCGCCACCTTTGCGCCGAGCGCCGTACCCACATCATCCGCCAGCGCAACCCTTGCCTGCGTCGCAAGCGTGATCGGGCCGACCGTCAATCCGGTGCTCGCAAGCGCCTTGAGCAACTCCGTTGCCAACGGCACGGCATTCATCTCCACAGCCGTTGCCGAAAGCCCGTCGGCGATCACCAATGCGACATCGGCTCCCTTGGCCTGCCCGTCAAGCGCGCGACGGCTATCGTCTGAAAGGGCACGGCCGAGATCGGGTCGGCGCAGGTAATCTGCACGACCCTGCGCGCGGCTCGCGACATGCACGACATCCGCACCCGAGGCGCGCAAATCACGTTCCACTTTGTCGATATCGAGCGGACGCCACACGGCCTGACGCGCCTGCGCATGATCCAACAGAAATGTCTGTACCGCGCGCGTGGGCGGGCTTGCACCTGCGCGGCCGAGCGCCACGCGTGCATCGGTTGCCACCCGCAGGGCCTTGAGACGTTCCGGCGGACTGGAGATGAGGGAGGGCCGGCGGTCACGCATCAGGCGGCTTCCCTTCCAAGAAAATCGAGTTCGCGAAGCCCGCGGTTCATCAGCCCCGGGTTCTCGATCATACGGCCGGCGGCATCCGTCACGCCCATATTCACCAGCCACTCCTCAAATTCCGGCGCAGGCCGCCGCTTCAGCGTTTCGCGGGCATAGATTGAATCGTGATGGGAAAGCGTCTGGTAGTTCAGCATGACGTCGTCCGAGCCTGGCACGGTAATGACGAAGTTCACATTAGCGGCGCACAGCATGGTCAGCAGCACGTCCATGTCTTCCTGGTCGGCATCGGCGTGGTTGGTGTAGCAGACGTCGACACCCATCGGCAGGCCAAGCAGCTTTCCGCAGAAATGATCTTCAAGGCCGGCGCGAATGATCTGCTTGCCATTATAGAGATATTCCGGACCGATGAAGCCAACGACGGTATTCACCAGAAGTGGCGAGAATTCGCGCGCCACGGCGTAAGCACGCGCCTCCATCGTTTGCTGATCGACACCAAAATGCGCATCGGCCGACAGGGCAGCCCCCTGCCCCGTCTCGAAATACATGAGGTCGCTGCCGATAGTCCCGCGCTTCAGCGACAAACCAGCCTCATGAGCCTCTCGCAGAACGGCGAGATCAATGCCGAAGCCCGCATTGGCCTTCTGGGAACCCGCAATCGACTGGAACACCAGATCGACGGGTGCAGCCCGCTCCATCGCCCGGATCGCCGTCGTCACATGGCCAAGGCAGCAGGTCTGGGTTGGAATGTCGAGCCATTGCCGCAGATCGTCAAGCAACTGCACGACGCGGATATAGTCCGGCACGGCACTGGTGGCCGGGTTGACGCCAATCACCGCATCGCCGCTTCCCAGCAGCAATCCGTCAATGGCCGAGATGGCGATGCCACGGGAACTGTCAGTCGGATGATTTGGCTGGTTGCGGGTGGACAGGCGGCCGGAAAGACCAATCGTGTTGCGAAACCGGGTCACGACTTCCCGCTTGGCCGATACCGTCACGAGATCCTGCAGACGCATGATCTTGGAGACTGCCGCCACCATTTCCGGCGTCAGACCCCAGGTCACCGCTTCGAGTTCCGCGTACCCGACCTTGGAATTGAGCAGCCACTCGCGAAATTCGCCAACCGTCAGAGAAGACACCGGCGCGAAGGCCAGTGCGTCATGCTGGCGGGCGATCAGTGCCGAAATCTCGTCACCGTCCGAGGCGATCAATTCCTGTGCAAGAAAGGTGGAAAGCGGCAGATCGGCAAGCGCCATCTGCGCCGCCAGTCTCTCCACCGGCCCTTCCGCCGCAATGCCGGCCAGCTGGTCACCGGACCTTTCCGGCGTCGCCTTCGCCATCAGGGTCTTCAAATCGTCGAAACGATAGGTCGTGCCAGCGGCGATCTGTCGATATGCCATTCTTCCGGCCCTTATTTCACGAAAGTCTTCGTCAGGCCCACCGTGCGGTCTACGATCAGGACGACGGCAAGCGTGAGTACGATCAGAAGAACGGAGATGGCGGCAACAAGCGGATCAGCCTGGGTTTCGACGTGCTGATACATGGCAACGGGAAGCGTTGTGATGCGCGGGCCGGTGAGGAACAGCGAAATCACCGCTTCGTCAAACGAGACGAGAAAGGAAAGCGCGGCCGTTGCAACGATACCAGGCGCGATCATCGGCATGGTGACGCGGCTAAAGACGGTGAGCGGTGATGCCCCAAGCGTGGAGGCGGCCTCCTCGTAGATCAGCGGCAGGCCCGCAAGCGATGTGGTGAGTACACGCAGCGCATAGGGCAACACGATGATCAGATGCGCGATCACCAGACCCGTGAATGTACCGAGCAGGCCCGCACCGGCAAAAACGATCAGGATCGCAAGGCCGAGAACGATGGTCGGCAGAAGCAGCGGCGCGGTGAAGAAGGCGAGCAATGTATCCGCGCCAATCACCCGCATCCGCACGATGGCATAGGAGGCGGGCAGCGCAATCAGCATGGACAGCACGGTGACGATGACGGCGAGGAGCGTGCTTGTGCCAAGAGCGCCGATCATCTTGGAATTGTGCATGAGGTCAACATACCAGCGCAGGCTCCAGCCGGAAGGCGGGAAGGTCATGTAGCTGTCGGCCGAAAACGAGATCGGCACGACGAGCACCACAGGCGCAAGCAGGAAAAGAAACATGATGAACGCGACGATTTTCAGCGCCAGCGGAGCGGGACGTTCTTCCATCTTCGATCTCCTTTACAGAATGGCCCGCAGAAGCCGGGAATAGACCACCAGAGCGGCACCGAAGATCACGAGGATGATCATCGAAAGCGTAGCGGCGAGAGGCCAGTTGAGCGTCACGATGGCCTGGTCGTAGATTTCCGTTGCCAGAAGGAAGACACGGCCGCCGCCGAGCAGTTTGGGGGTGATGAACGAGCTGACGGCCAGAACGAAAGAGAGCAGGCACCCCAGCGCCACGCCGGGCATGGTGAGCGGCACGATGATCCGCCAGAACACTTTCCAGGGCGATGCGCCGAGCGTTTCCGCAGCTTCCTCGACGCGTGGATCGAGCCTGCCGAAACCGGCAAGCAGCGCCAGGATCATATAGGGCATTAGGATTTCGGTAAGCCCGATGACGACGCCGATCTTGTTGAACAACAGACGAACGCCGCTTTCAGCGCCCAGTGCGAAGAGGATGTTGTTGATGAGCCCATCATCCGCCAGGATCGCGATCCAGCCATAGGTGCGCACCACCGCCGACGTGAGTAGCGGTGAAATGACTAGCACCAGCAGCAGCGTCTTCCAGCGGCCCTGTGCCCGGTGAAGATAAAGCGCGATGGGATAGGAAGCGACAAGCGTCAGGACGGTGATCAGAAGACTGGTGAGAATGCTCTGACCGATCAGTTCGATATAGAAACCGTCGGTGAGTGTTGACGACCAGTTTTCGAGTGTGTGCGCCTCCCCGAGACCGCCGCCGCCGAGGCTTTCGCGGAAGGAAAGCAGGAGCAGATTGAAAACGGGCATGACGAAGGCCAGACCGTTGACCGCAATGATCGGCCCAAGAAGAAGGGTCGCGAGAAAAACGATGGAAGAGGTGCGGCCGCCGGGAGCCGTGATCATGACCGCCGCTGTCATCGGTTCGCTCCGAAGACCAGAGTATCTTCGACGCGCCACACAAGACTGACTGCGCTACCTGCCGAAACCGGCGTCTCGCCGCCCGAAGTCGCACGCTCCACGGATAGGGTCTGTCCGCCGGCGGCAATCTCGTAATGCAGGATGTCACCCGCATAATAGACATCGCGGACCTCCCCGGCGATGCGATTGACGGGCGCGCCGTCGAAATCGGGCGCGGCATCGCCGGCGACCGTCATGGCCATACGATGCGGCCGCACCATCAGGTCGATTTCGCCACTATGCGCGCCGGGCGCACGCAGCACCGCATCACCAACCGTGATGCGGTCGCCGGCCGCATTGCCGACCAGCCTGTTGGTACGGCCGACAAAGGAGGCGACGAAAGCGGTCGCCGGGCGCTCATAGAGATCGTGCGGTGTGCCGAGCTGTTCCAGGCGGCCGCCGTTGAGCACCGCGACCTTGTCACACATGCTTAGCGCCTCGACCTGATCATGCGTGACGAAGATGGATGTGATGCCGAGCTGTTTCTGGATGCGACGGATTTCAGCGCGCATCTCGTCACGCAGCTTGGCATCGAGATTGGAAAGGGGTTCGTCGAACAAAAGGATGGATGGCTGGATGACGAGGGCGCGCGCGAGGGCGACGCGCTGCTGCTGGCCCCCGGAAAGCTGGGCTGGGCGGCGGTCTTCGCGCCCCTCCAGACGGACCATGGCAATGGCTTCACGGGCACGCCGTTCCGCTTCGGCAGCCGGCACCTTGCGCATTTCAAGACCGAACATGACGTTCTTGAGGACCGTCATATGGGGAAAGAGCGCGTAGCTCTGGAAAACGAGGCCAATGTCCCGCTTGTAGGGCGCAAGCTTCGTCACGTCCTTGCCGTCGATCAGGATCGAACCCGAGGAGACGGGAGAGAGGCCTGCAATCATCCGCAGCGACGTCGACTTGCCGCAGCCCGAAGGTCCGAGGAAGGCAACCAGCTCACCCTTGGGAATCTCGAGATTGAGATTATCCACGGCGACGATGGTCTCGTAGCGCTTGGTCAGTGAACGAATCGAGAGGAATCCTGGCTGCATGATATCTGAAGTTCCCATTATGGCTTCTTGCCTTTCTCCAGAACACGTCCAGCCCGCAGGGGAGCGGAAATGCCCTGTCCCTTGATCTAAGCAGGCGCCGCGAAAATTCGCGGCGCTGTTTCGCGGCGCCTCCCTTTCTGCAGGCCTGTCGGCCCGCTCGGAATGCATCGCCGCGTCAGTTCACTCCTTCCGTCGCCCCAGCGCCGACAGAAGAAATGAGCCGAGGGGGTTTGATATGCTGTTTCCGCAACCACTGTGGAGGTCGCGGAAATCCTTTCATTTTGCGCTCGGCGCAAAGTCTCAACGGCTGAGCGGAATGACCTTGCGGCGCCAGTCCTGCGTAATCTGGTCGCGGACCTTGGAGAGGCCAATCCAGTCCACGGGGATGACCTTGTCCATCGCCTTGACGACCGTGCGCTCGCTCACATCGGCAGCAACCGTGGATTTGGAATTGGTCGGCGCATAATACATGGCGGCGGTAAAGGCGGCCTGGGCTTCCGGGCTCAGCGCATAATCAACGAACTTGCGCGCGGCCTCGGACGACGGACCACCCTTGACGAGATTGAGCGTGTTGATCTGGAGGATCGTGCCTTCCTTCGGAAGAACGACCTTCATCTTGCCTTTGGAACCATCGGCATTCACCTGGCTGCGGGCGTTCCAGCCCACGCCCAGCGACACCTGGCCGTTGACGACATTCGGATAGACTTCCGGCTTCGGCTCCCAGGTCTGGACGTTTGGAGCAACTTCAGCCATGGCATTGATGCCGGCATCGATGTTCTTGATGAAGTCGGTGCCGCCATTCATGTGATTCATGATGATGGTCGTACCGATACCGACGATATCAGGGGCGCTCAGCATGGCGACTTTGCCCTTGAGGGCGCTATCCTTCAGGGCATTCCAGCTGTCAGGCGCCGTCTTGATGGCGTCGGTATTGTAAATGAGTACGAGATTGTCGAACGTTACGCCAACACCAGCCACGCCTTCGAAACGCGCATTGGGATAGAGGTCGGCGACATTCTTGGTGACGCTTTCATCGATCTTGTCGAACAGACCTTCATCCGTGCCGGTCTTGGCCACGGAGACATCCATCAGCGCGATATCCGATTGCGGAGCAGCTTTCTGCGCGCGCAGCGAGCCAAGCATGGCGGCAGAGCCCTGCTGCGGGAAATATTCGACCTTGATGTCAGGGTTGGCGGCCATGAAAGGCTCGATGACGGCCTTGGTATAACGCTCCTGGAAAAGGCCGCTATAGCCGAGGAACGTTACCGTCTGCTGGGCATGCGCCGGAAGGGCGGCCGCTCCAAGCATGAGAATCCCACTCAGAAGTATCGATTTCTTCATTGTCCTGTTCTCCTCTATTGTTATTGGGAGTGGCGAACGGATCCGCCACCCGTAAGATTGTGTCAGGCGCTCAGCTTGGCCTGGACGAATTTGTTGGCACCTGAAATATCCGGCAGCTTTTCGCCGTTGCGCAGGCGTTCCAGAAGCACGATCTCGGCCTCCTGCATGCTGATGGCGCGTTCCGCCATGGCGCGGGCCTGGCTCGGATGAAGGGCGACAACGCCGCTTTCATCGCACAGGATCGCATCACCCGGATTGATCATCTGGCCGCCGACGCTGATCGGAACATTGATCGCGCCTTCCAGCCCGAGGATCTTGGTGGTGATGGGCGACGGGCCGCGGCACCACATGGGCATGTCGACCTTGGTGAACTCCGAGAAGTCGGTCGCCGGGCCATCGACGACACCGGCCTTAACGCCAGCCATCTTCATGGTGTTGGTAATGACACCGCCCCAGCAGGCGTGACGGGTATCACCACAACGGTCGATCAGAACAATATCGCCCGGACGCACGAGCTGCGTCAGATAGTGGAGCATGGTCGAATCCGCGTTCGGGATACGCAGCGTGACGGCGGTGCCAGCCACCCGCTTGCCCGGAAGAACCGCCCGGATTTCAGGATCGACGAAGCCGGAATGAAGCACATGACCGATCGTTGCGACTTCGACCTTTTCAAGAAGCTCGATGATGTCGGCGCCGATCTGGTCCGGCATTGGGTTGACGATAAACATTGGGTCTTTCTCCGATCAGAGAACGTGGTGGTTCGCCACCGGTACGTTGGCGCGCACCTTGGCCGAATAGTCGAAGTCGAGGGCGGCCCCGGCGGTTCCGACGCTGTCGGAGCATTGCGCAACGATGTGACCCCAAGGATCGATGACCATGGAATGCCCCCAGCAGGCCTTCTTGCCACCCGCATGGGTGCCGATCTGGCCGACAGCCAGAAAGTAGGTCTGGGTTTCGACGGCGCGGGCGCGGGCCAGCACTTCCCAATGGTCCTTGCCTGTCATCAGGGTGAAGGCGGCTGGCAGAACGATGACGTCTGCACCTTTATCCCGCAGGGCGCGGAACAGTTCGGGGAAACGAATATCGTAGCAAATGCCACAACCAACCGTCTTGTCACCCACCTTGTAGGTCACGACATCTTCGCCACGGGCGACTGAATCGGATTCGCGATAGCTGATGCCGTTCGGCGTGTCGACGTCGAACAGATGAATTTTGCGGTAGCGGGCGATCTGATTACCGTCCGGACCAAAAACGAGTGTCGAATTGTAAAAGCGATTGCCTTCCTTCTCGACGATGGAACCGGCATGCAGCGTGATCGCGTGCTTCTTGGCCAGTCCCGACAGCAGCGCGTAGATTTCGCCGCCGGGGAATTCTTCCCCACTTTCATGCATCTCTTGAGGATTATCTCCAAGAAATGCGAAGTATTCCGGAAGAACAACAAGGTCAGGATTATCCGCCTTAACTGCTTTCTCAATTAGATCGACAGCAACCTTCAGGTTTTCTGCCTTGTCATTCTGGGTATTCATTTGAACAAGTGAGACTTTCACGTTGCTCTCCTCTCATGTTGCGAGGAGAATTAAGAACGGGAACCGTTTTCATTACAAACGGAAAAACTCTATCGAAACCCATAAGGTAAGCTTATAGATTAATCATTTTGCGCTGCAGCGCAAAATTTAGGCGGCTGACGTCATCCATTGCGTGGTGGTTTCACTGACGATTTCCGTCGCCATATCGGCAATGGCTCGGGCAATCGCGTTGTCGCCACGCTCCTGATAGACGGTATGAAAGGTAAGAGGAGGGACCGCGGGGCTGATATCGAGAATACGCGCTTCGCCGGATTTGATGATGCCGTCCACCAGCACGCGTGGCAAAGCGCCCACCCCAACGGCCGCCGCCACAAGGCGGGTCATGATCGACAGCGAATTGGAATTATAGATGCGGCTGTCGGACAGTCCGTGAGAATCCAGCAATGCGCGTAGCGCCTGATGTGGCTGCGAACCGGTCGAGAAGGTAAGTAACGGAAAATGCGCGATATCTTCGAGTGTGACACCCGTTTCGGGCAGCGGCAATTCGACCGCGCCGACCCAACAGGACTCGAACGTACAGAGCGGCGAATTGTAAATATTGGCGGCCATGATCGGCCCCATTATGAAGCCGACATCCACCTCACCATTTTGAATGCGCTGGGATAGTTTCAGGCTGGTGTCGATGGTCAGATCCAGGCTGACACCGGGGTATCGCTCGTTCATGCGGCGGATGAGCAGCGGCAACCAGGCATAGACAATCGTATCGGCGGCACCGATGCGCACGGTGCCTCTCAGAGCCTCCCGGCTACTCACGATCTGTCGGAACTCGCCGGTCAGGTTGACGATCTTTTCGGCATGCTGCAGCGCCAGACGACCAGCAGGTGTTAAGTTGACGCAGCGCACATCGCGCGTGAAAAGCACGACGCCTAGCTCCCTTTCCAGGGCGGCAATTCGGTTGGAAACCGACGCCTGGGTGGTGTGCAACCGCTCCGCAGCCGCCGAAAAGCTGTTCAGCCTTGCAGCCCAGAGGAAGGTTTCGAGAAATCGCGTATTCATGAGCTAAAATCTTCTCGCATGGCTCCGCGATCCAGCACTGCGTCTCTGGCTTCGTCTCGCCCTTGGCCCTTGTGGTTCGAGAGCAAGTATGTCCGATGCAAGCACCCATAAGCAAGGGATCAACGCCGATGGCTTGGCGCCTCTTTTCCACAAAGGCTCGCGTCGGCTTCGTTTCTTCGTTTGTTTCCGTCTTCGATTTGAGAACTGGGAATCAGGCCGACATCGGGTGTCAAATGATGCTGCCGGCTTTACGCTAACGTTGTGCTGGCCCAAACCGCCGCGACGGATGTGGATTAAATAGTTTCCTGCGGTGTTCTCCTGGGTACGACGACGTACGTATAAGGAGGTAGCGCCGTGAAATTCCCCTGCTCCATCATATTCCTGATTGTGACACTTGCTTATACGCCAGTGCCTGCCAGTCCGTTCTCCGCCGCTGCCGGACATTATCGGATCGATCCCGCGTCCCACATCGGGTTTTCAATTGCACAGGTTGCCGGCCCCGGAATCAATGGCACAATTCCCGATATATCCGGCCGCTTCGACATCGACCCGGACCAGCCTTCCAGGTCCTTCGTGGAAATCAAATTGAACCCTTCCAGCGTCCGGACAGGACAGGAACGGGTGGAAAATTTCCTGCGATCCAGCGCGGTTTTCAATATCGCCGCCTATCCGCAAATCGTGTTTCGCTCCAGCCGCGTTACCCAGGACGGGCCGCGCAGCGCGGTGGTCGAAGGTATTCTGACGGCGAGAGGCGTATCCAGATCCGAAACCTTCCACGCAACATTCGTCGAGCAGCAAAAGGGATCGGTCACCTTCCATGTCACCGGCAACGTCCCCCGGATGCCCTATGGAATGGGTGTCGGCGTCCCGCTCTATTCGAATACGGTCGCGTTCGACATAGATTTGAAGGGCGTCAGATAAAAACCAGCGGGACCGGGATTAAATGCCGCTGGCCGGTGTTCTGTCCAGTATCGGACATGGTGTCCGATCCGTTATTCTCAAAGGACTATCTCATGCGTGTAGATCATTTCGTTCTGGTCGGCACTCTGGCGCTCATCTCCACCGTTGCCCTTGCCGAACCCTACGCCGGTGGCGCAGTGGTTGAAACGGCAACGGCCAAGGGCACAATCCTGACTGACGCCAAAGGCATGACCCTTTATACCTTCGACAAGGATGCCGATGGTTCGTCGGCCTGCTATGATGCCTGTGCGAAGAAATGGCCGCCGCTCGCCGCATCGAAAACCGATAAGGCGGATGGCGACTACAAACCAATCGCCCGCAAGGACGGGACGATGCAATGGTCTCATGACGGAAAGCCGCTCTATCGCTGGCAGATGGACAAGAAGCCCGGAGACGTCACAGGCGATGGCGTCGGCGGTGTCTGGCACGTTGCCAAGGAATAGCACTCATGCCGGATTTTCTGGACGAGATAACGAGTTGCATACCAGCGCTTCGACGTTATGCGAACGCGCTCACGCACGATCGCGACACCGCTGACGATCTCGTTCAGGACTGTCTGGAAAGGGCTATCCGTAAAAAGGCGTTGTGGCGGCCGCAGGGTCCGTTGCGTCCATGGCTGTACCGGGTGCTTGTCAATGTCTACCGCAACAATCTGCGCGGCCGAAATCGACGGCCGTCGCAAATCCCGATTGACGATGTCGCGGAACAGCTGTTTGTACCGGCCGCGCAGACAGGCCGGATAGCGCTTGCCGAAATGGCCCGCGCTATTGAAAACCTGTCCGGCGAACACCGCGAAGCACTCCTCCTCGTCGTCATCGAGGGTCTGAGTTACGCGGAAGCGGCAAAGGTTCTTGAAATTCCGCTGGGTACCCTGATGTCCCGTCTGGGGCGAGCCCGAACAGCCTTGGCCCGAATGACACAGGAAGACCAGCCAAATCTCAAGGTGATAAAATGACTGGCAGCCAGCCCCGGATAACCGAAACCGATCTTATCTCTTATGTCGACGGGCAGCTTGAGGACGAGCAGCGGCGTGACGCCGTTCGTGCCCATCTTGCCTCCAATCCGGTCGATGCACGCAAGGTCGAGATGTGGCAGCAGCAAAATGCCACGCTGGCAGCTCTCTATAACCCTGTTGATGTCGATGTCTTGCCCGCGCGCCTCGATGTTTATCGGATGGAGCGGCGCTTGCGATCAAAGCGGGCCGATTGGCGCAACATGGCGGCGGCTTCCATCCTTATCCTGGCTGTTGGACTGACGGGCGGCTGGTTTGCGCGCGGGCTTCTCTCACAGGTCGCGGAGCCTGCCCATTCCATCGTGGCGGATGCGACGCAGGCACATAAATTGTTCGCGAGCGATATTCTCCATCCGGTGGAGCTTCGCGCCGATGCCGAGAACGCTTCCAGTCTGCCAAAATGGCTGTCGAAACGGCTGGACCGCAAACTGAATATCCCGGACCTCACCCGCCACGGTCTGTCCCTTCTCGGCGGACGGATACTTCCGAGCTCGCAAGGAGCCGCAGCTCAACTGATGTACGAAGACAAAAGTGGACAGCGCCTCACTCTTTATATCGTGGCCGCGACTGACTCGAGCGACACCGCCATGCGGCGCTCCAGTGTCGGCTCGCTCGAAACCGTGTCCTGGGACGATGAAACGATCCGCTGCGCTCTGGTCGGCAACCTGCCGGGCGACCGCATGGACGCCATCGCCAAAGACACCTATCAACAGCTGAGTTGACCGATGCAACATTTTCAGGAGCATTTCGATGGCGCACCGGCGGCTGAACGGAGGTGGCGAAATACGGCCGCCTCCTTTGGACTGGTGACGATCGCTTTCCACTGGGCGATCGCGGTCCTTTTCCTCGCGCAGCTTGGGCTGGGATATTGGATGAGCCGCGACAACATCGACCCGGTGCTCCAGTTCGACCTTTTTCAATATCACAAATCGATAGGGTTTCTGGTGCTGACCTTGGCCGTGCCCCGTTTGCTATGGTCGCTTTTCAGCAGGAGGCCGCGGGCATTTGAGGGCGAAGGTCTCGTTTCCCGGCTGGCCGCGCGGGCCGCTCATGCTGCGCTGCTGTTTCTTACCCTTGCCGTTCCGCTTGCCGGTTGGGCAGTCGCGTCGACATCTCCTCTGCAGATCCCCAGCTATGTCTTCGATCTCATCGTCGTGCCAGCGCTGCCCATGGCGATCTCGGACCAGGCCGAAGCCTTCTGGACGGAGGTTCACGCTACTCTGGCCTATCTCGCAGCAATTATCGTCTTCTTTCATGTGATAGCGGCATTGTGGCACCATTTCATCCGAAGAGACCCGACCCTTCGGCGCATGATCCCTTATCTGGCACCCGCGGATAACGAGAGTGAAGCAGCATCCCCTCAAAAATAGAGCGCTCCCAACGATCCGTTTACCCGCGACCCAAAAAGCCCGTTTGAAGCCGGCTCCTTCGGACTACAGGAATATTTGGTTGCGGACCTGCAACCAACTCAAGTTGCAATTCTCAACCAAAAAGCGTAATCGACTGCCAAAAGCTCTCTGGATCGCATCAAATCGGATTGTTTCACGCGGTCGCGTAATGTGCGGCGCAGCAAGCGCCGAAATGCGGCCTCGTGAAGGTGTTTCTTCTCCGCTCTCGATGAGCTGATCGAAACGCCTGCCGTTGGGGGCCCCCAGAGAATGGGATGCATACCCAAACAAGGATGAAAGCAAAGGGCCTAAACCTATTAAACAACGGAATTTGCACGCGCCATCGAAAGCGAGACCACCAGTCCCGGCTGGTTGTCGGCCAGCGTAATATCTACGCCATGCAGGTCGGCGATGGCGCGGACGAGGCTGAGGCCGAGGCCGCTTCCGGGTGTCGAGCGGCTCTTGTCGAGTCGGTAGAGGCGGCGGAAGACCTTGTCGCGCTCGGCTTCTGGAATACCCGGCCCCGTGTCACGGACGGTCGCGAGCAGTCTGTTTCCCGTGGCCGCAAGCGAAAGGTCGATGCGGGTACCCGGCCGGCAATGATTGATCGCATTCTCGACGAGATTGACGAGGAGCTGCATCAGCAATTCGCGATCGCCGGATACCAGCCAAACACCGGGCGATGGTGCGGCAAAACTTAGGAACTGGCCATTGTCTTCGGCGACATCGGCATAAATTTCCACGATGTCGTTCATCAGGCCGAGAAGATCGACAGGGCGGAAACGAACCTTGCGGCCACCCGCCTCGATCTGTGAAATTCGCAGCAACGCCTCAAAAGTGGCGTTGATCTGGTCGCTTTCGCCAAGCGCATCGGCGAGAAGATCCTCGATCGGCTCGCGACGCTCGTTGCGGCCCATGGCATCCTGGATCGTCATTTTCAGGCGGTTGAGCGGCGTCTTGAGATCGTGAGCGATGTCGGCACTGACCTGGCGCATGCTCTCCACCAGCCGCGAGAGGCGCTCCAGCGCGTCGTTGATCTGGATTGACAGGAGATCAATGTCATCGCGCCTGCCACTCAACGGAATGCGCGCCTGCATCCGGCCATTGGAAATATCCACCATGGTCTCGACCACACCGTCAAGGCGCCTCTGTGCCCGCTTCGCCAGGATGACCCCGCCCACCGCGGCAAAGGCAATGGTCAGCACCGCCACCCAGGCGAAGCTGAAAAGGGCGATATCCTCGAAATCATCGGTTTCCGAGAGGCTGCGTCCGACAGTCAGGCGGTTCTGGCCGACCGGCCCGGAGACAACACGGAAGACCGTGTCATCCGGCAGACCGATTTCCCTCGCCGTAATGCTCGCGAGACCATCCTGAAGGCGCGGAACGGTGGCGTTGCCGGCGATGCGCCGACCGTTGGGATCAACCAGTGAAAAGACCCGCTCGTCCGACGTCGGGTGCCTGCCATAGGCTTCGATCGCTGCAACGAGGTCTTCCATGTCGTTGGGTGCATAGTTCGATGTGGTAACCGCATACATTTCAGTGACGGATGTATCCAAGGCACCCATCAATTCCCGCTTCAGGTACTGATAGGTGATGAGACCGGAAATCAGGAAGCCGAGGATGAACAGCAGGCCGAAGGCCAGCGCCAGCCGGAAGGGCGTGCTGCGATACAGCCTAGCGCGGTGCATGCAGGCTATAACCGATATTGCGGATCGTATGGAGAAGCTGGACCGTGAAAGGCTTGTCTATCTTGGCACGCAGGCGGCTGATATGCGTCTCGACGACGCTTGTCTTCGGATCGAAATGAAAGTCCCAGACGCGTTCCAGAAGCATGGTTCGGGTGAGCACCCTGCCCTCGCCGCGCATTAATGTTTCGAGCAACGTGAATTCACGGGGCTGCAGGTCGATGGTCTGATCGCTCCTGCGCACCACCCGCCTGATCAGGTCGATCTCGAGATCGGCCACACGCAGCACCGTCGTCTGCTCCTGGGGCGGCGGGCGGCGGCCAAGTGCGTTGACCCGCGCGAGCAGTTCGGAAAAGGCGAAGGGCTTGACGAGATAGTCGTCTCCGCCGGCTTCCAACCCCTCCACCCGATCGTCGACGCCGCCGACGGAGGTCAGGAAGAGCACCGGCGTCTTGACCTGCGCCGCCCGGATTGCCTTGACGACTGAAAGACCGTCAAGACCCGGAAGCATCCGGTCGACGATGAGAACATCATAGGCTTCACGGGTCGCCTGGAACAGGCCATCACGCCCGTCATCAATCGGATCGCAGACATGCCCCGCCTCCGTCAGGCCCCTGACGATATACTCGATGGTTTTTCGATCATCCTCGATCAGAAGGATACGCATTGAAATCTCGCTTGTTCCGTCAGGCGTCTCATTAGCAGGAAACGGGCCGCCGGTCTTCACCGGATCAGCCCTCTGACACAGGGGAGCGGCCGCTCCGGCCAAGGCTGTTGCGCGGGCCGGAACCTTCATTGGGTGTCAAGCAGCCGCCTCTAGTGCGCCACGGGATCGTCGAGCACGTTCAGCAGCCCGGTAACGGCCTGCTCCGCTTCGGTCGCATCCGGATTGCTCCGGCGCAGGGAGCGAATTGCCGCATCCGCAGCGTCATCGATGACACCCCATTCGGTCTTGTTCATCGGGTAGAGTGTCGGCTCATTCTTATCCCAGGCGGTTTCGAAATCCGTTATCCGCTTTTTTGCCGTGGCGAGATCACCCTTGGCAACAAGCGCCAGCGTGTCCTTGGCGATCGTCTTGAAAGTGGACAGATCGCCGAGATCGCTGACTATCGTCGCCGCAACCGCCGCATTCGTGAAATTCGTCACCGTGACGGACGCCATGAAGAGTGTAGCGACTAGGAGTATTTTTTTCATCGTTGTCTCCGTTCGAGGGCGGACCTCTCGTCCGACCCGGCAACCATGAATGCACGATTTTACCGCAGCTTCGCACCGGGATTACGGATTTGTAAGTTCCGGTGGAGGTGCGCCTTTTTCATCGGCAGACGGGCCGCCTGCTCAAGCATATGCGGCATTCCGACCACGAATTGCGAAGTTGGCTGAGGCATGTTCGTGCTCACCTTACGAAACCGTATCCTTACGGCAAAGCGAGCGTATGGGCGCGCCGGTAGAGAATGTTCGTCCGTCACGGCTCGACGGTCCGAATTCGGGCAATCACGCCCAGCATTTAAGGATAGATCCAATGAAAAAAGTCTTTTTCGCCACTGCGCTCCTCACCAGCATCGCCGGCGTATCGCTTTCCGTTTCCAGCGCGCAGGCAGCCAATGTCCCCTGCGAGGAAATGCTGAAGGACATGCGTGCAGCCAAGGCGACAGCAACGCTGAGCGAAGCAGACATGGCCAAGGTCAACGAGCTGGAAACAAAAGCCGTCGAACGCTGCAACGCCGATGACGATGCCCGTTCCGACGGCTTCCTGAAAGAAGCCATGACCATCATGGGCAAGTAACCCGTCCACGTCTGATCGGAGTACGACGATGACACAAACCGCTTCCCCTTCCCTTCCGGAAAACCGGGTTCCCGAAGTCACCGTGGAATTCTGGCTCATCAAGCTCATGGCCGTCACCATGGGCGAAACCGCTGCGGACTATCTGGCGGTCAACCTGGGTTTCGGCCTGACGGTCACCTCCATTTTGATGACGGCCATCCTCATTGTCGCGCTCCGGTTCCAGTTTGCGCAGAAACGTTATGTGCCGGGCGTCTATTGGACGGCGGTGGTTCTGATCAGCATTGTCGGCACGCTTGTGACGGACAACCTCGTCGATAATTTCGGCGTCGCACTGGAAACCACCGCGATCGGCTTCACGCTGGCCCTGGCCGCAACCTTTGCCATCTGGTACGGGGCGGAAAAGACGCTGTCGATCCACTCAATCTTCACGGCACGCCGGGAAGGATTCTACTGGCTCGCCATCCTTTTCACCTTCGCGCTCGGAACGGCCGCCGGCGACCTTGTGGCCGAGGTTTTCGCACTTGGCTACCTGACGACCGGTATCCTGTTCGGGGCCGTCATCGCCGCGATCGCGGCGGCCTATTACTTCCTGAAGATGGATGCGATCCTGGCGTTCTGGCTGGCCTATATCTTCACCCGCCCGCTCGGCGCATCCTTCGGCGACCTGTTGTCGCAGCCAGTCGATTATGGCGGCCTCGGTTTCGGCACCATCGTGACCAGCTTCATCTTCCTCGCCGTCATCATCGCTCTGGTCTGCTACCTGACGCTCAAGCCGACCCCGAGCCCGGTGGCGTTGCAAGGTGAGCAAAATTAACGACGATTGATACGCCGCCATTACGTTCAACCGCGACGACACTTTTGGAAGGCCTTCCCGGAAACACCGAGGAGGCCTTTTCCATGACCGGTACATAACCGGGAACGGTCCACGCCGCCCAACAAAAGGCCTCCGCAATTTCTTGCGGAGGCTTTTTTTGAATTCAGGTGGAATACCGTCAGGTCACCGGCGACTATTCAACGTCGTTTTCGCCGCCGTTCTCGCCCTTGGCATCATCCGCGACCGGATTGACCTTGCCAGTCATCGCATCGACCGAAACGCTCTTCGATCCATCGGCCGTCATCAGTTCGACTTCAAAAACGGCATCAGCCTGTTCGTTGTCGAGTGCGGCGTTGACCGCCTTGCCACCAATGGACTTTTCGGCCGCGCCGATGGCGTCCGCAAGGTTAAGTTTCGCGCCGTTCAACTTGGCAAATTCGGCGGAATCATCCGCCCCGTTCTGGTGTTCTGCAGCCATCGCGGCAGGAAGAACGGTCAATGGCGCGAAGGTACCTACGGCGATGATGGCAGCCATTGCCGTGACGAGGGATTTGTATCTGGTCATGATCTACTCCAATCGGGCGAACCGGAATGGTTCACCTGGCGGGAATATGAGCGCCCCAGCTTACAACGGTCTCGGCCGGAACTTACACTTCGGTAAAGGGCGCATGGCGCAGGACCGAAACAGGGGTATCGGCTGTCAATCCACGAGTTTTTTGACACTATCGGCAATAGCCAGCGATGGTCAGAACGGATGGCCACGACGCAAGCGGCTTCCCTTTGTAAGCACGACAGATCGGATCAGAGCGGGCACGGTGATTGCGAATTAACTGATTGAGATCAATCATGATCGTCTGGAACGAGCCGATTGCGCCCGTCTCCCCGTCCGCAACCGCACTTCCCCGGAACCGCCGACTCAAGCTTGGGATGCCGGGCACGTCCGCCAAACTGAAAGTCATGGTTGCGCATGAACTCACAATTTATTGTGGTTGCACTTCGGAGCAATTTGGCCTTGTTTGTGGACTCAAAATACTCACGGGGAGAGAAAACAATGTCGATAACAGCAACAACTCGCGCCACCCTGCTGGTGGGATCGCTTCTGATTGGCGCCAGTTCCGCATTTGCAGAAACAGTTCTGCATCGTGGCAATGCCGGGGAACCGCAGACGCTCGATCAGGCGCAGACCTCCATCAACATCGAAGCTTTTATCCTGAAAGACCTTTATGAAGGTCTCACCATTTACGATGCCGCCGGCAAGATCATTCCCGGGACGGCAGAAAGCTGGACGCTTTCTGAGGATGGCACCGTTTACACGTTCAAACTGCGTGCGGATGCAAAGTGGTCGGATGGCACGCCGGTAACGGCTGGAGATTTTGTTTTCTCCTACCAGCGCGTCGAAGACCCGAAGACCGCAGCCAAATATGCGAATATTCTCTACCCGATCAAGAACGCCGAAAAGATCAACAAGGGCGAAACGCCGGTTGACCAGCTTGGCGTCAAGGCGGTGGATGACAAGACCCTTGAGATTACGCTTGAGCGCCCGACACCTTTCTTCGTTGAGCTCCTCGCTCACCAGGCGGCTCTGCCAATTTCGAAGGCGAGCTACGAAAAGAACGGCACCGACTTCGTAAAGCCGGGCGTCATGGTCTCGAACGGTGCTTACAAGCTCGAAGCGCATGTTCCCAATGACAGCTTGACGGTCGTCAAGAACACCAGCTTCTGGGACGCATCGAATACCAAGATCGACAAGGTGATTTTCTACCCGATCGATGATCAGGCCGCATCCGTCCGTCGTTTCGAAGCCAAGGAAATGGACCTCGCGTATAATTTTTCCGCGGACCAGATCGACCGTCTGCGCAAGTCCTATGGCGAACAGGTTCACGTTTCGCCGACGCTTGCGACCTATTATTACACCTTCGACACACGCGAAGCGCCGTATGACGATGTCCGTGTCCGCCAGGCCCTGTCCATGGCAGTCGACCGCGATTTCCTTGCCAAGGAAATCTACAGCGGTTCGCAGGTTCCCGCCTATTCCATGGTTCCCCCGGGCATGGACTCCTACGGTGAACCCGCAAAAGCCGATTTTGCCACGCTGTCGCAGCTTGATCGTGAAGACGAGGCCCTCAAGCTGATGAAGGAAGCCGGTTACGGTGAGGGCGGCAAGCCGCTTTCCATCGAAATCCGCTACAACACCAACCCGAACCACGAACGCGTCGCAACGGCTATCGCGGATATGTGGAAGAACACCTTTGGCGCGAAGGTATCGCTGGTGAACCTCGACGTCGCCTCGCACTATGGCTATCTCCAGGAAGGCGGCAAATTCAACGTGGCGCGTGCCGGGTGGGTTGCCGACTATGCGGATGCGGAAAACTTCCTCGCCCTTTCCATATCCTCCAATAAGACCTTCAACTATTCGAAGTTCAACAATGCCGAATATGACGCGCTGATGCAGAAGTCATATGACGAAAAGGATCCGGCAGCTCGCTCCAAGCTGCTGCATGAGGCAGAAACCATCCTCATGAAAGAACAGCCGGTCGCTCCGCTTCTGACGCAGGCAGACCTGTGGCTGGTTTCCAATCGCGTGAAGGGTTGGGAAGACAATGCTGCTAACGAACACCTCAGCCGCTTCCTGAGCGTTTCCGAATAAGCAGTGCTGGCACGGTGGCTGACACCACCGTGCCATGCGGGGAGCCTGAAAAATCATGATCTCGTTTATCCTGCGCCGTTTGGCGAGCGCCGTGCCGACGTTGTTTATCGTCGTCACGATTTCGTTTTTCCTGATGCGTTTTGCACCGGGCGGTCCGTTCAACCTCGAACGTCCCCTGCCGCCGCAGACCATGGAAAACCTGATGAGAACCTATCATCTGGATGAGCCATTATGGCGCCAGTATCTCATCTATCTCGGCAATGCCGTCACCGGCGATTTCGGCCCGAGCTACATCTACAAGGACAACACCGTCGCGCAATTGATCGGCAAGGGTCTGCCTTATTCGCTGGAGCTTGGTTGTTATGCTCTTCTGCTGGCGCTGGTCGGCGGCGTTCTTGCCGGCACCCTTGCCGCACTCAGGCAGAATAGCGCCTTCGATTTCTCGATCATGTCCATCTCGACCGTCGGCATCACCGTGCCGAACTTCGTTGTCGCGCCTGTTCTCACGCTGATCTTCGCCGTGTTGCTCGGGCTTCTGCCGGCGGGCAGCTGGGGTGATGGATCGCTGCGATATCTCATTCTTCCGATGATCGCG
Organism: Rhizobium sp. X9; assembly: GCF_018873185.1. Taxonomy (NCBI): domain Bacteria; kingdom Pseudomonadati; phylum Pseudomonadota; class Alphaproteobacteria; order Hyphomicrobiales; family Rhizobiaceae; genus Rhizobium; species Rhizobium sp. X9. Next base: position 1,390,431 of record NZ_CP071312.1, on the reverse strand, counting down.
CTCGCTTTGCCACAGCTCGCCGTCATCGCGCGCCTGACACGCGGCGCAATGATCGAGGCCCTGCGGATGGACCATATTCGCACCGCCAGGGCTTACGGCCTTCCAGCCCGCAGCGTGGTGGTGTTTCACGCCATGCGCGCGGCAATGCTGCCGGTCGTTTCCTATCTCGCGCCTTGTGCAGCAGCTCTGTTGACGGGTTCGGCGGTCATCGAGACGATCTTCACTATCCCGGGTGTCGGTCGCTACTTCGTTCTTGGCGCCATCAATCGTGACTACACGCTGGTCATGGGAACGGTCGTTCTCATCGCCATTTTTGTCATCCTGTTCAATCTCGTGGTCGATATTCTCTACGGCCTGCTCGATCCGAGGGTCAGACATGACTGATATCTCCGGCAATATCGCCCCTCAACCATCGGTGAAAAGCCGAAGCCTGTTCCAGCTTGCCGCCATGCGTTTCAGACGAAACAAAGCCGCCATGGCTGGCTCCATCATGCTCGTGCTGATCACGCTTTTCTCGTTTATCGGCCCGCATTTCCTTTCACACACCTATGATCAGGTGTTTTCGTCCTATGTCTCCGTCGCACCAAGCCTCGAGCCGCGGCCGGACGTCAACAACCTCCAGAGCGTCATGGAAGGTGTGGCAGGCCGCGCCCGCGTGGAGCTGAAGGAGTTTTCCGTCGAAGGCCAGACCTTCACGGCAACCGTCACATCCAGCGGCCCGATCGACCCGCGCACGACACGGTATTTCGACCGCGCCAACGAATTCGAAAACACGAAGGTCGTTGCAACGGAAGATGATGGTCGAACGCTGAAGCTGGAAGGCGATGTCAATCGCGAATACTTCTTCTTCGGCACGGATTCCAACGGTCGCGATATGCTGGCTCGCGTCATGCTGGGCGGTCAGATCTCCATCGCCGTCGGCGTTCTCGCCAGTCTCGTTTCGCTCGGCATCGGCGTTCTTTACGGTGCAACGGCGGGCTACATCGGTGGGCGCGTCGACAATGTGATGATGCGTTTCGTCGAAATCCTCTATTCGCTCCCCTTCGTCTTCCTGGTCGTCGTTCTCGTGGTCTTTTTCGGGCGCAGCTTCATCCTGATCTTCCTTGTGATCGGCGCGGTGGAGTGGCTGGATATGGCCCGTATCGTCCGTGGCCAGACGCTTGCCCTGAAACGGCGCGAATTCGTGGGTGCGGCCCAGGCTTTGGGCCTGACCGACTGGCAGATCATCCGCCGCCACATCATTCCGAATACGATCGGGCCGGTCGTCGTGTTCGTCACGGTTGTCGTACCCAAAGTCATTCTTCTGGAAAGCTTCCTCTCCTTCCTCGGTCTTGGCGTGCAGGCGCCGCTGACGAGCTGGGGAGCGTTGATTTCCGAAGGCGCGAACAATATCCAATCAGCCCCGTGGCTATTGATATTTCCGGCAATTTTCTTCGTGCTGACCCTGTTTTCGCTCAATTTTGTGGGCGACGGGTTGCGTGATGCACTCGATCCCAAGGATCGTTGACATGAATACGACATCTGAAACCATTCTCACTGTCCGCAATCTCAAGGTCGATTTCACGACGCCGGACGGCACGGTGAACGCCGTCAAAGGCATCGATCTCGATGTCAAACAGGGGGAAACGCTTGCCGTTGTCGGAGAATCCGGATCCGGCAAAAGCCAGACCATGATGGGCATCATGGGACTGCTATCCTCCAACGGCATCATCCAGGGTTCTGCCAAATATCGTGGACGCGAGTTGATAAACCTGCCGGTCAACGAGCTGAACAATATCCGTGGCGCGAAAATCACCATGATTTTCCAGGAGCCTATGACCTCGCTCGATCCGCTCTACAGGATCGGCGCGCAGATCGCCGAACCCATCGTCCACCACCGGGGCGGCAGCAAGAAGGAAGCGCGGGCACGCGTTCTCGAACTCCTGAAGCTCGTGGGGATTCCGGAGCCGGAGCGGCGCATCGACAGCTATCCGCATGAGCTTTCCGGCGGGCAGCGCCAGCGCGTCATGATCGCCATGGCGCTGGCAAACGAGCCGGATATTCTGATCGCGGATGAGCCAACCACCGCGCTCGACGTGACAATCCAGGCGCAGATTCTCGATCTTCTGAAGTCGTTGCAGCAGCGCTTCGGCATGGCCGTGGTGCTGATCACGCACGATCTGGGTGTGGTCAGACATTTTGCTGATCGTGTTGCGGTCATGCGCCGTGGCGAGATCGTTGAAGCCGGTACAACGGAAGATATCTTCGAGCGCCCGCAGGCGGACTATACGAAGATGCTTCTCGATGCCGAGCCCAGCGGACACAAGCCGCCTGTCGGTGAAGGAGCGCCGGTCGTTCTCGCCGGCCAGAACGTGACGATTGATTATGTGATTCCGGGCGGATTCCTGTCGAAGTCGCGGGAGTTTCGCGCCGTGGACGGCGTCAATGTCAGCCTTCATCAAGGGCAGACCATCGGCATCGTCGGTGAATCCGGATCAGGCAAATCCACGCTCGGTCGTGCACTTCTTCGCCTGGCACCGTCAAAAGGCCAGATTTTCTTCGGCAAGACGGAAATCACCGGACTTGATCGTAAGGCAATGAGGCCCTTGCGGCGGCAGCTGCAGCTTGTGTTTCAGGATCCCTATGGATCTCTTTCGCCAAGACAGACTGTTGGAGAGATCATCACCGAGGGCCTTTTTGTGCACGAGCCGCAGCTCAGCCGCGCAGAGAGAGACGAACGGGCAATCGCAGCGCTGAAAGAAGTCGGTCTCGACCCCGCCGCCCGCAACCGCTACCCGCACGAGTTTTCAGGCGGACAACGTCAGCGTATCGCAATTGCCCGCGCGATCATCCTCAAGCCGGATGTCGTCATTCTCGACGAACCCACATCTGCACTGGACCGATCCGTTCAAGGACAAGTCATCGACCTGCTGCGTGGTTTGCAGAAGACACATGGCCTTTCCTACATCTTCATCAGCCACGACCTTTCCGTGATCAAGGCCATTTCGGATTACGTCATCGTCATGAAAAACGGGAAGATCGTGGAGGAGGGAGAAACCGACGCGATATTCGACAGGCCGACGGCTGAATATACCAAAACACTGATCAAATCCGCGTTTTCGGCAGAGGTGGCAGGATAGAGTATCGCCCGGTCGTGCCGGGCGTTCGAGCGCGACAGAACAATCACGATCACTCGGCCAGCGCGTTCAAAATGAACCGCACCGGGTTTGCCGGAGGCCATTTGGTTTGAGTTATGCGGCCATGGCTGGTTCGTCCAGCATGGCGTAGTAGCGTTCTTCAGCTTCGGCTGGCGGTATGTTTCCGATGGCCTCCAGAAGCCGTCGGTGGTTGAACCAATCGACCCATTCCAGAGTGGCGAATTCCGCCGCTTCGAAGTTCCTCCATGGCCCGCGCCGGTGAATGACCTCGGCCTTGTAGAGACCGTTGATCGTTTCGGCGAGGGCATTGTCATAACTGTTGCCGACACTTCCGACAGAAGGCTCTATGCCAGCTTCTGCCGGCCGCTCGGAGTACCGGATGGACACGTATTGAACGCCTCTGTCCGAATGGTGCACGAGCCCGCCGCCGTAAACGGGACGCTGATCATGAAGCGCCTGTTCAACGGCATCGAGGACAAAGCTCGCATGTGCCGTCCGGCTAGCCCGCCAGCCAACGATGCGCCGGGCAAAGACGTCGATCACAAAGGCCACGTAGACGAAACCCTGCCAGGTCGCGACATAGGTGAAGTCCGAAACCCACAGCCTGTTTGGTGCTGGGGCTTTGAACTGGCGGTTTACCCGGTCAAGCGGGCTCGGAGCTGCCTTGTCCGAGAATGTCGTGCGGACCGGCTTTCCTCGAATAATCCCCTGCAGGCTCGTCGACCTCATAAGCCGAGCGACCGTGCAGCGGGCGATGTCGTAGCCTTCTCGTTGCAACTGCCGCCAGACTTGACGCACGCCGTAGACCTGGAAGTTCTCATTGAACACCCGGCGTATCTCGATCTTCATGCCGATATCGCTGCGGGCGCGAACCGAGAGGCGGTCCACATCGAAGCGCTTGGCTACGTTCTCGCAGTAGGTTGATGGGGCAATCGGCAAAAGCCTGCAGATCGGCTTGACCCCGAACGCGCTACGGTGTTCGTCAATGAACGAGATCATCGTTTGAAGGGGCGGTCGAGCTCCACCATCGCGAAATAAGCAGACGCCTTGCGCAAAATCTCGTTGGCCTGACGAAGCTCGCGGTTTTCCCGCTCAAGAGCCTTCATCTTCTCGGCCGCGTCGCTCGGCAAGCCTGCTCGTTTGCCGCTGTCGACCTCGGTCTTCTTCACCCATTCATGCAGCGTGGCTGGCGAGCAACCGATCTTGCCCGCAATAGATGAGACGGCTGCCCACCGCGACGGGCGCTCTGCCTCGTGATCCAGCACCATACGGATGGCACGTTCGCGGACTTCAGGTGAAAACTTGTTCGTTGTTTTGCTCATATCGGCTCCACTCTCTCAGAAGTTGGAGCCTCCGGCAAACCCGGTGCGGTTCTAGGCTTTCAACACAAGTTAACCTGAGATCACTCGAAAATATATCTGAAACGCGTGGCAGTAATCGCCTGACGATTGGCCGAATATGTCGGCTGTATTGCCTATTATCGGACCGCTATACCCGTCTAGAATATAATTCTTGGCGGCTGGGTTTTGTACGGTCAAGTTTTGTTTACGGGAATTGCTTAGCCGCCGTGACTGCCGCGGGTCTGCCAGTATACGCCTTACGACACCGACGTGGGTCTATGTTCACGAGTAGCAAGCGGTCTGGTTTTGGCCAGAATGCCTCGCGTCTTAGTTGACCGGACTGATAAATCTAGACTTTGCTCGTAGGCCTAGATCGGTTTCCGGATCGACGCGTGTCCTGACAGTGGTCACGTGGCTATCAAAGTTCAAACAGGTGGCGCACATGGATCTAGCAAATTTTCTTTATCTCGCTGACTTTGCTCGACATTAGAGGATGCTAAAATGTCAACTAGAGATGATGAACGTTCTGTCCAGACAACGCCGGTGTTTTACCTCGGGTTAATATTCTCGATCTCTGGGTTGCTGGTGGGTTTTCTTTTTGCGGGATATGTGACGATTTCGGCCGCGGCGTTTGTCGGCCTTTTCTTGGGCATCCTGATTGGCTGGCATGCGAGAGGCCTCCTATGATAACGGTGACTGTTGGAGTTGATGAGCGACCCTCAGACCGAATTCCACTGCCCATTCCACGACGGTGTGAAACGTGACGGAAATGTCGCGCTCGTAAACCTCTAGAAGGGGTGATTCAGAACTTCGCGCCGACGGCAACGCCCACTTCTACATAGTGTCAGCCAAGAGACGACTCGATGTAACGCTAATCGGGCTGGTAGAAAATACGACATGGTCTGAGTTATGGTAAGGCTACTCCGGCCAGGTCCTTTTGAAGCGCGAGTGCCCTGAGGAATTACAGGTCGAAGTGGATGGCTGTGTTCTTCAAAGGGTTGGGACGAAGAGATTTCTGATCTCGGAGCAGGCGTCGACAAAACCTTGAGGCGCGCCTACCAAATGAAACTTGCGTCACCCGTCCAGAATGAAGCCTACCCACATAAAGGGGTAAGTCACGGAGAAGTCACCGAGCAATCCATGGCTGGATTGGCCGTCCATTTGGCAAAAAATGACTGCCTCACATCTTTGTGCCGTGAGTGCGTTGGCCATATTGTCCGGCGACGGAGTGGTTTATCGATAGAATAAGTGGCTTGGTATGTTCAGGAATCTCTGGAGGTGAATTGGTCGATGTTTTGGCGTGGACGTCACTAGTTGTTGCTATCATCACCGCACTCTGGTTGCCGGGCCGCGAGCGCCGACACTGCAATAGCCAGATAGCATTTAGTGCTGCTCTCCTCGCTGTGGCTTCTACGCTGTTTATTTTGGTATACCCAAACGATCGACGCGTTGTAGCGATGTTTATGGTGCTTGGCGTAGTAATACTGGAGTTGATCAAATTGTTTATTTCACCTCGGCGGGCAACAGTAACGGTTTTATTGCTGAAGGTTGTCGCCGCATTAATCGGTACTCTCCTCGGAGCGATCTTGGTTCTCGCAGCACAATAGAAATCGGTCGGAATCAATTTTTGGTGTTGGAATTCCTCAACGCGAAGCGGCTCCCTTTGTCTCGCGGGCAATTGCAATACTGCAGCGCGACAGGAGCAAGCGGGCAGGATTGCGCAGTTTTAAAACGTATTGGTCGATGGACGGCACCAAGTGCAACCAAATTAGGACACTGTTTTCTTGGCGTATATAACCTTCATGCGCGTGTTAGCTTCACTCGTTCTAGCTCTCATCACACTGTCCTCGTGCGCACGCAGACCGGGCTCAGACGTTTTGCAACCGATGGATACAAAAGCATATGGTGCGAAAACGGTAACCGCCTATGTGGCAAGTACACGCCAAGAAAGCGATCGGGGTAAAGGCTTCGGAACGGATCGCGCAGCGAGAGCTAACTATGCCCAATTCGATATTTCCATTCCACCTACACACCAAAAGGGGAAAATCGAGTGGGCGAGCGGCAAGCCAAATCCCAAGACAGACTTTGTCGTGACAGGCGCCAACATGCTCAGCGAGGAAACATTCAATACCGATCTTGGCCGGATCGCCAAGTCAGGCAGGCAGATAGGCCTTTTTGTGCACGGCTACAATCACAGCTACCAGGAAGCCTTATTCCGGGGAGCACAAATGGCCGCCGATGCGGATATCGATGGCATACCGGTGGTGTTTTCGTGGCCCTCGCAGGCAAAAGTCACGGGCTACATTGCAGACAAGCAGTCCGCGACTTATTCACGCGATGCACTCGCGAAGGTCATAGCTAACCTCGCCCTACAATCCCCGAAGCGAAAGATTATTGTGTTTGGTCACAGTATGGGGGGATGGCTTATCATGGAAGCCTTGCGCCAATTGCGGTTCCAGGGACGAAACGACGTCATTGCCAAACTTCAGGTCGTTCTGGCGGCTCCAGATATCGACGCCGACGTGTTTCGTAAACAGGTCGAGGTCGTTGGGCGGCTTGAGCCGCCCCTAACGGTCATGGTTTCAAAAGATGACCGTGCTCTCAAGGTTTCATCCATACTGGGCGCTGATGTTAAACGGATTGGGGCACTGGATGTCAAGAACCCTTCCGTCCAGCTAGTTGCCTTGCGCTACGGCGTACAATTCATTGATATTTCTGACGTGGAAGCGTCGGGCCTGCTCAACCATGATCGCTACACGGCACTAGCGGCGCTGCTGCCGCAGTTGGAAGAAAGTACCCGCGGGCAAAGGTCGGAGTTTGGGCGAGCGGGAGCATTCGTATTTGATACAATTGGAGCGACCCTTTCTAGCCCATTTCATCTCGCGAGCAAAATTGTTAATCCTGAGCATTGATTTCAGTTTTTTGGCGTTTTCACTCGGGAAAACGTCAGCGGACACGGTCAATGATCTTTTATGACCCTTGATCTCTCCATCAATCGCTGTCGTATGCGTTGATGTACCGATCCGTAAGCGGCACGCTTTCTTTTCTCGCAGGCGAGTTTTTGGGGTGCGACGGCTCGGCGTTTTTGTCTCCGCTAGACGGTGCTGCCAAGAGCAAACGCGTGATCTCTTTATGACGAGGACCTCCGGCAGATTTCTCTGCTCTCCCTCATAAGAACTCTCGCACTCGCCGTCCCAGTCTGTTGTCAAGCTGCCGCGGGACTCGTGCCATCCTGGCTATCTCTTTCACCAACAAGGTTTGATCGTGAAAGAGGGTAGGCGAACAGGTCCAAATTTAAAAAACTCACTTTTGGATCCCCTTCCGTCCGTTCGCAAAGAAGTGTGGCCGCTAGGAACCGGCATCGTCGATCGATCGGTCACACTCACTAAAGGCGACGCACTCCACTCAGCGCGTGAGGCATGGAACAGGGCTATTTGAGATAGTTCTCTTCAGAATCGCCTGAAAAATATTGCTGGCTCATTAGCACGTATGTTTGGCGAGAAACACAGTATCGAGCGCGTTGCGGGTCACCAACGCGCCCGCTACCAGCAACACAGCGATTATCAAGATTTCTGTCAACCTAGAGAATCTCGACCTGACGAGGATTCGGGACGCAGGACGCAATGGACCAATGTGTGCCCTGTGATCAGAAAGGAAATGCCTGTGAAGAGAATGTCAGCATGTAAGTCGATTTCTACGCTCTTGCTCAGTACCACTATCCTTACGGGAATGAGCGTCACCGCTTTTTCCCAACAAGCCGAGTTTGTCGGACCGGGATTCAATTGGTCTGATCCAGAAAACTGGAGTACTCGAACAGTCCCAGATTCAGCCACGGATGTGGTGATCGACAAGTTAGACGCTGTTATTGATTTTCCAGGAGCTAATGCCAAAACGGTTGTTGTGAAGAATGGCAACCATTTAGGCATCGTTGGCCCCTCCAGCACCCTGAATACAAAAGTAATTGACTTGTCGTTGAACGGACAGGTTGGCTTTAGCGACGGGGTGACTGCAAACAACGAAGCGATCTTTTCAAAACTACAAGCTGGAGACGTCGAAGTAATAACAAGTGAAGTGCGGAAGAAAATACTTAGTGGAAGCCTTCAACCTCTGCATCATTCTGTTATTTTTAATAATGGCTCAAATGCCGGAAACGGCAAGATTTCGCTGAATGGCCGTTCTGTTTTGTTCGCCAATAGGGCATCGGCCGATCATGCCGAAATTGAGTTGTCTCAGGGCGGAGCGATGACCCTAGAAAGCGGTTCGAAGGCAGGATCCGCAGTAGTCCGCAACTCCGCAAGTCTAATCTCCTTGCAAACAGGATCAACCTTGGAGAATGCTTCGGTCAACAATGTGGATGACGGTCTGATCCTGTTTTACAAGGATAGCAGCGGCGGTGCGGCTGAGATTTATAACTCGCGTAGTCAAATTCTTTTGGCTGACCAGTCAACGTTAGGCACTGCGACTGTCACAAATGACGCGGACAGCTTGGTCCTGTTCGGAAACCAGAGCCATGGTGCATCGGCCACTGTTATCAACAAGAACGGCGCAACCATTCAGGCCGGTCCAACGAAAACGTCTCCTATGGAGATAGGCTCGCTTTCGGGAGCAGGCGATGTCTATCTCGGTGACCAAAGTCTGGTGACCGGTGGTCTCGGCAAGAACGACACTATTTCAGGTTCAATACGCGATGGTTTCTCGGAGGCATACCGTAGACACCAGCTTGAGTCCGGCGTTTCGACTGGTACCGGACCGCTGTCGTCAAATGGCCTTCGCAAGGTTGGCGCCGGCACGCTTACATTGACGGGCACGAACACGTTTTCTGGCGGTACGACGGTTGAGGCTGGTACGCTTAAGCTCGGCGATGGCGGCACGTCCGGCAGTATTCTGGGAGATATAAATAACGAGGCGATACTGGTTTTTGATCGATCCGACGATGTGACATCGGCAAATTCCATTAGCGGGACCGGGGAGATTATTCAGGCCGGGTCTGGATCACTTCTTCTGACAGGTGACAGTTCTGACTTTGCGGGCCAAACGACCGTCAGGAATGGAGCTCTGCTCGTCGGAAAGCCGGGCTCAGACGGAGCGCTCGGCGGTAACCTGAGCGTGCTGGAAGGGGCAAGACTGGGTGGTTCGGGGATTGTTGGTTCGGGTACCGGGTCGCTGACCAGTATTTTGTCTGGGGGCACGCTTGCCGCAGGCAACTCGATCGGGACACTGACCATCGACGGTGATCTGAAGATGGCTTCCGGTTCCAACTTCGAAACGGAAATTACAAGCGACGGTCGCTCCGATCTGGTCAACGTGACAGGGAAAGCCAATCTCGCCGGCAGCAATATCCGCATTGTTTCTGTCGATGCCGATACCAGTTACCAGACCGAACGGAGCTATCGCATTTTGAACGCAGATAGCGGCGTCAATGGCCTGTTTTCCGACACCTTGTCGAGCTCGGCATTTTTGAATGCCGAATTGGTTTACGCGCCCAAAAGCGTCGATCTAAAAATAGCCCTCGCAAACGACCCTGGTTATCTCTTCCCAACCGTAGCGGAGACATCGAACCAACTTGCGACAGCGAGAGGTCTGGATACATTGGCCCAGTCCGGTTCTTCCCTTGCACTCTATAATGATCTCCTGATGTTGAATGCGGACGAAGCGCGGGCAAGTTTCGATCGCCTTTCCGGTGAGGCCTATGCCACAGCCGCCGGTGTTTTGGTGGATCAGTCCCATTTCGTCCGGGGCGCCATGAACGGTCGCATGCAGCAGGCGTTTGGTCAAAGTGCAACCACTCCAGCTCAGGAATCCAATCCCTATTTTGCATGGACCACCTCATATGGTTCCTGGGGAAGCTATGATGGCAACAGTCTATTCGGAGACGTGAGTTCTTCGATCGGCGGTTTCGCTAGCGGGATTGACGTAGACCTATTCGATACATGGCGTGTGGGTATCATGGCGGGTTACGGCCACTCGAGCTTTGATGTGAACGAACGCTCGTCGTCGGGAGACAGCAAGAACTACACGCTCGGAACTTACGCGGCGTCGCAGTGGACGCTGTCTGAAAGTTCCGCGCTCAACTTTCGGTCCGGATTGGCGCACACATGGCACGATCTTTCGATGAACCGTAACGTCGCTTTTCCTGGCTTCTCCGATCGCCTGTCCAGTGAGTATGACGCCTCTGCACTGCAGCTCTTCGGAGAAGTGGGGTATGAGTTGAACATGGATCGCACCATTTTCGAACCCTATGCTAACGCCGGTTTTGTGCGTTTCAACAGCGACGAGTTTGGTGAAGCCGGTCGTACCGCGGCATCGTTGTCGGTAACCTCAGCAACGATGAACACCTGGTTCACTACAATTGGTTTGCGTGCCGCGACCGAACTCGACATCGGTGAGACATTGGTGACGGCGCGCGGCGATATCGGCTGGCGGCATAGCTATGGCGACGTCACCCCCACGTCAACAGCAAGCTTTGTCGGATCTGAGACGTTCACTGTTTCAGGGGCACCGATTGCCAGGGACGTCGCTCTGATCGAGGCGGGCTTCGATATTCACTTTACCAAATCCGCAAAACTGGGCGTCTCCTACAACGGACAGTTCGGATCGGGCACAATCAACAACGGCGTCAATGCGAAGTTTAGTGTGAAATTCTAAGCCTATATTGAACAGTTAGAGGTGGGACTGCGACCATGACGGGGCGGAAATAGGTCAGCGGCGAGGAGCATGAGATTTATCCTCGCTGGAGGCCCCGCCCGGTCGCCCAAAGTACTTACTGGGTGAATCCAACGGCAGCGAATCGATGCACACAGACGATTATAGCCTCCACTGATCCAAGTACGATTTTGTGCTGATCGTCATTGTCATTAAGCAGAGCCTCATCCTTTAGGTTTGAACGAAAACCCATTTCCAAAAGTATACTTGGAATATTTCCTGTGCGCAGTAATAGAAAATTCCCGTGGCGCTCCGGGTTCTTCAGGAGCGGCACGCGGCGCCCAAGCGCTGTGACCATCGAGCGCTGAATTTCGAAAGAGAAGACCTGTTTCTCCCGGAAAATCAGATCTTCCATGATCGCGCTCACGCCAAGGGGAAGTTCGTGGGTATCAATGGAGCCCGCCGAAACGACCAGATTATTATTAGTAGCGAATTCCTCCGCCTGCGCGTCCGAAGATTTGGGAGATGGCCAATAGACGCTCGCCCCCCTCACCGATCGGTTATTTAAGACATCAGCATGCAGCGAGACGAGCAGATGCGCTCGCATCGTTTGCGCCAGCTTCACGCGTTGGTGGCGGCAAAGATTGTGGTTCAATGGTAGCCTTAAGCCAGCCTTAAGGTGGTGAGGGAAATTTGCGCTCATGGACACTTGATCGGAAAGGCCCGGATAACTTTGCGCAAGAAGATGATTTCAATGCCTCGCTCCAAGTCTCAAAATTTGGCCTTTCATGTTATGTTATTTAATAACGTTGGCCAACTCCACGCTTCGGTACGAGCTTACTTTGTACAAGTAAACCTAAAGCTAGCACCGAATGACCTGAACGTACCCATTTGCCTGGACGCCGTCTGTGCAGCTTTTGATACTTTTCTCGACGCTTTTGGCCGTGAGCACGGTCGAATCAGCTTCGCCGGTGAAGGTGAAATCTGATGTGCGCTCAACGGACCGTTATTATGGCCTTTAGTCCAGACTCTACTGCATTAGACTTGGATGGACCGATGGATGTGTTTGCAGAAGCCAACACGTTGCTTGGGCCACAAGACGGATATCGGTTTTTGCTCGTGTCGGCCCAGCCCGGGCCCGTTCGACTGTGTAACGGGTCGCACGTCCTTCCCGATCTCTGCTGTGAAGAGGCCATTGGTAACTATGACGTCGTTCTTGTTGCAAGCTCACCTACGTACACTCACGATCCTACGCTTTGCGCTTGGTTGCGGGAGGTTTGCGGGCGAGCGAATATTTATGGCTCCATCTGCACTGGTGCTTTCGCGCTGGGTGATGCTGGTTTGTTAGACGGCCACACCGTGACAACGCACTGGGAATCGGCCCAGGAACTTGGCGCGCGCTTTCCTTCCAGCCGAGTTGAAGCTGACCGCATCGTTATGCGAAGTGGGACTCTCATTACGTCAGCTGGGGTAGCCGCGGCAATCAACCTCGCATTGACGCTTGTAGCTGACCATCACGGCGCCGAACTATCGCTACGGATCGCGCAGCAACTGGTAGTGGTGGCCAAACGCCGAGCGGAACATACGCAATATCTGCCCCAACTGAGTGCACCACCCGATGGCGATATGTCCATTTTTCGCGTGAAAGCACATGTGATGGAGAATGCGGGCGACGACTACAATCTGAGCAAACTCGCGGCAATCGCCGGAATGAGTTCGCGAAGCTTCTCGCGTCACTTCACACGCGTGACAGGTGTGACCCCCCGCGTATTCGTCGAGCAGGCCCGGCTAGACACCGCAAGGCATCTACTGGAAGAAACCTGCCAGCCTTTGAAGGCAATTGCTTACAATTCTGGTTTTGGAAGTGCGGACAATATGCGTCGGGTATTCCAACGGCGACTTCGGGTCTCACCGGCAGACTACCGGGAACAGTTCAATCGTAAAAGTTAGAGGTCTCAAGCATTCGTCTTAACCGGCGGCACATTCTTACATTGTCCGGAAGGTGCGATCTCAAAGGGTCTCATTACACTGGTACGTAATGTTCGGATGTGAACGTGCACTTGGTCCTTACACCCACGCATGATGCTCATGGCAAATGCCACCCCCCTTGCAACGGCACGGGAAGCCTCGTCCCACCGAGATGGCTCCCTTTACATTGGCGGCTCCTTCTTTTGCGACCTGAGAAATCGAAGGCGCCGATGAAGAAGCATAGGAAGCTTGTCGGGCAGCGGTGCATTGTTTGCGCGAGGCAATTAAAGACGTGTTTTTGGCCAAATCGGACTGAGCAACAGCCTCGCAAGACGAGTTAACGGGAGTGTAAATCTGCAGATGGTCGGAGCAGGTTGCGTTGTTCAACAAACATCGACAACGTCGCGCGGCGAAAGTCAGCGATCCTTAGCGACTAAATCGCTTATCCAACGGACTGGCATATTACGCAAGGCATTGGTCTGTGACGCTGAGATGAATGGCGAAGCCGCGATCGCCCCCTGATCGATACGTAACGCAATAATGAGTGAGGAGTTCGGGAGGATCAATGACAATTGAAAAACCAAAAAGTGCGCGGTTACGCCGTGTACAATGGATCGCTGTTGGCTTTTTGATGACGGCCGGCATCATCAATTATGTCGATCGGAGTGCGCTTTCGATCGCCAACACCGCTATTAGAAACGAAATGGCACTCTCTCCAAGTGAGATGGGTATGGTGCTGTCTGCCTTTTCACTCGCATACGCATTCGCGCAGCTTCCGACAGGTGCACTTCTGGACAAGTTAGGGTCCCGCATCATGCTGGGCGCTGGAATGTTGTTCTGGTCAGTGGCGCAAATCCTCTGCGGGTTGGTCAACAACGCCACGCAATTGATTGTCGCACGAGCAGTACTCGGTGTTGGCGAAGCTCCACAATTTCCAGCTGGCGCTAAGGTGGTCAGTGAATGGTTCAATATTGGTGAGCGAGGAAAGCCAACAGGTATGATTGTTGCCTCGTCCTGCATTGGACCCTGCATTGCCCCTCCTTTGCTAACGGCGATGATGGTCGCATTTGGTTGGCGCTGGATGTTCATCATTACTGGGGCTCTTGGAATTATCGTCGCGGCCGGATGGTATTTAATGTATCGGAATCGCAATGAAGTGGCACTTACGCCAGCCGAAGCGGCCTTCATTGACGAGGGATCGGACAAGCAGACTGATCAACCACTGACAGTTAAAGAGTGGAAATCGTTGTTCGCGCACCGTACCGCGTGGGGAATTATTCTAGGCTTCATGGGCGTCGTGTATATGGTCTGGCTCTATTTGACCTGGCTCCCCAGTTATCTTGAACATTCTCGTGGCTTTACGGTCGAGAATACTGGATGGGTCGTTGCTATACCTTATCTCTTTGGAACCGCCGGAATGCTCGTTTCAGGGCAGGTCGTTGACAGGTTGATGCGACGCGGGATGTCTGCCATTTCGAGCCGAAAGTGGCCGGTCTGCGTCGGCCTGCTCGGAGGTGCATTTTTCACGCTACCGGCGGCATTTACGCCGAACGCGACAATGGCTGTCGCCTATATCTGCCTCGCAATGTTCTTCATAAATTTGGCCAGTGCTGCTTCGTGGATGATGATCACTATTGCCGTTTCGAAGCGCCAGGTTGGCTCTCTCGGAAGCATCATGAACTTCGGAGGTTATTTCGCAGGATCTTTTGCGCCAATCGTTACAGGCTTCATGGTCGAACATGCCGATTCTTACGTCAACGCGTTGGTTGCCGCTGCAGTAATCTCCATCCTCTCAGCACTAGCGTATTTCCTGCTTGTAAAGACCGACATGAAAAGTGTTGAGGGGCCAATGGTGACGCGATGACGTTTCTGCCTTTTTTCCCAACGATTGGCCGATATCGAAAAGGTGCGCAGTAGGATAAAGGAATGTGTTCCCGGGGAGGGTGACAAGTTGGTTGCTCGCCCCGGGATCGACTGGATATCGGCCTATAAGGCGACTGACGCTTTGGCCGACAGCCGCCAGTCTCCTACGGAGCGGTCGTCGAGGTGTCGTGCCGACCATGAGGGAGATTGTCTTGAATGCAGAAAAGTCTTTCACAGGCACTCCCCCTTCTATTTGCCAGGGGCAGACCGCACGCCGCACGTCAGCCGAGCCCAGATTCCCGTTGGATCGACACCTTCTTATTCGGTCGTGATGTGAGCAGCCCGAGGAATGGTAGAGAATGTGGTCGCCGAAGGCAGCGGAGCAGGCACTTCATTCCACGCAAAACGCACGCGCATTTAATCTGACCGCGCAAAGCTTTTTGAAGCACTTACTTATCATTGCGAGCGCAAGGAATTCGGAAGAGCCGCACGGCCGTGCTTGCCACAAAAGCGGTCACGGTGACCGCACCACTCGCTGTCGTAGTGACGGGCAGCGAGAAATCTGCGCCCGGTTTACGGGTGCAGGAAGATACGAGGCCTAGGATCAACAGAGGTGAGACCACCGGTCGACAGTTTAGATAACCGCAAACGCCATTGTCATCTTTGGCACGCCGTTCCACTACCGTAGCCCGAGAAACTCACGCCGCAGCCGAGTTTTTGCATAGCAAGGATGAAGCCAGTCATCTGTAGCCGGCTTTCCGGATCGCTCGCTTCCCTGATCTCGATGACCAAGCGTCCTGCAATAGATGGATTTCGGGTCAGCTCGTCCCGAACCGAAGTCCACCAGATATCATCAACAGCAGACAAGGCTGACACTTCACAACCGAGCTTCGTATCTGGACGAGTTTTCAGACGATCTATTGTCGCATGGACCAAGTATCGGTCGTAGGCACGCGTTAGGCGCAATCGCTCCAAGACACTCGGAATATTCTCTGTTGCTATCACCCTTGTACCACATCGGATGTTCTTTAACTGGATCCTGTGGTACGGGCATCGGGCGTTGCTCTCTACCGCATTCAACGGGTACTCCACCAAGTCGACGCGGTTACTGCTCAAAGCATCGTAGAGCACCACAGCAATCTCCATGTCTGATCTATACTGTTCGAAACAAGCGGGAACCCAATATTTGTGGTCGAAGGCGGGAAAACATTGAGTTTTGTTTACGCTAACCGCCACGCTGATTCTCGTTTGTCCAATATCAATGGGCGGCTCGCAAAGAAGCAACAGAGCCGGAAGCACTCTTGTCTGTTCAACCTCACCGTCCCAGCCCCACCCCTGGATACGCAATCCTGACGGCTCGATCGTTAGGGCACCGAATGAGTCTGGCAAAATGGATTCTATTCTGCGGCATGCAGTGTAGAGCACTCGAGCAGCAATCCCATCGCCATAGCACAACGCAATGTGACGCAGATTTTCGACTGTTATTACAAGGCTATTCCGATTCGACCGCATGCTACTGTGAGCCTGATCAACACTTAGTTTCATGCGATTGCGCCCGCCAGATACCAGCCGGTAGGGCTCCTTACCAAAAGATAAACAAACGCAGCTGCATATTGAATCAAAAATCCTGCCGCGTCGGCACGAAAAAGCGCGGTCGAACCTCGAAATGTTGGACGCACTCGGAACGCGGAAATGTCCCCGACCGTCTCTGGTTCGACACTTCCGACCGGGGAGACTACAGCGCCCGCCGCAGTTGAACGAATTGACTCATGTACGGTATTCATGTTCCTGGCATGAATCATGAATGTTACCTGCGATTTTCTTGTTGGCTAGTTCGACTCGAGTTTAAGGAAAGTCAGTGACAGTAAGGGGAGCTTGGCGGCTCTCTCCCGGAGGCCACGATTTAAGCCGGCCATCATGGTGTGCGCGGTAAACATTCGAGGCGGAGCCCGGGGCGACATTTGGGCACGTGATATCTGCAGCTTGCGTAGCGTAACTACCCCTAAATCCAGTTTTGTTCGCACTAACTGGCACCGGCAGTGAGATTCCGTAACCTTGAAGGTGTGTCGCACCACACAATGCGGCTGATTGCGCGTCTTCGATCGTCTCGACGCCTTCCATGACAACTACAGGAGAGTAGCAAGACGCGAAGCTGATAAGATGCGCCAGAGCATCAAGGTCCAAGCAAGACCGTCTTGCGGGCTGCAAGAACGACCGATCGATTTTGACGATATCAAAATCAACCAAGCGGAGTAGTTGCGGAGATGCGTAGCCTGCGCCAAAGTCATCCAGCGCAATCCGGCATCCCAACTCCCGCATCTCGTTCAGCATGCTTACCGATCGTGTCACATCGAGTAGTGGCCGCGTCTCCGTCAATTCGAGAACTAATCGAGACGCTAGTGTTGGACGAGACCGGACCTGGCCGGCAATCAGGTCCCACGTTTCGCGATTGCGCAGATTATCGGCCGATATATTGCAGCCGAGGACCGCACAGGGATCGATTTCCAGCTCGTCAAGGGCGAGGCGGACCACGTTCTCGTCAATCAACGAGCAGTATCCCAACTCCTCAAGCGTCGGAATAAATATACCCGCGCCATAATGGCAGCCGTCTGTTCCCTGCAACGTTGCTAAGCATTCGCGATAGAACACAGCATCAAATGGTTCGACCGAATGAACTGATTGGACGTTGAAACTTGCCCTTCCATCAGCGATCGCTGACTTAACAATCTCAACGACCCCTATATTCGAGATATCCGAGTGTCTATGCATCTTTGCCTCCCACTGTCCGTAAGAAAAGTCTGCGCTCATTAAGTTGCGGATCTCCATGGCCAGGAGGTTCGTCTTCTCGAGCTTTGGAGTTTAAGGGGGCATCGCGTTAAGACCAACGCTGAGTCACCGACACATTTGGCCAAAGATAATGCTAACTTCGCCATTGAGGACTTCTGTCCTGTACTCAAAGCACCCGCTTGTGCTCAAAGCTACTGCGCTTGGCAGCTTGGCTAAACAGCTTATTGGAGCATCAAGGGCTCCAACGGAGGTATTGGCCGGTTCTTGGTTTTTCCGGGCGGGCGAGAACGATTTCGCTCGAAAATGGAGCGATAACTCGCGTGTTTTTAGACTAGATGTACGTCATGAAGGCCGCGACGTTGCGCTATGACACGCTGGTAAAAAGCGCGGCAGATTTGATCCATTGGCGTCAGAAGTGGGACCCAAAACCGGTTACCGGACGGATTTTATGACCGACCCGGAAGTTATCGGAAGAGGGCAAAAAGTCGTGTTTGCAAGATAGACCCGAGTACACACCGAAGCCGTTCTTACCGGGAATGGCGCAGGGCCAATCTGCGCATTTGCGCAGTATCGAATGGGCAGATTTCATGGTTTCTGTCGCGCAGCAGACATCCGGGCCGTGGCGCTTTGCCGGTTGTCCGCCCCGATCCCGGCATAGCCCCTAGAATTCGACAGCAGAACAGCCTTGGAACAGAAAATCAATTCTCACTTGTCTCGCAGATCGCTGCTCACCTTGGCAATCAGCTCATTTCTGGCCACAGGTTGCGAGCAGGTTCCCAAGACGAAACTCGAAGTTGCCGCGGCTACCCTGCCCGAAAACAAGAATGAAACGACGTCAGCCGCAAAAACGGAGAAGGACAACAGGCCAAAGCCTGCGGGTACCGGTTTCGCTTACGACGAAATTTATGCTGCGCTGGCGGATGGCGGCTTTGACGTTCCAGCAGTCAATTACCGCGCCATTGACCCACAATACCTCCGACAGGAGGTCGAATACATCACCGCAGAGCCTGCCTATTCAATTGTCGTGGATACAAATGAGAGGTTCCTCTACTGGGTTCTTCCCCGTGGCCGAGCCATACGTTACGGCGTCGGGCTTGGAACTCAGGGCCGATCATGGAAAGGGCGCGCCGTCGTTCAATGGAAGCAGAAATGGCCAAGGTGGAAGGCGCCGGACGATATGATCGCCCGCAATCCTGAACTCAAGCCATATGGTGTTGAAGCAGGCGGAATGGCCCCCGGCCCCCGGAATCCTCTCGGCGCGCGCGCCATGTACATTTTCCAGAACGGCAAGGATACGCTCTATCGTATTCACGGGTCACCGAGCTGGAGAACCATAGGTAAAAATTCTTCCTCGGGTTGCGTCAGGATGCTGATGCAGGATGCGATCGATCTTTATGATCGCGTGAAAGGAAAGACGCCCCTTTTGGTCATCTGATAGCGTTATTCTGAGCGCGCAATGATTAAGAATAACGCTGCGGGTCAAATTTATGCCATAAACGGCACCATATCTCGCGCCGTTCGGTTTAGCGGATCCAGGGCCTTTCGCTCTTGGAAACGGCAGATCACAGTGCTTCAAACCTCGTGACAGAAGCATGGGACAACACATATCGAGCAGCGGGAGAGACCGATATCTCCCGACATCGGCGCCGACGGAGCAACCACCCCGGAAACTCTCAGGCAAAAGGACCGCTGCAAGATCATACAAACTCTGAAAAGCGAGCTGATGCTCGCGCCGATGGTGTAAGTTCGCCGAAACAAGGTGAGCGAATCTCTCAGGCCAATGACAGAGGGGGTGCCAAAAAGCCCAAGAAAGCGGGCAAGGAGCACCTATGGCTGGAAGTCACCCTTCCCTATCGACAGTCAATTGCGTTGACGCAGTTTCAAGACCATTTTCATTGACAATGGCGGCAATTCCATTTGCCGCACACGACCTTGTCAAGCGTTGCGGATTCCCGCGCGCCGGCGCTCATGCCAGCAGGCGTCAGCGGCGGCATTTCACCCCAGTCACCTTCAAAATTTGAACGGCTTTACGCGGTTTCACCGGGCAATGGCGCTCGACAGGTGTGGCGCAAGCACCTCGCGATCCGCCTTCTCGCGATGATACCGCTACGCGGTTCTTGTAGGAACACTACCTAATTCAGGAAATTTAAAATGGTCGATTGGGAAGATTTGCGATTTTTCTCCGCCTTTGCTCACCACGGTTCGATCACGGCAACCGCCAAGGCGCTACGCGTCGATCATACGACCGTCAGTCGGCGCATCACATCGCTGGAAACCTCGCTTTCCGTGAAGCTCGTTGATCGCAGGCCGAGATCATATGTACTGACCGATATGGGACGCGACGTCGCGAACTTCGCCGAGGACATGAGCAGATCGGCATTTGCTCTGAGCCGTTGCGCCGGTTCCGGCCAGAACGGTATCGAAGGTGATATCGTGGTATCCGCGCCGCCATCGCTGCTCTACAGCTTCATTGCGCCGCAAATCTCCGCGCTGCAATCTCAGCATCCTGACGTAAGGCTCCGTCTTGTCGGTACCATGGAAGCGATGTCCCTCTCCAAGGGAGAAGCGGATATTGCCATCAGCCTCAAGCGGCCGAGCGAAGCCACGCTGGTTGCGCGTCGCCTCGGACAATTGCCCTATTTCCTCTATGCCGACCCTGCCTACCCGACGAGAAACGGCCCTCCTCTCTATATCAGTTACGATGATACCATGCGGGAGTCGGATCACTATCGCTGGCTTGATGACAGGCTTTCCGCCGACGAGGTGTTCATGTGCAGCAACGACCTGCGCATACAGGCGGCGGCCGCCGCCGGCGGCTGTGGGGTGGCACTGCTGCCCGCCTACCTCGCCGCGGAACACGGTCTTGTGAGGTTCGATCCACTCGATCCCGGCGTCAGGATCGACGTTTGGCTGGTAATCCACGAAGACGTGCGCGACACGCCGCGGATACGTGTTGCCATGGACTTCATCAGTGAAAGCCTCAAGCCCTTGTGGTGTTCCTGATTATGCGCAGATCAAGCCTGCGCCATTGCCGAATTTTCCGGGATTTGGCGCGGTGTAAAATGCCGCGTGACAGGGTCTGTCCTGCGCGCGTGCAGTGACCGGTTGTACCTGCCCGCATTCCCACCCTATTCCCGATACCTGAGCGTGGAGTATTTTCATGTCTTTGATTGCTCGTTACAGGAGAGGTACCGTCGGATACCTTGTTCTCCCTGCCAAAAAACGCAGCGCAAAAACATCCGCTCGAAATCGTCAGCGGGTGGGCCTGCTAATCGTGGCATTTGCGATCGGTTATGCCGCGATCGCAGTTCGCCTTCTGCAATATGGCTATTTTTCCGAGAGTGACGCGACGGCGAGTATTCCACGATCTCCCAATATAATCGCCTCCCGCCCCGACATTCTGGACCGCAACGGCCAGCTTATCGCAACGGATATCAATCTCATCTCGCTTTATGCAGAGCCTCGCCGCGTTGTTGATGCAAATGAGGCCATCGAAAAGCTCGCCTCTGTTGTTCCCGACCTGGATTGGGCTGACCTGCACAGAAAACTAACGTCTGACTCCGGTTTCCAGTGGATCAGGAGACAGCTTACGCCCCGCCAGGAAGCTGAGATCATGCGCCTTGGAATCCCGGGCATCGGATTCAGACCCGAAAAGCGGCGGTTTTATCCTGGCGGGCCAGTGGCATCTCACATTGTCGGGCATGTCAACATCGATAATCAGGGGCTGGCGGGCATTGAGCGCTATCTCGACAGGCAAGGCCTGGCAGACCTGCGTGGAGTTGGCCTTACCGACCCCACCCAGCTTGAACCGGTCCGGCTGTCCATCGATTTGCGCGTTCAGAGCATCGTGCATAACGTCGTTAGCGATGCCTTGAGGAACTATCGGGCGGAAGCGGCAGGTGCCGTCGTAATCGATGTCGACACAGGCGAGGTTCTCGCGATGGCGTCCGTCCCCGACTATGACCCGAATGAACCTTCGCGGCGCCTTGCCGATGGCACGATCGACAGGGATTACGAAAAGGGATGGTTCAACCGCATGAGCAATTCAGCGGTTGAAATGGGCTCGACCTTCAAGGCGTTCACCCTTGCCATGGGGATTGATGCAGGCGTCGTCAATCTGAACTCGGTCGTTGATGCCTCCCGCCCGCTGAAGATGGGTGGTTTCATCATCAGGGATTTTCACGGCCGAGGACGGCCGCTGACAATCCGGGAAGTCTTTCGCTACTCATCAAACATCGGCACGGCAAAGGTCGCTGATCTCGTTGGCCTGGAAAGTCACCAGCAATTTCTCTTCAGACTGGGCCTGTTGTCAAAGATGCAGACGGAGTTACCGGAAATTGCCTCGCCCGCAGCGCCAAGGAACTGGAAAAAGATCAATTCCGCAACGATTTCGTTCGGTCACGGTCTGGCCACGACACCGTTACAGACGGCTGCGGCTGCGGCGGCCCTCGTAAACGGTGGCATATTTCGGCACCCGACCTTCATCGCCGACAGTGGGAGGCGTCACCAAATCACCGGCAGGCGTGTCCTGCAGGCCTCGACCAGCGCAAAGGTCCGCGAGCTGTTCTGGTACAACGGCACCCAAGGTTCGGGCCGAAACGCCCAGGTGGCCGGTTTTGATGTAGGTGGGAAAACCGGGACAGCGGAAAAGGTTATCAATGGCAAATACGCGAAGAACCTGAACTTCAATACATTCCTCGCGGCATTCCCCATGCACCGCCCTCGTTATTTGGTGCTGTCGATCATTGACGCCCCGCTTTCCGGTGAGCGTGGCGGGCGCCTGGCGGCCTTCAATGCCGCGCCGATGGTGCGCGACATCATCGAGCGCGCCGCACCACTCCTCGGGGTTCGACCGTCATTCGGGAACCCGCAGGCATATCCTTTGATGAACTACTGAATAGGCGATGAACCCATGTCATTCGCAGATACTGAATTTTCAGATTATTTGATGATCTTTCCCCCGACGGGCGACATTATCCATATTCTCTATTTCGTTGCGATTGTCGCAGAGGCCATGACAGCCGCACTCGCCGCCGGCCGTCGCGAAATGGATTGGATCGGCGTATTTCTGCTTGGATGCATTACCGCCCTCGGCGGTGGAACCGTGCGCGATGTTTTTCTGAACCACTATCCGCTATCGTGGGTCGAAAATCCCAGCTATCTCCTCGTGACGGGATTATCTGCGCTGACGACGATCCCGATCGCCCGATATATGTATCACCTGCGCAAGATGTTCCTTTTTCTTGACGCGATAGGACTGGTCGTCTTCACCGTCATCGGCTGCCAGATTGCGTCAAACCTCAACCTGCCGCTGGTTGTCGTGGTGGCGGCAGGCGTGCTGACTGGATGTCTGGGCGGCGTACTTCGGGATATCCTGTGCAACGAAGTACCGCTCTTGTTTCGTTCGGAACTCTATGCAACCGTCTCGGTCTTTACGAGCCTGATCTACTTGATCGTGCCCCTCCTGGGGGTTTCCCACGCGATATCCTCGCTCGTCGCAATGGCCCTCGGGTTGATGCTCCGGCTCCTTGCAATACGCTGTAACTGGTGTGTACCGACATTCATTTACACGAAAGACCCTCATTGAGGAGCGAGCGCATTTTTCACCGCCGCAAGGCCGCGGCGTAAAAACGGATCGGAGTGCACGTAAAAGAACTGCACTCCACGCGCCCGCCAGTGCGGGATTTCTTCCAGCGTTGCAAGCGTGCCGGCGATCTTTCCCGCTGCGCGAATTTTTTCGACGGCGACGGCGACCTTGTCGATCACCACGTCCGGGCGCGGTTCGCCGAATGGCGGTGCGGGCGGATATCCCATGTCCTGCGACAGATCGCCGGGGCCGATGAAAAACACGTCTATCCCCTCGACTGTCAGCATCTCCTCAAGAGCGTCGACTGCATCGACGGTCTCGATCATGGCGATGACCAGCCGCTTCTCATAATCGGACGGCAGGGCGTAACGCACCGCATCGACAATTGCCCGGGCCTCGTCGGCATTGCTGACCATGGGCACCATGATCCCGTCGGCGCCGGCATTGAGGTAGCGGATGATGATCGGCCGTTCGTGCGAATGCGGGCGCACGATGGCAGCACCACCCACCGAGCGCACCACCTGCCCGGTTGCCCGCACATCCTCGAAGCTCCAGGTGCCGTGCTCGCAATCGACGAAGACCGCATCCGCGCCAAGTTCCACCAGCCGGCCGGAAAGACCTGAATGTGTATGGTGCGGCGTGAACATGCTGATAGCCTCACCCGTCGCAAGACGGGCGCGCAACTTTGCTCCATTCATGGAAGTCTCTCCCTTACTTCTTTTTCAGCATATCTGGCGTGTCGTCCGGCGCCCCTACCCAGCGCGCGATCTCTATGTCTTTCGAGGTGTCGCGCATATGGGTCGGGCAGATGTGCAGTTCCGGAATGACCGCGCTGTCACTCAGGCTGGCGCAAAGCACGATGGCGCGGGCCACGTCATGCGGGTCCATCATCACGGCGCGTTCTTCCTTTAATGGCGGACGCGCGCGGTTGTTCATGATCGGCGTGTCGGTCTCACCCGGCAGGATGGTCGTCGCCCGGATACCCTGGTTGCGATAGGTATTGTGCAGGAAGGTCATGAAATTCTTCACGCCCGCCTTCGCCGCGCCATAGGCCACGCCGCCCAGCAGGTTGGGATTAAGCGCGGCGAGCGAGGAGACGGTGATGATGGTCCCCTCACCCTTTTCGATCATCTCCGGCAACACGGCCTGTGTCAGGTTGAACACCGCAGTCAGATTGACGTTGAGGGTGGCGTTCCACTCTTCCTCACTGATGAAGCGGGCGTTGAGCACCTTGCTGGCGGAACCGGCATTGTTCACGAGGATATCAATGGGACCGACGGCCTCCCGGATCGATTTGACCGTGTCGAAGATCGCCTCGCGCGAGGCGATATCCAGCGTGCGGGCGATGGCCTTGCCCTTCTTCTTTTCGATCAGTTCCGCGACTTCCCGCAGAGGATCGAGGCGGCGGCCGGTTAGCACGACCGTCGCTCCTTCCTTAGCAAGCAGGATTGCGGTTTCGCGGCCGATGCCCGAGCCGGCGCCGGTTACCAGCGCAATCTTTCCCTTTAGCAGTCCCATGTCGTCTCCTATTCGGCTGCGGCAGCAATAGCGCCAGAATAGCCGAAGATTTCCTTTGCCGCCTTCGAGGTTACCAGGCCTTCGGAAATATCCTGCTCGATCAATTCGCGCGAGCGTTCGGCGGCACGGCCCCAGCCGCCGCCGCCGGGTGTCTGGACCTCAAGACGTTCACCCGTCCGAAGCACCAGCTTGCCCTTCGGAAAATGCGACTTTCCTTCCTTCATCACCTTGCCCGCGGAGCCGCTCTGGCCTTCCACTACGCCGAAGCAGGGGTGGCGCACGCGTTCCGATGCGAGGTAGATGTTCATCGGGTTCTTGCCGAGATTGCGCAGAACGACACGCTGGCCAAGGCCGCCGCGATGTTTGCCGGCACCGCCGGAATCGGCGATCAATTCCTTGCGTTCCGTCAGGACCGGAACGGCGACCTCGAACATTTCAACGGCCGTGACCTTGCAGTTGGACGGGAAGCTCAGCGTATCCAGCCCGTCGAATTCGGCGCGCGCGCCCTGCCCGCCATGGAAATTCTGCACGGAGGCATATTGCGTTCCGTCGTTGCGCTGGCCGACGCAATTGGCCGCCCAGATCGGCGCTCCGCCGCTATCGCCCAGCACCTTTTCCGGCACGATGCCTTCAAGCGCCTTGAAGATCAGCGAGGGGATAACGTGACCGATCAGGTTGCGCGAATTGCCCGCCGTCCATTCCTGCGGATTGAGAATGCAGCCGAGCGGCGCTTCGTCAGTAATCGGAACGATGCAGCCCTCATTATTGGGGGTTTCCGCATCGAGCAGGCATTTCAATGCGTAGACCGAATGGGCGTAACGGTAGTTGGTGCGGCAGTTGATCGAGTGCAGCACCTGATCCGACGTGCCGGTATAATCCACATGGATGGAATCATCCCTGACGATGACAGAGGCTTTCAGTTTGACGTCGACATCGTAGCCATCGAGCAAGACCTCGGCGGAATAGGCGCCATTCGGCCATTCGCGGATGGCCTTGCGGGTCTGCGCCTCGGAACGGGTGTGGATGGCGTCGGCAAGTCCGTCGACATCGTCCAGCCCGTATTCGTCGAGGAATTTCACCAGTTCGCGGCCCATGACATTGTTGGCGGCGATCATCGATTCCAGATCGCCGCGCACTTCCGTGGGAAGGCGGACAGAGGCTGCGATGATGTCGAACACATCCTCATTCGGAACGCCGGCCTTGAGCAGCTTGACGATGGGGAAACGGATGCCTTCCGCGAAAATGTCGCTGGCCTCCGAATGCAGCGGCGCACCGCCAATATCGGGGAGGTGGGCGATGGACCCCGCATAGGCGACTACTTTGCCGTTCTTGAAGATCGGCGTGATCATCGTTACGTCAGGCAGGTGGCCGGTTCCGATTTCGGGGTCGTTGGTGGCGAGAACATCGCCCTCTTCCAGCTTTTCAACTGGAAACTTCGGCAGGAAATATTTCTGGGCGGCCGCAGGCAGAGAGGTGATGAAGACCGGGATCGACCAAGTGCATTGCGCAAGCGCCCTGCCCTTACTGTCGAGAAGTACGGTGACGTAATCATGGTTCTCGCGCACGATCGGCGAGAACGCCGTCTTGCCAAGCACGTTATCGGCCTGATCCGCGATGAAAATCAGGCGGTTCCACATGACCTGGAGGTTGATCGGATCGTTGAAATCGATAGCGGGTTTCGACATCTGACTGCCCCTTAGAGAATGTTGATCACGAGATTGCCGTGGGCATCGACGTGGAAGGTGCCGCTGGGCCCGACGACAGCCGTCGATTCACGCTGCTCGACGATGGCAGGTCCCTTGACCTCGTGGCCGAGCGGCAGCTTGTAGTGGTCGTAGACCGAGGTCTCGACATAGCCGCTCGCCTCCTGGAAATAGACCTGACGGCTGCCTTTTTTCGCTTCGGCAACGACGGTTTCATGCGGCCGGGTGACCTGATCCTTCTCGCCGCTGGCACGCAGACGCCAGGTGATAACTTCCAGCGGTGCGGCGACGGTACGGCCGAACAATTCGCGGTAGAGCTTGAAGAAGCTGTTGCGCAGTTCTTCGAGGAAGACTTCTTTCGGCAGGCTGCGATCAGGGAGCACCACCGTGATCTCGTGCCCCTGCCCTACATGGCGCATATCGACGGTATAACGATTGGTGATCGTTTCCTTCGGAACGCCGGCGGCCGAAACGACTTCGGCGCCCTGAGCGGAAAGATCATCGAGCAGACGGTTCATCGCTTCGATATCCCAGGCGTCGATCGCCATCGGATGGCTTGCGGAGAGATCGACGGCGACCGGCGCGATCAACAGGCCGATGGCGGAGCTGACGCCGGCGCCCGTCGGGCAGATGATGCGTGAGATGCCGAGCTTGCGGGCAATGCCATAGGCATGCACCGGGCCGGCGCCGCCGAAGGCGACCATCGGCAGCGAACGCGGATCGACGCCAAGGTCGGTCGCATGCATGGCGGCGGCCTTGCTCATGGATTCATTGACGAGATCGTGGATGCCCCAGGCGCAACGCTCGACGGACACATCGAGAGAAGTGGCCAGTTTGGACATCGCCTCATGGGCCGCGTCCTTCGACACCTTGAACGAGCCGCCGACGAAGGATTCCGTTCCCATGTAACCGAGCAGAATATCGGCGTCGGTTACCGTCGGTTCGGTTCCGCCGCGCTGATAAGCGGCCGGTCCCGGCATTGCACCTGCGGAATGCGGGCCGACATCAAGAAGGCCGAGAGGGTTCTTCGCCGCGATGGAACCGCCGCCTGCGCCGATCTCGATCATCTGGATCGACTGGATTTTCAGCGGGAAACCGGATCCCTTGCGGAAGCGCTGGTAGTGCGCGACTTCGAGATCGGTGCCGACATTCGGCTCGCCATCGGGAATAAGGCAGAGCTTAGCGGTTGTGCCGCCCATGTCGAAAGAGAGAACGCTCGCTTCGCCCGCCGTGCGGCCAAATTCGGCGGCGGCCACAGCACCCGCTGCGGGGCCGGATTCGATCAGCCGGACGGGAAGCTCGGCCGCGCGGCTGCTCGGGACAAGCCCGCCCGAAGACGTCATCCAGAGCACCTGACGGTCGATGCCCCTGTTGGCAAATTCCTTTTGCAGATGGGCGACGTGTCCGGACATTTGCGGCCGCGTATAGGCGTTGACCACCGTTGTCGAGGCGCGGTCGAATTCGCGCATTTCCGGGCAGACCTCGGAAGACAGCGAAACGAAGATGTCAGGGTCTTCTTCGCGCAGGAGTGCGGCGACACGCTGCTCGTGCTGCGGATACTTGTAGGCATGCAGTAGGCAGACCGCCACCGAGCGGATGCCCTTCTGCTTAAGCCGTCCCGCGATCTCGCGAATGGTCTCTTCCTTGAGTTCCGTCATGACCTCGCCATCGGCGGCGATGCGTTCTTCAGCACCAAAGCTGTTGGCGCGGGTAACCAGCGGATCGGGATATTTGATGTTCAGGTCATAGAGATCGTAGCGTCCCTCGTTGCGGATACGCAGCATGTCCTGAAAGCCGTCTGTGGTAACGAAACCGGTTTCCACGCCCTTGCGTTCAAGTACGGCATTGGTGACGACGGTCGTCGCACCCAGCACCTGCAGGTTCTCGATCGCAATCGCATGCTTTTCGAGCAGTTCGGACACGCCCTGCACAACGGCTTCGGCCGGATTTTTCGGCGTGCTCAGGACTTTGTGGAGGTGAAGTTCGCCGCTGTCATCCAGGAGCGCGAAATCGGTAAAAGTACCGCCAGTATCGAAAGCCAGTTTTGCCATTGTTTCCCTCGAGCGACCATGCAGCCTCTCTGGCTGCCTTGTGGACCCACAGATCGGGTCCGTTCACTGATGGAAAATTGAAGCCTTCAGCCGGTCTTTGCCAACACAACCTCGGTCTGCCGCCATAGGGTTTGCTTATAGCGAATTTACACGGCGCGAATGCCCGGATGGTGCCCGCTTTTGAGCTTGGTGACGATTTCGAGAAGCACGGAACGCGCCGCCAGAGCCGGTTCGGAAAGCGGCATGTGATCGGAGACGCAAAGCGAAACCGTGGCGTCGATGACGGGGGTTGTCAGCGGATGCAGCTGCGCGCCACTGAAGCTCGGGGTTTCCAGAACGACAGAGGCCGGAAGGATGGTCGAGCCGAGGCCGTCCAGTACCGCAGCCCCCAGCGCAGGCACGGATTCCAGTTCTGAAATGACCTCCGGTTTCGCGCGTGCCCGTGCGAGCCCTTCATCGATTAGCCGGCGAAGGAAATGCGCTTTGCTCGGCAGCAACATCGCGTGGCCATCGAGCGCTGAAAGAGGAAGCGGCTGACCGGGTGCGGCGGGCAGCTTCATGTCGGCGGGCGAGACGAGGAACATTTCTTCGCGAAACAGCGGTTCCAGCGTCACGCCCTTGATGGGATCGGAGGTGTAGATGAGCGCCATGTCCATCTTGCCGGTCATGATCAGCTCGCTCAGGATATGGCCGAAGCTGTCGTTGATATGGACCGTGATGGCGGGAAACCTTGCCCTCATCTCCTTGATGAGAGGCAGCGATAATGCACTCGAAGACGAATAGGTCGCAAGTCCGATGGAGACGCGGCCGGAAAGCGAGCGCTCGGAGCGGTCAATGTCGGTCTGGGCCTGCTCGATCTGCTTCAGCATGATCTGCGCATGGCGGTAAAGGATAAGCCCGGCTTCGGTTGGCGTGATACCGACATTGCTGCGCAGCAGAAGCTGGTGCTTGAAGTGCTGTTCCAGCGAGGCGATCTGCTGCGACAGCGCTGGCTGCGCCACACGAAGAATGCCGGCGGCACGCGACACGCTGCCGGTATCGACGATCTTGACGAAGCTCTTGAGTTTTTTGAAATCGACGCTCATCGGTCCCCACTTTTTGTCGAAACCCTAACGCATCGGGGCGGAAACAGGAATGGATTTCTGCAAGGACGATGCGTAATTTCAATGGGATAGAGCGCTTTTGCATTCATTCGAACACCAAGCGTTGCGGGACGCGCAAAAGAAGCGGACAGCTCCTTCCGCGCGCCCGATCGATTTGTTAGCGCAGCGCTTCCACCGCACGCTCGATGCGGTTGCAGGCATCCTCAAGCACTTCCATGGAGGTGGCAAAGGAGATGCGGAAATAGGGCGAAAGCCCGTAGGCTGCGCCCTGAAGAGCCGCCACACCGACGCTGTCGAGAAGATAGAGGACAAAATCGAGATCGTTTTCGATCACCTTGCCCTCCGCAGTCTTCTTGCCGATCACGCCGGCGCAGCTCGGATAGAGGTAGAATGCCCCGTCCGGGACCATACAGGAGAGGCCGGTGATCGCATTCAGACGCTCACAGGCGTAGTCGCGCCGCTTTTTGTAGACCGCAACGCTTTCCGTCACGAATGTCTGGTCGCCTGAAAGCGCATGTGCGGCGGCGGCCTGGCTAACGGATGACGGGCAGGATGACATCTGTGATTGCAATTTGTTGATGGCGGCAATGAGTGCGGCAGGCCCTGCCCCGTAACCGATCCGCCATCCCGTCATAGCATAGGACTTGGAAACGCCGTTGGTCAGTAGCACCCGATCCTTCAGTTCCGGAACGACGGCAACGAGGGTCTTCATCGGTTCATCCTTGAACCAGACCTGATCGTAAATATCGTCGGACAGAACCATGACATGGGGATGCCGCAACAGTACGTCGCCAAGCGCCTTCAGTTCCGCCTCGCTATAGGCCGCACCCGTCGGGTTTGACGGCGCGTTGAGGATCAGCCACATCGTCTTCGGGGTGATCGCCGCCTCAAGCGCCTCAGCTGTCAGTTTGAACCCCGTTTCCTCCGGGCATGCGACGATGACAGGCGTGCCGTCATTGGCGATGACCATATCGGGATAAGACACCCAGTAGGGAGCCGGGATGATGACTTCAGCACCATTTTCCACGCTTGCCATCAGCGCCAGAAACAGGATCTGCTTGGCGCCGCCGCCAACGCAGATTTCACTATCGCCATAGGTGATGCCGAGACGCTTCTGAAAGTCACCGATAATCGCCTTGCGAAGTGCGGGCGTGCCGTTGACTGAAGTGTATTTGGTCTCACCCCGGTCGATTGCGGCATGGGCGGCAGCTTTTACGGCCTCCGGCGTATCGAAGTCCGGCTCGCCCACCGTCAGGTCGGCGATATCGCGACCGGCGGCCTTTAGTTCCCGGGCACGGGCCGCAGCCGCCGTGCTCGGCGATACCTTTATTCTCGACACGCGTGATGCAGGCACAAAAGTGCTCATGGGATTTCCTCGTCTAGATCTATCGTTATGGGCTTGTCAGTGCGCGGCTTCGAGTTCGCCACGCATCTTTCCGGTCAGGAACAGTTCGCCGAGTTCGTCATGGGTGATATCCGCCGGCTTGCCGTCCCAGATCACCTTGCCGAGACGGAGGATGACCGCACGTTGCGCCACCTCCATGGCCTTCTTGGTGTTCTGCTCGACCAGCAGGATTGTCATGCCGTTCGCATGCAGGCGCAGGAGTTCATCGAACACGATGCCGATTGCGGCCGGCGACAGACCGACCGAGGGCTCGTCGACCAGTAGCACTTTCGGCCGCTGCAGAACCGCCATCGCCACTTCGAGCAATTGCTGCTCGCCACCGGACATGTTGCCTGCAAGCGTCGAGCGCCGTGTCTTCAGGATCGGGAAAAGGTCGTAGACATAATCCCTGTCCGCCTTCACCTTGGCGTCGCGGATGGTATAGGCGGCCATTTGCAGGTTTTCATCGACAGTCATGACCGGGAAGTTGCAACGTCCCTGCGGCACGAAGGATATTCCCTCGCCCAGAATGGCGCGCGACGACAATCCGGCAATGTTCTTGCCGCGCCAGTCGATGCCACCTTCCTTGATGGTGGTCATGCCGTAAAGCGTCTTGAGCAGGGTGGACTTGCCCGCGCCATTCGGCCCCATGAGGGCCACGAACTGGCCGCCCGGCACATCCAGATCGACACCGTTCAGGATATCAAGATTGCCGTATCCCGCGCGCAGGCCCTTGATGGAAAGATTGCTGTTAGCCTCCAAGATAGGCCTCCCTCACACGCTGGTCCTTGATGATGTCATGCGGCAGCCCTTCGACCAGTTTCGTTCCCTGATCGAGCACGACCACGCGCTGGCAGATGCTGGTGACGACATCGATATTGTGTTCGATGACGAGGAAGCTGACGCCCAGCGATTTGTTCGCATATTGGATCGTCTCCACCACACGCTCGATGATCTTCGGATTGATGCCTGCCATCGGCTCGTCCAGCAGGATGAGCTTCGGTTCCGGCATCAGCATCGAAGCGAACTGAATGAGCTTCTGCTGGCCGCCAGAAAGATTGCCGGCCGGCTGGTGGCGAACGTCCCACAGTCCTGCCGTCTTGATCAGCTCGCGCGCCCGTTCCCGGAGCCCGGCCACGCGACGGCGCGACATGCCGCCGAGACCGAATGTGGATAGCAGCGAGGGAAAGGTGAACATCTGGCCCGCGATGACAAGGTTCTCCTCAACGTCGAGCGCTTTGAAGGTGACCGTCTTCTGGAACGACCGCAACATGCGGCCTTCGCGGGCGATGCGGTTGAGCGACCAGCCGGTGATGTCCTGTCCGTCCAGTATCACTTTGCCGGTGTCCGGCCGGGCAAGCCCGGTGCTGCAATCGAAGAAGGTGGACTTGCCGGAACCGTTCGGGCCAATCAGCCCGGCGATTTCGCCACGATTGATGTGCATGCTGACATCGTTGACCGCCTTGACCGCGCCATAGGACTTGCTGAGGTTCTTTATCTCGAGAATGGGAAGATGAGCGGTCATTTCGAACCTCCGATCGCGTTCCAGAAGCGATTAATCAGGGGGGCGAAACCCTTCTTAAACCAGAAGACGAGAACGAGAAGGCAGAAGCCATAAGCGATCATCCGCACTTCAGGCGCGACGCGAAGCGCCTCTGTCAGTCCGACGAAGAGCAGGCTGCCGAAGACGGTTCCGGAAATCATGCCCGCGCCGCCGCCGAGAACGATGATCAGCATCGTCGTTGAATAATACATCTGGAAAGTCAGCGGGCTGACCACCGTCAGATAATGGGCGTAAAGGCAGCCCCCGACCCCGGCAAAAACGGCGCTGAGCATGAAGACGATCAGCTTATAGCGCCATGTCGGGACACCGAGGGATTCCGCCAGCGTCTCGTTTTCACGGATGGCGACCATGTTGCGACCCGCCGGCGAGCGGACGATCGCCCATGCAGCAAGCGTGCCGAGCACACAGATGGCAAGCGCCAGATAATAAAAATTGGTCGTTCCGCTGACGGTAAAGGAAAGTGGGCCAAGTTCGAAATAGGGTTTCGGGATGCCGGAGAGGCCCATGTCGCCACGGGTCAGCGAGATCCAGTTCTTGGCGATTGCCTGGCCGATGATGACGAAACCGAGCGTACACATGACGAAGGACGTCGAGCGAAGACGCAACGCCGGAATGCCGAGCGGCAGGGCAATCGCGCCGGTAACGAGGCCGGAGGCGATGAGGTTCACGTAAAACGGCGTCTCGAAATGCACCGCCAGCAGGCCCGCCGTATAGGCGCCGATGCCGAAGAACGCCGCCTGAGCCAGCGATAGCAGACCGGTATAGCCGACGAGCAGGTTGAGCCCGTGCGCCGGCAACATGAAGATGAGCGCGATGATGAGCGAGTGCGTGACGTAGCGCGTGCCAATGAAGGGCGCGGCAAGTGCTAAGACGATCAGCACGGCGGCGAGCGGAATACGCAGATCGCGGCGGCGAGCCTGGGGAACGGTGTCTGTGAGAGACATGTCTAGTCCTCAAAATTCGAGAAAATTCGGCTGGCGCGGCTTCTAGAAGCGCGCCTGCGTCGAAAACAGGCCGTGCGGACGCCACATCAGCATCAGGATCAGCGTTGCGAAGCCAACGGTGTCGCGGAACTGCAGCCCGACATAGGTGGCGACGAGGCTTTCCGCGATGCCGAGGATCATGGCCGCGAAGAAGGTTCCCCTCACATTTCCAAGACCGCCCATGATGATGATCGGCAGGGTCTTGAAGGTGATGAGTTCACCCATGCCGCCGTAGACGCTGACATTGACCGGGGCGGTCAGAACGCCCGAGAGTGCAGCGAGCGCCGCTCCAAGGACGAAGGTCCGCAACACGACCTGGGACACATCGATGCCGACCACGCCGCAGCATTCGACATTCTGCGAGACCGCCCGCATCGCCATGCCGAGACGGCTGTAAGTCACCATCAGTTCAAGGCCAACGAAGACAATCAGACACACGGCGAGAATTATGATGCGCTGCTGCGCCAGCGTGAAACCGAGAATGGAAACCGGCTCGATATAACCGCCGGCGAAGAATTTGTAGCCGCCGCCGAAGACGAAAATCACAGCGTTCTGCAGGATCAGCGCGATGCCGAGGGTGGCGAGAACGCCGGACTCCGCCGGCGCTCCCACCATTCTGCGCATCACGAGCTGGCCGACCACATAGGCCACGACCACGGTGGAAAGGACGCCGACGACAATCGAAGCCTCATAGGAAAGGCCGAGATAATCGACGGCAAACCACGCCCCGAAGGTTCCGAGCATGTAATATTCGCCATGAGCGAAGTTGATGGCTCTCAGCACCCCGAAAATCATGGTCATGCCGACGGCGACGATCGCGTAGACGGAACCGGTGACGATCCCATTTACGACTTGCTCGAGAATTGTCGAGAACATGGCTGTACCCCTCCCGGTCTGTCAGTTAGCAGGGTACTGGATTTCCGCCGTATAAGCGCCCTTGATACTGGGCTTGCCGTTCTCGATCTGGAGAAGGATCATCGGAAGGCGCGCCTGGTTGTGGTCATCGAAGGTGACTTCGCCGACCGGGCTTTTGTATTTGATCTTGGAGAGAGCCTCGCGGACCGCCTTGCGATCTGAACTTCCGGCTTCCTTGATCGCCTGGGCGAGCAGGTTGACGGTATCCCAATGCACATAGGCGTGATTGTTCGGGGCCTCTTTATATGTGGCGGTGAATTTCTCGACGAAGGTCTTGCTAGCCGGGCTATCGAATTGCGGTAGCCAGGCGGCAGCCTCCACAGCGCCTTCCATGGCCTTGGGCGCAGCCTTGATTGTCTTTTCGGTGTTGAATTCACCGTTACCGATCAACACGACCTTGCCGGCCAGTCCAAGTTCCAGCATCTGGCGGGCAACAATTGGGGTCGTATCGGCCAGACCATACATGATGATCGCCTGCGCGCCGTTATCGCGGATCTTCGCAAGCACGCTGCGGAAGTCGACCTCGCCTTCCTTGTAGTAATCCTCGCTGAGGATCTCGCCCTTGAAGTCGGGAAGGTATTTCTTGGTGAAGGTGATGGCAGAACGGCCGTAATCGCTGTCGACCGACAGCACCGCGAACTTGGTGAAACCACGCTGTTCGGCGGCGTATTTCGCCACCACAAGCGCGCGGTTCTCATCCGTTGGATAATTGCGGAACGTCCATTTGAAACCGCCGACACCCGCTTGATAGGTGATCTTCGGGTTGGAGGAAGCGGCATTCAGAAGCAGAACCTCCGCATCTTCCGCGACAGGCTGCATGGCGAGCGTGACCGAGCTGGAGACATCGCCGATGACGAAATCCACCTCGTCCTGATCGATCAGGCGGCGGGTGGCCGAAACGCCTTCAACCGGCGTGCCCTGGCTGTCGGCGTTGAAGAGTTCGATCTGCTGGCCATTGATGCCGCCGGCCGCATTGATGTCCTTTACCGCGAGTTCCGCGCCATGCATCGAGAAAGCGCCGTAGCGCGCATTGGGGCCGCTCATCGGCGCCACGAGGCCAAGCCTGATCGTGTCGGCCGCATAAGCGGAGACGGACATGGCTGGCGACAGGCTCAGGATTGGAGCGACTGCTGCGGAAACCAGTAGAAGTCTGCGAGTAATGCCGTTTTTCATGTTCCCACTCCTTTTCGGATTTATCTGTTCCGGCTTGATGCCGGGCGAGCCTTTGCCGCTTTTGCGGTTCTTGTCGATCAACGTCATGCTAATCATTCAGGCAGAGTAGGTTCATCCCCAGACGTTTTGCCAACACAAGTCCTTTCTGCCGCTATAGCGTTTCCTTATGCCGGCAGCCATTTCTCTCGTTCTAGACGCGACGCTTCGTTTTTTGCATGGCTTCCATGCAGGCAAACGCCTGTATTTTTTGCGTCTGAATGAACATATCCTGTGCAACACAATTGAAGGAACCTATGAAAATGAAACTCCACGACACCGTTCGCAACTACTTCCGCAATCGCCGCGCCATGGCCGAACTTAGCGCGCTCGACGACAGAAGCCTTTCCGACATCGGCGTTAGCCGCTCGCATATCCGTTCTGCCGTGGAAGGCCGCCGCTAAAGAATAGGGTGGCCGCTGTAGTCGCACAGCAAAGTCTCGCTCATCGACAAGTCTTGTTTCGAGGCAAATAATGTGAGTGCGGTAGATTCAGCAGCATAGAGCCGCAAAGTCATTCCTGGCTCATTCTTGCCTAGCCACGACTATATTCGATGTATCTGGTGCGTCTCATGGCCCGACCTATTCGCGCCTGCGCTTGCCCAAGCGGGCCTTTCGTCCGACCGGTTGGTCATCTCGAGGCAGGCGATGGCAAGACCGTGCTCGCCTGCATGGAAGAATGAGCCGTCGGTAGGTCTGGGTGCGGTTGTCGCCGAAGGAAGCGCCTCGATCGGCATCGCGCTCCGCCGTTGGTGCCCCCCAACGCTGGCGATTTCGGGCAGCCGACGCCGCGATGACACGTTGGCACATATCGACGTTGCCCTCCGACGCCCTCTCCGCTTCCAGCGTCGGTCGGCACCGCTGGCTTGTCGAATTGATCTGCATCGCTACGGCAATTCTTGCGCTTTCGACGCTGACGCTGTGCAAATTTCTTCGATGTGAAAAAATCGGATGACGCAACAAATCTACACTTGACGTTAGGTTGAATTTAATACTCTATTGCCACGGGAGGATAAGGAAGTGAGTTAATTTAATCATTCATCCTATATTGGGGCTAAAATGACTATATTTATTGTCGTGCCAGATCAATTTTCAGATTTCTCTAATAATTGTGGAGCTTTGTCATTCTCCAATGCCTGCGAAATGCTGAAATCCCGCACTCACGCTGCCGATGACGTCTTCATTCAGGGGCAAGGCCTCAGTGAAAACGAATTAATATCTTTTGAAGCTACTGCCCATCTTAATGATGCGACGAAATCACTTGTCTTTTGGACAGGAAACGATCGTCCCAAACCGGCAACCTCCAAGCTCACCCATAAACATCGACCTGAAAACACCCTGATTTCAACGCCACTTCTGATTGGAACCGACCACTACCGCTCTCACCTTATCTTGTCCGCCCAAAACGAGCTTTTGCTCGATCATGTGACTGGTCAGCATGTGCAAGGGATGGTCTTGGTCGAAGCTTGCCGGCAGATGTTCATTGCCGTGAGCGAACTCGCCTACATGGGCGGCGAACCCCGGAAATCCTACGTGGTTTTCAATCAAATCGCGGCCAAATTCGTCAACTTCACCTTCGCCTTGCCGGCGCAGATTGAGTATCGCCTGGTAAACCTCGACGATACACGACCGGACAGAATCGGGATTTCATCAGCTTTGAGCGTTTGGCAGAACGGTTCAGTGACCACCGAACTTAATGTCGCTTATACTCTTTTCGAACCAGGGATGCTGAAGCCAAAAGAGATTGCCAAGGGCAAAGCGGCGGTCGCAGCCTACGCTGCCACCGTCGAAGAAGCCCTGTACCCACAAGCGCTCGTTGGATGAATGTCATGGAGACCTCACCGATCATAGCTTTCTTCGATGTGGACGAAACCTTGATCCGCACCAAGAGCATGTTCTCATTCCTGCGCTTCCTTGGCCAGCACGGTCTGGCCAAGGACACGGAAGAGACCATCGATCGCTTATACAAGTTAAGTGCGCATGGTGTGGACCGTTCGGAAATCAATCGCCTGTACTGGATGTCTTATCGGGGCCTTGACGCTGAAGACGTCAAAAGTGCGGCACGTCACTGGCTGGATGAAGCCTGCGGGGCCGACCGCGAGTTTTTAATCACGGTCACAGTGAAACGGCTTCGGGCACATCAACAGTCTGGCCACCGGATCGCGCTCGTTTCAGGTTCGGGGATAGATATTCTCCAACCCCTAACGTCCCTCATCGGCGCCGACTACACTCTGGCGACCAGATTGAAAGAATTGAACGGGCGATATACCGGCGAGATCGTTCTTCCAGTCATGATTGGCGAGGGCAAAGCGCAAGCAGCATCGACATTGGCTGCGCAACTGAAGGCAGAGCTTCGAAACTGCTTTGCCTACGGCGATCATATTTCCGATTTGCCACTCCTCAATCTCGTCGGACATCCAGTGGCCGTTGGCGAAGAGGGAGCTCTTGGGGACCATGCCCGCGGTCTTGGGTGGCCGGTACTATCGACAAGTGAGTTTTCAACCGCGGGGGCTGCAGCGTGAATCCGGTTCTCATTTCGAAAAGCATACTCATGCTCGGTATTGCAAGCTGGATGACCGTTGCTGTCATTAACAACGCGACGGATCCGTTAACAAACAGGTTCTTTCTTGGGGCGATGCTTGAAATGCGCCTTCTTGAAAACGAACCCGCCGGCTTGGGAAGCGGCCTTCTCTGGCGAGCCTGGGCGATACCTGGGGTGGCAACCGCGCTGCTTTGGGGTATCGTCACGGTTCAAGCTGCAATCGCGATCTATCTTTGGAAGGCAGCGCTGCAGTTGACTATCGCAACAATTCGCAAAGCTCAAGAACCGATCGAGGCAGCAAGAGCGACTGCGGTAATGGCACTGAGTAGCTTTATGGCGTTGTGGTTCGCGTTCATGGTCGGTGGCTTCTGGTTCGGATACTGGATCAAACAGGGACCAATTCAGCAGGTTCACATGACACTGTTGATCATCAGTATTCTTTCTACAGGATATGTTGCCAACCGGCTGCTGGAACAGCCACGGCCCGAATAAGCGATTTGAACCATTGAGCGAAACCGGCAAAGGAGTTAAAGCTTCAGTCAGGTGTAGATAGCACATTACGAAGGACCGGATATTGCCCTATAAGATGCAGATTGGCGAACTGGCTGCGCGCGCAAATGTCAGTCATCGCACGATCCACTATTACGAACGGATAGGACTTTTGGCACCCACCGAGCGGGAAGGAGCCGGCTATCGCTATTACGATGAGACGGCGGTCAAACGCCTGGAAAAAATCGCAGTTCTGAAAAGCCTTGGCCTCAGTCTCGATGAGATCGCCAGTGTCATCGACCTGTATTTCTCAGACGGGACCGGTATTCGTGGAAAAACAAAAGTTCTGGAAATTCTCGAAGGACAACTGACGAAAACAAACGCTCAACTCGTAGAACTCAACTCGTTCAAAACCGATCTTGAAGCGAATATCGAGCGGATGAAGATGTTGATAGCGCAGGCCCGTGCCTAATCAAGTCAATGGCGAGAATAGCCGGCACTTAAATCTACACCTGACGTTAAGTTGATATTTTGCATAAACAGCCTCAACCGGAGTTAAAGTTATGACAGTCCGACACGCCAGCCTTCTCATGCTCCTGATGTCATGTGGCTTTCTGGTCGTCGGCCAGCTCTATGTGACGATACCGCTTGTAACCGATATCGCGGGCCGGTTCGGTATAACACCAGCGAACGCTGTCTTGTCCGGCTCGGCCTTCGGATTCGCTTATGCGGCCGGTTTTCTGATCTTTGGTCCGCTATCCGATCGCTATGGGCGCAAGAGAGTTATTCTGGTGGGTCTTATCGCAACGGCCCTGGCAACGTTTCTGGTAGGGTTGGCGCCGAATTTCGCCATATTATTGAGCGCCCGCGCTATTCAGGGCTTTGCCGCCTCAACATTTCCACCAGCCGCACTGTCGTTGGTAGCCGAAGAACTGCCGCCGCAACATCGGCCCCTGGGTGTCTCGCTGATGAGTTTCGCCTTCCTCGGCGCGGCACCCCTTGCACAATTCTTCGCCGCGCGGTCGAGTGGCGGTTTGCCAATAATCATGTTTGAGCTAAGCCCTCTCTACTTGATCGGTGCCGTTGGATTGTTCTTTGCCGCAAAGAGCGGTGGCAATGCCCAAGCAGTGCAAACGAGGAACCCGAAATCCCGATTGATGCAGTTACTGCGCGATCCTCTCGTTGTGTCGGGATGGGCGGCGGCGATTACGGTGCTGTTCGGCTTTGTCGTGTTTCATGCTGGCGCTCAAGCGCTTGGCGGCGGGGCCGGTATTGACCTTCAGACACTCCGCCTGGTCGGGTTACCTCCCCTGCTTCTGGCTTTCGCGGCTGCTCCGACGACGCGACGCTTCGGCCCCACGCTGACGGCACGTTTGGGTTTGATCATCGCAGCGTTAGCCCTGGCAGTCGCCGCAGTTGGCGGAGCGGTGGCATTGACTGTTGCGTCGGTGTTCCTGTCGGGCGGCGTGGCTCTGGCCGTGCCGGGACTGATCGCCACGGTCGCGGGGCGTGCCACGAACGTTAACCGCGGGCTGGCGCTCGCCATCTACAGCTTCTGCCTGTTCCTCGGTGCGAGCTTCGCACCGCCCATCACGCAATCGCTCGTGGGCTTCGGCTTGTTGCCGCTTTGGTTCCTGCCTGCCGGACTTCTGCTCGCAGCCTTGATCGGCATTACCGCCACGAACCGCCGTCCACAAAACGCAACTCAGCACTGAAAGAGGTGATTGTTATGCTCCGTACCCTGTCAGCGATAGCCGCAACAGTCCTCGGTGTCATTGCCGGTAGCGCCGCCACCTCCCTGGCGGATACGAAGAAAGGAAATGCCGTGACCGCCGCAAGTCCCGTGATCGAATCTGCCGATACCACCGTCGCCAAGATCATGCCACCCGGTTACGCCGAAATCGCACAACGACGCGTGACGGTAGACGGCGAAGGCGCACAGCTTGTCCGCTACGAAAGAGCTGATCGGCGTAACGCCGACCTTGGAGGTGAGCACTTCAGCGTCATCGTTGCAGACGATGGCCGCCTGAAAGGCTTCACCCGCATGGACCTTGATCTGGTCGGCGGCCGATTGCCATCGCGGGAAGACACCCAGAAGATCGCTATGGATTTTCTGCGAACCGCTGCGCCGGACCTGCTGCCGGGAATGAAAATCAGCTGGATCGAACCGCATGACGAACCGCTGCGCGCCACGCGCAACGGTCGCACCGAAAACTTCACTCTCACCGGTATGAAAGTGAAGATGCGCAACGGTGCCGATGGTCGCTGGATGTGGGTGATCGTCGGAGCCGACCGCAAGGTCATGGTCTTCGAGCGCGATATTGTCTGGGTGACATTTCCGGGCCACCGCAAGACCGAAAAATGGCTGCATGATTCCTGGTTGGTCGAGCAGGGGCACAAGGTTCGTCCTTCCTAACAGACACAGAAGAAAGGAATACTGGAGATGGGTGCAATCGTTGTTGTGGGTGCCGCCCGAACGCCGGTAGGAGCGTTCAACGGAGCCTTTGCGAGCCTTGCTGCGCATGAATTGGGCGCAGTCGCTATCCGAGAAGCTTTGGCTCGAGCGCATGTCAAGGGTGCGGAGGTGGACGAAGTGATCCTTGGCCAGATCCTCACGGCCGGACAGGGACAAAACCCGGCACGTCAAGCCTCGATGGCCGCGGGTTGCCCGGCCGAGACCACGGCTTGGGGACTTAACCAGCTATGCGGCTCTGGCCTTCGTGCCATCGCGCTTGGCCTGCAACAGATCAAGAATGGCGATGCCCAGATCGTGGTAGCGGGTGGACAGGAATCCATGTCCGTGGCTCCCCACTGCGCGTATTTGCGCGGCGGCGTCAAAATGGGCGACTTCAAGATGATCGACACCATGATCAAGGATGGTCTCACCGACGCCTTCTTCGGTTACCACATGGGCACCACCGCAGAGAATGTGGCACGTCAGTGGAATGTGACGCGAGAGACCCAGGACAAATACGCGGTGGCCTCACAGAACAAGGCCGCGGCAGCACAGAAAGCCGGCCGCTTTAAGGAAGAGATCGTCCCAATAATCGTGAAGGGCCGCAAGGGCGACACGGTGGTGGAAGACGATGAGTATATTCGCCGCGATACAACGTTCGACGGATTGCAGAAGCTACGTCCCGCCTTCGATAAGGACGGCACCATAACAGCCGGCAACGCATCGGGAATCAATGATGGGGCGGCCGCAGTTGTGCTGATGAGCGAAGAAGAGGCTGTACGGCGAGGCGCGACACCGCTGGTGCGGATCGTATCGTGGGCGACCGCGGGCGTTGACCCGCAAATTATGGGAACAGGCCCAATCCCGGCTGCGCGCAAGGCCCTAAAACAGGCAGGCTGGTCAGTGTCTGACCTTGATCTTGTGGAGGCCAACGAAGCCTTCGCCGCACAAGCCTGCGCGGTCAATAGCGACATGTCGTGGAATCCTGAGATTGTGAACGTCAATGGTGGCGCCATCGCCATCGGACATCCGGTCGGCGCATCCGGCGCACGTATTTTCAATACGTTGATATACGAAATGAAGCGCCGGGGCGCGAAAAAGGGGCTGGCCACGCTTTGCATAGGCGGTGGAATGGGTGTCGCGATGTGTGTCGAGCGCGGTTGATG
Source organism: Rhizobium sp. X9 (assembly GCF_018873185.1). Lineage (NCBI taxonomy): Bacteria > Pseudomonadati > Pseudomonadota > Alphaproteobacteria > Hyphomicrobiales > Rhizobiaceae > Rhizobium > Rhizobium sp. X9. The sequence continues at coordinate 1,348,026 of NZ_CP071312.1, read as the reverse complement.
TTGCCATCCCAACACAATTGAAAAGCGGCATCTCGTCGCCGTGGCACGCGCATCCACGGGATCGCTCGAGGGTCGGTGCTGAAACCAATAAACTTGATTAGTGGAATGCCAAAATATCCATCAACTAAACCCGTGTAGAAAAAATTGAAGAAGTGTTTTATGCATGATCCCCTCACCGAAGATGCCGTTGCGAAATACATCTCAGCTCGTGGGTGGGTGTGCGAATATCCATCGTAGCGTCGTGGAGGACGAGGTCTTCCAAGTGGACGAGTTCGCCGTCGATCCACAGCGAGGCGCAGGCGTCGGTGAAATGAGAGCGCTCGGTCCATCCTGGCCCGACATGCGATCGGGCCATGCGCTCGTCCAGACGCGCAAGTTCGACACCGGCCCGAAATGCCGGCTCCAACGAGGCTTTCATGCTGATTTTCGAAACATCGTAAGCCATTGATTTTATGGCAAACAATTTGCTAAACGAACTCTATATAAATATTTGAGTTTCTCACATGGTACGGTTAAGGGTTGGACTTATAACCATCGATAAGCATAGGTTGTCTATGGTTAGAAAATTTCTATATTTCACTTCATAAATATACAACGCACGGCAATACACAGCGTATGCCGATATTTCAGTGATTAGGGAAATAAATACTCTACAGCGCTATTTCATTATTATACTGCGTGACAATGCTCGTTCTCGCGAGGGCGTGTGTGCGTCATCGGAAAGATATGCATTCCGCGTTGGCGCTTTCGGCTTGTCAGAGTCGCGACATTAAACTGCCGCCACATCATATATCCCTCGGGCACGCCGCAAGATCCGCGCGAACGTGCGCCCCTGCTTTGCACCTGTTACTTTCGGAATTTGTGTTTTATGTCGGGGATTTAGGGTCGATGATCTTAGCTGTCTAGCGTACTGGATCGTAGTTTTAGGCTGTCGCGGGATAGTGTAGCGTAGTGATTGGTTGCGGGGGCGAGCTTTCATCTTTACTTGCGCTCCAAGCAAGTAAAGATGAATAAAACAGCGCCTCAGAAAGAATATATCGGCGTGAATCTTCGGCGCTTACTCACAACGTAATGGTTCAGATCGACCTGGCGACACCTGTTCTGATGAGATCTGCTTTTATCTCAAAACGCTTCCTCTCACCGGATTTCTAGCGGTCTCGCCGCCAGATAAGCCCTGCCAGAACGAGCATCATGAGGTCTGCCATCGGCGCTGCCGCCCAGATGCCTGTTTCCCCCCAGATCAAGGGAAGTGTCAGGGTCAGTGGAATGGCGAACAGATAGGTTCGGCCCAGCGAGAGGATCGCGGTCTGACGCACCTTCCCAACGGCTTGTACATAGCTCGCGGCCATCAGGACAGGACCGAAGGCGAAGTAGGCGGCAACATAGACCGGAACAATCCTGGCCACTTCCAGCGCCACCGTGGCATCGCTCACGAAGAGCCATCCAAGGCCATCGCGCGCCAGGCTCAGGGTCAACTGAGTAAGGAGGCCATAAACCGCACTGACACAAATGGCCAAACGCAATGTATCCGATGCCCTGTCGGCTTGTCCTGCCCCAATGGTGTTGCCGACAATCGCCTGAAGGGCGAGGTTCATGCCCATAAGGGGCAGAAACGCGAAGGTCATGACACGCATGACGACGCCATATGCGGTCACCATGGTTTCCTGATTGTCAAGATTCAGGCGATGCAATGAGAATAGAACCGCCGCGGAACTCAGGGAGAGACCGATGAAGTTCATGCTTCTCGGTATTCCCAGGGCCAGCATCTCACCCCAACTTCGACCAATCCGAAAACCGACAACTGGCAAAATGCCCTTGCCCGCCATGCGATAGCCAATGATGAGCAAAAGCGCAATTAGCTGTGCCAGCGCAGTTCCGCCAGCAGAACCAGCGGCTCCGAACTGGAAATAGCCGATCAGCAATGTATTGAGAGCAATATTCGCAAGCGTCAGGATTACACCGGCCATGGCCATGAACGCCACGCGCCCCTCGGTGCGGAGCGCGTCCGAATGAACTGTCAGCAGAAACATGACCGGCGCTGCGACAAAGGAGACCGCCAGAAAGCGCCACCCCGTATCGGCGAGGTGCTGGTTGCCAGCTGCCATCCAGGTAACGATCACGCCGCCACCGAGGAAAAACAGGGCGATCGTAACCACACCAAGCACGACAGCCAGACCCTGTGCCGAAGCGAGGACCTCACAAGCCTCTGACATGTCACGCGCGCCAAGACGGCGCCCAAGCACGCTGGCCATGCCGGAACCGACAATAGCTGATGCCGCCACCAGTAGCATGGAGAAAGGAAAGACCAGTGTTACCGCACCAAGCGCTTCGGGCCCGACAAAGGCACCCAGTAGCATAGCATCGGCGACGATCAGCATCCCATTGACCATGGTCACAAGGATGATCGGCAGGCTGGTTCGAATAAAAACGGAAGAAATCGATCCACGCAGGAACGAATTGGTCGGCACGGAGGCCGAACGGTTTTGCTCACTCATCTCAACATTCCAAAATGGGCAAGTCGGATTTTCTGAGTGGGCGCTTGCATTGCCACCGCACCAACTACCCAAAAGGGGATATTGCGATCAGCTTGTACGAGCAGGAGTTCACCAATGACAGGGTGTCATGCAAGCGGCAGGCCTCCTGAAGCCGGGAGATTTATATGACTGCATCGCTACGCGGTCAAGCAAAACCCAGTCGCCCTCATCCTGTTGGCTGAGGGACGACATTTACCCAGAACCGTCAGTTCAGGTTCCACCTCGAGCTGGGCAGCAGGTAGCATAGGTCCAACGGCAGCTTCGGGGGCATCTCGGCGTCCGTCAGAACGGCTGGAAAGAAGGAGTGTTCTTGTCACAAAATTTGTCGCTCCATGGCCAAAGCGCCCAGCTTTCAAGCTAAGTTGGGAAGCCGTCACGCCACCTCAAGGTGTGAGGGTTCCATTCCCTGCGCGATAGGCGGCGCAGAAGACTCCGAATGCGGGTGGGAAGAGTTAAGTCGCCGAGCCACGATATCGTGGTTGAGCCACAGGACGGGACCGGAGGGTTCCGAAGATTCGCCAAAAATTAGCTGCCCGGTTGCCTTCACAACGAGACCGCTCAGGAGGTCGCTGATCATCACCTTGCCATCCCGATGCATCTGGGTGATCTCGTTTGACGTGCCAATGGTCAAATCGGCCTGTGCCTGACTGTTTGCCATGGGCCAAGCCGAAAAGACATAGAACGGGCGCATGACCTCGCTGGCCTGCATGGCGGCGATCTTCCGGAAAACATCCTTCATGGTTAAGCCATCGGCCAGAAGCTGCTGGCAGGCCTGCCACTGTTCGTCTGCCCATTGGCCGCCGTTTTCTTTCTTCAACGCAAGCAGCAGCGGTATGAGGGGCAGCTCGATACCCGTGAACACATCGGACGAGTTGGTCCGGATTTCGGGACAGTTATAGACAGTTGCCTTGATCCCTGTCGCCCAAGCTTCCTCTGCAATGCCTTCGAGCCGCATCTTCGCATATCCCTGGGTGTAGTTGGTATAGGTCTGCCAACGATAGCTCCCATCGATCAGGACCGCCGATCCATGATAACCATAGGCCGTATATCGCACTTGTCCGCCCGAAGCTTCGACGCGCTCGCGGATCGCCGTGCTGAAATCAATGAGATGGCGAAAGGTGTTTGCGGAGACATCGTCAAAATTCTGCAGAATGAGCTTTCCCATGTCACTGTCGAGCAGGGTCTGCGAAGACATGTGGCGGGCGCCAGTTCCCTTGTAGATTCGATTGGCGACGACCAGGAATACCTTCGCCTTCGGAACGCCCCCAGCCATTGTGTGGGCGAAGAAAACATTGCGGCCAGCGCTAATCATTCCGTCTAGAACGGTCATGACCCTTGAAAGCGACTCCGTAAAACGCGCAGTAGCGATGTCGCGGCATTGCCCGACATAGTCCCAGTCGAGCTTGTCGTGTTCCCAGCTCTCCAAGGTCATCTTTGCCAGGAGATCGGTGGGAGTTGGACCGTCTGCGGGCGCATCGAGATCGAAACCCGCCATAAGAGGTATGTTGATAATCCTGCCGCCCAGTTGGGCCTCCGCCGAAGACAGTTCCTCGGCGTCAAGCGGCCGGAGCGCGTTGTTCTCGTCGCGCCGCCCGACGGTGATCCCCACAATCTCCATTCCAGCCCGCTTGGCTTCGTCAAGCAAGCCGGTGGCGTATCCGCGGCCGAATAGTTCGCCGAACAGTACGAAAACATCGCCCTTACGAAAGACCGTGTTTTCGGAAAGACTATTCAGTGCAACCGGATTTTCCATACTGTCAACTCTTTGCCTCGCGTATCGTAGAGCAATGGCTCACACGACCTGTGATAAAGACATGACCGCATAGTCGCCGGATGGGAACTCATTTTCGGTGACCGTTCATTTCAAAACGTGAAATCAATCCCCTGTTGTTCTTACACTGCAGCGAAATGCCAAAGCCGTTGGAGACAGGCGCACCGATACCAAAACGAATTGCTTCGAAACGCTCGTCTACGGATGCTTGAGAGGCTATCGGCGTTTCCTGAGGCGCAAAGCAGCCCTATTTTTTAATGCCGGGAGGCGGCTTGCATCGAGACTTATGCAATTTACAAAGTTCTTGATGCAAATCGAACCGGCGACACTGCTGTTAACGGAGGCTCCGTTTCCAACGATATGTCGACCCTTCGACATGATGGACATGCGGCGAAACAGCCACCATAGTGTCGAAAAAAGCGGCGCACCACACCGACGCTCAATAACGGGCGAACCAACGGACGGGGCCGAAATACCGGTGAAGGTCGAACCTTTACGGGAACGAAGGAACAATCCGGACAACGGTCCGCGCCTTGGTCGATACAGGTTCGGCCTGCGTGCTGGCTCAGTTTGATACCCTACTTGCATGAACTGGTTGTCCCTCTCTGGAGGATAAGGCTAATGAAAATGAGAGTTCTCAGTGAGGCTGTTCTCGCCTTGATGCTTTCCACCGCAATCGCCTCCGCGCAGCAGGCGTCCGACACGGTGGCGCCCGAGAAAGCAACGGATGTTGCGACTGCCAAACGTATCGAGTCAAAGAGCTTCATGGTGGCGGCGGCCAATCCGCTGGCGGCTGAGGCGGGTCGCGACGTGATCGCAGCGGGTGGTAACGCCATCGATGCAATGGTGGCGGTGCAGGCCATGCTCGGCCTCGTTGAACCGCAGAGTTCCGGTCTCGGCGGCGGGGCCTTCCTGGTCTACTACGACGCAAAAAGCGGCAAGCTAACAACGTTTGACGGCCGCGAGACGGCGCCCATGGAAGCCACGCCAAAGCTCTTCCTGGATGACAACGGCCAACCGCTTAAATTCATGGACGCAGTGGTCGGCGGCCGCTCCGTTGGCACACCGGGAACAGTGCGGCTTCTGGAGGAAGCCCACAAACGCTATGGAAAGGCGGAATGGGCAACCCTCCTGAAGCCTGCGGAAACGCTGGCTACCGAGGGCTTTAAGGTGTCACCGCGCCTTGCCTCCCTGATCGCGTCCGAGGGCGACCGGTTGAAGAAATATCAAGAGGCCCGGTCATATTTCTTCGACACCTCCGGGGCCGCCCTGCAGACCGGTGCCCTGTTGAAGAACCCGGCCTATGCCGAAACGCTTGCGGTGCTCGCCAAAGGGGGTGCCGATGCTTTTTATAGAGGGAGAATTGCCGAGGCGGTCGTCAACACCGTGCGTGGGGCACCCGACAATCCCGGCGTGCTATCGCTGACCGATCTGTCCAACTATCGCGTGATCGAGCGCGAACCTGTCTGTCTCAATTATCGTGCTCTTGATGTGTGCGGCATGGGACCGCCCTCTTCGGGCGCCATCGCCGTCGGCCAGATACTAGGCTTGGTGGAGAATTTCGATTTAAGGAGCCTGGGGCCGAAAAATGGCGAAAGCTGGCGCATTATCGGCGATGCGCAGCGTCTCGCATTCGCCGACCGCGAGCGTTACGTCGCTGATACCGATTTCGTGCCACTGCCGATCAAAGGCTTGCTGGACAAGGCCTATCTAGGCGAAAGGGCAAAGCTGCTCGACGGCGACAAGGCGCTGGCCAACGATGCCGTCAAGGCTGGCGAGCCGCAATGGGACCACGCGCTAGTTTTCGGCCGGGATGCCGCGCTAGAGTTGCCTTCCACAAGCCATTTTGTCATCGTCGACGGGGATGGCAACGTGGTCTCGATGACGACGACGATCGAAAATGGCTTCGGCTCGCGTCTGATGACGAACGGCTTCCTGCTCAATAACGAGTTGACGGACTTCTCCTTCAAGACCCATGACGGCGGCCTGCCGATCGCCAACCGCGTTGAGCCCGGCAAACGGCCGCGCTCCTCCATGGCCCCGACTATTGTGATGAAGGATGGAAGACCACTGCTCGCCATTGGTTCCCCCGGCGGCAGCCAGATCATCGGCTATGTGACACAGGCGTTGATCGCCTACATTGACTGGAGCATGCCGGTTGAGGCGATCGTCGCCCAGCCGCATCTCATCAACCGGTTCGGGACCTACGACATCGAGGCCGGCACCAGCGCGGAAGAACTGATCGGGCCGCTGAAGGCGCTGGGTTACGAGGTGAAACCGGGCGAGATGAATTCCGGTTTACATGCTATCGAGATAACCGCTCAGGGTTTGGCCGGCAGCGCCGATCCACGACGCGAGGGAATGGTTGTAGGGGAGTGAATGTTGGCGCCCAATCAGAACATATTTTTCGCCGCGATGGTGCAAACGGGCCTGATGCAGGCGGCAGCCGCACCAGTCTGATCAGATATTGAGCCTTCGAGTGAGACATATGCATTTCCTGGGTGTCGACTGCGATCCACCACTCGCTTTAGTGCTTGAATGTATTCTCACGATGCCATTTTAAAAACTGGGGGTGCGGGCGTTCGTGAATACCTACCGGCACGATCGCTCTTCTGGTCTTGTTGATAAGACCTTGGATGCTGTCGCGATCGTTTGCATGGCGTGAAATCAAGACCTCGAGATCGTCCGACAAGCCGATAAGGCCACGATCGAACATCCAGTGTGCAGTTCCGGAAAGCGCGATGCCATTCGACAGAATGTCCGGGCCGTTCGCTTCAACGGGGCGAATATGGGCAGCATCGACCTCGGCGCGACCACCGCCGTTTATCAGCTTCAAGCCTGTTATCGCGCATCGTTTATCGTAGGCCTGCAAGACCAAGCGGCGAAACAGGCGATCGCGAACGATGCGCGATGAAAGGTGCGTCACTCGCGCCCTATCCTGCTCGAATATGAAGGGAGCTTGGGTGCTCTCAGCGAACCCGTCCGGCAATACCGCGTCGATTAGCTCTCCCGATCGCGGCAGCTCAGGTTGATCTTCCGCCAGCCCAATAGACAGAATGCGGTTGAAATCTGCAGCTGAGATTGGCCGAACTGCTGCTTGAGCCCTTCCCGAAATCCGCCCCGCTTCGTTAAGCACCCCGCGCTCGATCACACCGTCTGGCCCGCGGAAGGGAACGGCGTTGACGAAATCGAGATAGCTGCCGGGTTCGATCAGAGCCAGATACATACCGGGCGCTTTGGGGTCTGGAATGACCTGTGCGACTTTGGCCACCGCGAAATATCCGCGTGTCGCCGCCACCTTTCGCGGCTCGTAATAGGTGATCCAGTCTCTCATGCAGGCCTGGACACGGCCAAGATACTGGCTCGGAAACTGATACTGCTCAGCCGGGCTGTCGTCATAGATCGAATCTGTGCGGTGAATGAAAACCCCGAATCCCATACTCGATGTCTACCATGGTGACTGCGATTCAAACCAGGGAGATCGGTTATTATGCATGCCACCAAGCGCGTCGTGCTTTACGCACGTTGCAACCATCGTCTGGATCTTTAAGCAGTACGCCGACGGCATGAGCCCTGTCAGGATCGCTGAGGAACTCAATGCACGCGGTGTATCCGGTCCTCGCGCCCGACTTGGCAGGGGACCGCAATTCGCTGGCATTGAAATCGCGGCAGCGGCATTCTGAACAATCAGACCTATATCGGGCTGGTCGCCTTCAACCGCCTCGCCTATCGGAAAAATCCCGCGACAGAACGTCGGGTCTCACGGGAGAATGCCGCCGAGCTACACGTCGTCCACGAGGTGCCATCGCTCAGAATCGTTGAGGATTCCCTTTGGCAAATTAATCTATGAAAGGTTCTTTTGATAAAGAAGCAGGACCGTTACGAAGGTAATAAAACCCATCACGGTCAAGCATAAGGCTCGTATCTTTGCCGCCCGGTCACGATGAATTAGTGCGGCTGCAAGAGTGCAAAAGGACCAGACACCTGTGACGATGATCAACAGCCAAGAATATAGAAACGGACCGAGGTCGTAACCGCCACCGCCGATCGAGGCTCCAGAGCTCGTATCGATCTGAACTACGATCAGCGAGAAGACGGGTATTACAAGTATCGAGAGCCACACCCAAAACCACTTATTTTTCATCAAAGGTAACTCACCCCAAACATACAGGTTCCGTCAGATCAGTGGCGGATGATGCGCTTCAAATCGGCTCGGCAATGTCAACGTTCCGTCTCGGTTCATGGCCAGGTTGCCAACCTCTTTCATCTCGATCGGAAACATTTCACTGTCATAAACCACCGCGAACTCCGCGCCAGCGCCGTCACCCCCTGTCGTGAAATTGCATTGTCGACCGTGCTCTGAAATTTGGGATGCGTGTCTTGCCGCGGCTCCGATCCTTGAAGGCGACGTCACCCTTTCGGCACCCGTCACGACAATGCACTGCCGCGAAGTGTTGATCTGCCAGCCTCATGCGCCTTCGCCCTTTCTGTGATTAGGCATGGAATAAGGACCCCGCACATGGGGTGATCGGCGTCCAAACGGGACCCCCATCTGCAATGGGGTTACAACAGCCTCCGGTTTCATCGGAGGCTTTTTGTTCGGATGCTTATTGTGGAAACAATTCTGAAGATACGGCGGCTAGCCCATGTTCAGGGCAAGTCGATCAAGGCGATCTGCCGGGAGTTGGGCATATCGCGGAAAGTGGTGCGGAAGGTTTTGCGCACCGATGAGACGGAGTTCAAATACGAACGGACCCGTCAACCTCAGCCGAAGCTCGGCCCCTGGCGCGGTCAGCTCGATGGAATGCTCCTCGCCAATGAGGCCAAATCTTCTCGCGAACGGCTGACACTGATCCGGATATTCGAGGACTTGCGCGACCTCGGCTACGAGGGCGGTTACGACACAGTCCGGCGTTACGCCCGAACATGGGCGAAGGAGCGCGGGTCCGTGACGGCGCAAGCCTATGTGCCGCTCTATTACGCGCCGGGCGAGGCCTACCAGTTCGACTGGAGCCACGAGATTGTCGTGCTGAACGGCGTGACGACGACGGTGAAGGTTGCGCATATCCGGCTCTGCCACAGCCGGATGATGTATGTGAGAGCCTATCCGCGCGAGACGCAAGAGATGGTCTTCGACGCCCATGACAGGGCGTTCGCTTTCTTCGGCGGGGCCTGCACGCGCGGCATCTATGATAATATGAAGACCGCGGTGGAGACGGTCTTCGTCGGCAAGGAACGGCAATACAATCGCCGCTTCCTACAGATGTGCAGCCATTACCTGATCGAACCGGTGGCCTGCACGCCGGCGTCGGGGTGGGAGAAAGGCCAGGTCGAGAACCAGGTCAATCTGGTGCGCGAACGCTTCTTCACGCCGCGACTGCGCTTCAAATCCTACGATGAACTGAATGGCTGGTTGCTGGACAAGTGCATCAGTTACGCCCGCGCTCATAAGCACGTCGATCAGACGGAGCGCACGATCTGGGAGGTGTTCGATGCGGAGCGGCCGCACCTGGTCGGCTATCCCGGCAAATTCGACGGCTTCCACGCTGTGCAGGCCTCGATCGGCAAGACCTGCCTCGTGCGTTTCGACAACAACAAATACTCGGTACTGTCTACGGCAGTCGGCCGCCCTGCCGAGATACATGCCTATGCAGATCGCATCGTCATCCGGCAGGATGGCGTGGAAATCGGCCAACACGATCGCTGCTTCGGCCGTGGCGAGACGATCTATAATCCCTGGCATTACGTGCCGGTCCTGACCCGCAAACCGGGAGCACTGCGCAACGGTGCGCCGTTCCACGACTGGGTTTTGCCCGCCGCCATGGAGAAGGTGCGCCGCCGGCTGAAGGCAATGCATGACGGCGACCGGCAGATGGTGTCGATCCTCGAATGCGTGGGCCTGGACGGGCTCCCCGCCGTCGAAGCGGCCTGCCAGGAGGCGATCGATCAGGGCGTGTTCTCGGCCGCCGTCATCATCAACATTCTGGCCCGCAAGCGTGATCCGCAGCCGGCCGCCATCCTTTCCATCCCCGATGCGCTTCGCCTGACCCATGAGCCTCTGGCCGACTGCGCCCGTTACGACAGCCTGAGGAGGGCAAGCTGATATGGAACGATCCCAAATCCTCGACATGATGGGCACGCTGAAGCTGTTCGGCATGCGTAGCGCCTATGACGAGATCATGGCCTCCGGCATCAAGCGACAGCACGAACCGCCGCGCATCGTCGGTGACCTGCTTCAGTCGGAGATCGCCGAGAAGCAAGCGCGCTCCATCAAATACCAAATCACCGTCGCCAAACTGCCGCTGGCCAAGGACATCGACGACTTCGACTTCACCGACACGCCGGTCAACGAAGGCCTGGTGCGCCAACTCGCAACCGGGGCCTTCCTCGCCGAGCAGCACAATATCGTTCTGGTCGGCGGAACCGGCACGGGAAAGTCTCACCTGTCCATCGCCCTTGCTCGTGCTCTGATCCGCAATGGCGCACGCGGCCGCTTCTTCAACGTCGTCGACCTCGTCAATCGGCTCGAGACGGAGGCACGTAGCGGCAAACAGGGACGGCTGGCCGACTTCATCACCAGGCTCGACTTCGTCATCATGGACGAACTGGGCTATCTCCCATTTGCCCAGGCGGGCGGCCAGCTCCTCTTCCACCTCATCAGCAGGCTCTACGAGCGGACGTCCATCATCGTCACGACGAACCTGGCCTTCGGCGAGTGGCCGGCCGTATTCGGCGACGCCAAGATGACCGCCGCTCTGCTCGACAGGCTCACCCACCATTGCGAGATCGTGGAAACCGGGAACGAATCCTGGCGCTTTAAAAACCGCTCTCAAAGCTCACATGAGGATTTCGTCGTCAAGATCAATCATCGTTTCATAGCGTGCCCCTTCGATTTCGTATCGAACCCATGGTCTGAGCCACCTTGCTTGACGCGGCACGTTTCCTTCACCGGTTCAAACTCACATACGGTCGCCGTTTTGTCCGGCAGCACCATTATCCCGCTTGCGTAGCGGCAAGGCTCAGGAGAACGGGACCAATCTAAAGCGCGGCATTTGAAGCCCGACTTCGAGGCGGTTCGCTCACCTGGATCCGCCAGGAGTGATCAGTCCTGGAAGATTGTGTGTTCGGCAATTTTTTGGTTGTCAGGCGGTCTTCATGACAGCCCCCTCGATGAGAACACCCGCAGTGACAAATTTCCACAGTGCGATAAGGAGTTTGCGCGCCAAGGCAACTATCGCGGCTTTCTTTAAGCGTCCACCATTCGACTGAACCCGATCCACAAACCAACGGCTGAGCGCTGATGCTGGCTGATTGCGTAGCCACAGCCACGATAGTTGGATCATCGTAGTGCGCAGCCGAGGGTTCCCTGCCTTTGAGACACCCTGCTCGTGGTCGATGGTCCCGCTCATCCATGGGGTTGGTGTCAAACCGGCATAGGCGGCAATCTGCCGCCTATTATCAAAATGCCGGGACAGGGCTTCGGTCCAAAGAACGGCGGCAAATTCAGCGCCAACACCCTTCAAGGACAGCAGCATCGCTGCGGGCGAGGTTGCCTCAACCGCTGGCTGGTCCTCCATCGATAGAAGAGAATTACGCTCGCTCTCCACTGCAGCGATCTGCTCTAGCAGCAACTCGAGACGGTCGAGTTCCCGATTGATTTGAGCCTTCAAGTGTTTCGGTAACTCACGCCCATCTCCAGTCTGAAGCTCCTCCAGCCGCTGACGGCGATCTTTACGGAGCGGCTGATAGCCGCTGACGCCTTGAGTAAAGAGTAGCCCCTTCACGCGATTGACATGCCTGACCCGCTCAGCAATCAAAACTTTGCGTTCCCGGCAAATCCGACGCCGATCTTCGTCACTCGGATCTGGCGCTCTGACCATCGCACATACGCGTGGCTCGCCGCGCTTGAACGCGAGCAATGTGCGCGTCAGAGCCTCTCCATCGATCTTGTCGGTCTTAGCACGCCGACGTCGACGGGAAGTCGCGATCGAAGCTGCGTCGACGACGTAACTCTCGATGCCGTGAGCCTCCAGCACGCGGTGTATCCAGAAGCCGTCCAATCCTGCCTCCTGGATCGTTACGATGGGAAATAATTTCCCTGTTCTCAATCGCGCCTTCTGCTGTAGCTGCTCAAATCGTTCCAGCAACTCGGCTACATTGCCACCGGCCACTACATGCTTCGACATCTTCTCGCCGCTGCCTGGCGACAACGAAGTGATCAACCAGGTCGATCGGCTCAGTTCCAATGACACAAAAATTGCGCCAAGATCGATGCGGACAGCGGTCGGTTGAATGGATGCAGGTTCCATAAACTGCTCCTCCTGAGCGAGTGTTTAGATGCAACCTCACTCTGCCAGAGCGGCGGCCGCTGTTCACTCCTCATGGGATCTAAAGCCGAAAAGACAAACAACCCGCGCCCGCAGGCCCTTGCGCTAAATGGAGAGCCCCGGGCCTACGCGCGCTGACCCGATGCAACTAGAGGCAGGGGTCCCTTTTGGGAGCCGATAAGGGGTCCCGTTACGACGCCGATTGACATGCCGCCACATCATATATCCCTCGGGCACGCCACAAGATCCGCGCAAACGTGCAACCCGCTTTGCACCTGTCGATTTCGGGATTTGCGTTTTATGTCGGGGATTTAGGGTCGACGATCGTAGCTATTCAGCGTGCTGGATCGTGGCTTTGGGGTATTGTTGGATAGTGTAGCGTAGGAAATGGTTGCGGGGGCCTGATTCTATAGAGACTTGCAAATTCAGCTAGTTAATAAGCACATCTGCGGAAATCGTTTCCACTTGGTCCATTGTGCCCCAATTCGGACATCCACCTCAAGTGATGAACTGAGCGATTTAGGGCCGCAAGATGGCGGTCCGCTTTCGGTTCGCACATGCGAAGAGCAGCCGCTTTGTTGTCCCATAACATTTACCGATTTGGTGCAAGTTTACCCGCGCACGGGATTTCCCCTATACTAAGTCTATCCTTTCGCTGTTAACGGGCGAGCAACTGGATCATCACTGAAATGAAGGATTACGTGGGCCGCCGACCTGAGCGCCGTAAAGGTCTACTCCGGCACGGCCGATGGTGATGACGTCGAGCGTTTTCTGCATGTTCGCGTCTCTGATACGTGTTGAACCGCGCCCGCCTCGGCGCAGACGACTTTCTGCCGGAAGCATGCCGCCGGCAGCGAATTGATCTTGAGCAGGGGTCCGTTTGGCGGCTCCTAGATCGCCTGCGGTTTGAAGTCGCTCTTGGCGACTGGCATGACGGCTTGGAGCAGCGCCACAGACTTCTCCAGACCTTCCAGGCTGTTCAGAAGGACGTCTTCATGCTCGATGGAAAGCCAGCCGTCGTAGCCTGCCATCTTCAGCCTGTAGCAGAACTGCCGCCACCATTCCTCTCCGTGGCCGAAACCGAGCGTGATATAGGACCAGCTCCTGGCGGGAATGTCCATCAGGCTCCCGTTCTCTAGGAGGCTGCCCACGGCCTGTTTCGGAGAGTTCAGGAATGTGTCCTTGGCATGGACGTGATAGACGGCCTCGCCGAGCGCTTCCGCCGCCACAAGAGGATCGGCGCCCATCCAGAAAAGATGGGAGGGGTCCAGGTTTGCACCGATGACCGGGCCCACCGCCTCCCGCAGTCTGAGCAGGGACGGAACGTTGTAGACGCATTGGTTGCCATGAAGTTCCAGCGCGATGCGTTCGACCCCGTGTTCCTTTGCCAGCGCAGCGATCCTCGTCCAGTACGGGATAAGTTTCTCCTCCCATTGATACCGGAGTATGGCCTGCGTTTCGGGAGGCCAGGAGGAAACCACCCAGTTCGGCATGGTGTCCGTTGCGTTTCCGGCGGGGAGGCCCGACATGGAGCAGACAGTACTAACCCCGAGCTCGCCGGCCGCTCGGATCGTATCCTCAAGGCCCTGCCCTTGCGCAGGGTCAGTCGGATGCAGCGGGTTTCCGTTGGCGTTGAGGCTGATGACCTCCAGTCCACGGTCTGCGAAGGACGCGAGGAAGCCCTTCCGCACGTTACCGTCCTTCAATATCCCCGGCAGGTCAAAGTGCGGAGCGGTGGACCAGCCGCAGGTGTTGATTTCCACCCCGGAAACCCCGAGCCGGCGGGCATGGTCGAGCATCTCGTCGAACGGCAGACCACCCAGACTGTCTGAAACAAAACCCAGCTTCATGCGTAGAACTCCGGCTTCATGATCATCTCCACGGGCATCTTGTGTCCCTTGTTCAGCGCTTGCACTCCCGCCTCGGCGACGACGGCAGCGCAGTACCCGTCCCAACTGCTGGACGCCGTCTCTGGGAACAAGCCGCTCTCCGCGAAGCGCAGGAATGCCCTGTTCTGACGCCGGTAGGCCTCATGGTAGCGGCCACGCCAGTCGGCCTCGTAGCTCGTGCTCTGTCCCAGATTACGGTCGACCCGCGTGTAGTTCACCGGATTCATCGCTATAGTCGCCTTTTCGCCCACCAGTTCGGCACGAACATCGTAGCCATAGGCTGCGTTGTTGTTGATCTCGATGTTGACAAGCTGACCGTCCGCCGTCTCAAGCACCATATGAACGGGCGCGACGAGGGTGTCGGAGCGCTTTGGCTGGAACGCAGAAATCGAAATGTATTCGGTGCCAAGGACATGGCGCACCACGTCGAATTCATGGGGTGCCGAATTGGTAATAGCCATCGCACCGGTAAAGTCGGCAGCCGGGGTCGCCACGTTGCGGTGGAAGTTGTGCATCATGAGGGCTCGGCCGATCGCGCCATCCTGCACGGCTCGCTTCATCTCGACGTACGACTGATCGAAGCGGCGCATGAAGCCAAGCATGATGAAGCGCTCACCAGCCTGCTCCTCCGCCTTGAGGATATCGAGGCACTCCGATGACGATTGCGAAAGGGGCTTTTCACAAAGGACCCGCTTGCCCGCCTTGATGCAGGACAACGAAAGGGTCGCGTGCGTAAAGTCCGGGCTCGCAATGATGATCGCATCGACGTCCGGTCGTGCCGCGATACCATCCGGATTCACGTCCACATCCCGAGCGCCGTAGCGGTCAGCGACTTTTCTCGCCCGATCAGCGTCCATGTCGCACACGACCTGTAGCGTTGCGCCCGGCAGATCTTCCGCCACGATCTTTGCATGGTCTGCCCCCATCAGTCCCGCCCCGATGATTGCGATCCTGGTACCCATTTCCTATGATCTTCCTGTAACTGATGAAAGGGATGGCCGGCGCCAGCAGAGCACCGGCCTGTGTCGTTGCGTGCCGGGCCTCGTTTCCCGACACGCTTCCCTTGGGAGGGTTATTTCTTTGCGTACTGATCGACGTTTTGCTTGGTGATCGAGGCAAACGGAACCAGCTTTTCCGCCGGCGCCTGTTCGCCCTTCTTCAGGCCTTCAACAACCTCAAAGGCAGCCTTGGCCTGCCCTGCTGCATCCTGGAAGATCGTCTGGGACATCGTGCCGGCCTTGATGGCGTTGAGCGCGTCGGCCGTGCCGTCGACGCCCGAGATCAGTACGCCCTTAAGGCGATTGGCTCCCTGCAGGGCTTCGAGAGCACCAAGCGCCATCTGATCGTTGGCAGCAACGATGGCATCGAAGTTCGGGAAGCTCTGGATCCAGTCTTCCGTGACCTTCATGCCCTCGGCGCGATCATAGTTGCCCGATAGACTTGCGAGCGTCGTAACATCCGATCGGCCGAGCGCATCCTCAAACCCCTTCTTCCGCTCCTGCGTGTGGGAGAGACCCGGCGTGCCTTCGAGATAGAGGATCTTCGCATCTTTCGGCAGATTCGCCTTCATGTATTCGCCCTGAAGGCGGCCGGCATCGATGTTCTTTGAGCCCACAAATGTATATTTGCCGCCAGCAGACTGGATCCCGAGAGCGATCACGGGAATGCCCGCCTCATTGGCCTTTTCAACTCCAGGCACAATGCCCTGATAGTCGACCGGCACGACAACGATGGCATTTACCTTCTGCGCGATGAAGTTATCGATCTGGTCGAGTTGCTTGCTGACATCGTTATTCGCGTCAGAGAAATTGACCGTCACTGCCGGGTCAGATTTGGCAGCCTCGATGAAGGCATTCTTACGTGCCATGACGAACACGTCGGTGTCGGCCATGTTAGCATAACCGACGACGAACTTGTCGGCTGCTGTTGCGGCGGTTGCAGAAAGCGCGGCCAGAGAGACTGCGCAGGCGAAAGCAAATTTTGCGATAACTTTCATGGTTTCCTCCCAAAGGGTGTGTGTTGGTGCAGGGGCGGAAATCCCGCCGACACAGAGTTATTTCCGGGACAGAAGGTCCCTGGAACGGGTTTATGCCTTCTTCTTGCCGCGGGCTGATTTCGTCCAAACATCAAGGATCACCGCGATCGCAATGATCAGACCCTTGATGATCTGCTGCCAGTAGGAGCTGACATTCATGAGATTGAGGATGTTGTTGATAACGCCGATGATCATGGAGCCAATGATCGTACCGGTGATGGTTCCGGTCCCCCCCATCAGACTGGTGCCACCGACAACCACGGCCGTGATCGCGTCAAACTCGTAGCCAACGCCGCCTGCGGGCTGGCCGGAATTGATACGCGACATCAGAACAATGCCGGCAACGGCACAGAGGACGCCATTGAAAATGAACGCCTTGATGACGATGCTGTCGGGGTTGATTCCGGAGGCAAGTGCGGCACGCTGATTCCCGCCGACGGCATAGACGTATCGACCGAACTTGGTTTTGTTGAGCAGAAGCCACGACAGGACGACCACTACCGCCAGAATGAGCACGGAGATGGGGACTGGGCCTAGTGAACCCTGTCCTATGACCTTGAAGTCACCGAGGCCAGTTACGGGCGATCCGCCCGTATAGAGCAGAACGGTTCCGCGTGCGACCGTCGTCATGGCAAGCGTCATAATGAACGAGGGGATTCGGAAGAACGTGATTACGAAGCCGTTGATCGTGCCAGTTATGACACCCACGACAAGACCGGCTGCGACCGCAAGTACGATGCTGCCGGTCATCGACATCACGCTTGCCGCGATTACCCCGCAAAGAGCAAGAACCGAACCGAGGGAAACGTCGATATGCCCCAGGATGATGACGAAGGTGATGCCACAGGCCAAAAGACTGACAACAACCACCTGTCTCAGGACGTTAGTGAGATTTGCTTCCGTCAAAAACGTCGGGCTCAACATCGAGGCCAGGATGCAGATGCCGACGAAGATCAGGACGGTGCCGTACTTGCGATAGATCTGGGAGAAGCTCATCTCCCGTAGACCCCGCAACACCCGTCCCTCCCGCTTTTCTGCTCCTGCTACTGGATCTATACTCATCAATGTCCTCCCGTGGCGAGGCGCATGATGCTTTCCTGCGTCGCCTCGCTCCTTGTAAGTTCACCGGTCACCCGGCCTCCGCTCATCACCACCACGCGGTCGCTCATCCCGAGAATTTCGGGCAGCTCGGATGAGATCATGATGATCGCGAGCCCTTGGCAGGCGAATTCGGTCATGAGCTTGTGAATTTCCGATTTGGATCCCACGTCGATCCCGCGCGTAGGCTCATCGAGAATGAGAAGCTTCAGATCGCCCAGCAGCCATTTCGCAAGAACGATCTTTTGCTGGTTGCCGCCGCTCAAGTTCTCCACAGTCATCGCTGTGTTGGGCGTTTTGATCTGCAGCATCTTGATCATGTGCTGCGCAGCGCTTTCCTCCTGCCGTTCGCTGATGAACAGCCGCGAGGTGAACTTCTTGAGGTTTGCCAAAGAGATGTTTTCGCCCACGGACCGGCACAGAACCAGGCCCTCCGACTTGCGATCCTCGGACACCATGGCAATGCCGCTGGCGATCGCGTCCCTCGGCGAGCCAAGCTTCAAAGCAGCGCCGTTCAGTCGGACCACTCCGGCGTCGGCGCCATCAAGTCCAAAAATCACGCGCGCGACCTCGGTTCGGCCGGCACCTATGAGACCCGATAAGCCTACAATCTCGCCAGCACGAACACTGAAGCTCACGTTTTCGAAGACGCCGTGGCGGGTCAGGTTTTCGACCGACAGGACGACCTCACCGATCGGCACTTCTTCTTTGGGAAATACCTCGGAAATCGTCCGCCCGACCATCTTAGAGATAAGCGTGCCTGTATTGTAGTCACTAGCCGGTCCCGCAGCGATATATTGACCGTCGCGCATGACGGTAATGTCGTCGGCTATCTGGAAGATCTCATCCATCTTGTGCGTGATATAAATGATGGCGACACCAGCGGCTTTCAGCTCGGCGATCTGCCGGAAGAGCATCGCGACTTCGGTGTCGCTGATTGCTGATGTCGGCTCGTCCATGATGACAAGAGAGGCTTCGCGCGAGATTGCCTTGACGATCTCGACGAGCTGCATGGTCGCGATCGACAGTTCGCGCATTTTCGTGTCGGGGCTGTAGCGCAGGCCTACGCGGGCGAGCAGGACCTTTGTTTCGTTGTTCATCCTGTCGAAGTCAACGAACTTGGACAGAAGCCCGGTTTCGGCGCGGACAGGTTCGCGACCGAGAAAGATGTTTTCGGCGATCGTCATATCGAGCACCGGGCTAAGCTCCTGATGAATCATGGAAATGCCGCGATCGAGTGCCGCTGCAGCATTCTGATGATCGAGCTTTTCGCCCCGAAAATAGATCTCGCCGCCATCGATCGCGTACATACCGCTCAGAATCTTCATAAGGGTTGACTTGCCCGCGCCGTTCTCGCCAACGAGCACGTGCACGGTACCGGCACGGACCTGGAGGTTCATCTCGTCAAGCGCGAGCACACCGGGGAAGGCCTTGGTGATTGACCGCATCTCAAGGACAAAGTCGTTTTCGTCATTTATAGGCGCGCGAGCGCCGCCGCCGCCCGATAGCGGCGCCACCTTCAAGGTCGCGGACATGAAAGATTTTCCTCCAAATGAAAGGACTCTCCCAAGTCCTCTCTGCCTTAACGGCGGTATTTCATGAGGAACAAATCACTAAAACCGACCTGATTGTCAACTTAGGGATGGATTTTACTCTCAAATACTCTCATAATTGACTTCATTTTATGAGAGGCTTCGATGTCCCGACCGACTATCCCAGATCTTGCCAAAGCTGCCCGCGTGAGTATTTCAACGGTCGATCGCGTTTTGAATGGCCGCGACCCAGTCCGCGCACAGACCGCCGAACGGGTTCTCAATGCCGCCCGGGAGATAGGCTATCACGGAGTCACGGCGATTGAGCGGCGGCTGGAACACGACAAGCCAGTTATCAAGTTCGGCTTCCTTCTCAAGCAGTCGCATCGAAAGCTTTACCAGATGTGGGGCGAACTGCTGACGGCGGCCGTAGAAGCTTTTCCGGATGCGCATGGGCGACCGATCGTGAGGTTTATGAACGATCTCGCACCAGACAAAGCTGCAGAGGCAATCTACTCCCTCAGCCGGGAGGCGGACGTGATTGGGATAATTACGTCAGATCATCCGCAGGTGAACCACGCCGTAGACGGTCTTGCCGCCGAAGGCATTCCCGTCGTGACGATGATCTCTGACCTCTCAACTGCCGCACGCGCGGCTTATGTCGGCAACGACTGCGTCAAGAAGGGTCGGACCGCCGCTTGGTTCATAGCGGGACTCAATGCCAACGGCGGCAAGGTCGCTGTCTTCGTTGGCAGCCATCGGTATCTGGCCCAGGAGCTCAACGAAATGGGATTCCGGTCGTATTTTCGAGAAAGCGCGCCCGGCTTTCAAATGCTGGAAACGGTCGCCACTCTTGAGGAACCCGAGATCGCATATGAAGCCACTTGCCGTCTTCTCCAAACCGAACAGGATTTGGTCGGACTTTACGTTGCCGGCGGCGGCATCACCGGCGTAATGCAAGCCCTTCGCGAGAATGGCGGGCCTGTGGCACAACGCCCTGTCGTCATTGCTCACGAGCTGACGAATGAAACGAGGGCAGGTCTTGCGGAGGGGTTGATCAAGGTGGTCCTATCCCATCCTGCAAGGCTACTGGCGGAGACTCTGGTCCGAGCCATGGCAGAAGCGCTTGACGCTGATAGACCAACTACTCTTTCTCAGCACATTCTCCCCTTTGAGTTTTATTCAGCGACAAACATCTAGTGCAACATTGATTGCTAGCGCCGGCGGTGATCCGTCCGCGACGCAATCCGCGGGTTGCGTCGGACACTTTTATGCAAGCGCGTGACCACCAAGCGGTAATCCGGGCCCTTCGGGCCGATCGGTGTCTTGCCCTTCAGGCGCACAGTCATCGACTCTCCGCCCTCGGAGCTGAAGGTAAGCAAATGTGTCCGAGACAAGCCGTAAAGTTTCCGAATGCCGACGCCCTACTTTCTGCTTGTGGTGCGCAAGCTCCGCGAATGCCTACAGCCGGGAGAGCCCAAACGTTTTCCTGATGCCGCCATCCAATGCCTTGGCTGGAATAAACCGTTTCAGGCGGCTCAGAAGCGTAGCCTGTTTTCCAACCGGCCTGCGCATTTTGTGAGGACCTGTGATTGCTGCCATGATTTCGGCAGCAACAGTCTGAGGACTGCTTGCCGTCCTAATGGCGGAAAAAACGGCCTCATTGGATTTGGCTAATTGAGTGGCGTAGTCATCGATACGCGTCTCCGTCTGCTTCGCATTGACATCGAGACTTGTCCTCGTGAACGTTGGCTCGACCAGGACGGAGCGAATGTTGAATTGCCGAACTTCGTGGTCAAGCGTTTCAGACAGTCCCTCCAACGCATGCTTGCTGCTGGCATAAAGGCCCATATAAGGTGCGGGGAGAAAGCCGAGAACCGAACTGACATTGACGATCAGACCGGAATTCTGCTGTCGCATCGCAGGCAATACCGCTCGTATCATGCGCAGTGGGCCAAAGAGATTGGTTTCAAAAAGGGCCTTCGCCTCATCGTCCGACGTGCTTTCGACCGGCCCGACAAGAGAGACGCCTGCATTGTTCACCACGACATCAATCCGGCCTGAACGAGACAGAACCCAATCGACGAATTGCCTCACCGACTCGTCATTGTCCACATCGAGACGCCCGTACTCGACACCGTGAACCGGTCCACTTTTGTCCGGATTGCGCGATCCTGCAAACACCTTGAACCCATTCTGTGACAGCAACCTCACGGTCGCCTGCCCTATGCCGGAGGATGCTCCGGTCACCACAACAATCTTGTCTGTCGACATCTACGCTCTCCAAAACTAGCGTTGGACTAGAAATCAATTTAGATTTCGTTTGTAATCTATAACTCCGTTAGATTGCAAGCGAAATAAAACGCGCTTGCAGAAATTGAGGAGGCACATGGTCAGAAGCGGGAAACATCGGTCGAGTTAATGCGGGATTCTCGCCTGGGGAGTGACAGGTGTGACGGATGCTTATGCCGTCAATTCACGCCGTTCGCCTGTCCGCTGGTGGATTGCCCAGCGCACGCTGGAACGCGGATCGTTGCTCGCCTCTTTCGACGTAGTCCTGCAAGCCAGGGCTATCCAGCAGAATATCAGAGTGCTTGAGCGACCGCAGTACGCTCACCATCATGAGATCACCGGCGCTGAACTGAGCCCCCTCAAGCCACTCCTTCCCTCCAAGCGTATCGACCAGTTGCTGGAGCCGCTGACTGAGATGACCAACGCTGCCAGAGGCGATACAGGGCTCGATCGTATTGACCGCTGCAAACATCCACATGATGGAACGCGAGCGCGCATTTGCTTCATCGGGAAGGAGGCCAGCGAAACGCTGTGCTATGTGAAGCACGATCGCACCGGATTCGAAAAGAATGAGATCGCCCTCCTGGTAGATCGGCATCTGGCCGAATGGCTGTATTTCCAGATATTCGGGGCGGCGCATCTCGGAAAAAGTCAGATACCGTAGAGTGTAAGGCTAGCCGACTTCCTCGAGAGCCCACCTGACGCGCATATCCCGGTGATATCCCCTACCCCCGTCCGGCGGATGTTTGAAGATGGATACGACAGGGTTCATGTCAAGGCTCCTCATTGGCAGGATTGAAGCGGGACGAGGGCATGGTTTCCGAAAGGGTCCAGTGGGCACGCAAAACACACGCCACCTCTCGCCAGGCAGTATTATCACTCCGCGGCATCATCTGCTGCGGAGGGACGGGTTGGCTATTCCGCAGCAAGCGAATGCTGCGCTGTTTCCGAGTTTCCGTGCTCTGTCGAACCCATGTCTGCCTTGGGTGGCTTGATGCGGAACCATGCAGCATAGAGCGCCGGCAGGAAGAGCAGGATGATGAGCGTACCCACCGCCGTTCCGCCGATAAGCGTGTAGGCCATCGAACCCCAGAAAACCGAATGCGTCAGGGGAATGAAGGCTAGGACCGCGGCAAGCGCCGTCAGGATGACGGGCCTCGTTCGCTGCACCGTGGCTTCGATAACGGCATGATAGTCGTCCAGACCCGCGGCCTTGTTTTCCTTGATCTGCTCGGTGAGGATCAACGTGTTGCGCATGAGGATGCCCGCCAGGCCGATAAGACCCAGGATCGCGTTAAACCCGAAAGGCTGGTTGAACAGGCTCAGGGTCGGCACGACGCCTGCAAGACCGAGCGGTGCTGTCAGCATCACCATCGTCATCGTCGACAGGCTGCGCACCTGAAGGATGATGACGATCAGGGTCGCTGCGATCATCAGTGGGAACACCTTCACCAGGGCGGTATTCGCCTTGAGGGACTCCTCGATATTGCCGCCCATCTCGATTGTGTAGCCAGCAGGCAGAGATGCAATGAGTGGCTGAAGAGCGGTCATCACCTGTTGCGAAACCTCCGGCGGTTGCGTCGCCTCGTTAATGTCGGATCGGACCGTCACCACAGGCGTTCTGTCACGGCGCTTGAGGATCGGTTCTTCGAAGCGCACCTCCGTGTGGCCGATCTGATCGAGGGGGATCGCACGGCCGTCTCTCGTCACGAGCGAGAAGTCCCCGAGTCTGGCAGGATCGAGGCGGATTTCGCCGGCACTTCTCGCCACGACAGGAACGTTTCGGATGTTCTCACGGACTTGCGTGACGGGAACGCCACTCAGCAGGAGCTGTATCTGCTGGGCAGCCTCGGCGGACGACATGCCGATGAGGTTCAGGCGATCCTGATCGGGAACGAACCGGACAACGGGTGTTCGATTACCCCAGTCACGGTTGGCATTTCTGACATCAGGTACCGAGCTCATGAGAGCAAGTGCCTGCTCGGAGATTTTGTACAGCTCTTCGGCATCCGGTCCTTTGATCCGAAACTCGACGGGGAATGGCGTGTAGGGGCCAAAGACGAGTTGCGTCACGCGGACGAATGCCTCGGGCGCCAGCCCTTGCGCAACGGCTTCCCGAAGACGCAGTTTCAGCACCTCACGCTCATGGGCGTCGGATGTCAGCACAACGATCTTCGCGAAGGCAGGATCGGGCAGTTCGGGCGACATGGCGAAGAAGAAGCGGGGGGCGCCCTGGCCGATGTAGCTGGTGGCGATCTTCGCTTCGGGTTGCTGCTTCAACCACGCCTCGAGTTTCTTGACCGTGGCGGTCGTCGTTTCGATGCTCGTGCCTTCTGGCATGCGGACTTCGACAAGAACCTCAGGACGGTCCGATGTGGGGAAGAACTGCTGCTTCACCGCACCCATCCCGACGACCGAAAGCGCCATGACAACGCCAACAATGGCGCAGGTCAGGAACTTGTGCTTGACGGTGAATTCAATCGCACCGCGCAGGCGTCTGTAGTTCGGCGTATCGTAAATCGCATGATGGCCGCCTGCCACCGGCTTGATATCGGGCAACAGCTTTACGCCGAGATAGGGCGTAAAGATCACCGCCACGAACCAGGAAACAATCAGTGCGAAACCGACGATCCAGAAGATATTGCCCGCATATTCACCCGCTGCAGAGGCGGCGAAACCGACCGGCATCAGGCCGATAATGGTCACAAGCGTTCCCGACAGCATCGGTGCCGCAGTGTGGCTCCAGGCATAGGCAGCCGCCTTGATGCGATCCATACCCTCTTCCATCTTCACGACCATCACCTCGATGGCGATGATGGCGTCGTCGACCAGCAGGCCAAGTGCCAGGATCAATGCACCGAGCGTGATGCGGTCGAAGAAGCGCCCTGTCTCGAGCATGATGATGAAGACGACAGCAAGCGTCAGAGGCACGGCCAGAGCCACCACGATGCCCACCCGCCAGCCGAGCGCAATGAGGCTGACGAAGAGCACGACGCCGAGGGCCATGGCGAACTTCACCATGAATTCACCCACCGCCGCGTCAATGTTGACGGCCTGATCGCTGACCTTCGTCAGCGTTATGCCAAGGGGCAATGATTGTGCGATCTGGCTCGAGCGCTCTTCAAGAGCCTTGCCAAGCTCCAGACCATTCCAGCCCTCCTGCATGACCACGCCGAGCATGATGGCCGGCTCGCCGTCATGACGGATGACATAGCCTGCCGGCTCCTGATAACCCCGGCGTACCTCAGCAATGTCGGAAAGCTTCAACGCGCGGCCGGAAGCGACGATGGGCGTATCAGCGATAGACTGAACACTGTCATAGGCACCGTCGAGGCGAATGAAGACCTGCGGACCCTGCGTATCGATCGAGCCAGCGGGCGTAACGGTATTGCGCCGTTGAAGGGCTGCGGCAATGTCCTGAGGAGATATGCCGAGCGTGGCGAGTTTCTCATAGGAGAAGTCTACGAATATCTGCTCGGGCTGTTCGCCGAGAATGTTGATCTTCTTCACGCCGGGAACATGAAGCATGTCCTGCCTGATCTTTTCCGCTTCCCGGACGAGATCGCGCATCGGCATGCCCTGCGCCTTGAGAGCGTAAAGGCCGAAGCTGACGTCGGAGTATTCGTCGTTCACGAATGGTCCCAGAACACCCTGCGGCAGGTTTCTGGCTTCATCGCCGAGCTTCTTGCGCGCCTGATAAAATTCTTCAGCGACGGCGCTTGGCGGCGTATTGTCCTTGAGCGTGACGGTAAGATAGGCAAAGCCGGGGCGCGTCGTTGTCTCGACCCGGTCGTACCAGGCCAATTCCTGAATGCGCTTCTCCAGCGGCTCGGCAACCAGATCCTGCATCTCGCGCGCGGTTGCGCCCGGCCAGACAGTCGTGACAGTCAATGTCTTGATGGTAAAGGAGGGGTCTTCGGCGCGTCCCAGCTTGACGAAAGCATAGACGCCGGCAAGCGACAGAAGGACGATGAAGAACAGCGTGACGGCGCGTTCGCGAACCGCAAGGGCGGACAGATTGAGGTTCATCAGTTTGTCACCTCTTTTGTCCCAACGCTGGTGCGAACTTGCGCTCCATCCTTCAGAAGATGTGCGCCAAGCGCAACGACCTCCTCTCCCGGCTTGACGTTAGTGACGACCACTTTCTCTTCGCTTACCCGCTCTACTTTCACATCACGAAACTTCACGACGGACGATTGCTGATCGATCACCCAGACACCAGTGCGCGTCCCGTCATCCAACAGGGCGCCTATCGGCAGTTCGGCGTGGTTTTGCGCATCCCTGTTCTCGATTTCGATGGTGACGGTCGCCCCCAGTGGAGCATTGGACGCGGCCCCTTCAAGCACCCAGCGCGTTTCATAGGTGCGGGTCTGCTGATCGGCAGAATCGGAGATCTGGCGCAGCTTGGCCTTTTCGGCATTGTTTCTGCCATAAACCGATGCGGAAGCCTGAACTCCAATGTCAGGACGCATGGTTTCGGGTAACCAGACAATGGCTTCGCGCGGACCAGACTTCGCGAGCCGGACAACCGGCTGCCCGGCGGTTACCACCTGGCCCGGCTCACCGAGCGTCTCGACAATGGTTCCATCTGCATCGGCAACGAGAACCGCATATTTTGCTTCGTTCTCCGCGACATCGGCGTCAGCCTGAGCGGCGGCCAACTGTGCCGTCGCCGTATCCAGCAGGGCCTTCGATCGTTCATATTGCTGCGTCGAGGCAGCAGAGGTCTTCACCAGCACGGCAAAGCGTTTCTCATCGGCTTTCGCTTGGACAAATGTCGCCTGTGCTGCGATGACAGCGTTTCGCTTGGCGGTCAGAGCAAGACGAAGATCGGTCTCGTCAAGCCTCATCAATGGCTGTCCAGCGCTTACCTGCTCCCCGACGTCGACAAAACGTTCAACGATCTTTCCGGGAACGCGAAAGCCGAGATTACTCTGGACCCGGGCACCAACGGTTCCGGTAAAGCTGCTGCTCGAATTGCCAGGAAGCCTGGCCGTCGCGAGGTTGACCAGTGGCGCCAAAGTCCGGGGATCGGCAGCCTTTGCCTCGGGTGCCTGCGTCGGAAGCAGCAGCGCTGCGGCTCCGCCTGCGGCCAGCGCCAGCACTGCTGCTGCAGTGACAACAAGTTTCCGTTTCATTTCATCGCCCCTTCTTGACGGCCATCCTGAAAATATTAGATTGCACTCTAACTCTAAAAGACATATAGATGTCAAATGAAATCTAATTGGAGGTCCACATGCGAGTGAGCCGTTTACAGGCAGAGGAAAACCGGGAACGGGTGATCAACGTCGCCAGCCGCTTGTTTCGAGAGCATGGTTTCGACGGGATTGGCCTGAAAGACCTGATGAAGGGTGCGGGGCTCACCCAGGGTGGATTCTACAAGCAGTTCGCATCCAAGGACGATCTTGCGGCGCTTGCATCACGGCGTGCTCTCGAGAGCGCCACGAGAAGGTGGTCTGATGCCGCAGCAGACACGTCGGATCCGCTGGAATCGATCATCACCTTCTACCTTTCCAAAGACCATAGTGGCGAGAAGGCAGAAGGATGCCCGCTCGTTGCTCTCGGCTCCGACGCTGCGCGTCAAACCGCCGAAGTTCGGCGCCCGTTTGAAGACGGTATCCGAGCACACTTCGAGGTGCTTGAAGAGCTTATCGGAGAGGGTGGCGATAAAGCTCGAAGCGAAAAGGCCATGGCAATATTGTCCATGATGGTCGGTGCGGTGACGCTGTCCAGGATCATTGGGGATGAAGCGCTTTCGACGAGTGTACTCGATGCGGCAGCGAGCGAGGTCCGGCGCATTGCTGGCCGCGATGGCGGCTAACGGATGGTTTTTGGATATTCGTCGCCGATAGCTGTCACAGCTCGGCCGTAGCCCCACGCTATCAGAAGAGAATAGCGCGAACCGCATGTCCCAAGTTCACGACCGGTCATTCGGTCGGGTGCCGAAGGCATGCCAAAATTTTGATCGTTAACAGGTGGAAATGCAAATGCGTCGTGTCGTTGTCACGGGAATGGGAGCCGTCAGCCCCCTTGGTGCAAATGTCGATATCTCCTGGTCCCGGCTTCTTGCTGGCAAAAGCGGGATCCGACGGCTGGGCGACGACATCGTCGGGGATTTGCCTTCAAAAATCGGAGGCGTGGTCCCTTCCCTGGCTGAAGATCCTGAAGGAGGATTTGATCCTGACAAGACCCTGCCCTCGAAGGATCAACGTAAGGTCGACCGCTTCATCATCTTTGCGCTGGCGGCGGCGGAAGAGGCTCTCGCACAGGCGAACTGGAAGCCAGCTTCCGAAGAAGGAAAACTGAGAACGGCGACAATCATCGCATCGGGCATCGGTGGCTTTCCCGCGATAACGGAGGCGGTGCGTACCGTCGACCAACGCGGCGTCCGCCGCCTCTCGCCCTTCACCATTCCATCCTTTCTCGTGAATCTCGCTGCCGGACAAGTCTCTATCCGGCATGGTTTCAGAGGCCCGCTGGGAGCGCCGGTGACGGCATGCGCCGCCGGCGTTCAGGCGATTGGCGATGCAGCGCGACTGATCAGGTCCAATGAAGCCGACATTGCGGTTTGTGGCGGAACCGAGGCCTGTATGAACATTGTCAGCCTTGGTGGTTTCGCAGCGGCAAGATCGCTATCGACAGGCTTTAACGAGACCCCGGCCAAGGCCTCACGTCCTTTCGACACCGCCCGCGACGGCTTCGTGATGGGTGAAGGCGCAGGCATCCTCGTCATTGAAGCGTTGAGCCACGCCCTTGCTCGTGGTGCGACGCCGATTGCCGAACTCGTCGGGTACGGCACGACAGCCGACGCCCACCACATTACCTCAGGCCCAGAGGACGGAAGCGGCGCGCGCAGGGCGATGGAGATTGCCATCGCCCAGGCGGGTATCGCCCCGCACGAAATCGGCCATCTGAACGCACATGCGACTTCGACCCCGGTTGGAGATCTCGGAGAGCTCAGAGCAATCAAGAGCCTGTTCGGCCAAAAGAAGTCGATCGCCGTCAGCGGCACGAAGTCGGCGACGGGGCACCTGCTGGGGGCCGCCGGCGGCCTTGAGGCTATTTTTTCGATCCTGGCGCTCCAGCACCAGATCGCGCCCCCGACCTTGAATCTCAGTTCACCAGACCTTGAGGCCAATGGCATCGACTTTGTCGCAAACGATGCCCGACCTCTCGATGTTGAGTATGCGATATCCAATGGCTTCGGCTTCGGTGGGGTCAATGCAAGTGCAGTGTTTCGACGCTGGCCGAAGAGAGGCAGTCGAACGCCATTGGCTGATGTCAATCGGCGTCGTAACGGGACCCCTTATCGGCTCCCAAAAGGGACCCCTGCCTCTGGTTGCATCGGGTCAGCGCGCGTAGGCCCGGAGCTCTCCATTTAGCGCAGGGGCCTGCGGGCGCGGGTTGTTTGTCTTTTCGGCTTTAGATCCCATGAGGAGTGAACAGCGGCCGCCGCTCTGGCAGAGTGAGGTTGCATCTAAACACTCGCTCAGGAGGAGCAGTTTATGGAACCTGCATCCATTCAACCGACCGCTGTCCGCATCGATCTTGGCGCAATTTTTGTGTCATTGGAACTGAGCCGATCGACCTGGTTGATCACTTCGTTGTCGCCAGGCAGCGGCGAGAAGATGTCGAAGCATGTAGTGGCCGGTGGCAATGTAGCCGAGTTGCTGGAACGATTTGAGCAGCTACAGCAGAAGGCGCGATTGAGAACAGGGAAATTATTTCCCATCGTAACGATCCAGGAGGCAGGATTGGACGGCTTCTGGATACACCGCGTGCTGGAGGCTCACGGCATCGAGAGTTACGTCGTCGACGCAGCTTCGATCGCGACTTCCCGTCGACGTCGGCGTGCTAAGACCGACAAGATCGATGGAGAGGCTCTGACGCGCACATTGCTCGCGTTCAAGCGCGGCGAGCCACGCGTATGTGCGATGGTCAGAGCGCCAGATCCGAGTGACGAAGATCGGCGTCGGATTTGCCGGGAACGCAAAGTTTTGATTGCTGAGCGGGTCAGGCATGTCAATCGCGTGAAGGGGCTACTCTTTACTCAAGGCGTCAGCGGCTATCAGCCGCTCCGTAAAGATCGCCGTCAGCGGCTGGAGGAGCTTCAGACTGGAGATGGGCGTGAGTTACCGAAACACTTGAAGGCTCAAATCAATCGGGAACTCGACCGTCTCGAGTTGCTGCTAGAGCAGATCGCTGCAGTGGAGAGCGAGCGTAATTCTCTTCTATCGATGGAGGACCAGCCAGCGGTTGAGGCAACCTCGCCCGCAGCGATGCTGCTGTCCTTGAAGGGTGTTGGCGCTGAATTTGCCGCCGTTCTTTGGACCGAAGCCCTGTCCCGGCATTTTGATAATAGGCGGCAGATTGCCGCCTATGCCGGTTTGACACCAACCCCATGGATGAGCGGGACCATCGACCACGAGCAGGGTGTCTCAAAGGCAGGGAACCCTCGGCTGCGCACTACGATGATCCAACTATCGTGGCTGTGGCTACGCAATCAGCCAGCATCAGCGCTCAGCCGTTGGTTTGTGGATCGGGTTCAGTCGAATGGTGGACGCTTAAAGAAAGCCGCGATAGTTGCCTTGGCGCGCAAACTCCTTATCGCACTGTGGAAATTTGTCACTGCGGGTGTTCTCATCGAGGGGGCTGTCATGAAGACCGCCTGACAACCAAAAAATTGCCGAACACACAATCTTCCAGGACTGATCACTCCTGGCGGATCCAGGTGAGCGAACCGCCTCGAAGTCGGGCTTCAAATGCCGCGCTTTAGATTGGTCCCGTTCTCCTGAGCCTTGCCGCTACGCAAGCGGGATAATGGTGCTGCCGGACAAAACGGCGACCGTATGTGAGTTTGAACCGGTGAAGGAAACGTGCCGCGTCAAGCAAGGTGGCTCAGACCATGGGTTCGATACGAAATCGAAGGGGCACGCTATGAAACGATGATTGATCTTGACGACGAAATCCTCATGTGAGCTTTGAGAGCGGTTTTTAAAGCGCCAGGATTCGTTCCCGGTTTCCACGATCTCGCAATGGTGGGTGAGCCTGTCGAGCAGAGCGGCGGTCATTTTGGCATCGCCGAATACGGCTGGCCACTCGCCGAAGGCCAGGTTCGTCGTGACGATGATCGATGTCCGCTCATAGAGCCTGCTGATGAGATGGAAGAGGAGCTGGCCGCCGGCCTGAGCAAATGGGAGATAGCCCAGTTCGTCCATGATGACGAAGTCGAGTCTGGTGATGAAGTCGGCCAGCCGCCCCTGCTTTCCGCTGCGTGCCTCCGTTTCGAGCCGATTGACGAGGTCGACGACGTTGAAGAAGCGTCCGCGTGCGCCGTTGCGGATTAGGGCGCGTGCGAGCGCGATGGACAGGTGGGACTTCCCCGTGCCGGTTCCGCCGACCAGAACGATATTGTGCTGCTCGGCGAGGAAGGCTCCTGTCGCAAGCTGGCGCACGAGCCCTTCGTTGACCGGCGTGTCGGTGAAGTCGAAGTCGTCGATGTCCTTGGCCAGCGGCAGCTTGGCCACGGTGATCTGGTATTTGATGGAACGTGCCTGCTTCTCGGCGATCTCCGACTGAAGCAGGTCACCGACGATGCGCGGCGGTTCGTGCTGTCGCTTGATGCCGGAGGCCATGATCTCGTCATAGGCGCTGCGCATGCCGAACAGCTTCAGCGCGCCCATCATGTCGAGGATTTGGGATCGTTCCATATCAGCTTGCCCTCCTGAGGCTGTCGTAACGGGCGCAATCGGCCAGAGGCTCGTGGGTCAGGCGAAGCGCATCGGGAATGGAAAGGATGGCGGCCGGCTGCGGGTCACGCTTGCGGGCCAGGATGTTGATGATGACAGCGGCCGAGAACACGCCCTGATCGAGCGCCTCCTGGCAGGCCGCTTCGACGGCGGGGAGCCCGTCCAGGCCCACACATTCGAGGATCGACACCATCTGCCGGTCGCCGTCATGCATGGCCTTCAGCCGGCGGCGCACCTTCTCCATGGCGGCGGGCAAAACCCAGTCGTGGAAAGGCGCACCATTGCGCAGGGCTCCCGGCTTACGGGTCAGGACCGGCACGTAATGCCAGGGATTATAGATCGTCTCGCCACGGCCGAAGCAGCGATCGTGCTGGCCAATCTCCACGCCATCCTGCCGGATGATGATGCGATCGGCATAGGCATGTATCTCGGCCGGACGACCGACTGCCGTGGACAGCACCGAGTATTTGTTGTTGTCGAAACGCACGAGGCAGGTCTTGCCGATCGAGGCCTGCACTGCGTGGAAGCCGTCGAATTTGCCGGGATAGCCGACCAGGTGCGGCCGCTCCGCATCGAACACCTCCCAGATCGTGCGCTCCGTCTGATCGACGTGCTTATGAGCGCGGGCGTAACTGATGCACTTGTCCAGCAACCAGCCATTCAGTTCATCGTAGGATTTGAAGCGCAGTCGCGGCGTGAAGAAGCGTTCGCGCACCAGATTGACCTGGTTCTCGACCTGGCCTTTCTCCCACCCCGACGCCGGCGTGCAGGCCACCGGTTCGATCAGGTAATGGCTGCACATCTGTAGGAAGCGGCGATTGTATTGCCGTTCCTTGCCGACGAAGACCGTCTCCACCGCGGTCTTCATATTATCATAGATGCCGCGCGTGCAGGCCCCGCCGAAGAAAGCGAACGCCCTGTCATGGGCGTCGAAGACCATCTCTTGCGTCTCGCGCGGATAGGCTCTCACATACATCATCCGGCTGTGGCAGAGCCGGATATGCGCAACCTTCACCGTCGTCGTCACGCCGTTCAGCACGACAATCTCGTGGCTCCAGTCGAACTGGTAGGCCTCGCCCGGCGCGTAATAGAGCGGCACATAGGCTTGCGCCGTCACGGACCCGCGCTCCTTCGCCCAGGTTCGGGCGTAACGCCGGACTGTGTCGTAACCGCCCTCGTAGCCGAGGTCGCGCAAGTCCTCGAATATCCGGATCAGTGTCAGCCGTTCGCGAGAGGATTTGGCCTCATTGGCGAGCAGCATTCTATCGAGCTGATCGCGCCAGGGGCCGAGCTTCGGCTGAGGTTGACGGGTCCGTTCGTATTTGAACTCCGTCTCATCGGTGCGCAGAACCTTCCGCACCACTTTCCGCGATATACCCAACTCCCGGCAGATCGCCTTGATCGACTTGCCCTGAACATGGGCTAGCCGCCGTATCTTCAGAATTGTTTCCACAATAAGCATCCAAACAAAAAGCCTCCGATGAAACCGGAGGCTGTTGTAACCCCATCGCAGATGGGGGTCCCGTTTGGACGCCGATCACCCCATTTGCGGGGTCCTTATTCCATGCCTAATCACACGCAATGGATGTTGAGTCAGCTTCCGCTCGCCCTGTCACTTCACAATCGATTCATCGACCACAGAATCTGCCCTAGCGTTGTGCTAGGGGTAAAAACGACTTCGGCCTCCCGAAGGAGGCCGATTAAAGTCTTGATAGTCATGTAAATTTTGGTTGCGGGGGCAGGATCTAATCTTCACTTGCGCCCCGAGCAAGTAAAGATGGTTGCGGGGACGGGCAAACATCACAACTTGCTCTTCGAAGCAGACGCATGACCTGTAATATCTGCCCGCGCAACGCGTAGTTGCTACCTTGTCCGCAGTTTTCGAAGGTCAATTCAATACGTCTCAAAACGAGTCGATTACGCTCAAAATTCGTATACAGCCTCATCAAAATCAACCCCGAGCGAGAATAAGGTAAGCGAAATATCCGATGTAGCAGCAGACGAAGCCCGCGCCTTCGGCCCGGGAAAGTCTCTTGCCGCTGAGAAAGGCCGGAACACAAAGCAGCGTGGCCGCCGCCATGACGGGGATGTCGACGGAGATCAGGTTGTCCTCCACCGACATCGGATTGCCTGGAACCAACATGGTCAGGCCCAGGATAACAGCGATGTTATAGAAGCCGCTGCCGAGAAGGTTACCGACGGCGATGTCGCGTTCGTTGCGCATCGTCGAGACGATTGTCGTCACGAGCTCGGGGCTCGACGTGCCGATAGCGACGATGGTCAGGCCGATGCGGGCCTCGGAGACCTGCAGCCGGCGGGCGAGTTCGGTCGATCCCCAGACGAGCCAGTCGGCGCCTGCAACGATTATCGCAATCCCGACAACCATGGCTACTGCGCTGATCGATCCTGCGTGCGGATCCTCCCGCACCCTACGAGGCAGGGCAGGCAACTCTTTCTCGGCCTGGGAGATTCTCTTGCGCGCACTCCGGACGATCAGGATCGTATAGCCGACCCCGCCAAGCAGAAACATGATGCCCTCGGTCCGCGATAGGGAGCCGTCTGCTGCTAAAGCCCAGAAGGCCGCTGCGGCGACAACCATTGCAGGAAGCTCAAACCTGAGCGAGGCGGGCTCCAAGACCACGGGTCTGAGGAGCGCGCACAAGCCAAGGATAAACAGCAGGTTGAAGGTGTTCGTGCCGGCGATGTTGCCGACCACCAATCCTCCCTCTCCTGACAGGGCGGCATCGATGCCAACGGCAAGCTCCGGCGTGCTCGTTCCGAATGCGACGACTGTAAGTCCGATGACCAGCGGTGAAATGCCAAGCTGGCGCGCGAGCGTCGAACCGCCCCGCACCAGCATTTCGGCTCCGCCGACGAGAGCCAGCAGGCCAGCTACCGACCAGATAATTGCGACCGTCACAGCATTCCCTCCGGCGCGAGCGCCGAACGAGCAGCTGAGCTCACGTTCCGGTCTGCGACCACCTCCCGGATCAGCCGATCTCACCCACAGGCTGGATATATGTCACGGTAAGATGATCGGGGAACTTCAACGCCGTTTTGACGGCTGTCCGGTCCACGGTACCCAAAAGGCACGTGCCGAGCCCTTCTGCGGCGCAGAACAGATAGACATTCTGCGCCATGATGGCCGAGTTGACGCGTGCGGCGATGACCAGTTCTTCTGGCGCGGACGTCGCGATATCGCCGGCGGCGGCCGCCAGCTTCTCGCCGTCCGAAACATAGATCAGCACGACCGGTGCACGCCGCACGAACGCCGTGGGGCTGACATCGGCGCGGATATCCGCATCGGACACTTTTTCGAGTGTATTGGCAGCAGAATTGTAGAGGCTGACGCCATCCTCGAGGGCGACATAGATGTCGACGTCCTTCGAGCCGTGCCAGGCGGGTGCTGTGGTCTTGCCTTCGTCCGGGCGGTTCACGCCATTGGCTGCCCACAAGACTTCCAGCACTGTTTCGCGGGGAACGTCGGCACGCCCGAAGCGCTTTGTCGAGCGGCGCTGCTTAAGAGCCTCCTGCACCGAGACACTGGCGGCACCGCCTGCGGGCGTCTGTGCGTTGGCCGCACCGACGATGCCAGCGGATGCGGCGGCACTGGTTCCGGCGAGAAAAAGCCTTCTCGAAAGCTGTTGTGTCATGATCTGTCCTTTCCTTTTTGTGAAGAGTGTCAGCTCATGTCCATTGCCGCGAAAGGGCATTGAGGACGTCGGTACGGCTGATCTGGCCAACAAGGCGGCCATGGCGAACAACGGGGAACCGTCTGAACGAGCTTGCAACGAAACGCTCGCAGGCTTCGACGATATCGATGCCCGCATCGAGCGTTTCGAGCTCGGTACTCATATAGTCGGCGACGCTGCCGCCCCATTGTTTGTAATAGGAGGCGTTGAGCGCGGCCTTCAGGCAATCGCGCTTCGACAGGACGCCGACGAGATCGCCCGCGTCGTCGATCACGCATGCGCCCGACACTTCGTTCTGCATCAGGACGGAGACGGCGCGCACGATTTCCATGTCCGGAGTCAGCGTGATCAGGTCGGTGCGCATATGATCGGCAACCGTGTCGAGCTTCATCGTTTCATTCCTCCGGGTCTTTCGCACGCTTGGCACTTGCCGCCGCAGGCCGCGCCACCGCACGATCCTTTCAGTGGCGCGCGGCCGGCAAGAAGGCCGGCGGACAGCGCCAGCATGGCGACCCCGGTCAGAAGAATGGCGGCGATAACCGTCTGCATGTCTCATGCCCTCCCGTGATCGACGAAGAGCCTGTTGGCTCTGACTTCGAGGCCGTCCGGGTTTCGCAGCAGATAAAGCACGGGCAGACGATTGGCGGTGGCGAAGGCAAGGCCGCGTTCGGACCCCATCACCAGAAGCGCTGTCGCAAATGCATCGGCCTCCAGCGCCGTCGGGGCCAGGACGGAAACCGAGGCAACGCTGTTGTGAACCGGCTCGCGGGTGGCGGGGTCGATCGTATGACTGTAGCGGCGGCCGGCAATCTCATAGGCGTTGATGGCGTCACCCGAGGTGGCCATCGCCATGTCTGTCAAGGGAAGTGCCGTATGGATGCCCGTGCGTAGCGGATCTGCAATGCCCACGCGCCAGGGAGCGCCGTCAGGTCTCCGGCCGCGGGCAGAGACTTCACCTCCCACCTCGATCAGGAAACCAAGCACGCCCTGCGCAGCCAGGTGTTCTGCAAGCCGGTCCACGGCGTAGCCCTTGGCAATGCCGCACAGATCGAGCGACAGTTCCGGCTCCGCCTTGGATAGGCCTTCGGCGCCGAGGGCAAAAGCGATATGAGGACCGGATTGCCCCGATGCGATCGGCCCGAAACCGTAACGATGGACATCTGGCCCGACGCCCGGATCGAACGCGCCATCGGTCAACCGCGCGATCTCCAGGGCTTTGCCAGCGACGGTTCTAAATGGAACGGAGACTGCGAACGGTGCAGTGCTCGAGCGATGGTTGAATTGAGAAAGCTCAGAATCGGCGCGAAACGGGCTCATCGACTGATCGATCCCCGCCAGTATTTTTCGCAGGTCCGCACCAAGCCCACCGGCATCGGCGTCAGCGGGTACGGTGACCTGCCATCTCGTGCCGAAGGCGCGACCGGAGATGCGCACCAAATCGCCAGCATCGGCCCACGCGAATGACGCCATGGACATCAGTCCAGCCAGGCCACCCAGTCCAAGCAAAATGTCGCGCCGAGTCTTCATGCTCCTAGATCCCGAAATCGTCATTGAAGATGCTTTCGCGTTCGACGCCGCATTCATCGAGCATCGCGTAGACGGCTTCGATCATCAGTGGCGGTCCGCACAGGTAATATTCGCAGTCCTCCGGCGCCGAGTGATCCTTGAGATAGGCCTTGAAGACGACGTCGTGGACGAAGCCCGTCTCGCCTTCCCAGGCGTCGTTACGGGCAGGCTCCGATAGAGCCGGCACCCAGCGGAAATTCTGGTAGCGTCGCGCAAGCTCATCGAATTCTTCGGCGTAGAACAGTTCACCCCGGCTGCGCGCGCCATACCAGAAGCTGATCTTGCGCCGGCTTCCCTGCCGTTCAAGCATGTCCGTTATGATGGCACGTAAGGGGGCCATACCGACGCCGCCGCCGATGAAGACCATTTCGCGCTCGCTGTCCTGAGCCCCGAAGTGACCGTAAGGACCGGCAACTTCGACGGCGTCGCCTTCGCGCAGCCCGAACAGCCACGACGAAACGATGCCGGGAGACGCCTGCGGTTTGGCAGGCGGCGGCGTGGCCAGACGGATGTTGAGGACGATCAGGCCAGCATCACGGGGCCGGCTGGCGACAGAATAGGCGCGAGAGACCGACTGGGAGCTCTGTGACGAGAGCTTGTCTATGCCGAGCTTCTTCCATTCGGCGGCGTGCTGCGGCTCCAGCGCGATGTCGGAAAAGTCGAGGCGGTAGGCAGGTGCCGTGACCTGAACGAAATTGCCCGCGCGAAAGTCGAATTGCGCACCCTCCGGCAGGGCGAGCACGATTTCCTTGATCAGCGGTGTGACGCTGCGCGATGACGCCACGCGGCATTGCATCGTGGTGATGCCGAGGACCTCGTCCGGCACGGTGACAGCGACATCGTTTCGCACGACGATCTGGCAGGCGAGGCGCGTTCCCGCCCGAACGTCGGCAGGCGAAAGTCGAGCGCGCTCCGTCGGCAGCGGGTCGCCTGTTCCCGAAACCCCGCTCACCCGGCACAAGCCGCAAGTTCCGGCGCCCGCGCAACCCGAGGGTACGGCGACGCCGTTGGCGTTAAGGATGTCGAGCAGTTTGAAGTTAGCCAAAGCCGCGATCTCGCGCTTACCATTGACGGTGACCGCGACAGGCCGTGACGGCAGCAGATAGTCCCGGACCGTATGGACAAGAGCTGCAAGTACGACGAGCAGCACGGAAATGAAGCCGATGCCGAGCAGGATCTCCGTCATAGCACGCGCACTCCCACGAAAGCGGAGAACGCCATCGACAGAAGGCCCGTGACGATGAAGGCGATGCCGAGGCCCTGCAAGCCTTCGGGAACGTTGGCGTAGCGCAATCGCTCGCGGACCGCCGCCAGCGTGACGATCGCAAGCGCCCAGCCGATGCCTGTGCCGACGCCGTAAACCGTGCTTTCGGCAAGGTCATATTGCCGCTCGACCATGAACAGGCTGCCGCCGATGATGGCGCAGTTGATGGCGAGAAGCGGTAGGTAGATGCCAAGCGCGCTATAAAGAGCGGGCACGTAGCGATCGAGCAGCATTTCGATGATCTGCACCATCGCCGCGACGATGCCGATGAAGGTGATGAGCCGCATGAAGCCGAGATCGACATCCGGCAGGCCGGCCCAGCCGAGTGCACCTGCGCTGAGAACATGGGCATGCAGCAGATAGTTCAAGGGGACGCTGATCGACTGCACCACGATCAGCGCCACGCCCACGCCGAATGCCGTTTCCACGCGCTTGGAGACGGCGAGGAAGGTGCACATGCCGAGGAAGAAGGACAGCGCCAGATTCTCTTCGAAAATGGAGCGCTGGAACAGTTCGATCATGTCTCCGCCGCCCTTTCCTGCTCGCGCAGCTCGAACTCGGGCGCTTCCGTCTGGGCCGGTCGCAGGCTGCGAACGGCCCAGACGAGAAGCCCCAGAATGATGAAGGCGCTCGGTGCGAGCAGCATCAGGCGCAGCGGCTGATACCAGCCGCCGTCGGCGACCAGCGGCAGCACGCCGATGCCGAACAGGCTGCCCGAGCCGAACAGTTCGCGGATCGCCGCGACCGTCAGCAGGACGAGGCTGTAGCCCAGCCCGTTGCCGACGCCGTCCACCATGCTGGGTAACACTGGATTGTGCAGCGCATAGGCTTCGGTGCGGCCGAGCACGATACAGTTGGTCGCGATCAGCGACACGAACACCGTCAGCCGCTGGCTCATCTCATAGGCAAAGGCCTGCAGAAACTGGTCGGCGACGATGACCAGGGAGGCGATGATGGTGATCTGCAGGATGATGCGGACGGAGGACGGGATATGGCGGCGGATCGCGCTGATGATGCCGGCCGAAAGGCCGAGCACGACGGTCAGGGCGATCGACATGGTGAGAGCGGTCGACATCGATGTCGTGACCGCGAGCGCCGAGCAGATGCCGAGAATGTGCACGGTGACAGGGTTCTTGTCGACGAGAGGGTCGGTCAGGTTGCGGAAGGCGATCGTCACCGGATTTCTCCTTTCTTCAATTTGTCGAGGAAAGGTCCAAAGCCGTGCTCGCTCATCCAGAATTCGAGCATGTCGGAGATCGCATAGCCGGTGACGCTGGCCCCGGAGATGCCGTCGACCTCGTAGGGGCCGCTGGCATTTCCGCGCACCACGGAAATAGCGAAATCGCCATCGTCGAAGATGCGCTTGCCCGCCCATTGCGCCTGCCAGCCATCCTCGGCGATACGAGCGCCGAGGCCCGGCGTTTCTCCCTGTTCGTAGACAGTGAAGGCGGCGACCGTGTCGAGATCGGCTTCCAGCGCCAGATAGGCGCGGATGGTCGACTGATATCCCGCGCCGCGAACCGGAAGCACGACGAGCGCCAGATCGTCGCCGCGGCGCAGAAGGTAGACGAGCGCGTGATTCTCACGGCGGCCGAGACCCGCGAGGTCGTCCGCGCGTGGTACGGTCGTGCTTCTTTCAGTATCCGCCGCCGCGGCGCGCTGATCGAAGCTCGCCGGGTCGATATCGGCGGCGACCGTTCCGCTGGCGAGGTCGATGACGAGTGTTTCGACGCCGCTCGCGCCGGATTCCTTTAATATCTCGCCGATCCCGGGCAGGTTCTCCAGCATTGCGACCATGCGGCCCTGTTGCTGGGCGGCGATATTGGCCTGCTGGATCGGACGCAGGGTGACAGTCGCGACCGAGACGGTCACGCCGCAGCCGATGGCCACCAGCAGCGACATGCCGATCGTCTTGACGCGATCGGTGTTCGGCCGGTCCAGAAAGCCGCGCCAGAGACCTGATCGACGGCTGCCGGGAGGGGTATCAGCCATATCGCCTCGCCCTCCGTTTCACATGGACGGTCACGACCAGGAAGTCGATCAACGGCGCAAAGATGCTGCTCATCAGGATGGCGAAGATCGCGGCTCCGAAAGCCGAGCCGGCCTGCGAGAAAAGGCCGATGAGCAGGCCGGTCAAGATCCCCTGTGCCCAGCGGCCGGGATTGGTGGCGGCGGAGCAGACCGGATCTGCCGCCAGGAAAAGGATAGCGCAGCCGATGGCGCCCGAGAGCAGGAGAGACGCGACGTCCTGACCCTGCATCCAGCTGGACAAGACCATTGCACCGACAATGGCAAGCAGCAGACGCCATGACGCCTGCCCGCTGAGGAGCAGGAGAAGCGCTGCCGGCGCCAGGGCGGCGACAGGAATGTCGGGACCAGTCCGATAATCGAAATCGGTGAAGGAGAACATCAGGAAAGCCAGTGCCGCGACTGCCGGATGCACGAAATTGCGTCCGCGTCCGCCAAACACCTGTTCGGCGATCACCACGCCGAAGCTGATCCCCAGAGCCAGTTGCCAAAGCGGCGCGTCGACAGGAACGAGGAGCGCGATCAGGGTGGCGGTGATTATGCCGTCGAGCCCGATCCCGATGCCTCGCACGCGGGCGAAAACAAACTGCCAGCCGACCGTCACGACGAGAGCCAGCAATAGCCGTATGGCGAAGGCTGAACCGGCGAAGGAAAGTATGAGCGCAACCGGCGCAATCAGGCCCAGAAGCGCGGGCATAACCGCGCTGGCCAATGGGATATGTGCGAAGCGCCCGGCGCGCAAATCCTGCAGAAAAGCGGTCATATCGCCTTCTCCAGCTCATCGAGCGTCGCCCTCAGCAAGGCTCCGTAATCCGTGCCGGAACCGTCGACATGGCCGAGCAGGGCGAGGTCTTCCTCGACGATCTCCAGCGCCCCGAGTTTCGCGGCCGCTTCCACATCGCCGGTGCTGATAGCGCGCAGAAACGGCGCAGGCAGGATCCCGCAGGGTGCGGCCCGCTCATGGACGGCGTTGGGGATAAGCGGCGCAGGAAACCGCTCACCGGATGAGGTAAGGTAACGGGCGACGAAGGAGCGGCGGGCTG
The DNA here is from genome assembly GCF_018873185.1 of Rhizobium sp. X9. Taxonomy (NCBI): domain Bacteria; kingdom Pseudomonadati; phylum Pseudomonadota; class Alphaproteobacteria; order Hyphomicrobiales; family Rhizobiaceae; genus Rhizobium; species Rhizobium sp. X9. Next base: position 1,307,206 of record NZ_CP071312.1, on the reverse strand, counting down.
GATGTCCGTGCGGCATGGCAGTGGCCTGCACGTCATAGCGCCGCAGGAAGTGCTCGACCATGCCGCAGAGTGGGGAGCCTGACAACAACTGGACTGCGGGGCTCACGAGCGTGCCCTCGAACAGATCGCGCAGATTGGCTCCTGGAGGCACAAGAGCCAGACGCGGCGTGCGGGTTCCCGGGCCCGTCAGTGCGACGACGCGCTGCGTCCAGATCCGGCCCGTATCCAGAAGACAGCCGATCGCGATCACATCCTAATAGCCGATATGCCAGACCATCCGGGTGGCATCGACAGGGTGAATGTGATGGATATGCGTTCCTGCAAGTCCTGCCGGATGCCTGCCGGAGAAGGCGACCGATTTGGTGCCGTCCACCACAGGTAGCGACGCATCATTGCCATGACAGATGTAAACCGGGCCGTCGGTGAGGTGGCACAGCGCCGCGGCACCCAAACGGAACCATGTTTCGAAGCGTTTTATGACCGGCGCCGGATCGCCCGCCAGCGGCGCCGTGTCCATGGCGGTGAGGAAGATCGCGTCGGGGATTTTTGCGGGATCGGCGATCCGCCCGAACGGGCGAGTGCGAAAGGACTGCCAGCAACCGCTCGTCATCAGAAGCGACTGCATTGCTTCTCGATCCGGCTGCGCGGGCCGGTCGATCGGATGCCATCATCCCCATCAATATCGATGACGATCGAATCGAGGCTTCTGCGCCGGCCATGTGAGATTGCCCGGACCGTTCCGGAAAGGGGGGCAGTGTAGCTAAGGTCGGGGCGTCGACGGTCCGTAAAAAGCCGCTGCCCCGCTAGCACGCATTGCCCTTCCGCGACGTCGAAGATGGGGCGCAGGTCAGGATAGTCATCGCCAAGAAGCGCAGCCGAGCGAACCGCAACTTCTTCGTCGATCGTCTCTGCCGGTTTGCCTTCCCACCGAAGATCGATGCCGCCTTTTACCCTCACCTGCAATACTGACGCCCCTCCGATTATGTTCAACTCAACCCGGTTTCGCCCGAAACATTGACGGCCTCCGATAAGATTATGGAGGTCGACGGCAGTGCCATTGATTATGATCAATTTGCAAAGCGATCTGGGTAACTGTGATATGCGCTATAGGTCGTATCGCTGCAGGTACCTTTATCCTGCGATCAACCGAGCGGCGCGGGCTCGGTTGATCGTTCACGACAGGGCCGTTCAATATCCGTCAGGAGCCTGTAACCGTTTGCGAAAGTGCGGCTCGCAATTTCTCTTCCTGTTCCGGCGAAAGCGACGTCTTGAGTACACGACCGCGCAACCCCTCGAACTCCGCCAGCACCTTTTCCGGCTGCACCTTTCGGACAAGCACGAACAATGCCGAGGAGTTGTTCGGGATCGTTTCGCCAAGAGATTTGATGAACGTGTCGTCGATGCCATAGTCAGCGAGCGAGCCGGACAAGGCGCCAACACCAGCCCCCGTCAGGCCACCGATGGCGATGCCGGCAAGCGGATTGAGGAACAAAAGCCCCACCAGACCGCCCCACAACGTGCCCGACAGCAGGCCTGACGCCGCCCCAAGGGTTGTCAGATTAAGGCTCTGCTTGAGATGAACCTTGCCTTCGCCGTCACGAACGACGACGACGGCATCCTCCAGATCGACCAGATACTCTTTTCTCAGGGCGGCGAGTTTGAGAAGCACCTTGTCGGCTTCATCAACCGTATCGAAACCGACGACTATCAGATCGGACATGCTTTGTTCTCCTGTGTTGTCATCACTTTTTCCGTAGCTTCCCGGGCCACCTGCCCTGCCCAGCGATAAGTCTTTATCGCGAGAGAAAGATCGGGACTGTCGGGTTGGCCAGAATGGTACGAGTTGCGCTACCGAAAACGAATTCGGTGATCCGGGACTGCCCGTAGGCGCCCATGACCATCATATCGGCACCAAGCTCTTCTGCCCGGGATAGAATAAGATCACCGGCATTGTCGCCTTCCAGTCGGTCAAGCGTCACCCTGATCCCGTGGCGTGCGAGGTGGAGAGCGATATCGCTTCCGGGATCTTCCCCCAGAAGCCTTGCAACCTTGGGCTCGGGAACAACAACAACGTGAACGGCGCGAGCAGTTGTAAGGAATGCCATTGAATCCGCTATGGCGCGGGCCGCTTCCCGGCTGGCATTCCATCCGATCACGATGGTTTCGGGGATGGCGCTGTCACCTGGCCAGGTGGCAGGCAAAAGGATCGAGGGTCGACCGGAGGCAAAGATGATATCCTCCGAAACCGTAAGAGCTGTCTCCGCACGAGCCGGATCTCGCCCCGTTCCGACGATGGCCAGAGAGGCATGCCGGGCGTGCAACATGAGCGCTTCGCCCGTTTCATGAGAACATATCCGCAGTTCGCAGTTTACACCGCTGGCGGAGGCAATCTCCGAAAGGATCTTCCGAAGCTGCTCTTCGGCGTCGTGTCGGCGCTTCTCGAAAGCGGTTATCATGCTGTCGATCGCAGCCCCCCGGGCGAAGCCATGCGAGGGAGTTGCGATCAAATCTTCCGGCACAAAAGCAACAACGACGTGTGCATCCCATACACGTGCAAGTGAAACAGCATAATCGATATAGACCCGGCAGACAGAAGCTTCCGCTGTGTCGATATAAACGACAATATCTTTTGGCGTATTCATTCCATCTCCCCGTCGCCCGCCTGCTTGACCAACTTAACGATCGATTATCATTAGTCAACAGCTGATGATAAGACCGATGGAGATATGTCCCCTGGCTCAGTTCCAGCCTGCATTCAATTCCTGCGCGATCGCGACAGGTGACCGGATGAGGTCTCCTCGGGCTTGATGCCTTCTGGCGCCTCAATCTCGTTCGTCGGGTGAGGCTCTGCGACTGTGCTCGGAGCAGGCCACTCACAATTCGTCTGATGTTTCTGCACCCGGCGCTTCTTCCGCACCGCCACAGTGAACGACTTTACTTGTTTCATGACGACCTCAGGCTCTGTGTCGTTTATCGATGATCTCGCTTGAAGTCGGCGATCGCCGCAGTGCAAGCGCCAATGCACTCAGGCCGCAACCGGTGATCAGCAGATCGATCGCCAGCAGCGCGCCGATGATCCAGAGGCTGTTGACGGGCCAGCCCATCAGAATGACCATTGAAACGAGGACGGTGGTGGCGCCTGCCGCAACCAGCCAGCCCCAACCCGAAACAGGTCGAACCGCCAGACCTGCGGCAAATCTGACAATGCCTGCGACCAGCAGGCTGAGCGCCATGAGCAGCGTGAGGACGCTGGATGCCAATACCGGATTCCAGAATGTGACAAGGCCCGCCGACACATACAACGCGCCGATTGCGATCAACCCGAGCAAATGGCTCCGACGCTTCATCTGAACGGCGAAGACGATATGCGCCGCACCGGCCAGCAGCATCGTAACGCCCACAAAAAGCACCGAAACGACTGTCGCCAGCAGAAGATTGGACAGGGCGGCAAACGCAATCAAGAGAAGTGCTATGCCTGCGGCCAACAGCCACTGCCATCGCGACCGTAACAGTCGCAGATCGGTGGAATCGAGCATTCTGAAGTTCATGGTCGTCATGGGTTTTTCCTCCTGGAACTGCGGGTGTTCACGCGTGTCAGTTGCCGCCGACGATCTTGCCAGCCAGTATGAACGGGCTTGAAAGAACCGCACCGGCGGAATTGAACACGAAAGCTCCGGCTTGCCTGATGTTTTGCGGGTCGCCAGCGCCATTGCGAGCCGAGAGTTTCGGATAAAGCGCGGCGAGACCGACAAAACGATTGTGTCTGAAGCTATCGGAGGCCTCGACGTCCGATATATCGATCACCTGTACATTCGCCTTGCGCGTTGCCTCCTCGATTTTAGGATCCGTCACGTCGATCCTGCCCAGACGCTGACGTTCGGTAGATAGAAGTTCCGACACCTGCAGTGCCCTGTCGTCCCTGGACACAAGGATGGTCATGGGCGGGTTGAGTGGCCCTATCGCCGCCAATTGCGCTTCAAACACGTCAACGTCGATGTCTGGCGCCGCGAGCACCACCTGCAGTCGGCGGATGACCGCATCCTTGCCTGTAAGCCGAAGCTGGCGCACCGCTTCCGTCGTCAGCCATCCTCCCATGCTGTGGCCGACGAGCGTGATCGGTCCCTGCGTCTGCTTGGCTGCAAGCGTGGTGAGCAGATCCGCCAACTGGTCGCGCGAAAACGTCACCGCATCCTTATCCGCGACGTAGCCGCTCAGAGCCCCTTCGGACGGCCAGGCAAACAGAATCGGAGCGGCGCCAGTGCCGGCATCCGCTGCCATTTGTGCGACGCGATAGACGGCCTCGGTGAAATTGGTGTTGTAGCCATGCACAAACACGCCAACGCTTGGCGGTTTGTCATTGCGTTTGCGCGTGACTTCGGCCTCGAATGTCACCGCGTCGAGGAGCTGCTGGTCTACGGTGACGAAGTCCGTCTTCGGGTTCGGCTTCGATTTCGGCCACTCGACATTGCCGGCCTTGTGACCCGGCGGGATAGATATCCTGTAGCGGATGTAGCTGACCTCACGGCTGCGCCCGGTCGTGTAGACACCGGCCGCGTCGCGCTTTCGCGTGGTTGCGACATAGACGGTAGTCAGCTTCGCCCCCTGGACGGTTTCAGCCGTTTGGGCAAGCAGTTCCGGGCCCGGACGCCCGGCACAGGCTGAAAGCAGGCTTGTCAGGAGAAGAAATACAAGTCGAAGACTGAATTCACGCATTTACTGAAACCAAACAATGTCTAGTGCTGTGGAACCATCGCGCCTTTCGGAACAACAGCGTTCAGGCCTGCCGCCGCTAAAGGCGGCGTCAGTATTTTCGGGGCACCAGATTGTCCCATCCGGCCAGGCCGTGATGTGGAACCCGTTATCGGCGTAGACAACCGAACCGGGGAGCTGCGAGCCGCGCCGTCCGGATGAAGGAATGGCAGGACACATCCATGGCCAATGCAAAGCCCTCGGCCGCGCAGCCGGCAGCAATCGACGCTTCGTTGGCGATGCCGACCACAAGGCCACGTATTCCGGACAGACCGATAGTCGCAGTCATTAATCAGCCTCCCAGAACGCTTGAGGCTTCGGCAGCGATCACCTGTTCCTCGTCGGTTGGGATCACGAGCACGGCGAGGCGGCTTGCCGGGCTGCTGATGACTGTCCGGTTCTCAGCGTTCGCGGCCGGGTCGAGATCGATGCCGAGCCACATCAGGCGGGTGCAGATATCGGCCCTGATCGCCGGCTGGTGCTCGCCGATACCGGCCGTGAACACCAACGCGTCGAGCCCGCCGAGCGTCGAGGCAAGTCGCGAGACTTCACCTGCGACACTGAAGCAGAACAGTTCGATCGCTTCCTTCGCTTCCGGCTCTTCACTTTCCAGAAGCGCGCGGCTGTCAGCACTGATGCCGGAGACCCCCAGTAGACCCGACTGGTGATAGAGGAGGTCCTCGATGTCGCTGAGATCGCGACCGGATCTTGCCAGATGCAGCACCACTCCGGCGTCGAGCGCTCCGCAGCGTGTTGCCATCGGCACACCGTCGAGCGTCGAAAACCCCATGCTGGTGTCGCGGCTGGCACCGTTGCACATGGCGCAGAGGCTGGCACCGGACCCCAGATGGGCGACGACGACCTTGCCCGCCGCATGCTCCGGCCAGTTGCGGGCCAGTTCCCCCGCTATCGATCGATAGGAAAGCCCGTGAAAGCCATAACGTTTGATGCCTTCCTCGTGGAGCGCCCTTGGCAATGCGAAGCGTCGCGCGACCTCGGACATGGTGCGATGGAAGGCAGTGTCGAAAGAGGCGGTCTGCCTGAGCTCCGGTCGGAGGCGCGTGATCGCACGGATGAGGCGCAGCGCCTGGGGCTGATGCAGCGGTGCAAGCGGTACGAGCGCCTCCATCTGCGCCATCAGCCGATCATCGATCAGGACGGCACCATCGAACAGATCGCCGCCGTGCACGATACGGTGGCCGATCGCCATGACGCCGGACATGTCGTAATGCCACGAGAGGCGGCCGAAGGCCTCGCTCAAGACATCGTCCAATTCCTCCGCGGCTTCGGCTTCCAGTTCGATGTCGAAGCGATCCGGCCCCTCGGAAAGCTCGAAGCGCAACGGCGTCTTGCGAAAGTCGATCATACCCTTGCCGATGCGTGTGAGCGCACCTTCGGAACGGGTAAAGAGGCCGATCTTGACCGTGGACGAGCCGGCGTTGAAGGTGACAAGCAGTTGCTCGCTCATGGCGTTGCTCCGGTTTGCGGCGCCTGGTTGCGAGCGACGAGGAGCCTTGCGAGCGTTGCCGAGGCGATGCGCGCCGAAAGCGGATCCGAGCGGCTGGTCAGCACGATCGGCACGCGAGCGCCGAGCACGATCCCGGCCGCCGTCGCCCCCGCGAAATAGATCAGTTGCTTGGCAAGCATATTGCCCGCCTCCAGGTCCGGCACGAGCAGAACATCGGCCTCGCCCGCAACCGGCGAGACGATCCCTTTTGTCCTCGCCGCCTCGATATTGATCGCATTGTCGAATGCAAGTGGGCCATCGACGCGCCCGCCGGTGATCTGGCCACGCGCCGCCATTACCGTCAGCGCCGCGGCATCCAAGGTCGACGGCATCTTCGCATTGACGGTCTCGACGGCTGCGAGCACGGCAACGCGCGGCTCCTCGACGCCAAGCGCCCGGAGAAGATCGATGGCGTTCTGGCAGATATCGCGTTTCTGATCGAGCGTCGGCTGGATGTTGATCGCCGCATCGGTAACGATCAGCGGCTTGTCGTAAGCCGGGACATCGAGCGCGAAGACATGGCTGATGCGCCGTTCGGTTCTCAACCCGGAACCGGTCGCGATGACAGCGCCCAGAAGTTCATCGGTATGCAGGCTGCCCTTGACAAGAACCGCGACCTCACCAGCGACAGCAAGCTCCACCGCGCGTGCGGCCGCCGCGTGGCTATGGGCAACATCTTCGATTGCCATATCACCAAGATCGACCTTCGCAGCATCAGCAGCAGCACGGATCTTCGCGACCGGTCCGACCAGCAGCGGCTCGAACAGGCCCTGCTGGCGAACCTCGACTGCGGCCAGGATCGCGCCGGCAGAACAGGGGTGAACGACAGCGGCCCGCACCGGGGGCAGGCTGCGCGCTTCCGCGACGAAGGATTCGTACCGGCTCGCAGATGCCGAGGCCGTGGAGCCAGAGATGGAAGCAGCCTCGGTCCATTCGATGGATTGTTCGGGTGCAAGAACTGTCGCCGTCCCGGTCAAAACAAGCTCACCTTTTTGATTGAAGCAAGTCGTTTCCAGCGCGACCATGCGCGTTTCGGTGTTCTTCTGCCTCACCTTCACGCTTGCCGTGATCGTGTCGCCTGCGGCGACGGGTTTCACGAAGCGGAAGTCCTGCCCGAGATAGATCGTCCCGGGCCCCGGGAATCTTGTGCCGAGGACGAGCGAAACGAGCGCTCCGGTCCAGAGGCCGTTGGCGACGATCTCGTTGAAGAGCGTCGTCGCTTCTGGCGCCGCATCGCAAGAAGCCGGCCAACTCCCGCCAGCCATGGCAGTCAGCAGATCGATATCGTTACGCCCAGCAACACGGGTGAGGCTCGCGGTATCGCCGACCTTGAGATCGGCGAAGGTATGGTTTCTCAGCAAATTGTCCGCCATCGCGCCCTCACTTCTGGAACACATAGGTGCCGGGCGAAGCCGCGATGGGAGGGAGACCCTCCAGTCATCCGTGCCCTCAGCGCCTCGCGCGTCCGATCGATGGTGCGATAGACCTCTGTGCCCAAAGTTTTGTCAGAGATTTGCGTTGCCTCAACGTCCAACCTGCTCAAATCATTCATTGTCGCTCCCGACTGATCGGTAGGGTTGCTGTTGTCTGGCATTCCTTGTCATCGTTCATAAGAAACTCGACGACCTGGGATATCAGGATCGCGAGTTCGTGATCCTTGCCGCTCTTCTGGAGGGCTGACGTGCCGATAACGTCACGAAGGATGCTGACACCGGCCAGGAGAGCGGCGATCATTGACGCGCGCGGCTCGGACACGAGCTGACATTTGGACGCGAACGGCTTGACGAAGCCTTCGTCGATGAGCTCACGAAAGACCCGCGCAGCTTCGGGGCTGGAAAAGGATCGAGCGAGGATGTCGAATGGCCGGATCTCGTTGGCGCCCTTGTCGGCGAGGACGTCCTTTGCCAGTGTCATATGCAACTCGCTCGCCTCTCCGACCAGCCAGACCTCCGGGCGAAGCATCGCCCTGACGGCCTCCCGGAAAAGCTTCTCCTTCGACCCGAAGGATCGATGCACGTAAGCCATGTCGACGCCGACATCGGAGGCAATGTCACGAAGCCCTGTCTCTTCGTAGGAATGTGAGGAGAAGCGCAGGATCGCGGCCTTGAGGATGCGGTCACGCGTTGTGTCTTCCACGACCGGGCGGATAAGTCTGTTGGGCATAATCTCTCCAGATTGACGGTTGAAAGGTTTATCGGCATAAGTGTGGTTAGTCAACAGCGGATGACTTCCCTTTGGCTAACGCTGGAATGGTCTGTTCGTTCCATTCCTGCAAACTCGGAGTACTCACGCCGAATTACTTGGCGGGGATCCGATTCATAGCAATCCTGTTCGGCAGTAACGATCCAAGCGTCGCAACGCCGTCTATCACTTCGCGTCCAATGTCAGGTCAAGATGGAAATCGATGCTTTCTACACATTCACCATTGCTATCACGCTTTTGTTGGTGGGCAAGATCGTCACCGTGAAGACGCCGCTCCTGCGAAAATACTCCATTCCGGAACCCGTGGTTGGAGGACTTCTCTGCACGGTCGTCGTCGCTCTCTTCTATGCGGCGTTCGATAGACGGATCACTTTCGATCTCCAGATGCGTGACTTCCTTTTACTGCTATTCTTTGCCGGTGTCGGATTGAAGGCGGATGTCAAGACATTGCTTGCAGGCGGTCGCCCGCTAGCCATTCTGCTCTCGCTCGCAATCGCCTTCATCCTCATTCAAAATCTCACCGGCGTGGGCATGGCCACGGTCTTCGGCCTTGAAGCGAGGGCCGGACTGATGGTGGGATCAATTTCGCTGACGGGCGGGATCGGTACGACGCTCGCCTGGGCGCCAATTTTCATCGAAAGGCTTGGCATCCCGAATGCTATGGAACTTGGCGTCGCGGCCAACACCATCGGATTGATCGCAGCTTGCATGATCGGCGGCCCGGTCGCTGCTTACCTGATCAAGCGCCATAGCGTCGTCCCTACCCATTCCGCGGAACTCGACATAGGCGCTTCCAATGATGGCCGGCAATCCGGGCTGGATTATTTCTGTGTCCTTTGGGCGCTCCTCGCCCTGAACCTGGCTCTGATTCTCGGTCTCGGCATCAGTCACATTCTCGCTCTCACCGGTCTCAATCTTCCAGGCTTCGTAAGCTGCCTCATGGCCGGGATCGTCATCCGGAACCTCATGCCGATTGCTGTCAGTTCCAGGGTGCTCAGACTATGGCCCGGCGTGGATGACGGCCTTGCTCTGATATCAGACCTTGCGCTCGGCCTTTTTCTGACGATGGCATTGATGGGCCTTCAGCTCTGGCAGCTCAACGGCGTCTTCATATTCGTTGCCTGCGCCCTGGCCGTTCAAATCGCACTCGCGATCATCTTCACGATCGTCGTCGTATTCCGTCTTATGGGACGCGACTACGAGGCCGTGGTGATATCAGCCGGCTTCGGCGGGATAGCTCTCGGGTCGACGGCGACCGCGATCGCCAACATGACTGCGGTCACCCAGCAACATGGCGCGTCGCATCGCGCCTTTGTCGTTGTGCCTCTGGTATGCGGCTTCTTCATTGATATCGTCAATGCCTTAATCATCTCGGCTTTCGTCGGCTGATGAAACCGTTTCGTTTCGTCATGGCTGCAGCGACGACATGGTTCACGGTGTCGTCACCCGACGAGATACGAAGCCGGCAACCGGCACGCCGTGGTATTACAGCCTTGACCATTGACATGCCTGTCATCAGGTGATGATATGTTCTGAATTTCAAATCACGCGCTGATGATACTGGGGCAAATAGCAGTTCTTCACGCAAACACTCAGGTGGGCAATGAAGAACGCTCCAACAAAACCGCCTTTCGCGGCGGCTTTCCAAAGTATACGCCTCGCTTACACGAGAAAAATCAGGTTCAAGACCTGCTTTGACGACGGATGGCGGTCACGCTTCGCTTCTGCCGGATTTCCAGAATTTTCAAGTGACCGCATCAGATCGAACTTTCATCAGCAAGCCGGTTGGGCAGCCGTGACGTCTCGCGTCCGCCCAACGGCGGGTTTGCGCCACCAAGGCAGGCTCCTCACCATGACAATGACCCTCTGCACCCTGACATCAGATCGTTTCCGCGTCCAAGCCCAGCTCGCTTATGCAACCGCGAAAGGGGAAGTCCGCTCATGAAATCGCTGAAGAACTGGATCATTGGCGTCGTCGTCATTGCTGTCGTTGCCGGTGGTTATTACGCATTGCGCATTTACGACCCATCCGGTCTGCCGGCCGGGATTGCCGGCGGAAACGGCCGCATCGAAGCGACCGAAATCGACATTTCCACCAAGACCGCGGGACGCATCAAGGAGATCCTGGTCGATGAAGGCGCGTTCGTGACGGCCGGCCAGGTCCTCGCCGTCATGGATACGCAACAGCTTGAAGCGCAGCGAAAGCAGGCCGAAGCGTCACTGCAGCGCGCCGCCATCAGCGTCGATACCGCCCGAAGCCTTCTGTCCCAGCGTGAAGCGGAACGTGAGGCTGCCGCCGCGGTGATCGGCCAGCGGGAAGCCGAACAGGATGCCGCGGAACGCAAACTTGCGCGCACCGAGCAATTGATCCGCACCAACACGACATCGCAGCAGACGTTTGACGACGACCGCGCATCCGCACAGAGAGCCCGCGCCGCCGTCGCGGCCTCAAAGGCGTCCCTTTCCGCTTCAGAGGCAGCAATCGGCGCCGCCAAGGCCCAGATCGTCGATGCCGAGGCGTCCGTCGTGGCCGCCCAGGCTGCTATTGAAAGCATTGTTGCTGATATCAACGACAGCACGCTGAGATCACCCCGCGAAGGACGCGTGCAATACCGCGTAGCCCAGCCGGGTGAAGTGCTGTCGGCTGGAGGTCGGGTCCTCAACATCGTCGATCTGAGCGATGTCTATATGACCTTCTTCCTGCCCACAGAGCAGGCGGGCCGCATTCCGTTAGGATCGGATGTGCGTCTGGTTCTCGATGCCGCGCCCCAATATGTCATCCCAGCCAAAGCGAGCTTCGTGGCGGACGTCGCGCAGTTCACGCCAAAAACCGTCGAGACCGAGGAAGAGCGCCAGAAGCTGATGTTCCGCATCAGGGCGAAGATCGCGCCTGAACTGCTCCGCGAGCATATCCAATACGTCAAGACAGGGCTTCCCGGCATGGCCTATGTCCGCATCGCGCAGGATGCCGAATGGCCTGCTCATCTTAACGAGGCGCTGGTGAAATGAGCGGTTCGTTGCCAGGAGAGCAAAATGCGCGAGAGCCCGCTCCTGCGGTTGTGAAGATCGCGGATGTTAGTCTGTCCTATGGCAAGACGCGCGCGCTCGACGCGATCTCTCTCGATATTCCCGCCGGGATAATGGTCGGATTGATCGGTCCCGACGGTGTGGGAAAATCCAGCCTGCTCAGCCTGGTTGCCGGCGCTCATAAGATTCAGGACGGCCATATCGAAGTCCTGGGCGGCGACATCGCTGACAAGAAGCACCGAGACCGGATCTGCCCGCAGATCGCTTACATGCCGCAGGGGCTGGGCAAGAATCTCTACCCGACGTTATCGGTGTTCGAGAACATCGAGTTTTTTGCGCGCCTTTTCGGTCAGGACAAACGCGAGCGAGAAATGCGCATCGACGATTTGCTAAAGCGCACGGGCCTCGCCCCCTTTCCTGATCGACCGGCCGGCAAACTGTCCGGCGGCATGAAGCAGAAGGTCGGGCTTTGCTGCGCTCTGATCCATGACCCCGATCTGCTCATCCTCGACGAGCCGACCACCGGTGTCGACCCGTTGTCGCGCCGCCAGTTCTGGGAATTGATCGACGATATCCGCCGCGACCGCCCGTCGATGAGCGTGGTCGTCGCCACCGCCTATATGGAGGAAGCCCAGCGCTTCGACTGGCTGGTCGCGATGGATGACGCCAAGATACTCGCAACAGGCACACCTGATGAACTGCTCGCGCGCACCGGAGCCGCGAACCTCGACGCAGCCTTCGTCGCCCTGCTCCCGGAAGAACGTCGCCGCGGCCATCGCGAGGTCGTCATACCGCCACGATCCGATGAATCCCAGACGGACTTCGCTATCGAGGCCGAACATCTGACCATGCGGTTCGGCGACTTCACCGCAGTCGATAACGTTAGTTTCCAGATCCCGCGCGGAGAGATATTCGGCTTTCTCGGCTCGAATGGTTGCGGCAAGACCACGACGATGAAGATGCTGACCGGCCTGCTGGCGGCAACAGAGGGAACGGCGAAGCTGTTCGGCCAAGAGGTCGATCCGAAGGATATCGAGGTCAGGCGCAAGGTCGGCTATATGAGCCAGGCCTTCTCGCTCTACACCGAGCTTACGGTCCGCCAGAACCTCGACTTGCACGCCAGGCTGTTCAACCTGCCGGCTGAGAAAATTCCAGCGCGCATTGCGGAGATGGCGGAACGCTTCGATCTTACCGAAATCATGGATGCCTTGCCGGATGCGCTGCCACTCGGGATACGGCAGCGATTGTCGCTCGCGGTCGCCATGATCCATGCGCCTGACATTCTGATCCTTGACGAACCCACCTCGGGCGTCGATCCGGTGGCGCGCGACGGGTTCTGGCAGATCCTCTCCGACCTGTCGCGCAAAGATGGCGTGACCATCTTCGTTTCGACCCATTTCATGAACGAAGCCGAGCTTTGCGACCGTATCTCGCTCATGCATGCCGGCAAGGTGCTCGTCAGCGACACACCGCGCGGCATCATCGAGACACGTTCAGCCAAGACGCTGGAGGAAGCCTTCATTTCCTATCTGGAGGAGGCCATCGGCGAACAGGCTTCACCTGCGTCCGCCCCACTCACGCAGCGTGAAGAGGCGGATGAAGCCGCTGCGCCCCCGCCGGCCTCATCCGCCAGCTCCAGTTTCAATCTGCGCCGTATGCTGGCCTATACACGACGCGAGTCGCTCGAACTCCGCAGGGATCCGATCCGCGCGACGCTGGCTATCCTCGGCAGCGTCATTTTGATGTTCGTCATCGGTTTCGGCATCAACATGGATATCGAGAACCTGTCCTTTGCTGTGCTCGATCGGGACGACACGACGATCAGCCGCGATTACACGCTTCAGATCGCCGGATCGCGCTATTTCACGGAAAAGGCGCCGATTGTCGATTACAACGATCTGGACCGTCGCATGCGTAACGGCGAACTCAGCCTCGCATTGGAAATCCCTCCAGGCTTCGGGCGCGATGTCGCACGTGGCACCAATGTCGAGATTGGTGCCTGGATCGACGGCGCCATGCCTTCGAGAGCCGAGACCGTACGAGGCTACGTGCAGGGCATGCATCAGACATGGCTCACCCAAAAGGCGCGTGAACTCTATGGTGACGCAGCAACGATCGGCAATTTCCAGATCGCCCTTCGATACCGCTACAATCCGAGTGTCGAGAGCCTCAAGGCGATGGTGCCGGCGGTCATACCGCTGTTGCTGATGATGATCCCGGCTATGCTCGCGGTTCTGAGCGTGGTGCGCGAGAAGGAGCTCGGCTCCATCATCAATTTCTATGTGACGCCGGTGACGAGGATCGAATTCCTGCTCGGCAAGCAGATCCCTTACATCGCGCTTGCCATGCTCAACTTCTTCATGCTGACGGCATTCGCAATCTTCGTCTTCCAGGTGCCGCTGACTGGCAGCTTCCTGACGCTGACGGGTGCCGCGCTGCTCTACGTCACGGCTGCAACCGGGCTCGGACTGCTGATTTCCACCTTCATGAACAGCCAGATCGCGGCAATTTTTGGCACAGCGCTGCTAACCCTCATTCCGGCCGTGCAGTATTCGGGGATGATCGATCCGGTCTCCTCGCTTCAAGGTGCGGGCGCCTATATCGGCCAGATTTATCCGACGACCTATTTTGTCACCATCGTGCGTGGCACGTTCTCGAAGGCTCTCGAGTTCAAGGATCTCGCCGCCTCCTTCATTCCACTTTTAATCGCCGTCCCGGTTCTTCTTTGCTGCGGGGCGGCACTTCTCAAGAAACAGGCGGGGTGATCCATGCGCTTGGCCAACATCGCCCAACTCGGCGTCAAGGAGCTGCGCGGTCTCGCCCGTGACCCCATGCTCGTCGTCCTGATCCTCTATGCCTTCACCCTGTCGATCTACACGGCATCGACTTCAATGCCCGAGACACTCAACAAGGCGGCTATCGCCGTCGTCGATGAGGACCAGTCGCCGGTTTCCTTCCGCATCCTGACCGCGTTCTACCCGCCGTATTTTTCGATCCCGAAGCTCATATCGCAACATGAGATGGACAGTCGCATGGACGCCGGTATCGATACTTTCGCCCTCAACATTCCACCCAATTTCCAGCGCGATCTGCTCGCCGGCAGAGCGCCTACCATCCAGCTTAACGTTGACGCCACCCGCATGTCGCAGGCCTTCAGCGGCGGCGGATACATCCAGTCCATCGTCTCCAGTGAAGTCAGCGAATATCTCAACCGGTACAGGGGTGGCACAGAGGTTCCTGTCGATCTGGCGCTGCGGTCCCGCTTCAACCAGGAACTCAACAAGGGCTGGTTCGGCGCCATTACCAACGTGATCTCGTCCATCACCATGCTGTCGATCGTCCTCACCGGCGCGGCCCTCATCCGCGAGCGCGAGCACGGGACGATCGAGCATCTGCTGGTGATGCCGGTGACGCCGACCGAGATCATGCTCAGCAAGATCTGGTCGATGGGGCTTGTCGTTCTCGTTGCTTCCGCTGTCTCGATCGTGTTCGTCGTGCAGGGCGTCCTTCAGGTTCCCATTCAAGGCTCTGTCGGCCTTTTTCTGGCAGGGGCGGCGCTACAGCTCATCGCCACGACATGCATGGGGATCTTCCTTGCGACGATCGCCGGGTCCATGCCGCAGTTCGGCCTGTTGCTGATGCTCGTCCTGCTGCCGTTGCAGGTCCTGTCAGGCGGCGTCACGCCCCGCGAGAGCATGCCTCAGGTCATCCAGGACATCATGATGGCCGCGCCGAACACACATTTCGTCATCCTCGCCCAGTCGATCCTGTTTCGCGGGGCGGGCCTCGATGTGGTGTGGCCGCAGTTGCTGACGCTCGTTTTGATCGGGGCGGCACTGTTCGTATTCGCGCTGCGCCGCTTCCGAAGCTTCCTACGATAGGAGCGGGTACCGTGCAACGGACCAAACCGCTCGATCGAAGGGTAACAACTATAAATCCGGATCAGGAGATAATGACCATGCAAGAACTGATGAAAGCTGCGGTCGTTCATGAATTTGGGAAACCGACGACCATCGTAAGCGTCCCGATTCCAGTGCCGGGCCCCGGGGAACTGCTGGTTAAGGTCATGGCGTGCGGCGTCTGCCATACGGACCTGCATGCTGCTTCCGGCGACTGGCCGGTCAAGCCATCGCCGCCCTTCATTCCCGGCCACGAAGTCGCCGGCACGGTTGCTGCCATCGGCCCGGGCGTCACGGATTTTGAGATCGGCGATGCCGTCGGCATCGCCTGGCTCCACGATGCGTGTATGCGTTGCGAACACTGCGAAACGGGCTGGGAGACGCTTTGCGAGCATCAGCACAATACCGGCTACAGCTGCGATGGAGGCTTCGCGGAATACGCGATCGCCAACGCCGCGTTCGCAGCAAGACTGCCTGACAACGTTGATTTTAAAGCGGTCGCGCCCATTCTGTGCGCCGGGGTCACGACATACAAGGGCCTCAAGGAAACCGAAGTGCGCCCCGGCCAGTGGGTGGCGATCTCGGGCATCGGCGGACTGGGACAGGTTGCGATCCAGTATGCGAAAGCCATGGGGTTGAAGGTCGTTGCGCTCGACGTGTCGCCTGGAAAGCTCGCTTTGGCCAAGCAAACGGGTGCTGATCTGGCTCTCGACGCGCGGTCATCCGACGCGGTCGCCGAAGCCCTTGAAACAACAGGCGGCGGAGCGCATGGCGTGCTCGTCACAGCCGTATCGCCGCCAGCGTTCTCGCAGGCACCCCAACTCGTTCGGCGAAAAGGTACGGTCGCCCTGGTGGGATTGCCCCCCGGTGAATTCGCGACCCCTATCTTCGACGTCGTCTTGAAGCGGATAACGGTGCGTGGCTCAATCGTCGGCACGCGCCAGGATCTCGACGAGGCCATCGCCTTTTTTGCCGAGGGCAAGGTCAAGGCGCATGTCACCGCTGCGCCCTCGACGACATCAACCGGATATTCGATGACCTGAAGGCCGGCCGGATCGAGGGCAGGATGGTTCTTGACATGGCGGCGATGACGGCCTGACCGCACTCGGTGCCGGGCCTAAAGGAGGTGAGTATGATTACGTCTGACATCATGACGCGCGATGTTGCCACGATCAGTGTTGATGCTCACGTGCGTCATGCCATTTCCCGGATGCTGGAGCGAGGTGTCAGCGGTCTGCCGGTGACGGACAGTGATGGCAACCTTGTCGGGATCATTACCGAGGGCGATCTGATGTCCCGCAGGGAGATCGGAACGGCCTTGCTCGACCGGCAGGACCAACCGATGACCGATGAGCAGGATCTCGCAAACTACATTCATTCCAACAGCTGGCGCGTCGGCGACGTCATGACAGCCAAGGTCAGGACCGTGGAACCCGGCACGCCGTTGATCAAGGTGGCGCAAGCGATGCTCACCTTCAACGTCAAACGGCTTCCCGTGATCTCGGATGGTGCGGTTGTGGGTATCGTCAGCCGCCGCGATCTCCTCAAGGCGACATCCTTTTCCGGAATCGAACAGATTGCGCGGGGAGATGAAGGCATCAGGGTTGCAGCGTCGGCGCGCATCCGCAACGACCTCGGCTTCGGCCCTGATCTACTTCAGGTCGATGTCAGTGAGGGAACGGTGACGGTTGTGAGAGCGGACTTGACGGAGCTTCAACTGCGCGCTGTGCAATGCGTCGTGGAGGGAATTCCGGGTGCGAGTTTTTCCCAGTAAGCGGCCTGAGGTGCCGAGGTCGTTGTTTACCCACACCTGGAAACCGGCGCGCGGTAATCCGCACCGACTAAGAAATATCTCAAGAAAACGAGGCGTGCCCGAACACACCCGCAGGGTCTGTTCTACTGGATTGGCCGGCGAAAGCTTTCACTAAACGCACCAGGGGCTCCCAGCAGAAAGGCAAGATCGCACCAAATCGATGTTGATGGTCATCAGCTGTTGACTCCCTGCGATCAATCAGCCTAATAATTGGCCAATTGTCTCATCGCCAGCCGTCAAAGCGCGATGATGCCTCTCGTTGCATGACGATACTTGCAGCGGAGCGCGCGAAATTCATTGCAGATTTCGGTATTTCCCTGGAGGGGGTAAATGAGCATTGATACAGACGCATCCAAGGAAGGCAGCTTCCGGTTTCCGACAGCCTTCACCATCCTGTTCGGCCTGATCATTCTGGTCGCGGCGCTGACATGGATCGTTCCAGCCGGTCAGTATACGCGCGTCCAGAACGCTGCCTTGAACAAAGAGGTTCCCGTTGCGGGAACATATGCTATCACAGATTCGGCGCCCCAGGGAATCGTTGAGGTCTTCATGGCGCCGATCCGCGGGTTCTACGATCCCGCGGCCGGCACGGCAAACGCCATCGACGTCGCTCTGTTCGTCTTGGTGATCGGCGGGTTCATCGGGGTCGTGACCGCCACCGGCGCGATCAATGCGGGCATCGAGCGGGCCATGAGAGGTCTGAAGGGCCGTGAGAAATGGATGATCCCATTCCTGATGGCATTGTTCGCCTTCGGCGGCACCACCTACGGCATGGCCGAGGAAACGCTCGCCTTCTATATGCTTCTGATCCCGATCATGATCGCGGCGCGCTATGACGCAGTAACTGCCGTTGCCATCATCCTGCTGGGTGCGGGCGTCGGCGTTCTCGGCTCGACCGTCAATGCGTTCGCCACTGTCATCGCTTCGGATGCTGCCGGCGTGCCGTTCACCCAAGGGCTCGTGCTGCGTATCGTCATCCTTGGCCTCAGCTGGCTCGCCTGCGTTGCTTATGTGATGCGCTATGCGGAAAGGGTTCGGCTCGATCCCACCAGATCGCTGGTCTACGACATGAAGGCTGACAACGAGAGACATTTCCTCAGCACGCATCATGATGGAGCCGAGTTCACCACGACCCACAAGCTGGTGCTTGCCCTCTTCGCTCTCACCTTTGTCGTGATGGTGTGGGGAGTGCTCAAGGGCGGCTGGTGGATGGGCGAAATGAGTGGCCTGTTCCTCGCGTCCGCCATTGTGGTCGGCCTCATAGCCCGAACGGGTGAGAAGAATTTCACGGATGCTTTCGTCAATGGAGCTCGTGACCTTCTCGGTGTCGCCCTGATCATCGGCCTGGCGCGCGGCATCGTCGTCATCATGGATGCCGGCAAGATCACCGATACGATCCTGCACTGGGCAGAAGGGGCGGTCGCGGGCCTGGGCAAGGTCGCCTTCATCAACGTGATGTACTGGCTTCAGGTGCTGATGTCGTTCTTCGTGCCGTCGTCATCCGGTCTTGCGGTTCTGTCCATGCCGATCATGGCGCCGGTCGCAGATTTTGCCGGTGTCGGCCGTGACCACGTCGTGACCGCCTATCAGTCGGCAAACGGCGTGGTGAATCTCATCAACCCCACCTTCGCGGTCGTCATGGGAGCGCTCGCCATCGGCCGCGTGCCCTACGAGCGGTGGTTGCGCTTCATGTGGCCCCTGCTGGTGATCCTCACCGTCATCATCATGGCGAGCCTCAGCGTCGCCACCGTCATTGCATAAAGGAGATTTCCAATGACCCTCACCTATGGCGTTCACTCGGAGGTCGGAAAGCTTCGACGTGTTCTGGTCCACCGGCCTGGCGCAGCACTGGCCCGCCTGACCCCTTCCAATTGCCATGAATTGCTTTTTGACGACGTCATCTGGGTCAAGCAGGCCCGGGTCGAGCACCTGACCTTTGTCGACGCCATGCGTCATCGCGGTGTCGAAGTGGTGTTCCTTCGGGAGATGCTGGCGGAGACGCTGCAGATCCCGGAGGCGCGCCGATGGCTCCTTGAACGACGCGTCACGGACGACACCGTAGGCGTTGGTTTCGCCGACGATCTGAGGGCGCATCTGATGGCGATCGAGGCTGACGCTCTTTCCCTGATCCTGATGGGCGGCCTGAGTAAGGCGGAGTTGCCGATCAAGAGCGGCGGCCTGCTCTCGGAGACCTTGCGTCCGGAGGACTTCATCCTGCCGCCGCTGCCCAATCACCTGTTCACGCGCGACACGACCTGCTGGATTTATGGTGGCGTCACGCTCAATCCGATGCGCTGGAACGCGCGCAAGCTCGAAACCGTCAACATCGCTGCCATCTACCGCTACCATCCGGATTTCTGCGATGCCGGCTTCCCGGTATGGTGGGGGGATCCCGACAAGGACCACGGCCTCGCCACGCTGGAAGGCGGCGACGTCATGCCAGTCGGCAAGGGAACCGTTCTCGTCGGCATGGGCGAGCGCACCACACCGCAGGCGGTCGGTCAGCTTGCGCGCTCCCTGTTCGCGCAGGGTGGGGCGGAAAGAGTGATCGCCTGCAAACTGCCGATCGAGCGAGCGTCCATGCACCTCGATACTGTTTTCAGCTTCTGCGACCGGGATCTCGTGACGCTCTTTGCAGACGTGGCGCACAAGATTGAGCCCTACTCCATTCGCCCGGGAGAGAGCGAAGGCAAGATCGATGTGCGCAAGGAGGAGCGACCACTCGTCGAGGTCGCCGCCGAGGTGCTGGGACTGAAACAGTTGCGCGTGGTCGAGACGGGTGGCGACGCTTATGTGGCCGAGCGCGAGCAATGGGATGACGGCAACAACGTCGTAGCACTCGAACCCGGCGTCGTCGTCGCCTACGACCGCAACACCTATACCAACACGCAACTACGCAAGGCGGGCGTCGAAGTGATCACCGTACCGGGTGCCGAGCTCGGCCGGGGGCGTGGCGGCGGTCATTGCATGACTTGCCCGCTCGTCCGCGATCCAGTTTGAAGGAGGTTTGTCATGCCCGTTAACCTGAAAGGTCGCAGCGTCCTGAAACTGCTCGACTTCACGCCCGATGAAATCCGGTTCCTGCTCAAGCTGTCAGCCTCGCTCAAGCAGGCGAAATATGGCGGTTACGAGGAGCAGCGCCTAAAAGGCAAGAACATCGCGTTGATCTTCGAGAAGGATTCGACGCGTACCCGAACAGGCTTCGAGGTGGCCGCTTATGACCAGGGCGCCCATGTCACCTATCTTGGCCCGACCGGCACTCAGATCGGCAAGAAGGAATCGATGAAGGACACTGCACGGGTCCTCGGCCGCATGTATGACGGCATCGAGTATCGCGGCTTCGGGCAGGAACAGGCCGAAACGCTGGCGGCCTATGCCGGCGTACCGGTTTATAATGGACTGACCGACGAGTTTCACCCAACGCAGATTCTCGCTGATTTCCTGACCATGCGGGAATATACACGCAAACACCTGTCGCAGATCAGTTTTGCCTTCCTTGGTGATGCAGGAAACAACATGGGCAACTCGCTGCTGGCGGGTGCGGCGCAGATCGGCATGGATGTGCGCCTTGGCGCGCCAAAGGCCTGCTGGCCCGAGGACGATCTGGTGCTGTCGTGCCGGGAGATCGCAGCCAGGACAGGTGCGAAGATCACCCTCACCGAAGACCCTGCCGAAGCCGTCAACGGCTGCGATTTCGTCTATACCGATGTCTGGGTGTCCATGGGCGAACCGGATTCGGTCTGGAAAGAGCGCATCGAACTGCTCACGCCCTATCGCGTCACCGCCGAGATCATGGCGACGACTGGCAATCCGCATGCGAAGTTCATGCACTGCCTGCCCGCCTTCCACAATCGCGAGACCGAGATCGGCGAGAAGATCTTCCGGCAATATGGCATCGACAGCATGGAAGTGACCGAAGAGGTCTTTGAATCGGAAGCCTCCATCGTCTTCGACCAGGCCGAAAACCGGATGCACACGATCAAGGCCTTGCTTGTCGCCACGCTGGGGTCCTGACATGAGGATAGTGGTAGCACTGGGAGGCAACGCGCTGCTCAAGCGCGGCGAGCCGATGACCGCCGACGTCCAACGCGCAAATGTTCACAAGGCGGCGATCGCGCTCGCGGATCTGGCGCGAGATCACGATATTATCGTCGCGCACGGAAACGGGCCACAGGTCGGACTTCTGGCGCTCCAGGCGGCGGCATTTGCGGATGTCGATCCTTATCCTCTCGATATTCTCGGGGCGGAAAGCGTCGGCATGATAGGCTATCTCGTCGAGCAGGAGTTGACCAATGCCATGCCTGCGGGATCGAGGATCGCGACACTGCTGACCCAGATCGAGGTGAACCGGGACGATCCAGCCTTCGCAGGGCCGGAAAAACCGATAGGGCCGGTCTATAATCAGGAAGAGGCGGCCAAGGCGAAGAAGGCGCATGGCTGGCCGATGGTGGAGGAAGCGCAAGGACGATGGCGGCGGGTCGTGCCCTCCCCGCTACCCGCGCGCATCACTCAGATCGAGACGATCCGGCTGCTCGTGGACGCCGGCGTCACGGTCATCTGCGCCGGCGGCGGCGGCATCCCCGTGGCGCGTGACGAGAATGGCATGCTTCATGGCCTTGAGGCCGTCATAGACAAGGACAGAGCGGCCGGGTTGCTCGCCAATGCGCTCGGCGCTGACGCTTTCCTGATGCTCACCGACGTTGATGCCGTCTACCAGGGCTGGGGCACAGCGGTGTCGCGACCGATCAGGAAAGCTGCGCCCGCCGAATTGGACAGCGGTGTTTTTGCTGCCGGATCCATGCGGCCAAAAGTGGAGGCGGCGTGCGCCTTTGCAAACACGGGCGGGCTCGCGGGTATTGGCCGGCTTGAAGATGCGCGTGGGATTCTCGAGGGGCGCCAGGGCACATTGGTCAAGCTGTAGACGAGGGGTTTTTCAGACAAGCGCCCAACCAATTTTCAGGGGAGGTTTTGGCAGGTTCTCCGTCGCTCATAAAAAGGTGTTTGAACTCAGGTGCTGACGCATAGGTCGCGAGGAGAAGTAAGGTGTCGAACACTGGACAAACGGTAATCGGATTGGACCAGGCGGTTGCGCTGGTGGTGCCGCGGGAAATGCGGGACGCTTTGTTCATTGCCGCCGCTCATGCCTGGAACACCGGCGAAGTCACGTTCGATCATGAGCTCGCCAAGGCTGTCGATGCCGTGGCGGACGTTCTTGCCCTCTCGCGCGACGAAGTTGTCGAACTGATGATAGAGGAATGGCTGCACGCCTCGGAGGGTTTCGTTTTGATCGAGGACAGGCCGAGCAAGACTTTCCGGCCTTCGCGCATTCGTGCTGGTGCGCAGGCTCCCATTCCTGCACACCAGCCGATTGATGGTGAAGGGCGAGCTGTTCGCGGACTGTAGCTGAGGAAGATTATGAAGCACCGCCATCCGAAGCATATCATTTTCGCAACGGATTTCTCGGCCCAATGTGATCGGGCACAGGTTCGCGCCATTCAGTTGGCTCTTCAGTGACAGGCCCGGCTGACTGTGATCCATGTCATCGAAAGCGACGATGGGGCTCTCGAACAGCCGGAAACGCAGTCCCTTCCCCGCGCCGTTGCGCACAGCTCCACCCTCCTGCGTGAGGAGCTTTCGGCTATTGAGGGGCTCAACAGTGCGGTCGTCGTGAGACGAGGTCGTCCCATTGTCGAGATTAACGAAATAGCTTTATGGGACAAGACTGATCTGATTGTCACGGGTATATCGCGAAACGAAGTTGACGGTCGGTCGTTGCTGGGGAGCACGACGACGTCACTTCTACGGGAGAGCGGACTGCCTGTGCTTGTGGTGAAAAAGAAGCCAGACGACACACGCGACCGTATTGTCGCCGCAATCGACCTGTCGCCTGCAGCGTCGGGAGTGTTCGAAACGGCTGTCAGGTTCTTTCAACCCGAAAGCCTCGTTGTTTTCCATGCGTTTGAGCCCCCATTCAAAAACTGGGTTGGCGACAAGGAAGCCTACAGTAGGCAATTATCGAAAGATGCCGTCAAGCAGATCAGAAACTTATCAGAGCAATTCAAGCACGACCATGGAGTTCACAACATTCAAATCGTCACGTTCGAGGGCGATCCTGCGCGCCAGCTGGCCGTCTACGTCGATGAGAACGACATTGGTCTGGTCGTGGCCGGGACAGATGGGAGGCATGCCATCATGAACTTGTTTGTGGAGAGTGTCGCAGGGCAAATTCTTCATGAAGTTCAGTGCGATATCCTGATAGTTCCAAGTCATGCGCAAAACTGAAACCAGAAGCCATATCAATCAGGCGGTAACGGCATTCGGGCCAGACGGATGGTACCGGCGGCTGATCCACTTGCGGATTTCGCTGAACCAAAGAACGCTGCTGCTCATCGCCACACAGAACAACCATTGATCCAGCGACAGTGGCAGCGTTCCGAAGGCGGTGTTGAGGAAGCTCAGATTGACGACGGCGATCTGTAGGACCACAGACAGGCCGACGGCCGCCCAAAGCCATTTGTTGGAAAACAGATGGCTGAACGCGCTCTTGAATTCCGATCGGGCGTTGAAGCAGTTGAACAGCTGAGCGAACACCAGCACCGTGAACCCCGCTGTGCGCGCCCGCTCCAGGTTCTGCAAGCCTTCTATCAGTCCGCCGGGCAGATAGAGGTCGATCGTCAGCAGCGTCGCCAGCGCCATCACCAGGCCGGTTCCGGCAACGCTTCGCCACATCCGGGCATCGATCGCATGCTCGTCGGGTCTGCGGGGCGGACGCGCCATGACACCGTCGTCCTGCGGGTCGATCCCCATTGCAAGAGCAGGACCGGAATCGGTTATCAGATTGATCCAGAGGATCTGGGTCGCCAGCAAAGGCAGCACCAGTCCCCCGCCCCCGACGTCGGTCAATCCAATCACGCCGGCTCCGACGACGCCGAGAAAGACGGTCAGCACCTCTCCGATGTTGGACGATAGCAAGTAGCGCAGGAATTTCCGGATATTGTCGAAGATCCCGCGTCCTTCACGCACAGCCTCGACGATGGTTGCGAAATTGTCGTCGGCCAGGATCATCCTCGCCGCCTCCTTCGTCACCTCGGTTCCGGTGATCCCCATGGCGACGCCGATATCGGCGGCCTTCAGCGCGGGCGCGTCGTTGACGCCGTCCCCCGTCATCGCCACCACATTGCCGTCGGCCTGAAGGGTATCGACGATACGCAGCTTGTGCACGGGCGCCACGCGGGCATAGACGGAAGTCGTGCGGACTGCAGCAGCGAAGGCGGCCTCGTCCATGGCGTCGAGCTCGGCACCCGTCAGTGCCCGCGCGCCATGATCGACGATTCCCAGCAGCCCGGCTATGCGCGATGCGGTGCGCGGATGGTCGCCGGTGATCATGATGACGCGGATCCCGGCGCGCCGGGCCTGCGATATGGCGACCGCCGCCTCCTTCCGGGGCGGATCGATGATCCCGACGGTCCCCACGAAGATCAGATCATGCTCCAGACCCTCGCCGTGCTCGATGCCTTCGGTGTCGGCCATCGGACGATAAGCGACTGCGAGAGTTCGCAGGGCCTCGTCGGACAACCGGTCGACGTCAGCGGTGGCGCGCGCACGCTGCACGGCGTCGAAGGGGACCACGTCCATGCCGACCCGCACATGCGTGCAACGGGTCATCAGAACATCCGGCGCGCCTTTCGCAATCAGGACACGCGCGCCGCCATGTTCATGGTCGCGCTCGACCGTCGACATCATCTTGCGGTCCGAGCTGAAGGGGATCTCGGCGATGCGTTCGAAGCGGCGCTTGCGGCGCTCGTCGATGCCGAGCTTGCGCTCGGCGACAAGGAACGCGGCTTCGGTCGGGTCGCCCTGGATCTCCCAAACTCCCGCCTGCCCTTGATTCAGAGCGGCATTGCCTGCCAGGCTGCCACCGCTCAGGACGACGATCTGCTCGGCGCGCATGGCCGCGCTAGGAGCCTTACCGTCGTCAACCTTCAGATCGCCGAAAGGCGCATAGCCCACACCGCTGACACGGGTGCCACCCGATGCTGTCATAATGCGCTCGATCGTCATCTCCGACCGCGTCAGCGTTCCGGTTTTGTCGGAGCAGATGATCGAAGCCGAACCGAGTGTCTCCACGGACGAGAGCGCCTTGACCACCGCCTTGCGGGTCGCCATGCGTTGGACGCCAAGTGCAAGCACCAGCGACAGGATGGCGGGAAATCCTTCGGGGACCGCTGCTACCGCCAGCGAGACCCCCATCAGCAGAACGGAAATGACGTCCGATGGGCCATCGATGTCGGAGACGAGCAGCACAGTCGCAACGACAATGAGAGCGATCGCGATCACCGCAGCGCCGAGCGCGCGGCCAACTCTCGCGACTTCCTTCTGCAAGGGGCTGATATCTTCCTTACTGGCGTCGAGCATTTGAGCGATCGCGCCGATCTCGGTCCGCATCCCTGTCGCCGTGACGATGGCGCGTGCGGTTCCCTGTACGACCGCCGTGCCTTTGAACACCATGCAGAACCGCTCGGCCAGCGGCGCAGGCTTACGCAGCATGGCCGCATCCTTGAGGACAGCCTCGCTTTCGCCGGTCAGCGAGGCTTCCTGAATTCTAAGGCTTGCGGCGCTGATTAACCGACCATCGGCGCCGACGGCGTCTCCTTCCTCGAGCAGCATGATGTCGCCTGGCACGAGATCCGCGCTGGGAATGCGGATTCGCTCGCCGTCGCGCAGAACGGAGGTGTTCGCGGCTGTCATCCGCGCCAGCGCGGCGACGGCATTAGCCGCCTTGGCGTCCTGCACAAAGCCGAGGATGGCATTGGCCAGAACCACCATGGCGATGACGACCGCATCGATCGGCCAGCCGTGGCGGCCTTCTATGACCCAGGCCGCCAACGCTATGATAATCGCTCCGAGCAGCAGATAGACCAGTGGATCCTGAAATTGCGCGAGCACGCGTCGCCAGACCGGGATCGCCTTGGCTGCCCGCAATCGGTTGTGGCCATATTCCGCAAGCCGCCGCGCGGCTTCCGCTTTCGTCAGACCGCGCTCGGCATGGCTGGCAAGAACGTCTACGACATGCGCAGCAGCATTTTGCGAATAGTCGGTCGGCGCCGGGATTACGGCTCCAACTGGATTTGCATCGCCCTTCATCCGGCATTCCTTTCCAGCGATCTGTGAGCATCCCACGAATGGCCGAGGATAAGCCCGGCGGCGATTGGGAGAGCAGCCAAAGGCGCGTGAAAAGTCAGGCGGAATACCGCTCCGCAAGTTTTTCGAAGTCCACTTGCCCGAACATTCCCCGGCGTCCTGAGGGATTCAGGGATGAGGCCACGTCCAATCTCGAATCTCGGGCATGTCCTCGCCATGCTCGCGGACAAAGGCCTTGTGGAGGACGAGCTTTTCGTACAGTGCCGCGGTGATCTCCGCGCCCTTGTCCTTCAGGACCGGCAGGCGCTCGACGGCCTCGATGGCGAGATGGAAACGGTCCAGTTCGTTGAGAACGGCCATGTCGAAGGGCGTCGTCGTCGTGCCCTCCTCGATGAAGCCGCGTACGTGGAAATTCGGATGGTTGGCGCGTTTGTAGACCAGCCGATGGATGAGGTAGGGATAGCCGTGATAGGCGAAGACGACGGGCCGGTCGCGCGTGAAGATGCGGTCGAACGCCTCGTCCGACAGTCCGTGCGGGTGATGCTGCGGCGATTGCAGGGCCATCAGGTCCACGACATTGACGACGCGGATGCGCAGATGCGGCAGGGACTGCCGCAAAAGGTCGACGGCGGCCAGCGTCTCCATGGTCGGCACGTCGCCGGCGCAGGCCATCACGATATCCGGCTCCAGTCCGTCCTCGGTGCCGGCCCAGTCCCAGATGCCGAGGCCCGCCTCGCAGTGCTTCTCGGCCTCCGCCATGCTCAGCCATTGCGGCGCCAGCTGCTTGCCGGCGACGATGACGTTCACGCGGTCCCAGGTCTTCAGGCAGTGGTCGCCGACCCACAGCAGCGTGTTGGCGTCCGGGGGCAGGTAGACGCGCACGATGTCCGCGCTCTTGTTGGCGACGAGGTCGACGAAGCCGGGGTCCTGATGGGAAAAGCCGTTATGGTCCTGCCGCCAGACATGGGAGGTGAGCAAATAATTCAACGAGGAGATCGGCTTGCGCCATTCCAGCTCCCGCGAGGTCTTCAGCCATTTGGCGTGCTGGTTGAACATGGAATCGACGATGTGGATGAAGGCTTCGTAGCAGGAGAAGAAGCCGTGCCGACCGGTGAGCAGATAGCCTTCGAGCCAGCCCTGGCAGAGATGCTCGGACAGCACCTCCATCACCCGCCCGTCGGGTGACAGATGATCGTCGCTTTCGAGCGTTTGCGCCATCCAGACCCGGTCCGTCGCCTCGAACACGCTACCCAAGCGGTTGGACGCCGTCTCGTCAGGCCCGAACACGCGGAAATTCCGTTCGGCCTCGTTCAGCCGCAGCACGTCGCGCAGATAGTCGCCGAGAACCTTCGTCGCCTGCGCCTCCGTCGCGCCGGGGCGCTCCACCGCGACGGCATAGCTGCGGAAATCGGGTGTGTGCAATTCCTTGCGCAGGAGGCCGCCATTGGCGTGCGGGTTGGCGCCCATGCGGCGCGTGCCTGTCGGCGCCAGCGCCTTCAGCTCGGGCTTCAGCGCACCGTCGGCATCAAAAAGGTCGCCGGGATCGTAGCTGCGCAGCCACTCTTCGAGGATCGCGCGGTGGCCGTCATCCTCGCGGCAGTTCGCGACCGGCACCTGGTGGGAGCGCCAGTGGTTCTCGACCATCTTGCCGTCCACCACCTTCGGACCGGTCCAGCCCTTCGGGCTCCGGAGCACGATCATGGGCCAGCGCGGCCGCTCAGTGGACGACGCGGCCTTCTCGCGGATCGCCGCCAGCCGGTCGAAGACCGTGTTGAGGGTCGCCGCCATCTGCCGGTGCATGTCGGCCGGCTCGCTGCCCTCGACGAAGAACGGCTCGTAGCCGTAGCCGACGAAGAGATGCCGCAGTTCCTCGTCGGACAGGCGGGCCAGCACGGTGGGGTTGGCGATCTTGTAGCCGTTGAGATGCAGGATCGGCAGAACCGCGCCGTCGCGGGCGGGGTTGATGAACTTGTTCGAATGCCACGCGGCCGCGAGCGGCCCGGTCTCCGCCTCGCCGTCGCCGACCACGCAAGCCACGACCAAGCCCGGATTGTCGAAGGCGGCGCCGAAAGCGTGCACCAGCGCGTAGCCCAGCTCGCCGCCCTCATGGATCGAGCCCGGCGTCTCGGGCGCGACATGGCTGGGGACGCCGCCCGGAAATGAGAACTGCTTGAACAGCCGCTTCATCCCGGCTTCGTCCTCGCCGATCTCGGGATAGGTCTCTGAATAGACGCCTTCCAGCCAGGTGTTGGCGACCATGCCGGGGCCGCCATGGCCGGGTCCGCAGATATAGAGGATATCGGCATCGCGATCGGTAATGATCCTGTTCAAGTGCGCATAGATGAAGTTCAGGCCCGGCGTCGTGCCCCAATGGCCAAGCAGGCGCGGTTTGACGTGCTCCGGCTTCAGGGGTTCGCGGAGCAATGGATTGTCCATCAGATAGATCTGGCCAACGGATAAATAGTTTGCCGCACGCCAGTAGCGATCGACCAGCAACAAATTCCCGGCATCGAATGCCATAAGTTTCTCCTCGCCTTAATCATAGGTTAGGGGTCACGAAAGGACACGCCCCCAAGAAAAACCGAGGGGCAATTTGTGCAAACGCGACGACCAATGCGGCGGCGGCGGCCCCGATTCTGCAAGCTACATTTCCCAGTCATGACAGTCAACGATTGATTGCGGATTTCGGATTAACGGGACATCGATTCCGGTAAATCCCGGACAGTCGTTTCACTAAATCGCGGACAGTCTCGCGGGATCGACTTTCGTTCGCCTGGTTGATGTCATTGGTTATTGATTTCGGCGTTTTACGCTTCGGTCAAGAGCGGTCTTGGTTTTTGCTTCCTCATGCTGTCTCCTTCGAGCGCAATTCGATGGGCGTTATGGACGATACGATCGAGGATGGCGTCAGCGATCGTTGGTTCGCCGATCATCTCGTGCCACTGCGCGACGGGAAGCTGGGCGGTGATCAGAGTGGATTTCCGGCGGTAGCGCTCTTCGAAGATTTCCAGGAGATCGAGCCGCTGCTGATCGCTGAGCGCGTGGGTTCCCCAGTCATCAAGGATGAGTAATTGAACACGCGCGAGCTTGTCGACCAATCGGGGAAACCGCCCGTCGAGGCGCGCTAGCGCCAAATCCTCGAAGAGACGGGGCATGCGGACATAGAGAACGGAATAATCGAGGCGGGCCGCTTGCCGTCCGATGGCGCAGGCGAGCCATGTTTTGCCCGTTCCCGTTTGTCCGGTCAGGATCAAGTGCTCATGGGCCTTGAGCCATTCGCCTTGGGCAAGCGAGAGGAGCTGTCGGCGGTCGAGGCCGCGAGGGGCGGCGAAGTCGATGTTCTCGATGCAAGCATCGGGGAAACGCAGTTTGGCGATTGCAAGCCGGTTGGTCAGTCGCTTGTCGCCGCGCACGGCCATCTCCCGATCAAGCATCAGGCCGAGCCATTCATCGCGGTTGAGATCGCTGCCCTCAGGTTGATTGGCCAGGTCGCGATATGCTGCCGCCATGCCGGATAGGCCGAGCGCATGCATCTGGTCGAGGGTTGGATGTGTGAGCATGTGAGTATCTTCCTTTCTTCACTGGTAATAGGAGCTGCCGCGGATGTTGCCATGCACCGGGGTGGGCTTGACTGGCTCAGCACCAGGCGGGGCCTGATCGAGACCGGATTTGAGGATGGTGCTGACGGAGGAATAGCTGAGCGCATTGATCGTCAGTGCCCGATCGCACGCCGCTTCCAGACGCTCGGGGCCGTACCGGCGCGCGAGCGATAGAACGCCTTGAGCGGCGCGGTATCCCTGCTGAGGATGAGGTCTATCGCGCATCAGCCGCTCGATCAGGATTGCAGCGTTGCGGCCAATCTTTGCAGCTTGCTTGATGAGGCTCGCAGGCGTCGTGTTGGCATAATGCTGATGTGTCTTCGGCATATGCTCGTTGACGGTGACATGACCGCCCCGCTGCGACGTCCGGCGGTGGCTGGCGACACGTTGGTGATCATGGAGGATCTCGACGATCCGGCTTGTAAGCCGGACATCGACCTGGCGGCCGATCAGGCGGTGCGGCACGGAATAGAAGGCCTTGTCGACCTCGACATGGTAGTCGGGATGAACCTTTGCCGACTTCCATTCGGAATATTCGAATGGCGTTGCCGGCAAGGGCGCAAGCGCGTCTTGCTCGATCTCCTCGAAGAGCTGCCGGCGGGATTTGCCAACCCGGCGCATCGGCCGGCTATTGAGATCGTCGAGAAGCTGGCTGATCCGCACGTTGAGATCGACAAGGCTGAAGAAACGGTCGTTTCTCAGCCGCGCCAGGATCCAGCGCTCGACGATGAGAACGCTGCCTTCGACCTTGGCCTTGTCCTTCGGCCGTTTCGGACGGGTCGGCAGGATCGTCGTGTCGTAATGCTCGGCGAATGCCGCAAAAGTGGCGTTGATGGTCGGCTCGAACCACAAGGGCTTGGCAACGCCGGCCTTGAGGTTGTCGCAGACGATGGCTTTCGTCACGCCACCGAAGAAACCCAGCGCCCGCTGCTGACCCTCGATCCAGTCCGGCAACCGTTGAGTGAAGCTTGCATAGGCGAAGGTGTACAAGGAGGCTGGCAGAACCGCGACGAAGATCTGCGCCAGCCGGATTTCGCCTGTCGCCGGATCGATCACCGGGACGGTTTGGCCGGCGTAGTCGGTCTGCATCGCCGCGCCGGCAGTGTGGCGATTGCGGAAGGTGGCGCTGGCGCGCTGCTCGAAAGCGGCAAACCGCTCGCAGAACCACGTGTATCCGTAACCGTTGGGGTGCCGTTCGCGATATTCCTGCCACAACAGCGTCAGTGTCACGCCCTTCCGCTTCAATTCACTGGCGATCTTGCCCCAGTCGGGTTCGTGCATGTCCTGGGGCGGACGGCCGCGACGATGGAACAGGCGGCGCTGCAGAATGCCATCATCGTCCAGCCCAGGCGGTAACGGCCAGCCCGTCAGCCCGGCCTCACGCGCCCGCAGCAGGTAGGTCGAAATGGTCGTTTTGCTGATCTTCAGCCGTTCCGATATCGCACGAACCGAAAGCCCCTGTTCGTGCGTCAGTCGCAATATCGATCGAATGTCCTTCACGTCAGTAAGTCTCACCTGCTTCCGTCTCGCCATTCATCAGCCCCTCGTTCAAATCGAGGTCCAGAATGGCAAAACGGCGCGTGCGAAAGTCGATCTTTATGCCGAAAGACTGTCCGGGATTTACCGGAATCGCTGTCCGGGAATTAGCGGAAATGCTGTCCCGGATTTAGTGAAATCGCTGTCCGGGATTTAATGGAATCCCTGTCCGCGAATTACCGAAACCCGCAGATTGATGACAACCGGCAAGTTAACGAGGCGCGCGTGAAACGATGAAGGTAGTCTACTCGCGTTCGTTCGCGAACAGCCACTCCTCCTGCGCGGAGCTTCCAGGACACCAACGACGCTAGCGTGTCCGAATGCGAGAGACGCGAGTCTCCCGGAACCGCACCGATGGAGTCAGCGCGGTCGCCGTAAGAGATCCAACCAGATCTGAGCCCAGGCACGGGACCTTAATCTTCTCCTATGGACCCAAGAACTATCGCGGTGAACTGCCTCTGAGCGCCTTGCCATATGCTTTTGGCTCTTTGCTTTTGACAAAAATTCGTTGACACGCTCCGGCCGATGGAGTTGTCATCGACTGATGACAGAATCGTCAACGGTTGATGACTAGTTTTAGGTACTAGTCAAATCCCGACACTACGTAGTTTTTTGTCTTTTGGAGTGTTGGTTTCCACGCGGAACTGAGCCGGTTAGGCAGATAATTTCCATTGAGAACTGAGCCATGTGAACCTTCCCCCAACGCTGCGAGCGACGGGGGCAACGGAGTGATCCACATGGGACTTTTAAACATCATCCGTCGGATGGCGCTGCGCGAGAAGCAGTCGATCCGGGAGATCAGCCGGCGTACGGGGCTGTCGCGCAACACAATTGCGAAGTACTTGAGCGCGGCACGATCGAACCGACGTTCACGGTGCCGGAACGACCGAGCAAGCTTGATCCTTTTGCCGACAAGCTGGCGGGCTGGCTAAAGACCGAGGCCGGGAGGTCACGCAAGCAGCGCCGAACGGTGAAACAGCTTCATGCCGATCTGGTATCTGTGGGCTTTACCGGTTCCTATGGCCGGGTTGCGGCCTTCGCCCGTGATTGGCGGGCGGATCGACAACGTGAGCAGCAGACGACGGGCCGAGGCATATTCGTTCCGCTGTCTTTCCGCCCAGGCGAAGCATTCCAATTCGATTGGAGTGAGGACTATGCCGTCATCGGCGGCGAGCGCGTTAAGCTGCAGGTTGCGCATATCAAACTGTCGCACAGCCGGGCGTTTCTCTTGCGGGCGTATCTGCTCCAGACACACGAGATGTTGTTCGATGCCCATTGGCACGGCTTCCGGGTCTTCGGTGGTATGCCTGCGCGAGGGATCTACGACAATATGCGCACCGCAGTCGATCGCGTTGGTCGCGGCAAGGAGCGGCAGGTCAATATCCGCTTTCTCGCTATGACGAACCACTACGTGTTTGCGCCTGAGTTCTGCAATCCCGCTGCGGGTTGGGAAAAGGGTCAGGTCGAGAAGAACGTCCGGGATTCTCGTCCCCGCCTATGGCAACAGATGCCCGACTTCCCGGATTTGGCAACGTTGAACCTCTGGCTGGAACAGCATTGCCAAGACCTGTGGCAGGAGACACCGCACGGGAGCCTGCCCGGTTCGATTGCGGATGTCTGGGCTGATGAGCGAGCAGCATT
The DNA here is from genome assembly GCF_018873185.1 of Rhizobium sp. X9. Classification (NCBI taxonomy): domain Bacteria; kingdom Pseudomonadati; phylum Pseudomonadota; class Alphaproteobacteria; order Hyphomicrobiales; family Rhizobiaceae; genus Rhizobium; species Rhizobium sp. X9. Next base: position 1,274,092 of record NZ_CP071312.1, on the reverse strand, counting down.
GATGGAATTGCCTACCATGTTTGACGGATTCGTCGAGCAAGGCAAACGAGTCTCACCAACGTGCCTGGTCACCTTCGAGCGTAATCGTTACAGCGTGCCTGCATCGTTTGCGAACCGGCCCGTCAGCCTGCGGATCTATCCCGATCGACTGGTCGTTGCAGCCGAGGGCAACGTTCTTTGCGAACATGCGCGGGTCATCGAGCGCAGTCACGACAAGCCACCGAGGACGATTTACGACTGGCGGCACTACCTTGCCGTCATCCAGCGCAAGCCCGGTGCTCTGCGCAATGGCGCACCCTTCGTGGAATTGCCGCTGCCCTTTCGACAACTGCAGGACCAGATGCTTCGCCGCCCCGGCGGCGATCGGGAAATGGCGGACATCCTCGCTCTTGTCCTTCATCACGACGAACAGGTTGTCGTCAGGGCCGTGGAACTGGCTCTGGATCAAGGCGTAGCAACCAAGACGCATGTGCTGAACCTGTTGCATATGCTGATCGACGGCAAGACGACCGACGGTCCCGACGTCGATACGCCACAAGCACTGACCTTGGTGCGTGAACCCAAGGCCAATGTAGAACGCTACGATGGCTTGCGCGTCCGGATTGTGGGAGGTCGCCATGCGTCATGATCCTGCCAGCGCCGCCGTCGTCATCATGCTGCGTAGCCTGAAGATGTATGGCATGGCGCAAGCCGTCACAGACTTGATCGAGCAAGGTGCTCCAGCTTTTGATGCAGCCGTACCGATCCTGTCCCAGTTGCTGAAAGCCGAAATGGCTGAGCGCGAGGTCCGCTCGATTGCCTATCATATGAAGGCTGCGCGCTTCCCGGCCTACAAGGATATCTCTGGATACGACTTTGCCGCCAGCGAAATCAACGAAGCGACGGTGCGCCAGTTGCACAGATGCGAGTTCATTGACGGAGCGCAGAATATCGTGCTCGTCGGCGGACCGGGCACAGGCAAAACCCACGTGGCGACGGCCCTTGGCATCCAGGCTATCGAACATCACCGTCGAAAAGTCCGCTTCTTCTCAACCATCGAATTGGTCAACGCACTTGAGCAGGAGAAGGCCAAAGGCAAGGCAGGCCAGATCGCTGAGACCTTGGTCCGCCTCGATCTGCTGATCCTTGATGAGCTCGGATACCTTCCATTCAGCGCTTCAGGCGGAGCGCTGCTCTTCCACCTGTTGAGCAAGCTCTATGAGCGGACCAGCGTGGTGATAACCACCAACCTCAGCTTTAGCGAATGGGCAACAGTCTTCGGCGACGCCAAGATGACGACGGCATTGCTCGATCGTTTGACCCATCGCTGCCATATCCTGGAAACAGGTAATGACAGCTTCCGCTTCAAGGCCAGTTCTGCAGCCGCAGCAAACAAGAGAGGAGAAAAAGCCAATCCCTTGACCAAAACCCAATCATAAAACCATAGTCAGAGGTGGCTCACTTCTCGGTGGAAAAACCGGCTCAGTTCCGCGTGGAAACCAACAGCCATGACACTTGATTAGAGTTAAAGACTTATCAGCCGCGCCTGTCCAACATCAGGCGAATTTTGGGAGCTGCCCCCGTGCAGCAGGAAAATGCGGAGGATGACCGAAGCTGGAGGCAAGAGAATGGATACGCAACGTTCCGATAAGTCTGACGATGCCGCGAAACCTCTTGATGCTGCCGTCCAGCGGGCGCTTGTCGAGGCGAGAGAGGAAATGCTGGTCTTCCTCCAGCGCCGCCTGAGGAATCGCGACGATGCGGAGGAGGTGCTGCAGCGCCTCTCCCTTCGGGCGCTGGAGCGCGCATCTCAACTCAGAGATATCCGCACCGTTCGGGGCTGGCTGGGCCGCATCCTCGCCACCACCCTGGTTGACCATCAGCGGAACTTGAGCAGGCGACGGCGTCGGGAAACCCCTGTCGACGACGCCGAGATCGAGAGTGAACCTGTTGACGCCGAACTCGATGCAGCGGTCTGCAATTGTCTGTATCGTCTGCTTCCAACCTTGAAACCCGAGTATTCGGACATCGTCTGGCGGGCTGATATCCTGGGCGAGCCTCGCGACAGATTGGCAGCAAGCCTTGGCACCTCGCTCAACAATGTCACGGTGCGACTCCACCGCGGGCGGCAAGCGCTACGCAAGCGTTTGGAGGAGATGTGCCGCACCTGTCCGATCCATGGTTTTCTCGACTGTCATTGCGAGAAAGCCGAGAAGATCCGCAAAGCTCACGAAGATGTATCTCGCTGAGGATACTCGACTGGCTCGATTTCAGAATCGCGCCGTTGCTGGATACGCATTTGCACGGCTGCCGAACCACGCCTGATAGGCGAGCGGCGGAAACTCGATCAGAGCCTTGGTTCGCACTTCGGTTGGAATCTCATCCGGGAGTCCATCGATGAACGCCACCGTGGCGGACAAGACAGCCTACGGCCGGCGAGTGCTCCTGAAAGAAGTATATGCCGCGCCAAATCCCTTTGGCGAAGCGCTACCCCCAGGGTTGTCGTTCAAGCCAGGCCATTGCGATTTCCGGATCGACGCCTGCGACTTCGATGAGACGATCCGGATCGATTATTCGCAGACGCCGGTAGTGGAACTGGACGATTCCTTCCTTGCGCAGCGCGCTGAGAACACGGTTCACGTGAACGAAGGTCAAGCCGGTGGCGTCGCCGATTTGCTCCTGGGTAAGCGGCAGCACCATTTCCTCGCTGCGATGTCCTGGCCATTGTGCACGGTAACGTGTGAACAATTCAAGGAGCAGATGAGCGACCCGTTCGCGCGCTGAACGCCGACCTATGCTGGTGAGATGATCGAAAGCCAGATTGCAGTCGTGTGCAAGTGAGCGCGCCAGGCGCATGGTAATGTCGGGGTCTGCACGCGAATGCGACGTCAGGACAGGGGTCGGAATGACCGATACCACGACGTCGGTCAGGGCTTGAGCACCGACGGTTGCGGGCGCGCTCCTCGATGAACGGACACCCAGAACCGCGCCAGGCAGGGCGAATTGGACAATCTGCCGTCTGCCGTCCTCCAGCAATGTGTAGATGGCTACCCATCCGTCGAGAAGGTTGAAGATGGCCTTTCCGTCGAATCCTATGCTGAACAAATCCCGGCCGGCTTCGACGCGTCGGTCGCCATTGCGGTAGTTGGGAATCAGTCTGTGTGCGTCGACTGGCAAGGCAACGGTGCGCGCCTCACTGTCATTGTCCTGTTTGTGACGTCCTCGTCGTTTGGTCACCTCGTCGGCCTGCATGGCCGCCTTCTGGAGGGACACGGTAATGGGGAAATTTGGTAAGGGTGGTACATTCCGTGCCTTCTCAGCGGTTTCCCAATGGTCGCAACGGAGCGACCGGGATGTCTCTCCTGATAAAGACGCTTGATGCCAGCTCACATTACACCTCCCGGGCTCCTGGCCCGTTGCGGCGGCCACGCTTGCGCAGCCAATCAATAGATCATTGATGGACCGAGCCTTCGGCGCGATAAGCGCGAAGCGATCGGCAAGCCACATTATGGTCGTGTTGCCGTTCACGCCGGACTGACGGGCGTGGCTGACGATCGACCTGGATGGCCTCAGATGAGCTGATTTCGGGGGATAGGCGGATCGCGGCCGAGGATGATCGAGCGCAAGCAATTCTGGCGCGAAACCCAAGTCCGCGAAGACGTGGGTAGGAAGCGCGAGAAACCGTGGGACTGCGCTGATAGGGATACAACACAGGGTGAGCATATGGCGCTACAACAACCTGAACCCGAGACGCAATCGTCGTCGTCCGACATGGCGACCTTTAGCAATGAGGTAGCCTGATGCCTCTCCGAGACGCTCGGTGTCGATTGACCGACTTGCGCCATCGACGGTCCGGCTTGTGCGAGGACAGCGATCACACTAACAATCAGCAGTGCCAGATACCGAAGCATAAAATCGAATTCTCGGCGGTTTACAGGTCGCGCACCCTCGCTCCGCATGCACCTGGACTGGTTTTCTGCACACGAGACGAGAAAGCTACTTTTGCATCTCACTACATTGTTTGCAAGACCGCTTTGATCCAGATCAACACGCCAACTGGAATCCGTCGCTATAGCGTGCCTCGTTAGCCCTACCGCGAATACATGACGGGCTGGCCGCCAATGCTACCCGCGATGCTTGATCGAGATTAAAGAGCGAGCGGCAAAATGATGCTTCTCTCATCGTCACAGAATCCTCCCGCGGGATGGAAATGTCATCGATAGCCTCCGTGCCGGCAGATCGAAAACGCATCATCGGCGTGCTCATCGTGCGCACGCGCAGGAGAACCATGCTCAGCCCCTTCTTCGCGAAATCCGAGGGACTGCTGCTGATCGACCCCGCCACTCGCGCGCGTGATTTTCGGCGGAACCCGCAACGCACCACCGAGGCCACCTACGACCTCATCGTCGGAAGCGGGGTTACTCATCTCGTATGCGGCTTTATCGCGGACTCAGAGCGGAATCGCCTTCGAATGCAGGGTATTGATGTTCGGATCGGATCATGCGCTCGATCGATTGGTACGTTGGTCCGCGGGTTCGAAGACTTGCCTCCAGCTTAATTTGAGTTTCAGCGTCGCATATGGCCTGAATGCTGCTCCAAGGCGGCAGACCAATGGTCAGAACATCGAATACCTGACTTGCTTTCGGAAGCGAGGCATCGCCTGGTTCGCCGGGGAGCAATCTGAAACTTAACTCACATCAAAGATTCCAGACATCTGTCACAGCATCATCCGGGCCAAGAAGAGCACCTTCCTGCGGACTGGCCTCAACATTCGACCGGCATCGCGGAGCAATCGACGTGTTCAAACTGTCGGATGAAGCACCATGGAAACAAACCGAGACCAATTGCATAAAGACGAGAACCCGGGGGGGCGTTTCAGCGCCGCCAACATCGCCCTTTACGGCTTCCTCGCGATCGCGGGATTTTATCTCCTCACGGAACACCGCGCGCACTTGCTCGGCTGGCTGCCCTGGCTGCTGATCCTTGCCTGCCCCCTCCTGCATGTCTTCATGCACGGCAAGCATGGCGGACATAGTGGGCATGGCGGCGGCAACGACCGCTCGTCCGCGCGACAGCAGTCGCCGCATCAGCACTGAAATTCCATCCAGGAGAGCGCCATGCAAGACGACATTCCCGCGTACGGCCTGTGGTCCCTCGTCATCCTCAACTCGATCGTCTTCATCTTCTTCGCGTTCAGCTTCTTCAAGCCATCCACGCCGCGGGACTGGCGATCCTTCGGCGCCTTCAGTGCTTTCATCGTGGCGCTGTTCACGGAAATGTACGGTTTCCCCCTGACGATCTACCTGCTCTCCGGCTGGTTGCAGTCCCGCTATCCGGGCGTCAACTGGCTCTCCCACGACGCGGGTCACCTGCTCGAGGAGCTGTTCGGCTGGCGCTCAAATCCCCATTTCGGTCCGTTCCACCTGCTGAGTTTTGTCTTCATCGGCGGCGGCTTTGTCCTCATCTCGGCCGGGTGGAAGATGCTCTACGAAGCGCAACGCAAGCGCACGCTCGCCACCTCGGGGGTGTATTCCTGGGTTCGGCATCCACAATATGTCGGCTTCGTTCTGGTCATGTTCGGCTTCCTGCTGCAGTGGCCAACCCTGCTCACACTTGCGATGTTCCCCGTCCTGGTCTTCATGTATTGGCGCCTTTCCAAACACGAAGAACGCGAGTCGCTTGCCGAATTCGGCGACGCCTATGCGCGCTATATGCGGGAAGTGCCGGCATTCATTCCCCGCCTGTCGGCGCGACGCGCCAAAGCGAGCGGGTGATCAAGATGGCGGGCGACTGTTCGTCTTTCTATCGATCATGGCTTTATCGCTCACCCTTTTCAACCCACGTTAAAGTCTGCGGCGGGATCGCACGCTTTCTAGTCGGGATATACCAACGTTGACTAGAAAGCCCCGTCATGGATACCCTTGTTTTCAAAACCCTTCGTCGCCTCGTCAAAACCGGAACTCTCACGATAACAACCGCCAACGGGGTCACCAGGAGCTTCGGTGACGGGGCCGGTCCGGCGGTGGCAGTGCGGTTCAGAACCGCCGCGGCGCAGCGTCGGGTTCTGCTCGATCCCGAGTTGCGGCTTGGCGAAGCCTTCGTCGACGGCGACCTTATCATCGAACAGGGTACCATCACGGAGGTGCTCGAGCTGCTTCTGTCCCAGGACCAGAACGACGCGGCGACGATCACGACAAAGATACTCTCCCGCTTGCGTTTTGCTCTCCGGCGGCGGGTGCAGAAAAACGTCCGTCAGAAATCCAGGCGAAACGTTGCTCATCACTACGATCTCAGCAGCAAGCTCTACGAACTCTTCCTCGATAAGGACATGCAGTACAGCTGCGCCTATTTCGAAAGAGCAGACATGTCTTTGGATGAGGCGCAGCAGGCCAAGAAGCGCCACATTGCTGCTAAGCTCCTGCCTGGTCGTCATGCGCGCGTGCTCGACATCGGCTGCGGCTGGGGCGGTCTGGCGCTCTACCTGGCTGAGGCTTTCGACGCCCATGTCACCGGGATCACGCTTTCGAGCGAACAACTCGAATTTGCTAGGGGGCGGGCAGCGGCGGCTTCAGATCCGGCGCGTCTGGAATTCCGATCGCAGGACTACAGGGACGTGAACGAACGTTTCGACCGGATCGTGTCAGTGGGTATGTTCGAACATGTCGGCGTCAATCACTACGATGAGTTCTTCCGAAAATGCCGCGATCTGCTCGATGATGAAGGCGTTTTCGTGCTGCATTCGATCGGCCGCTCCGATCCGCCGGGTTTCACCAACCCGTGGATCGCCAGATACATTTTCCCGGGCGGATACATACCGGCTCTTTCCGAGGTCCTGCCGGCGATCGAGCGGGCGGGGCTCGTGGTCACCGATGTCGAGATCCTGCGCCTTCACTATGCCGAAACGCTCAGACATTGGCGCGAGCGATTTCTCGCCCGCCGCACTGAGGCGGTCGATCTCTTCGATGAGCGCTTTGCGCGCTTGTGGGAGTATTATCTCGGCGTCTCGGAACTCGCTTTCCGCTATCAGGGGATGATGGTGTTCCAGATCCAGATCGCCAGGCGACAGGACGCCGTCCCGCTGACGCGGGGTTATATCGAGCGGGAAGAGCGTCGCTTGCAGGCGGTCAGTACCACACAGCCGGAATGTGAGTCGGCACAGGAACACTCATGCGTGGCGGTCGGCTGAAAAGCCATTGCCTCGCCGTAAACGGCTGCTTGTGCCCCCTTGATCCAGTTCATCTTTTGTCGCGCGCTTCGCTGATCATACCGCGAGCCAGTCGCACACGATGCGAGGAATACGCCGATTGAGCAAAAAGGCCGCCGTCATGGAGAAGATTGCGATCGCGCCGAAATGCCAAAGCAGGACCATCGCGCCGGTGTCCAGGCCATGAAACAGATTGAACATGGTTGCAGGCAGGGAAAAGGCTGACAGAGCGGCGACCGCGATTGTCGGCCCCCTCCACAGGATCAGGCCGATCCGGCCGAGGCCAAGCATCGCGAAGAAGATCGGAATTCCGACGATCCCGATAACGAGCGGGCATTGTGGACTCGTCTCGAAGGCGAAAGCACGCCAACCCTCCCGGGAGACGTCGAGGGCGATGCTGGTAAATTCCGACACGAGCCAGAGTCCCAGGGCGATCAGGGGCAGGAGGAGCCAGGACCGGGATAGCGGTGAGATGCGCACGATCAAAAGCGCCAGCACACCAGTGACAAAGATCATCGCCGAGGTCGCAACTGAGGTGACAAACATACCGTCCGCCAATCGAGAGGGAAGATCGGCACGAAGCGGCCGCGCCAAGAGGAGCGCCGGCACCATGATCGCAAGGATGGCGGCGGCGCAGAGCCGGCGGGTTCGGATTCGGCTTTCAACGTGTCGCGGCCTTATATCCGCCGCAAGCCTGTCGATCAGATCTTCCGTTCGTAGTCGCCGCCGCGTCATCGTCAGTTTCCACTGAAAGCCGCGCCCATCGCCGGCTGATACTCCAGGGCGGGTGGTTCAGATGAAGGGCCGCCGCACGAGGGTTCGATGTGTCATTCGCAGGAGAACGGCAAATTGTTACCTTTGCCACACCTTCCGATCCGAATTCCAACAGATTGGAATGGGCTTTGCTGCAGCAAAGGCCTGGCGCCTGTTTTTCGCTTTATTGAACATGATCACTGGAGAATGTCACCGAGATCGGCCGCGAACGTCCCGGAACGGTGATCTCGACGGCGATGTCGTAGCGATCGTTTCCCGAGAGAGTGACAAAACCACCGTAGGTGATCGTGTTCTCGATTTTCATCGGCTCGAGCTGGATGGTTTGCTGGCCAACGTGACCCAGGCCGCTGATGGTTGCGGACACGCTCGCGTTCTCCACGCGTGCGCCTGTCTGGTCGTCGAAAACGGCGACGACGAGGTGTTGCTGATGCCGCGCGGTTCCAGGCCCGCCGTGCATTGTGCTTTCCGGGTGACCGGTCGGATGACCCCGGACGACAGGGGCCGGGACGATGCCAAGGTAAACGGCAAGGCCGCCCGCTTTCTGATAGCCATCGTTTGCCATTGCGGTGCCGAGCGCGAGCATCATCGCGATCAGCACACCAGAACTCCGCAGCCATGCCCTTACCGCCATGTGATCTACTCCGACAGCGAACTTCCGTGAGGCTCCGCGATCCTTGTGGGGGTTTGACGCCATGACAAGTTCGTTCCGCATCTATTCGCCGCGCTGCCGCAGCCACTGACGCATGTCATCGATTTCGGTCTGCTGCGCGGCGATAATCTGCTGCGCCCAGGCTTTGGTCTGATGGTCGGTCCCAAGCTCAAGAACGGCCCGGGCCATATCGATGGCTGCCTGATGGTGCGGGATCATCCCTTTGACGAATGCGACATCCGGATCCGTCGACTGCATCGCTTCCATCATCGGTGCGTGCATGCCCATCATGGCACGCATGTAGGCCTGCGAGGCGTGCGGCAGCGATGCCAGGCAGGCCGACATGTGGTCGCCCATCATGCTTTCCATCATCTCCATCATCGGTGCGCATTGTTGCGGCATGCTCATGGTTGCTGACGGGGGCTGTTCGCCTGCCGGTCGGGTGTCATGGTGCGCATCATTCTGCGCGAACGCCGTTGCCGGTGCGAACACCAGCGCAAGTGCCAGCATCGTTCTCATTCTGGGCTGCATGTCGAGCCTCCTTGCTGTTGCGATGGGCCGCGCATCTGCATTCCATGCATATGTGTCGACCGGATCCGTTGTGCCGCTGCCGTGTAGATCCACGATTGCGTCCAATCGATATGTGGTTCGACATAGGCCGATGCGCGGCAGGCGAACTTAACTTCGATCAAGGAATGGCGGGCGCTTCGACCAGAAGATCACCGATATGGTCTTCGAGCGACCGCGTTTGCCTTCTCTGCGCACGACGTGGGTGGCCATCCGCGGGTTCCCGACACGCTCAGGTTCAAATGCGATCGCCTCACAGGTTAGCCAGGGTGACGGTGACAACACACAAGAAGGGGGGCGTACCATGAGCATCGCATCGTCGGCGACCGAAGCAAGGAAATGGTGGTTTCCAACCGCCTACACCATTCTGTTCGGACTTATCGTGCTCGTCGCAGCGCTGACCTGGATCATTCCGGCCGGCCAGTACCAACGGGTGCAAAACCCCGCACTGGACCGCGAAGTTCCAGTCGCCGGTACATATACCGTGAGCGAACCGGATCCGCAGGGCGTATTCGACGTCATCATGGCCCCAATCGGCGGGCTTTATAACCCCGTGACCAATGCGGCCAACGCCATCGACGTTGCGCTCTTCGTGCTCATTATCGGCGGGTTCATCGGTGTCGTCGCCTCCACCGGAGCAATCAACTCCGGTATCAGCAGTGCCATGAGGTCACTCAAGGGCCGCGAGAAGTGGATGATCCCGGTGCTTATGGCGCTGTTCGCCTTCGGCGGCACGACGTACGGCATGGCTGAGGAGACGCTTGCCTTCTATGTGCTCCTGATCCCGATCATGATCGCGGCGCGGTACGATGCCGTGACCGCGGTGGCGATCATCCTGCTTGGTGCAGGCGTCGGCGTGTTGGGCTCCACGGTCAACGCCTTTGCCACAGTCATTGCGTCCGACGCCGCGGGTATCCCTTTCACCCAGGGAATCGTGCTGCGCTTCGTCATTTTGGGGCTCTCCTGGCTCGCCTGCGTCATCTATGTCATGCGCTATGCAGAGCGCGTCCGGATCGACCCCAGCCGCTCCCTCGTCTATGATCGCAAGGCGGACAACGAGGCGCATTTTCTTGCCGCACATGGCGGCGAGGCACTTGAATTTACCGGCCTGCACAAGGTCGTGCTTGTGGTGTTCGCACTCACCTTCGTGGTCATGATCTGGGGCGTGCTGCGGGCCGGATGGTGGATGGGCCAGATGAGCGGCCTTTTCCTGGCCTCGGCAATCCTCATTGGCCTGATCGCGCGTCCTGGCGAGGAGAAATTCGTCGACGCCTTCGTCAACGGGGCGCGCGACCTTCTGGGTGTGGCGCTGATCATCGGCCTCGCGCGCGGCATCGTCGTGATCATGGATGCAGGAAAGATAACCGATACGATCCTGCACTGGGCTGAACTCTCGGTTGCGGGACTGGGAGAGGTCGCGTTCATCAACGTGATCTACTGGATCAATGTCCTACTCTCCTTCTTCGTGCCGTCTTCCTCCGGGCTGGCCGTTCTGTCGATGCCGATCATGGCACCCGTCGCGGACTTCGCAGGGGTCGGTCGCAACCTCGTCGTCACCGCCTATCAATCGGCCAACGGCCTGGTGAACCTGATCAACCCGACATTTGCCGTGGTGATGGGCGCGCTCGCCATCGGCCGCGTCCCCTATGAGCGCTGGCTCCGATTCATGGCGCCGCTGCTCCTCATACTCACCGTCATCATCATGGCCAGCCTCAGCGCAGCCGTGCTGCTCGCTGCCTGAAGGAGAACCAGGATGACCATTACCTACGGCGTTCATTCCGAGGTCGGCAAGCTCAGACGCGTTCTGGTCGACCGGCCGGGCGCAGCCCTTACCCGCCTAACCCCTGGCAATTGTCATGAACTGCTCTTCGACGACGTTATCTGGGTCAAGCAGGCCCGTGTCGAGCACATGACGTTCGTCGATGCGATCCGCCATCGCGGCAGCGAAGTCGTCTTCCTGCGCGAGGCGTTGGCGCAGACGATGCAGGATATGGAGGCGCGCCGCTGGTTGTTGGAGCGGCGGGTCAACGTGAACACTGTGGGTGTCGGGCTTGCCGACGATCTCTGCGCCCACCTGATGGAAATCAATTCCGACGATCTGTCGCTCATCCTCATGGGCGGCATGAGCAGGGCGGAACTGCCGGTCGCGCCAACCGGCGTGCTGGCGCCGGTCCTGCGGCCGCAGGATTTCTTGCTTCCCCCGCTCCCGAACCATTTGTTTACGCGCGACACGACGTGCTGGATCTATGGCGGTGTCACGCTCAACCCCATGCGCTGGAATGCCCGCAAGCTCGAGACGGTGAACATTGCCGCCGTCTATCGTTTTCATCCGGACTTTCGCAACGCCGGCTTTCCTGTCTGGTGGGGCGACCCGGATGAGGACTACGGACTGGCTACCGCAGAGGGCGGAGATGTCATGCCGCTTGGAAACGGCCTCGTGCTGATAGGTATGGGAGAGCGCACCACGCCGCAGGCCGTGGGGCAGATCGCGCGCGCCCTGTTCGCCAAAGGGGCCGCTGAACGCGTCATCGCGTGCAAACTGCCCGTCGAGCGCGCCTCCATGCATCTCGATACCGTGTTTACCTTTTGCGATCGCGACCTGGTGACGTTGTTTTCGGACGTTGTGGACGGCATCACCGCCTACTCGCTGCGGCCGGGTGCGAAGGCCGGGGAAATCGACGTGCGGCAGGAGACGGGCCATCTTACGGAGGTTGTGGCGCGGGCGCTCAGCCTCAAGAAGCTGCGGGTGGTGCAGACTGGCGGTGATGCCTATGTGGCCGAGCGCGAGCAATGGGACGACGGAAACAATGTCGTCGCCCTCGAGCCTGGCGTGGTCGTTGCCTATGACCGCAACACCTATACCAACACGCAACTGCGCAAGGCTGGCGTGGAGGTCATCACGGTGCCCGGCGCCGAGCTCGGCCGCGGCCGAGGCGGCGGCCATTGCATGACTTGTCCGCTGATCCGCGATCCGATCTAGGGAGGAAAGAATGCCCGTCAATCTTGTCGGCCGCAGCGTGCTCAAGCTATTCGATTTTTCACCGGACGAAATCCGTTTTCTGCTGCGGCTCTCCGCATCGCTCAAACAGGCCAAGTATGGCGGTTACGAACAGCAACGGCTCAAAGGAAAGAACATCGCGCTGATCTTCGAGAAGGATTCAACGCGTACCAGGACCGGCTTCGAGGTCGCCGCCTACGATCAGGGTGCGCATGTCACCTATCTCGGCCCGTCAGGAACGCAGATCGGCAAGAAGGAGTCGATGAAGGATACCGCCCGGGTGCTTGGACGCATGTATGATGGTATCGAGTATCGCGGCTTTGGCCAGGTACAGGCCGAGACACTCGCCGCTCATGCCGGCGTGCCTGTCTATAATGGCCTGACGGACGAGTTCCATCCGACGCAGATTCTCGCCGATTTTCTGACCATGCGCGAGTACACGCGCAAGCACCTGTCGCAACTCTCCTTCTGCTTCCTCGGCGATGCCGGCAACAATATGGGCAATTCGCTCCTCACCGGAGCGACGTTGATCGGCATGGACGTGCGGCTTGGTGCGCCGAAGACGTGTTGGCCGGACGAGGCGTTGGTCGATCAATGCCGGGCCGTGGCGGAGAAGACCGGAGCACGGATTACGCTCACGGAGGATCCTCAGGAAGCGTCGAAAGGGTGCGACTTCGTCTATACCGATGTCTGGGTCTCGATGGGCGAACCTGATTCGGTCTGGGACGAGCGCATCAGGCTTTTGACACCCTACCGCGTCACCGCCGATCTGATGCGCGCCACGGGCAATCCCCACGCCAAGTTCATGCACTGTCTTCCGGCCTTTCACAACCGCGAGACCGAGATCGGTGAGAAGATTTATGAGCAATACGGCATCGACTGCATGGAAGTGACGGAAGAAGTCTTCGAGTCGCATGCTTCCATCGTCTTTGACCAGGCGGAAAACCGCATGCATACAATCAAGGCGATTCTCGTCGCCACATTGGGAGTGTGATCATGCGGGTCGTTGTTGCGCTGGGCGGCAACGCCCTTCTCAAGCGAGGCGAGCCTATGACGGCGGAGGTGCAGCGCGCCAATGTGCGCAAGGCTGCGGCGGCGCTTGCCGACCTTGCCGCGCATCACGACATCGTCGTGGCGCATGGAAGCGGACCGCAGGTCGGTCTGCTTGCCCTTCAGGCGGCGGCGCTGAAGGATATTGCTCCCTACCCCCTCGACGTCATCAGTGCCGAGAGCATCGGCATGATCGGCTATCTGGTCGAGCAGGAACTGGCCAATGCGCTTCCGCAAGCCGCAAGGCTGGCGACATTGCTGACCCATATCGAGGTTGACCCGGACGATCCCGCCTTCGGCCGGCCGGAAAAACCTATCGGTCAGATCTACGATTGGTCAGAAGCCGAGAGCGCACGCATTGCGCATGGCTGGCCGATGACAGAAGAGGCGCCCGGGCGGTGGCGGCGGGTGGTGCCGTCACCCCTGCCGAAACGCATCGTCCAGATGGAGGTAATCCGCCTGCTGGTCGATGCTGGTGTGGTGACGATCTGCGTCGGTGGTGGTGGTATTCCCGTCATTCGGGACATCTCGGGCGGCCTTCAGGGCGTGGAGGCCGTTATCGACAAGGATCGTGCTGCCGGCCTGCTCGCCGCGGACCTCGCCGCCGATGCATTCCTGATGCTGACCGACGTCGATGCCGTCTATCTCGACTGGGGCACGCCACAACAGCGTCCGGTTCGAGCGGCGCAACCGGCCGAGTTGGCGGCTTTTGCGTTTCCGCCCGGGTCCATGGGGCCAAAAGTGGAAGCCGCTTGCCAGTTCGCCGGGACACCCGGCCGGATCGCGGGCATCGGACGCCTGGAAGATGCCCGCGCGATTCTGGAGGGCAAAGCCGGCACGATCGTCAAGTCGGCATAGTGGTTGGCCGACCGCTTCCCACGCTACGCTGATGCCGCGCGAAGCCAGAACTTGATCTGGATTAAAGATTCACGCGCGTTTGGCGGCGAGGTTGCACATCTAAACATTGTCTCTTCCAAAGCCTTGATCAGTGCGGCAGAACCCCTGTAGCCCGCTGTGATGGACGTCTGGACGGGCTCATACGGACGAGGAAAAATGAGTTCACCGCACTCCCATCACGATCACCGGAATCATAACCATCATGCAACCGGCGAAGCAGCGCAGGAAGCCGGGCAAGGTGCTTCCAGCATCGTTTCTGCGGCAGGGTCCAGCCATTCGGATCACGCCGGCCACGATCACGGCGCCATGGTCGCGGACTTTCGCCGCCGGTTTTGGGTGACCCTCGTGCTTACCCCTCCGGTGCTACTGCTCTCTCCGATGATAAGAGACTGGCTCGGGCTCTCGGACGTGCTCTCCTTCCCAGGCGACGGATGGGTCCTGTTCGCATTGTCGACCATCGCCTACTTCTATGGTGGCTGGCCCTTTCTGACCGGTTTCTTCTCCGAGCTGCGCAAGGGGCAGCCCGGCATGATGACACTCATCGCGCTGGCGATCTCGGCTGCGTACTTTTTCTCCGCCGCTGTCACGTTCGGTTTTCCGGGCGAAGCGTTCTACTGGGAGCTCGTCACCCTCATCGCCATCATGCTGCTCGGTCACTGGATCGAAATGCGCTCCGTGATGGGCGCGTCGCGTGCCCTGGAAGAGCTCGTTCGCCTCTTGCCCGATAGCGCGACCCGCATCGACGACGACGGCAAGATGCACGAGGTACCGATCTCCGATCTCAAGCCCGGTGATCGCGTCATCGTCCGCCCGGGCGCCAAGGTTCCGGTCGACGGCGAAATCGTCGAGGGCTCGTCCGGCTTCAACGAGGCGATGCTGACGGGCGAATCGCGTCCCGTCACCAAGACGGTCGGCGCAACGGCGATCGGCGGTGCGATCAACGGCGCCAACGCCGTGACCATCAAAGTGACGAAGACAGGCGATGCGACCTATCTCGCTCAGGTCATCGATCTGGTGAAGAAAGCCCAGGCAACGCGTTCGCGGACACAGGATATCGCCAACAGGGCGGCCGCCTGGCTGACCTACATCGCCCTGGTCGTCGGCTTCGGAACGCTGTTCGTCTGGTGGCTTTGGCTTGGCGCGCCGCTTGAGTTCGCACTGGAACGCATGGTCACCGTGATGGTCGTGGCTTGCCCGCATGCCCTTGGGCTTGCCGTGCCGCTGGTGGTCGCCGTCAGCACATCGCTGAGCGCCAGCAATGGTCTTCTGATCCGTGACCGGGCGGCGTTCGAACGTGCCCGCAATCTCCAGGCAGTCGTTTTGGACAAGACCGGCACACTGACCGAGGGGCGCTTCGGCGTCAGCGACGTCGTGCTGCTCGCGGGTGGCGACGAGAACGCCGAGCTTGCCTTTGCCGCGGCAGCTGAGAGTCAGTCCGAGCACCCGATCGCTCACGGCATCGTGGCTGAAGCGAAACGCAGGAATATCAACATTGAGAAAGCCAGCGAGGTGAGCAATATCACGGGCGAAGGCATTGTCGCGAAGGTCGACGGGCAGGACATTCGCATCGTCAGCCCCGGCCATCTTGCACGACAGGGCAAACCCATCACACATGAAAGGCTGAAGCAGCTCGAAGCGCAGGGCAAAACGGTGGTGGCGCTGGTGCGCAACGGCGAAGCGCGTGCGCTCTTCGCGCTCGCCGACATCGTCCGACCGGAATCGAAAGACGCCATCGCGGAACTCACCCAGCTCGGCATCAAATCAGTCATGTTGACGGGCGACGCAAAGGGTGTAGCCGAGAGCGTGTCGAAGGAACTAGGGATCGCCGAGTACTTCGCGGAGGTTCTGCCCGATCAGAAGTCCGACAAGATCAAGGAGCTTCAGGCTCGGGGCCTCTCGGTGGCAATGGTCGGTGACGGCGTCAACGATGCACCGGCGCTCGTCCAGGCGGACCTCGGCGTGGCCATTGGAGCCGGCACGGATGTGGCCGTGGAGTCGGCGGATGTCGTGCTCGTCAAGAGCGATCCGCGCGATGTCGCGGCAATCCTCGGTCTGTCACGTGCGACCTACCGAAAGATGGTGCAGAACCTCATCTGGGCAACCGGCTACAATACCATAGCCATCCCGATGGCCGCCGGCATCACGTTCGGCACGGGCTTTCTGATGACGCCGGCCATAGCCGCGGTGTTCATGTCAGCCAGCACCATCATCGTTGCCATCAATGCGCAGTTCCTGCGTTTTTACAGGCGCCAAGGCATGAAGGCCGCTTCATGACAAGTGTCCGCTCTTTGAGCCGCTCGCCAGACCAGCCAGGCCTCAGCCTGTTCCTGGCCGTCACCGTTCCTGACATCTCAAATGGCACGGGGGATCGGATTCTTGTTGACGAGGCTTACCCTCGCGCATCCTCACCATTGACCTCGCCAGCGATGGCTGGTGCAGGGTGGCCTCGAATGCCCGAAAGATTCGGCCAGCTCTTCGTTTCGCCCAATCTGCGGATGTCGACGATGCCCGATCGCTCGGGCTGCGGGTTGGGCAGCAGGTCGCATCGGCATGGATCTGGCTGAACCAACCCGACTGAGCTGGAGCGCGCTCTCAGCGGTACTCGTCGCGATGTTCGCGATCACCGTCGGCTATGGTGTCGCGTTGCCGATCCTGCCCTTCCTGATCGAGCAGATCGCCGGCAGGAGCACGCCGCAGGCTCTTTCATGGCACACGGGGCTGCTGACGGGCGTCTACATCATCGCGATCTTCGTCGGCGCGCCGGTCTGGGGACGCATTTCCGATCGCTGCGGCCGCAAGCCGATCATCCTCATGGGCCTTCTGGGTTTTGCCGCGACCACCGGATTGTTCGCCGTCACCGCAAGCCTGCCTCTTCTCTATCTCGGCCGCTTTCTTGCCGGGTTCTTCGCCGCCGCCATCACCCCGGTCGCGTATGCGCTGATCGGCGACTATGCCCCGTCGAAAGAATGGCGCGCCCATCGCTTCGCGCTGATCAACATCGCGGGCACCGCCGGCTTCTTCATCGGGCCTTTGCTCGGAGGGCTGGCGGTGCGTGTCGCTGGAAGCCTCTGGGCACTCCCTCCCGACAGCTCGCTGGCAATGCCATTGCTCACGGCGACAGGCCTGGCCGTGATCGCGGCCGTGTTGGTGCTTTTCCTCCTTCCCTCCGGAACGCGGCGCGAGAGCGGCGATGCATCAACGGACGCCACACAGCTCGAACGGCGGGCGATGCTGCGGCTCCTGGTGATTGCGCTGGTGACGGCGCTCGCGATCGGCGTTTTCGAAGTCGGACTTGCGCTCCGCGGAAAGGTCCTCGGCCTAGATGCCGCACATATCGGCATCATGTTCGCCGAATGCAGCCTCGTGATGGCGGTCGTCCAGGCTCTGGTGTTCTCGCCTCTCATCAAGCCGGAGCTCACGCGCTGGTTCATCGCGCCTGGTTTGGCGACGCTTGCCATCGGGCTGGTCGTCGTTTCGGTCGTTAGCACCTCGGTATTGATGTCGGTCGCCGTCGCGCTGGTGGCCGCGAGTGCCGGCATGCTGTCTCCGGTCGCAACCTACTGGGCGTCGTTCGGCATCCCGACCAGCCAGGGAGCGCAACTCGGCCGCATGACCGCCGCCGCGAGTTTTGGTCAGGCTCTGGGATCGGTCGCAGGCGGCGCGCTGTTCAATCTGCCGATCCTGCCCGATGCGAGCTTCGTCCTCGCCGCGCTGATTGTTCTGGGCACACTGCTGGCCAGTATCCGGCTGCCCCGGCTCCTGATGCCGGAACCGGCAGCGAGCCGATAACTGCCGAAACAGGAATACGCGCAATTGCGCGTGTCTTGCGATACGCTTAGACGGCGACCGTCACGATTGGCGGGCGAGCATGGCTTTGAAACGATAAAGGGCAATCGCGACGAAGCCCGCGCCAAGGCCCGCCATGATCAGAAGATCGCGCCAGACCACATCGAGACCGGCGCCGCGGTAGAGTACAGCTTGTGCGAAACGCACGAAATGCGTGGACGGCGAAAGGTCCAAAATCAGCTGCAGGGCTCGGGGCATGCTCTCGAACGGTGTGAACGAGCCGGACAACAGGAACATCAGCACGAAGACCGGGATGGAGAGCAGCGCAAATTGCGGCATGGAGTTTGCGACCGTGGCGAGCAGGATGCCGAGCGACGTCACGGCGAACAGATAAATGGCCGTTCCGGCAAGAAAAAGCTCGATCGAACCGACGATCTGTGTGCGCAGGACAACCTCGACCACGACGTGAAGGGAAAACGCCGCGGCCAGCAATATGACCAGCCCGTTTGCCCAGATCTTGCCCGCGATGATCTCGCTGGCGCTCACCGGCATAACCAGAAGATGCTCGATCGTGCCATGCTCCCGTTCCCGCATCACCGCGGCACCGACCAGAATGATGGCAAGGATGGTGACGTTGTTGATGACGCCCATGCTTGCCGTGAAGCTGATGGCTTCGAGGTTCGGGTTGAACATCGCGCGGATCACCGCGGTGACCGGGGCGAGCGTCTCGACGGAGGCCTGCTTGAGGAAGCGTGTTGTCTCCTGCGCGACGATCTCCTGGATATAGGCGGTGCCGACGCCGGCCTGTGAGATGCTGGTGGCATCGACATTGACCTGAATGGCCGGGTTGCGGCCGGCGAGAAAATCGGCTTCCAGACCATGCGGAATGTCGAGAACGAACGTGAAGGCGCCCTTGTCCATCAAGCCGTCGAGGCTCGAGCGGTCGATTTCGACCGCCGGCCGGAAATAGGGAGGCCGGAGCGCGTCCTTGATCCGGCCCGAGAGGGTCGAGCGATCGCCGTCGATGACGGCCACCTTGGCGTCGTTGACGTCGGTTCGCATCGCTGTCGCTTCGGAATAGACAGCGAAGGTGAAGACGTAGGCGATGAGCACCACCATCACGACGTCGCGCGACAGACTGGCGAATTCCTTGACGCCGAGACGGAAGGCGTTTTCGATCCAGCGCCGCATCGCTACGCCCCCTGCTTGCGGATCAAGAGCCGCGCCAGCAGCAGGAATCCAAGCGCGAACGCCGCCAGCACCAGAAGCTCGCGGGCGAACGCTGGCGTGTCGAGACCTTTGGCGAACACGCCGAGGCTGATGGTCTGGAACCAAAGCGGCGGGAATGACAGGCCCATGATGCGGCCCGGCCCCTCGAGCGAGGAGGCCGGGATCAGGAAGCCCGAATAATGCGCTGCGGTCATCGCCGTCAGAATGGCGGTGCCGAATATCGCGGCGACCTGGGTCGAGACGAAGGCGGAAACGAGAAGCCCGAATGCCGTCGCGGCGTAGACATAGACCAGGGCTGCGAGCGAGAGCGCCAGCAGCGAGCCCTTCGGCACGACGCCCAGCACGCCACCGGCGAAAGCCAGCAGGCTGAGATAGCTCAGGACGCCGATCACAACATAAGGGAGCTGCTTGCCGAGTAGATACTCGCCGACCGTCGCCGGCGACGCATAGACATTCGCGATCGACCCCATCTCCTTTTCCCGCACAACCCCGAGGGCGGTCAGCATCGCCGGGAAGATGATCAGCAGCAGCATGATCGATCCCGGCGTGATCGCGAAGACGGAACGGAAATCCTGATTGTAACGAAAGCGCGGCTCGACCCGCAGCGTCTCGGCCGGCAGTCCGTTGGCGCCACGAGGGGCGCGCGCCAGCTCGCCGGCATAGGTCTGAAGCGTGCCAAGAATGTAGGCGCGCGCGGTCTCGGCGGGAAAGGTATTGCCGCCGTCGAGCCAGAAGCCGACCTCGGGCCGGCGGCCTTGCAAGAGGTCGCGGCCGAAGCCGGGCGGGACGTCGATGGCGAATTTCAGCTCGCCGGCGCGCAGGCGCCGGTCGATCTCGACATCGTCGTTCAGACGTGCCTGCTCGACGAAGTACCGCGAGTTCGAGAACTGGTCGAGAAACGCGCGGCTTTCCAGAGATTGGTCGCGGTCGAGCGCCGCGTAGCGCAAACGTTCGATATCAAACGATATCCCGTAGCCGAACGCCGCCATCAGCAGCAGCGGACCGATCAGCGCGAAGGCCAGCCGGATGCGATCCCGGCTGAGCTCGAGCGCCTCCCGGCGTGCAAACGTCCAGATCCGCTTCATCGAAGCAAGGCGCGGCGTTTGCGCCACCTCGGCATTGTTGTTCAGCCTCACTGAGGTCGGCTCGACCACGCCAACCGCTTCATCAGTCACGGACGGCTCGCCGGCACCCGTGCCCGCCGCATCTTCCAAATAGGCGACGAAGGCATCCTCGAGGCTTGCGGCCTTACGTGCGGCCTGGAGCTCGCGTGGCGCGCCGACCGCCAGCACGCGGCCCGCATGCATGAGAGAGACGCGGTCGCAGCGCTCGGCCTCGTTCATGAAATGCGTCGAGATGAAGATCGTCACCCCGTCGCGGCGCGACATTTCGAGCAGGAGGCTCCAGAAGCGGTCGCGGGCCGCCGGATCGACGCCCGATGTGGGCTCGTCCAGGATCAGGACGTCCGGCCGATGCAGGCACGCCGCCGCCAGTTGAAGACGCTGGCGCATGCCCAAGGGCAAGGCGTCCGGCAGCATCTCGGCGACATTACCGAGCTCGAAGCGCGACAAGGCCTCATCGACCCGCTCACCCAGCCCCTTGCCGCCGATGCCGCAGAGTCGTCCGTGCAGTTCGAGATTGCCGCGCACGGTCAGCTCTTCGTAAAGCGAAAAAGATTGCGAGACATAGCCGATCCGCGTCCTCGCCGAGATGTCGCGCGCATCGACCGGCTTGCCCAGGAGCTCGGCACGGCCTTCGGTCGCGGGAAGCAGCCCGGTCAGCATCTTCATCGTCGTCGTCTTGCCGCAGCCATTGGAGCCGAGGAAGCCGAAGATCTCGCCGCGCTCGATGCGAAAGCTGACATGGTCGACCGCGGTGAAATCGCCAAAGCGCATGGTCAGGCCTTCGGCCACGATGGCCGGCGGTCCGCCGTCGGGTTTGAGACGCGGCACGGACGGCGCCGCGCGCGCCCCGCGCCGTTCCGGACGCTGTAGCTCGATATAGGCCTGTTCGAGAGTGGTGGCGCCGGCGCGCGCAAGCAGGTCCGTCTGACTTCCTTCAGCGATGATCGCGCCATCGTCGATCGCCACGATACGATCGAAGGCGCCAGCCTCCTCCATGTAGGCGGTCGCCACGATCACCGTCATGGTCGGCCGCTCGGCCTGGATACGTCCGATCAACGTCCAGAACTGGCGGCGCGACAACGGATCGATCCCGGTCGTCGGTTCGTCCAGAATGAGGAGATCGGGATCATGAACCAGCGCGCAGCACAGCCCGAGCTTCTGCTTCATCCCGCCGGAGAGTTTCCCCGCCGGTCGTTCGGCGAAGGGAAACAGCCCCGTGACCCGCATGAGCTCGTCGATCCGTCGACGCCGACCATCGTCCGGCTGGGTGTAGAGCCGGGCGAAAAAGTCGATGTTCTCGTAGACCGACAAGGTCGGATAGAGATTGCGTCCGAGCCCTTGCGGCATATAGGCGATGCGGGGCGCGGCCTCGTTGCGGTGCGCCGCCGAAGCCATGTCGCCGCCCAGCACATTGACCGAACCGCGCTGAATGCGGCGAACCCCCGCGATCAAGCCGAGCAAGGTCGACTTGCCGACCCCATCCGGGCCGACGATGGCGAGCTTGCACCCGGGCAGAACGGTCAGAGCCAGATTGCGAAGAGCGATCACCTTCCCATAGGCATGCTGGACGCCCGACAGGCTGACGGCTGTGGCGGGCTCAGCCTCCATCGGGCAGCCTCGGCGCAAGTTCGGTCGGCCAAAGCGCGTCTGGGGTCACCGGAACATAGGCGTTGCCGGTCATCCCCGCCTTGACATAGCCGCGCTCGGAGGTGACCAGCGCCGGGTCGAGATGCAGCTTGACGCGATACATCAGCTTCTCGCGCTCGTTCGCCGTCTCCACGAATTTCGGTGTGAACTGCGCGTCGGCCGAAACGAACGACACGATCGCCGGCAAGACGTAGCCGCCTGGGCCGTCCAGCACGAGGCGGGCCTGCGAGCCCACCGCCACACGACCGGCGGAGGCCGTCGGAAGATAGATCGTCATATGGGCGTCCGAGAGGTCGAAGACCGTCAATATGCGCCCCCCGGCGCCGACGACCTCGCCGGTTCGGGCGAGACGGTACTCGACGCGGCCGGATACCGGGGCCTTCAACGTCATGTCGGCAATGGCGGCTTCGATCTGGCTGACCTGCGCCTCGGCAACCTCGACCGAGGCCTTGGCGTCCTCAACCGCGGCTTTAGCGGTCTGCAGAGACGCGCTTGAGATGTCGCGTTGCGCCGTGCGGCGATCGAGCTCGGCCTGGGTCGAAGTGTTCGTTCGCATGAGGTTGACGACCCGCTGGAGTTCGATTCGCGCAAGATTGAGTTCAGCCTCGCGCAGGGCAACACTCGCTTGCGCACTGGCGACGCTCTGATGGCTGCGATGGACGGCGGCGCGCGCGGCCGTCAACTGGGCCTGGATCTCGCTCGTATCGAGGCGGGCAAGCACGTCGCCCTTGTTGACGTTCGCGCCCTCGTCGACCAGGACTTCAGCCAGTCGCCCGGCATACTTGCTGGTGATGTCGACCCGCTCGACCTCGATCCTTCCATTCACTCGCGCCAGACCTGCTGGAACCCGGTTCTGCGTACCGAGCCAATAGACATAGCCGCCGGCCACAGCAGTGCCAACCAACACGGCGACGACTACAACGGATGATCTGCGCACCTTAGATTCCCTTAAACAGCGAGCGCCCGTCGAGCAGGCCTATCCGGCGATTTTCGATCCGCATCATTCGACCAGAGCGAGACCTGGCTTTCGCGGTGCCTCGCGCTCGAGACCCGTGGTCAGCTTGGCGAGCTCGTCGGGGCCGAGCGTCTCGCGCGCAAGAAGCTCGCGCGCACTGGTATCGAGCACGGATCGGTTGCGCTCGAGGATCGCGCGTGCCTTCTGGAAGGCGCTGTCAATCAGGTCTTTCACCATGTGATCGATGGCCTCGGCCGTCTCATCACTATAGGTGCGCGGCCGCCAGACCGGGGTCTGTCCGACGAGGAAGCTGCCGGTCTCCGGTTCATATGCGACCTGTCCGAGCTCCTTCGACATGCCGAACCGGACCACCATGTTGCGTGCGATGTCCGTCGCCTTGACGAGATCGTCCGCCGCGCCTGTCGAAATCTCGTCGAACACCAGGCTTTCGGCGGCCCGACCGCCAAGCAGCACCGCCATGCGATCCTGCAATTCGGACTGGCTCATGAGGAAGCGATCCTCGGTCGGCCGCTGGAGCGTGTAGCCGAGCGCAGCAATGCCGCGCGGGATGATCGAGACCTTCTGCACCACGTCGGTCTGGGGAAGCGCCATGGCGACGAGCGCATGCCCCATCTCGTGATTGGCGACGATCTGGCGCTCGCGTGGAATGAGAATCCGGCTTTTCTTCTCCAGGCCGGCGACGATACGTTCCACGGCCTGCGTGAAATCGTCGAGCACGGTGGCGCTCGCGCCGCGGCGCGTGGCCACAAGCGCGGCTTCGTTGACCAGATTGGCGAGATCGGCGCCAGTGAAGCCGGGCGTGAGCGCCGCGACCGCCGCGACGTCGAGTTCGGGCGCCACGCTGATCTTCTTCAGGTGCACGTTCAGTATGTCGATCCGGCCCTGACGATCGGGGCGGTCGACCAGAACCTGGCGATCGAAGCGACCTGCGCGCAGCAACGCGGGATCGAGAATCTCTGGCCGGTTCGTCGCGGCGAGAACGATAATGCCGACGCTCGGGTCGAAGCCGTCCATCTCGGCGAGCAGCTGATTGAGCGTCTGCTCCTTCTCGTCATGTCCACCGCCCGGCATATCGACGCCGCGGGCGCGACCGAGCGCATCGAGTTCGTCGATGAAGACGATGGCCGGGGCCTGCGCGCGCGCCTGCTGGAACAGGTCGCGCACGCGCGAAGCGCCGACGCCGACGAACATCTCGACGAATTCGGAACCGGTAATCGAAAAGAAGCGAACCCCCGATTCCCCGGCGACGGCACGCGCCAGAAGCGTCTTGCCGGTTCCGGGCGGACCGACGAGAAGCAGGCCCTTGGGAATGCGCGCGCCGAGCCGGCCATAGGTTGCCGGGTCCTTTAGGAAGCCGACGACTTCGGCGAGCTCCTGCTTGGCTTCATCGACGCCCGCCACATCGGCGAAGGTCACCTTTACAGACTTCTCGCCATAGACTTTCGCCCGGCTGCGCCCGATGCTCATCAGGCCGCCATGCTGTCCGGCCATCATCGGCCGCAGCAGGAATATCCAGATCAACACGAAAATCGCAGCCGGCATCAGCCAGGAGAGCAGGTTTTCGAAGAGGCCCGGCGCGGGTTTGCCGGAGAAGGAAATGTTGCTCTTGGTTAGCACGTCGGCGATCTGCGGATCGACGCGAACCGTGGAGAAATGCTGGGGCGCATCCTTCTCGATAGGCGGCTTGTAAGCGCCGGTGATCTCCGTCGGTCCGACCACCAGGTCGGCGACGCCGTCCCTTTCGATCAGGCTCTGGAACTCGCTGTACGGAATGACCTCGATGTGGCCTTGGCCGACAAGCAGATCCCGGATCAGCAGAACGGCAAAGAAGACCGCAATAAAATACAAGATGTCGAACTTGAAGACCCGCTTCGCGGGCGCTTTGTTCTCATTCTCCATGGGCCGCATTCCCGTACTTCTCTCGCGCGCGACGGCCAATGCGATTTATGTCATCAGCCAGGCGCGTTATGGATCGCCGCGTCTATTGAGCATCAGGATCGACAAGGTTCTCTGCTAAAAGTCACTTGAAGCCTGCTTGGTCGTCAAAATGCGCGCCTGGGAAGGCCGGAACTTTAACTCAGATCAAGATTGCGTCCGGAAAGGTGCTGGCCGGAGCCTTTATGCATCCCTTCGTGCATGACCGGAAATGCCGTTCGCACGCGAGGCCGAGTTGGCACGCAATGGCAAGAACTTAATCTCGATTAAAGAATCGAGCTTCCGTGCGGGCTTTATCTGAGACCTGTCTTCGCCTTTGGGCAAGAAATCATGAGCTGACCGCGCGTCGTGCTGCACGCCGGAACGAGACTGCGAAAGAACGATGATGGCCCCTGCCACAGCCCAGATGACTTCCGTCCCCGTCATCATTGCTCTCCCCGGCAATGAAGCATTTGCGCAAGCACTTGCGAACGCTGGCGCCGGCGAGCTGGGGGCGATCGAGACGCGCAGTTTCCCGGACGGCGAGAGCTATGTCCGCCTCGCGTGCGACGTCGCAGCAAAATCGGTTCTTCTGGTCTCGACGCTCGCTCGCCCCGATGAGGGCTTCCTCCGGCTCGTCTTTCTCGCTGACGCGGCCCGATCGCTCGGCGCCACCGCGGTGACGTTGATCGCTCCATATCTGGCCTATATGCGGCAGGATCGGCGTTTCCGGTCGGGTGAGGCCATCACCTCCCGAACCTTTGCGCGCCTGATCTCGTCCAGCTTCGACCGGCTCGTCACCGTCGATCCGCACCTGCACCGCTATCCGGCGCTGTCCGCGCTCTATGAAATCCCGGCGCTGACGCTGCATGCGGCGCCGCTCCTGGCGGAGTGGATCGCCGCGTCGGTTGCCGATCCGCTGATCATCGGTCCGGACGAGGAAAGCGAGCAATGGGTGTCGGCCATCGCCGCAAAGATCGGCGCGCCGCATGCGGTGCTGCGTAAGATCCGGCATGGCGACCGCGACGTCGAGATCGCGTTTCCCGACCTCTCCTCATCGAGCGGGCTGCAGCCCGTCCTGGTCGACGACATCGCCTCCTCCGGCAATACGCTCATCGAGGCGGCGCGAAAGCTGCCGCCGCTTGGATTCGCACGACCCGACGTCGCTGTCGTGCACGGCATCTTCGCCGGTGATTCCTATACGCGCCTGGCGCCGCTCTGCGGCAGGATCGTCTCCTCCGATTCGGTCAGTCATCCGAGCAACGCGATCGGGCTCGCCCGACTGGTCACGGATGCGCTGGCCATCGCCGACGCTCCCGATCCTGAACTCGTTCGTCATCGACGCCCGCCCGAGCCGCTCGACGACGTCGAACGCGCCGGCATCGATTCCTTTCCCGCCAGCGATCCTCCGTCGTGGACCGGCGGGGTTGAGTGATGCCATCGGCATCGGAAAGCAGACACATCCAGGAAAGGCAGCAGCGCATGGCCGCGACGACGTCCACAGCCTTCGAACACTCCCCAGCATTCGAACATTGGCGTGCCGGCTACGGCCCGATCACGCATAGCGACGAAACCGTCGAGCGCATTCGCGCTCTTGCGCAGTCGCCGAAGCAGAACCCGGACGCGCTTTACCGCCTGCTTGCCGCTGCCGACCGGCTGACCTCCGCCGCGATGTGGACGGTGGTTCACATGACCTATGCCAAGCGCGTCGACCTCTCCGGCGCGTCGCTGCCGCTAGAAGCCTTCAAAGCAACCCCTGAAGGCCATACCGGCGGTTCCCTGAACATGGTGCCGGCCTTTGTCGGCTACCTTGCCGCGAACACGCTCTCGGCCACCACCCGCTCCTGGGTGATGGGACAGGGCCATTGCGTCGCGGCGATCGAGGCGCTCAACGCGCTGACCGGCGACGTTTCGGATGCGCAGAAAGGGCGCTATGACCGGAGCGAGAAAGGGTTGTCCCGGCTCGCCGCCGACTTCTATTCCTATGCTATCAATGCCGAGGGCCGTCCGGCGGTGCCGATCGGCAGCCATGCCGGACCGAACACGGCCGGCGCCATTTCCGAGGGCGGATATCTCGGCTTCGCCGAGGTCCAGTACGTCCATGCCCCGCTACCCGGAGAGAGCCTGGTCGCTTTCGTGAGCGATGGCGCCTTCGAGGAGCAGCGCGGCTCGGACTGGACGGCGCGCTGGTGGCGAGCTGAGGATAGCGGTCTCGTCGTGCCGATCATGATCCTTAACGGCCGACGCATCGAGGAGCGGGCGCAGATTGCGCAGCAGGGCGGCGCCGATTGGCTCGCTGATCATCTCAGGCTCAACGGATTCGATCCGTTCGAGATCGACGGTCGCGATCCCGCGGCCTTCGTCTGGGCGATCCTGACGGCCGAGGAGCGCCTTGGCCGTTTTGCGGGCGATCCCGCCCGCGTCTATCCCGCTCCCATTCCCTACGCCATTGCCAATACCGTGAAAGGCTTCGGCTTTCCAGGCGCTGGCACGAACGCCGCGCACAATCTCCCGCTTGCCGGAAATCCGTCCCGCGACGAGGCCGCGCGAACTGCGTTCAACGAAGCGGCGCGGGTTCTGTTCGTCCCGCAGGAGGAGATCGCCGAGGCCGTTTCAGCAATTGCGATTCACCAGGAGCAGAAGCGTCCCCCGGAGAGCCGGCATCCGCTGGCGTCGCGCCGGCCGTCTGCGCCGAGCCTGCCGCAGCCGCAATGGACCGACAAAAGCGCGCCGGCCGATTGCGCCATGCATGCGCTCGACCGCTGGTTCGTGAGCCTTGTCAACGCAAATCCGTCGCACAGGGTGCGCGTCGGCAATCCGGACGAACTGCGCTCCAACCACATGGGTGCCACCCTTGACCGCCTCCGCCACCGCGTCAATACGCCCGAAGCCGGCGTCGCCGATGCCGTTGATGGCGCCGTGATCACCGCACTCAACGAGGAAGCGGTCGCCGCCGCGGCCCTTGCGAACAAAGGCGGGATCAACCTCATCGTCAGCTACGAAGCCTTCGCGATGAAGATGCTCGGTGGCCTGCGTCAGGAGATCATCTTCGCGCGCCACCAACGCACGGTGGGCCAGAGCCCGGGCTGGATTTCCGTGCCGCTTGTCGTCACCTCGCATACCTGGGAGAATTCCAAGAACGAGCAGTCGCATCAGGATCCGACCGTCGGCGAGGCGCTGCTCGGCGAGATGTCGGACACCGCGCGTGTGCTGTTTCCGGTAGACGCCAACAGCGCCGTCGCCACCATGGCCTCGGTGTTCGAGGGGCGCGGCCAGGTCGCCTGCGTGATCGTCTCAAAGCGCGACATGCCGCACCGCTTCGACGGCGCTGCCGCCGTCCGTTTCGTCGCCGACGGCGCTGCCCACATCGAGGGACAGGTTGACGGCGCCGAGCTGCAGATCGTTGCGATCGGCGCTTACCAGCTCGAAGAGGCGCTCAAGGCGGCGAACCGCCTGAAAGAGCATGGACGGCGGGTCGTGGTGACGGCGATCAACGAGCCCGGTCGCTTCAGGATCCCCCGCGATCCCATCGAGGCGCGTTTTGTGGCGTCCGACGAGGAGCTCGTGCGCCTCTTCCCGGTCGATGTCCCGCGCCTGATCGTCTCGCACACACGGCCCGAGCCGATGCTCGGCCTGCTGCGACGGCTCGACAGCGGTCCGAAACACACTGTGGCCCGCGGCTATATCAGCCGGGGCGGCACGCTGGATGTCGCGGGCCTGCTGTTCGCCAATCGCTGCAGTTGGGCGCATCTGATCGATGCCGCCGCACCTTTGGCTGGGTGGTCGCGCCGCGACTTCCTGACAGTCGCCGAACGCAATGCCATCGATGGGAAAGGCTCGCCCGCCGATCTCACCACTCCTACCAAATGAAGGACGCCATGCTGACACTTACGTCCCTCGGCGGCGCAGGCACCGTCACCGGCTCGAAACATCTGCTCACCAACGGCGACAAACGCATCCTGATCGACTGCGGTCTGTTTCAGGGCCTCAAGAACCTGCGCGAGTTAAACTGGGAACCGCTGCCGATCGACCCTTCGAGCATCGACGCCGTTATCCTGACGCACGCCCATCTTGACCATTCGGGCTACCTTCCCAAGCTTGTGCGCGACGGCTTCAAGGGAAAGATCTATGCGACGGCGGCAACGCGCGATGTGGCAGAGCTCATCCTCAAGGACAGCGGCCACCTGCAGGAGAAGGACGCCGAATACGCCAACAGAAAAGGCTTCTCGAAACACAAGCCGGCGCTCGCGCTCTACGGCATCCGGGATGCCGAGCGCAGCCTTGAATTCTTCTCGCCCGTGCCCTTCGACAAGCCGGTCAAGCTCCCGTTCGGCGCGACGCTGACTTTCCGTCATGCCGGGCACATCCTGGGCGCCGCCACCGCCGAGATCGAATGGGGCGGACGCCGTGTCGCCTTCTCCGGCGATCTCGGCCGCTATGACGATCCGGTTCTTCCCGATCCGGCCCCTGTACCGGAGGCGGACTATGTGTTGATCGAATCGACCTACGGCAACCGCATGCACGATCCTGCCGATCCCACCGAAGCGCTCGGCGCCGTCGTCGAGCGAACAGTCGCGCGCGGCGGGACGGTCGTCGTTCCCGCCTTCGCCGTGGGTCGCGCGCAATCGCTCCTTTACCATCTCTGGAAGCTCAAAAGTACTGGGCGCCTGGCGAAGGTGCCTGTCTATCTCGACAGCCCGATGGCAATCGACGCCACCGACCTCCTCCACGCCCACCGTGGGGACCACCGCCTGACCCCGGAGCAATGTAAGGAGGTCTGCGCGATTGCGACCTACACCCGCGACGTCGACGGCTCGAAGGGCATCACGGCAAGCCCGTATCCCAAGGTGGTTATCTCGGCGAGTGGCATGGCCACCGGCGGGCGCGTGCTTCATCATCTGAAGGCGTTCGCGCCGCATGCACGCAATACGATCCTGTTCTCCGGTTTCCAGGCGGCCGGCACCCGCGGTCGTGCTATGCTGCAAGGCGCGCAGGAGACCAAGATCCATGGTGAATGGATTCCCGTTCGCGCCGCGGTCGAGGAACTGTCAATGCTGTCGGCGCATGCTGATTCCAGCGAGCTGATGCGGTGGTTGTCGGGCTTCCGCCGACCGCCGTCCCGGGTCTTCATCGTGCACGGCGAAGACGAAGGCTCCGAAGCGCTGCGCGTTCGCATTGACCGGGAGCTCGGATGGGATGCCGTCGTTCCCCGCCAGAACCAGAAGTTCGATCTATGACGTTCGCCGACACGACAATTCCCGCTCAACCGACCCTGCGGGCGAGGCGCATCCGCCTGCACACGCAGCATCAGGCCGTCGTCGTCATGCGCACCGATTGCCACGTCTGCCGGTCGGAGGGTTTGTCGGCGCGCTCACAAGTCCTTGTCTCCAACGGCAGCGGCGAGGTTCAGGCGACGCTGTTCCAGGTCGACGGTGACGGTCTAATCGCCCTCGACGAAGTCGGCCTCTCCGAAACCGCCTGGGAGCGGCTTGGCCTTGCCGACGGTGACGCGGTCAGGGTCAGCCATGCACCCGCGATCGACTCGCTGGCGAGCGTGCGTCAGCGCATCTACGGCAATCGGCTCGATTCGCGCGCCTTCGCAGAAATCCTGCGCGACATGGTCGCCGGGCGTTACACGGAAGTCCACCTAGCCGCTTTCCTCACGGCCAGCGCCGCCCTCCCCCTCGACGAGAACGAAACTGCCGACCTGACCGGCGCCATGGTGGACGTCGGCGAGCGGATGCGCTGGGACGCGCCAATCGTGGTCGACAAGCATTGCGTCGGCGGCCTTCCCGGCAACAGGACAACCCCGATCGTGGTCGCGATCGTCGCCGCGAACGGCTTGCTCATGCCCAAGACCTCGTCACGCGCCATCACCTCTCCGGCCGGCACCGCCGACACGATGGAAACGCTGGCGCCGGTGGAGCTCGACATCGCGACATTGAGGCGCGTCGTCGAACGCGAAGGCGGCTGCATCGCCTGGGGCGGCGCTGTGCATCTGAGCCCCGCCGACGACATTTTCGTCCGCGTCGAGCGCGAGCTCGACGTCGACACCGAAGGCCAGCTGGTCGCCTCCGTGCTGTCCAAAAAGATAGCGGCGGGGTCTACCCACGTCGTGATCGACATTCCCGTCGGGCCGACCGCCAAGGTGCGCGGTGAGAACGCGGCCGCTCAGCTCGGCCTGCGTCTCAACGCTGTTGCCTCACGGTTCGGGCTCGCCACGACTTGCATCCAGACGGACGGCTCGCAGCCCGTCGGTCGCGGCATCGGGCCGGCACTAGAAGCGCTGGACGTGCTCGCCGTATTGCAGAACGCAGCGGACGCCCCTGACGACCTGCGCCGCCGGGCGGCGACGCTGGCCGGTGCCGCACTCGAGATCGGCGGCAAGGCCGAACGGGGAGAAGGCGTCGTCCGCGCGCTCGAAACGCTCTCAAGCGGGAGGGCCTGGTCGAAGTT
Source organism: Rhizobium sp. X9 (assembly GCF_018873185.1). Lineage (NCBI taxonomy): Bacteria > Pseudomonadati > Pseudomonadota > Alphaproteobacteria > Hyphomicrobiales > Rhizobiaceae > Rhizobium > Rhizobium sp. X9. The sequence continues at coordinate 1,242,841 of NZ_CP071312.1, read as the reverse complement.
CGAGGCGATCTGCCGGGCGCAGGGCGGCCCTCGTACGCCACCGCGGGCGCCCAATGTCTATCCCCTGCTCGCGCCGCATACCGGGCGCGTCGTTCACATAAACAACCGCAAACTCTCGCGGCTTGCCAAGCTCGCTGGCGCACCCGAATCGAAGGCGGCGGGCGTTCACATGGAGGTTCGGCTCGGCGACGACATCGATCGGGGCCAGCCCCTGCTTCATGTCCATGCCGAGACGACGGGCGAGCTCGCCTATGCGCTCGATTATGCCGCGCGCGCAGGCGACATCGTCGAGGTCGAGACTTGAGATGGCGGCGCCCGGGAGGACGCCACCGGCGGAGTCCGCCCGAGGAATTCCCACTCGCCCATCGTCTGATGCATTGGACCGTGCTTGTCCTTTGCCTCGTACAGGTGCCGACGGCCTGGGCAATCCAGCGCACGCATATGGCGCACCTGTTCATGAAACCGCGCCCCTTCGACCTGTTCCTGCATCAGGTCCATGCCTGGAGCGGCTGGGCAATCCTTGGTCTTGTACTGGCGCAACTGGTCATGCGCCTTGCCTATGGCAGACCGCCGCCTGCCCGAGGCATGTCGGTCGTCGAGCGCATCATTGCCGCCGTTATGCATGTCGCGCTCTACGCCGTCTTGATCGCGCTGCCGGTCACCGGCACGATCGCCATGTATGTCACGTTCCGGATTGCGCCGGTTCACAGCCTGCTGAGCTGGACGTTGCTCGTTCTTGTCCTCCTTCATGCCGCAGCGGCGCTCTGGCATCATTTCTGGCGCCGCGACGACGTCCTTTGGCGCATGATCCGGAAGCCGCGATGATGCCGACTTCGTTTCATGGCCGTCAGCCCGCGGGAAGCTGACAGTGGACCCGTTGATCGCCAGGTTGGGCTTGGCGCTCGCCATTGGCCTGCTGGTAGGTCTCGAGCGTGGCTGGCGCGAGCGCGACGCCCCGGATGGCGCGAGAACGGCCGGTATCCGCACCTATGCCATTACCGGTCTTCTTGGCGGCCTGTTCGCCGCGCTCGCCAAGAGCGTCGCGGCACCATCGGTGCTGATCGCAGGGCTGCTGGCCTTCACCGCGGTCTTTGCCTGGTACAAGAGCCGCGAAGCCATTCAGGATGCGGATTTCAGCGTGACCGGTGTTGTCGCGGCCCTGGGCGTGTTCGTGCTCGGAGCACTGGCGGTTGCGGGGGATCACCGCGCCGCTGCCGCCGGAGGCACCGCACTTGCCGTCCTCCTCGCCAGTCGCGATCTGCTGCATGGTCTTCTCAGGCGCCTCTCCTGGATCGAGTTGCGCGCCGCGCTGGTGCTGGCGGTGATGACGGCGATCATCCTGCCGCTCCTCCCTGCGCAGGCGATCGATCCGTGGGGCGGCTTCAATCCGCAACAGATCTGGCTCTTCACAGTGCTGACTGCTGCAATCTCGTTCCTCGGCTATATTGCCGTCCGCCTGTTCGGAACCACACGTGGAGTGCTGGTGGGCGGATTGGCGGGGGCAGTGGTATCATCGACGGCGGTGACGCTGGCGCTCGCGCGTACGGCAACCGCAGGCGGCAATCCTTGGCCGCTGGCCGGAGCCGCCACGCTCGCCGCCGCCGTCTCGGTGCTCCGTGTTGCCGGCATCGTCGCGATCGTCTCACCATCAGTGCTCGGCGTCGCAGGACTTGCCATTCTTGCCGCGGTTCTGACTTTCGTGATGTGCGGCGGGGTGTTTCTGTCGCGCGGTGCAGTTCCAACCGACGCTGGACAAATGCCACGCAACCCCTTCGAATTGTGGGCACTGCTGGCCTTTGCGATCCTGTTTGCTGTGGTTTCGACCATAAGTGCTGCAGTTTCGGTCGGGAACACTGGTGGCATGGTGGTCACGTCGGCGATCACCGGCACCTTCGATATCGACGTTGCCGTGCTGAGCGCATTGCGGCTCCTTGGTGTCTCGGCAGACAGAGAGACTGTGGGGCACGCCGTGCTGCTCGCCCTGACAACGAACGCGGCTGGACGGTTGGTTGTCGCGGCCGGGACGGGGCCGGTGCGTTTTTGGCTCCCGATCGCGGTCGCCACCATTACGGCAGTCGGCTTGGGCTTCCTCGTCTTCGCGACACTTCCGCATTTCGACTGGCCTGGTACGCCGTCGTGATTGGTCTCATCATGACGACAACACTATCTGGCTGGAACGGCTTTACAGCATCGGATTGGCATTGATCCCGATCAAACAGGAAAACTTCCTGATGCGCTAGAGTTGAATCGAGGTGATTTGAGGTGGCTCTGGTGGCGAACATTTGCGAACGATTGAGAACGGCTGTCGTGGCCGCGTTGGTATTCGCCTTTCTGACGGCGTCCTTGACGACTGCCCACACCTTGCCGTGTCCAGACCCGGCCAATACTCAAACCGTTTCGGCAAGCGCCAACGTGGACGGCGTTCTCGTGCATGCAGGTTATCATGGTAGCGGCAAGAGGACCGACAGAAGCCTCGATCAGTGCTGCCAAAAATACTGCCTCAAGTGCTTCAGCCTTGTGCCGCCTGCCGCCCTCTTCGATGGTGCCCCCGTGGTGAGGGATCATGCATTGCCGATCGAGACCCAATCGGCCGGCATTTCTGTCCATCCTTCCCACGGGCCTCCCCGAAGCTGATCTGACCGAAACGACCCGATCGCGCATTGGGTCGCCGACCAGCGTCCGAAAGACGCACCGATCAGCTTGCCTGCCGATGCAGGCCACATCAGGAGTGAACCATGAACAGACGTCGTTTTCTCACAACGATCATGACCGGGACCGCCGCCGTCGGCGCGGCTTCCGTCATCCGCCCCTTCGGCGCCCTGCCTCAGGCCTCGGCCGCCGCGCCACCGCTCAGGCTCGGAATTGCCAGCCGCACGATCGAGGTCAACGGCAAGGCAGCACGCGTGTTCGGATTGATGCAGCCTGACGGCAAGCAAGGGATCCAACTGGACGCTGGATCGAGTTTCGATGTCGAGCTTGCAAACGTGATCGATGAACCGACCATGATCCACTGGCACGGCCTGACGCCGCCCTGGAAGATGGACGGCGTGCCGGACAATCCGATGGCCCTAATCAAGGCAGGCGAGGTCGTGCGCTATACCTTCCCTGTCGGTGCCGGCGGCACGCACTGGATGCACGCGCACACGCTTCAGGAGCAGAACCTGCTTGCCGCGCCACTTGTCGTCCGCACCGCGGCCGACAGGGAACGGGATGAACAGAACGTCGTCATCCTCCTGCACGACTTTTCCTTTACGCCGGCCGAGGAACTGCTGGCCAGGCTCAAGAGCGGACAAGCCCACGACGCCCGGTCGAGTGTACCTGCGACAGGGCAAGGGAAAATGGCCGGAATGCCGATGATGGATCATTCCGCCATGGGGCACGGCAATATGGAGATGGATGGCATGAACAAGGGCGGCATGCCCGGAATGGACATGGGCACAATGGGGGCCATGGACCTCAACGACATCGATTATGATGCCTACCTGGCCAACGATCGAACGCTCGACGATCCCGAAGTCGTGCAAGTGGAAAAAGGCGGCCGCGTCCGCCTGCGCATTATCAATGGCGCGACTGCCACAGCCTTCACCATCGACACCGGCGTCGTGCAGGGAACGCTCGTTGCTGTCGACGGCCAGGAGGTCGAACCGGTCGACGGCAAAACATTCCCGATCAGCATGGGTCAACGCCTCGATATCCGCTTGGAACTGCCTCAAGGAGCCGGAACCTATCCTGTTCTGGCCCTGCGGGAAGGGGCAATGGAACGCACGGGCGTGATCCTCGCCACAGCCGGAGCCCCCATCCAGCGTATCGCTCCCATTGCCGAGGCCGACGGTCCGATCGTGGGCAATTCCCTCGAGCAGCGCCTGCGGGCCGTAAGGCCGCTGGCCGTTCGTCCGGCAGACAGACGTTTCGAGATCGCCCTGACCGGCCAGATGCAAAGCTATGTATGGGGCATGGACGGCGCCTCGGATATGCGCACGCGTCAAGGGGAGCGGATAGAGATCACGATGCGCAACGCATCCATGATGGCGCATCCGATGCACCTGCACGGTCATCATTTCCAGGTAACCAACGTGAACGGCACCGCAATCTCCGGGGCCGTGCGCGATACGGCGCTAGTGCCACCCGGCGAAACCCTGACCTTCGTCTTCGATGCCAGCAATCCGGGCAAGTGGCCGCTGCACTGCCATCACCTCTACCACATGGCGACCGGCATGATGGCCTACGTCACCTATGAGGATCTTGGCTAGAACCTGTCGTTGCCTGGTGCCGGAATCCGAGCCGGCACCACGACGACTGTGCATCCTTAACCTCGATCAAAGATGCAGCCGCCGAGCGCTGGCATACAAAATGGTGCTCTTTCCTCTTAAGGCGGCGGGAAGCGGCGCGATCGAACTTTCGTTTCTAAGGATTTCTGGAATGACACAGCACAGTTCCATCCGGGTTGCCGTGAACGGCTATGGCGTAATCGGCAAGCGGGTGGCCGACGCCGTGCGTCTTCAGGCTGATATGGAACTCGTCGGTGTCTGCGACATCGCGAGCGACTGGCGCCTGCGCCCGCTTGAAGAGAAGGCGATTCCGCTCTACGCGGCGTCCGATGAGACGGCTGGCCCGATGAGGGCATCCGGCTTGTCGGTCGCCGGTACGCTCGATGCGCTGCTCCAGACCGCGGACATCGTCGTCGACTGCACACCCAAGCGCGTCGCCGCAACCAACGTCGAGCGGTACCGGGCCCGCGGCATCAAGTTCATCGTCCATGGCGGCGAGAAACACGCCGTGACCGGACACTCTTTCGTCGCAGAAAGCTCCTTTGCGAGCGCGATCGGCCGCCAGTCGACGCGCGTTGTGTCCTGCAACACGACCTCCATCGTTCGCACGCTTTCCGTCTTGAAGCGGGCCGGCCTGCTCAAACGCGCGCGCGGCACGCTGCTGAGGCGCGCCACCGATCCGTGGGAAAGCCATGAAGGCGGGATCATGAACACGCTCGTGCCCGAGCCCGAGATCCCGAGTCATCAGGGACCAGACGCCCAGAGCGTCGACCCCGACCTCGACGTGGTGACCATGGCCGTCAAGGTTCCCGAGACGCTGGCGCATCTCCATTATTGGTCCGTCCAGATGACCCGGGCGGCCGAGAAGGAGGAGGTGCTCGGGGCTTTCGGCGCTTCGTCGCGGATCGCGCTGATCCGAACCACGGACGGGCTCACCGCGATCAATACCGTGAAGGAGCTGATGGCCGACCTCGGCCGACCGCACGACAATCTCTACGAGGTGGCGCTCTGGGAAGACATGCTGCGCACGGAAGGCGACGAGCTGTTCTACGCCTACATGGTCGACAACCAGGCGATCGTCATTCCCGAGACGATCGATGCCATCCGTGCCTTGACCGGCCTCGCATCGGGTGCCGACTCTTCAATCGCGCTGACGAACGCGTCGCTCGGCATCCGGCAGCGGTTGTTCTAACGCGATGCGCGGCGGCCGCCTATAACCGGGGTAAAGCGCGTGAGCTCGCGGTTTTTCAGGATCGTCGCCGCCGCAGTCTCATTGACTCTGCTCTATCTAGCCGAGCGGCGCCGCGGCGTCGCCGCCGATGCCTCGGCCCTGCCAGTTCGCCTACGCCAGACGCTCGATGAGCTCGGCGGAACCTTCATCAAGATCGGTCAGGCCCTCAGCATGCGGCCCGACCTGTTCCCGGAGGACTATCTCAGGCAACTGCGCGACCTGCGCGAGCGTGCCCGGCCATTTTCCTCGACAGAGGCCAGGGCGGAACTTGAGCGCGCCTTGCGCCGGCCGGTCGAACAGGTGTTCCAGACATTCGACAGCGAACCTTTCGCAGCCGCTTCGATCGCCCAGGTCCATCGCGCCACCCTGCCCGACGGCCAGGAGGTGATCGTCAAGATAAGGCGCCCGCACATGCGGGAGCGGATCGACAGCGACATGCGGATACTCGTTGCCGTTGCCCGGATCGCCGGCGCGGCGATCCCGAGCTTCCGCCGCCTGCAGCCCGAGCGCCTCGCCCGCGAAATGTGGGCCAATCTCCGGCGCGAGACTGACCTTCTCCAGGAAGCGCGAAACATTCGACGATTTTCTGATGCCTACAGGCAGCGCACCGACGTCTACGTGCCGGAAGCATTCGAAACGCTATCAAGCGAAGCAATCCTCGTCCAGGTCATGAGCCATGGCCGATCGATCGAGGATTCGGCCATATCGCAGGACGGTTCGCGGATCGCGGGCGTCCTGGTCGATTTCTATCTTGAGCAACTGCTGACGACCGGTCTGTTTCATGGCGATCCGCATCCCGGCAATCTCTTCGTTATGGAGGACGGCCGGATCTGCTTTCACGATTTCGGGCTCGTGGGCCATCTTGACCACACGACACGGCGCAATCTCGGGATCTTTCTCCAGGCGTTCGTTCACCAGGACGCCGGATGGATGCTCGACGCGGCCATCGCTCTTTCGCTGATCGACCGGCAGGCGGAACGCACGGCATTCGTGCAGGGTATCGAAGAAATCCTCAGCGACTATTCCTCGCTGCCGCTGAAGGACTGGTCTATCGCCGATGCTTTCCTCAGGGTGATGCGGCTCGGTGACGGCGCCCGCGTCGTCGTTCCCTATAACCTCATGGTTTTCGTCAGGGCGCTTTTTCTGATTGAGGGCTGCCTGCGCCGGCTCGATCCCAACTTCAATGTGCTGGATACGATCATTGCCAAAGGCGAGGCCGCGTTGGCGCACACGCTGGGCGGCAGGCCTGACCCGGCAGCCATGGCGCGTCTCAAAACCGAGCTGGCGCTCTCCGCAGAGGACCTGCCCTCGCTGTTGGCCTCCTGGCTTCATCGCGCCCATCAGGACGGCGGAGACCTAGCCCTTGGTGTGCGTGTCCATCAATCGGACGAAACCGAGCGGCGGCTCGACCGCCGGGCGGCTCTCGCGGCGCTGGCGCTTCTGTCGGCTGGAATGCTGGTCACGTCCGCGCTGTTGGCGCAAGCGCATATTGGACCTGAGGTGATAGGGCTGCCCGTCACGGCCCTGATCGGATTTATCGTGGCGATCTGGATCTGCATGCGCGTCCTGCGGTGGATTAACATACTGTGGCGACGATGAGCGCTGCGTCGGTGCGGGCGCACCTGCACCGCCGCGCGCAGCGGACGGGCGGAGATCACAGGACCGTGGAAGCCGAAGATCCTGGGATCGAACGAACGCTGCTACTCCACTCCTCAACCTTCGCGGAAAACATAGGCACACGGGACGACGGCGATGGCGCTTATTGGGAACGAAGCCTGGGCGATCGCCTACTTGGTAGTGGAATGGACAATCCGCATTGTCATGGTTTTTGTCGTGCCCTTTCGACGTTCGCCCGACGCCGCGCGCAGCTGGCTGCTGCTAATATTTTTCCTGCCCCTTCCTGCACTTGCGGTCTATCTTGTTATCGGCAGACCGACCTATCCCCGCTGGCGCAGGGAACGCTTCGCCAGATTGCCGGAGGTCCTGGTCGCGGCATCGAAAGAGATTGCCCATTCTCACTTCTGCCGCCGTCCCGACTTGCCAGGCTCGCTGGCGGGACCGGCGCTCCTGATTGAAACCCTCGGCCAGTTCCCCGCGCTTTCTGGCAACAACGTCGAACTTCTTTCCAATTATGAGGGTGTTATCGACCGCATGGTCGTCGACATCGATCATGCGGAACGAACTGTCCATCTCCTGTTCTACATATTCGCAGACGACCGGACGGGTCTGCGCGTAATAGAAGCATTGGAACGGGCGGTCCTGCGAGGTGTCACATGCAGGGTACTGATTGATGCCATCGGGTCCCGGCAATGGCGGCACCAGGTGACGAGGCTGCTAACCCGAGCAGGTGTGGACGTTCAATTCGCTCTGAAGGTGGGGATCTTTCGGCGCAGATCGGCGCGTGCCGACCTGCGTAATCACCGTAAGGTTGCCGTCATAGACAGCCGCATCGGCTATATCGGCTCCCAGAACATAACAAACGCCCTATCTGCCTCCAACATCGCAAACGAGGAGTTGGTCGCACGAGTTGTCGGCCCGATCACGACAGAGCTGCAAGCCGTCTTTGTCGCCGACTGGTTCATGGAAACGGAGGAGGAACTGGCGGTATCCGCCCTTTTTCCACACCATCATCCCGATGCCGGGGCCGTTGCACAGGTCCTTCCAAGCGGTCCTGACTACCCGAACGCAGGGATTGGCAATGTAATTGCGGCTCTGGTTCACGGCGCAAGCAAGCGTGTCGTGATCACGACGCCCTACTTCGTCCCGGACGAACCTCTCCTTCAAGCACTCAAAACCGCCGTGCTGCGTGGGGTGGAGGTGCGTTTGCTGGTCTCGCGTCTCACGGATCACATCCTGGTGAAATTGGCGCAGCAATCCTACTACTCCGAACTCCTCCAGGCCGGTGTCCAAGTGCATCTCTATGAGGAGGTCTTTCTGCACGCCAAGCATATGACGTTTGATGATGAGATCTCGCTGCTGGGTTCCAGCAATGTCGACATCCGCTCTTTTGTCCTAAACGCCGAGGTAAGCCTTATCGTTTTTGACAAGGGTGTCACGGAACAGTTGCGCCGTGAGCAAGTGCGCTGCTTCGACAACACCGCGACGCTCACGCTCGACGGTTGGGAAAAACGTCCAATGATCCACAAGATTGGCGAGAACCTGGCGCGGCTGGCGAGCCCTCTCCTGTGAACAGCATCAGCGGCTTCCAAATGGAGCAATCGAACGCAACGCGATGCCCCACTTCGGCTGCGGGTGCATATGGGCGTATTCGTCGTGCGGATCTTGCTCTACGCTCGCACTTGGCACGGCAAACGCCGGCAATGCGACCGTACAGCGATCACGCCAGTGCGGGCCTGGCTCGCCTGCGCCACATCAGCGCCAGGAGATAGAGGGAGATCACCGCACCGCCGAAGCAGAACACCGAGATATAGGCGTAGGAGAAGAACGCATAGGTGATGACGAGGACGCCGGCGACGAGCAGGCCGAAAATCTTGATCTCCCAGCCTCGCACCAGCAGGAAGGGCACGATGACGACAGCAACGTAGATCGCGTAGGTCACGGTCCGGGAGACGAGCCCGTCGAGCAGATTGATGTCCTGATAGCGAACTGCCCAACGCAGGAAGGTCGTTGCCAGCCAGCCGTCATGGACAAAGTACGGAATGAACTGCAGGCCGCCCAGCATCGCGCCCGCGATGACGAACAAAAGGATGAGGTTCCGGCGCCCACCGCCCTCCAGGAAGTAGGCCGACAGAGGTACCCAGATCGGCCAGGCAATCCAGGTGAAGAACATGTAGAGCAAGGAATACTGGCCGACGCGATGCGTGTTGCCTGCGTGGCCCTCGATCCAGATCAAACCCTCCACCAGTTGCTGCAGACCGAACAGAAGCGGAAGGGTTGCGATCATCAGATAGCGGCGATCTGCCCGCCAGGCCGACGCGCCCGCCACCGCGCCGCCCGGGATGAGGACGGCGGCGGCACCCAGACTGACCTCCGCGGAAAGGCACATCTCAGGCTACCCCTACCAGATTGACCGGGCGACCGGCCGCAAAGCCTTCGATGTTGGCAAGGGTGGTGTCGATGATACGTCGCAGCGCCGCGTCGGTGTTGTAGGCGTTGTGCGGCGTGACCAGAACGTTCGGAAAGCGCAGCAGCACGTGGTTGGCGACAAGCGCCTTGAGATCGACCGTATCGACCGCCATGTTCTGGCGGAAGATCTCGGCCTCCTCACGGATCAGCGGCTCCTGCGGCAGCACGTCGAGACCGGCCGCGCGCAACTTGCCGCTTGCCAGCGCCCGCACCAGCGCCTCCGTGTCGACCACATTGCCGCGCGCGGTATTGATGAGGATGGCGCCGTCCTTCATAACGTCGAACTGCCGTTCGCCGATCATCCCGACGGTGTCCGGTGATGATGGTACATGCAACGTCACCACATCGGCCTGCGCCAGGACCTCGTCGAGCGCGCCATAGGTGAAGCCCAGCCGTGTCGCGGCGGCAGCGTCCTCGACCTGATCGAAGGCGAGGACCTTCATGCCGAAGCCATGCGCGATCTCGATCGTGCGGCGGCCGATGCGCCCTGTTCCAACAACCGCAATGACCTTGTCCCGCAACTCAAGACCACGCATGCCGGCCATCGAGAAACCGCCGCGGCGGGTCAGCGCGACACTCTCGACGATGTTGCGCGCAAGCGCCAGCAGCAGCGCGAAGGCGTGCTCGGCGACCGTCGCATCCCCGTAATCCGGCACATTGGCAACGGCGATACTTCGCTCTCGACAGGCGGTCAGGTCGATATGATCGTATCCCGCCGAACGGGTCGCGATGAGTTTCAGATCGGGCAATCGATCGATGATGCCGGAATCAAGGCGGGACGCCACGAAAGGGCTGATCACCTCCGCGTCCTCGAATTCGCCGACCGTGGTGATATTCAGCGGAGCCGTCGTGCAGCGGACGTCGTGCCGGCGCATCAGTTTTGCGCAGGCTTTCTTCTCCCAATCCTCCGCTTCGAACAGAACAACCCTCATCGAGGCTCCTTCTCCACTGTCAAATCATCCTTAAACCCCGATCCCACGACACTGTCGACCACCATCCGCACGACGTCGATTTCCTCCTGCGAGCGCATGGTCCCTGCGACGTGCACCCGACCCGCGGCGACATGGAGTTCCGGCTGTCGGCGCAGCACGGCGCCCGCCTCCTCGAGGCGGGCGCGCAGAGCCCGCGAGACCGCCGCATCGCCCCTGATCTCCGCATCCGGTCCGCCCGCCGAAATGACCTTGAGCAGGTCCGCCCTGCTGACGATGCCCACCAGCCGTGCGTCGCGCAGCACCGGCAGACGCTTGATCCGGTTGAGGCCGAGCAGCATCGCCACTTGCGACAGCGGGGCATCCTCGTCGATGGACAAAACCGGGGCCGACATCAGCGCACCGACCTTCCAGCTGCGGCTCTTGACGTAGGCCCGCGCACGCTCTTGCACTCCGCCGTCACCGAGAGGTGTGCCGAGCTCGGAGCGCCGCAGCAGGTCGCCTTCCGTGACCATGCCGATCAAGGCTTGTGCGTCGTCGAGCACCGGCAGGCCGCTGACATGTTCGGTGAGCATGATCTGCGCGGCGTGCCAGACGCTGTGCTCCGGGCTGATGGTGACCAATCGCGTCGACATCACATCTTGCACACGCATCCTCGTCCCTCGTCAACGCAAATAGGCTTCGGTGACGTAGCGGCGCATCATCCGATGAGAATTGAAGGACGACCCGATCTTGCTGATGGCTTGCTTCATCATCCAGATCCAGCGTCCCCGGTCACCGTGATAGAGGGGAAGCACCACAGCCCGCAGCTTGTCATAGAGCGCTCCCGCATCGCTCGCCTCGGCACCATTGCTGGGGATCGACCAGCCCGTCACACTCTCGACACAGCCCTCGATCCACCAACCATCGAGGACGCTCAGGTTGAGCGCGCCGTTGAGGGCGGCCTTCATGCCGCTCGTGCCGGATGCTTCGAGCGGCGGCAGCGGCGTGTTCAACCAGACATCGCAACCGGCGACCAACGCGGCGGCAACGTCGAGATTGTACCCAGGCATGAATACCGCCGGGATCGTGCCTTCAAGTGCATCGATATGCGCCCCCAGCGCGCGTATCGCTTCCTGCCCGCCGCCATCGTTCGGATGCGCAAGGCCGGCCAGGACGATCTGGAAAGGTTGAGCGTTCGCGATCTCGCGCAAGCGCTCCATGTCGGAGAAGATGAGCTCGGGCCGCTTATAGGCGGTCATGCGCCGCGCATATCCGATCAGCGGCAGGTCGGGACGCAATTGCCTCCCCGTCGCCTGCGCGATCCGTGCCAGCAGATCATGCTTTGCGTCCCCGTGTGCCGACCACAAGGCGTTGTCGCCGATCTGATCGGCGAAGGCGAGGACCTCGGGCTCGTGCGCCCAGTTTGAGAATTGCTGCTCGAACAGTCTGGCAATGGCGCCATGCGTCCATCGATGGACATGAACGCCATTGGTGATCGAGGCGATCGTATAGCCTGGGAAGAGTTTGCGCGTCGTCTCCGCGTGCCGGCGGGCGACACCGTTGACATAGCCGCTGAGATTCAGCGCCAGATGCGTCATATTGAGCTGATCGGCGCCGGCGAGGTGCGCCAGGATATCGCGTTCAATGTAGTCGCCGAGCACGCGCTCAACGAGGTCATAGTCGAATTTGTCGAACCCGGCTTCCACAGGCGTGTGCGTCGTGAACACGCAGCGCTCGCGAACCGCCGAGACGTCGTAGCTGTCGATCGGATCGGACGCGTGAACGCCGTCTGGCCGCCGCGTTCCTTTTAGAAGGGGCAGGGTTAGCAGCGCTGCATGGCCTTCGTTGAGGTGATATTTCTCGATGCGGAAGCCGAGCGCACGCAGCACGCTCTGGCCGCCGACGCCGAGCACGATCTCCTGCTTCAGCCGATAGGCCTGGTCCCCACCATAAAGCGCATCGGTGATCCGGCGATCCTCCACGGCGTTCTCCGCGAGATCCGTGTCGAGCAGCAGCACCGGGATGACATGCCCCAGCTGGCATTCCAGCGCATAGAGCCAGGGGCGCACCCACACCGCACGTCCCTCGATTGACACAGCTACCATCTGCGGCAAGGCGGTCGCAAAGTCTTGGGGCGACCACGGATCAGCATGGCTGACCTGCGCATGACTGTTGTCGATCTCCTGCCGCGCATAACCCTGGCGGCTCACGAGCGTAACGAACACCATTGGTAGATCGAGATCAGCCGCCGAGCGCGCCGAGTCCCCGGCGAGCACACCCAGCCCGCCGCTGTAAGTATGCATCTCGGCGCGAAGCGCGATCTCCATCGAGAAATACGCAAAGCGCGTCCGCTGAACAGCCCGATCCAGAAAATCCAAGAGTACCCTCCCGGTGTGAGGAAGCCCGCTTGTCGGCGTCACTCGCGCGATCGACGGATTATTTCTTCTTCTTGGCAGAATCTGCGACCTCATCCGTCGCTTCGGGCTCGGCGCCCTCCCCCACGATCTCGGCTTCGGCGCGCAGCCAGTGCTCTAGGTCGTGACCTTTCGGACAACCCTCACGCACCCAGATTTCATAAGCTCGCAGCTCGATCTTGGGTCGAACAACGTCCTTCTCCAGAGTGGCCTGCGCTTCTGACATGATAGTGCTCCTTCTTCGATGTCGGACTTCTTTTTGCGCATGGCAGTGTGAGCCCGAGTTGGACAGCAATCGTTGATGGAGGTTAAAGATGACGTACTGGCCCCCCAACTCCTTAACTCCAATGCTGTGTTATTCACTGAAGGTATGAAATTAGGCTTGGACATCGGGAGCGCCATGCATAGAGCAGCTAGAAGATGATGATTAGTGTAACCGGCACGACGATCTTGATGCGTGCTTCGGCACGTTGCAGATATTCGAACTGGCCGTTCCACCCGATGGTGTAGCCGGGCGGCAGTGTCACCTGCTCCGCAACAGCCCTTCGGGCATCGGCGACATAGCCGCCGAGATCACGGCCTCTGACGTCGACGCAGACATAGTTCGCAAGCTGGCCGTTCTCGGTGCTGATCGAGGTGGCACCGCGCCTGAGCTCGACCTTGCTCCGAACTGTGTCGATCGGGAGCGACATGTCCGTTCCCGATCAAAGCGGTGATGGCGTAGCTCCTCTGGCCACCGAAGCCCTCCACATTGATGGGCGAGAAGTCGAACCGGACCCGTCCAGGCTGGCCTTTTGGCGAACCGCGCAGGGTAGCCTCGTCGTTCCCGACACCTTAATCGAGATTAAAGACTCCGCCAGACGGGCATTGCTATCTCAACAACAGTTGCCTCGCGGTCGGCTTACGGGCGGTGGCGCAAACCATGCACCTACCGAGCCCACGCGCGATACTGGAGGAGCAATATGACCAGAACTCAGATAGGCAAACGCGGTAACGCTCGCCGTTCAAAGCTTACAGCGAGCAGCGCCGCCCTCTACGGCTTTCGCGCTATCGCCGCCTTTTACCTGATCACGGAGCGTCGTGCTCACACTCTGGGCTGGTTGCCTTGGCTTCTCATTTTGAGTTGTCCGGTACTCCATATCTTTATGCATCGGAAGCATGGCGCATATGGACATAATCATCACGAAAGGCGTGCCGACCAAGACAGCCGCTGGCCTCCAATGGATCAGCTTCAGGTAGCGAGAGCGAAGCATGACCAACGGCACTTCGAATCGCGACATGCCAGATCCGAAACCCGTTACTCGCTGCGCGGCTCGTCGCTGCACGGATACGAGCGAACGAGGGGCGAGGGTGATCGACGCGGGTATCGGACAGCTTGGACCCGAACAGTGGCGCGAGCCGTTGGATTTGGCATCTCCTGAATTTAACGGCCTAGCGCCTCGTAGGAGGCTGCTGTCATGGCTAGGCGACCACCTGCAATAGAGCTGCGTCACCTTAACACCTTCGTGGTCGTGGCCGAGCATGGCAGCTTCCGCAAAGCCGGGGCGGCCATCGGGCTATCGCAATCAGCGGTCAGTCGATGTATTGCTGACCTTGAGGATCAAATCGGCGCCTCGCTGTTTCACCGGCACACCTGGGGGATTTCGCTGACCCATGCAGGGCAACGGTTCCTTGGGCGGGCAAGACAAATTCTCAGAAACGTCGACGACGGAGCCGAAGATATTGCTGCCATAGGGCGTTCTGAAGACGGCTTCGTGAGGATCGGAATATTCTCATCGATTGCCTCGGGGTTTCTTGCAGAACTATTGCGTGCATATCATCGCGCGCATCCGAGGGTTCAGGTTGAACTCATCGATGGCAATCATTCAGAGCATGTGGCGGCGATCCGCCAGTTTTCTCTTGACGTCGCCTTCCTTACCGGCACCCGCCTCTGGTCTGATTGCGACACCTCGTATTTTTGGTCTGAGCGCGTCTTTGCGGTTCTACCGGAAGATCATTCGTTAGCCGGGCGCGACGAGGTCGATTGGACCGACCTTGTTGACGAAACTTTCGTCGTGAACGACGTGGCCCCCGGCCAAGAAATTCACGACTACCTGGTTCAGCGCTTGGCTGGTCTGGGTCAGCACCCTGAGATCACCGTCCATTTTGTCGGACGAGAGAACCTGCTCCCACTCGTGGCTCTGGGCCGCGGATTGACGGTCGTTAGCGAGGCGATGACTGCGGCTCAGTTCCCCGGCGTGTGCTATCGGGCGATTCTCGGGGAAATCTTGCCATTTAGCGCCGTATGGTCTCCACGTAATGACAACCCGGCCTTCCGAAGGTTGCTTAGCATGGCGCGTTCTATGGCAACGTCGTGGTCTCCGGGCTCGACAGGGTCAAACGCGCAATAGCGCGCCCTCTCCTGAGCCTGTGTAAGATGCAGGGATTGGTCGGGCGGCTCAAGAAGCCGCCCGACCGGCGTTATTTGCCACGATCGGCGAGCCACTTCTTCATCATGGCGATCTCGCCTTCCTGGGCTTTGATCACGTCTTCTGCGAGCTTGCGGACCTCAGGGGCGCGACCGTACTCGAGAACGACCTTTGCCATGTCGATAGCGCCCTGATGATGGGGAACCATGCCGCGCATGAAGTCGACATCGGCATCGCCTGAATAGTCCATCAGCATGTTCTTCTGCATGCTTTCCATGACGGCCATGTAAGCCTTGGTCGAGGGTTCGTCCGCGGCGGACATGTCCATGCCCTGCATGTTCATGCCGGGCATATTGTGCCCCTGCATAGCGCCATTGTTTTCCATCTGGGTTTGAGCGAGTGCCAGGCCCACGCTGATGGCGATTGCGCCACCTATGAAAATCGGGGTTAGCCTGTTCATCGTTTCATCCTCATCAGGTTGCGACCGCAGGATAGCCGGCTTCTTCCAGAACGCGCTCGATATCGGCGACGGTTGCCGCCGTCTCGACCTTGACCGTGCGAGCGGCGGGGTCCGGCTTGACCGTAGCGTTCGGGTCGACGGACTGGATCGCCTTTGTCACCGACCTTGCGCAGCCCCCGCAGGTCATGTTTTCGATCTTGAGCAGCATGAGAAATCTCCTTTGTTCGGCTCTCATGCTGAACAAGATGGGCCTTCCAACGATGGTAAGGTCAAGGGTCACATGCAAGGATTTATTCTATTGACCTTCCTATCGTTGGAAGCCTGATCCTCCTCCAGAATTTGATTCTTCGAATAAGAAAGGAAGAGGCGATGAATGCCCCCGTCCGCACCAATGAGATGTCTGAAGCTATATCGCTGCCGATAGAGGGCATGACCTGCGCGTCGTGCGTTGGCCGAGTCGAACGAGCCCTGAAGGCTGTTCCCGGTGTCGAGGCCGCATCGGTCAATCTGGCTACGGAACGCGCGAATGTCACCACCAGATCATATGTTGACAAGGCAATTCTGATCGAGGCGATCGAGAAGGTCGGCTATTCGGTACCGTCCCAAGCCGCAGGGCCGACCGGCCTCGTAGAGCTGTCGATCCAAGGCATGACATGCGCGTCGTGTGTCGGGCGGGTCGAGCGCGCCTTGAAGGCTGTTTCAGGGGTTACCGAGGCAGTGGTCAATCTGGCCACGGAACGGGCCACGGTGCGCGGCGGCGCCAACACGGCTGAGTTGATCGCCGCCATCGCAGATGCTGGCTACGAAGCCGAGGTAGTGCGCGCAAATGCCGGCCCTGACCACGAGGATGCAAATGCCGAGCAAGCGGAGAGAAAGGAAGCGGAGCGGCGCGAACTGGCCCGTGATTTCACGATGGCTGCGGTGCTTACAGCTCCAGTCTTTCTCATGGAAATGGGATCCCATGTCATCCCAGGCGGTCGTGCATTGATCGAATCGACAATCGGCATGCAGTGGAGCTGGTACATCCAGTTCGTGCTGACGACCCTCGTGCTCTTCGTTCCGGGCATTCGCTTCTATGACAAGGGAATTCCAGCCCTCTGGCGGATGGCGCCCGACATGAATTCACTGGTGGCGGTCGGTTCGCTTGCTGCCTACGGCTACTCCTTGGTTGCAACCTTCGCACCGGGCTTCCTCCCGCCTGGAACGATCAACGTTTATTTCGAAGCTGCGGCAGTCATAGTCACTCTCATCCTGCTTGGCCGCTTGCTGGAAGCCCGTGCCAAAGGGCGCACGTCCGAGGCGATCAAGCGGCTGGTCGGCCTTCAGGCAAAGACTGCGCGGGTTCGCAGGGATGGCAAGACGGTCGACTTGCCGATCGGTTCGGTGACTTCCGACGACATCGTTGAGGTTCGCCCCGGCGAACGCATTCCCGTCGATGGTGAAGTGGTCGAAGGTGATAGCTATGTCGATGAGTCGATGATTACCGGAGAACCTGTTCCGGTCTCGAAGGCGATCGGTAGCGTGGTCGTGGGCGGCACTGTCAACCAGAAGGGCGCCTTCGCTTTCCGGGCGACGGCGGTCGGCGGGGATACGGTTCTGTCGCAGATCATCCGTATGGTGGAGGAGGCACAGGGTTCCAAACTTCCCATCCAGGCGCTGGTCGACAAGGTAACCATGTGGTTTGTGCCAGCGGTCTTTGTGGTAGCGGCGTTCACTTTTGCTTCCTGGCTGTATTTCGGGCCGTCGCCCGCCCTCACCTTCGCGCTGGTCAACGCTGTCGCCGTCCTGATCATCGCCTGCCCCTGCGCCATGGGTCTGGCTACGCCGACGTCCATTATGGTCGGCACAGGTCGCGGTGCGGAGCTGGGGGTCCTCTTTCGCAAAGGCGAGGCGCTCCAGTTGCTGAAAGACGCCAGTGTGGTCGCCGTGGACAAGACGGGTACGCTAACCGAAGGAAAGCCGGCCTTGACCGATCTGGAACTTGCCGCAGGCTTCGACCGACCCGAGGTTCTGGGTACGGTGGCTGCTGTCGAGGCGAAATCGGAACATCCAATCGCGCGGGCGATCGTGGATGCGGCCGCTGCGGAAGGCGTTCGGATGCCGGCGGTGTCTGACTTTGAATCGGTAACAGGCTTCGGTGTGAAAGCTTTGGTCGAGGGTCGGCGCGTCGAAATCGGCGCTGATCGATACATGGTCGAGCTCGGTCATGACGTTGCGCAGTTTAGCGAGACGGCCGAACGTCTCGGTAACGAGGGTAAGTCGCCGCTCTATGCTGCGATAGAGGGAAAGATCGCGGCGATCATCGCAGTGGCCGACCCGATCAAGGAGACCACGCCCGCCGCAATCAAGGCGTTGCACGGTCTTGGCCTGAAGGTTGCGATGATCACCGGGGACAACATGCGCACCGCCAAGGCCATCGCCGCTCAACTCGGGATCGATGACGTGGCGGCGGAGGTGTTGCCGGACGGCAAGGTTGATGCGGTTCGCCGTCTCAAGGAACAATATGGCAAGGTGGCCTTCGTCGGCGACGGAATCAACGACGCCCCGGCCTTGGCGGAGGCGGATGTAGGTCTCGCCATTGGGACGGGCACGGACATAGCAATCGAAGCCGCCGACGTCGTACTGATGTCAGGCAGCCTGCAAGGCGTGCCCAACGCGATAGCGTTGTCGAAGGCGACAATCGGCAACATTCGACAGAACCTATTCTGGGCATTCGCTTACAATACGGCGCTCATCCCTGTGGCGGCGGGCGCGCTTTTCCCCGGATTCGGTATCCTTCTCTCGCCCGTGTTCGCGGCGGGCGCGATGGCCTTGTCGAGTGTGTTCGTGCTGGGCAATGCCCTGCGGCTTCGTCGCTTTCGGGCTGCTCATTAATGAAGGGTGACGCCGCCTGCCAAGGACGGCGTCCACTACGAAGGGAAATCGCTCATGAACATTGGACAAGCATCCAGAGCATCCGGCGTTTCGGCCAAGATGATCCGCTACTACGAGCAGACCGGCTTGATACCACGGGCAGATCGTACAGGGTCCGGCTATCGGGACTACTCAGATACAGACGTGCATATGCTGCGTTTCATCCGTCGCGCACGCGACCTTGGCTTCTCCGTCGCTGAGATCAACGGACTTCTGGAACTGTGGCGGGACGAGTCGCGCCAGAGTGCGGAGGTCAAGCGGTTGGCCGAGGGTCATATCGCGGAACTTGAGAGAAAGATCCAAGCCTTGCAGGAAATGGCACAAACACTGAAGATGTTGGTCAACGCCTGCCGTGGCGACCATCGCCCTCACTGTCCAATTCTCACGCGCCTGGAGACCGATGAGGAGGACGAGGATGTGTCGATTAGGCCGCGCAAAGGCGCAGTCGCGGGCATTTCCGAATGAGTGCCGCTTTTGGGCGGCACTCGCTTGCGGGTTAATAGAACCGTTGCGTGACGCCGAGGGCGGTGTTGGTCCGTGCAATGGAAAACTCGGCATTCTGTGTCAGGCCAGACAATGCGCGAATGGCGTCGATCGTATCAGGAATAACGATCGCTTGATTGTCCACCATGTAGGCGTAGAAGAGCTCATCCCGCTCGGTGCGCAGCATGTCCTCCCATAGCGCGACTTCATATAGGTTGCCGAACGGCCTATCGAGGTCAGCCATCAGTTCCTTGATCGTGTTGATAGCGGTGAGGCCGTCGGCCGTTCGTACTAGAGCTATCCGGGACGACGCGCGGAATGCGTCAAGGACTTCCTCCTTCTCCGCATTTCGCGTGAGCTGCACCGACCAGTAGTGCAGATGTGCAATTGTCTCCGGCACCTTCACGGCCATGGTCACGACATCCAGATCCGGGTCGACTTTCTGGGCATCTGGACCCTGATGGCTAGGTATCTCGGGCTCGGGAACGAGCGTATTCATTATGCCGCCAAGGTGGCTTTCCCAAGGGTCCGTTGCCCGTCTCAGCAAGGTGCCTTGAGCGCGCTTCAGAGCGGTCAGCGTTCGGACGATAGACATGGTGTTGCACGACACGACACGGGTCGCATCACGTCCGACCGCACTGGCGAAGGAGTTTTGCGCGGCAAAGGAGAAGTTGCACGCCCTTTGGAACCGACCAGCGTTTCAAGAGTTCAGTACCCATACCATGTAGGGGTATTGGCATGTGCGACAAAGACAGGAGCAGTATTCTGACCTCTCTTAACCGAATTGCCGGACAGGTCCGCGGCGTCGGTCAGATGGTGGAGGATGAGCGCTATTGCATCGAAATCCTTCATCAGCTTCATGCAGTAAAAGCCGCTCTCTCGAAGGTCGAAACTCAAGTGCTGAAGGCCCATGCGGCTTGTTGCGTTGAAGAAGCGATCATCTCGGGCAATGCGGAGGTTCAGCGACGAAAGTTTGATGAATTGGTCGACGTTTTCGCGAAGGCCAAGCTCTAGGCGTGCAAGCGATTTACGGGTTCGGAGTAAGCACGCCGGGCCATATCGCATGACAACGTCAAAGTGATTGAGCGTACCCCGGTACTATACATGCAAAAGGAGACACCGATGTCAGAAATCCATCAAGCGCATGGCGGTCACTCCGATGGTTCCCACGGCCGACCATATCTCATGTTTTGGATCAATATGATCCTGGGTCTCATCGTTATGTATGTCGTGATGTTCTCGATGATCGACGGTTGGGGTGATTTTCGCAACAACTTCAATATGTTCTACATGGCCATCACCATGTGGGCTCCAATGGGTATCTTCATGCTGGCAACAATGCCCGGCATGTTTCGCCACCGCAGCGTGAATATAGTACTCTACCTCCTTTTCGTTTTGCTAACCGCCGGTTCGTTCTGGGCCACGCGGAGTCAGGCGCTGATCGACGATCGGCAATTCGTCGACTCGATGATTCCCCACCATTCGGGAGCAATCCTGATGTGTCGGGAAGCGGACCTTCGCGATGCCGAACTGAAAACTTTGTGCGAGTCGATCACAAAGGCGCAACGCGAGGAGATTCAGCAAATGGAGCAAATTAGGCAGCGTCTATAGCTCGTAACTCGAAGATTGGAGACTTTGCCGCTCGCCCGGGTCTGCCAATGTTTGCCACCTGTTGGCCGCGCCGGATGAGATTCCCCTAAGTTGCGGTGCAGTCTCCGCCATGCGGCCTTTGGCGGCGCTCTGCTTTCCGAGTTGAGCGAAGGAAGGCCGGGGATGCTTCTCGATCGCTATTCACTTTCGGTCAAGTTTGGCTTAGCACCTCCCTCGGGCCGGGCCGAAGCCGCCACGCGGCTCTTCCCGCCGAGCTTCGATTTGCGGCTGCGCCAACCGCGATCCGAGCGTAGGAATGCTTCCAGCATATGCGGAATCAGCGTGGCAGCATCGACCTCGCCATAGAGGCGACCGTATTCGGCGGCATAGAGGTCGAGTTCTTCTTTCAGCGGCTCTGGCATTGGCACGGTTATGCGCACAATGCCGAGCTTGGGCAGCGGGCCGAGCTTGAGATTGCTCATCAGTGGGCTCCGTAAGGTTCGAGGACAAGGTCGCGGGCAACGATGACCCTGACCGGGAAGCCTGGTCGGATGGTCAGCGTGGGGGCGACCTGCAATTGGCGCTGCACGATCTGCTGCCCAGCCTGGTTCACCGTATCCTGCGCTCCGTCGCGGATGGCGCGGATCAGACGATCTTCATCGCTTGTCGCCAACTCCGCGCCGACGGCGAGAAGCGTCGAGAGGCCCGCGGCCTTCATCAGGTCCCACCAGTGGTAGTCGACGCCGTCTTCAAGACCGGCATAGCCCGATGCATCGGCGCCACGCTGGCGCTCCAGCACGATCGAGCGGCCGTTTGGAAGAATGAGACGATTCCACACCAAGAGGACGCGGCGCTGCCCGAACGTCACGCCTGCATCGTATTCGCCGATCAGGCGGCTTCCCTGCGGAATGAGGAGGAGCGCGCCGGTCGGGCTGTCATAGACGTTCTGCGTTACCTGGGCGGTGATCTGTCCGGGCAGATCCGAACGGATGCCGGTTATCAGCGCGGCCGGGATCACTGCGCCGGCCTGAAGAATATAGGGCGACGCCGGCGCCATGACGCGATCCGGCGCGACGGTGCGGCGGTCCACCTCGGCGTTGAGGAAGGCCGTGTGCCGATCCTGCGCACCGGCGCCCGTCAGCCCGGCCATGCTGGGAACCGTGGGGATCGAGGGCGAGGCCGTGGTCTGGCCCGCCCTGATCTGGAAGAATATCTCGCTGGTGCGGGCGGCTTCCATCTCGGCGAGGCGGCGCTGCTCCTCGGGGTCGGTTGCGGGAACCGGCATGGGGGTAGCCGGGATCGGCTGACCTTCCTCGCGGGCGCGCAGCACGGGTCCACCGAGATCGCCCGGCAATGGCGGGCCGAGGACCGGCACGTCACCGTAGCTGCCGGGCAAACCCTGCAATCCGTCCGCCGTCTGACGGCGATCGGTCGAAATCAGCTCCTCGGGATTGCCGCCGCGTTCGACGACCTGAAGCGCGTAGATCAACGCTCCGCCGATGCCAATGCCGGCGACCAGGCCAGCGCCCATCAGAACTTTGCGCGAAATGCGCGTAACGCGCGGCGCGTCGGCGCGCAGGCGCATAGACCCTGCCGTTTGCCCTGCCGCTCCGGCCGGTTCAATCCCTTCCTCCTTCCGGTCATCATTCCCGCTCATGACGGCGCTCCCACGATCTTGGTGGTTCGGCCGGAAGCGGCCGCGGCGGTTTGTCCGGGCTGGACGCGCACGATGCGGACGGTCTCTTGCTGCTTGCCCGAGCCAAGACGCAGCTCGGCCGCGCCGAACAGCCGATCGACGATGAGCACGTTCTGGTGGATGCGGCTGTTGACGATCTCCGGTTCGCCGCCCGAACCGATGACGAACAGCGGCGGCATCTCGCCCTGGACGATGCCGCGCGGGAACACCACGTAAACGCGGCGGCCGTCGTCGAAGACGGTAATCGGGCGCCAGGGCGGATTGCCGCCGGTGAGACCGTAGCGATAATTGCGGGCGGATTCGGCCGGTATGATCGGCGTGGCCGGCGCGGTGACGCGCTGGCTCGCCGGAGGCGCGGGATAGGCCCAGGCGACTGCCGGCATCCACGTCTCTTCGTTCGCGCGCAGCTCGACGAGGTAGGTGCGGCGATCGGTGGTGATAACGAGGTTGGTCGAAATGCCGGCGCGGGTCGGCTTGACGAGCACATGGACGCGGCGCGTCGTGCCGGAGCCGCTTTCGGTGTCGCCGATAATCCACCTTGTCGTATCGCCCGCCGCGATCGGACCGGCGCCGGTCAGGCTTTCGCCGGGTTCGAGCGCAATGGTCGTGATCTGGCCGACGGCGGCATAGACCTGAAACAGCGCACCTTCCGACCAGGGATAGATCTGGATCGCGTTATAGTAACCCTCCCGGCGCGGCTCGACGCGAGCTGCCGCATTGGCGTTAGCAACACGGCCCTCCGGGGTGGTGGCAGCCGTGCCGCCGCGTGCGACGGTCCAGCCTGGCGGCGTGTGTAGCGGCCGGGGCGTGCTGTCGGTCACGGCCGTCCGGACGACTGGAAGCGCCGGCACGTCGGCATCGTAACTGAACTGCGGCGTGCGGTTGGTGGCGCAGCCGGCGAGCATCGTGGTGGCCAGCAAAGCCGCCGAGACGGATTTACGGAAAGCCGTGAGTCCGGTTTTGTGGGGATTGCGGATCATTGGCTCATCTCCCGCGACCATGAGATCGCGTTCACATAAATTCCGAGGGGATTGGCGCGCAGGCGCTCCGCGGTGCGCGGCTGCTGAAGGAAAATGGTGAGGATCGCGGTCCAGCGTTCGGTGCGGGAGAGCTGACCGTTCTCGTAGTGCTGTTCCGTCCAAGCCACGCGGAACGAGTCCGGCGATGCCCGGATCACGCTGGAGACCTCGACCGAAACCTGCTCTTTGCCGACACGGGTGAAAGGATCATTTGACCGCGCGTATTCGTTGAGCGCCACGGCGCCCCGGTCCGTGGTGAACTCGTAGGCGCGCAGCCACGCCTGCCGCAGAACAATCGGATCGGAGGGCAGCCCCCGGACCTGTTCGATGAATCTGGCCAAGTGCCAGGCCACTTGCGGGTCGGTCGGGCGATAGTCGGCGACGGCGGGCTCGACAGCGCGGGACTCGCCATGGCGGTCGATCTCGACCACCCAGGGGACGACGGTGCCGCGCGCAGATTGCCAGACCAGCGCCGAGGCGAATCCGGCGGAGAGGAAAAGGCAGCCGAAGGCCATGAAGCGCCAGTTGCGCGCCTGCACGCGGGCGGACCCTATGCGCTCGTCCCAGACCTGGGCGGCCTTCTGATAGGGCGTGACGGGTTCCGGCGTCTTGCCGAAATGGGTGGTGGGTCGTTTGAACAGATTCATGTGCGGTCGCTTTCGGAAAGGCTGATAGAGGAGCCGCCGCCGTGGCTGTCACCGGAGCGGACTGCATGGGCGGCGGCCGTGACGCCGTGGCTGAGGGCCTGGCTGCGGCGCATGCGCTGCGCCCAGGCGGGCGGGCCGTCGGCAGCGGGTGCGCTTGCCGGGGCCGGTGAGGCTCCCCCGCCGACCGTTCCCATGGTGGAAGTGCCGCCGGTCGTCTCGAAGCCGCCCTTGACGCCTCCGGTGTGGCTGGACTTGAGGCTGTCGGCCGCGCGGGATACGGCGCGCTTCAGCGGCGAGACCGCGGCGGCGCCACCGGCGCGAGCAACACCGCCGAGACCGGCCGCGACGCCCGACGCACCGGATTCGCCCATGGAAGCGAGCGTGTATGCGGTCGAGGCCGCGCCAGCGGTCGATGCGCCGCCGCGAGCCAGGGCGGCTCCGCTGGATAGCGCGGCCGCGCCACCGCGCGCTGCGAGCATGGTCGCGCCTCCAGCTGCGATCGCCGCGCCGCCGACGGCGAGGCCGGTGCCGACGGCAGCGCCGGCACCAAGCTGCGGGCCGCCGGAGACGAGGCCGGCCGCAATGCCGGGGCCAAAGATACCGAGTCCGAGAAGGGAGAGAGCGGCAAGAACGACGGCCATTGCGTCGTCGATCGTCGGGGTTGCGCCGCCGAAGCCGGTTGTGAACTGGCCGAACAAGGTCGAGCCGATGCCGATGATGACCGCGAGGACCAGCACCTTGATGCCGGACGAGACGACGTTGCCAAGAACACGCTCGGCCATGAAGGCGGACTTGCCCCAGAGCCCGAATGGAATGAGGACGAAGCCGGCCAGCGTGGTCAGCTTGAATTCAATCAAAGTGACAAACAATTGGATCGCCAGAATGAAGAAGGCGAGAATCACAAGCGCCCAGGCGAAGAACAGGCACAGGATCTGCACGAGGTTCTCGAAGACCGCGATCCACCCCATGAGGTCGGAAATGGATTCAAGCAGCGGGCGGCCGGCATCGAGGCCGGTCTGCGCGACGCGGCCGGGGCGCAGGAGATCGGCGGTCGAGAAGCCGGTGCCGGAGGCCATCAGGCCGAGGCCAGCAAACGACTCGAAGACGATGCGGGCGAGATTGTTCCAGTTGGAGATGATGTAGGCGAAGACGCCGACAAACAGCGTCTTCTTCACCAGACGGGCGATGATATCGTCGTCGGCGCCCCACGCCCAGAACAGGGCGGCGAGCGTCACGTCGATGACGATCAAGGTGGTGGCAATGAAGGCTACTTCACCGCCGAGCAGGCCAAAGCCCGAATCGATGTAGCTGGTGAAGATGCCGAGAAAGTTGTCAATGACGCCGGTGCCGCCCATGGCTCACCGCCCCCCGCTTTCGGCCGGAGCTTCCGGCGCGGGTGAGCGGCCAAGGAAACGGTCGCGGGTCTCGGCCCAGACGCGTAGGCACGTGGCGTCATTGGCGGCGGCCTCGCCCATCTCCTGGCAACGCCGCTGCTCCAGCCGCAGCGGATCGGCCGCTGGCTGGAGTCCCGGAGCGGCCGGCGCTGGCCCGGCCTTTTCCTCGCGGGTCATTTCGATGATCGCCGCCGTGATGGCGACGGCGACGAATATGATGGCCGCGATCCGGGCCAGCACCTTGCCGTCCATGATGTCCCCCTTTCGGCCCGTCAGTTGTTGAACATGCGCGCGTTGCCGGGCTGATACCCGGAGCCGGGCGTCAGGAACCGCTCGCGCTGGATGCGGCCCTGCTCGGCGGCCGTGGTGCGCTCGGCTTCCGAGAGAGCGTCCGCCCGGCCGTTGGCCGAGATCACGGCAATGAGGTCGGAGAGCTGCTGGCTTTGCAGGGCGAGGAGCTGGTTGCCGGCCTGGGTCGCCTGAAGTGCGCCGGTTGCGCCTTGGCTCTCGCCGACCAGGGCTGACATCTCGGCGCGGTTCGTGTCGATATTGCCGACGACGCCGGCCTGGACACGCATCGCGTCCTGCAAACCGCCCACGGTATTTTCCCATCGGCCGCGCGCGTCCGCGATGAGCTGCTGGTCAGTGGCGTTGAGGGAGAGATTGCCGTAGTCCTGCTGGAACATGCTGTCGATCGACTGCACGTCGAAGGCGATGTTCTGCGCCTGGGCGAGAAGCTGCTGGGTGCGCTGCACGTTCTGCTGGAGCGCCTGGAGCGAGCTGTAGGGCAGGCTCGCGAGGTTCTTCGCCTGGTTGATGAGCATCTGCGCTTCGTTCTGAAGCGAGGTGATCTGGTTGTTGATCTGCTCAAGGGTGCGCGCCGCCGTCAAAAGATTCTCGGCGTGGTTGGTCGGGTCGTAAACGATCCGGCCGAAGCCAAAGAGGGCGTGGGCCGGCGTGGTGAAGGCCGGCGAAAGCGCCAGCGGCGCGGCGAGCGTGAGTGCAAGCAGGGAAGCGCCGGCGAAACGGGGGAAGCGGTGTCGGGTCATGGCATGATCTCCTTTGGGTCGAGTTCAAGGGCATCGGTGAGGTCGAGGACCGGCGCCTGTGGCGCGGGCGCCTGCCGGTCAGGCGCGACAGCGATGTTGGTGAGGTTGGGAATGAGGTCGGCCGCCCATTCGACGCCGCGCGCCGTCAGCCAAGCGGCGAGGAAGCCGCCGCGGCCATGTTCGGCTAGGATGTCGGCGATCAATGCCTGGTCGGACTTGGAGGACGCCGCGCAGAGCGCGAGGCCGACTTCGGACAGACCCAGCTCGAACAGCCGGTTTCCCCGCCGGCTCTGGCAGTAGTAGTCCCGCTTGGGGATGGCGCGGGCGAGGATCTCGATCTGCCGGTCGTTCAGGCCGAAGCGCCTGTAGATCGCGGTGATCTGCGGTTCGACGGCGCGATCGTTGGGCAGGAGCAGCCGGGTCGGGCAGCTTTCGATGATTGCAGGCGCGATCGTGCTCTTTTCGAGCTGGGCGAGCGACTGCGTGGCGAAAACGACGGATGCGTTCTTTTTCCTGAGCGTGACCAGCCATTCGGCCAGTTGCTTGGAAAAAGCCGGATCACCGAGCGCCAGCCAGCCCTCGTCGATGACGATCATCGTCGGGCGTCCGTCGAGGCGGTCGGCGATCCGGTGGAACAGGTAGGCGAGGACGGCGGGAGCCGCGCCGGTGTCGAGAAGCCCTTCGGTCTCGAAGGCCACGACGGAAGCATCGCCGAGGTTTTCGGACTCGGCGTCGAGCAGCCGTCCATAGGGACCGCCGACGCAATAGGGCTGGATGGCGAGCTTGAGGTCGTTGGACTGGAGCAGCACCGACAGGCCGGTGATCGTGCGCTCCTCGATCGGGGCCGAAGCGAGCGAGGACAGCGCCGTCCAGATATGCTCCTTGGCTTCAGGGGTGATCGTGACGCCTTCGCGCTGGAGGATCGCCACGATCCAGTCCGCCGCCCAAGCGCGGTCCTGCGTCTGCTCGATGCGGGAGAGCGGCTGGAGCGAGACCGAAGTATCCGCGCTTTCGGTCAGCCGGCCGCCGAGGTCGTGCCAATCGCCACCCATGGCCAAAGTGGCGGCCCTGATGGAGCCGCCGAAATCGAAGGCGAAGATCTGCGATCCCGCATAGCGGCGGAATTGCAGCGCCATGAGCGCCAGCAGCACGCTCTTGCCGGCGCCGGTCGGGCCGACCATGAGCGTGTGGCCGACATCGCCGACATGAAGGGAGAGCCGGAAAGGGGTCGATCCTTCGGTCCTGCCATAGAGCAGCGGGGGTGCGCCAAAGTGATCGTCCCTTTCCGGCCCCGCCCACACGGCGGACGAAGGGACCGTGTGGGCAAGGTTGAGCGTCGAGATCGGAGGCTGACGCACATTGGCGTAAGCATGGCCGGGCAGCGAGCCGAGCCAGGCGTCGACGGCGTTGACCGTCTCGACCATGACGCTGAAATCGCGGGACTGGACGACCTTCTCGACCAGCCGCAGCTTCTCGTCGGCGCGGCGGGCGTCCTCGTCCCAGACCGTGACGGTCGCGGTGACATAGGCGATGCCGGCCACGTCCGCGCCGAGTTCCTGCAAGGCCATGTCGGCATCGAGCGCCTTGTTTGCGGCATCGGTGTCGACGAGCGCCGATTGCTCGTTCGTCATCACCTCTTTCAGAATGGCGGCGATGCTCTTGCGCTTCGCAAACCACTGGCGACGGATTTTCGTGAGCAGCTTGGTCGCGTCCGTCTTGTCCAGCAGGATGGCGCGGGTGGACCAGCGATATTGGAAGGCGAGCCGGTTGAGATCGTCGAGCAGGCCGGGCGTGGTCACGCTCGGGAACCCGGTGATGGTGAGGATGCGCAGATGCGCGGAGCCGAGGCGCGGTTCGAGCCCGCCGGTGAGCGCCTCATCGGCGAGCAGGGCGTCGAGATAGATCGGCGTCTCCGGCACGCGGACGCGGTGCCGTTTGGTCGAGACGGTCGAATGAAGATAAGTCAGCGTCTCGCCGTCGGTGAGCCAACGGCACTCGGGCATGAAGCCGTCGAGCAGCGCCAGCACGCGGTCGGTGCGATCCACGAAGCCGCGCACCAGTTCCCAGGGATTGACGCCGGAGGTCTCGCGGCCCTCGTAGAGCCAGCTTTCGGCGCGGGCGGCGTCCTCGGCCGGCGGCAACCACAGGAAGGTCAGATAGTAGTCCGAGACGAAATGGCTGCCCTCCTCCTCGAAGTCGGCCTTGCGCTCGGCATCGACCAGCGCGGAGGCCGCGTCGGGAAAGACGTCATTCGGATAGGTCGCGGCCTCGGATCGCTGGGCTTCAACGAAGATCGCCCAGCCGGAGCCGAGGCGGCGGAAGGAATTGTTGAGCCGCGCGGCGACGCCGACCAGCTCGGCCGCGACCGCGGAGTCGAGATCCGGCCCACGAAATTTCGCGCTGCGCTGGAAGCTGCCATCCTTGTTCAGCACGACGCCCTGGCCGACCAGCGCCACCCAGGGGAGGTAGTCGGCAAGGCGCGAAGCGGTGCGGCGATATTCTGCGAGGTTCATCATGGCGCGGTCCTCACACAGACAAGTGGCCAGGCACGCGCAGATGCCGACGCGCGACCTCGACGAAGAGGGGATCGCGCTTCGCCGCCCAGACGGCTGCGAGATGTCCGATCGCCCAGATCAGGATGCCGGCGAGCCAGAGTTGGAGACCGAGCCCCACGGCCCCGGCCACGGTGCCGTTGAGGATCGCCACGGAACGCGGCGCACCACCCAGCAGGATGGGTTCGCTGAGAGCGCGGTGAACCGGGGCGGTGAACCCCGGCACGGCGTCGAGCTGTTCGAGGAACGCCGCCATCAGATCACCGCCCCGCCGCCGAACGAGAAGAACGACAGGAAGAAGGAGCTGGCGGCGAAGGCGATCGAAATGCCGAAGACGATCTGGATCAGCCTGCGAAACCCACCGCCGGTATCGCCGAAGGCCAGCGTCAGGCCGGTGACAATGATGATGATGACGGCCACGATTTTCGCCACCGGCCCCTCGATGGATTCGAGGATCGACTGAAGCGGGGCCTCCCAGGGCATGGAGGAGCCCGAGGCCAGTGCCGGCGAGGTCAGGAGCGCGACCCAGGTGAAGGCGGCGGCGGTTGCGATATGGCGGCGGACGCGGAAGGCACGACGGATCATGCGGGGTCTCCTGTTTGGTCGGTGGGGATGGGGTCTGGAAAGGCGGGGGCGAGCCGGTAATCGCCGTCCGCGCCGAGGCCCTCGACGCGCGCAAGCTCGGCAAGCCGGCGCGCGGAGCCGCGGCCGGAGAGGACGGCAACGAGGTCGATGGTTTCGGCGATCATCGCGCGCGGGACCGTGACAACGGCCTCCTGGATGAGCTGCTCGAGACGGCGCAGCGCGCCGATGGCCGAGCCGGCATGAATCGTTCCGACGCCGCCGGGGTGGCCGGTTCCCCATGCTTTCAGGAGGTCGAGCGCCTCAGCGCCGCGAACCTCGCCGATCGGGATGCGATCGGGACGCAGGCGCAGCGAAGATCGGACGAGATCCGAAAGTGTCGCCACTCCGTCCTTGGTGCGCATTGCGACGAGGTTCGGCGCCGCGCATTGCAGCTCGCGCGTGTCCTCGATGATGACCACGCGGTCCTGCGTCTTGGCGACTTCCGCCAGCAGCGCATTGGTGAGCGTGGTCTTGCCGGTGGAGGTGCCACCCGCCACCAAGATATTGGCGCGGGAGGCGACGGCCTCGCGCAGCGCCGCAGCCTGGGCGTCGGCCATGATCCCGGCGGCGACGTAATCGTCGAGGGTGAATACCGCGACCGCCGGCTTGCGGATGGCGAAGGTCGGCGACGTGACAACGGGAGGAAGGAGGCCCTCGAACCGTTCGCCGCTCTCCGGCAACTCCGCCGAGACGCGCGGCGCGCGGGCGTGGACTTCGGCCCCGACATGATGGGCGACAAGACGAACGATGCGCTCGCCGTCCTCTGCGGTCAGCCGCTCGCCGGTGTCTTCCAGTCCTCCGGCGAGGCGATCGACCCAGATGCGCCCGTCGGGGTTCAGCATCACCTCGACGATGGAGGGATCGCGCAACAGGTCCGAGATGGCAGGCCCGAGCGCGGTGCGGAGCATGCGCGCGCCACGTTCGATCGTTGCCTGTTTGCGATTTTGGCCAGCCATCTCGTCCCCGTTTCCGGGGAGGAGGGCGAAGGCGGTCCCCGGATGGGGATGACTAAAAGAACGGCAAAACGGGCCGATTCAACAAGTTTCGGTCGTAGTAGTAGTGCAGCGTGCAAATACAGGAGAACGGCGGTGGTGCCTTCCTGATCGAAGCCTCGGGCGGTCACTCCTGCTCATCAGGCGAATCGCCCGAGGTAGTAATGCCGACTGTTTCCCTTGATGGGAGCCGACAGAAGCTCGCCCTCTGCGCATCAGAGGCCGGAAGTTTTCCGCGTGTTTTGTCGGATTCGGATTGGATGGTTCGTCGTTACAGTGAAGACAGGGAAACCGGCCCGCCACAACAGAGGGAAACGCGATGACTATTACGATTACGGCCTTTGATGAAAGCTCGCCGGATCGCGGCCAGGGACTGGCGAGGGACATGCGCGTGCGCTGGGCGCTGGAGGAAGTGGACCAGCCTTACGAGGTGCGGCTCGCTCCGTGGAGCACATTCAGGGAGCCCGCGCATTTGGCGCGCAATCCGTTCGGGCAGATACCGACTTATGAGGAAGGTGATCTCACGCTGTTCGAGTCCGGCGCGATCGTGCTTCATATCGCAGAGCGCTTTCCGGGCCTGCTGCCGGCGGATGCGAATGCGCGGGCGCGTGCGATCATGTGGATGTTCGCTGCGCTCGATACGGTGGAGCCGCCGATCGTCGATCGCGACGTCGTCGAGAACTTCGAGGAAGGCAAGAGTTGGCAGGGCGAGCGCTTCGAGATGGTCGATGAACGCATTCGCGAACGGTTAAATCAACTTTCTGCGCGCCTGGACGACAGCGAGTGGCTCGACGGCGATTTCAGCGCTGGCGACCTTCTGATGGTGCATGTGCTGCAAAGGTTGCAGGGGTCGGAAATATTGCAGGAATTTCCGAACCTCTCCGCCTATGTCGCCCGTGCAGAAGCGCGGCCGTCGTACAAGCGCGCTTTTGCCGCCCAATTGGCGGTGTTCACGGCTGCGTCGCGATGAAAGTTCTGAGCATTCTTCGCGTCCTGCCTTTTACGGCCCTCGCATTGGCCAGCATTTGGGCTGCCAACCGGGCTCCTGATGGTTGCCGTCCCCCACAGATGGACTTCACGGTTACGTTCGAGGCAATCGCCAATGCCCTGACCAAGGTGCCGCACATAGCCTCGATGGCTATGCTGTTCGTTCTCGCCGTACTCGCAACCGGCTACTCTCGCATGTGGCTTGCTGTCGTACTGACTTTTCTCGTGGGCGTAAGCTGGGAACTGGTTCAGACCACGGTAATCGGCCACAATCCCCGTGTTGTCGACATCTTCCCCAACCTTGTTGGCATTGCCGTTGCCTGGATCACCGTAGCCGTGTCGGTTTTCCTCTGGCGCGCAGCTCGTTCGCGCTTGTAGCGCAAATCCCGAAGCCCGCGACCCATTCTGTCGATGGGCCTTGAGCCTATCGGTTTGTAGTCCAGTCCTCGATCCGCAATCCGGCTATTCGCGAAAACTCGCCGGTATTGTTGGTGACGAGGGTGAGGCCCCGCGCCTTGGCCTGACCGGCGATCAACGTATCGTATGGGCCGATCGGCGTTCCGCGTCGTTTCAGCTCGGCCCGGATCTCGCCCGCCACTCGGGCATCCTCCCGATCGAAGTCGAGGATGGCGAGATCGGTGAAGAGGAGCCGAAGGGTCTCCAGATTGTAGGCGACCCTCTCGCTGCGATAGGCGCCAAAGTAGAGTTCGTGCGCGACCACGGACGAAACCGCGAGCGAACCCGGCTCGCTGGTCTCGACCCGTTGCAGCAACGGTTCGGAGCGTCGCGCGACCAGCGAGATCACTGCATTGGTGTCGAGCAGGCGGAAGGTCACTGGAACGCCTGATCGAGTTCGGGCCGGTCCTGTTCTTTCGGCTGGTCGCGGCCTTCGGCCATGAAATCGGCGCTGAAGCCGCGCTCGACGGCGGCGTGCAGCGAGGCCCACCGCCGGGTCGTATCCGGCCTGGGGCGTAGAATCACGGCGTCGCCTTCTCGCGACACCTCGACCTCTTCGACGTCGAAGCGGAAATCCTTCGGGAGCCGGACGGCCTGCGAGTTGCCGGACTGGAAAATCTTGGCGATATGGGGCATGGCGGCCTCTTGTATGTACGTCGAAGTATATACGCGCACGGCACAGATTCCGCAAGCTCAGTCAGTCATCGGATTCCTCCCTGCGCGACGGAATGTCATCGGGGATCTCGCTGAGAAAGCTGCTTCCCTGCTGGAGCCGCATGGCGAGGGTCTGTACGAAGCCCTCGAAACGCTCCTTGCCCTTGGCCTGGGCGGTCGCGTGAGCCTCTGAGGGAAGCGGCGGCGTGACAGTCAGCCAGTGGCAGACGAACAGCGCCAGCGTATCGGCGGTGAGACGCATGTCGCGTTCCAGCCGCGCCGTCTGGCGCGACATGCGGTCGAGCCGGCGGGTAAAGGCAGCCTCCCGCATGTCCTGGGCGTCGGGTGACAGGAAGGAAGCAATGGCCGCTTCCGCGACGGCCGATCGCGACAGCTTGCGGCGGTCCGCGAGGTCGTTGAGCTTGGCGAGCAGGTCGGACGGAAGGGTCAGGCAAAGGCGTTCGCGCATGGTCGATCCTCACATATCAATACCGTCATTCGGGTCCATGGGCGCTTGCCGGGCGAGACCGCGCATCTGGCGGCGCATGACCTGACGCTGCCGGGCGCTGTCTTCCTGATCGTCGCCGAGCAGGTGCTTGAACTCGTCTTCTGGCGTCGGCTCCTTCTTCTCGCGGACGATCTCGACATGTTCGGGCAGTTCGGGTTCACGGCGCAGGCTCGAATTGGCCGTGTCCTCCTTCCCCTTCTCGCCCCGTTCGGCGGCCGCGACCAGATCGGCGTCGGGCTTGAGCGGCTTGAGGTCCGACCAGCCATCGGGCCGCACCGATTTGGCGATCTTCGCCGGATCGGGCGGCGGCAGGATGCGTTCGGTGAGGCGGGGGTCGAGGAAATAGCGGGCCTTCTTCGCCCGGATCGGTGGGGTGCCTGCCACCATGACGATCTCGTCGTCCGGGGGGAGTTGCATGATCTCGCCGGGGGTGAGGAGCTGGCGGGCGGTCTCGGAGCGCGACACCATGATGTGTCCCAGCCACGGCGCCAGGCGGCTCCCGGCATAGTTCTGCATCGCCTTCATCTCGGTCGCCGTGCCAAGGGCGTCGGACACGCGCTTGGCGGTCCTCTCGTCGTTGGTGGCAAAGCTGACCCTGACATGGCAATTGTCGAGCACGCTATTGTGCTGGCCATAGGCTTTCTCGATCTGATTGAGGCTTTGGGCGATGAGGAACGATTTGATCCCGTAGCCCGCGAGAAACGCCAACGACGACTCGAAGAAGTCCAATCTCCCCAAGGCGGGAAACTCATCGAGCAGCAACAGCACGCGATGCCGGCGGTCCTTGGCGTGGAGATCTTCCGTAAGCCTGCGGCCGATCTGGTTCAGCACGAGGCGGATCAAGGGCTTTGTCCGCGAGATGTCCGAAGGCGGCACCACGAGGTAGAGCGTCGAGGGTTGCGGGTCGGCGATCAGGTCGGCGATGCGCCAGTCGCAGCGGCTCGTCACGGCCGCGACGACGGGATCGCGATATAAGCCCAAGAAGGACATGGCGGTAGACAGCACGCCCGAACGCTCATTGTCGCTTTTGTTGAGCAGCTCGCGCGCCGACGACGCCACGACAGGGTGCGGTCCGGCCTCTCCTAGATGCCGCGTGGCCATCATGGCGTCCAGCGTGGCCTCGATCGTGCGGCGTGGATCGGAGAGGAACGCGGCAACGCCCGCCAGGGTTTTGTCCGGCTCGGCATAGAGCACATGCAGGATCGCGCCGACCAGCAGCGAGTGGCTGGTCTTTTCCCAATGCGACCTTTTCTCAAGGCTCCCTTCGGGATCGACCAGCACGTCCGAGATATTCTGGACGTCGCGCACCTCCCATTCGCCGCGCCGGACCTCGAGCAAGGGGTTGTAGGCGGCAGAGGCGACGTTGGTCGGATCGAAGAGAAGAACGCGGCCGTGCTTCGCCCTGAAGCCGGCGGTGAGCTGCCAGTTCTCCCCCTTGATGTCGTGGACGATGCAGCTCCCCGGCCAGGTCAGCAAACTCGGCACCACGAGCCCGACGCCTTTGCCCGACCGCGTCGGCGCGAAGCAGAGCACATGCTCCGGCCCGTCGTGCCGCAGGTAGTCGCGCTCGTATCGGCCGAGCACCACGCCGTCCTGGCCGAGCAGGCCGGCGCCCTCGATCTCAGCCCGCTCGGCCCATCGTGCCGAACCGTAGGTGTCGATGTCGGACGCCTCGCGGGCGCGCATTACCGACATGGTGATGGCGACGGCGATGGACAGGAAGCCGCCCGAAGCCGCGATGATGCCGCCCTCGGCGAAGATGCGCGGGGCATAGGCTTCGTAGAAATACCACCACCAGAACAGCGCGGGCGGATAATAGACAGGCCAGCCGGCGACCTCGAACCACGCCGGCCCGAGTTGGGGCTGGAAGCCGAGCCGGAAGGCGACCCATTGCGTGCCGCCCCAGACCGAGGCGAGCACGATCAGGAAGACGATGCTGATCTGGCCCCAGAGGATTTTCGTGCCGGACATGGGAGGTTCCTTTCATCAGAGGCTGAGGTCACGCTTGCGACCGAGCGACCAGTCGATGCCGCCCCCGCCGCGCGCGACGCCGGAGATGTGCTGGCCGAGCTTGTGTTCGATCTCGCGGGACCAGGGGACGAGCTGGAAGCCGCGCCCGCCATCGGGGGCGAAGCCCTCGATCACGGCGAAGCGGCCGGAGGAAAGCGCGAGCTGGCGGCGATAGGTGCCGGCGACATATTCGCCGGCCTGCGACTTCACATGCGCAAGCCCGGTCTCGGCCGAGAGCTGCTCGCCCACGGCGTCGAGTTCGCGCCGGCGCAGAGTCGCCAGCAGATTGCGTTGCAGGACGATCCGCTGGCCCTCGCGCCGGGCGAGTCCTTCATCGGCCAGATGCTCGGCCCGCGCGTCCATCGCCTCGCTCACCTCGCGGCCGAAGCCGCTGGCGCCGAGCGGCATGGGCTCACGTTCGACGAGCCGGTGATCGAGCCAGGTCGCGCCGGGCGCGGTGATCTGGCTCTGGAGATCGAGGTCGGATCGGTTGGCGAGGACGATGGTGGGCCGGGGATCGTCCGGACCGCCGAAGCGGCGGACCTCGACGATGCCGCCGATCGGCGGCGCGTGCTCGAACGCCTCGATGCCGCGCAGCCGGACATGATGGGCGCGGCCGTCCGTGCCGTCGATCACGGCATAGGCTTCGCCGGTCAGCTCGTCATGGAGGCCCTTGTCGACCAGCCGGCCGATGACAGGCGGGCCGTCCTTGGTGGCGTCGATCGTGAAGTCGGCAACGCCGCGTTCCTCGCCCAGCCCCGCGAAGGCGCGGTGCATGGTCTTGATGATGTCGCCGCGCGAACCGAGATCGCGCAGCGTTCGCTCCGCTCCTGGCTCGACGAACCATTCGTTGACACCGGCATCGGCGGCGAGGCCGAGCTTTTCGAGATGGCGCAGACGCGCGACCAGCAGGCGGCGGATTTCGGGATCGTCCGGCCCCTTCGCCTCGGGCCGCAGGTCGATATAGCCCAGCTCGTTGGCCTGGCGTGCGATCTCCCGATCGAGGCGCGTCCAGCGTTCGGCATCGACTTCGCGCGTGAGGCTGGAGCGGATCTCGTGTTCCGGTTTGGGGCCGAGTTCGGCATCGACCAGTTCCTCGGCGCGTCCGCGCAGGCCGTGGCTGATATAGTCGCGCGAGATGACAAGATCGGCCCCGGTCTCGTCCACGCCGCGCACCAGCAGATGCACATGCGGATTGTCCGTGTTCCAATGATCGACAGCGATCCAGTCGAGCCGGGTGCCAAGGTCGGCCTCCATTTGCTTGGCGAGATCGCGGGCGAAGGCGCGCAGGTCTTCCATCTCGCCCGCGTCTTCCGGGGAGATGATGAAGCGGAAATGGTGCCGGTCGTCCTGGCAGCGATCGGCGAAGGCGAGATCGTCGGCGCGGTCGGTCTCGGCGTCGAACATGACGCCCTTCTCGCCGTCGCGGCTGACGCCCTCGCGCTTCAGATAGGAGAGGTGCGCGGAGATCGGCGCGGAGCGGAAGGCGCGGCCCCGGTGGCGCGCGATGCGCACTTGGGCGACGACGCGGCGATGCGAGCCGAGCAGGTGGCTACGCGATACGACATTGCGGCCGCGGCCGAAAGTCGAGCGGCCCGAGCCGCCGCCTCTGCGCCCCGATCCAGATGCCGAGCCGCTGGCGGGCGCATTGCTCGCCTGCTTGGCGGCGCGCAGCACCTGGTTGATGAAGGTCTTGGTGCGCGGCGCGCGGCTCGAGCGCGGCTTGCCGGGGCGGATGCGAAACTCGTTGTCGTCGCCGCTCATGCGCGCCTCCACCGAGGCACGGCGAAGCCGCCCATACGAAGTGACTTTGATTTTGCTTGCAAAATCGCCCATGCGTATGCACGACCGACCGCCATATGCGCAAAACACCAAGCCATTCCAATGGCTTGACGGTGGTTTGCGCAGGCGCTTTTATCTTGCCGTATTCCAGTCGCCGTGCCCCTTCCGGCGCGCGACCCTTCCTTTCCTTTCCGGCACTCCGCTACAGCGCGAAACCGTGCGATCCAGCTCACGGCGCACCTCCCGAGGGCGGACGCGCGACGAATAGCGCCTCGGCGGGAGCCGGCGCGAGCGAAGCAGGCGACGCGGCGGGCGCATCCGAAGGTGCGCCACCGCTGCGTTCGCCGTGCCGTCCGAACGCCGATTCCGAGCCGCCCTGAGCCGTGACGAAGAGCGGAGCATCGCGCCAGTCGGTGACGCGCGGTGCGCCAGCCAGAGCGCCGGGCGCGAGCGGCTCGCCGCCGAGAAGGGGAACGAGCGTGGCGACGTATTCGCGCGTTTCCCGAGGTAGCTCCCGAACACCCGCGAGATACTCGTCGTAGCGGCCGGGTCCGGCATTGTAGGCCGCGAGCATGCCGCCGATGGTGCGGTAGCGGTCCCACATCGCGCGCAGATAGGCCGTGCCTGCGACTATATTGTCGCGCGGCTGGAAGGGATCGCCGCCGAGCCGGTAAAGGGCGCGCTGTTCCTCCCAAGTGGCGGGCATGAGTTGCATCAACCCCATCGCCCCGGCCGGCGAGACGGCGACGGGATCGCCGCTGCTTTCGGCGGCGAGAACGGCGACGATCCAGCCAACCGGGATGCTGAAGCGTTGCGCGGCGTCGGCAATATTGGCGGCATAGGGACCACCGATCTCCGGCCGTCCGGCCTGCACGGTCTCTGCCAGAGCCGGAGGCGCTGGCGAGAGGCCGAGAGCGAGGCCGGAAAGGAGAAAGAGGAGCGCCGGGTGTCGGACGGCGGGAAACCGCCCGACGTTGGAAAGACGTTGAACCGTCACTTGTCGGCCCCTTCGGACCGCTTCGTCCTCTGGTCGTTGGTGTGCAGGCTCCAGGCGGTGTCGTCGTCGCCGTCGCGGAACAGGTTGGCGCGCAGCCAACCGAACAGCGGGCTGTAGATCTCGACGGAGACGAACTCGCCGGCCTTTTCACCGACATGCGACCAGCCCGCCCCGATGTCGCGGCCGTCTTCGCCGCCGAGCAGGATGCGGTAGGCGGGCGCGTTCTCGGCCTCCGAAGGTTTGGCCGGGACGAAGGTGAGCGGGGCGTCGATTCCGAGCGCCTCGACGCGGCCGGTGAAGCCGGTTTCCGTGCGGGTGAAACTGCCAATATCAGCCATGATTTTGTCTCCTGTGGTTGATGGTTGGGGGTAGCTCACGGCTCCAGGGCCGGATCGGTGAAGCGCCAGCGGAAGCGGCCGTCGCCGTATTCGTCTGTCCAGATCGGCGTCGCGCGGGCGATGACGGCGGAGGCCGGAAGCGCACCGAAGTAGCGGCCGTCGAGGCTGTCGGCGGCGTCCCAATTCATCAGGAACAGCTCGCCCTCGGCGACTGTTCGGCAGCCCTGCCATTGCGGCAGATCGCGGCCGAAGCGGTCGCGCGGCTGCGCGTCGCCATAAGCGTGATCGTAGGCGATGACGGTCGCGCCACGGCGGCAGACCTCGGCGCCGGGCAGAGCCAGCACTCGCTTGATGAGCGGCACGCCGCGCGGCAGGTAACCGCGCGCGTCGAGGAAGGCGGCGAGGTCATCGGGCGGCAGCATGGCGAGCAGATCGCCGACCTCGATCGTCGTGACCGGAGCAAGCGAATAGAGGCCGACCGCGACGCTTCCCGATGCGTTCCAGATGAAGCGCGGCGCATGGCCGGTGACGATCGGCGCAGCGACCAGCGCGGCGCCGGCCAGCATGGCGAGCAGCGTGAAACTGCGCGGGCTCATGGCATGATGCTCCTGCGCGCAAGCCAGGCATTGTGCTGGTCGCCTGAATAAAGGCGCGGTTCCACACCGGCGGTCAGCCGGTTGTGGACGTGCCGCCAATAGGCGGGCGCGGCGTCGGCCGGGTCGATGCCAAGGGCTTCGATCGTGTCTGTGAGCTGAAGCACGCGCTCGACCTTCGGCCAGCCGTGGAGCTTCAGGAGAAGATCGCCGCCGGGGCGGACGAAGGGCAGCGTTTGGCAAGGCTCGCCGCGACCGATGGCGCGCAGGATGTCGATGCGGGAAACCACGGTGCCGTAGTCGTTGGACGCCCAGCGGACGAAGGCGAAGACGCTGTTCGGCGCGAAGCCGACGACGCGGCTGCGCCGGTCGATCGTCCGCTGGTAGATCGGATGGCCGAAGCGGATGCGGTGCTCGATCCGGCCTTCCTCCCATGTGAGATGAACCAGCGTGGTGAAGGGCGGCGCGTCCTTCGGCAGCGCATGGCCACCCATGCGGCGGTTGTCGAAGCCGGTCATGGCGTGCCCCCATCGGCAGGCGGGAACTCCCGCGCGAGGAGGTCGCGCAGCATGTCGGCAACCGTGACGCCGCGCTGGAAGGCCGCGATCTTGATGCGGCCGCGCAGCGCCGGCGTGATGTCCACGGTCAGCCGCGCCGAGTAGGCGTCGGCGGCATCCGTGCGCGGCGGCGGCGCGTCGGCGGCCTTGATCCAGCTATCGGGATCGGCCGGGCGGATGGCGAAGCCGCGCTTGTCCGTGCCGGCCGTCATGACGGGCCTCCGTCATGGAACGGCAGCACGCTGGCGATGCGGTCGCGTGCGCGGTCGGCCATCGTCGGGTCGATCTCGCAGCCGATATAGCGCCGGCCGGAGAGCCGGCAGGCTTCCCCGGCCGCGCCGGAGCCGGCGAACCAATCGCCGACCAGGCCACCTTCCGGGCAGCTTGTGCGGATGAGGATTTCGAGAAGCGCGGACGGCTTTTCAGTCGGGTGGATCGCGCGGCCGTGGCAGTTGCGCAGATAGATGACCGACCGCATGAGGCGCGGCCCGCCGTCGTGGCTGACATAGTGGCCAGCATCAATCTGGCCGGTATGGGGCGGACGCTGCTTGCGTCGCACGGTCCGGGCTGTCGCGTCGGGCGTGGTCTGGACGTCGTTGTAGATGTCGCGCCAGGGCGTCTCGGCCGGATAGAACTGGACGGCCAGCTCATGCACGCGCTTGAAGCGGTCCGCATGGAAACCGGTGCCGTTCTGCTTCTCCCAGACGATCTCCTGGGCGAGCCGTAGGCCCGCGTCCGCGAAGCGGTCGGCGGTCGCCATGAAGCTGCGCAGCGAACCGAAGACCCACATCGAGCCGGTCGGCGCAAGCGCCCCGCGCGCGAGCGACAGCCAGCCCTCGACGCGGCGATCCCAGGCGAGCGATGTGTCGCCGTAAGGGGGATCGGCGAGGATCATGTCGTAGGGGCCGTGCGCCGGCATGCGGTCGCGGCAGTCGCCGGACAGGATAATCTCGGGGAGCACCATCATGGCGCGGTCCTCCCGATGCAGAGGCGCCCGACTTCGGCCGCCAGCGCCGCGATCTCGCGCGCGGCCGGCGACTGGCGGTCGATGTCCGAGACGAGCCGTCCGGTCTGGGCAGCGTCGGCGAAGACGACACGCTGGCCGACCATGGCGGCGAGCAGGGGCGGATCGTGGTCGGCCAGCGTCTCGGCCGTCTCGCGGGCGATGACAGTTCGTGCGCCGCAGCGATTGAGCACGAAACGGGCGACGAGCTGCGGCCGGTAGATCCGGGCCTCGGCGAGCAGCGCCAGCATCTCGGCCGAGGCCCAGCCGTCGAGCGGTGACGGCTGCACCGGGATCAGCACGAGGTCGGCGGCGAGCAGCGCGGAGC
The DNA here is from genome assembly GCF_018873185.1 of Rhizobium sp. X9. Classification (NCBI taxonomy): domain Bacteria; kingdom Pseudomonadati; phylum Pseudomonadota; class Alphaproteobacteria; order Hyphomicrobiales; family Rhizobiaceae; genus Rhizobium; species Rhizobium sp. X9. The sequence goes on along the minus strand of NZ_CP071312.1, from coordinate 1,201,891 downwards.
GCATGAGGCCGGCGACACGCGGCGGGCCGTCTATGACGACGTGATCGACGTCGCGCGCGAGTTCGGGTGCCTCGCGATGCAGCGTATCGCGTGCCAGGCCGACGACGCCGAACAGGCGCGGTAGGCTCTCGCGCGAACGCTGCTGTGACCAGTCGAGGGCTGAGCCCTGCGGGTCGGCGTCGACCAAGGTGACGCGGCTCCCGCGCATCGCCAACTCGCCGGCGAGATGTAGGGCGAGCGTCGTCTTACCGACGCCGCCTTTCTGGTTGAGAAGCGCGACGATCATCGGCGTCCTCCCGGTGGATCGAGAGGAAGACGGGGCGTATCGGGATCAGTGGATGGAGAGGCCCCACCGCGGCGGCTTGTAGCCGTCTGTGGCGGCTCGGCCGGCGCGCTCTTCCTGGCGGTAACGCTGAGGCTTCTGGCGGCGTCGCGGATGAGGTTTTCCACATCGCGCGCGCGCTCTTCAAGGTTAGAGTCTATGTTAGACTCTAAGTTAAGGGCGCGATTTCGTGTGGAGTTTCCGTGCGTTAGACCCTGTTTGGGTTCCTGATAGCACGAGCCTCGGGTTCCCGATAGCACGATAGTCCGGGTTCCCGATAGCACGAGGCTATCCACAGCTTGTCCACAGGCCGGAGACGGCTCGAAGGCGAGCAGCGCGCGCCCGCCGATTTCGGTTTCGAGGAACAGGGTGTAGCCGGGCAGCGGCTGGCGCCGGATGATGTCGCGCAGCTCGTAGGCGAAGCGTTTGAACGGCGACAGGCTGCCCGACTTCTGGTGAAGGTGGTGGAAGTCGAAGCGCCAGCCGGCGCGCTGGCGGCCGCCGTGCTTGCGCACCAGGCGGTAGAGCCAGCGATCGAGACCCCCCGTCAGGTCGAAATAGGTCCGGTCGATAGTGAGCACGAGCGCATCGTCGAGGACGGCCTGGTAGAACCAGTCCGGTACGATCAGTTCGATGCCCTCGGGGCGGCCGTTGCGGTCGGTGCGTTCCTGCCACTCGTTGATCCACGAGAAGCGATGACGGCGGCCTTCGGCAGGTTGCCGGATCGAGGTGGAAACGGTGGTCGATTGCAGGCGGTCGAGCGCGGCTTTCAGGCGCTGATAGTCGCGTGCGCTCGTGCCCCGGCCGACATAGGTGAGGATTTCATAGGGCGTGGCGGCCATCAGCCGCGAAGTGCGAAGCCCGTTATCGCGGGCTTCGACGATCTGGCTCGCTGCCCAGATCAGGATGTCGGCGTCCCAGATCGTAGCCATGCCATGATCCGGGACCGCCTCGACCCGAATTGTCACGTTGCCCGCAACGAAATCGATCGGGGCGACGCGATGGGTCTTGGAAAGGGAGAAGAAGGGATAGGCCATGAGATCCTGCGCGTCTCGTGGCGCGAAGTCGCCGGGAAGCGCCCGGAACAGATCGAGCTGCCCGCGCTCCGAAAGGGATCGACGCCGCACCGCCATGAAGGAAGCCGGCCGCGCTCAGCGTGCGTAGCGGCCGAGCCGCGGCCCGGAGGGAATGACGTGGCGCTTCGCCGGCAGCACGGAGCCGCGAGGATCGGACGTCGACGTCACCGCGCCGCGAGCGGCCCAGGTTTCGAGATCGTCGATGGCGTAGACGACGCGGCCACCGAGCTTGCGATAGGCGGGACCTGTCCCATAGGTGCGATGCTTTTCGAGGGTTCGGGCCGAGAGGCTGAGAAATTCGGCGGCCTCCTTCGTGCGCAGAAAGCGCGGCGGCAAAACGACGGGTTCGTGTGGCATGGATCGGGCCTCCGTGGTGTTGCGGACGGCCGCTTCGTTTCAGCGGCGGACAACGACCACGGTGGCGGAGGAGAGCCGGCAAGTTGCAGGGCAAAGTTGGGGGGTATCGAATTCGCCCACCATGAACAGGGCGAGGCCGCGCTAGGATTGGCGGCGATGACGAAGGAGTTTTCGATAGCCGCCCGCTATCATGGCGCGGGCATCGCGCAGGAGCGTCTTGATGGCGTGGCGGATGGAAGACGCCTGCCAAGCGTCACGGTCGAGATGGTCGATGCGAAAAATGATCTCGGCGATTTCCTGCTGCGTGGCGCCGGCGCGATAGCCGTCGAAGGCGCGCAGCATCCGGCGCTGGCGGGCGCGCTGCTGACGCGTCAGGCGCGTGTCCGGGGGAATGGCGCGGCCATGCAAGGCTGAAAGGAAGCGATAGACGGCTTCGATCCGGTCGAAGCCGTCTATGCCGAGAGGAATGACCGCAACGGCATTTTCTTTTCCGTCGATGGCGTGGTCAATGATCTGGAGGGACTGACCGTTCGCGAGGGCTAAACGAAATGCAGCGTCATCATCGCCCATCGGCGACCCCTGCCGCCACAGCGCGGGAGCATCGCTCGTGATACCGGAGCCGAGGTCAACGGGCGCCTCGGCGAGCATTACAACGCTTGTGTCCTCCTGCGGAAGCCAGAAGACTGGCGCTTCCGGCGGAGGTGTCAGGGGATCGACCGGGAAATCGCAACCCCCACTGTTGTCGAATTCGCACGGTCAGTGGTTCATGCATTCCGCGAGCGGAGGCCGAAGCCTCAAAATCCGCGTCATAGGCGTCGTTGCGGCGGAGCCATTCCCAGGCGAGATCGGACGCGGTCAGGCCGTCCAGATGATCATATTCCGAGGAACGCCAGATCGATGCGTCGGGTGTCATCGCTGATCCTCCCAAGTATTTGTCTAAGTCTTTGGGAGAATCACGATTCCCGTTTGGGTTGATCTGCGAAAGTCAGTTGAGCCTCAACAGGTGATGCGTCCGACGCATCACGATGGCGACCCGCGCTGGCTCTCACGAACCAGCTCGCGATAGCCGCGCTCCATCATCCACCGGGCGCGCGCCAGATGCGCATCGTGGATAGAGCGGCAGCGTCTGGGGTCTTGATCGGGATCGAGGCCAAACAGGATATGCACCGCCTCGCGCCAGTCTGCGCCGTCGCGGTTGGCGTCGACCAGCCGCATGTAGAGCTTCATATGTGTGCGGTCATAAGTCGTGATCGTTTCGCTGAACGGTGGTTCGTCCAGAAATGTTTGCGTCTCCTGTCCCATCGAGCCACCATATTCACGCGCGCTAAGTCCGTTAACCATCTCGCTCAGGAGATAGCCCCTTTTTTTGACAAGGGTTTGGTAGCTTGGTGCCCGGCGTGACTACCGGGACGAATCGATCCTGTCATGCAGGAGCAGAACTCCTTCGCCCTTGTCTGTCGAAAGGAGAACAATCCCGGCCGATTCGAGGGCCCGGCGCACCTGATCGCGCGTCGATTCGAACACTTCGAGACCGCTTTCGGATTCGAGGCGTTTCAGTGCGGTCAGTGCTACTCGGGCCTTGTCAGCGAGCGTCTCCTGTGTCCAACCCAGCAACGCGCGCGCGGCCCGTGATTGTCGGGCGGTGATCATGCATGATCACCTCCCATTCGGACCTGTGCGCACTCCAGAACTACGACTAAACTAGTCGTTCTTGGCTCACTTCGCCAGCATGAAATGCCTGATCGACATTGCAAACAGCTTTCCTTTGATAGCTGATTCGGTCGTCTCGGCGCATGGCCTGCCATGAAAGAACCCGGCGGCTTGCGCCGCCGGGCTTCGCGGTTCCCGCTCAGAACGGGATGTCATCGTCGTCGATGAACTTGCCGTCCTCGCTTTCGGTCTGCTTCGCCGGGCTCAGGAAGTCGACCGTCTCGGCGATGATCTCGCATCCGTAGCGGTCGTTGCCCTGCTGGTCCGTCCACTTCGTGTAGTGGATGCGGCCGCGAACCAGAACCTTCATGCCCTTCTCGCAATACTCCTGGATCGTCTTGCCGAGGCCGTTGAAGGCGGTGATGCGGTGCCATTCCGTATCCTGGATCCGGTAGCCCCTCTCGTCCCGGACAACCTTGCCGACCGAGTAGCGGGGGCGCGAGGTGGCAAGCGTGAAGTGGGTGATCCGGGTACCGCCCTCAGTGGTGCGGGTTTCGGGGGTCTGACCGATGTTGCCGGCGAGAATGACGATGTTCTGCATTGTAAGTCTCCGTTGCTTCTCGGAGGGACCATCCCTCCGACGAGACCCGGCCAAGGCCGTCGGGAGACTCCCGCAACTGCCGAACCTATCGGCAGCTTGCCCCTAAGGCCCCAGGTGGGGCGGGCAGCCGCGCTTGCGCGGCAACACGGCTGGGAGCCGCCGGGGTTGCTGGAGGAAACAGAACGAACTTAGGGGATCAGTCAGTCGGAGGGATTGGTGCCTTTGAAAGCACGAATACGGGGACGCGCAGCAGAACCATCGTCCTCACCGGTAACAGCGACCAGGCAGGCTCACGGACCTGCGCAGTTCGGGGCGACTCCCGACCTTCTCCCCTTCCGGCCACCTCGCGTCATCTCCCGGACAGGCTGGGCGGGACGAGAATGGTGCGGCTATAGGGTTCCGAGGCACGGAACAGCACCGTGTCGCCGTTTCGGCGGTGGAAGGCACGATCCGGACGATTTGCGAAAAGGCATGCGACGGTTTCTGCGTTCGCATCCACTACAGGAAGTGGAGGCCGCAGCTAGCATTGACTGCCCACGATCCGCGGATCTGGCACCGATGACCGACATCCTCGGCCGGGCGAAGCAGACTGGAGGCGGAGGATGCAAAGCGCAGCGGCGGCGCTACAGCCTTTTGTTGGGGGAACCGGGGTTGGCGGCGCAAGCCGCCGGGTTTTTCACTTCGCTGCCGATCAGCGTGAAAACAAGGACACGCCGAGGGCATTCAGATTGACCATTGCCGCGATGCCGATGAACAGCCCGGCGCTGCCGGAAAGCAAACTGAGCATCAGGCCGGGGTCGATGGCGTTCTTCGCTACGCCGTGGACGAGTGCATATCCGGCGATGACGGCCGGTACGGCAAAGACGGCGAGAGCGATCAGCCGCAGAGCCGGATTCCTGGCGAAGCCGAGAACTGCGATGACGAGGCCAATCGAAACCAACGCCGCGCCGATGGCGGCCAGTCCCGACAGGAGGATGCCGCCTCCGGCGCCCCAAGTATATTGGGCAGCGGACAGCCCAACCATGAACGGTAAAGCGTAGATCGCAAGGTTGTAGGCAAAGATTCAGAACGCGATCGTCAAAGAGATGGCGAGCAGGATGAGCGACATGGAAGCCTCCACATGATCGATTGAGGATCACGACAGGCTGCCCGTAGATACGCTCCGCCTGCGACTATGCTACTGTTCCGGTTCTGCAAGGATGTTTCATAAGAGCTATCAACCTCTCCGATAGTCAAGTATTGGCGGCTGGAACAGCCAGAGGCGGCGCTTACGCGCCGCCATCGAACTTCATGACCGGGATGCCGAGCTTGCGGGCCTTGTCCGCAAGATTCTCCTGAATGCCGGTGCCGGGGAAAACGAGGACGCCGACCGGCAGGACGTCGAGCATCGCGTCGTTGCGCTTGAAGGGCGCGGCCTTGCCGTGCTTCGTCCAGTCGGGCCGGAAGGCGACCTGAGCAACCTTGCGGCTATCTGCCCAGCGGGAGGCGATCAGTTCAGCGCCCTTCGGCGTGCCGCCGTGCATCAGCACCATGTCGGGGTGCTTCGCATGGACCTGATCGAGCTTTGCCCAGATCAGGCGGTGGTCGTTGAAGTCGGCGCCTCCGGTCAGGGCAACCTTGGGACCGGCGGGCATCATCACCTCGGTCTCGGCCCGGTGCTTCGCGGCGAGGAAATCCCGGCTGTCGATCATCGCGGCGGTGAGGTTGCGATGGTTGACCATCGAGCCGGTACGGGGCCGCCAGGCGCTGCCGGTGTGGTGCTCGAAAGCTTCGGAGGCGACGTCGCGGAAGAGTTCCATGCTGTTGCGCCGCTCGATCAGGGTCTGACCTTCTGCCGTGAGGCGCTCCAGCTCGACCGACTTCACCTCGCTGCCGTCCTGTTCACGCTGGAGGCGGCGCTGCGCCTGCTCGTTGTCGTCGAGATCGCGTTCGACCCGGCCCGCGGCGCGGTGAAAGAGATTGACGGTCCCCCAGAGCAATTCGTCGAGGTCGGGTTCGAGGCGGGTGTCGCCGAGCGTCGCGACGAGGGCGTCGAAGATATCTGCGACAGCGGCGGCGACGGCGTTGCCCTCCGGGAGCGGCCTCGGATCAGGTTCGTCCTGATATGGCCGCCAGCCATAGAGCTGGAGTTCGGTGAGGATATGATCGGTTGGGGACGAGGTGTGGTTCGGCTCGAAGCTCAAGTTTTCGTCTTCGTTCGTCATCGGAAGCGTCCTTTGTCTGGAGACCGCGCCCATCGCGGCCTTCGCAGGCGTCGAAAGCCCACGGGCGGACTGGACTGGCACCCTCGCGCTCTCGCGAGGGCTCCGATGGCCGGGTTCGGGCTATTTTGTTTCGCGCTGCAAAGGCGGCGCAGCCGCCGGCGGAAAATAGCCCAAACGCGGCCATTGCCTGTCCGGGCCGTTTGTGGGCCGATCGCCCTCTCAGAAGGCCGTGGGCGCCGCTCTCTCCAACTTCAAAGGATGCGTGCGATGATGAATGGAGACGGCGGGTGGAGACGCCTCGACCGCGCCTCGTCCCCGCCATCTCCTCACCCTTCCACGAAACGGTGGACGTCATCAGGATGAAGCTGCTCCATCAAGGTCGTCCGGAGGGCGTCGATGCCGCGCCAGCGCAGATCTTCATTGAAGTCCTCACGCGTAGGCGACACCGAAATCGCCTCGATCCCGACGCTCCTTGCTCTGGCGACCAGGCTGTCTCTTGCGCCGTCCCCGGCCGGGTCGCGATCTCTGAGGACATAGAGCCTGCGCAGCGTCGCCGGGAACAGGACGGCAGCGAGGTGAGCAGCGGAGAGCGCCGCCATCATCGGCATGTGGGGCAGAACCTGACGGGGCGACAGCACGGTCTCGATGCCTTCGCCGGCCGCGAGCACCTCACCGGCGACCCCGAAGCGGACCGCGTGCCCGAGAAGGTCGCCCATCGCCCGCCGTGGTGACTCGACCGGCGCCTTGCCCGAACCGTCCGGAGCGAGCCAGGTGCGGTGTGCGCCGGTCTGGTCGCCGTGAAGATCGGTGACGGAAGCGACGATCGCCGGCCAGATCTCGGTGGGCGAATGCTCATCGGGTTTATAGTAGCACCGCGGATGGTAACGCAGTGCGGCGGTTCCCGCGAGGGAGGTGATCGCCCGCCCGTTGAGGTAGATTTCCGCGAGTGTGCCGCCGATCGGCTGCGACATGGCGAAAAGCCGCCGCGACGCTTCGAGCGAACCGACAGCGATGTTCGACGTCCTGCCGATCGGAATCCTCGTTCTCCCTGGTTCGTGATGCGGGAGAGCGAGGAAGCGGCGCGCTTCCTCGGCCACGTCCTTGAAGTCAATGAGGCCGAGCGCTTCGCGGATGACGTCGAGCAGATCGCCATGTTCCCCCGTTGATGCGTCGGTCCATTTTCCGGCAGCTCCCTTGCCGCATTCCGGCCCGGTCAACCGCACAAACATCGAACGGCCGGGACTGTTCTGAACGTCGCCGACCACCCAGTATCGTCCGGCGCGGTGGCCGGACGACAGGTAGTGGCGGCATACCGCCTCGGCATTGCGGCCGAGACGGGATGCCAGTTCGGAAGCGTCGTGACGGGCCATCACGCTGCCTCCTTCTCGCCGATACGCTCCACCGGCCAGCGGTCGAGCACTCTTGCGAGAACCACGGGACCATTGGCATCGATTGGCACGAACATGCGCAGCTTCCATGAGATGATCTCGTGGAACAGGCCGTAGGCCGTGAGGCGCTCGCGCATCGTGTCGTCGAAGCCGGACAGCTCGATCCGGTTCGCGCCCATGACGCGGACGCGGCGAAGCTGAAGACCTTCGGCCAGATCGAGGATCGTGCGGCCGTCCATCAGGGCGGTGAACGCATCATCCGGCGTAATCGCGGCTGCGCCGGTCGCGGTCGCATTCGCGGCCCAGGCCGGCGAGACCTTGCGGCCGATGATACGCTCGCCCTCGTCGGTCTGAAGCCGATAGACGCGCGTCGAATCGTTCGGCAGCCGCTTCCAGATGGGCAGAAGCAAGCCCGTGACCATGTGAAGCGACGCATCGGTGAATTCCGGCACCTCGGCAATCTCGGCGTTCCATGCCGAGGCGAAGGTCTCCCGGTCAGCGTCGACCCAACGGGTCTCCCCCATCATCCTCACCGGGATATTGTGGGCCTCCGTCGGCCGGATCAGCCGGACGCGGCGCTCGATCTCGCCATCGTCGAGCATGATGCTGGTGGCCGGGATCTGAACGGCAGCGCGCCCCGAGCGCTCATTGACGAGCAGCTTGGCGCGCGGATCGCCGAGTTCGGCCAGAGCGGCGTCAAGCGTCACAGGACGGTTGCGCCTGCGCTCGTTGATCGTCAGCAGACTGGTTTCCGCACCGGTGCGCGGATGGGTGTAGATCGTCTGGCGATCGACGACGACGAAGCTTTCGGCGCGGAGCGTCTCCAGCCCCGCGTCATAGGTGCCCGACGCGATCGCGCCCTCGATGCGGGCGGTCAGAAGCTGTTCGAAGGCCGTGAAGAGGATGCCCTGAAGCTCGATGGTGAGCGCGAGCAGCCGATTGAGGAACGTCGTGATCGGCGGCAACTCGTCCTTGATGCCGGTCGAGTCCATCAGCTTCAGGCCGGTGGCTTCCTCGAAGCGCTGGAGCGAGCAGCCTTCGACCTTGCCGCGCACCAGCAGCATATAGAGCTGGCGGAGTGCGTCGCGGGCGTAGTGACTCTCCAGATTGTCCTCGGGGCGGAACAGCCCCTGGCCGCCGGTCTGGCGCTGGCCGCGCGTGATCGCGCCCAGCGTGTCGAGGCGGCGGGCAATGGTGCTGAGAAAGCGCTTCTCAGCCTTCACATTGGTCGAGATCGGCCGGAAGAGCGGCGGCTGCGCCTGGTTTGTGCGGTGCGTGCGGCCGAGGCCCTGAATGGCGGTGTCGGCTTTCCAGCCCGCCTCGAGCAGGTAGTGGACGCGGAGCCGCGTGTTCTTCGCCGACTTCTCCGCATGGTAGCTGCGGCCGGTGCCGCCGGCGTCCGAGAAGACGAGGACACGCTTCCGGTCGTCCATGAAGGCTTGCGTCTCGGACAGATTGGCAGCGCCGGCGCGCGTCTCGACCACAAGGCGGTCGATGGTGACGCTGTCGCCGCGCTTGCGGACGATGCGGCGCGACCGGCCCGTCACCTCGGCAACCATATCCGTCCCGAAATGCTGGACGAGCTGGTCGAGCGCGCCGGGAACCGGCGGCAGGCTGGCGAGCTTGGCGATCAGCGCATCGCGGCGCGCGACGGCCTCACGGCTTTCGACCGGCTGGCCGTCGCGATAGACCGGGCGCGACGACATATTGCTCTCCGAATCCGTGAACGGCTCGTAGAGCTGGACCGGGAAGGAATGGGCAAGATAGTCGAGAAGGTATTCGCGCGGCGTGATGTCGATGCGGACGTCGTTCCACTCCTCGGTCGGCAATTCGGCCAGCCGGCGTTCCATCAGCGCCTCGCCGGTCGAGACGATCTGGATGACGGCCGAATGGCCCGCCTCCAGATCGGCGGCGATCGAGCGAAGCAGGGTCGGTGTCTTCATGCTGGTCAGCAAATGGCCGAAGAAGCGCTGCTTGGCGCACTCGAAGGCCGAGCGGGCGGCGGATTTCGCCTGCTTGTTGAGCGTGCCCGAACCGCCCTCGCCGCCGCCGGTGATATTGGCGGCCTGCATCGCCGCATCCAGATTGTCATGGATGATGGCAAAGGCGCCGGCATAGGCATCGTAGATGCGAACCTGCTCGGGCGTCAGCTCATGCTCGACCAACTCATATTCGACGCCGGCGAAGGAGAGCGAGCGGGCGGTATAGAGGCCGAGCGCGCGAAGATCGCGGGCGAGCACCTCCATCGCCGCCACGCCGCCGGCCTCGATCGCCTCGACAAACTCGGCGCGCGTCGCGAACGGGAAATCCTCGCCGCCCCACAGGCCGAGCCGCTGCGCATAGGCGAGATTGTGGACGGTGGTCGCGCCGGTGGCGGAGACATAGACGACGCGGGCACTGGGAAGCGCGTGCTGAAGGCGCAGGCCGGCGCGGCCCTGCTGCGAGGCGGCGACGTCACCGCGTTCTCCCTTGCCGCCAGCGGCGTTCTGCATGGCATGCGCCTCGTCGAAAATGATCACTCCATCGAAGTCGGAGCCCAACCATTCGACGATTTGCTTGACCCGCGAAACCCTCTCTCCGCGGTCGTCGGAGCGCAGCGTGGCATAGGTTAAAAATAGGATGCCCTCGCTCAGCGTGATCGGCTTGCCCTGCGGAAACCGCGACAACGGCGAGACCAGCAGGCGCTCCATGCCGAGCGCGCCCCAGTCGCGCTGCGCGTCCTCGATCAACTTGTCCGACTTCGAGATCCAGACGGCTTTGCGCCGTCCCTGGAGCCAGTTATCGAGGATGATCGCAGCCGATTCCCGGCCCTTACCGACGCCGGTGCCGTCGCCGATCATGAAGCCCTGACGCAGCCGGACGGCGCCCTTGGCGTCCTCAGACGCAGCGGTCAGCTTGTCGAGGGTGTCGTCCACCGTCCACGCACCGGCGAGGAAATCCGAATGCGCCTCGCCGGCATAGATCACCGTTTCGAGCTGCGCGTCGGACAGGAGATCGAGGACGTTCCCCGGCAGCGTCGGGCGATAGCTCGGCTTCGGCGGGGCGACGCTCGCCATGGCCGCCGACTGCACGAGCTGGGTCGGATGCGCCTGAGCCCCGGAAATCCGGACGGTCTGGAGGGCGTATTCCTCATAGATCGCATCGGAAAGGCGACCGGCATCCGCCGGCCTCCAGTCAACGGTTTCGTAATCGAGCGGAGTGCCTTCCGGCTCGGCATGCGCCACGACGGGCGCGGCCCTTGCGGCCCGGTTGACATAGGCGCGGACGGTGCGAGGCGCGACCACAGGGGCCGAGACGGCCGGATCAATTGGCAGTCGTGGCGGGAGATGCTCGGTCAGCCATCCAAGCAAAGTGGCCACACCCGTCGCGACGCCCAGCGCGGTCGGGAATACGGACGGGTCGTCCGCCGGCACCTTGTCGATGATGGTCAGGCGGGTCGGAAAGGTCGTGCCGTGCTTCGCATAGACCGAGCCGTCGAGCGCGGCGGAGAAGACGACGCGGCCGCGTTCCTGCAGCCGGCCATAGGCTGCGGCCCAGGCCGAAGCGTCGGGAGCGAAGTTCGCGCCGGTGATGGTGACGAGACGGCCGCCGGGTGCGAGACGCGCCAGCGCCGAGGCAACGTGGCGGAAGGCGGCGTCTGCCATCCGCCCTTCAACATTGGCCATGACGGAGAACGGTGGGTTCATCAGCACGACGGATGGCAGAATGCCGGTGTCGAGATGATCGTCGATCTGCGCCGCGTCGAAGCGGGAGACGGACAGGGCCGGAAAGAGAAGAGACAGGAGACCGGCGCGGGTCTCCGCGAGTTCGTTGAGCACCAGCGAGCCTCCGGCGATCTCGGCCAGGATGGCGAGAAGCCCGGTGCCGGCTGACGGCTCCAGCACGCGGTCGGCGGGCGTGATCGCCGCCGCCGTCACGGCCGCGAGGCCGAGGGAGAGCGGAGTCGAAAATTGCTGGAAGGACTGGGATTCCTCTGAGCGGCGCGTATGCATCGGCAGGAGGCCGGCGATCTTGGCGAGCTGCGGCAGAACCGTCGCCGGAGAAGCGGATTTGCGGAAAAGCGCCTTGCCGTATTTGCGCAGGAAAAGCACGGTCGCCGCCTCGCAGGCGTCATAGGCCGTTTTCCAGCTCCACGCTCCGGTCGCGTCGGAGGCGTCGAAGGCAGACTCCATCGCGCTGCGCAGCATGGCGGCATCGACGCGCTGGCCGCGCTCGATATGAGGCAGGAGGATCTGCGCCGCGGCGAAGACGGCGGCAGGAGTGTCTGTGCAAGGGACAAGTGAAAGCGGCGCGGTGGCGGATGCCGCCGCGGATGCGGGGATCATGTTCATGGAAGAAGCCTCGGGAGAGCGGGACAGGATCGAGCCCGTGCAGCGCTCTCTCTCGACCGCACAGGCTCAAATCCGTCCCGGCCTCGCTCTCACTCTCACTCCATCGGCCAAAATCGCCGAAAGCCGCCGATCGCGGCCCCTGGCGGCCGAAGGGTGAGTGGCAACATGGCCGGCCTTGCTTGCCGACCAGACCATGGCAGACACAAAAAGAGCGCCCCGCCTGTAGAGGGGGCGCTCAAATGGCGTCAGCCGAACCGGCGACCTGTTTCGGTAAAGGTGTATTCATTGGCGATGATCGTCTCATCGACTGCCTCGTCCGAGGACAGGTATTCGTATTCGCGCTCCAATTGGCGATAGAGCCAGCGGGCCAGATCGCGCAGCGCCTCGAGGACGATCTCCTCGGCGTCGGCGGTCATGTCCTGATAGGTGGGGCTGTCACGTTCGACCGAAATGGACATGCAATACTCGTGATAGTAGTGCCCACGATGGCTAGTCTCGGCGCGAAGCTGGTAGAAGTTCCGGCGCTGGATCGCCAGCAACGCATCGGCAATCTCATGCAGCTTCTTGTCCTGCGGCGCATAGGATCGGATCTCGGCCGCGGCATTCCTCCGATACGAATAATAGCATTCGAACGATGCGCCATCGCCCTGCGACCAGAAGCCTGTAAAGGCGACACGAGGCTCCTGACGTGTGCCGTCGGCCATGAGGCGGACGGTGCGGGTCTTGAAGCGGATTCCGAGGATTTCCGCGATCTGCTGGAAATCCTCATAGACGGAATCGTACCAGTCATAGTCGAAGCCGCCTTCACGATATCAGGCGCGGGCCTTGTCCTTTGCGGCATCGGAAAGCTCGTCGAGCCGATAGACCGTGGTTTCGATGATCTCAGGCATCGGGATCACCTCCATCCAGCACTTCGGCAAGCCAGCCGTCGGTGTAGGTCCAGGCTACGGTTTCCCCTGTAGCGAGATCGAGCACATGAGCGCCGCCGCCGAAGCCGTCGACGCGCGGCTTCGAGCAGGCGTTGGCATACTGAAACCCCCAGCGGCCGGTCAGTCCGAATTCGGCGGCGCAACGCTTCACAAACTGAATCAGGCGCTCCGGGTCGCCCGTGACGTCATCGCGCATCCAGAGTTTGGTGCCGCCATGCTCGGGCTGGATTGACAGGAGGAAACTGTCGGACGGCGGCTCTTCCGAAGCGTTTTCCTCGGAAAGTTGATTGTAGAGATCGAGGGCGCGAGCGGCGTTGTCGGACGTCCCCACATCGAGCAGGCAGGAAAAATGGGTGAAGTAGTCGGCCATGTCAGGCTCCTGAAACGACAAAGCCCGGCGCGAAGCCGGGCTGATTGAAGGAAGGGAATGGAATCAGGCCGCCTGCGGTAGCCTGAGCAGCTCGGCGGCGGTCTCGCGCCAAAGCGGATCGACCAGCCGCGCTTCCAGCAACGCCGCTCCGAATCGCAGGACGCGGGCCGACACATGATCGCCTCGGCCGGAGGCAGCGAAGGCCAAGCCGCGCTTTCGGCTGGCTTCGATGATGATGCGGCGGGCCTCGCCGTCGCTGGCGACCGGCTGCCGCCAGAGAATGATCCCGGCTCGGATTTCGCCACCGAGAACCAAGCCGAGCGCGCTGTCCTGAATGACGATCAGGCGCGGCTCGAAGCGCAACCCGGTGTCGTCGCCGGGGCCGAGATCGCCGCGCGAAACGTGGAGCGCGGCAAGAGCAATGGCGTTTTCCGGCGATGCCGCCTCGCCAAGCGAGACGCTGCGGTCGCGGTAATCGGCATCGGTGGCGTCGGCATAGCTGATGGTGCCGAGGCAGGAGATGCGCAGCGGCAGCTTCTGCGTCCGCTGAAATCCGGACAGCACCCGCTCGGCGAGAATCCGCTCGATCGGGCCGAAGGTGGATTGGCTGGCATGGGTCATCGGGATCGCTCCACAACGGGCGCCGAGAGCCCTTCTCTCAGCATTCAACCCGTCATGGCCAAAGGCGCGACCTCTTCCTCTCCTCTGCCGAAGGCCTTGCCTCGGCGATGGACAGCTCCAGCGCAAGGCGGAAGGCCCGGACGCTCCTAGGCGTCCCGAGCCATCGGAATGAGGCGCCTGCGCGCCTCAGCTCCATGGGTCGATTTCCAGTTTCACCATCTCGTCGTCGCCATCGAATTCGTCGGCGGGCATGGCGCCGTGGGTTCCGTCTCCGGCCTGGAACACAACGATCGAGACCATCAGCGTGGTAGCGAGGCTGGCGGCAAAGGCGGTGGCATCTGCGTAGGACATGGGTTCGGCTCCTGTCTTGGGAGGCGGGGGACCATCCCCCGCGCGACAGGCGCCCGAAGTGTCTGAACGGGTCTGCAATCACCCTCGCGCGTTCGGGCATGTCCCGAATCCGCGAGGGCGGCACGCTCGCGTAAGCCGACCCCTCGTGGGTTGATTGACAAGGAAACGGCTCAGACCAAGGTCAGCGAATGGAAGCGGGGGTGGTGTTCTGCCTCTGACAGGATGCCGAAATCCCGTCGCAGATGCCGCGCCGCGCCAGCCCACCTTCATGCCGGTCTCACCCGGATCGATGTGCTCCAGGCCGGAGACGGAACCCCACACGGTTGCGCAAGGATGGCCGGTGCAGGCGAAATTGAAACTCGACCGGGATGACGGTCAGCTCCAATTCTCCTCGGCGATCTCGCAGATGATCAGGGCGCGGGCCTTCAGCAGCAGGTCATCGCCACAGGTATCGATATGGCCATAGAACCGGGCGCGCGCACCGCACCGGTTTCAGTCGGCATAGTAGCAATATTCGCGGGCATCGAGGCGGAAGGCCCGCAAATCATCGGCCCAATGCGGCTTGGGCTCGACGACGACGGTGATGCCGTCGCACGTCTCCTCCCAGGGCAGCGACCGCTCGGCCGGGGGACTTTTGCGGTCGGCCCGAAAGATGAAGTCGATGTCGATGTGATCAGCCATGACGGCTTCCATAAAAAATGCCCGGCGCGATGGCCGGGCGAGTTGAAAAACGGTACGGGGCGGCCTGCGCCGCCCTGTATGCGGTCATTCCGCAGCGACGAGGTGCTGCCGGTCTTCGTCTTCTTCAGCCGCTGCTTCCTCGTCGTCACCGTCACCGGCGAGGAAGTCGGGCAAAGCCTCGACCTCGCCATCGGTGTCGGCGGCCGCATCACCATCGAGATCGACCAGGCGCAGCGGTTCGGGCAGCCAGCCGGTATCGGCCAGCAGGCGCTCGGCTTCCTTGGCCATGTCACCCTTTTTCAGATGGTCGATAAGCTGCGCCGCCCGTTCGCCCGCGCCTTCACGCACCGCAGCGAGGATCTGGGTCTTGGTCACGCGACCCAGATAGTTCTCGACCGTTGGCCGCCATCCCGCATCGACCACCATATCGAAGCCGGTGGCGCGGGCGATCCGGTCGGCCCCGGCAAGGCGACGATCAAGGCCATGCTGCGAGATGCCGGAGGCGCTATGGGGGTTCGGACGCTCATAAAGCGCATTGACGCCATAGCTGACGCAATGGGCGAGAAGCGCCATGCGGCTTGCCTCGTCAAGTGCAGCGATCCAGTCCCAGAGCGCCGCTTCGTCGGAAGGCAGATCGGCCTTCCAGGCGTCGAAGCGCTCGCCGATCGCCTTGACCGACTGGCTGTCGGCGAGATCGGAGCCCTGCGAAGACAGATACCTGTGGCGAACGGAAACCTCCAGGCACCCGGTCGGCGCCGAGTAATGATAGCGCTCCATCACCATGCGGTGGAGCAGCGCCGTCATCGCGACGTGCGGGTTGCTGGCGAGCGCTTCCTGAAGCGCGACGGTGCGATGGGCGGTCAGCTCGATGACGAGCCGCTCCGGCAGCGGCTTGATCCCGTCGTCGTCATCGTCCTCTTCGGGTTCGGCCGGCTGGCCGCCGATGGTGATGACGGCACGCTGCACGTCGCGGTCATTTCCGCCGGCGACGATGGTGTTTTCGTTCTCGCCGTCCCCGGCATCGGCCACCGGCTCGTCCTCGGCCCGGACATAGCCGCGCTCGATGACAGGCTCGCCGTCGCGGTCGATGCTGATGAAGACACCGGCGCGGGCGATCTCGGCAGGATCATAGATGACGGGGCGCTTCTCGAAGTCCTCCAGAGCGGCCTCGATCTCGCCGAGGCGCCGATCGATCTCGTCGGGCAGCTCGTCGTGCTCGGAATATTCCGATTCA
The DNA here is from genome assembly GCF_018873185.1 of Rhizobium sp. X9. Classification (NCBI taxonomy): domain Bacteria; kingdom Pseudomonadati; phylum Pseudomonadota; class Alphaproteobacteria; order Hyphomicrobiales; family Rhizobiaceae; genus Rhizobium; species Rhizobium sp. X9. The sequence continues at coordinate 1,185,776 of NZ_CP071312.1, read as the reverse complement.
AGATCGTCGTACTCGTTGCGCAATGCCTCGCGCGCGGCGCGCTCCTCGTCGGTGAGATCGGCGAAGCTGCCGGTGATCTCGCGAAGGCCGTTGTCGTAACCGTAGGGATGGCTGGTATCGACAGCGATCCACTTCCAGCCCTCGGCCGCCACTTCATCGGCGATCGTCTTCAGCTTCTCCGAGACCAGGCGGTCGAGAAGCGCCACGTCTTCGAGCCAGCCGCCATCGTCCTCGGAGAAGAGGTCGCGCAGCATCGCGCCGCCGGCCTGCTCATAGGCGTCCACGCCGACGAAGCGCACGCGCTTGTCGTCGGTTGGAACGGTGGTCTCGGTCAGGAGCTGGCGGACCTGCCAGGGCTGGACATTGTAGGAGCGCTGGACAGCCTCCCAGACCTGTTCCTGGCGGGCATGGTCGGGATTGACGGTGAATGCCTCCAGCATCGCCAGTGGCATGCCGTTGCGTGCATAGACTTCCAGAAGAGCCGGCGAGACCGAAGCCAGGCGCATACGCTGCGTGATGTAGCGCGGCGTGGTGCGATAGGCGTCGGCGATCTCCTCCTTCGTCATGCCGTCGTCGAACATGCGCTTGAACGCCCGGAACTGGTCGAGCGGATGCAGGCCGAGCCGGAGCATATTTTCCGCGAGCGAGTCGTCGACGGCCGAGGTCTTGGCGTCGGCCTTCTTGACGAGGCAGGGAACGAGGCCATCGGCGGGAAAGCGTCCGGCCTCGACCAGCCGCGCGATCGCCCGGAACCGGCGGCCGCCGGCCGGGGTCTCGAAATCGCCGGTCTCGTTGCCGTCGGCATCGAGGATGGCGCGGACATTGATGCCCTGCACGATGTCCTCGCGCCGGTCGATGTCGTGGGTGAGATCGTCGAGACCGGCCTCGACGTCGGTTTCGCGGACATTGCTGTCCGAGAGGCGGATGCGATTGAAGGGAATGTCACGCGAACGCGAGAAGACGATCATCGCGACGGCAGGCTTCTTCGACTTCCTGGCAGCTTTGGCCATGGTGGTTTCTCCGTGACGGGCGGCCGAGACCCTCTCTCGACCTTCCAACCCGTCACGAAATCACCAGCCCCTCTCTCACTCTCGACCGGGCCGCGGGCGCGACGCTACCAGTCGAAGCGCTGCGGTCTCTCCTCATTCACCCGGTATTTCCGACGCAACGCCAGGATCGCCGCCTCCTGCCGGTCGATCTTGCGCCGGAGCCGGTCGAGGTCCGGCCCCACAACCACCAGGAGCCGATCGAGCACTCGCCGATACTCCGCCTCGTCCGCGCCGGTCCACCGGCTCATGCGCCGGTGGTAGTGCCGGTATTTCGGGCGAAGACGGATCGTCTCGCCCTCGGCGCAATTGCTGAGTGCGCGTTCGGCAAGTCCGAGATTGCGCCGTACATCTGCAAGCGCGTCCTCCATGCGCGCCAGCAGCGAGCGCACATGATCAGGAGGCATCATCGTGCGACCCTCCTTCGTCAGGCGGGCCGGGATCGAGCATGTCCTGAAGGAAGCGCGGCGGGATATTCTCCTCCGGTCCCTGCCAGGCGATGCGGCCGTTCCTCCAGATCGTGACGAAGTCGCCCCCGGTCGAGCGGACGGGGAGCGGCTTCGCCTCGAAGTTAAGGCATCCGAACTCGGCCGAGGTAGCCGAGAACACGGTGTTTTTGCGACCGGGCGGAAGCACGCGATCACAGGTGCCGGACGGGCGCTTCACGCGGCGGCGAGAAAGGCCGAGGTGGAACCATTCATAAGCGCGCTGTTCGTTTTCCGGCGGCGCGTCCCAGTGGATGCAGTGCTTGCACTGGCCGGAGCGCCGGTCGACGGGCTCGTCAAGCGGCGGCCCGCCATTGTGTCCGCGTTTCGTCGGCCCGATCATGACGGGCCTCCCATGACGACACGCTGGACCACGACGGGCCGCGTCTCGGTCGCCTGCGCCAGGCGCTCGATCAGCGCCAGCTCGGCATCTGAGCACGCGCCGCGCACCTCGATTTCGAGCCGCTGGGCGGCGTTGGCGTGATGACACGCGGCGATGTGGACGTTCCCGCCCGTTTCGACCGGGCGCAGCCGCGACTGGAGAAACAGGATGCCGGAGCCGAGATTGCCGCAGTAAAGCAACTCGTCCACGTCCGGCGCGCTCGAACCGATGCCGGCCTTGCGGCCGCCGATCCGGCGGAAGGCTTCGCCGAAGGTCGACGGATCGCGGGTGATCCGCGCAGTTCGCTCCGGATGGAACTGCCATGGCGGGCGCCAGGGATCGAGCTTGCCAACCGCGATCTGGTGCAGGTAATCGGCGAAGCTCGCCGGGTCGGCCGGATATGGGCAGGTCCGCCAGATCTCGCGGACACGGGCGCGCAGCCTGTCGGGCAGCGCGAAGAGCCGGGCGCGACCCTTCCGCCACCACGCGGCCCGCTGGCCGCGACGTTCACGTTCGGCCTCGTCCCACCAGACAGCGCGGCGGGCCATTTCCTCGTCGACGTCGTGCTGGCCGGCGGCGATCTCGTCGGCGAAGAGCGGCAGCGCCTCGCGTTCGAGGCGCTGCTTGCGGAGAAACGCCGCACGCTTGCGCGACGTGTCACCATAGGGTTCGGGTCTATGCCAGCGGCGGAAGCGCATCAGACGTTCTCCCGCCGCGCACGCGCCGCGGCATAGATGATCCGTTCGGCGCGGCGGATGCTGCCGGCTTCCCGTGCAGCCTCGGCCCAGACCGAAATCGGAAAGTCGCCGGAAAAGAGGACGTCGCGCTCGATGCCGAGTCCGAAAGGCAGGCGCACCGAAGCCATCTCCTCGAGCGAGAAATAGCCAAGCTCCGGCTCGCCGAGATCGGCCAGACCAAAGAGGATGTCGCCGTCGGCATCGAGTTCAGTCGCCAGCCAGACGCCGGCGCCGAGCGGGTTGAAGAATTTGACGACCGGCACATGATCGGTGTCGCGCTGGCGGCCATTGGCGAGAAGCTGCACACGCAGCTCGTCCGTCAGGAGGATCATGCTGCCCTCCTGTCGATAGCGGTCTCGGGCGTGGCAGGCCGCTGCTCGTCTTCTGGCAGGAAGGACAGCAGCCAGTCGGCCGCCTTGCTCGCCTGCGAGGCCGCGCGCATGATGGCGCGGGAATCCTCGCGCATGACCTCCAGCCAACTGCCAATGTAATCGGCGTGGCGCACCGTCGGCACGATGCCGAGAGCGGCGCAGCTAAAGGCCGAAATTTGTTCGGCAATTAGCTCCTCGAAGGCGTATTTCTTCGAGCCGAACGAGCCGGTCAGGTCGCGATTCAGCCGGCTGTGATGGCCGCTGGAGTGACCGAGTTCATGTAGCGCCGTCCGGTGCCAGTTGATCGGCTCGAAATACGCCTGGGGCGGCGGGACCATCACAAAGTCCTGCGACGGGACGTAGAAAGCCCGGTTGCCGCCGATGCGGAAATCGACGCCGGTCGCCTTGATGAGCGCCTCGACCCTCGGCTCGATCAGGCCGGGCGGTGGCGGCGGCGCCACGGTGGCGATGTCGTCGGGTAGCCCGTCGCATTGCGCCACGTTGAAGACCGTAAAGCGCTTCAGGAACGGGATGGCATGCGCTTCCTCGCCGGTTTCGCGTGCGCGGCGCTTCTCGTCCTCGGGTGTGAAGCGGTCGGCATAGACGACCGTGGTGCCGTGCTCGCCCTTGCGGACATGGCCGCCGAGCGAAAGCGCCTGCCGGAATGTGAGCCAGCCCTGGCAGGGAAAGCCTTTCTCGATGACAGCGCCCCAAAGGATGAGCACGTTGATGCCGCTGTAGCTGCGGGAGGTAGCGGCGTTTTTCGGCAGGCCGAGCGGCGCCTTGGCCGCCGACGTACCCCAGGGCTGCACCCAGGGCACGCGACCGGCCTCCAGCTCAGCTATGATTTTGGTGGTGATTTCGTCATAGAGGTTCGTCCGGTCCGAGCCGGTGCGAACGCTGCGATCATGTCTGGACATCGCGCTTCTCCGCGACGGGCGCCGGAAGACTCTCCTCCGGCCCTCAACCCGTCGCGGCAATACCCGTCCGCACTCTCACTCTAGGGGGGCGTTGCGGGGAGGCTCCCCGCAGAAGGGGGTGTGCCGGCGACCGCAGCGCCGGCCAGGGGGAAGGCGTTCCCCTCCCCAAATGCCGAGGAGATCAACGTCTAAGGGTGCTGCCCCGACTGACCGCTCGCCCAGTGGATTATCCGACGAAATGTCCGGTCAGGTGCCCCACGCATCAATCACGGTATCGAGGGGAAATGGCGTGCTACTCTTTGACCATTCATGGAACGGAGCTGCAGTCTGGCTGTACGGACCCGGATCAGGCCGGTCGAACTGTACGCGTGTAGGGATATGGAAGGCACTGCCGAAAACAATCGCCTCACCGGAGGCTAGGATGGTCACCTGATCCAACAGTCGCCGCGCTTGCATGGGGATGATCCGGCGGAAATGGTCGATATCGTCGGGGTTCTGAAGCCGGTGGCTGATGAAGTTCGCGCATTGGCTAATGATGGTCTGGCTGATCTCGCTCGGCCGCTGGCTGGCAATGATAAGCGAAAGACCGAATTTACGTCCTTCCTTTGCGATCCGTTCATAAGTAAGACGCGCAAGGCGATGTCCCCGATCCTCATCGGATCTGGCTGGACGAGCATAATTGTGTGCTTCCTCGAGCACCAGAACCCAGGGATTCCTGTAGCGCGAAGCCGCCGGCAGCCGCTCACGCGCCTCCAGCAACACACGGCCGATTATCGCACAGGCGTAGGGCAGAACCTCGTTGCTGAGCATGGAGAGGTCGAGAACTGAAACCTTTGGTCCCATTGCCGCACCAAGCCCGAAGCGCCGGAACCAGCCTGAAAGATTCTCAATTTTCGTGTCGGTATCCTCGTAGTTGAGAAAGACCCGCCACCGTTTATCATCCAAACGAGTCTTGAGGCGCAGTTTCAGCGTCGTCAGATGGGCGTCAACGCGAAACGTATCCTCCTTCGAGACCGCGCGGTTGATAAGGGAAGGATCGGTCAGGGTAGCCCGGCCAATTGGCAGCGGGGAGTCGGCTGTTCGCACTCCGGCTTCTGCAGTCGCGCTCCCTCCCACAATCTTACTGCGGATAGCGTCCTTGAGCTTTTCCGCCTCGGCCGCAATTGCGGCTTGGTTGTTCATGACCTCAGTGTTGAAGTCGTTGGCGAGGCGATGGCTCTGAAACAGCGCCTCGAAGGCTACGGTATCAATGCCGGTATCTGCCAGATGCCCTGTCACAGCATCACAATGAGAACCTGCTGCCTTTTTCTTGATCTTGGTCAGCTCGCTGAGAAGCTGATCGAGCGCGCTCATAGCGTTTTGGAGGGAGTTCATGTTGACAGCGGCCGCGGCATCGCCGCCCTTGGCGATCGCCCACCAATCTTTCAACACAGGCTCTTGGGTCTGCTCCGCAGCACTGAGCCAGGCACAGATTTCTTCGGCATTCATGAACCATAGAGGGAGACTGAACTCCTTGCCATTCAGATAGATACGGTCTGGCAAACGCGCAGCCGTTGCCGCCGTTGGGAAGGCTTTGCCGTATTCCCCATTTATATCCAGAATGAAGACGTGCGGTTCCTCGGCCGCGCCATCCAGCGCCTTCATGGCTTTCTGAATCAAGCTCGTTACGGAGAAGGACTTTCCCGAGCCGGTATTACCCACGATAGCTAGGGGCCGCGAAAACAGGTCATTGTAGGAAGCGCGCACGACGTTGCGGGCCTGACCAGTCGGAAAGCCTATTCTGAGGTCACAGTCGAAGTCCTTATCTTCGTAGTCTTCCGGCTTATTGCGGCGGGGAGGAATCTCGAAGACCGCCCGTAATATGTCGGGCGATCCGATCTCGGCCGGCGTATCGAGCGTCGGCAGAACGGAAATGCCTGGGCTGAAGGAGAGTTCATCGTCCGCATGCTCGATGGTGCCCAGCAATTGTACGCTGGCGACGCGGCGCGGCTTCATCAGTTCGAGACTGAGATCATCGCCGCTGTTCGGATCGAAGGCCTCGCGGGCCTCCAGATCGGTGATGATGCCGATGACGGTCTCCCCCGCTCCGAGCGAGAAGGTCAGGTAAGCATTGATCGCGATCGCGACCTGAACGCCATCCAGAGTGGCACGTAACGCCGAACGGGTTTCGGGGAGCAACTCCACCTTGACCCGAAAACCCTGGACCGAGACGATATGGCCGACAAGCCGAGGATTATCCATCTAAGCCCCCACGCCGGCGTTTGGATCGGTTGGCGTTTCAGAGGAGGCAATCTGTTTCTCGAAACGCCGCAGCCGCAGGAAGTCGTCGAGCCATTGCACGTCGGGCATCACCGAGGTCGCAAAGTCGTCGAACGTCGCTAGTGTGAAAGGCGCGGCGGCGAAAGCATCTGTCGTGGGGCAGAGAACGAAGGCGCGTTTGCCGAGATCCTTGTAGCGTCGGATGCGTTCGATGACCGGACTTTCTGGATTGGGTTCGATTACCAGCATCACCAGCGAAGGATTCATCAAGGCATTCTCGATGATCCGGCTGACATGCTCATCCCCGAACCCATAACCGAGGACGAGCAAAAAGGTTTGGGGAATACCGAGTCGAACCTGGAACGACCGGAACAGATGCGCGTAGGGCATGGTCAGCGTCTGCGCGAACTTGTTGGCGGTGGGCAGGATGCCTACCGAGGGCGTCTTGTCAGCCAGTGGCACGAGTGCCGCCGCCTTGTCCGCCGGACTCTTCGCTGCATAGGACTGGAAAGGCGTCAGGTCGGGATGACGGGCGCGCATTTCATCGCCCTGCTCGAACCAGTGGATCGAGCCGTGCAGCTTGTAGAAATGCAGAAACTTGTCGAAACGGCGGACACGGCCTTCCGCCACCTCGCCGGGATAATAGATGTCGAGCCCATAGACGGACGGATCGAAGCGCGCCGCCGCGCGCCCCGTGAACCCATCGAAGTACTGGACGCCCAGAAGTTCCAGCGCCTGTTCGAATAGGGTGTCGTAGTTCAAGGTGAAAAGATGGGTTCGCCCGAGATTGCTATCGCGGGCAACCAGTTTTGATAGAAACGCCAATTGGGGTGCGATCCCCTTCGCCGAAGTCGCGGACGTGGTGTCCGGCATTGATAGCGCACATTCCGCGAAGATGGCGATCCGCAGGCGGCGAACGAACCAACCCAAATCGGCGGTATTTGGGGCCGGCGTTTCTGGCCAAGTGACAGCAGAAAACGGTGCGCCTGCAGATTCGGCGACGACCAAGGCGTTGGCGACGAAGGACAGCCATGCCTCAAAACCGATTGGTGCACCGAGAATGTCCGCAAACGCCACTGCATTCTTCCGCGATTGTATGATGGGCGCGATCGAGGGCGGGAGGTCGGGCAGCGCTTCAATGGTTGCGAGAACGTCCTTCTCCAGGTTGGCCATGGTCTTGCCGCCTGCCGAGACCGAGGTGCCCGATCCCGTCAGGACGACGAGATTCTCCATACGCAGCCATTCCGAGATCAACGCCTGTAGACGAATGCGCCCTTGCTTCTGATCAAGCCCGGAAAGCAGATCGCCAACGCCGCCGCCCTCCGTAAGGCCAATGAGCTGGTATTCTATCGGCACAGGTGCCGCTGTTGTCATGTCTCCTCCCCCTCTGCTCCACGGCGCAAGGGGTTGACAATCTGAAGCCCCCTGAAATCCTTTTCGTTATCTGTGACGACTACGCAGTCGTGTGCTCCCGCGATCGCGGCGATAATCATATCGAGTCCGCTTCGTGGACGACCCGCCGCCTTCCCTTCCGCCATCAATCGCGCCCAGATGAGGGCAGCTTTTTCATCGAACGAGAGAATGCGACCGGCAAACAGTTCCTGTGGCCCTTCCGGTCCCGAGAACCAGGCATCGAGCGCATCGCGCTTTTTCCCACGCGGCTTTTCCAGAATGCCACGTCGGATCTCAGCGATGGTCAACGTAGTGACGAAAAGATCCTCGTCCTGCTGCGCAGCCATCCAATCCAGAAGGGTTTCGGATGGCTGCGGTTTGACGATGTTGCTAATGATGTTGGTGTCGAGAAGATAACGCGTCACAGATCGACCCGGCGCCCTTCTTCGCGTGGACGCGACAGATCGAGATCCGCGCCGACAAGGGGGGAACGGCGAAGGGCAGACAGGATGCCACCGGATTTTGGCGGCTCACCTGCAACAAGGGCCGCCTTGACCGCAGCCCGCGCCTTTTCCGCTTCCGGCCCCTCCTCCGCCAGTTGGCGAGCAAGCGACCGGATTAGCTCGCGGTCGGATTCCAGTGCTAAGACCTCGAAGCGCTTGAAGCCACGCTGCGTCAAGCGTGCCCGGTAATTTTCGATCGCTCTCTTCTGTGCCGCATTGCTCATGACGGGCCTCCGTGCTATATCCTGACATATAGCCGATATTGGCCTTGCAAACAAGGGATGTCAGCGATGCCTTGGGCCGCCCACCGCAGTGAGGTAATGCAGAAGAATACTGTGCATTTGCGCCAGTATTTTCCATATGCTGCGGTACGAGGGAATACGCCAGACTTCACCGAAGCCGCCGAGAACAGGCTATTTGCCGCCCAATATACGCGTGTTATGTCAATTGCTTACACTGATATTTGGGTGAATGCTTGGATGTATGACCTCACGATCAATCCAAGCGTCGGCGAAGATGACAAGGAACGAGCGCGAAGCGCTGCTCGAATCCCTGCTCATCGACGAGCCGGAACTGACCTTTACTCCAAGGGGCGATCCCGACCCGCGGCTTTTGCGTCTGGTCGACCTTCTGGCGCGGCAGGCGGCACGGGAATGTTACGCGGAAGAAGTCAAGATGACGAGGCGACGGGGAAAGCGCACCTCCTGATGCCGAAAGGAGAGGTGCATTGAAGGTCGCGATCTACGCCCGCTACTCGTCCGATAATCAACGCGACGCCTCGATCGCCGACCAGTTCCGCATGTGCCGCCTTCATGCGGTGAAGCAGGGCTGGCAGATCGTCGAGGAGTATTCCGATCACGCGATCTCTGGTTCGTCTCTGCTGCGCCCCGGCATCCAGGCCCTGATTTCCGACGCCACGCGCGGGCGTTTCGATCTGATCCTGGCCGAAGCCATGGATCGGCTTTCGCGCGATCAGGAGGACATAGCGGGCCTCTTCAAGCGCATGTCTTATTCCGACGTGAAAATGTTCACCCTCTCCGAGGGTGAAGTCTCGCATCTGCATGTCGGGCTGTGATTAGGCATGGAATAAGGACCCCGCAAATGGGGTGATCGGCGTCCAAACGGGACCCCCATCTGCGATGGGGTTACAACAGCCTCCGGTTTCATCGGAGGCTTTTTGTTTGGATGCTTATTGTGGAAACAATTCTGAAGATACGGCGGCTAGCCCATGTTCAGGGCAAGTCGATCAAGGCGATCTGCCGGGAGTTGGGTATATCGCGGAAAGTGGTGCGGAAGGTTCTGCGCACCGATGAGACGGAGTTCAAATACGAACGGACCCGTCAACCTCAGCCGAAGCTCGGCCCCTGGCGCGATCAGCTCGATAGAATGCTGCTCGCCAATGAGGCCAAATCCTCTCGCGAACGGCTGACACTGATCCGGATATTCGAGGACTTGCGCGACCTCGGCTACGAGGGCGGTTACGACACAGTCCGGCGTTACGCCCGAACCTGGGCGAAGGAGCGCGGGTCCGTGACGGCGCAAGCCTATGTGCCGCTCTATTACGCGCCGGGCGAGGCCTACCAGTTCGACTGGAGCCACGAGATTGTCGTGCTGAACGGCGTGACGACGACGGTGAAGGTTGCGCATATCCGGCTCTGCCACAGCCGGATGATGTATGTGAGAGCCTATCCGCGCGAGACGCAAGAGATGGTCTTCGACGCCCATGACAGGGCGTTCGCTTTCTTCGGCGGGGCCTGCACGCGCGGCATCTATGATAATATGAAGACCGCGGTGGAGACGGTCTTCGTCGGCAAGGAACGGCAATACAATCGCCGCTTCCTACAGATGTGCAGCCATTACCTGATCGAACCGGTGGCCTGCACGCCGGCGTCGGGGTGGGAGAAAGGCCAGGTCGAGAACCAGGTCAATCTGGTGCGCGAACGCTTCTTCACGCCGCGACTGCGCTTCAAATCCTACGATGAACTGAATGGCTGGTTGCTGGACAAGTGCATCAGTTACGCCCGCGCTCATAAGCACGTCGATCAGACGGAGCGCACGATCTGGGAGGTGTTCGATGCGGAGCGGCCGCACCTGGTCGGCTATCCCGGCAAATTCGACGGCTTCCACGCTGTGCAGGCCTCGATCGGCAAGACCTGCCTCGTGCGTTTCGACAACAACAAATACTCGGTACTGTCTACGGCAGTCGGCCGCCCTGCCGAGATACATGCCTATGCAGATCGCATCGTCATCCGGCAGGATGGCGTGGAAATCGGCCAACACGATCGCTGCTTCGGCCGTGGCGAGACGATCTATAATCCCTGGCATTACGTGCCGGTCCTGACCCGCAAACCGGGAGCACTGCGCAACGGTGCGCCGTTCCACGACTGGGTTTTGCCCGCCGCCATGGAGAAGGTGCGCCGCCGGCTGAAGGCAATGCATGACGGCGACCGGCAGATGGTGTCGATCCTCGAATGCGTGGGCCTGGACGGGCTCCCCGCCGTCGAAGCGGCCTGCCAGGAGGCGATCGATCAGGGCGTGTTCTCGGCCGCCGTCATCATCAACATTCTGGCCCGCAAGCGTGATCCGCAGCCGGCCGCCATCCTTTCCATCCCCGATGCGCTTCGCCTGACCCATGAGCCTCTGGCCGACTGCGCCCGTTACGACAGCCTGAGGAGGGCAAGCTGATATGGAACGATCCCAAATCCTCGACATGATGGGCACGCTGAAGCTGTTCGGCATGCGTAGCGCCTATGACGAGATCATGGCCTCCGGCATCAAGCGACAGCACGAACCGCCGCGCATCGTCGGTGACCTGCTTCAGTCGGAGATCGCCGAGAAGCAAGCGCGCTCCATCAAATACCAAATCACCGTCGCCAAACTGCCGCTGGCCAAGGACATCGACGACTTCGACTTCACCGACACGCCGGTCAACGAAGGCCTGGTGCGCCAACTCGCAACCGGGGCCTTCCTCGCCGAGCAGCACAATATCGTTCTGGTCGGCGGAACCGGCACGGGGAAGTCCCACCTGTCCATCGCGCTCGCACGCGCCCTAATCCGCAACGGCGCACGCGGACGCTTCTTCAACGTCGTCGACCTCGTCAATCGGCTCGAAACGGAGGCACGCAGCGGAAAGCAGGGGCGGCTGGCCGACTTCATCACCAGACTCGACTTCGTCATCATGGACGAACTGGGCTATCTCCCATTTGCTCAGGCCGGCGGCCAGCTCCTCTTCCATCTCATCAGCAGGCTCTATGAGCGGACATCGATCATCGTCACGACGAACCTGGCCTTCGGCGAGTGGCCAGCCGTATTCGGCGATGCCAAAATGACCGCCGCTCTGCTCGACAGGCTCACCCACCATTGCGAGATCGTGGAAACCGGGAACGAATCCTGGCGCTTTAAAAACCGCTCTCAAAGCTCACATGAGGATTTCGTCGTCAAGATCAATCATCGTTTCATAGCGTGCCCCTTCGATTTCGTATCGAACCCATGGTCTGAGCCACCTTGCTTGACGCGGCACGTTTCCTTCACCGGTTCAAACTCACATACGGTCGCCGTTTTGTCCGGCAGCACCATTATCCCGCTTGCGTAGCGGCAAGGCTCAGGAGAACGGGACCAATCTAAAGCGCGGCATTTGAAGCCCGACTTCGAGGCGGTTCGCTCACCTGGATCCGCCAGGAGTGATCAGTCCTGGAAGATTGTGTGTTCGGCAATTTTTTGGTTGTCAGGCGGTCTTCATGACAGCCCCCTCGATGAGAACACCCGCAGTGACAAATTTCCACAGTGCGATAAGGAGTTTGCGCGCCAAGGCAACTATCGCGGCTTTCTTTAAGCGTCCACCATTCGACTGAACCCGATCCACAAACCAACGGCTGAGCGCTGATGCTGGCTGATTGCGTAGCCACAGCCACGATAGTTGGATCATCGTAGTGCGCAGCCGAGGGTTCCCTGCCTTTGAGACACCCTGCTCGTGGTCGATGGTCCCGCTCATCCATGGGGTTGGTGTCAAACCGGCATAGGCGGCAATCTGCCGCCTATTATCAAAATGCCGGGACAGGGCTTCGGTCCAAAGAACGGCGGCAAATTCAGCGCCAACACCCTTCAAGGACAGCAGCATCGCTGCGGGCGAGGTTGCCTCAACCGCTGGCTGGTCCTCCATCGATAGAAGAGAATTACGCTCGCTCTCCACTGCAGCGATCTGCTCTAGCAGCAACTCGAGACGGTCGAGTTCCCGATTGATTTGAGCCTTCAAGTGTTTCGGTAACTCACGCCCATCTCCAGTCTGAAGCTCCTCCAGCCGCTGACGGCGATCTTTACGGAGCGGCTGATAGCCGCTGACGCCTTGAGTAAAGAGTAGCCCCTTCACGCGATTGACATGCCTGACCCGCTCAGCAATCAAAACTTTGCGTTCCCGGCAAATCCGACGCCGATCTTCGTCACTCGGATCTGGCGCTCTGACCATCGCACATACGCGTGGCTCGCCGCGCTTGAACGCGAGCAATGTGCGCGTCAGAGCCTCTCCATCGATCTTGTCGGTCTTAGCACGCCGACGTCGACGGGAAGTCGCGATCGAAGCTGCGTCGACGACGTAACTCTCGATGCCGTGAGCCTCCAGCACGCGGTGTATCCAGAAGCCGTCCAATCCTGCCTCCTGGATCGTTACGATGGGAAATAATTTCCCTGTTCTCAATCGCGCCTTCTGCTGTAGCTGCTCAAATCGTTCCAGCAACTCGGCTACATTGCCACCGGCCACTACATGCTTCGACATCTTCTCGCCGCTGCCTGGCGACAACGAAGTGATCAACCAGGTCGATCGGCTCAGTTCCAATGACACAAAAATTGCGCCAAGATCGATGCGGACAGCGGTCGGTTGAATGGATGCAGGTTCCATAAACTGCTCCTCCTGAGCGAGTGTTTAGATGCAACCTCACTCTGCCAGAGCGGCGGCCGCTGTTCACTCCTCATGGGATCTAAAGCCGAAAAGACAAACAACCCGCGCCCGCAGGCCCCTGCGCTAAATGGAGAGCTCCGGGCCTACGCGCGCTGACCCGATGCAACCAGAGGCAGGGGTCCCTTTTGGGAGCCGATAAGGGGTCCCGTTACGACGCCGATTGACATGTCGGGCTCAAGGGCACGATGAACGCGCTGTTCCTGAAGGATCTGGCCGACAAGACCCGGCGCGGACAACGCGGCCGGGTCGAGGCGGGCAAGTCGGGCGGCGGCAATTCCTACGGCTATGACGTGGTGAAGAAGCTGGACGCTAACGGCGAACCGATCCGCGGCGATCGCACGATCAACGAAGCACAAGCCGAGGTCGTGCGCCGCATCTTCCGCGACTATGCCGCCGGCAAGTCCGCCAAGACCATCGCCTTTGCCCTGAACAGGGACGGCATCGCAGCTCCTTCCGGCGGCGATTGGGGTTTCAGCACCATCAATGGCAATCCGAAGCGTGGCAACGGCATCCTCAACAACGAGATGTATGTCGGCAAGATCGTCTGGAACCGCCAGCGTTTCGTCAAAGACCCCGATACCGGCAAGCGACAAGCCCGCCCCAACCCGGAATCGGAATGGGTCATTCAGGAAGCGCCGGAACTTCGCATCCTCGACGACGATCTCTGGAACGCCGTGAAGGCGAGGCAGGGCGAGAACCGCACCGAGCGCAACGAAAGCGGCGTCGCCGACGTCCGAACGATGAACTATCGCCGCCGGCCCAAATATCTGTTTTCGGGCCTGACCAAATGCGCTTGCTGCGGCGGGGGCTATTCCGCGATCTCGGCCACCCTAATCGGCTGCTCGACGGCCCGCAACAAGGGTACCTGCTCCAACCGGGTGAACATCCGCCGAGACGAGCTGGAGACGCGCGTGCTGAACGCGCTGCGCACCAAGCTCGTCGATCCCGTCATGTTTGCCCGCTTCTGCGAGGTGTTCACGCAGGAGATGAACCGCCTGCGCATGGAAGGCCGCGCCGGCATCGCCTCGGCCGAGGCTGAGATCGAAAAGACCGACCGTGAACTGGCGAAGCTGTTGACCGCCATTAAGGCTGGCGGGCCGATCGAGGCCATAGTGGAGGATATGAAACAGCTGGAAGCTCGGAAAGCAGAGCTGAAGGCGTTTCTGGCCGAAGCCGAGGAGCCACCTCCTCTTTTGCATCCCTCGATGGCGGTGCAATACCGCAAGCGGGTCCAGCAGCTCTACGAAGCCTTGCAGCACGAGGAAGAAGAGAAGCGGGTCGAGGCGGCCGACATTCTGCGCTCGCTCGTGGACCTGATCGTGCTGACGCCGGTGGATGGTAAGGTTGAGATCGACGTTCAGGGCGATCTCGCTGGAATCCTTATGATTTCCGCACAAACGAAAAACCCCGCCTTGGGGGCGGGGTCGTCGCAAGTAAAGATGGTTGCGGGGGCCTGAATGCAGCGAGACTTGTAATTCATCGTACTTTTTCAGATCCGACTATAAACATGGCTTGCACCTATTTTTTTGTCGGATAGATTGTCACTCTATCTAAAATGGGGACAAAAATGGCGACGGCAGTTCAATTACAGCATCCGCAATCAGGAGTAAGCAAAACAGGCCTCTATGGATTTAGCTGGACCAGTTTTTTCTTTGGAGGGTTTCCCGCGCTCCTTCGAGGGGACGTCGGCATCGGTCTTGGTATGTTGGTCGTCGGTTTCATTGCAGGCTTATTGGGCGTCGGATTTGGGTGGTTTATCGTGAATCTGATTTGGGCGTTCATCTACAACAAGATCTATACGAATAAACTCCTCGAATCCGGCTACAAATTGGCAGATACACCGGAACGAAATCAGGCGGCGCGGCTGGCACTGGGAGCGGGCGAACAAGCAGTTCTGAACAGGTGATCAAACGGATAGCGGGTCAGTGTCCAATGAACCGCTATCGGCTTGATTTTTGCGGATGTCTTGCGAGACCCTTCCCCCCTTTTAGGGGGCACACACTTTAATTCAAGCGCCCACACGCAACGTAACTTTCGCTTGCAGCACGACAAGTGGATGATCTTCCCAAATTCGCCACGGCACGCCGAAGGTTTCGCAGGTCATCCTCGTTGACCTGGTAGGATGACGGTTGTGGCAGTTTGGCGTCGCGGCGGAATTCCGCCAATGCGGACATCACGCCATATGTGGCAGTGCTTTTGCCGGATGGCAGATAATCGAGTTGACGGAGATAATCCTTTGTTTCCGAAAGCGTCTGGGCGGGAATGATGGAACGCTGCTCTGAAAGAGCTAGTGGCCGGACCGGAGCCCATGGGCCGCTTGAAGGATCGCTGTTCGGTGTCACGATGCAACTGCGGCCTGAATAGATCATTGTATCGAGGCCGCTATCCAACTCTATTGTCAAACTGTAATCGCGGCAGAAATCGATGCAGCGATCGCAAATCTCGCCTGTAGCACGCGAGATCATAGGCCGCGGCACAACGGTTGCGGCCACGGAGCCCGAGACTGTCTCGCGAACAGCAACATTGGATCGTCCACCCTTCAGCGTACGGTCCACAAACGCCGCTACTCGCTGCCTGTCTGCTTCCATCACGAATTCCTGCGAGGCTGCGGAGTACGGCGCACCGAAACACAAGATAGTGAAGTAGATCAGAGCGAAACAGTGTTTCATCGATTGCACCTTATCTTCACCACTGCGGCTTCCACAGAACCTGAACTCCATTGGCGGGAATATCGCAGGATGCGGTTCGAGAATGCCGAAACAGACGAAGCCACGGTCCCCACTCCATTCGCGCTGAACCGACCTGTCAATATCGCAACCACAGAGCCGTTCTCGTCAACCACAGGCCCGCCTGACATACCTGCCGGCACGTTGCTACTGAGTGCGACCATACCCTTAACAGATGTTCTAAGTCGTTTGGTTCGATATACATTCGGAGCGCCGGCAGCGTCCGCCGCTGCCGTATACCCCATGATCTTCAAGTGGCTGGATGCACCGCTATCGGCGAAACCAAGAAAGTTACGGGAGTTTGCGCCATCCACCAACAGAACAGCGGCATCACGGTTTCTATCGAGGCTGCCAAGCCTGACTGTAGTCAATTCGTCAACATACGGATTTTCGACCAGGAAAGACCTGCACCCCGCGATAACATGGCCGCTAGTCAGAACCGCTGACGGTGAAATGAAAGCTCCGGAACCGACCGCTATACTCCCTTCGGGAAGTTTTTCCCTTTCCGAGCGCCGGTAGACGTCTTCAAATATGCTGTCTGCCTTCGCGTTGGTGGGCAAAAATATCGTGCAAGACAGCACGAACATCAGCAAAATACGGCCGCCGGAAAAACTCCGGCGGTCTATAACATTTTTGGTCCTCAAAGCTTGCATCCTGATCAGGAGCAGACTGTCGATTCAGCGCTGATCGGCTCGCCATTCTTGACATAGCTCTCACGAATGACGCGGCAATTCTGTCCGTTCTGCACTACAGCTCGCAACGGCGTAATTGTGCCGCTATTGCCAGTCTGCGGATTACGCCAACTTACGCGCTTCGATTGCGAACGTGCCTGACGTAGCGCCGCTTCGCGACGCTCGCGGTCGCGTGCATCGATCTGCGCACCTATGCCACCACCAATAAGAGCGCCAACACCTGCCAGTGCGACGCAGGCTCCAGCTTTACCACCGGCAGCGGCACAACCCAAACCGCCGACCATAGCGCCAAGACCAGCACCGATTGCCGTGTTCTGGCCTACAGCGCCGCTCTGGCAGGACGCAAGCGTAACCGCGATCATCGTGCAGAACGCTGACGTGCGAAAAAATTTCCCAAATTTCATTTCTCTCTCCAGATCTAGGATTTGTTCAAACCGGTGGTGGTGGTGGTGGTGGTGGTGCGGCAACTTTTGGCAAAAGCGCCGAAAGAGCAACGACATCATTGACGCTGAGCCAGGTCTGGCTGCCTTCCGGGCATACCTTCATGTCAGCTCGCAGTTGTCCCAATTGCGCGAGCATCTGGAATGCCGGAATATCGTGTGGGCCGACAACCTGACCATCCTGACTGTATAACCAGAAACGCTGTGCAGGCGTGGCCGGGCTGCCAGGAGCCGACGCAAATGGTGCCGGGGGGGGCGAGGCAAAATGAACAGGTGCGGCCGCAGCAACCGTCGATATCTGCTCAGGCTCCCCGCTGATAATCCTCAGGAGCTCAGCGTCCGAAAAGCTCGGCCAGTTGATTGCTCGCTTGTCGGTTGCGCGCAGTTCGACCGGATCCTCAAGATCGCGACCGACCTCGCTGTCATCCACATCGTCCAAAGTACCGGTGAGGATATTCGTCCATTGATGGATAGCTTCGATCAAGCGATCCTTAGCGTCGGCGATGGACAACCCTGCCGGAAGGTTACCCCCAATTCGCTGGGCATGTGTAGTAAAGATATGCTCCAGTTCTCGGCATGTGTGATATCCAATACCGCCTTTTCTGACGAGCGCTCCTCGCTCCTGCTGCTGATAGGGCTTAGGCGTATAAACTCTCCGGCTGTACCATTGCGCCAGAGCTGCCAACGCCACATATTGAACGAAGGACAGCTTGTCTTCCGTCCGCTTGATCTGTTCGGACAGCATCGCGCGTTGGCTCGGTTGAAAGCCGCGCCTTCTCAGATATTTTTCGTCGCCGATACGGTCCCAATGGTGTCGTGTCGCCTCGATCTCATAAACCTTACGAGTGGCATTGAACCTCAGCGCACCGACAATGATCCCCTGAAGGAAGAGTTTGATGCGCTCGCGCAACTCCTCCAATTCAGCATTGCTAGGCACTATCGGATCGGGGAAACGCAGGTCATCTCGATGGTTGTGCAGCGGCAGGCCATCGGGCTTGCCCTGCTCTCGCTGATATGAAGGCCGCCATTCCGACTTGATGGACGCAATGGCATCAAGCGGAAGACCTGAAATTTCGCAATAGCAGACGATTTGCCCGGGGACACCGGACTCCTCATAGGAAAGAGAAGAGAGCCCAGATTGGCCCGGTAGACGGGAGCGCAGCATCTCGTCATACTCGGAGCGGAACGACTTGGCGCCATCCACCGCGATGAACATCTTGTAGTTTTCGTTGTCCGGTTTGAAGCCTTTGCTGAAATCCGTGTAGATCCAGGGCATGGCGCGAACAACGAGCAGCTCCATCAAGCGCTGCTGCTCTCCGACGGGTAACTGTCGAAGTGCGTCTGTGACCGAGGGGATACGCTGGCGATAGCTACCCAAGCGGCGGCTTGTTACGCCGCGTAGCAAGCCCAGTATTTCCAGACGTCCTTCCTCGTTATCGAGTTGTGCGAAAATCTCCTTCGATCCGCCAATGCTGGCGAAAGCCTCACGAGCCCACGCCAGATGAATCTCAGCATCTTCCTGCGGCAGGTCGACGCCCTTGTCCTTGATGACGAAGAACGTTCCACCATCACCCCTCAGCAATGCATCCTGAAGTCTCGCCGTATCGGCGTCGATGATTGACAGCAGGGATCTGACGCGCTTTCTGCCACCTTGGAATTCGCCGATGAGACCATTCCAAAGTGGTTCTCCGCGCTGATCGAGCCCCTGAGCCGTACCGAGGAACTGAGCAGTACGCTGAAGGAAGGCGATTGCTTCCTTGCAGGCGATGGCGCGAAGACGGGCTTGTAGCGAAGCAACAAGATCATCACGAACCTGATTGATATATTTTTCGCTTGCCTTGCGTCCACCGCCTGAAAGGAAACCACCCTGCGCCGCTTGGCCCAGGCGGTCGATAGAGGCGGACAATTGTTCCGCGTTGAGGCGATTCGCACGCTTTGCATAGGCCTCTTCAGCTTCTGCAAGACGGGCAATGATGCCGCTGCCGGAGTCGTCGAGACGGGACTGGATCTTGGTGATCAGGTCAATCGTGTATTCCAGTCCGCCGCGTTCCTGATCATCGAGAATACGATAGAAATCACCGCGAAGGCTACCTTCGTCGCTGCTCCGGCTAAGAAGCATGGCTTCGAAACGTTCACGCGACTGCGCGATTTCCGTTCCTTTTGGACCATATGTCGTGCCGGCACCAACCCGGCCATCGATATCCCTCTGCCGCATCTCAACGACACGGCGCACTTCGCCTTCCCAGGCCTTATGGTCCGGAATTCGCGCCTGAATGCCAGCAATATCCTGCTCGATTTCAGTAGCCAGCGTCACCGCAATAGAACTTTTATCCTCACGGAGAAGCAAATATTCAATCAACGCGTAGTCTGTAATGGGGTCCTGTTGAAAGCGACCGCGTTCGTCATATTCATCGCTGAAAGCTTTAGCCGTCAACCGAAGCCGTTCCTGCATGAAAGCGTCACGTTCTTCCGTCGTAGCAATCTTCGTTTGGCTGTCGAGCGCCATGCCAAAGAAGGCACGCACCATCGCGGAATTGTTTCGCGAAAGATGTTCCTCGACCTGCATGCTGGCCTTGGAGATCAGCGTCGTCTGGCCTATCGCGGAATAACCGCGCGAATAAAAGAGACCGTCCTTCAGCCATTCGGGAAGATTGGGAATATACCGGCCGAGCTTATGGCGCTGCTGATTAACCGCAACGGAACGCTTGCGACGCGCGAAATCGCTTGATCCAAAATCCTCAAAGAGGATGTCGGCTACCATGTCGAATATGTCTTCCTTCTGACCGGTCTGTTGACCGGCGATGTTCTGCCGGTCGAATAAGAAGACGTCGCTGTAAGGCGAACGGACGTCCGGCTCGGGCTTGTCGTATTCCGTCCAGCGAGATGTGTAAGGCGGATTGCGGCTGCCTAGCATCGCAAACTCGAGTTCGGAAAGTGCCGCGTAGGTGTTTGCAAAGACACGCTCCTTATTCGCATCGCGATATCCACCCGGCAGCATAAGAAATAAATCGACCTGATCCGCGCGAGGAGCGCGCATGGAACGCAGAGCATAACCTGCGTCGATGAACGAGCCTGACCCGGTTCCACCGGCGGAAGAGCCGACAACAACGATACGTAGACGCTCACTGGTCGTAAGCCCCAGATTCAGCAATCTCGATTCATTCGTCACATTCTGCATAACGCGATCAGATTGTGTTCGCACCATATTCATGAAATTCGAGTACTCGTCAAAGAACAGCAGGCGGGAAATGCTTCGCACCTGTCCTGCGCCCTTTTCGGTATCGATCTTGTCGAGGTCGCCTTGAGGCAACCATTCGCGAATGATCGGAAAATTCTCGATCTCGGCCATATAATGGCCGGTATCGACCTTTTTCTGGATCGTTTCCCCTTTGGAAAAGGCGACTCGTGAAGCGAGGATATCAGTTGTTGCGGCCCGCCCACTCTCGCGTGCTTCGGCTGTATCCGTGTCGAAATAGACAAACCTCGCCGGGGGGAATTCGTCGAGGCTCATGATACTTTTGCCGTTCCAGTTGTGCTGGAGAATACGGCGGCGCAACCTGAGAAGAACCTCCATACCCGTGCCGCCGAGAGCGACAAACACTGTTGGCATAACGTCTTGCAGAACGTCTGCGCCCTGCTGAACCGAATCGCTCACTTTATTATCTGCCATGATCAGCATCCTTTCGCGTCTAGCGGCGTGTCTTCAGCGCCTGACTGCGCATGGCCAGAAAAATGATAAGCAAAACCAAACAAATAATGCCACCTGGACCTACTATAAGAAGTTGAGCCCAAAAACTGCCAACATAAGCGACGATCAGAAATAGCGCCGTGTATGCTAGCCAAGTAAAGAACATCCAACCCGCTCCTGAGGCTGCCCCAGGCGCTGCAAGACGCGTCTGTAGACCGCGCGTTACTGCCATCTTGGCGAAGAAGAACGGGATAAGGAGAACGAGGAAGACTGCCGTTGCAATCGCAATTTCGGTGGATGAGACCGGTTTCCCAAGATTGAACCCGACGTTTGTGTTCGGCACAGAAGTGCCGGACTGAGTTTGTGGCGGTGCTTCTGCCGGTTTCGGCGATGTCTCCGGCTGGTTCGGCGCACTGGTTTTTGGAGCCGGAATCTTGAAGTCTGACTGGGCGAGCATGATAGATTGGCTGGACATTGATTGCTTTCAAAAAGACGGACGTTTCAATAGGACAGATTTCACATCAACTGATGCTTGCAACGGAAGGGGCGCCAAATATCCGGCCTCGTACAAGGTGACGGCTGCCGTCAGGCCCGGACACTTCCAACTGTTGGCCGGGCTTAAGAAACAACTTGTGCGAAGTTCCACCCGCCTGCACAACATGCATGCGGGCCTTAAAAAGAAGGATCGGCAGGGCGACCAAAGCCGCGATGAGGAGCGCTATGGCAAAGCCTCCGACATAAAGCGGCCATGCGGGGAAGCGAATGATCAAACGGACAGGCACCCGCGTGATGCTTGTGTCAACTGAGCGGAAATCGAAAAAAATCGAAGGAAGCTGTTGCTCGAGGAAAGTGCGCTGCCCTTCCCCCATCATGTCGCCGCCGAATACGGCCGATGCCTTCTGCACGAACCTGTCGTCGAGATCGAAAGACAGCTTCTCAAGCGTTATATCGAGATAACCGTCAACCATAGCTTCGGTCTGAAGAAGACCTGCTACTCCCGGCTCTTTTGTGACTGGTGGAATAGCGAGGGTCAAACTGAGGGGGTCAGACGTGGCGCCCGTCGCGAGATCACGGATGGCGGGCACAGCGCCAGCCGTCACGTTCTGGGTCGCATCATAACCATTCCAGCTCGTTCGTACTTCGGCGGAAACGATCTTCTTGGGATAAGCCACGTTGCGGACGCGAGCGACAAATGCGGCATTTGTCTGCCTTCCACCTTCCAACCCATCGATAACGACGACTCCGTTTTGCATCGATATGGCTGCACCGTCCGCGAAGGCCTGCGGGTTGAGTTCGAGATCGAGCGTCTGCGGCTCAAGCGGTTTCAGGAAAACCGGAGGATCAGCAAATAGCGCCCGCAAAGGGGTATCGCGCGCCGTAATGACGTCAAGCGCCTGCGCTGCACTTTCACCATAGGCAATGCCATAGACGATGAAACCCTTCTCGGAAAAATTTGGACCACTCACCGACATCCGCAGAGGAAACGCGACAATTCGGGTGATGAAATCGGAACCTCTCAGCAACTCATAGAAGCCACGGGTATTGGCAGCGATGTTTTGGTCGTTATTCGGTGAATTCTTGTTGTTGCTCAGCATCCAGATGATGCCTTCGTCTCCCTTGAGCAGATCGCTGATCGTAACGCTGAGTGCTCCAAGAAAATCGGCATCAGCATAACGCCCGTTGGGCCGGCGCGGCAAATCGATCTTCGCTACACCATTTCGCACGAGTTCTTCCGAATAAGCGCCTGCATAGACAACGTCAGGAGAGGTTCGGTTTGGGATTTGTCCGTTCTGATTGAATGACGCAAGCGTAATATCCACACCCTCGAGCTGTGTCGCCGAAATCAGGCTTTCCGCAAGCGCCACGAATTGCGATGCGGGATCGAGATAGTAGGGCTCCATCCAACCCGAGTTCTGCACCAGATATACCTGACGAACTGTTTGGCTTTGAGCATTCGAGCATGACAAGGTCAAAACCAGAAGAGAAAACGATGCTAGAATCTTTGTAATCATTGCTCGAGCCTGTAAAAGTCATTCGTCAAGCTGCTCCCCACAATGAGTGCGTTCTCTTCGAGCAGCAGCATAATGTCGAAACGAGAGCGGAGGCGAAGCGATATCTGCAGCGGATACAACTGAGACCCGCTATGCCAATAAAGTCGACTATTGAACCAGCTCTCCCCCGATTTAGAGAAAAGGGCATCAATCTCATGGACGCCGTCGACCAGCAGCACAAGTGCGCTTTCTGTTGCCCCTTTAGCATTGGTGGTGAATGCCAGCGGCAACAGGATCTTGCCCGTGCCAGCTTCAATCTGGAAGGTCACAACCTCGTCGCTCCATAGGGAGGGATAAAAGTCTCGTCCGATGTAGCGCCCTCGCCCCGCAGCAACGTGTGGACCGCTCAAGATGACCGTTCTGCTGTTCGGCGATAGGCTCACATAGCAATAATGCTCGGCAGTTCGGGCGAGTGCATAGATTGTGTCCTGCTCATCTCTTAAAGGTGGAACACCGGCCACTGTCTTCACTGTCGCAGGAAAGGCATATGTCTCAGCTCGACGCGTACCAAGTTCCGAGGTTAGCGTCAGATAGCCGTTTGAGCCGATCCAGAAGACGTCCGGTGTATAAGAGCTACCATGCGATGCCGTCGGGAAACCGTCACCCCAATCGATCGACTGGCCCTTGGCCACGATTTCATCCAACCATCTCCGCGCCTCCGTGTCGTACATAGCGACACTCAACTGACCATCGCGTTGGACTGGAAAGGCTATGACGCCATTCTCGATAAGCGAAGGCGGCGCGCAAAAACTTCCGCCAGCCAGACGCAGCGTTTGCTTTGATATCTCAGGAAACCCATCCACAAATTCGCAGACAAGCGCTGTACTCGACAGAACCGTAGCAAATCCGCTATGGAAACTGACGACCCCGAAGGACACCGGGTTTCCGGTTGGCTTGGCCAGTCGCTCTGCAAAAATCCATTGATCATCACCGGCACTGAAGTAGAGATCACCAGCAGCCGTAATACAAAAATGATGCACCGGATCACCGGCAGCAAACAGGCACTGCACACCGGTGGGCACATTCATCAATCGCGTCTTTTTATCCGTATCATAGCGCGAATTTGGCGGCAGTACCGAAAAGCCCGAAGTCGATAGCATTGGAAAATTCGTTGCCGAAATTCTCGTGTTTACCCTAGTGAGGCGACTCCCATCCTCAGGATCAAATACAAACTCCGGCGGAAAGGCGCGGCCCGACGCAGAAATGGGCATATTGAAAAGGCGTAAACGAGGATCAGAGGCTGCACTTACCTTCTGTCCACATCGCACTTCGACTGGCCTACTGTTTTCAAATAGCCATTCAACGGCCTGGCCTTCCTCAAGCGAGGAAGGGAAAACCCAAATATCCTGCTCAGGATTATCCATTATTCATCCCCAAGAGCGCCGAGCGAGTGATTTTCACGTCTGTATTTCCGTCTACCGCCCGCAACTCGATAAAACTTGCTGTTCCAAAGTTGATTTCAGGACTAGAGCTTGCGGCGACGAGATAAAGCTCGCCATTCACCCGAATCCTGAATGGCCTCTTTGCCCAAAGCGCGATCAACGGCCTATCTGGATCGGCTGCAATGTTAAATTTTCGCCATTCGCCAGAGAGGCTCACCGTTGTTAATTGGTCCTCGATCTTTGCAATGTCTCGAGGAGACTTTGCCGTTGGCGCTACAGGTTTCATCTGAGGCGCAGCCTCATCAACTGGGCTTCTGTTGCTAGACACAAAAATGACAGCACCCGCGACCAGGATGAGCGCAGCCAGTAAAGCCACCAGCTTTACCTTGTTGCCGACGCGCTGGCTGGCATTTTTTTCAGGGAGCTTATCGCCTGATTGAGGCTGGCCAGCATCACCAAGACCGTCGGCATTTTCCAAATTCACTGCAGCAACGGCATCGCCATCTATTGTTGGCTTGTCAGCTCTGACAGGCTCCAATTGAAGCGGAACATCACCCAGACCATCATCGAATTTACGTGGATTTGGCTGAGAAGTAAAAACCTTAAGTGAATCGGTATGATTTATTGACGAAACACAATTTTCTGCTTCCAAATTGCCTTCAAAAGGCTGCGAAAGCTCCTGATTTTTCACCCCACAAAATGGGCAAAAAAATACTCTCGCGCGAATATCTTTACCGCACGACAAACAGCCAATCTTATATGATTGTGTACTTGCCCCTTCGACCAAACCGCTCGCCCTTTACAACCCCTAATGCATATAACTCCAAGTCTGTTATTTTTAAAAGAGAAAAAACGAAAGTGAATTTGTAATCGCCCCGGCAAATAACGGGCTTCAAAAGTAGAATTTTATCGTGCTTTATGATCGAGGAGATTTTAATGAAGACGAGCAGATTCAGCGAACCGCAAATCCTTGCCATCCTGCGCCAGACAGAAGGCGGCGTCCCCGTGACTGATTTGTGCAGAGAGCACGGGATGAGCACCGCGTCGTTTTACAAACCGCAGCCAAATACGGCTGCATGGATGCGTTGAACCGGCCCCATATAGTGAGTGAGGCCCAACCTGATGCTGCGGGAATATTTCATCATCCCGTGTGGGTGCCAGATCGCAAATTCATCACGTGGATTTCTAATCTGCCTGTCAGAGAAATGAGATCCTCACGGATAGTAGACCGTGAATTTCTGCTCGGCGCGATACAGCTTTGCACCGATGACGCAGAAAGGTTTTCGTCGAAATTCACGGTAAGGAGCGGCACGCGGTGCTTCTGTGCCCACCTGACAATCGTGCGATGGTGCTCGGCGGGCTTCCAGCCACGCATCAGCTCACAAAAATCAGATTGCAGGGCACTGCGATCATCCTTTGGTCGAGTAAGATCGAGCAAGTCCCGGTTAATACCATTCCCAACAAGTAACTCAGGCCTGACACCAGCCGACAGAATTTTTGTGAACTCTTTGGAATGATCGACCATTTTCAATTCGCCGCGTGATCGCCTCGAAGTGACAAGCGAGCTCCCTGCGGGTGGTAGGTATAGTTGCTTATGCTGCCATCCTTGATCCTCTCCACGACCTCATCCACCACGAACAGCGGCACCAAAAACCATTCTCTCGGCACAACGGGATTGCCGAAACGATCCTTGATCTTGATTTCCAGTTTTGCAGGCTCGAACACCCGATGGATCAGGTTTTCGAGTTTCGCCCGGTTGATGTTGTAAAGCTCGTAGGTCGCAACAATTTCCACGTCCGCCAGCAAGAAGGTGGCATCGAGCTTGGCATTGGCAATGCGCTTTTCGACGCTGCCGCTGGTCACTCCGATTTTGTGCACGATGTCGCGGTTCTTGGCCACGAGAGGATGGTTCGATTTGCTGCGCAGAACATAGATCGTTCCGCTGGCGGTATCATCCTCATCGGTTTCATCGGCAAAAAGCGGCCCGGCGCTTGGCTCGGTGATACGGCGGCCCGCCTCGTCTTTATAAAGGGCGCGCTGAAGTGATCGCAGCAGCAGATTGCTTTCCGTCCCGTTGGAATAGATCACACGCAAACGGGCGTCTGTCTCGCCATTCGGAGCCTTGATCGGTTCGCCGACTTCCGCGACATAGGCAGTCTGCCCGCCCAGAATGAAAAACTGGCCTGCCGTGATTTCGGCTTTCAGGAAACCTGCGTCCTTCACGAATTTCCGTGTCGTACGGACGCCGCTTTTCAGATCGGTCTGGACCTGATCGAACAGTGGCTTCAAATTCTCGAAATCCTCGCAGCGCTCGCGGTTGGCAATCTCTTCGGCGGCCCGTTTTTCTGCCGTTGAGCGAACGTGTTTCAGTGTGGTGATCTCTGGCGCTTCCGCTTCGATGCCGAGCTCGGCCAGAAGCGCGTCATCGTCCATTTCCTCAATATCGGGCTGAGCGGCAGCGATCTCATCGCCAAGAAAGCCCTGATGATCGAGCGGTTCGACCAGCGCGCGGCACTCTTCCAGCGAACGGATACGATCCAGCCGAACGGCATAAAGCCGCTCGAGAATGTCGCGGTCTTCGCCATGGAGCGGTGCGCGGCCATGCTCTTCGACAAAGCGCTGAATTTCCTCAAAGCCTGCAATAATCCGCTCTTCGCGCGGGGTGCGGCTGCCAGCCTTCTTGGTTTCGACCTCAACCCCTAATTCAGCAAGCAGAGCATCATCTTCATCGGTGAAATCAGCCATTTGCGGCCTCCGCTTTCATGCGCGCGAGGAAAGCCACACCTTCCGCCATTTTCTTTTCCCAGGCATCGGAAGCGGTGATGGACGGCAAACGTCCGCGCTCCTGCTTGAATTTAACGGCCCGGCGCGCCAGATCGCGGGCCTCTTCGGGTGTCAACTTGACGTTCTTGCCGGAGATGACGGCAGCGACCTGCTTGAGGCTCTCCTCGTTCATCGTCTTGGCAAGGATTGCATATGCTTCCCCGAACGGATTGATGCGGTCGATCAGGTCAATATCGAGTTCTCGCACATCCATGGCGATCTTCCGTATACCGTCAAGCAAGGCTGTATTGCCGGATTTAGGAGCTTCCCCGTCTGGATTCAGTGCGGCCTTAGCCTGTTGGGTCAGGTTCAGCGCTGCAATGGCATGCTGGCGCACAGCCTCCTGATCCTCGTCGTCCAATTCCGGATATTTATCCTTGATGATCTTGCCAAGGCGGACCTGGGTCAGCTCTTCCGGCACCAATTCCTCATCGAACAGGCCCCGTTCAATGGACCTCTTGTCCTGAACGAAAGCTGTAATGACCTCGTTCAGGTCTTCCTGGCAAATGCGCTGCGCCTCTTTGTTTTCGGCTCGGCAAGCCCCTTGATCTCGATCTGGAATTCACCGCTCTCTTCGTTGAAACCGACATTGCATTTGTTCGGATCATAACCGCCTTCGCCATAGTCGAAGCCGGGCGTTGGCTCGTTTTCGGGGCGCTTGGGCGTGAAATTGAAACGGGGCGCGAGCACCTGTTCCATGAGCAAGCTCGCTGCAATCGCTTTCAGCGTATCGTTGATCGCTTCCGTTACGGCCTCCTCGGATGCATCCGGTTCGGCGATGAGATTGGTAAAACGCGCGCGGGTTTTGCCAGGGGCATCACGTGTCGCGCGGCCAATGATCTGAACAACCTCCGTCAGGCTGGAGCGATAGCCAACGGTGAGGGCATGCTCGCACCAAATCCAGTCAAAGCCTTCTTTGGCCATGCCAAGGGCGATGATGATGTCCACATAGTCGCGGTTCGTCTTCATTTCGGGCGAACGGAGGCTTGCCTGGATTGTCGCCTGATGATCGGGATCGACCAGATCGGCGATTTTCAGGATACGACCATCGGGACGTTTCACCAGTTGAAAGCCAGTTGCTGGATCAGAGCCCTGCCAGCTACCCAGCTCTTCAATGATGTGCTCCACTTCCCTGATCTTGTCCTTGGTGCTCTCGCGCGAATTGACAGACGGGATATGAATGATGGTTTTTTCATCCGGGTCGAGCACTTTCAAAATGTCGTCCGAATAGGCTCCGGCGTAGAAGAAGTAGCCGATGTCGAGTGACTTCAGATATTTATAGCCGTTGAGCTGCTGATAGTAGGTGTAGGTAACGGGCTCGAACTTGGTTTCGTCCTCGGGCATCAGCACCGGTTCGGCGTCCCCACGGAAGTATGAGCCGGTCATGGCAACGATATGCGTCTTCCCGCGCCCGATGAGCTGACCAAGATGCGAACCAAGCTTGTTATCCGGATTGGCGGAAACGTGGTGAAACTCATCCACCGCGATCAGCCTGTCATCGAAAACCTCGATGCCGAATTTATCGACAGCAAAGCGGAAAGTCGCGTGGGTGCAGACCAGAACCTTGTCGTCGCTTTCCAGAAATGCCTTCACGGAATTGACTTTGCCGCCATCGCCGCCCGGCGCATTGCAAAGGTTCCATTTTGGCGAGACATGCCAATCCCAATAGAAGCCGTGCTTCGACAGCGGCTCATCGGCAAAGCTGCAGCCGATGGACTTTTCCGGCACCACGACAATCGCCTGTTTGCAGCCCTGATTGTTGAGCTTGTCCAGCGCAACAAACATCAGCGCCCGGCTCTTGCCCGAAGCGGGAGGCGATTTGATCAGCAAATATTGCTCGCCCCGCTTCTCGTATACCGCCTCCTGCATAGGCCGCATGCCAAGCTCGTTCGCCTTGGTAGAACTGCCATTTTGGGCATAAGTGACGGAAACGGATGGGACGTGTTTTTCGCTGGTCATGGGGTTATGCTTTCATCTTCAAATTGCTTGTCTTCGAATCCTTCGAGGTCGTCATCTTCGTATAAAGCTCGAAGAGCTTTTCGAGGCGTTCGGTGTCATTGCGGAAACGGCGACCGATATAGATGCGCTCTAAAGTTTCGTCGTTGCGGTCGTGAGCGGCGCGCAGATCGGCGGGCATTTTTTCGGGGTCGTAAAGATCGCCAATGGTCGAGGGGAAATGGGCTTCGCGCGCCAAAAGGATATCCTTTGCGCATCGCGTCAAATCGGACTTGTTCTTTTCGGTGAAATGCGGAATTGGAAACGTGTTCCAGGTAAGCGTGTTAGAGTAATTTAGGCGCGTTTCTAATTTTCCGCTTGTCGCCTCACACCAAAGGTAATGTAGTTTTGACGAGATTAGCGAGACATACCATTCAGGAACGCCATATGCGCCAAAGCATCGGTTAGATATAATGTAATTCGGAGGTCTTGAAGCGCACGAGGTCGGCCATTTCCATGGCGAGAGCGGGCGGAGCGTCTATCACGCCGGAGACGAGGTCGGGATCCTCGATCCATGTATCCTCATAATTCGCGGGCACGGCGATCTTACCGTCACGCGGTGCGCGGCCACCATAGGATACGCCAGGAAAACGAATAGCGTAACGTTGCTTGGCCGCGGCCGCCTGGAATTTTCGGTAGTCTGTCGAGCCGCTGACGATCACGCGGCGCACCCATTCCAGGATTTCCTCTCGCTTGGCGAAAGGCAAATCGTTGAAATCATCTGGCAGATGCCAGGCGATCCGTCGGCGTTCAGCAGGCTCGATACCCGAAAGATTGAACCCCGACGCCGACCGTGACTGATGCGGAAGTTTCGCCTTGAAGTATCCCTCCGGAAGTCGGTAGCGGCGCTCGATCCGGCCGAGCACCTCAAAACTATCGGTGCTGCGAGGGATGCGTGTCCCCTCAACCCAGGTCAGGAGTGTTTTCCGGTCCATCGTTTCGTCGGCGCGGACGACAGATCGATGGAGGACCCAATATGTCTCGCCATGCCGACGCATGTGAAGTTGAAGCGCTTCCGCGAAGCCGGGCGGGTCGACCCATTCCTGAAACAATGGGTCCGGAAACTCGATGATTGGCGCGGGTTTCCGGGTCACCCAATCACGGCCAGACAGGTTAGCGTCGGCTGCAGCAGCTTTGGGGCCGGTATTCGAGCGGTCGGCCTTTACCACCTTCTTCTTGATCTGCGCGGGTTTCCGCGAACTGGCCTCAACACCTTTTGCGACGGTATCGCCCTTGCTCCATCGGATGATGGCATCGAAGGCCGGATCGATTGCGCGATGATGCACGGCAAGCATGGCGGCATCCACTCCAGTCAACTGGGCAACCACTTCCCAATCGGTGAGACCTCCAGATCTTTGGGGGCCACATCGTCGCTCAATGAGGCGACGCATATAGGCGTTGAGGACGTCGGCATCTTGCGTCGAGAAAATTGGACGCAGTCGCATTTCACAATACACGTCGATCTTGCGCTGGAATGCTTTGATTGCGGTTAGCTTGGTCATTTCACTTCATGCTCATTGTTGCTACCCCTCGGAGTGAGGGGCGGTCGAGCTAGGCGAAGCGCATTAACGAAGGGTTGGGACCGTCAGCATCATCTGGAAAACCGATTCAGAATCAAACGGCGTTTTATGAAGTAATGGGGGGAGAACCTACGAAATAACCAAACGCCGTTAGGCGCAAGACGATGCTGACAACAATAGCCAGCCGACATAGGCAGAACGAGTGAATGACTGCTCAGGTGTCCTGATCGGCCCCCTCCGGATATAGAAGATGAAGCTTCCTGCGGAACGGGAGGCCACCCGACCGATACTTCGAGACGAGGTCATCGAAGACGACATCGCATTCGCGCTCATCGAAACCCTGTTCGTTCAGCATCGAGACGATGACGTCCTGGAACTTCTCAAGCTCGACCTCCTGACCCTTTTCGACCGCGCGCCGGATCAGCCAGAACAGCGCCACCCTCGCCACGTCGTCCCGATCGGGCCGCCGTGCTTTCCTGTTCGCATCACGAAGCGCCTTCTGCCGCTGCCTTGCCGCTTTCAAGTTCATTGCCCGTCCTCCTGCTCCTCGGCCTCCTTTATGGTCAAAGGACCGGCCGACCGGCGCAAGCGCCGTTTGGCGGAATCGGAAATATCGAAAAGAGAATCGGTGGCTCAGAGTTTGGAATCAAATAACCGCAATTTGTTTTGAATTGCGGGTACGTCATGTCGCTTCAACATAGGTCGCTCTGCCGCGAACGGCGTTGCTGAATCATTTTCTTCGTGTCCTGAATCAAAAATCCCGAACCCGGAATCAAATGATCGCAATTTGTCTCAGGTCACGCACAACTTGAGGTGCGTTGTCCGCAATCTGCTTCAGGTCAAATAAGATTACGGCACGCCGGATCTACGGTGCCCGAGGATCCATCCCTCCCATTGTTGCACAGCCTCGATATCCGGGGAGCCTTCGTCACGTCTCCCATCGACGACGTCGAGCATGCCAAGCAATCCCACGACCGCATCGAAACGGTCCTCCCCCGCCTTGTCGTTGCCGAAGCCGTCATCGACCATTGGGGACAATGCGCCAGCATCTATGCCCTGCCGACTTGCAAGCCATGACAGCATCTCACGTCCCCTACGCTGTCGATCGATCTGCCGCCGCTTGCTCCATCCGCCGCGAAGCATCCCAAGCTGTCGGTAGACGTCGCCGGGATAGGTCTCGGCGATGACACAGGGTTTTGTAGCAAGCAGATCTGCCAGTCGTCCGTCGAATGGCCAAAGACCGATGCCGCTGAGATTCGGGACGATGACTTCCTGCCAACCGCTGATCGCGCCTTTGCCGACCTGGTTTCCACCGAGGGTCCAAAACAGCATGCAGGCGGCCTGCCGTTCTGCTGTCGCGCGCTCGCAAACACGAAGCAGCGATAGCGGGTCCACAATGCCAAGAGCTTCGAAGAGGTGAGACCGCTGGGTGCCGCCCGGTCGTGCCGGATAGAAAGGGCGGTGGACGGAAATGCGATTTCGATGGTCCGCGACGCTGTACCAATCCGACCATACCCCGGATCCGAACATTGCAAGAGCGTCGCGGAATGAGCCAAGCTCCGTGGCGCGGGCATAAGCTTGCGGAAGACCGATCGGGAAATCGAAGCCCAACAATAGCGAACCATTCTCGACTGATCGGCCTTGAAGCCGATCGATCAAAGTCAACGTGTCGCCAACCAACTCCGGGGCATGGACTTTCCATCGCAACCCATCCCGGATGGCAACGGCCATCCAGCGCTTCTTCTTGTCCATGCTCCAGTCGCAATGCGCGACGACGGCGACATTCATACGATCGATCCTCCTGATCCACTCGAAGGCTATCAGTTTCCTCCTTCACGATCACCGTGTCTGAGAAGCGGCTTTACCGCCTCGCCATCCAACGCCTGCGCATCGAACAATGCCTTGGTGAGCGCATCGAGCTTATCCCTGTTCTCTCCCAGAACTTCGACCGCCCTTGCGAGCGCCATTTCCAACCGCGCATGGATGCGCGCCGCCAGATCCGGATTTCCATCGAGCACGGCGGTCGGATCCTTGTCGTCACGATAGAGCAGCGGCTGGACCGCACCGAATCCAAGGCTGCGTTCCATGGCGAGCGCCATCTTCGTGGCCCGCGCCAGATCGCTATCGTCGGAGCCAGCCGAACCGGAAGACACCTTGCCGACGACGATCTGCTCGGCGGCCCTGCCCGCCATGAGCATCACCAGCATGTCTTCCCGAAAGCCGAGCGTATCGCTCCCGGACGCCGTGAAGCCAAGCTGGCTATAGCCACCACCTCCGGGCGTGTCGATGTTGAGACCATGGATCGGGCCAAGCCTCAGCGCATGATGGACGACTGCATGGCCCGACTCATGGATGGCATAACGCCACCTGAGATCGTATGGCAACTGCGGCCGATCCATGCGGATGCCTTCTTCGAGATCCTCGTAACGGATCGTCCGCTTCTCGCGCCGGGCCTTCAGCCGAGCCTGGCGAACAATCCGCTCGACATCTGCGCCTGTCAGTCCCATGGCCCGCGTCGCCAATTTCTTCAGAGCAGTATAGATGGCTTCAGCCATGGCGTGGTCAGTGTCGTTCGATGCCGTTGTCATTGCGCGGCTCCTTTTCCGGCCATGTCGTCGGCCTCATCATTCATCTCAGTGACCTCGACGTTGTCGGAGCGAGTTTCACTGAACAGCAACGCAGCATCGTCACCGAGATGATGCATGAAGATTGCCGCAAGCGTTGCGACATCGGGCATCGGGATCTCGATATGCGTTTCCAGCCGCCCGGAGCGTTTGATCGCATCATCGATCTGGTCCGGCCTGTTCGTAGCGCCGACGATGATCAGCCCCTCGCTTCTGACAGCACCATCCAGCAGTTCGAGCGCCTTGTTGACGATCGTGTTCCAATAGTCGGCATATTCCCGCTCGGCCGGCTGCCGCTTGCCGATGCCGTCGATCTCATCGATGAACAGGATGGAGGGGGCGATTGCCCGCGCCTCGGCAAACGTCTTGTCCATCTTGGCGATGACATCATTGAGATGTCCGCCCTGCAGCCAGGTCGAAACAGACGTCACGACCAGCGGAATCTGCAGCGAATTGCAAAGCGCACGTGCAAAGCTCGTCTTGCCGGTCCCGGGCGGGCCATAGAGCAACAGCTTGCTGCTCATGTCCGACCACGCCAGCGAGCCTGCGATGTAGTCAGCAAGGTCCGCCTTCAGATCAAGCGCCCAAGTCTTGGCCTTGCCGTATCCGGACAGGGTTTCGACGATGAGCGTGGGGCGATCGGCCTCGCCCTCCCCCCATGGCTCCGGCTGAACGACCTCCGCACCCGACGGCTTGTCACGCTTCCACCCACCGCCGCCGTCTTTTCCGGATGCTGCCTTTTCCTCCGTGTCCTTCTTCGACTTCGGCGTTTTGGTGGCATCCGTCTTACCGGGTTCGTCATCATCGCCATCTAGCGCGGCGATGCGATTGCGCTCGGTGAGCGATGCCAGCACGGCAATGACCTGCGATGCGCTGCGCCCCGGCCTGAAGGCCAGTACGACATCATCGATCGTGAGGTAATGCGCGTCGTAAACCTTCGGCCACTGCTCCAAGGCGGCTAGGCCGGATGCTCCATGGGTCGCTTCAATCATCCGGCTGATGAAGGGGTAGTCGAGCCAGCCGGCAGCCAGATTGATGTCGGCGGCAATGCTGATCTCGGACGGAATGGCATCTGCCTTCTCCGCGATCGCGACGACAGGGCAATCCCGTGTCAGGGCATTCACCAGACGCCGCTGCAATGCCGCACTCGTGACCCGCCGCATGCTCTGTCCGATGAACTGGATGTAGGTTCTACCGCCTCCTTCGGATCCGGCAAAACTCGCGTGGTCGTGGACATACTCGCCATCGATCCCGCTCAAGGAACCGCCCGGCACAAAGCCCGACGTCTCGATCAAACGCCGCATCGCCTGCTCGAAGCCGGCGATCGGCGCATGCAAAGACACGACGGGCGCCGACATGGTAGCAGCACTGACGATCGAGGCAAGCGGCACCCGACCCACCTCAATGGCACGGGCAAGAACCAGGGCGGCAACAATGTTGCTTACCAACGGTCCCCTGCCCGCCCGGCCGACAAGACCGACGGCATAGGCACGCCGTGCGTGATCGATCGATGCCGCGCTGTCTCCAGCATTCCGTCGCGCCTCTCCAGAGCCAACGGTCAGGATCGATGCGACGGGCCTGTCTTCGGTGACCACGATGTCGGAGGGCTTTGGTGGCGGGAGAAGATACGCGGCAAAGTTCCGACCCAGCCACGCCAGGTCACGATCCGCATTGCCGGTCATTCGGCGGATATCGAAGGCCGGTGCGTATCGCCGCAACAGATAGCCATCGACCTCAACGACCTTCATCGCCAGAAGACCGTTGGCATGGGCATTGCGCTGCGCCTCCCGGCGCGCGATCCGTTCCAGCCGACGAATGAACAGACGCGACAGTTTATTCATCACCCTGGCCCTCCACCTTCGCGGCAATAATTGCCGTTTTGGGATCACGTGACCCTGCCTTCGTCGATCCACGCTTCTTCAAGCTGCCCGGCCCCGCCTGTCGGCGCTCCGGGATCATGCGACGACCAGAGCGCTGCCGGCTTGAGACCGGCTTGACCGGACCCCGCAAAGACAGGGTGACAAGATCAGCGTTGCGCCGATCCAGCCAATCAAGCAGCAAACGGCAGGCCGGGTTGCCGGTATCGGCATGCACCTGCAGTCGGGCTACAAGCGTATCCGGCACGATGCCGGTGAGGCCGTCGTTCTGCCGGACATGGCCGAGCGCCAGTCCGATCAGGAAAGCCGGATCGTCGGCCGACGTCTTAGTCCGGCCAGTTCCGGGATAGAGGAGGACGGCGCCATGCGGACGATGGCAGATGGCATCAGGTGACGTCGAGGACGAGATCGCCTCGCAGCGGATGCGCGGTGACACATCCGGATGGATATCGGAAGACATGGGAACTCCCTGGCCGGACAGCCTCGGCGTCCAGCATCGATGAGAAGAGCGGGATGGGGGAGCCGCGGCCTTGAAGACCACGGCGATAGCAACACGGCACCTGACGGCAAGCGTCAGGGCGCGGCGTTCAAACCAACAGGGTGAGAAGGATCAATGGGCGGCGTGGCGCCGGGCAAAGCCAACCCGGATGAAGGCCGGTGCCGGTACCGGTTCATTCTGATCGGCATCTACGCAACCAAGGTCGCCCCCATCATTCAGGCTCGACCCATCAACGCCGATCCGCGCGCCAGCGGCCCCCGACACAACGACAGCCTCAACCGTGGTAATGGCAGGCGCAGTCATCACACCGATCGCCTTGCGCGCCTCAGCTTCGAGAAGCTGCTGCACCTTGACGCTGAAGCGTCGGCGCAGTTCGGCCATGCACGCGGCGACACCATCGATCTCCAGCAGGTCGTCGATTTCCGACAACGCCCAAACACCGTGGGCATGATCGCTCGGACGGCTGGCGCCATCAACGATCGCCACCTCGACCGCATCGACCATCAGGCGCTTCTGGTTCTTGTAGAGCCAGTCCGGCAGAACCATGGCCGACGCCATCATCTTCAGCTTCAGCTCTTCGAGACGGCTCGTGTCGCCATAGGACGCAAGCGAACGCTTCAAGTCGAGGATGTAGGCGGTGTGCCGGGCGCGGTTCACAACGATCAGGTCAGGGGTGTAGCTGCCCTTGGCCGGTGCCTCGCAATCGAGCTTCACGCCATCAAGCGAAGTCCAGTCATTGCCGGACACCGCTTCCATGGCTGCTTTCACCAGCGGCAGTTTCAGCGACTGTGTCAGGACGAGGATGTTGGGGTTGGCTTTTGCAAGGCGTTCGACCGCCTGCTCCAACAGCTTGCCTTCGCGGAACGAGACGGCCCGCACCAGCGAGGCAATGTGGACGTAGTGGCCGAGGATCTCGTCGTCGGTCGGTTCGCCGTCGGCAATGGCGGCAATGGCGCGATCGATCAGCAAATCGAGATCGGCTTCGACATCGGCGAAGCGCACCAGATGAGGATGGCGGCGCAGCACCGCCGGTTCGCGAACCGCAGTCGGAGCCGCGTTGCGGCCAAGGCCGAACGGGCGCGGTCGGGATCCGGAAGCCGAGGCCGCGTTGGTCGCGTTGACGATAGAACGGAGAACTTCCCCAGCGGGGATCGTAGAGGTAAACGTAGTCATAGCCCGATTCCTTTCGCAAGAAGGCTGAGGGTCAGGCCCTTGTCGATGTTGGTAGCATCGGCTTGGGCCGCTTGTTCCGACCATCCGGAACAGCCGCAACCTGGCAGGACCGGCGGTCGGGCTCAAGGTCCCGGACAAGAAAAAGAGAACAAAGCCGGTACAAGGTTAACGCCGGGCTCACGACCGCACTGGCACCGCAGCCACCGAACCTTGCCACAAGCGCCGTGACCACGAAGCCCCAGACCGGAACCCCGGACAAGACAAAGGGCCGACAAGCGGCCCTTTCAGAATGCGACTGGGTGGCCGGTCACCCCGGCCATCCGAACTGTCGAGGCAAATTACGCCGTGACGGTTTCTGCCGGTGAGGCTTCATCCAGCCCATCGCGTTCGGCCTCGACGTTGTTCGCCAGCGGCGGCACCACTTCGAGCGCCTGGCGGGCCGGCGGCGCTTCGTCGTTCTCGACCCTCACGT
This sequence comes from Rhizobium sp. X9, assembly GCF_018873185.1. Classification (NCBI taxonomy): domain Bacteria; kingdom Pseudomonadati; phylum Pseudomonadota; class Alphaproteobacteria; order Hyphomicrobiales; family Rhizobiaceae; genus Rhizobium; species Rhizobium sp. X9. The sequence goes on along the minus strand of NZ_CP071312.1, from coordinate 1,148,768 downwards.
CACCGGTTGCCATCTCAGCTCCGCCTTCGACGACGATCGGAGCAACGGTCGCCGCATCGTTCGGCGGGGCCAGCGGCCATTTCGGCTTACGATCCTTCGAGATCGACCATTCGAGGGCAGGCACCACCTCGTCGCGAAGCCAGCCCGGAAGGTCCTTGGACTTCGGCCAGGAATCGACGAGACCGAGTTTCTGCAGCGTTTCGTTGACGACCGCCCATTCGGTCTTCTTCGGGAACTGCGTCGAGCGCGGATGACGACGCAGGTCGCTATCGGGCTCAACGAACTGCGCCAGACTTTCAAGCTCCATGCGCGCGACACGCGCGAGATCCTCGACCTCCCTCGCCAGGGCCTCCTTGATCACCCGCTTCTGGTCCAGCGCCGTCTTGATCGCCTGAACGATCACGTCGATATGCACGACAAACATCTTCAGGCCGTCGCGGGCTTTGATCGCAATCAACGCCTTGAGGCCGGTCACCCCGCCTGCACCATAGAAGTCGCGCTGGACTTTCTTGTCCTCTACCTCCTCCCCATTGGTCAGGATGGTTTTCACGTCAAAGACGCGAAGCTGGCCATGCTCCTCGGCATGGGCGATCGCTTCGCGGATCTTTTCGTGCGGCGCGTGCGCCAGGTGGAAGAGAGCTGTCGTCCCGACCGACAGGTCGACAAGCTCATCCCGGAAGTCAGCGAGATTGCGGAACACGGACATATAGCCCCGTGCCGTGCGGGGGGCGATGCCGCAGCGGAGCTTCACCCACTTGTCAAAAACCCCATCGTCCAGCAGCACGGCAGCTTCATCCAGATGGTCGCCGAGCTCAAAGGTCTGCTCGGTCGTGCGACGGCCAAGATCGAAGATCTTGGAAGCACTGGTTTCGAGCCGTTTGCGAAGTTTGCTGTCTATGTTGAGCTTTTCGTAGTGACGGGCGAAGGCGGCAGGCAGGGTGGTGGTGTTTTCTTTGGATACGGTCACGATAGAACTCCATTGGTTACTGACACGATACGTTCGACAACAAAACAATCGAACACACATATTGTCAGCGCAATCGTAGTAACTGTCAAACAATGACCAAAAAAACACTCAAGAATAGACGCCATATAAACTTAAATTTATACGATTATTATTTATATATCCATGCAAATTAACCAAATTTACGCGTCGTAAAATAATTTTTTACTTATCAATATACTGCAGAGTAAATCCAGCAGAATTTGAGCCTCGATACGCCGTTTCCGGGCGGTGAACCAACTCTGCTGGTAAGGGCCTGAAGAGATGCGGCCATCGAGAACGGGAAGCACGACATGGCGTCCAATTACACGCTGCTTGATACAGCGAGGCGATTTGGCCGAGATTACCGCACATTGCCGGTGCGCCATCTAAAATTGCCCACACGTCGAGACAAATTGCGTATCGTTGATTCCCAGTTCCGGATTTCTGATTCAGAACACCGGAGTTTTGATTCCGCAGCCGCCGTTTGGGTGCCGCACGTCATCTCGACCTTGTTCAACGTGCCCGCAATTCATTTCAAATTGCGTATCCGTGATTCCGAGCCTTGGATTTCCGATTCATGAGCCAAGATTACTGATTCCGGCACAAGCGGCGTTGCCGGTAAGGCGCCCGTCTGGCAAGGAGGCCGCAAGGCGTATGGGAGTGGCATCATGGCCAGAAAGTCAGAAGAGGTCCGCAATCGCGAGCAGCGCGAACGCCAGCAGAAGCTGCGTGATGCCGATCGCAACACAAGGCGTCCGAACCGGGACGATATTGCCCGCACGGCGCTCTTCATGACGATTTCCAGCATGGCGGCCAGGGACGCGAAAGAGGTGCTGGAGGATTTTCAGGATCGGGTTGTCAGGATGCTTGTGGAGCAGGGATTTGACGAGCGGGAGTCCGACATCGTCTTCGAGGAACTCGTCGAGAAGTATCGCAAGGGCGACAGGCCTTTCCGCCGCAAGGTCCACCTTCTCCATCCCGACGATTCCGATCAGGAGGCTTGAGGCGGCATCCGCTTCCTGTGCGTCGACTGACCCATTCCATCAACAGGTGCCCGTCAACGCCTCACGGCGTTTGCAAATTCTGACACGTTTCCCCCCGTTACTTCATAAAACGCCGTTCGAGTCTGAATCGGACTTCCAGAGGTGTTTCACGCGAGGCCGCAAGCTGGCGGGCGGGTTCAGGCTCCGCACACTGTTCAGGCGCGCTCGCAAAAACTGTTGCATCGGCGCCACAACAAACACCCAATCGGCATGATTGTGCTGTCTCGCCACATGAGCATTCATGGTTACTAGTTCGTTACCGGCCAGTCGCAAGCCTGGAATTCGCCCGAATTTCTCGGTGCCAGGCCATGTCCCATTTTGAGAACGTCACGTAATTCACTCAATCGTCCCGAATAACTTCAACGGGTTACACCCACTTGCGGCGAGCGAACGCCTGTGTTTTTTGGCGGACAGCGATGTTCAACCCAGGCCAGTCCAGGAAAACGGAAGGAGGCGCCCATGTTCGATTACAGTCATGTTGATGGCGCCATTATGCCGCCGTCAGGAGACCTTGAGTGCCAGACACCCATTTTGGGGTTCTGCACCGGCCGCATGCGCGATCGTGCCCTTCGCGCAGATCTTCGTCGACGACGACGAAGATCTGCTCACGAAAGGAGCCACCATGTCGCATACCCCTACTTCGCAGGAAGAGTCCTGCAAGCACGCGCTCTCTAAGGACGATCGCCAGAACAACGTTCTGATGTTCCCCTTGGAGGCGGTGAACGCTGCACTCCGCAATCGTGCGGAACGTGTTCAGCGCGCAATCGCTCCGGTCAAACCCGCGGCGATGAAGCCCGTGCCCGGCGTCGGATCGATCAGGACCCGCTACCTGTATGACGTAGTCAAGGATACCAGGTCTCGCCTGTATTCCGGGACCGTCGTCATCGCCTCCGTCGCTGGCGTGACCGTCTCTCAGGCGGCCGATGCCATCCGTCAGGTGCGCTATGGCGCGGGCTGGCTCGACTTCTCCTACACCCCGCCGATCAGACATACGCGGGGTGACGAGATCGAGCAGGCTTTGCGCCTCCTCGGATATGTTGGACACTGGCGCTGGCTTCACCATAAGCCGACGCTGGCCGCCTATTTGAAGAGCCGCACCGGCGTGGAGCGCGACCATCCCAGCGTCGTGTTTCTCAGCACGCACGCTGTGGCGGTGAACGGCGGCGTCTTCTGTGATGTTCTTAGCGGTGGTGTCGTCATCGATATCGACGACGCGAAGGGTCGCCGCAAGAAGGTCAACCGCGTCTTCGTGGTGACCGACCGCATCGCGCCTTCGAAGATCGCCTCCAGAACTCCGGCACCCAAGAAGGGTGCGAGTTCCAAGCTCGACCGGCTTTTCCACGAGGCGATCAAGGCCGAGACCAACGCGGCGCGCGTGAAGATCACGCCGCACGAGGTGTTCGTGATCCGGCCCAGGGAGACGGGTTGGTATTGGCTTGGCAGCCGCGAGAACATCGAGGATCAGATCCTGATGCCACGTTCGGACAACCGTCTTGCCGGCAACAGTGATGCGGCCGCCGCCTATCGCGAGGCAAAGGGGTACTAACGACCTCCGCACGGCGAGCGTGATCGCGGCAATTATTGCCGCGCACGATCCCGTCGCCCCCAAATCCCGACCCAAGGGCAGCGCGCTCGACGCTGCTCCATCACGCACTACCGCCAGGACATGATGACCTGGCGGCTGTCGCGGGCTCCCAAGCGATCCGCGCCAGGCTACGATGTCCCCCAAGCCACTTCTAACACCAAGAGAGTACCATGCCGAAGAAAGTACTGGCTTACCTCCGCGATCCCCGCAGCACGCTGAACACAGCCTGCGCCGACTCGCAGCTCTTCCATGTGAAGGCCTTCATCAAGAAGAACGGCTGGAACCTGGAACTGACCTGCCGTGATGAAGACATCGGCGAAGCCGTCTTCACCGCCCAGCCCGGTGTCCACAAGCTTATGGACGCGATGAAGCATGGAACGGTCGACGTCGTTCTCTGCCATACGCTGGACCGTATGTGCTCGCGTTTCAGCGTTGCAGTGCGGTTGCTGCAGGATCTCAGAGCGAAGGGCGTCGAACTCTGGGCCGCTGATCCGGGCATCAAGATCAAGACCAACGACCTGATCGACTTCTATTGCACCGATCCGGTTAAGCCACTCGGAGCAACTCGCCCTCTCACGGCGATGCCTGATAACCTCTACGACGTGGAACACCTCGTAGCCCTTCCCTACGGCTATCGCTATACCGGTGCCTACAATCCCGATGGGGATTATGTGTTCGGGTTCAAGGCAATTGATAAAGAGCCGGCCGAGGTGATCTTGCGGGTTTTCCAGATGTATGCCGACGGCGTGTCGCCGGCAAAGATCGCGGAAGCCCTGAACGCTGAAGGCATCCCCGGACCTCGTGGCGGCAAGTGGCGTGACACCATCATCCGCGGTGACCGCGCGCGTCACACCGGCATCCTCAACGACGAGGTCTATATCGGCCGCTCTTGGGTGCCGGGCCGTAATTACGACAGCGCCTATGCGCTGCGGATCGTCAGCGATGAACTCTGGACCCGCGTGAAGCAGCGGCAGAATTTTGCGGCGCGGGGGCCGGTGGGAACGCCGTAGCCTTTGCCTGAACGACACACTGGCCGGCAAAGCCGGCCAGTGCTCACAACAACAGTGTTTCAGATGGAATTCAGTATGACAAAAACCGTCCTATTCTATGCCCGCTACTCCACCGACCGCCAGAACGAGGTGTCGATCGAGACACAGGTCGAACTCGGCGAGGCTTTCGTCGCCAGCAAGGGTTGGAAGCTGATCGAGACCTATGCCGATTCCGCTATCAGCGGGACCTCTTTCGCATCGCGCCCGGGCATTCAGCAGGTTTTGGCTCATGTAAAGCGCGAGCGGATCGACGTGGTCCTCTGCGTCACGGCTGATCGCCTGTCGCGCGACGTGGAGCATAGTTCGAAGATCCTCAAGGAACTCAACTACCACGACACGGCAATCTGGACGGTTCAGGCTGGCCAGGAGATCAGCCATATGGAGCTGCATATGCGCTCCACGCTCAGTCATGAACTGGTCGAGCAGATCCGGTACCGGACACGCGAAGGGATGAAGACGGCAGTGAAGAAGGGCAAGGCATCGACCTGCCTTGCATACGGTTACCGGCTCTCCCAGGAGCGCGACGCTAACGGCGACCGTATCAAGGGCTTGCGCGAGATCGATCCCGAGAAGGCAGGCATCGTCCGCCGCATCTACCAGCTCTATGCCGACGGCATGTCGCCGCGCGATATCGCACTCCTGTTGAACGAAGAGAAGGTCACCGGCCCACGCGGCCGCAAATGGCGCGACACTGCAATCCGCGGCCATGTCGGCCGTGGCACCGGCATTCTCAACAACGAGAGCTATATCGGCCGCATGGTCTGGAACCGCCGCCAGTACCGCAAAAACCCTCAGACGGAGAAGCGTACTGCCCGCGCCAATGACGCGAGCGAATGGGTTCTGGCGGAGGTGCCGCAGATGCGCATCGTCTCGGACGAGTTGTGGAGCCGCGTCAAGGACCGGCAGAAGGAGATTGGGGAGCTGTTCGATTTCGGGCAGAGTAACCGGCTCAATGCCACGCACCGGCCGGAATATCTTTTGAGCCAGCTCCTCGAATGCGAGGAATGCGGCGGCCCCTACGCGATTTCCGGCAAGGATCGCTATAGCTGCACCAACCGCAAGAAACGCCTGCCGATCGACGAGCTTGGCGGCGCATGCTGCAGCAACAGCAAGACGATCATTCGTCAGGAGCTGGAGAGCCGCGTGTTGGACTGCTTGCCGGCGGCATTTTTCGCCGAAGGCATCTTCGACACACTGTCCGAACAGAGCATCGCTTACGAGACGGCAAAACTCAAACGTCCGCTTGCCGAACGCGACCTGATGAAGCGCAAGCTCGTGGAAGTCGAGGGCAAGCAGCAGAACATCATCCAGCAGATCAGTGACCGTGCGGCCGAGGGCCGCCCTCGCCTACCGGCGCTCGATGACACGCTCGACCGGCTCGAAACCGAACGACAGGCGCTTGAACAGGATATTGCCAGTTTCACGGAAAGCGGCCCGGACATGGTCGCCAAGATCGAGGAATTGCGCCAGCGCCATAATCCAACACAGACGGAGAGGTCGATGCGGCAGTTCATGCGGCTGGCGCGCAAGGGCAAGAATGAGGATGCAAAGCGCGCTCTGATGCCGATCGTGCGTCAGCTCGTCCAGAAAGTGGTGATCGGCAAGACACCGGGCCACCAGCCGGCAAGCCTGCAGGTGCATGGCTTGATTGCCGCAATTCTCGCCCAGATGGACGTGATCGACTACATGAGCAGCCGCCTGATTTCGGAGATCCACGAGGATTTCATGGATCGGATCGAAGCCGGCGAACTCGACAGCGAGGAGAAGAGAGAGATCATGCTCGACATTTACCGCGAGGAGTTTCTCGATCGGCTTCCCGAGTGGGAGAATTTGCAAATGTCGGTGGTTGCGGGGGCAGGATTTGAACCTGCGGCCTTCAGGTTATGAGCCTGACGAGCTACCGGGCTGCTCCACCCCGCGGAATGCGTTATCATAGCATAAAGGCCGCTTTATGCGGCCTTTTGATCGGGGCTTGAAGCCCTTTATTTGTGATTGAGAAGATGTTTGTTGCGTTTTGCAGACCTGGCAGCGACCTACTCTCCCGCGTCTTGAGACGAAGTACCATTGGCGCTGGGGCGTTTCACGGCCGTGTTCGGAAAGGGAACGGGTGCAGCCGCCCCGCGATAACCACCAGGTCGGCAAAACGCAACATTGAACATGTTTTCACATGCGTGTTGTTTCGAGAAGCTGGGAAGCTTGCGCTTCGTTTTAATTTACACGTCTTTCTGTGACTGGTCCGCTTGCCTGCCTTGCTCGATGTTGAGTTTGGCAGCCATACAGGACGCTAGTCCGTCGCCAATCGTTTGGCGCGCCGTCCGCAGGGCCTTTGGCCCGTGAGGACAGAAGATGATGTCATCAAGCTTTGCTTGATGAACATGAACAATGGGAACGAAGAAGTCGATCGAGCTATTAGTAACGGTAAGCTTCACATGTTGCCATGCTTCCACACCCGTCCTATCAACGTGGTCGTCTTCCACGGCTCTGATAGGGAACACTCGTTTTCAGGTTGGTTTCCCGCTTAGATGCCTTCAGCGGTTATCCATTCCGTATATAGCTACTCTGCTATGCCCTTGGCAGGACAACAGATCCACCAGAGATACGTCCATCCCGGTCCTCTCGTACTAGGGACAGATCCTGTCAATATTCCTACACCCACGGCAGATAGGGACCGAACTGTCTCACGACGTTCTGAACCCAACTCACGTACCGCTTTAAATGGCGAACAGCCATACCCTTGGGACCTGCTCCAGCCCCAGGATGCGATGAGTCGACATCGAGGTGCCAAACAACCCCGTCGATATGGACTCTTGGGGGTCATCAGCCTGTTATCCCCGGCGTACCTTTTATCCGTTGAGCGATGGCCCTTCCACACGGGACCACCGGATCACTATGACCGACTTTCGTCTCTGCTCGACTTGTCAGTCTCGCAGTCAGGCGGGCTTATGCCATTGCACTCGACGACCGATTTCCGACCGGTCTGAGCCCACCATCGCGCGCCTCCGTTACTCTTTCGGAGGCGACCGCCCCAGTCAAACTACCCACCATACACTGTCCCGGATCCGGATAACGGACCGCGGTTAGACATCCACGAAGATAAGGGTGGTATTTCAAGGATGGCTCCACAAAGACTGGCGTCCCTGCTTCAAAGCCTACCACCTATCCTACACATGCCTTGGCGAATGCCAGTGTAAAGCTATAGTAAAGGTGCACGGGGTCTTTCCGTCTGACCGCAGGAACCCCGCATCTTCACGGGGAATTCAATTTCACTGAGTCTATGTTGGAGACAGCGGGGAAGTCGTTACGCCATTCGTGCAGGTCGGAACTTACCCGACAAGGAATTTCGCTACCTTAGGACCGTTATAGTTACGGCCGCCGTTTACTGGGGCTTCAGTTCAGAGCTTGCACCCCTCCCTTTAACCTTCCAGCACCGGGCAGGCGTCAGACCCTATACGTCGTATTGCTACTTCGCAGAGCCCTGTGTTTTTGATAAACAGTCGCTACCCCCTGGTCTGTGCCACCCCATCATAGTTGCCTAAAATGGGGTCACGCTTCTTCCGAAGTTACGCGTGCAATTTGCCGAGTTCCTTCAACATAGTTCTCTCAAGCGCCTTGGTATACTCTACCTGACCACCTGTGTCGGTTTCGGGTACGGTCTATACGGTGGAGCTATTTCCTGGAACCTCTTCGCCGCACATTCAATCCAATAAGAATGTACAACACACGAGATCCGTCACTACCACCAGGCCCACGAATATTAACGTGGTTCCCATCGACTACGCGTGTCCGCCTCGTCTTAGGGGCCGGCTAACCCTGCTCAGATTAACTTTAAGCAGGAACCCTTGGTCTTTCGGCGAGGGAGTCTCTCACTCCCTTTATCGTTACTCATGTCAACATTCGCACTTCCGATATCTCCAGCAGCCCTCACGGGTCCGCCTTCACAGACTTACGGAACGCTCCGCTACCACATGCCTTACGGCATATCCTCAGCTTCGGTGCATGGCTTTAGCCCCGTTACATTTTCGGCGCAAAGACCCTTATTTAGACCAGTGAGCTGTTACGCTTTCTTTAAATGATGGCTGCTTCTAAGCCAACATCCTGGTTGTTTT
>NZ_CP071312.1:0-1135000 GCF_018873185.1 Rhizobium sp. X9 | reverse complement strand
GCCGGCCCGATTGCACCAGCTTTTTGCCACGCACCCAGACGGTATCAACATGGACGCCACTCGCGAATATCCACTGGTCGATAATCTGGGATGCTGGAAGATAGGGAACGACCGAGATATCAAGCGCGACAAAATCGGCGCTTTCTCCCTCTTCTATTGCATTTCGTGAGGCCAGCGCCCTGCCACCACCCTCGAGCGCCTGCCGGAACAGTTTTTCACCCGTGGAACGGCCGGCATCGGCAATGACATTGCGCGCCCGAAGCGACAGGCGCTGCGAATATTCGAGCATCCGCAATTCTTCCGGTACGGAAATCAGAATATTGGAATCGGACCCGACACCGTAGTGGCCACCCTGCGCGATGAAATCCGGTGCGGGAAAAATGCCGTCGCCAAGATTGGCCTCGGTGATGGGGCAGAGACCGGCAACGGCGCCGCTTTTGGCCATGCGGCGCGTTTCTGCTTCGGTCATATGCGTTGCATGGATAAGGCACCAGCGGTCATCGACGGTCGCATTCTCCAGAAGCCACTCCACCGGCCGTGCGCCGGAAAAGGCGAGCGAATCTTCAATTTCCTTTACCTGTTCCGCGACGTGAATATGGATCGGCCCGCCTTTTGCCAACGGTTCGATCACCGCCAGCTCGTCGCCGGTCACGGCGCGCAGGCTGTGTGGCGCGATGCCGAGTACAGCACCCGGCAGCCTGTCCACCACGTTTTGCGCGCCCTGCATCAGCCTTTCGTAACTGTCGAGCGAATGGATGAAACGTTTCTGCCCGTCGATCGGCGCCTGGCCGCCGAAGCCGGAATGGGCATAAAATACCGGCAGCAAGGTGAGGCCGATCCCCGTAAGCGCAGCGGCCGCGCCAATGCGTTCGGCCATTTCGGCGATATTGCCGTAATGCGAGCCGTCTCTGTCATTGTGCAAATAATGAAATTCGCCGACCCGCCCGAAACCGGCCTCCAGCATTTCCATATAGAGCTGGGCGGCAACCGCCTCGACATGGTCAGGCGTCATCGACAGCGCAAACTTGTACATGACGGTGCGCCAGCTCCAGAAACTGTCATCGGCGGGCCCGCGAATTTCGGCAAGTCCAGCCATGGCCCGCTGAAAAGCGTGGCTGTGGAGGTTGGGCATGGCAGGGACGATCACGGCATGGCGCTCATCCTGCGACTGCGGGGAAACACCGGTTTCGACCGACAAAACAGCGCCGCCATTGATGACAATGCGAACATCCTGCACCCATCCATGCGCCAGAAGCGCTGCGCCCGCGTGAATTGCCGTCATGCCACTCTCTCCTCTTGGTCTCTTCCAGCGAGGCCACTTTCAACCGTGAAATTGCGGCTTGCCAAGCGCATTATTATGTATATACATTTGGCGCACAAAAGAAAGGCGAAAAGCAAATGCCAGGGAACAAATCTGCAAAGGGAATGGCACCGGAAAACGCCACTTCATTGTGGCGCAATGCTCGGCTCGCGACATTCACCCCTTCCATGGAAGGCATCGGCGCGATCGAAAATGCCGCCATTGCCGTCCGTAACGGCCGCATTGCCTTTGCCGGGGCTGAAAGCGATCTGCCTGCCTATCTGGCGGCAGCCGACGAGACAATCGATTGCAGTGGACGCTGGATCACCCCGGCCTTGATCGACTGCCACACCCATCTGGTGTTCGGCGGCAATCGCGCCATGGAATTCGAGATGCGGCTGAATGGCGCGACCTATGAGGAAATCGCCAAAGCCGGCGGCGGCATCGTCTCTTCGGTGCGCGATACGCGCGCGCTTTCCGAAGAAGCGTTGGTTGCGCAGGCACTGCCGCGTCTCGACACACTGCTGGCCGAGGGTATTTCAACCATCGAAATCAAATCCGGTTACGGTCTCGATATCGAAACCGAACTGAAAATGCTGCGCGTCGCGCGCAAGCTTGAGACGCTGCGCCCGGTGCGGATCGTCACCAGCTATCTCGCCGCGCATGCGACGCCCGCCGAATATAAGGGCCGCAACGCCGATTATATGACGGATGTGGTCCTGCCGGGGCTCGACGAGGCCCAAGCCGAGGGTCTGGTGGATGCGGTGGATGGTTTTTGCGAAGGCATCGCCTTTTCCGTTGAGGAAATGACCGGGGTTTTCGAAAAGGCAAAACAGCTGAAGCTTCCGGTCAAGCTGCATGCCGAGCAGCTTTCCAACCTCGGCGGCGCAGAGCTTGCGGCATCTTACGGCGCGCTTTCCGCCGATCATCTGGAATATCTCGATGAAGCCGGTGCAAAGGCGCTGGCGACAGCGGGAACGGTGGCCGTACTTCTGCCCGGCGCCTTTTACGCACTCAGGGAAAAACAGGCCCCACCGGTTCAGGCCCTGCGCGATGCGGGCGCTGACATTGCACTTGCGACCGATTGCAATCCGGGCACTTCGCCGCTCACCTCCCTGCTGCTGACCATGAATATGGGTGCCACGCTTTTCCGGATGACGGTGGAAGAGTGCCTGACGGCGACGACGCGCAATGCCGCAAAGGCGCTCGGCCTGCTTGCGGAAACCGGCACGCTGGAAACAGGAAAATCCGCCGATTTCACCATCTGGGACATCGAACGCCCGGCCGAGCTTGTCTACCGCATCGGTTTTAATCCGCTCCACGCCCGCATTTTTAAGGGACAGAAGGTTTACCCATGACTATCACGCTTCACCCCGGCAACGTGACTCTTGCCGAACTTGCCGCGATCTACTGGGATAACGGCACGGCCAAACTCGACCGTTCTTTCGATGCCGGCATTGAAAAAGCGGCGGCACGCATCGCCGAGATCGCCGCCGGCAATGCGCCGGTCTATGGGATCAATACCGGTTTCGGCAAACTCGCTTCCATCAAGATCGACGCAGCCGATGTGGCGACGTTGCAGCGTAACCTCATCCTGTCGCATTGCTGCGGTGTTGGTGCGGCCCTGCCGGAAAATGTCGTTCGTCTGATCATGGCGCTGAAGCTGATTTCGCTCGGTCGCGGCGCATCCGGCGTGCGGCTGGCACTGGTGCGATTGATCGAGGATATGCTGGAAAAGGGCGTCATTCCTTCCATCCCGGAAAAGGGTTCGGTTGGTGCCTCCGGCGATCTCGCGCCGCTTGCCCATATGGCCGCCGTGATGATGGGCGAAGGCGAGGCTTTTTATGAAGGCGCGCTTCTGCCCGCCGGCGAGGCGCTCGCAAGAGCCGGGCTGACCCCGGTCGTTCTCGCCGCCAAAGAAGGGCTGGCGCTGATCAACGGCACGCAGACCTCGACGGCGCTGGCGCTCGCCGGTCTTTTCCGCGCCCACCGCGCGGCACAGGCGGCGCTGATTACCGGCGCGCTTTCCACCGATGCCGCCATGGGTTCTTCCGCCCCCTTCCATCCCGATATTCACACATTGCGCGGCCATAAGGGCCAGATCGATGCGGGCGCTGCCTTACGCAACCTGCTGGAAGGATCCGAAATCCGCGTCAGCCATATCGAAGGTGACGAGCGCGTTCAGGATCCCTATTGCATTCGCTGCCAGCCGCAGGTGGACGGCGCCTGCCTCGACCTTCTGAGACAGGTGGCCCGCACGCTTGAAATCGAAGCCAATGCGGTGACGGACAATCCGCTGGTGCTTTCGGACAATTCCGTCGTGTCAGGCGGCAATTTCCACGCCGAGCCGGTGGCGTTTGCCGCCGACCAGACGGCGCTCGCCATCTGCGAAATCGGCGCGATCGCGCAGCGCCGCGTGGCGCTTCTGGTCGATCCGGCCCTCTCCTATGGCCTGCCCGCCTTCCTTTCGAAGAAACCGGGCCTGAATTCCGGCCTAATGATCGCCGAAGTCACGTCCGCCGCGCTGATGAGCGAGAACAAGCAGATGGCGCACCCGGCTTCCGTCGATTCGACGCCAACCTCAGCCAATCAGGAAGACCACGTCTCCATGGCCTGCCATGGCGCGCGACGCCTGCTGGCCATGACGGAAAATCTCTTCGCCATCCTCGGCATCGAGGCACTTTCGGCCGTTCAGGGCGTGGAATTGCGTGGGCCGCTGAAAACCAGCCCTGAGCTGCAAAAGGCAATCGCCGTGCTGCGGCAATTGATCCCCTCGTTGGAGGAGGACCGTTATATGGCGCCGGATCTGAAGGCGGCATCCGACCTCATCGCCTCCGGCGCTCTGGTTTCGGCTATTTCGGAAGGCATCCTGCCGAAGCTGGAGGTGTGAGGTGCGCGTCTTCGACATCAGAGAGGGTTCATCGCCGGTCATTCTCGGCCTGCCCCATACCGGCACCGAGGTTCCGGCGGAAATCTGGCAACGTCTGAACGACAATGGCAGGATACTCGCCGATACCGACTGGCATATTCACGATCTCTATGCAGATCTGATCCCCGATGCGACGACGGTTCGCGCCAATTTCCATCGTTATGTGATCGACGCCAATCGCGATCCCCAAGGGGTCAGCCTCTATCCGGGGCAAAACACCACCGGCCTCGTTCCGGACACCGATTTCGACGGCAAGCCGATCTGGAATGATGGGCAGGAACCCGATCAGGACGATATTGCCGATCGGCTGGCCACGTTTCACGCGCCCTATCACGCGGCGCTTGCGGCGGAAATCGAGCGGGTAAAGGCCATCCACGGCATCGCCATTCTCTATGATTGCCACTCGATCCGCTCGCATATTCCTTTCCTGTTTGAAGGCAAGCTGCCGGATTTCAACATCGGCACCGATATGGGCAGGACCTGCGACCCGGCGATCGAAAAAATAGCCGTGGAAGTGACCTCTGCCGCAGAAGGTTACGACTGCATTCTGAACGGGCGTTTCAAAGGCGGCTGGACAACGCGCCATTATGGAAAGCCGGAAACCGGCGTGCACGCCATTCAGATGGAGCTTGCACAATCCACCCATCTTGCAAGCGAGACGCCGCCCTTTGCCTATGACGCGGAAAGGGCGGAAAGCCTGCGCGTCCATCTCAAAACCATTCTGACGCGCCTCGAAAATTTCGCACTTGCGACAAAACGATAAGGGGAAACCACATGATCAATCCGCGCCACAATATCCGCGACGTCCGCGCACCGCAGGGCACTGAACTCAATGCCAAGAGCTGGATGACGGAAGCGCCGCTGCGCATGCTGATGAACAATCTCGATCCTGACGTGGCCGAGAACCCGCATGAACTGGTGGTCTACGGCGGTATCGGCCGTGCTGCCCGCACCTGGGAGGATTTTGACCGCATCGTCGCGACGCTGAAGGATTTGAACGAGGATGAAACGCTCGTCGTACAATCGGGCAAGCCGGTCGGTGTTTTTCGCACCCACAAGGATGCGCCGCGCGTGCTGATCGCCAATTCCAATCTCGTGCCGCACTGGGCGACCTGGGATCACTTCAACGAGCTGGATAAGAAGGGTCTCGCCATGTACGGCCAGATGACGGCCGGCTCGTGGATTTACATCGGCACGCAAGGCATCGTTCAGGGCACCTATGAGACCTTCGTCGAGGCTGGCCGTCAGCACTATGGCGGCAATCTGAAAGGCAAATGGATCTTGACCGGCGGTCTCGGCGGCATGGGCGGCGCACAGCCGCTGGCGGCCGTGATGGCCGGCGCCTGCTGCCTTGCCGTCGAGAGCGACGAAACCCGTATCGATTTCCGCCTGCGCACCCGTTATGTCGACGAGAAGGCAAAGACGCTGGATGAAGCTTTGGCGCTCATCGACAAGTGGACCAAGGCCGGGGAAGCCAAATCCGTCGGACTGCTCGGCAACGCGGCCGAAATCTTCCCGGAACTTGTCAAGCGTATGAAGAATGGCGGCCCGCGCCCCGATATCGTCACCGACCAGACATCGGCCCACGACCCGCTCAACGGTTATCTGCCGATTGGCTGGAGCGTTGCCGAACACAAGGCCAAGCGCGAGAGCGATCCCAAAGCCGTCGAAGCCGCCGCTCGTGCCTCGATGAAGCAGCATGTCCAAGCCATGGTCGCCTTCTGGGATGCCGGCGTGCCGACATTGGACTACGGCAACAATATTCGTCAGGTCGCCAAGGATGAAGGACTGGAAAATGCCTTCGCCTTCCCCGGCTTCGTTCCAGCCTATATTCGTCCGCTGTTCTGCCGTGGCGTCGGCCCGTTCCGCTGGGCGGCCCTTTCCGGTGATCCGGAAGATATCTACAAGACCGATGCCAAGGTGAAGGAACTGCTGCCCGACAACAAGCATCTGCACAATTGGCTGGACATGGCGCGCGAGCGCATCGCCTTCCAGGGTCTGCCGGCACGCATCTGCTGGGTCGGGCTTGGAGACCGCCATCGCCTTGGGCTTGCCTTCAATGAAATGGTGAAGAACGGCGAGTTGAAGGCGCCTGTTGTCATCGGCCGCGACCATCTCGATAGCGGCTCCGTCGCGTCGCCGAACCGCGAGACAGAGGCCATGAAGGACGGCTCGGACGCCGTTTCCGACTGGCCGCTCCTGAACGCACTGCTCAACACGGCGTCGGGTGCGACCTGGGTTTCCCTGCACCACGGCGGCGGCGTCGGCATGGGCTTCTCCCAGCATTCCGGCATGGTCATCTGCGCTGATGGTTCCGACGATGCCGCCCGGCGGCTTGAGCGGGTTCTGTGGAATGACCCGGCAACCGGCGTCATGCGCCATGCCGATGCCGGTTACGATATTGCCGTGGAATGCGCGAAGGAACAGGGCCTGCGCCTGCCCGGCATCCTTGGCAACTAAGGGATAAAACTCGGCGCAGTCTTCGGGCTGCGCCGTTTATCTGATCGGAGAGGACGACCGCGATCCGCCTTCCCTTGCACATTGCCGAATGCGGTGCCTCATCCGTGCCGCGTCGGCGGCGGTGGAACTTCTGCGCTCTCTGCGGCTTTGCTCGTTGCTGTTTTTAACCGACCGGCTTTATGCTCGTTTGAAAGCCGCGCTAACCGTGAGGCGGGCATGAAGGACATGGTAGATCGAAGAATGGCGCACAGGTTCCTCCCGCTTGCCTTTACCCTTGTTTTCGGAGCGCTTTTCCCGCTTTCCGCCACACAGGCCACGACTTCCGAAAAAGAACATATCGTTCCCGTGCGAATTGATGTGGGCGGCTACAAGCTGAACAGCGTCTTGTTCGAGCCGGGAAAAAGCGCCGATCTTCCGCCGATCCTCTTCATTCACGGGGCGAGCGCCAGCCTTTACGATCCGATGTACTCCTTTCTCACAAAGCTCCGCGGCCGGGCGCAATTGCTGTTTGTCGACAGGCCGGGGCACGGCAACTCGGATATCGGCAGCAAAGGCAATATTCTCCCGGATGGGCAGGCCGACGCCATCGCACTTCTTATGAAGAAGCGAGGGATTCCGAGAGCCATTGTCGTCGGGCATTCCTTTGGCGGCGCCATTGCGGCGGCGCTTGCCGTCCGTCATCCAGATATGGTCACCGGCCTCGTATTTCTCTCTCCCGCGGTCTATCCGTGGGAAGGCGGAATTGCCTGGTATTACACGGCGGCAAACGCGCCCTTCACCGGCCCGCTCTTCAGCACCTTCATTGCGCCGCCCGCCGGTCTTCTGGCGCTGGATCAGGCAACGCGCGGCGTTTTTGCACCCAATTCCAGGCCCGCCGATTATGTGGAGGCAACGCATGCCGTGGCAGCCCTGCGGCCCAAGGCTTTCCGGCACAATGCCCAGGAAGTCGCGGCCCTCAACGAATGGGCGCGTGGAGCTTCGTCGGACTATCGGCGCATCAAGGCGCCGACTGTCATCATAACGGGTCATACGGACACCATCGTCTCACCAGAGGTACATTCCCGTCACCTCGCCAGAGATATTCGCGGATCCACTTTGATCGTCGTGCACAATCTCGGGCATAAATCCGACTATGTCGCCAACGACCTTGCCATCGCCGCCATCGAAAAAGTGGCCGGCCGGCCGTCGGATCTCAAGACGGCGCAAAGAGCGGTCGAGCGACGCATCGAGAATGATCGCGGATCATAAACCTCCGCTCCCCCGCCCCCAATAACGACCCGATTCTGGACATCACATGAAAATATTGCGCGCTTCCGAATACAAGACCATGCCGTGGAAAAACGGAGGCGGCGTTACGGTGGAAATCGCCATCCACCCGCCAGGTGCCTCCATGGATGCATTCGACTGGCGCATCAGCATGGCGACCGTCGCTCAGGACGGACCGTTTTCCAGCTTCCCAGGCATAGACCGCACACTTGCCATTATCGAGGGAAACGGCATGGCGCTCGCTATTGCAGGAGATGAGCCGGTGCCGCTGACGACAAAGAGCACCCCTCTGCCCTTTGCTGCGGATGTTCCCGTTGACGCGACCCTGATGGATGGCTCGATCGTCGATCTGAACATCATGACCCGCCGCTCATCCTTCAGCCACAGCGTGGAAAGGCTCTCCGTCAGCTATTCCGCGGAAGCGGGAACGGGCACGACGATGATCCTGTCGCTCCATCCTTTGACGGTTTCCTTCGGTAACGATAGTGCCCGGCTGGAGGAGCTGGATAGCATTTTCATCCCGGACAGCCTGCCTTTCACCGTCAGGCCCGACCATGATGACGGCGCGTTCTTTCTGATCACGCTGCGGCGGATATAAGCTGCCGTAGCCTCAATCCAGACCCAGCGGATCGGCCAGCCTTGGCCAAAGTTGCAGGCTTGCCTTGCGATAGGCGGTTTTTGCCGGGTCGGTCGGATAGGATGTCGGCGCGGCGATATAGACGATCTCCGAGGCGATCGGCGCAAACCCGGCATGAAAGTGGTTTGTGGACTTTACAAGCAGCACGTCTTTTCTGGCAAAATCGATGCCGAGATTGGAAAAGATATCCGGCTCATAAGTCTGCGTTCTGCTGGTAATGAGAATGATATCGATCTCCGTTCCAACCGGTCTTACAACGGCGGCGCGGCCGAGCGTAACGCGGCTGTTACGGAAACTCTGCCAGCCAGCCTCTGCGGTGCGCATCACCCTGATCCGGAAATCCAGCGGTTCACCGCCTTCAGGACTGGATTTGCCGCCGATGCGCAGATCGATCTCGGCCCCCTCACCCGCCGCATGACAGAAGGACACGGCAATCGGATCCCAGATCGTCGCAACACCGATATTATCCATGCCGCGCTCCACCATGCGCCGCAGAATATGGGTGGCGTCACCCGCGACGCCACCGCCTGGATTGTCCCATATATCCGACACCACGACCGGCATATCCGGATTATTGCCGCGGATATTGAGCGCCATGTCCAGGCCAGCCTCCGTGTCGAGCATCGGCATCGCTGTCAGCTTGCGCATGGCATAAAGCTCATGGCCAAGCTTTTCGGCCAGCGCGTCGCCCTTTGCCCTGTCATTATCTGTGACGACAACGATGCGTGTGCCCATATCCGGCACATCGCCAGCCATGAAACCGTGAATGACGGAAATCGACAGTATGCCATCCTTGCCCTCCAATGCCTTCAAACGGTCGACATAGGAACGCATCGGCTCGCGGCTGGTCGGATAGATGGTGATCATGCGGCAGTCGAAAGTGGAGATAACCGGCCTGATTTCTCCACGCAGGGTGCGCAGCGCCATTTCCACCACATGCTCGCCGCGTTCCTCGAAATCCGTATGCGGGAATTCCAGGAACGTTGCCATGATGTCGAGATTGGCGACCCTTAGCGCCGTCAGATGGCTATGGGGATCAAATTCGGCCGCGATCAACACATCCGGGCCGACCAGCGCGCGTATCCGCGACAGGAAATCGCCTTCGGGATCGTCATAACCCTGTGCCACCATGGCGCCATGCAGGCCTAGAATCACCGCATCGACCGGCAAGGCCGCCGTGAGCTCCGCAAGAATCGTATCGCGCAGCGTTTCATAGGTCTGGCGCTGGATGAGCCCCGCCGGCTCCGCCCAGCACGATGTGCCCTCGATGACCGTGAACCCCTCCATTTTGCCACGACGGCGCAGGATTGGCACCGGCGACGAGCAAAGCGTTGGCGTTTCCGGATGCTCGCCCGGGCCGGCGTAAAAGGCCGCGCGGAAAGCGTCCATATCCGTTGGAACGGGTGAAAACGTATTGGTTTCGGTGGCGAGTGATGCCGTAAATATGCGCATGACTGTGTTACTCTTTGCCGGTGCCGGTTGGTCCGAAGCACCCATTTCGCTAACTTAATTAGCCGGGTAATATTACCAGACGGTACCGCGCGCTGCGACATCTTCCACGCGCGTTACCAGGCCATTTCGATGGAAAACCATTCGGTCGAAGAGATTGCTGACGACGCAGGTGTGGTTCGGCACGACCTTGACGACATCACCAATGTCAGGCCGGGCGGAACTGCAGGCCGACAAATCGACAACCGCATGTTCTTCCGAAAGCGAAATGATCTTTGCGCCCTCATACCCCTCGATCATGCCGTAATCGCTGAAACCCAATAGATCGGAGGTCAAGGCCTTCGAGCCGCAATCAAGCACGGCGCGATCGGCGGTAGGTCTCGATACCACGGTGGCGAGGACGTGCATTGCCAGATCGCCAACGGTGCAATGTCCGGCGCGCAGCATCGAACGGTCATTATAGACATAGGTGCCCGCCCGATGTTCGGTGGCGGAAGGAACAAGGTGAGCCGAGAAAAAATCAGGTGAGCCGCCGCTTGAGCGGACCGGGCAATCAATGCCTTTTTCCGCGAGCAGCGCCATGGTTTCGCGTATGAAGTCTTCCACCTTTTCCGCCCCGCCAGGGGCCGGATAGGTCAAAATGCCCTTGAATTTGAGGCCCGTCGCCGCGACGATCTTCTCCGCAAGCTCCAGCGCTGCCCGTGGGGTCTGCACGCCGCAACGCTTTCCACCCGTATCGCATTCGACAAGCACTGCAAGCGGTCTTTCCGCATCAAATGTGCCGGCAAGTCCGGCAACCGTTACAGCACTGTCGGCAACAACGCTCAGTCTGCCGATGCGCGCGTTCAGCGACTTTAATCGCGCAAGTTTTGCCGGGCCGAGAATATTGTAGGTAATCAGGATGTCGTCGAACCCGGCATCCGCGAAGACCTCCGCCTCGCTGACTTTCTGGCAATTGATGCCGATGGCGCCCGCCTGAAGCTGCTGTCTTGCGATAGCCGGTATCTTGTGCGTCTTGATATGGGGACGGAAAGCTTTGTCATGGCTATCGAGATAGGATTGCGCCCTCAGAATATTGGCAGCAAGCCGGTCCTCGTCGATCACCGGCATTGGTGTCGAAATCGCATCGAGTGGTGTGCCTGCATCAGGCCAGGGATAGGTCATCATATGCTCTCAAAATCAGCAAAATCGGGCATCAAGCCAGCGGCTTATAGGCGATAACATCCATTTCCACCTTGGCATCCACCATCAGGGGCGACTGCACGGTCGATCGTGCCGGCGGATGATCAATGAAATATTTCTGGAAAACGGCATTGAAGCTCGAAAAATCACGGGCATCATCCAGCCAGACATTGACCTTAACAACGTCAGCGAGCGTGCAATCGGCAAGCGCCAGGACATCCTTGATGTTGGCCACAACCTGCTCGGTCTGCGCCACGATGCCACCGGTCACCACCTCACCGTCAACAGTCGGCACCTGACCGGACACATAGACAAAATCTCCGGCCCGGACGGCTTTAGCGAAGGGTCGGCGCTGACCGCCAGCCTGACTATCAGCCGTCTCGAACCGCACCAGCCTGTGTTTTTCCATGATCGCCTCGCAAATAATTTTCATCAATCTCGTATTTTTATCGTTTTATAGCCGGTTTGGCAGCGATATTCCATAAGCGATGTAAATTATTTAGCAAATCCGCAAATTCAACGTTTTTGACGCAAAGAACGCGCATCTTATTCCGGCCGCCGATAGGCGTCCGCATCACAGGCTGCCACAAACCGATAGGGATAGATTCGTTACAATAAGAAGGCGAAGTTTGCCGCGGCTAACTTCAGAATCCAATACTATCAGGAGCTGCCATCGCCGTCGAAATGTCTTACAAACCAACCCGTTTCCAACTGCTTTCTTACTCCGTCAGCCGTGCGCCGATATCCGCCCATTCGACGTCACTCTTTCCGTCACACCTTGGGCAATGTTCTGTGACTGGACACGAATATCCGGAACGGCAGTTATCTCCCAGAAACGGCCTGCCGTCAGTGCGCCGGCGGCAAAAAGGCCCGGCCAGACTTCTCCGTCCGCTCGATGCAAGCGGGATTGCGCGTCAACCTCTACTCCCAGACCAAGGCGATCGAGCAGGAGGATGCCATCACCATGCATCGTTTCGAGAAGACGTGAGTGGCCGATCCCTGCTCGCTCCATACCCGTGCAATTGACGACCCAGTCGACCTGAAACTCCCTGACGTCCTGCGTATGCCTGCGGCGATAAGAAACCGTGATTCCGTCTTCCTGCTCATAAAGCGAGCGTAGATAACCGGCATGAATCTCAAGAACGCCGTCAGAAAGGAGCTTCTCAAACGCCTTATGGACTTCAGGCGCGATGCGGTGCCGATGTATATTCCACCAAGGCAAGGCGTGGCGAAGAAAGCGACTGCGTTGCACGGGCGTCAGGCGTTGCCACAGGGCCTGCGTTATCGGTCGCAAGCCGTCCATCACCGTGCGCCAGGGCGCACCGTCCTTCACCTGTTTGCGTAGTGACTGCAACAGTCGGCTGATCTCCGTAGACCCATCGGCCAACTGAAGGTCGGCTGCAGTCAGTGGCGGACTGATATGGGGATGCGGCACCAGCCCTCGCCGGGACAGAACGTGGATCGGACCGCGATGGCCCTTTCCTCGCAAGGTAAGGACCTGATCGATCATCGTGAGACCAGAACCAAGAATACAGATGCGATCACCCGCCCTCACTTTCGACAACCATCCGGGTTGCCAGCAGTGACCGATGACGCGCTGTGGTCTCTCTTCTTCTTTCGCGACGGTTTGCACCGGCAAACCGGCCGCCCCCACACCCAGACATAAAACAACATTATGCGCACGCAACGTCTCGCCATTCTCCAGACTAAAGGAAAATGCGCCATCGCGATCCGGCCGGCAGGCGGAAGCCTTTGCACGGATGAAATCCACCCTCGCCCGCTGGTCCCGGCTTCGGAGCAAGGAGGCAAGTCTGTCTCTCAGATAGAGACCGTAGTCCCCGCGCGAGGCGAACAACAGGGGATCCCGTCCGATCCCGTTCTCGCGTAACCAGTCAAGAAAATCATCGGGCCGGTCCGGGAAGACGCTCATCCGCCCCGCAGGCACATTCAGTCGATGATAGGGCAGCTCCGTTCGGTAGGCGGTGCCGCGCCCGAAATCTGACTCGTCCCCGACAATGGCTACTGAGGCCTCAGGCGGTAGCGAGGACAGGAGATGAGCGGCGGTACAGATGGCCGAAAACCCCG
Source organism: Rhizobium sp. X9 (assembly GCF_018873185.1). Classification (NCBI taxonomy): domain Bacteria; kingdom Pseudomonadati; phylum Pseudomonadota; class Alphaproteobacteria; order Hyphomicrobiales; family Rhizobiaceae; genus Rhizobium; species Rhizobium sp. X9. The sequence continues at coordinate 1,121,692 of NZ_CP071312.1, read as the reverse complement.
ACCCGACGATAGCGACATCATAGGACATTCTTTCCTCCAACCTGCGACGGTATGAACACGGTCAGACGGTGCCGAGCGCGTGGATACCCTAGTCGTTGAGTAGAGATTAAACACCTCCGAATGTCTACCCTTCACTTCCTTCTCTAGCACGGTGACCGTGCGGTCAGGTTGCCAAAGTTAGCCGCGGCAAACTTTCCGACCGTTCTCCATCAACGACGTAAAACAATGGAAAAAAGCGACATCGCCGCGTGAACAAAAGCGAAGTTAGCCGCGGCTAACCGTCAAACTGTCACAAAACGCAAATCTGATTCTTCCACAATGCCTTAGCGGCACTTTCGCATCTGGGAAAAAAGCCTATTGCGCCAAAAAGAGAATCGGCGCTTATATCTCAGTTGCGGAAAAAACCGCCTTTTTCGGAAAAAACCGCTACTGCAATATCGAGCGAAAGAAGACAGATGACACAGAGTGCCGACTCAAGACTTGCTGCAGGGGCACCCGACCTCACGAGCCTTATACAACAGCATTCGGCTGCATTGTCAGCCCAATTGCAGGCGCATAACGCAAATACATTTTCACCCCATACCGAAAAGAGCATGCGTCATTTTTCGCCTGCTGAAACCGCTCGGCTGATTGGTATCGGCGAAGCCTATCTTCGTCAGATCGCCGCCGAGCGTCCCGAGCTGGATGCAGCGCAGGCCTCCGGTCGCCGTTCCTATTCTGTCGAGGACATGGACGAGATCAGGCGCTTTCTCGATCAGGGCGCACGCGGCACTCGTCGTTACCTGCCCCATCGTCGTGACGGTGAAGAATTGCAGGTCATCGCCGTCATGAACTTCAAAGGTGGTTCGGGCAAGACGACGACCTCGGCGCATCTGGCGCAATATCTGGCGCTTCGCGGTTACCGCGTGCTCGCCATCGATCTCGACCCGCAGGCAAGTCTGTCTGCGCTCTTCGGCCACCAGCCGGAGATCGATGTCGGCCCGAACGAAACGCTCTATGGCGCAATCCGCTACGATGATGAACGCCGGCCGATGGCTGAGATCGTTCGCGGCACCTATATTCCCAATCTTCATATCGTTCCCGGCAATCTGGAGCTTATGGAGTTCGAACACGACACGCCGCGCGCTTTGATGCGCCGCGCACCGGGCGATACGTTGTTTTTCGCCCGCATCGGTCAGGCTATCGCCCAGGCCCAGAACTTCTATGACGTGGTGGTCATCGATTGCCCGCCACAACTCGGTTACCTGACGCTTTCTGCACTGACTGCTGCGACATCGGTTCTCGTCACCGTTCATCCGCAAATGCTGGATGTGATGTCCATGAACCAGTTCCTTGCCATGACGGGTGATCTTCTCGCTGAAATCGGCCGGGCTGGCGCACGTTCCGACTATAACTGGATGCGTTATCTCATCACTCGTTTCGAACCGAGCGATGGGCCGCAGAACCAGATGGTTGCTTTCCTGCGCTCGATCTTCGGTGAAAACGTCCTCATTCACCCGATGCTCAAGAGCACGGCCGTCTCGGATGCCGGATTGACCAACCAGACGCTGTTTGAAGTGGAAAGAACCCAGTTCACCCGCTCGACCTATGATCGCGCGCTGGAAGCCATGAACAACGTCAATGGTGAGATCGAGGGACTGATTAAAAAAGCGTGGGGTAGGGCAGCATGAGCAGGAAACAGATATTCGCCAATCTCGGCACGCCGGGTACCGACAACAATGACGCCACTCCAGAGCGGTCGCGACCACGCATCCGGCCAATTCTCGGCTCTCCGGAACTTGTAACGGATGTCGTCAATTCGCCTGTCGGCATGATCGGCCAGTCGCTGAACGAGGTATCAGAACGCGCCAAGCGTGCTGAAGCGATCGAAAAGCAGCTCGCAGAGGGCCTGACAATCGTTTCTCTCAATCCGGCGGATATCGATCCCTCTTTCATTCCCGACCGCATGCCGGCCTCGGAAGAGGCGGATGCCGGTCTTGTGGAAGCCATTCGCGAGCAGGGCCAGCAGGTCCCCATTCTGGTGCGCCCGCATCCCGATTTCCCGGGCCGTTATCAGGTCGCCTTCGGTCATCGCCGCCTGCGTGCCGTGACGAGCCTCGGTATTCCCGTCAAAGCGGTCGTGCGCGATCTCAGCGATGAACAGCTGGTTGTTGCCCAGGGGCAGGAAAACAACGAGCGCCGCGACCTCACCTATATCGAAAAGGCCCGCTTTGCCCAGAAACTGCAGATGCGGTTTCCAAGGGACACGATCATGGCCGCAATGTCGCTGCATAAGGGCGACCTTTCCAACATGCTCTCTGTTGTCGGCCGCATTCCGGAGGATCTGGTTGATCTCATTGGCCCGGCGCCAAGCGTCGGCCGCCGCAACTGGATGGATCTAGCCGATCAGCTCTCGTCATCGCAGGTCAAGGAAGCGGCGCGCGCCTATGTAAGGGAACCGTCCGTTGCCTCACTTCTTTCGGAAGAACGTTTCAAGTCGCTTCTCGATTTTCTGAAACCCAAAGCACAGGCGAAAAAGACCGGTGTCTGGTCATCGGAAACAGGCGGACGACTGGCAAAGGTTGTCGAGAGCGACCGAAAGCTGGACATATCCATCGACAAGAACGAAGCGCCGGAATTTGCCGATTTCGTTCTGGAACATCTTCAGGCGCTGTTTGCCGAATACCGGTCCAAGCAGTGATTTCTAATCTTAACGACTAACAGGAGACGCATCACAAAAGAAAAAAGCCCCCGAACGTTGCCGCACGGAAGCCTTTCTTTGATCTAAGCAACCAAAGAATCTCATTTCCGCGAATCATAGTCAAGAGTCTTTGGCATCGAATTTTTCGGTGAGCGATTTTCTTTTGCCTTGTGAAAGGTGAAAGACATGGACAGCATATGTGTAACGACGCCATTTGGGCGGCGAGCGATGTCGTTTGGCGTTCTCGCAACCCAGTTTGCCGCGCAAAAGAACAAAAAGACTGAGACGGTCGATAAATGGAAACTCTATCGTTCGGTCTGTGAAGCAAGACCATTGCTCGGTGTGACCGATCGTTCTCTCGCAGTCTTGAACGCGCTTTTGAGTTTTTATCCGAAAAACGAACTGTCCAGCGAAGCCGGACTGGTGGTTTTCCCTTCCAATACGCAATTATCGCTGCGTGCCCATGGCATGGCGGAACAGACTTTGCGCCGGCATCTCTCGGCCCTTGTCGAAGCCGGCCTCATCATCCGCAAGGATAGCCCGAATGGAAAACGCTATGCCCGCAAACACAGGGGCGGAGAGATCAGCGAGGCCTATGGTTTTTCACTCGCACCGCTTCTTTCCCGCAAATCAGAAATCGAGGAGCTGGCCGACCGTATCGTTCGTGAGCGGCTCGATCTTCAGCGCCTTCGTGAAAACATCAGCCTTTGCCGTCGCGATATCCAGAAGCTTTGCGAAATGATTGCTGCAAGCGGTAAGGTCGAGACCTTCGAAGGGTTTCAGACGCGCTATAATGCGATCGCCCGTTCCCTTGGACGCAATTCAAAGCCTGCCGAACTCAAGGAAATCGCCGGTTTTCTGGTCTCTCTGCGCGCTGAAGTGACCAACTATCTGGAAAATATTGAAAAATCTGAAAAAATGGGCGGCAATGACTGCCAAAATGAGCGCCTCATAAAGAATTCAGAATCCGAATCCATATCTAAACCGCAGGATTTTCGTGAACCGGCTAGCGTTCCACCCACAAGCACGGTTGGCATCCAGCCAGCCTATGCCGCAGCCATCAGCGCAAAACCCTCAGCACATCCGCCCAAGCCTGTTGTTCATAAGCAATTTTTTGTTCCTGATATTGTTTTGGTTTTGAAGGCTTGCCCGGATATTTCCCTCTATGCCCCTGGAGGAACCGTCACCGGCTGGCGTGATCTCGAAGTGGCAACATCCGTGATCAAAACCATGTTCAATGTCAGCCAGTCAGCTTATCAGGATGCCATGGCTACCTTCGGACGGCAGGGAACTGCGGCCATCCTTGCATGCCTGCTTCAAAAGGCGGATCAGATAAGCTCACTCGGCGGATATCTGCGCAATCTGACACGCAAGGCCCATGAGGGTGGTTTCGATCTTCAGGCCATGCTTCTGGCGCAGCTCCGCGGGCGGCAGGACGAGATGGAGAGGGGCTGACGGGGTGAGTAGCCGCGGAACCCCGCCTCAGCTTGCGGAAAACCCCGTCTGAAGTTACATTGAGGTCGTTCCTGCAAGATTCGAAAGATTCGGTGTGAGGCTGGTGATGTCTAAACGAATATCCCTGCCAAATGGCAATCTATGGTTAATGCAAGGTAGTGAAAACTAAGTGCCGATTAGCTTTCGTTTGCGTTTTTCCGCTATTGGTTTCAATCGCTTGAGTCCGGATGTTTTTTAACCGAACTGACCGTGATAGAGACGGGAAAAGCGGTTTTCATGCATAAGTCACCACCGCAGGACCGTCGTTGAAGAGCACTAAACAGTGTTGGCGACAGGGCGGGGGCGAGAAACAGCCAGTCCGACTGGCGAGCGGCAATCCGGAGCACAAAGAAAACGTCAGGCTTCGAACTCATGAAATTGAACCTTCGCTGAGATGCCACGTTCTATTTCATCACTTCAACGGATCACTGGCATTATGGTTTTCTCGGACGATATGGAGCTCGCCGTCGCTCTTTACATGGCGGACATTGCCTTGCCCCGGCACATGGCCGTTGAAAAGCTTTTGAAGGCGGGACTTGAAGACGCGGGTTATTTAACCGGAGGTAAGGGTCGGCCGCCGGAAATCGTCGATGGGCAGACAAGCGCGGACTATGTGCAATATCGCACCTATCTGGACGAGGATAGCTGAAAGACGGCGGGAACCAAACCGGACGGGGGCTGTTTATGGCGCAGTCAATTGTGTCAGGATATTCCGATGTTTCCCAAGCCCCTCCTTCTCGCGGCAATTCTCATCTCCGCGCCGAGCTACCCGATATTCGCTCAGCCTCTGGAGGTCAGCACTCTGGAACCCATAAAGACCCGTAGCGCCGCAGTCTCGCCTATAGAGACCGCATCCGACTACATTACCGATGTCTCCGGCAAGAAAGTGCGTCTGGTGGGCCCGCGTTTTTATCCCGACAATGCACGGGCGCTGCAGTTTCCGGGCCGAGCCTCAACCATTGATACTTCGGCTGAAGAAGACCGTCTGTCGCAGCGATGAAGCAATCGCAATAACGCATACTTGACGAACAGGGGCAGAATGGGAACCGAGAGCGAAACGTCCGGGCCGAAACCGGATGCGCAAAGCTGGATCAAAAAGGAAGGGCAGGAGGCCGAAAAGGCGACCTTTCCTGAACTGTTCTTCGATCTGGTCTTTGTTTTCGCGCTCATCCAGCTTTCCCACGCGCTTGCCAAGGACTTTGGACCGACGGCCGCACTTGAGGCGGGCATTCTGATATTGTCGCTTTGGTGGCTGTGGATACACACCACATGGATCACCAACCTGCTGAATACGGAAAAGGAGCCGGTCCGGCTTCTGCTCTTCGTTCTGATGTTCGGCGGGGTGCTTTTGGCAATCGCGCTACCGGAGGCATTTGCGGAACAGGGTTTCGTGTTCGCGCTGATCTATAGCGCCATGCAGGTGGGCCGAAGCCTGTTTGCGCTTTATGCTTTCAAGGGAGAAGACCGGCAGTCTTTTCTGGTTTTTGTGCGGGTGACGATCTGGCTCGTCATATCGAGCCTGTTCTGGCTCGCTGGCGGGCTCGCCGATCTGACGGATCGCATCCTGCTGTGGGGTATCGCGCTGGCGATCGAATATGCCGGACCCGCCTGCCGTTATGTCGTGCCGGGATTAAAAGCAAGCGATGCGGACAAGCTGCATCTCTCCGGCGAGCACCTTGCGGAGCGCTGTGCGCTTTTCGTCATCATCTGTCTCGGGGAAACGATCCTCACCACGGGCCGCACGGCCACGGAATATATGAACTCCGGCCTGACATTTATCGTCTTTTGTTCTGCCTTCGTCAGCACGGTGACAATGTGGTGGATCTATTTCCATCACGGACAGGAAGAGGCTTCCAGAAAGGCTGAACATGCGGACGAGAAAGCGAAGATTGCCCAGAATCTTTTCAACTACGGGCATCTGCCCATCGTGGCCGGCATTATCCTGACGGCAGTGGGAGAGGATTTCAGCCTGTCTCATGCCCATGAAGGGACGACGATGAGGGAGTCCATCGCCATTCTTGGCGGTCCGATCCTGTTTCTGGCCGGTAATATCGGCGTCAAGATTGCCGCCACCTATCAGCGACCCATCTCGCATTTTGCAGGCGTAGCAGCACTTTGCCTGCTTTTGCCGGTGCCGGGCGTGCCGCTTTTTGTGCTGCAACTGGCAAGCACCGGCATTCTGCTGCTCGTTGCCCTCTGGGAATATCTGGCGCTGAAAAAATCAGTCGCCAACGCCTAGGCAGTGGCGAAATTGCGTGCCCTGTCGTTCCATAGCCGCAGGCTGCGGGCATAGGCCTCTTCGAAAGGCAGCATCATATCATTGACCAGCATCAGGGCGATGGCTGCGGTGGAGACGATGATGGTTTCCGCTCTCTCGTCTCTCGCCGCCCCCGTCCAGACGGCGCGCCAATATTCGAAGGTGGTGAACATGGTCGGCATTTCGGCCGGTGGAGTTTCGCGGGCGGGAATGACGAACTCAACATCCTCGCCCTTGGAAAGACCGAAGATGCGGGTGCTGCGAAAGGGGGTAAACTGCGCGAAATCCCGTGTATTGCCGAGAATGGCCAAGCTCTCGACGGAAAGCAGCCGCGCCGTATCGCGATGAAGCTCCTGATAGGAGGGGCGGGCGACGCCGATGATGGTGCTTCTGGCGCGAAGCGGATTGAGAAGATGCACGACCGTATTGAGCGGCAGGCGCATTTCCAGAATGCCGTGCAGGCCAAGCAGGCTCTGAAACTGTAACGACAGTCCACCGATCGGCAGATAGGCGATCCCTTGCGAAGCCGTGGCCTTGGCCGCCTCAGAAATCGAGTGGCAGAGCGGTATCCCGCAGGCTTCAGCGGCGAGTTCGAGCTTGCCGCCATTTTCTCCCTGGCCCACATGGCCGTGCAACAGCACGCTATATCCCGCCATGGAAACAAGACGTGCGGAATGCAGGAACCAGGGCGCATCGCGATGTTTGGGCGACATATAGGCGGGCCAGTCGAGATCGACCGATGCGGGCGCTTGCTGGTCTATTTTTATATGGCCCCACATGGCTTCGATAAAACCGGCAAGCTCTGCCGCGGTCACACCGCGATAATGCATGGTCGCAAGCAGCGCGCCGATCTGTATGGGATCTGCATCGCCTTCGAGAATGATCGAGAGCGCGTCCATCGCCTCTTGCTGGCTGAGCGGGCGGCTGTTGCCGATGCCCATCGCCGAGGTCGCGATATATTTGGCGAGCCTGTGCTGCGGATCGGCATTGTGGCCGATGCGGGCAAGGCGGTCCGCGATATTTTCCGGTGTCGGCTGACCTTCGAGAAGAACGCTGGGGCGCAGCGAAAGAGGCGGCGCCTTCATCAGCACCGGCCGTTCCCAGCCGCTAACATTGGCGGCGGCGGGGACTGCGGCTTTTTCCTGTGAATAATCGATCAGGTTTTCCGCCTCCGCCGCCAGTGACCGAATGCGCAGCCGCATGGTCTCGGCAAAGGGGGTGGGCCGCAGACCCTGGCCGGTGCGCAAGAACAGCTGGTCGCCGTATTTCTCGCGCAGCTGCTGTAATATCCGGCTCATCGATGATGTCGGTAGTCCCATGCCTGCCGCTGCGCGGCTGACGCTTCCTTCACGCAACAACGCATCGAACGCGACAAGGAGTTTCAGCTGTCCAAGCCTGTCCGGCTTTGTCGGGGAAGCTGGTTCTTCTTTTCTCTTGCCGGTTGTCATCTTGCTGTTTTTTTACCCCGCTGCCGAATGGCGGAGCCCTTTTTGCAATTTCTGGAATTTAGAACTGTTCGAAAACAAACGCGTTGCGCCTGCACTCCCTCCTAAATAAGTGGGGTTAAATTCTCAAGTTAAATGCGGGGGCGTAACATGGAATTGAAGTACCGCGGCCGGGATATGGCCGCGACGATAATAAAGGCTGGCCTTTCGGCGGCACTGGCAGGAACGGCGCTCAGCGCCGCATTGCCCGCTTTCGCACAGCAGGCGTCCGAGGGAACCACCGTCCTGCAGCAGATCGTGGTCACCGCGTCGGGCTTCGAGCAGAATGTGAAAGACGCTCCCGCCAGCATCACGGTTGTGACGCGGGAGGATCTTGAAAAGGGATCCTATCGCGATCTGACCGACGCCTTGCGCGAAGTTCAGGGTGTATCCGTCACCGGCATCGCCAATGAGAAGGACATTTTCATTCGCGGATTGCCCGGCGCCTACACGCTGGTGCTTGTTGACGGCAAACGGCAGAGCACCCGCGATGCCCGCACGAATGGTAATTCCGGCTTCGAGCAGAGCTTCGTGCCGCCGGTTTCGGCCATCGAGCGTATCGAGGTCGTGCGCGGCCCGATGTCGTCTCTTTACGGTTCCGACGCCATGGGCGGCGTCATCAACATCATCACCCGCAAGGTCGGCGATGTCTGGTCCGGTTCCGTCACCACCGAGGGCACGGTTCAGCAGCATTCCAAATTCGGCAATAGCGGCCAGGTCTCCTGGTATGCCAACGGGCCGATCCTCAAGGACCAGCTGGGCCTTCAGGTCTGGGGCAGGGGCTTCAACCGCGGCGAAGACCGTATTCTGAGCGGCACCACCGGCGCCAAGGAATATGATTTCAACGGCCGTCTGACCTTTACGCCGAATGAAGACCACGACATTTATCTCGAAGGCGGCAAGACGCGGCTGCGTCGCAGCGCCGAGCCGGGCGAGACACTGGCGGCGACCGACGCCAACGGCACCTACAATACCAATACGCGCGACCATTGGTCGTTGTCGCATACCGGCCGCTGGGGACCGACCACATCCGAATTCTCCTTCCAGCAGGAATGGGCCGAGCGCACCAATTTCACCAGAAATACCCGCACGGGACGCGTCACGGAAAATCCGCGCTCGCCGGAGGTTCGCAACACCGTTCTTGATGGCAAGTTCACCACGCCCTTCGAATTGTTTGGCAACCACACGCTGGTCACGGGCGGTCAATATTTCGAGGCGCGGCTGACGGACCAGAACCCGGGGCGGCGCACCAGTGTTGATGAAACCTTCTCGGCGACGCAATGGGCGCTCTTTGTCGAGGATGAATGGCGCATCGTCGATAATTTCGCGCTGACGGGCGGTCTTCGTCTCGATAACCATGAGAAATATGGCAATCATTTCAGCCCGCGCCTTTACGGTGTGTGGAGCGCGACGGAAGAGCTGACGATCAAGGGTGGTATTTCCACCGGTTTCCGCGCGCCTGAAATCCGCCAGATTGCGCCGGGTTATGCCTATACGACGGGCGGTGGCGGTTGCACCTACGGACCGAGCGGCACCTGCGGCGTGATCATCGGCGATCCCGGTCTGGAAGCGGAAAAGAGCACGAGCTACGAAGTGGCCGCGCTCTGGGATAATGGCGATGTCACTCTTGGCGCCACCTATTTCTACACCGATTTCAAGGACAAGATCTCCAACGCGCTGGTGCTCAATCCGGATGGAACGCCGGCCCGCTGGAGCGAGGATCGCAATTATCGCCTCTGGTATAACTACAATATCGATGATGCGGTCATTCAGGGTGTGGAACTGACGGCAACCTGGTATGCGACGCCGGAGCTGACGCTGCGCGGCAACTATACCTACACGCATTCCGAACAGAAGACTGGCGACTACGAAGGTTTCCCGCTGGCGCGCACGCCCGAGCACATGGCCAATCTGCGGGGTGACTGGGTAACGCCGATAGACGGGCTGGAAGCCTGGGCCTCGGTGAATTATCACGGATCGGAAATCAATGCCGGCCCGCGCATCGGCACGAATGGTACGCCGGTGACGATCAACGGCAAGGCCGGGCGCAAATATGAGGCCTACACCACGCTTGATATTGGCGCGAAATATGCTGTCGCCGAAAATGTCGATCTCAATGCTGCCGTTTACAATGTCTTCGACAAGGATGTCGGCACCGATGATTTCAACACGGTCATGGAAGGCCGCCGTTTCTGGATCAGCATGACAGCAAAATTCTGATGCCGGCCATATCCAAGATTTCAGAGGCGCCCATCGGGCGCCTCTTTTTTTGGCCATCTGGTCTATTGACCTCAACTATGGTTGAGGAATTATACCGGCTGCTCTTTAATATATTTCCGCGTTTTTCAAGAGCGGAGATCGTTCAGAAAACCGGAGCCGGCATGGAAAATACCATACTTAAACACAGCCTGACGGTTGGCGAGGTTGCGCGTCGCAGCGGCGTCGCCGTTTCCACCGTCCATTTTTATGAGGCGAAAGGATTGATAGAAGGCTGGCGCACCAGCGGCAACCAGCGCCGTTATCATCGCGCCGTGCTGCGGCGTATCGCGATTATCCGCATCGCCCAGCGGGCTGGTATCCAGCTTGGGATCATCAGGGATGCGATGGCGGATTTGCCGCAGGATCGGGTGGCGACGGCCGCTGACTGGCGCAGGTTTTCGCAGTCCTGGCGGGAAATGCTACAGCTTCGCATCAACAGCCTGATTATGCTGCGCGACCAGCTTACCGGCTGCATCGGTTGCGGTTGCCTTTCGCTGGATGACTGTCCCTTACGCAATCCGGACGATGTTCTGGCCGATGACGGCGCTGGCCCGCGCCGTCTCGTATCCGCCGAATGAACGGTGTCGTTGGTTAAAGCGATTGTTATTCACTCGGATTCGGCAGGAACCCAGACGCTGACGCTGCCGCCATTGGTGGGGAACACGCCCTTACCGCTCTCATCAAGGGTAATCCGCTCGTCCCGGTGGCCGAGAAAGTCGCGCCATGCCGCGCCCGCATGTTCGGGGCCCAGATCAATCTGCTTCTCCGCCGGTTCGCCATTTGACATTACCACCACGCAACCCGGCTCATCGGCGGTGCCGTGGCGGATAAAGGCGATGCAGCTCGGATCGTCGAGAATATCCGTCTGGGCGCCGTTGGCGAAACGGCTGCGAGCCTCGACGAGCTTCGGCAGGCATTCGATCGCCGGCATGTCGATCTCATGTTCGTTGCCGTCATTGCCGGTGTCGGTGTAACGCGTGCCGAACAGATCGGGATAAAAGACGCAGGGAACGCCCTCTTCGCGCAACAGGATAATTGCATAGGCCAGGGGCTTGAACCACGGCTCAACCGGCGCTTCCAGCGATTGCAGCGGCTGGGTGTCGTGATTGTCGACAAGCGTGACCGCATGGTCGGGAACAGCCGAAAGCAGCGACCCTTCGAAGATGGTCCGCATGTCGAAATCGCCGCCCTGTTTGGAGGCGTCGTGGAAACGGTGGTGAAGGGCGACATCGAAAAGCATCAGCTGCTTGTCGACCAGATCAAGATAGCTTTTCAGCGCCTCTATGTCGGGGTGCCAATATTCCGCCACGACGAAAAGATCGGGATCGACCGTGTCGCGCATATGGCCGACCCAGTCGCGGAAGAACCAGGCCGGGATGTGTTTAGCGGCGTCGAGACGGAACCCGTCGACCTGAACCTGCTCGGCAAGCCAACGGCCCCAATATTTGAGTTCCTCATAGACCGCCCTGTTTCTGAATTCGACGTCCGCACCCATCAGGTAATCGAAATTGCCGTTTTCCTGATCGACTTCCTCGTTCCATTCGCCATCGCCATATTCGTTGACGAGGCGGAAAATGCCGTCCTCCGTCGGTTCCTCGATGTGGTCGACACCGCTGAAGCACTTCAGATCCCAGATGAATTTGGAATATTTGCCGTTTCGTCCGGGAAAGGTGAACTTGGTATAGGCAAGTGCCTGGAAATCCTCGTCATCTATCTCGGTGCGGTCCTCGGGATTGACGCGGCGGACCCGCACCTTTTCCTTTTCGTCGGCACCCATCTTGTGATTGAGAACGACGTCATGAATGACGCGAATGCCGTTTTCCTTCAGCGTCCGGCCCGCATGTTCGAGGGCGCCGCGATCGCCATATTTGGTGGCGACAGTTCCCTTCTGGTCGAACTCGCCGAGGTCAAAGAGATCGTAGGTGTCGTAACCCACCGAATAACCGCCGGCGGCGCCCTTGTAAGCGGGCGGCAGCCAGACATCGGTGATTCCCATTTTCGCAAGGCTTTCGGCTTTTTCGCCCACCTCGCTCCATAGTTTCCCTCCGTCCGGATAATACCAATGGAAGAACTGAAGCAAGGTGCGTCCGGCCATATTTCCCTCACGATGGTTAGCAGGTCGCGCCATAAACGGACCGGCGGCGAAAGGGTTCCGCCGCCGGTGCCGACCGAGCATCGATTGTGGGTGCCGCCTTCCCTGAGTGGTTGGCGGTTCGGCTGTCTTCGCGTTAGCCGGTGATTTCCAGAAGTGCTGCGCCAGCCTGCAGATAATCGCCTTCCTTGACGATCAGGCGCACCTTGCCGGCCCTGGTGGCGACGATTTGCGTCTCCATCTTCATGGCTTCCATGACCGCCAGCAGATCGCCTTCGGAAACGGTTTCACCATCCTTTATCTTGAAGGATTGCAGGGTGCCGGAAACCGGGGCGGTGATTTCGCCTTCCTTCTCTTTGACCGCAGCGCCGGGCGCAGAAGCGTTGCCGCCGCTGGCGGCGCCAAGACCGGATAGCAGCAGGCTCGGCAGACCGACCGAGACGCGCTTGCCGTCGATTTCCAGAAAGGTCCTTGTGATGGAAGGGTCCTCGACCGGTGCCGGGCGCTCCATCGCATCCGGCATGGCGGCGAAATCGGTCTCGATCCAGCGGGTGTGAACCTTGAATCCGTCCGTGCCGATGAAGTCCTCCGTCTCGATTGCGGCGCGATGGAACGGCAGGACCGTGGCGATGCCTTCGATACGGAATTCCTTAAGCGCACGGCGGGCGCGGCGCAGAACCTGATCGCGGTCCGCACCCGTGACGATGAGCTTCGCCATCAGCGAGTCGAACACGCCGGGCACGCTGGAGCCGCTGACGACGCCGCTATCCATGCGAATACCGGGACCGGAGGGCGCGTCGAAGACCGAGATCGAGCCGGGTGTGGGCAGGAAACCCCGGCCGGGATCTTCGGCATTGATGCGGAATTCCATCGAGTGGCCGCGCGGTTCCGGCGTTTCAAGAACCCGCAGCTTGTGGCCTTCGGCGATGCGGAACTGCTCGACAACGAGATCGATGCCGGTGGTTTCTTCGGTGACGGGATGTTCCACCTGCAAGCGCGTATTGACCTCCAGGAAGGAAATCGTGCCATCGACGCCGAGCAGGAATTCGACGGTGCCGGCACCGGAATAACCTGCCGCAGCACAGATCGCCTTTGCGGCATCGTGGATTTTCTGCCGCTGTTCGGCAGACAGGAATGGAGCCGGAGCCTCCTCGATCAGCTTCTGGTTACGGCGCTGCAGCGAGCAGTCGCGGGTGCCGAGCACGAGCACATTGCCATGCTTGTCCGCCAGAACCTGCGCCTCGATGTGGCGGGGCCGGTCGAGGAACCGTTCGAGAAAACACTCGCCACGGCCGAAAGCGGCTGTCGCCTCGCGAACGGCGGATTCGTAGAGATCGGCGATCTCTTCCATCTTCCACGCAACCTTCAGGCCACGTCCACCGCCACCATGCGCCGCCTTGATGGCGACGGGCAGGCCGTGTTTTTCGGCAAAGGCGGTGACTTCGGCAGCGGTAGAGACCGGGCCGTCACTGCCGGCGACCAACGGCGCGCCAACACCGGTGGCGATACGCCGCGCTTCGACCTTGTCGCCCAATGCTTCGATGACATGGGGGTCTGGGCCGATCCAGCTAAGGCCGGCATCGATAACGGCTCGCGCAAATTCGGCGCGTTCGGACAAAAAACCGTAACCGGGATGCACGGCATCCGCACCGGCGCGTTTGGCAATCGCGATCAGCTTGGCGATATCGAGATAGGTCTCGGCGGGGCGCACGCCCTCCAGCGCAAAGGCCTCATCCGCCAGCCGGACGAAAAGAGCATCCTGATCGGGGTCGGCATAAACGGCGACCGATTGCAGGCCGTAATCGCGGCATGCGCGGATGATCCGCACCGCGATCTCGCCACGATTGGCAATCAGCACTTTTTTCATCGCTCTTCTCCTCAAAATTATTTGTTTTTGGCCGCGATTTCGGCGAAGGGGCCGATCGGGCGGAATTTGATTTTGGCATTGACGGGGATTTGCCCGGCAAGATCGAGATGATATTCGGCAACCGCGCCGATGACGGGATAACCACCGGTCAGTGGATGGTCGGCAAGGAAGAGGACGGGCTGGCCGCTATGGGGAATCTGGATCGCCCCTGTTGCGGTGCCCTCGCTCGGCAATTCGGCGCTGTCCTTACGTTCCACCGGCACTTCGCCGGCAAGGCGGATGCCGACGCGGTTCGATTGCGGGGTGACCTGCCAGAGCTGGCTGGTCAGGGTCTCGATACCCTTCTGCGTGAACCAGTCAGTGCGGGGGCCGAGAACGACGTCCAGTGTCACGACTTCACCGGTTGCCGGCGGTTCGAAGGCCGGAACCTCGTTGATCGATACACTGGAGAGGCCCGCCTTTTCACCTTTCAGCGGCAGTATCGTGCCCGCGGCCACGCTTTCTGGCCCGACGATGGCGAGCGTGTCCGTCGCGAAGCTGCCGAGCACGGGTTCGACATCGAACCCGCCGCGGACGGAAAGATAACAGCGCATGCCCTTTTGCGGCTGACCAAAGGTGACGACATCGCCGGGTTCCAGGGAGACGGGAACATGGGTCTGCACTGTGAAACTGCCATCCGCCGTCTTGATGGTGACGGGGCAGGGTGCACCGGCAATGCCAATGACCGCGCGGCTTGTGCTCTTGAAGGAAAAACCGCCAAGCGTGAGTTCGAGACACGGCGTGTTGACCGGATTGCCGACAATGCGGTTTGCGGCGTTAAAAGCACCGCGATCCAGCGCGCCGGAGGCCGATACGCCCTGTCCGGTCTGGCCGAAGCGGCCGAGATCCTGAAATATGGCTGGCATGGGTGCTGCGAGCACCTCGAAATGCGGGCCTTCCCTTGCTGCATCCGGCTGGGAGGTTCGCGGTGCCGAGGCAGAAATATCGACTGTCCTGCCGGACTTGTCCATATCGAAGAAGCGCACCCGATAACCCGGCTGGAAAAGCGCGCCGGGATCGCGGTCGATATCCCACATCTTCACCGGCGTGGTGCCGATGATCTGCCAGCCGCCCGGGCTGTTTTGCGGATAGACGCCGCTGAATGCGCCGGCGAGCGCCACCGAACCCGCCGGAATGCGGGTGCGCGGGCTTTGCCGGCGCGGCACGTGAAGGGCCGGATCGCCGCCGACCAGATAACCGAAGCCGGGCGCGAAACCGCAAAAGGCCACGGTGAATTCACTTTCGGTGTGGCGACGGATGACCTCATCGACGCTCATGCCGGTCAGTTCGGCCACGTCGGTGAGATCTTCGCCATTATAGTGGACGGGGATTTCCACGAGATTGTCCGAAGGCGCGATTTTTGCCGAGAGATCGCGGCTGGAAAGCCGTGCGACCAGTGCTTGCGCGCCGATCTTCTCGGGGCGGAATCGGATCATCAGGGTGCGGGCAGCCGGAACCGTCTCTTCGATGCCCTCGACCGGATCGTTCTGAAGCGAGGCGAAAAGCGCCAGCGTTTCGTCGAGATCGGCAAGTTCAACGAGAATGGTTGTGAGGCTGACGGGGAGAAAACGCATCATATCCTCACGCGTGATAGGCTGAATCGGGAATGTCGGTGATGAACATGTGTCCGGGCGCATGGGTGATCGCAAAAGGCACACCGGACGCCATGACGGCGGCCTGTGGAGTGACGCCGCAGGCCCAGAACACCGGAACCTCGCCGGGCTCGATCCGTACCGCGTCACCGAAGTCGGGTTTCGCAAGATCGGTGATGCCGATCTCTTCCGGCGCGCCGACGTGCACGGGCGACCCGTGAACGGCCGGAAAACGCCCCGAAATGGTCGCGGCATCGGCGACCCGCGAAGCCGGGATCGGCCGCATGGAAACGACCATATTGCCTTTCAACCGACCCGCCGGACGGCACGGCCGGTTGGTCAGATACATCGGAACATTGCTCTTGTCGGTCATGTGGCGGATTTCGATACCCGCTTCCACCATCGGCGTTTCGAAGGTGAAGCTGCAGCCTATCAGAAAGGCGACGAGATCGTCGCGCTCCGCCCAGGCCGCGGTTGCATCCGGCGTTTCCTCGGCAAGCTTGCCGTCTCGCCAGATGCGGTAGAGCGGCAGGTCGGTCCTGAGATCGGCACCGGGAGCCAGAAGCGTGGTGGGCGAGCCGGGATCGGAAACATCGAGTACCGGGCAGGGTTTGGGATTGCGCTGCGCATAAAGCAGGAAATCGAAGGCCCAGTCGCGCGGCAGCACGATCATGTTGGCCTGCGTGAAGCCGGGCGCGACGCCGGAGGTGGGCGCGACGAGGCCGCCGCGATAGGTGGCGCGGGCCTTTCGCGCGGCTTCCGCGTCGGTGTGATTGAGAAAGGATGTCGGTATGGTCACTGGCCGCTCCTTTTAGAGAATGGAGACAAAAGAGCGGATAACGATACCTTCGGCTTCGAAACGGCGGCGGATTTCCTGGGCAATGGCGACTGCACCGGGGCTGTCGCCATGCACGCAGATGGATTGCGCCTCGATTTTTACGATGCTGCCGTCGATCGCTTCCAGCGTTCCTTCGCGGGCAAGCCGCACCATCCTGTCAGCGATTTTGGCGGCGTCGTGAAGAACGGCGCCGGCTTCCCTGCGTGAGACGAGCTGGCCTTGCGGCGTATAGGCGCGATCCGCGAAGGCTTCGGCAACGACGGCAAGGCCTGCCTTGCGGGCAAGATCCAGGATGGGCGCATTGGCAAGACCCATCAGTACCAGCGAGGGATCAACGGCCTTGATGCCGTCGATGACCGCCTGCCCCTGTTTTGCGTCGTTGGCGATGCGGTTGTAAAGCGCGCCGTGCGGCTTGACGTAGCGCACCGTGGTTCCCGCAGCGGCGGCAACGCCTTTCAGCGCGCCGATCTGGTAGATGACATCGGCGATCAGCTCTTCGGAGGTGACGTCCAGATCGCGGCGGCCAAAGCCGACGCGGTCCGGATAGGAGACATGGGCGCCGACGACCACGCCTTTTTCGGCGGCGGCCTTGACGGTGCGGTAGATGCCGGCCGGGTCGCCGGCATGAAATCCGCAGGCGATGTTGGCGCTGGAAACGATGGCGAGCATCGCCTCATCATCTCCCATGCTCCACGCACCGTAACTTTCGCCAAGATCGCTGTTGAGATCGATAGCGGCCATGTTTGCCTCCCTTTAGAGCATTTCCAGCAAAAGTGCGTAGCGGTTTTGCGTCCGGAAAATGCGTAAAAACACTAGTTTATTACAGGCCGAGCAGGCCGAAGATGGTGCCAGCGGACTTGTAGCCCATGTACCAGGTCAATGCGCAAGTCAGAACGCCGAGCAACAGCAGGACGCGCGGATAGCGGTAGCCACCCATCAGGTCTTCGCGTTTCCACGCCGCAAACAGGAAGATGCTGAGGCCGATCGGCAGGATGAGGCCGTTGAGGCCGCCGACGAAGACCAGCATGGCGGCGGGCGGCGTGGTGATCAGCAGGTAGCAGACGAGCGAGACTGCGATGAAAATGACCGTCGCCATATTGCGGGCACGCTCGCTCATATCCTGCTTGAAGACGGGCAGGAATGAAACGGAAGTATAGGCTGCGCCGATGACGCTGGTGATGGCCGCTGCCCAGAAGATGATGCCGAAGAGGCGGAAGCCGAGATCGCCGGCAGCCGAACGGAAGGCCTGCGCGGCGGGGTTTGCGGCCTGGCCCGACGTATCGATGATGACGCCGCTGGCGACAACGCCGAGAATCGCGAGAAACAGCACGTAACGCATGATGCCCGTGACGGCGATGCCGGTCAGAGCGGCGCGGTTGACGGCCGGAAGATTTTCAATGCCGACCATTCCCCGATCCAGCAGGCGGTGTGCGCCGGAATAGGTGATGTAACCGCCAACGGTGCCGCCGACGATGGTGGTGATGGTTGCGAAATTGATCGTGTCGGGCAGGAAGGTCTGGCGGAAAGCATCGCCCACCGGCGGAGCGGAGACGAAGGCCACATACAGCGTCAGCACAATCATCAGAATGCCGGCGAAAATGATGAACCGGTCGACAGCGAGACCTGCCCGCTTGGAAACGAAGATGGCGATGGAAAATATCGCGCTGATGGCGCCGCCGATTTTCGGATCGAGCCCGAAAATGGCGTTCAGGCCAAGGCCGGTGCCGCCGATATTACCGATATTGAAGAACAGCCCGCCGATGATGACGAGAATGGCGAGCAGATAGCCGGCGCCGGGAATGGCGGCATTCGCAATATCGGATGCACGCATGCGCGTCAGCGTCACGATACGCCAGATGTTAAGCTGGACGACGAAGTCGATGACGATGGAGGCAAGAATGCCGAAGGCGAAGGCTGCGCCAAGCTGGGTGGTGAATGTCGCCGTCTGGGTGATGAAGCCGGGACCGATGGCGGATGTCGCCATCAGGAAGATCGCTCCCATCAGGGATGCGCGTTTTGACATTTTCATATCGGCAGTCGGGGTGAGCTTTTTTTGCTCCATGGATTTTCTCCGCTCCTGTCGCAATCCGCCCCTCGCGGATGCTTTATGCCCCCGATCTTGTCGTGTTCTGCGAAATTGTCAACTTTGTTCAACAATATAAAGTTATCGTTCTTTCATTTTGTCTATTTGTTGGACGTCGTGGGCAGGATTTAATCATGTTTTTTTCGTGCTTTGCTAAAGCTTTGTGCTATGGGCAATCATGCCGTGTCCGAACTTGCCTGTCACGGAATTCCCGATGCTGCATTGCCTTAAGGAAAGAAGCGCCATGACGGAAACGATAGAAGGTCTTCCGCTTGCGGATCGATTGGCGAAGGGTATACGCACCTTGCTGATCTCCGGTGAGCTGATGCCGGGGCAACGCCTTTCGGAAGCAGCCTTCAGCGAACGTTTCGATGTCTCCCGCAATTCCCTGCGCGAAGCCTTCCGTCTTCTGACGAAGGATGGCCTGTTGCGTCATGAGGCCAATCGCGGCGTTTTTGTCGCCGTTCCCACCATGTCCTCCGTAATCGATATTTACCGCGTGCGACGTATGGTGGAATGCGGTGCTCTGCGCCAGGCATGGCACAAGCATTCGGCGATTCGGGTAATGCGCGCGGCGGTCGAGGATGCAAAGGTCAAGCGTGAAGAGGCGGACTGGCTGGGTGTGGGCAGCGCCAACATGAAGTTCCACGCCGCCGTGGTCGATCTTCTCGACAGCGCCCGTCTCAGCGATTTTTACGAGCGCATCGCCGCCGAACTCCGGCTTTGTTTCGGCCTGCTGAAAGATCCCGAACAGCTCCATTCTCCCTTCGTCGATATGAACAGCAAGATCCTGTCTCTGATGGAAGAGGGCAAGGCGGTTGACGCGAGCGACGAGATGGAAATCTATCTCAATCTTTCCGAGCGCACGGTCTTGAAGGCGCTTGAACGCGCGGTAGAACACGCTTCCTGACATCTCTGGCGGGGAGGGCAACAGCCTCCATTGTCGCTCCGCCTCATTTTTGCATCCGCTGCCGATTGCCAAGTTTGCTGCGCTGCGTCATCAATGCTGCCATGACGCTTCGCGACCTGACCATTCTCGTTATTGACGAAAACGCGATCCGCGCCTCGATCATCGAGGAGGGGCTACGCGAGGCCGGATATCAACGGGTGACGGTCATCCATGAGGTGCAGGGCGTGGCGCGCACCATCGAGACGCTGCAGCCCGATGTCATCTTCATCGATCTTGAAAACCCCAACCGAGACATGATGGAGCATCTGTTCCAGCTCACCCGCACGGTCGGCCGGCCGATCGCCATGTTTGTTGATCGTTCGGACACCGCCTCCATCGAGGCCGCCGTCGAGGCGGGTGTTTCCGCCTATGTCGTCGACGGGCTGAAGAAAGAGCGGGTCAAACCCATTCTCGATATGGCGGTCAGCCGCTTCAACGCTTTCAGCCGCCTGCAGCGGGAGCTTGCCGACGCCAAATCGGCGCTGGAGGAACGCAAGATCATCGAGCGCGCCAAGGGCATCCTGATGAAGATGCGCGGCCTTTCCGAAGAGCAGGCCTTTGCGCTTTTGCGGCAAACGGCAATGAACGAGAAAAAGAAAATATCCGAGATCGCGCAAAGCGTGGTCACCGCAGCGGGTCTGTTGATGTGACGAACCCCGCCGGTTGGACAGTCGAGGAGTGCATGATATGGCGGCACCGGAAAAAACGGCCGGATCAAAAAGTGGAATGACACAAGCTGCAGGTGCACCCGCAATCGTGGGCAGCGACCGGCAGAAGGTTCTGCGCGCCGGTTTTATTCCCCTTGTCGATGCGTCCGTGCTGATCGCGGCGGCCGAATTCGGTTTCGCCGCCCGCGAAGGCCTGACGCTCGATCTCGTCAAGGATGTGTCCTGGGCGAATGTGCGTGACAGGCTGGCCTTCCGGCAATTCGATATCGCTCATATGCTCTCGCCAATGCCCGTTGCTTCCATGCTGGGGCTCGGCTCCAACCCCTCGCCGACGATCACGCCCTTTTCACTCGGGCGCGGCGGCAATGCCATCACGCTTTCGACCCGGCTTTTTGCGCGAATGAAGGCGTTGACGGGTCTGTCTGAAACGGCGGGAGCGCTCGAAAATGCCAAGGCGTTGAAGCAGGTGCTCGATGATATGCGGGCGCGGGGCGAAGCACCCCCGACACTTGGCATGACCTATCCGTTTTCGTCGCACAATTACGAATTTCGCTATTGGCTCGCTGCTGGCGGCATTCACCCCGATCATGACGTCAAGCTGGTGGTCGTGCCGCCGCCATTAACGTCGGATGCACTCGCCGCAGGAGCCATCGACGGTTTCTGCGTCGGTGCGCCGTGGAACATCGTCGCCGCCGAGCGCGGTGTCGGCAGGATCGTTGCGGCCAAGCAGGATCTGTGGCCTTCCGCGCCAGAAAAGGTCATCGGCATGCGGCCCCAATGGGCCGAAAGCCAGCAGGAAACGGTCGGCCGGCTGCTGACGGCGCTTGATGCGGCAGCGCGGTGGTGCGACCTTTCGGAAAATCACGACGAACTGAGCCGGGCGCTCGCCGATCCCCGTTATATTGGCGCGCCGCAAGGCATCATCCGTCATGTGCTCGCCGGCGAATTCTCAATCGACAGCCAGGGCAACCGCCGGGTGATCGACAAATATTTCATCTTCCACGGCGGCCATGCCAACTATCCGCGCCGGAGCCAGGCATTGTGGATTTACAGCCAGATGATCCGCTGGGGGCAGGCGGAGTTCTCGCAAGCGGGCGTGGAAGCCGCGCTGTCCGCCTATCGGCCGGATATTTATCGGGCAGCACTGGGAGACACCAATGCGCCCGGCGATGCCGATATCCGCATTGAAGGGCAGGAAAAGGGGGACCGTTTCGTGGATGGCCTCGTTTTCGATCCTGCCGACATTGCGGGCTATGTAAACGGCTTTTCAGTGCGTACATCCGCGCCGTTTTCACCGCCTGCCGGAGAGACGTGATTGGCGTCAGGCCTTGCAGGTTGCGCAAATTTCAAGCGCGAAACTTTTTATTTTGCATAAACGGTAGACAAAAATGATACTGATTAAAATTTGATCAACTGCCTGAATTCCAAGAATTATCATTATTTTTCAACAGTATATTCTTGAATCCATAAACTGGCACGCTCTTTGCTCCTTCCTGTTTGCACCGGTCAACGGCGATCGGGGCAAGCAGAGCGCGGCATAGGCGCTTTCAAAGACATAGACGTCGCAAGGTTTTGCTGCCCGGAACACCTCCCGTTCCGCAGGCGCAAACACCGAGCGGCGTTTTTTTATTTTCAGGTTTTTTCGCAAGCGAAAACGTCACCCGCAGAGGTGGCCCAATAAGGGGAACATGCGAATGAAAAAGATATTCTCCGGCGATGTCAGCCGCCGCACGATACTGAAGACGACAGCCACCGCCGCCCTTGTCAGCGCCGTGCGTGTGGCCTTTCCGTCCGGTGCTTTCGCAGCCACTGCTGAGCCCGAGGTGAAAGGCGCAAAAATCGGCTTTATCGCGCTTACCGATGCCGCCCCGCTCATCATTGCGGCGGAAAAGGGCCTGTTCGCCAAACACGGTATGCCGGATGTCGAGGTTCTGAAACAGGCCTCCTGGGGTGCGACGCGCGACAATCTCGTGCTCGGCGGCGCCTCGAACGGCATCGACGGCGCGCATATTCTGACGCCGATGCCCTATCTCATGCATACCGGCAAGGTAACCCAGAACAATGTGCCGGTGCCGATGGCCATCCTCGCCCGCCTCAACCTCGACAGCCAGGGCATTTCCGTCGCCAGGGAATATGCCGAAACCGGCGTTCAGCTCGATGCTTCCAAATTGAAGGCGGCTTTCGAGAAAAAGAAGGCCGAGGGCAAGGAAATCAAGGCCGCGATGACCTTCCCCGGCGGCACGCATGATCTGTGGATCCGCTACTGGCTGGCTGCCGGCGGTATCGATCCGGACAAGGACGTCTCCACCATCGTCGTTCCGCCGCCGCAGATGGTTGCCAATATGAAGGTCGGCAATATGGACGTCTTCTGTGTAGGCGAACCCTGGAACGAGCAGCTGGTCAATCAGGGCATAGGCTTCACAGCCTGTACCACCGGCGAACTCTGGAAGGGTCATCCGGAAAAGGCGCTCGGCATGCGCGCCGACTGGGTGGAAAAGAACCCCAACGCCACCAAGGCGCTGCTGATGGCCGTGATGGAGGCGCAGCAATGGTGCGATGAGATGGCGAACAAGGAGGAAATGTCCGCCATTCTCGGCAAACGCCAATGGTTTAACGTGCCGCCGAAGGATGTGCTTGGCCGCCTGAAGGGCAATATCAATTACGGCAACGGCCGCGTGCTCGAAAATACCGGCCTGCAGATGAAGTTCTGGCAGGACCACGCCTCCTATCCCTTCCGCAGCCATGACAGCTGGTTCATCGCGGAAAACATCCGCTGGGGCAAATTCGCGCCTGACACCGACGTGAAGGCGCTGGTGGAGAAGGTCAACCGCGAGGATATCTGGCGCGCGGCGGCCAAGGATCTCGGCGTTGCCGATCTTCCCGCCTCCACTTCGCGCGGCAAGGAAACCTTCTTCGACGGCAAGGTCTTCGACCCGGAAAATCCGTCGGCCTATCTCGAAAGCCTGTCCATCAAGGCGGCCTCCTGAGGAGGAGACCCGGGGTATCGCCCCTCATCCGCCAGATGCGCTGCCCAACCGGCGCGACTGAAGACCGGATGAGGGGCGAGCCCCAGACCGCAACCGAAATCAAGAGGAAACGTCCATGTCCGCATTGGCCCGAAAATTCAAAGAAGAGCCGCAGCAACCGGTGGCACAGAAGGCAAACGTCGTGGCACTGGCGCCGAAATCCGTCTCGCGGATCGATCTGCGCAAATGGGGCGCGGCGGCGGCCCGTAACATCATACCGCCGTTCATCGTCCTCGCCGTGCTGCTCGGTATCTGGCAGCTTCTCTGTTCCGCCCCCGGCTCATCGCTGCCGCCGCCGAGCCAGGTCTTCGAGGAGAGCTACGATCTCATCGTCTCGCCCTTCTTCCATAACGGTTCGCAGGATATCGGTCTCGGCCTGCGCGTTTTGGTCTCGCTTGAGCGGGTGGCCTATGGTTTCGGCCTTGCGGCCATTGCCGGCATCATCCTCGGTGCGGTGATCGGCCAGTCGGTCTGGGCCATGCGCGGTCTCGATCCGATCTTCCAGGTGCTGCGCACCGTGCCGCCGCTTGCCTGGCTGCCGCTTTCGCTCGCTGCCTTTCAGGACAGCAACCCGTCGGCCATTTTCGTGATCTTCATCACCTCCATCTGGCCGGTCATCATCAATACCGCAGTCGGCGTGCGCAATATTCCGCAGGATTACCGAAATGTCGCGCAGGTGCTGCGGCTCAACCAGATCGAATTCTTCTTCAAGATCATGCTGCCATCGGCCGCTCCTTACATCTTCACCGGCCTGCGCATCGGCATCGGCCTTTCCTGGCTTGCCATCGTGGCGGCTGAAATGCTGACCGGTGGCGTCGGCATCGGTTTCTTCATCTGGGATGCGTGGAACTCCTCGCGCCTGCCCGACATCATCGTGGCGCTCGCTTACATCGGCGTTGTCGGCTTCATGCTCGACAAGCTGGTGGCGGCGCTCGGCAAGGTCATCACCCGCGGCGCAGCGGCTAATTGAGAGGGCCAAAATTATGAACGCTTATTTGAAGCTCGATCACATCGACAAATATTTCGACAAGGGCGGCTCGCGCGCCGAGGTGCTGAAAGGCATCAACCTCACCATCGAAAAAGGCGAATTCGTCTCCGTCATCGGCCATTCCGGCTGCGGCAAATCCACCATGCTCAATCTCATCGCTGGACTGACGAAAGTGTCTGCAGGCGCGGTGCTTCTCGAAAACCGGGAGGTCAACGAACCTGGCCCGGAACGCGCCGTCGTGTTCCAGAACCACAGCCTGCTGCCATGGCTTTCGGTCTATGAAAACGTCAACCTCGCCGTGGAAAAAGTGTTCCGCAACACCAAGACACGGGCCGAGCGGCATGACTGGGTCATGCGCAATCTCGATCTGGTGCAGATGGCCCATGCCAAGGACAAGAAACCTTCGGAAATTTCCGGGGGCATGAAACAGCGTGTCGGCATTGCCCGCGCGCTCGCCATGGAGCCGAAAATCCTGCTGCTGGACGAGCCCTTCGGCGCGCTGGACGCGCTGACCCGCGCCCACCTTCAGGATGCGGTGATGGAAATCCACACCCGGCTCGGCAACACCATGGTCATGATCACCCATGATGTGGACGAGGCGGTGCTGCTCTCCGACCGTATCGTGATGATGACCAACGGTCCCGCCGCCCATATCGGCGAAGTGCTTGACGTGCCGCTGCCGCGCCCGCGCAACCGCATCGAGCTCGCATCCGACAAGACCTACCTTAAATGCCGCGAGGCCGTGCTGAAGTTCCTTTACGAACGTCACCGCTTCGTCGAAGCTGCGGAGTAACGCCCATGACGCAAAAACTCGTCATCATCGGCAATGGCATGGCGCCGGGGCGCATGTTGGAAAACCTGTTCGAAACCGCTCCCGGCCTTTACGACGTCACCATTTTCAACGCCGAGCCGCGCGTCAATTACGACCGCATCATGCTCTCGCCGGTGCTCTCAGGCGAAAAGAGCTATGAAGACATCGTCATCCACAATGACGAATGGTATGCGGCTAACAATGTCACGCTGCACAAGGGCGCGAAGGTCACCGGTATCGACCGCGACAGGAAGACCGTGACCAGCGAAAACGGCATCACGGCCTCTTACGACAGACTGGTGATCGCCACCGGTTCCCTGCCCTTCATCATACCCGTTCCCGGCCATCAGTTGCCTGGTGTGCTTGCCTATCGCGATCTCGACGATGTGACGAAGATGCTGGAAATCGCCGAGGGCAAAGGCCGCGCCATCGTCATCGGCGCGGGTCTTCTCGGACTGGAAGCGGCTTACGGCCTCAAGCGTCAGGGCATGGATGTCACCGTCATCCACCTGATGCCAACGATCATGGAGCGCCAGCTCGATCCGGCAGCGGCTTATCTTCTGGAAAAGGCGCTGAACGAGCGCGGCATCGACATCATCACCAAGGCCAACACCAAGTGCATTCTCGGTGAGGAGAAGGTCGAAGGAATCGAGCTGGAAGACGGCCGCGTGATTAAAGGCGACATGGTGGTGATGGCGGTCGGCATTCGCCCGGCCTCCGGCCTTGCCAAGGAGGCCGGCATCGCCGTCAATCGCGGTATCGTGGTGGATGACGGCATGATGACGTCGGACGCTTCCATCTACGCACTCGGCGAATGCGCCGAACATCGCGGCATGTGTTACGGCCTCGTCGCGCCGCTTTATGAATCGGCCCGCGTGCTGGCCGATCGGCTGTGCGGCGGTTCGGCCGAATATTACGGCTCCGTCACCAATACCAAGCTGAAGGTCACCGGCATCAACCTGTTTTCCGCCGGCGATTTCGCGGAGGGCGACGACCGCGAGGAAATCGTGCTGCGTGACGCCACCGCCGGTGTCTACAAGCGCCTGATCCTCAAGGAAAACCGTATTATCGGGGCGGTTCTCTATGGTGAGACGGCGGATGGTTCGTGGTTCTTCGATCTGATGAAGAAATCGACCGACATTTCCGCCATGCGCGAAACCCTGATCTTCGGCCAGGCCTATCAGGGAGGGTCTCCGCTGGACCCTATGGCGGCCGTTGCAGCCTTGCCGGATGATGCGGAAATCTGCGGCTGCAACGGCGTCTGCAAGGGCAAGATCACCTCGGCCATCACCTCCAAGGGGCTGGCTTCTCTCGACGATGTGCGCGCCCACACCAAGGCGTCCGCCTCCTGCGGCAATTGCACCGGCCTTGTCGAGCAGCTGATGACGCTGACGCTTGGCGACAGCTACAACCCCGCTGCCGTGCAGCCCATGTGCAAATGCACCGATCTCGGCCATGACGATGTGCGCCGTCTCATCAAGGCCAAGGGGCTGAAGACAATTCCCGCCGTGATGCAGGAACTGGAATGGAAAACCTCCTGCGGCTGCGCCAAGTGCCGGCCGGCGCTCAATTATTACCTCGTCTGCGACTTTCCCGACGAATATGCCGACGATTATCAGTCGCGCTATATCAATGAGCGTGTCCACGCCAATATCCAGAAGGACGGCACCTATTCCGTCGTGCCGCGCATGTGGGGCGGCGTTACATCCTCCTCCGAACTCCGGGCAATTGCGGATGTGGTCGACAAGTTCGAAATCCCGATGGTGAAGGTGACCGGCGGCCAGCGCATCGATCTTCTCGGCATCGAGAAAGAGGATTTGCCGGCGGTCTGGGCCGATCTTGGCAAGGCCGGTTTCATCTCCGGTCAGGCCTATGCCAAGGGGCTGCGCACCGTAAAGACCTGCGTGGGCGAACAATGGTGCCGCTTCGGCACGCAGGATTCCACCGGCCTTGGCATCCGCATCGAAAAATTCATGTGGGGCTCGTGGACGCCCGCCAAGTTGAAGCTCGCCGTCTCCGGCTGTCCGCGCAACTGCGCGGAGGCGACCTGCAAGGATATCGGCGTCATCTGCGTCGATTCCGGTTTCGAGATCCATTTTGCCGGTGCCGCCGGTCTCGATATCAAGGGCACGGAGGTGCTCGGTCTTGTCAAAACCGAGGATGAGGCGCTGGAGCATATCGTGGCGCTGACGCAGATGTATCGCGAACAGGCGCGCTATCTCGAGCGCATCTACAAATGGGCCAAGCGCATCGGTTACGACGAAATCCGCCGCCAGATCATGGACGATGCGGGCAAGCGTCGGGCCTATTTCGACCGCTTCGTCTTCAGCCAGAAATTCGCGCAGGTCGATCCCTGGTCCGAACGCGTGTCCGGCCACGATAAGCATGAATTCAAACCCATGGCGGCAATCGGTTTCAGTGAGGCGGCGGAGTGAGAACGATGAACAGCAACTGGATCGATATTGGCGACATCTCCGACATTCCGCTGCGCGGCGCACGTTGCGTGAAAACGCCGATGGGCAAGATCGCCGTATTCCGCACGGCGGAAAATCAGATCTTCGCGATTGAGGATCATTGCCCGCACAAGGGCGGGCCGCTGTCTCAGGGCATCGTGCATGGGGTGTCGGTGACATGTCCCTTGCATAATTGGGTCATTTCGCTGGAAACGGGCAAGGCGCTGGGGGCGGATGAAGGTGAGGTGAAGACCATACCCGTCCGCAATCTGGATGGACGACTCTCAATTGCGCTTGAAACCTTGATGATTGCGGCGGAGTGAATTGCGATGGCAGCGGCGTTACCCCCCTCTGTCCTGCCGGACATCTCCCCCTCAAGGGGGGAGATCAATCGCGGCACAAACTTCCATTCACAACTGGCGTCGTCGCCGGTGGAGAGGGAACGGGGAGCCATCCGCTTGGCGATCTCCCCCCTTGAGGGGGAGATGTCCGGCAGGACAGAGGGGGGTAACAGCCACGCACTGAGAGGGCAAACCCATGCCCACTGAAACAAAAACCACCTGTCCTTATTGCGGCGTCGGCTGCGGCGTTATCGCCACCGTCAATGATAATGGCGTCGTTTCCGTCAGGGGAGATCAGGACCACCCCGCCAATTTCGGAAGACTATGTTCCAAGGGTTCGGCTCTGGCTGAGACCATCGACCTCGACGGTCGCTTGCTCCACCCTGAAATCAGCGGCAGGCGGGCGGCATGGGACGGAGCGCTTGACCTCGTCGCTTCCCGGTTTTCTCAAGCCATCGCCGAACACGGACCGGACTCCGTTGCCTTTTACGTCTCCGGCCAATTGCTGACGGAGGATTATTATCTCGCCAACAAGCTGATGAAGGGTTTCATCGGTTCGGCCAATATCGATACCAATTCAAGGCTCTGCATGTCGTCTTCCGTCGCCGGCCATCGCCGTGCCTTCGGGGCCGATACGGTGCCGGGCACCTATGAGGACATGGAGCTTGCCGATCTGGTGATCCTCACCGGTTCCAATCTCGCCTGGTGCCATCCGGTGCTTTACCAAAGGCTTGCGGCGGCAAAGGTCGCGCGGCCGGAAATGAAAGTCGTCGTTATCGATCCGCGCCGGACGATGAGCGCCGATATTGCCGACATGCACCTCGCCATTCGCCCGGATGGGGATGTGGCGCTGTTTACCGGCCTGCTGGCGCATCTTTCCGATAGTCCCGCAATCGATCGCGGTTATGTGGGAAACCATACGGTCGGTTTTGATGCTGCGATGAGGGCAGCAACCGGGCACAGCCTGCCGGAGATCGCCGAGGCGACCGGCCTGACAGTCGCCGAACTGATTTCATTCTACGAATTGTTCGAACGCACTGAAAAGACCGTCACCTGTTACAGTCAGGGCGTCAACCAGTCGCAGAGCGGCACGGACAAGGTCAACGCCATCATCAATTGCCACCTTGCCACCGGCCGCATCGGCAGGCCGGGCATGGGCCCGTTTTCGCTGACCGGCCAGCCGAACGCCATGGGCGGCCGCGAAGTCGGTGGGCTGGCCAACATGCTGGCCGCCCATATGGCCATTGAAAGCGCCGAAGACCGTGATCGTGTGCAGCGTTTCTGGGCCTCGCCTGCCATTGCACAAAAGCCCGGCCTGAAAGCGGTTGATATGTTCAGGGCCGTGGCCGAAGGCCGCATCAAGGCGCTGTGGATCATGGCTACCAACCCGGTCGTTTCCATGCCGGATGCCGGTGCAGTCGAGGCGGCCATCAAGGCCTGTCCCTTTGTCGTGGTATCCGATGTCATGGCCGGTACAGACACGGCCCGTCATGCCCATGTGCTGTTGCCATCACTCGGCTGGGGGGAGAAAGACGGTACGGTTACCAACTCCGAACGGCGCATTTCCCGCCAGCGCGGCTTTCTCGATGCACCCGGCCAAGCAAAGGCCGACTGGTGGCAATTGGCGGAAGTGGGGAGGCGCATGGGTTTCGACGCCGCTTTCACTTACCGGCAACCATCCGAGATTTTTGTCGAACATGCGACTCTCTCCGGCTTCGAGAATGCCGGAAGCCGCGATTTCGATATCAGCGGGATCGACCGGCTCTCCTACGAAACGATGCCGCCCTTTCAATGGCCGAAAGCCCGGCCCGGCGAGATCGCCGTTACCCGCTTTTTCGCGGATGGCCGTTTTTATCATGTCGATGGCAAGGCGCGGTTCATCGCCACCGCCTTGCCGCAGACCGGCAGAACATCGCCGGACTATCCGCTGACGCTGAATACCGGCCGCATTCGCGATCAATGGCACACCATGACCCGCACGGGCAAAAGCGCCCGGCTTACCGCCCATATCGCCGAACCCTTCGCCGAACTTCACCCGCGCGATGCGCAGACGCTGGGAATTGAAAGCGCCGATCTGGTGGAACTGGAAAGCCCGCATGGCAAGGTTCTGCTGCGGGCGTTGGTCAGCGAAAGGCAGGCGCGCGGCTCGGTCTTTGCGCCGATGCACTGGAACGACCAGTTCGCCTCGCGGGCGCGGATCGATATGGTTGTGGCTCCGGTAACGGACCCGCATTCCGGCCAGCCCGCCTCGAAAAACATGGGCGTGAAGGCAACACGGTTCGAGGCCAAGGCCTATGGTTTCGCCATCTCCCGCACGCGGCCCGTTGCGCCGGATTGTGCGTACTGGGCCATCGCCAAGGCGGATGGCGGCTATCGCATAGAGCTTGCTTTCGAAGAAGAACCGCAGGACTGGACGCTCTGGGCGCGGCAGGTCTTCGGCATAGATGCCCGGATCGAGCCGCTGGGTTACAGCGACCGGCAGACCGGCGATTTGCGCATTGCCTTCTTCGACGGCGAAACGTTGCTGGCGGCGCTGTTCGTCGCCAGAGAGCCGGTGGCCGTTGCCCGCAACTGGGCGATATCGCAACTGAACGAACGCCATGAGGATTTGCGCATGCGTTTTGCGCTGGTCGCCGGTCGTCCGGGAGCCGGCCGGGCCGATCCGGGCGCGACTGTCTGCTCCTGCTTCAATGTCGGGGTGAACCAGATCACAGCTGCGATCCGCGATGGCTGCCACAGCGTCGAAGCCATCGGCAAGGTGCTGAATGCCGGGACCAATTGTGGCTCCTGCCGCGCTGAAATCAGGGGGATCATCGATGGATGCCTTAAAACCGCAGCGGAATGAACCGGCCCGCATGGAGAAGCTCGCCAAGTTGCCAGTCTTCTGGGGGCTCGAGGGCAAGCGCGTGGTGTTAGCGGGTGGATCGGACGGTGCCGCGTGGAAGGCTGAACTGCTGCTGGCCTGCGGGGCGGAACTTCATCTCTATTGCGAGGAAAGCGAGCTTGCGGAAAGCTTTGCGGCGCTCTTCGCAAAAAGCACGATGCTGACATGGCATGACCGTTCGTGGGCTCCGGATATTTTCAAAGGTGCGGAACTGGCGCTGGCGGATTGCGAAACCGATGCGGAAGCCGGAAGATTTTACGATGCCGCGCGTGCGGCCGGCGTTCCGGTCAACGTCATCGACAAGCCGGAGTTCTGCCAGTTCCAGTTCGGCTCCATCGTCAATCGCTCGCCGGTGGTGGTGTCGATTTCCACGGATGGTGCCGCACCCATTCTGGCGCAGGCCATCCGCCGGCGCATCGAAACCCTGTTGCCGCTTTCGCTGAAAGATTGGAGTGCACTTGCCCAGACGATCCGCGAGCGCGTCAACCTGCGGCTCGTTCCCGGTTCGGCGCGGCGGTCTTTCTGGGAAAAATTCGTCGATCGGGCGTTTACCGAAAGGCTGGATGAGGGAAGTGAAGAACGGCTGCTCACGGATATCGGAACACAGGCCGGGCGAGGGGGATCGGGTCGCGGCCTTGTGACGCTTGTTGGTGCTGGACCGGGCGATGCAGAACTGTTGACACTAAAAGCGGTGCGCGCCCTACAGGCGGCTGATGTCATCCTGTTCGATGATCTCGTTTCAACGGAAGTACTGGAGCTGGCGCGGCGCGAGGCCAAGCGCATGCTTGTCGGCAAGCGCGGTGGCCGGGAAAGCTGCAGGCAGGAGGACATCAACGAGATGATGATCCGTCTCGCCAAGGCCGGCAAACGGGTGGTGCGGCTGAAATCCGGCGATCCGATGATCTTCGGGCGCGCCGGCGAGGAGATTGCCGCGCTGGAAGCCGAAAATATCCCGTTCGAGGTCGTGCCCGGCATCACGGCTGCAAGCGCCATGGCCTCGCGCCTCGGTGTTTCCCTGACGCATCGTGACCACGCGCAGTCGGTCCGCTTCGTCACCGGACATTCCCGACAGGGAAAGCTGCCGGACAATATCGACTGGAAATCGCTTTCCGATCCCTCGATAACCACTGTCTTTTATATGGGCGGGCGAACCGCGGCCGTGATCCAGTCTTCCTTGCTTGCGCACGGCATGCCTGCCTCAATACCCGTTGCCGTCATGATTTCTGTTAGCCGTTCAAACGAACAGCGCTGGTGCGGTTCGCTTGCGCAACTGGCTGCGGCAATTACGAGGCTGGGCGTGAACGAACCGGTGCTGATCGGCATCGGCGATGCGTTTGGTGCCATGTCCTCAATGTTTTCCGGTGCCGGCACGCAGGAGCCGGTATCTGCGCCAATTCAAAAGCCGGCTAACAAGCTTGCCGGGTAATGCAGGTGCGCTTTTGCGTATGTCCACAAGTCGGTCGCTATCGTCCCCTATAAAACCGTCCCTTGACATTGGTTTTTCGTTCGCTCTTCAATGAAACGAAAAAATTGAAAGAGGAGGGAGGGTGAAATGCTGCTTACACCGCGTCAGGATGAAATCGTTGCACTGGCAAAAGCGAACGGGCGGGTGCTGGTCGATGAATTGGCCGCGCGGTTTTCGGTGACCCCCCAGACAATCCGCAAGGACCTCAACGATCTGTGCGACACGCGCGTGCTGACGCGCATCCATGGCGGCGCACTTTTCCCAAGCGGCAACGAAAACGTCAAATACGAGGCGCGCCGCGCTATCGCCTCTTTTGAAAAGCAGGCGATCGGGGCCGCTGCCGCTGCCCTCATCCCCAACAACTCTTCCCTTTTCATCAATATCGGTACGACGACCGAGGCAGTGGGTGAAGCGCTGGCGGACCATCACGAGCTGATGGTCATTACCAACAACATTAACGTTGCCAACAGGTTGCGGGTTTTCCCGGGCATTGAAGTGGTGATCGCCGGCGGCGTCGTGCGGGGTTCCGATGGCGGCATCGTCGGCGAGGCGGCGGTGGATTTCATCCGCCAGTTCAAGGTCGATTTCGCCGTTATCGGCGTGTCGGCGATTGATGAGGATGGCGCCCTGCTGGATTTCGACTTTCGCGAGGTCAAGGTCGCGCAGGCGATCATCTCCAACGCCCGCCACGTCATTCTGGTGTCGGATTCGCTGAAATTCGAGCGCACGGCACCGGTGCGCATCGGCCATCTGTCGCAGGTGCACACCTTTATCACCGATCATTGTCCGGTCGATTCGATCCGATCCATCTGTGCCGATCACGATGTCCGGCTGATCGAAACAGAGGCGCGTGAGCCCTGATCCGCCACCACCGGAATTTCGTTTGACATTCGTTTTATCTTCGAATTAGATGGCCATGCTTTCAATATATCGATGGGGAGAGCGTCGATGAAAGCGCGGGAGGGTCCATGTCTGACGAGGCAATCCACGATATTTTCGTGATCGGCGGCGGCATCAATGGCTGCGGCATTGCGCGTGACGCCGTCGGCAGGGGCTATTCCGTCGCACTTGCGGAAATGAACGATTTTGCCTCCGGCACCTCGTCCGCCGCCACCAAGCTCATCCACGGCGGCTTGCGTTATCTCGAACATTACGAGTTTCGTCTGGTTCGCGAAGCGCTGATGGAACGGGAAGTGCTCTGGGCCATGGCGCCGCACATCATCTGGCCGATGCGTTTCGTGCTGCCGTTCCAGAAGGGCGGCGTGCGCCCGGCCTGGCTCGTTCGTCTCGGGCTTTTTCTTTACGACCATCTCGGCGGCCGCAAGCTTCTGCCTGCCACCCGCTCACTCGATCTGCGCCGTGATCCGGCCGGAAAACCGCTAAAACCGGTTTTTGCCAAGGCTTTTGAATATTCCGACGGCTGGGTGGACGATGCCCGGCTGGTGGTGCTGAACGCCCGGGATGCGGCCGAACGCGGCGCCCTGATCCTCAACCGCACGCAGGTCGTTTCGGCGCGGCGTGAAGGCGCCTTCTGGCGGGTCGAAACAAAAAGTGCGGCCGGAGAAACCGCGACCTATCGGGCGCGCATGCTGGTGAATGCCGCCGGCCCTTGGGTGGACAAGGTTCTGGCGTCGACGTTCGGCAAGAACAATGTCCACAATGTTCGCCTCGTGCAGGGCAGCCACATCATCGTGCGCAGGAAGTTTTCCGATCCGCGCGCCTATTTTTTCCAGAATCCGGACGGCCGCATCATCTTCGCCATCCCTTACGAACAGGACTTTACGCTGATCGGTACGACGGATCGCGACTATACCGCCGACCCCCGTGCTGTTAAGATCAGCGATGAGGAGATCAGCTATCTTTGCAGCGCGGCGAGCGAATATTTCGCTGAGCCGGTGACGCCGGCCGATATCGTCTGGACCTATTCCGGCGTGCGGCCGCTGTTTGATGACGGCGCATCGAAAGCGCAGGAAGCGACCCGCGATTATGTGCTGAAAACCGAAGGAGCTGAAGGCGAAGCGCCGCTCCTCAATATCTTCGGCGGCAAGCTCACCACTTATCGGCGGCTTGCCGAACATGCTCTTGAAAAAATCGGCGAGGCGCTGGGTGAAAAGGGCTCGCCATGGACGGCAGGTTCGCATTTGCCAGGCGGGAACTTCGGTGCCGAGGCCTATGCCAAAGAGGTTACGGCACTGCGGTCGCGTTATCCTTTCCTTGATGAGCGTCACGCCCAGCGGCTTGTCCGCTGCTACGGGACGGATGCGGCAGCGATGATCGGCAATGCAAGCGAGAAGGCGGCACTGGGCCGGCATTTCGGTGGTACGCTTTATGAGACCGAGGTGCGCTGGCTGATGGCGCGGGAGTGGGCGCTGACGGCGGAGGACATTCTGTGGCGTCGCACCAAGCAGGGGCTCTTTTTAACCCCCGAAGACGTGCGCGGGCTGGAGGATTATATCGAAGACATTGCAGGTGGACGCTTGAAGGCAATCTGACGATCCGGACGAAAAGCGGAGGAGGCTTTGGATCACCATGCTTGAATTGCGAAACGTCTCGAAGATGGCCGGCGGTGAATATCACATTCACCCGACCAATCTGACGTTGCAGCGCGGAAGCCTGAACGTCCTGCTTGGACCGACACTTTCGGGCAAGACGACGCTCATGCGGCTGATGGCCGGGCTGGACAAGCCAAGCGGCGGTGCGATCTTTTTCAACGGCGAAGATGTGACGGGCTGGCCGGTGCAGAAACGTAACGTCGCCATGGTCTATCAGCAGTTCATCAATTATCCGGCGCTCAGCGTTTACGAAAACATCGCCTCGCCGATGCGTGTCGCCGGCAAGGATCAGGCTACAATCGACAGGGAGGTCAGAAAAGCCGCCGAGCTTTTAAAGCTGACGCCTTATCTTGATCGCACACCGCTCAATCTTTCGGGTGGCCAGCAACAGCGCACGGCGCTTGCCCGCGCCATCGTCAAGAATGCCAATCTGGTGCTGCTCGACGAGCCGCTGGCCAATCTTGACTAC
The DNA here is from genome assembly GCF_018873185.1 of Rhizobium sp. X9. Lineage (NCBI taxonomy): Bacteria > Pseudomonadati > Pseudomonadota > Alphaproteobacteria > Hyphomicrobiales > Rhizobiaceae > Rhizobium > Rhizobium sp. X9. Next base: position 1,086,401 of record NZ_CP071312.1, on the reverse strand, counting down.
AAGCTGCGCGAGGAATTGCGTGAGGAATTGCCGCGCATCTTTGCGGAATCCGGCGCGATCTTCGTTTATGCCACCACCGAACCCTCCGAGGCGCTGCTGCTTGGTGGCAATACGGCGACGCTCAACGAAGGGCGGGTGACGCAATTCAACCGCACGATCGAGGTTTACCGGCAGCCGGTTGATATCGTGACTGCCAAAATCTTCGCCGATCCGCCGCTCAACACCATCGAGGTCATCAAGACCGGTGATGCCTTCACCCGGGTGGACCGGGCCGTCGTCATGGTTCCGCAGCATCTTGCCACCTTGCCGGACGGGCCGTTGACCATCGCCTTCCAGCCGCATCATCTCTTCCCGCATCGCAAAGGGCAGGCAGCGCAGTCCCTCCGGGCGCGGACACTGATTTCGGAGATTGCCGGGTCGGAAAGTTTCGTCCACGTCGAATTTTCAGGCCAGCGCTGGGTCATGCTGGCGCAGGGCATTCACGACATCGAGCCGGATACGGAGATCGAGCTTTTTCTCGATACGCGGCACCTGATGGCTTTCGATGAAAACGGCCACGCCATCGGCGAAGCGGCTTGAGGGAGATCGATCATGGCACGCATCACGCTCGATCATATTCGCCATGCTTACAATGCCAAGGCGCAGGCGGCAGGCGACTACGCCCTGAAGGAAGTGCATCACGAATGGGAGGATGGCGGCGCCTATGCGCTGCTCGGTCCCTCCGGCTGCGGCAAGACCACCTTGCTCAACATCATTTCCGGGCTGCTGCGCCCCTCAGAGGGCCGCATCGCCTTTGACGGAACTGACGTCACCGATCTTGCGACCGAAGACCGCAACATTGCCCAGGTTTTCCAGTTCCCGGTCGTTTACGACACGATGACGGTTTACGACAATCTGGCCTTTCCGCTGCGCAACCGGCAGGTGCCGGAAGCCGAGGTCGACCGCCGCGTGCAGGAAATCCTGGAGATGACCGATCTTTCCGGCATGGCCAAACGCCGCGCGCGGGGACTGACGGCGGACCAGAAGCAGAAGATTTCGCTGGCGCGGGGACTGGTGCGATCCGACGTCAACGCCATTCTTTTCGATGAGCCGCTGACGGTGATCGATCCGCACATGAAATGGGTGCTGCGCTCGCAGCTGAAACGCCTGCACCGCCAGTCCGGTTTCACCATGGTCTATGTCACCCACGATCAGACCGAAGCGCTGACCTTCGCCGACAAGGTGGTGGTCATGTATGACGGGCAAATCGTTCAGATCGGCACGCCTGCGGAACTCTTCGAGCGGCCGGGACACACTTTCGTTGGTTATTTCATCGGCTCTCCGGGCATGAACGTGCTGCCCGCAAGCATCGATGGCGCAACGGCAATGGTCGGTGGCCTTGGCGTGCCGCTTGCCGGTGTGCCGAAGCTTGACGGGAAGCAGCGGATCGAGATCGGTATCCGCCCGGAATTTGTGCGGCTGGAGCGGGGCGGCATGCCCATCACCGTCGACAAGGTGGAGGACATCGGCCGGCAAAAGATCGTTCGCGCCCGGTTTGCGGGCCAGAAGCTAGCGATCGTCGTGCCGGAAGAGGACGAAATTCCGGCGGAGGCGGGTGTTCGCTTCGATCCGGCCGCCATCGGTGTCTTTGCCGATTCCTGGCGCGTGAAGATGGGAGCCTGACCATGGAAAAGAGCTGGAACAACAGGGCATGGTTCTTGGTGCTGCCGGTGCTGGTGCTGGTTGCCTTTTCCGCCGTCATTCCGCTGATGACCGTCGTGAACTATTCGGTACAGGACACCTTCGGCAACAACCAGTTCTTCTGGGCGGGAACGCAATGGTTCGAGGAAATCCTTAGTTCCGATCGCTTTTGGAACGCTCTGGGGCGCAACCTGGTGTTTTCCGGCATCATATTGGCGATCGAAATTCCGCTCGGCATATTCATCGCACTCAAGATGCCGAAATCCGGCATCGGCGTTCCGGTCTGCCTCGTCACGATGGCGCTGCCGCTGCTGGTGCCTTGGAATGTTGTCGGCACGATCTGGCAGGTGTTCGGCCGCAGCGATATCGGACTGCTCGGTTATTACGCCAATCAGCTTGGGCTCGACTATAACTACGTCAACGATCCGGTCGACGCGTGGATTACTGTCATCATCATGGATGTGTGGCACTGGACAAGCCTTGTCGTGCTATTGTGCTACGCCAGCCTCGTCTCCATTCCGGACGCCTATTATCAGGCGGCAAGGATCGATGGCGCGTCACGGTTTGCGGTGTTCCGGTACATCCAGTTGCCGAAGATGAAGCGGGTGCTGCTGATCGCCTTCCTGCTGCGCTTCATGGACAGCTTCATGATCTATACCGAGCCTTTCGTGGTTACCGGCGGCGGCCCCGGTAATTCCACAACCTTCCTGTCCATCGATCTCGTGAAGGTCGCGCTCGGGCAGTTTGACCTCGGGCCTGCGGCGGCCATGTCGCTGATCTACTTCCTCATCATCCTGCTGCTGTCCTGGGTGTTCTACACCGTAATGACCAGCCACGACGCGGAGACTTGAGACATGAGCGCCTCTGATGTCACCACAAGCGTGGAACGCAACGGTATCGGCAATCCGTCGGCGAGAGCGTCAGCGGCGGCCCTAGCCAGCCTTGCCGCGAGTTCGCGCTCGCGCCGCCGCCATGGACCATCGCGCTTTTCCTGGCTGGTGCCGACGATCTATATTATCCTTCTACTCGTTCCGATCTACTGGCTCATCAATATGAGCTTCAAGACGAATTCGGAAATCGTCTCATCCATGACGCTTTATCCGCACCAGCCAACATTGCAGAACTACAGGACGATCTTCACGGATTCATCCTGGTATTCGGGTTACATCAATTCGATTACCTACGTCGTGATGAACATGGTGATTTCGGTCGCGGCAGCGCTTCCAGCGGCTTACGCCTTCTCCCGTTATCGTTTTCTGGGCGACAAGCACCTGTTCTTCTGGCTGCTGACCAACCGTATGGCGCCGCCCGCCGTCTTCGCGCTTCCCTTCTTCCAGCTCTATTCGGCTTTCGGCCTGATCGACACGCATATTGCCGTGGCGCTGGCGCATTGCCTGTTCAACGTGCCGCTGGCGGTGTGGATCCTAGAAGGCTTCATGTCGGGCGTGCCGAAGGAGATCGACGAGACAGCCTATATTGACGGTTACTCCTTCCCGAAATTCTTCGTGAAGATCTTCATGCCGCTCATCGCCTCCGGCATCGGTGTCGCCTGTTTCTTCAGCTTCATGTTCTCATGGGTCGAGCTTCTGATCGCCCGCACGTTGACGACGACCGACGCCAAGCCGATCGCCGCGACCATGACGCGAACCGTTTCCGCCGCCGGCATGGACTGGGGGCTGCTTGCCGCCGCCGGGGTGCTGACGCTCATTCCGGGCGCGTTGGTGATCTGGTTCGTGCGCAATTACATCGCCAAGGGCTTTGCGCTGGGGAGGGTTTGACCATGACGAAGATGCCCGATTTTACCTGGATGGCCTGGACCTGGCAGACGGCGGCGTTTTTCGGCGCCATTGCCGTGCTGCTCGTCGGCATGTGGTTCTGGGAATATTTCTCACCCGGCGGCAACCCCCGCTTCGGCCTGCTGCGCTTTGAAACAACACGCGGCGACCGGCTGTTCATCTCGCTGCTCGGCAGCGCCTTCATTCATCTCGCATGGCTCGGGCTGGTCGGCCCGAACCTGTGGTGGGCTCTCGCTCTATCCTTGGTCTACGCCATCGGCGTTTTCCGTTTTGTCTAGAGCAGGAAAAAGGTGCGGCGGAGGAAAACCGCACCCGCAGACTTCATGCAATCGCAAACCCCTGGGAGGACTGATATGCGACGGCATCTGATGACGACGACGGCGGCCATGCTGCTGGCAATGACGGGTTCCGCTTTCGCCGGGATGGAGGAAGCAAAGCAGTTTCTGGACAAGGAAATCGGCGATATGTCGTCGCTTTCACGTGGCGATCAGGAAAAGGAACTGCAATGGTTTATCGATGCCGCGAAACCTTTCGCCGGCATGGACATTAAGGTCGTTTCCGAATCCCTGACCACGCATGAATATGAATCCAAGGTTCTGGCACCGGCCTTTACCGCCATCACCGGCATCAAGGTCACGCATGACATCATCCAGGAAGGTGACGTCGTCGAAAAGATCCAGACCCAGATGCAGACTGGCCAGAACCTCTATGACGGTTGGGTGAATGACAGTGACCTCATCGGCACGCATTGGCGCTACCAGCAGGTTCGCAACCTGACCGATTTCATGGCCAATGAGGGCAAGGATGTCACCAATCCCGGCCTCGACCTCAAGGATTTCATCGGCAGCGCCTTTACGACGGCACCGGACAAGAAGCTCTACCAGCTTCCCGACCAGCAGTTCGCGAACCTTTACTGGTTCCGCTACGACTGGTTCAACGACGACAAGAACAAGGCCGATTTCAAGGCCAAATACGGCTATGACCTCGGCGTTCCGGTCAACTGGTCGGCCTATGAGGATATCGCCGAATTCTTCACCGGCCGCGATGTCGGCGGCAAGAAGGTCTTCGGCCATATGGACTACGGCAAGAAGGACCCGTCACTCGGCTGGCGCTTCACCGATGCCTGGCTTTCCATGGCGGGTAACGGCGACAAGGGCCTGCCGAATGGTCTGCCGGTCGATGAATGGGGCATCAAGGTCAACGACAAGTCCCAGCCGGTCGGCTCCTGCGTGGCGCGCGGTGGTGATACCAACGGTCCGGCCTCGGTCTATTCCATCGAGAAATATCTCGAATGGCTGAAGAAATATGCGCCGCCGGAAGCGCAGGGCATGACCTTCTCCGAATCCGGTCCGGTGCCGGCGCAGGGCAATATCGCCCAGCAGATCTTCTGGTACACGGCTTTCACCGCCGATATGGCCAAGCCCGGCCTGCCTGTCGTGAACGAGGACGGTTCGCCTAAATGGCGCGTCGCGCCTTCGCCGCATGGCGTCTACTGGAAGGACGGCATGAAGCTCGGTTATCAGGACGTGGGCTCCTGGACGCTGATGAAATCCACCCCCGACGACCGCGCCAAGGCCGCTTGGCTTTATGCGCAGTTCGTGACTTCGAAAACCGTTGACGTGAAGAAGAGCCATGTGGGTCTCACCTTCATCCGTGACTCCACCATTCATCACCAGAGCTTCACGGACCGGGCTTCCAAGCTGGGTGGTCTCATTGAGTTCTATCGCTCGCCGGCCCGCGTGCAATGGTCGCCGACCGGCACCAACGTTCCTGATTATCCGAAGCTGGCACAGCTCTGGTGGCAGGCGATCGGTGACGCATCTTCGGGTGCGAAAACCGCTCAGGCTGCGATGGACTCGCTCTGCGCCGAGCAGGAAAAGGTCATGGCCCGTATCGAGCGCGCCGGTGTGCAGGGCGATATCGGCCCGAAACTGGCGGAAGAACATGATATCGACTACTGGAACAAGGACGCCGTTTCGAAGGGCAATCTGGCGCCGCAGCTGAAGATCGCCAACGAAAAGGAAAAACCGGTCACCGTCAATTACGACGAACTGGTCAAAAGCTGGCAGAAGTAATGTCTGCGTGAAATCTTAAACCGGGGCGGCTCTGCCGCCCCGTCATTGCGTTTGAAAGGGAGTGACATAATGGGCGGTTATATTCTGGCGATCGATCAGGGGACGACATCGACAAGGTCGATGGTCTTTGATCGCGACATGCGGGTCATCGGTGTCGGACAGCGAGAATTTCCGCAGCATTTCCCGGCCTCCGGCTGGGTCGAACACGATGCCGAGGATATCTGGAAAAGCGTGCTCGAAACGATCCGGCTCGCGCTCGCCGATGCCGGCATCGCCGCTTCCGATATCGAGGCGATCGGCATCACCAACCAGCGCGAAACGACCGTGCTCTGGGATCGCAACACGGGCGAGGCGGTACACCGGGCGATCGTCTGGCAGGATCGCCGTGCCGCGCCGATCTGCGAGGATCTGAAACGAAGGGGGCTGGAGCCGCTCTTTTCGAAAAAGACCGGTCTGCTGCTCGACCCCTACTTTTCCGGCACCAAGCTGAAATGGCTTCTGGATAGCGTCAGCGGCCTTCGCGAGAAAGCCGTGAAGGGCGAAATCTGCTTCGGCACAGTCGACAGTTTCCTGATCTATCGTCTCACTGGCGGTCGCCGCCATGTGACCGACGCGACCAATGCTTCGCGGACCCTGATCTACAATATCGAAGACAATGCCTGGGATGACGAGTTGCTGTCGATCCTCGATATTCCTCGCGCCATGCTGCCGGAGGTGCTGGATTGCGCCGCCGATTTCGGCGTGACGGACAATGCGCTTCTGGGTGCGGAAATACCGATCCTCGGTGTGGCGGGCGATCAGCAGGCTGCCGTGATCGGTAATGCCTGCTTCGAACCGGGGATGATGAAATCGACCTACGGCACCGGCTGCTTTGCGCTTCTTAACACCGGCACCGACCGGGTGACTTCTACGAACCGGCTGCTCACGACAATTGCTTATCGTCTCGACGGAGTGACGACCTATGCGCTTGAAGGCTCAATCTTCATTGCGGGTGCGGCGGTGCAATGGCTGCGTGACGAGCTGGGCTTCATTTCGGTCGCCTCCGAAGTCAGCGCGCTTGCCGAAAAAGCCGATCCCAAGCAGCGGGTCTATCTGGTGCCGGCTTTCACCGGCCTCGGCGCGCCCTATTGGGATGCGGAGGCGCGGGGCGCGATTTTCGGCCTGACGCGCGGCACCGGACCTGCGGAATTCGCGCGTGCGGCGCTGGAAAGCGTTGCCTATCAGACTTTCGATCTGCTGGACGCCATGCGCAAGGACTGGGCGGGCGACAACGGCAAAACGGTTCTGCGGGTTGATGGCGGCATGGTTGCCTCCGACTGGACGATGCAGCGGCTGGCCGATGTTCTCGCCGCGCCGGTGGACCGGCCGGTGTTTCTGGAAACGACCATTCTGGGTGCGGCATGGCTCGCAGCTTCGCGCGCCGGCATCTGGCCAGATCGTGAAGCCTTCGCCGCCCATTGGAAACGCGACCGCCGTTTCAATCCCGATATGGATGAGACGGAGCGGAAAAACGCCATCGCCGGCTGGCGGGATAGCGTCGGCCGCTGCCTGTCGCGGCGGGAAGACTGACAGAATTTAAACGAAACTGCCCGGTGCGATGCTCTTGCTGGAAACCAGATCGGAAAGGGCGCGCACCAGTTTCGTGTCCGTGCCCTTGCTGGGCTGAAGCACAAATTCCACGTCTTCGAGCGCCGGCAGCACGTCCGCCGCAATCTCCTTGAGACCGGCGGGCGCCATGCTGCGCGGTTGCACCAGAATGCCCATGCCCGCCCTTGCGGCAGCGGTCAATCCACTGAGACTGCCGCAGGTGCAGACGATGCGCCACGCAAGACCGGCCCGGTCCAACGCCTCCTGCGCCGCCTTTCTCGTAATGCTCGGGGGCGGAAAGGCGATCAGCGGCAGGGCGTCTGGCTGGCTCAGCATCCGCTCCGGGTCACGCGCCAGCCAGACCAGCGGTTCGCGGTAAAGGAAGTGACCGAGCTTGTCGCCGAGCCGGCGTTTGGCAAGCACGACGTCCAGCTCGCCATTATCCTGCATCTGGTAAAGCACGCCGCTCAGCGAAACCGTCAGTTCCAGATCCACCAGAGGATAAAGGCGGATGAATTCTTCCAGAATGGCCGTCAGCCGGCTGGCGACGAAATCCTCCGATACGCCGAGCCTTAAGCGCCCGCGCAGGCGGTTTTCGCTGAACAGCGATGAGACCTTGCTGTCGATCTCCAGCATATTGCGGGCGTAACCGAGGAGCGCCTCGCCTTCGCCCGTCAGCTTTACCTGATGGGTGCTGCGCGCAATCAGCCGGCGGCCAAGTGCCGCCTCCAGCCGTTGAATATGCTGGCTGACGGTGGACTGGCCGATACCCAGCCGCTCTGCAGCCAGCGTGAAACTGCCGGTTTGCTGAAGCATGACGAAGCTGGCAAGATGTTGAAGGTTCAGCATTTATCTCAAATCGCGATAACTGTTAATCTTTGCATCCGAATTCATGATGAGCGATAGTAGCGCGCGTTTCAAGCAAAACCGATATGCCGGAAAGACTTCCCATGACCCGCTTCCTGCCCGACCGCTTCACCATGATGCTGGTTGCCACCGTGATTTTGGCCTCGTTTCTGCCCATCAGCGGAGAGCCTGCGGACTATTTCGGACTTGCGACGAAGCTGGCGATCGCATTGCTGTTCTTTTTGCACGGCGCGCGGCTTTCGCGGGATGTGGTGATCGCCGGTATCTTGCACTGGCGCCTGCATCTGGCAATCCTTCTCGTTACCTTTGGCCTTTTCCCGCTGCTGGGTGTGGCGATCGGCTTCATTCCCGAGAGTATTCTGCCGGCGCCGCTCTATATGGGCGTCCTGTTTCTCTGCGTCCTGCCGTCAACGGTGCAATCGTCGATCGCCTTCACATCCATGGCAGGCGGAAACGTGCCTGCCGCAATCTGTTCGGCCTCTGCATCGAATATTTTCGGCATGTTCCTGACGCCGCTGCTGGTCGGTCTGCTGTTTGCTGTCGGCGGTCATGGCGGCGGATTCTCGCTGGATGCTTTCCTGCAGATCTTCCTGCAACTTCTGTTGCCGTTCATTGCCGGTCAGGTGCTGCAGCCGTGGATCGGCGACTGGATCAGGGCGCGCAAGAAATTGTTGTCCCCTGTCGATCGCGGCTCCATCCTGATGGTCGTTTATCTCGCCTTCTCCGATGCCGTGATCGAAGGCATCTGGCAGACGTTTTCACTGCGCGACATCGGCGTGGTCATCGCCATCAATATCGTGCTTCTGGCGCTTGTTCTGTGCGTGACGATGTTCGGCAGCCGGGCGCTCGGTTTCGACAAGGCGGATGAAATCACCATCACCTTCTGCGGATCAAAGAAGAGCCTTGCCAGCGGTGTGCCCATGGCGGGCGCCATCTTTGCGGGCCAGAGCATCGGCGCAATCGTCCTGCCGATCATGCTTTTTCACCAGATCCAGCTGATGGTCTGCGCGGTGCTGGCCCAGCGTTACGCTCGCAAGGCCCATGAAAAAGCGGCCATATCGGAGGCGGCGGCTACAGAAGGCGTGGTCGTCTCCACTCGCTGAAGGGCAAATCTTCACCAAATAAAAACGGCCCCATGACGGGGCCGTTCGTTTGATATCCGGATCGGCTTAGTTGACCTGGGCCGGCGTGATCTGTGCTTCGATCGTCTTTGGCGCCTCAGCGCTGTCGGACGAGATCGCGATGCGGCGCGGTTTCATGGCTTCCGGGATGTTGCGGACGAGATCAATGTGAAGCAGGCCATTCTTCAGGGAAGCGGTCTGGACTTCGACGTGATCGGCCAGCTGGAAGCGGCGCTCGAAAGCGCGTGTGGCAATGCCGCGATACAGGAACTCGCCCTCGGACGACTTCTCATCTGCGGCCTTCTCGGCCTTCACCGTCAGCGTATTGGCACGGGATTCGATGCTGAGTTCGGTTTCATCGAAGCCGGCAACGGCCATGGTGATGCGATAGGCGTTTTCACCTGTCCGCTCGATATTATACGGCGGATAGGACTGGGCCTGTTCGGGCTGGCCGAGGCCGTCGAGCATCGAGAAGAGACGGTCGAAACCGACGGTGGAGCGATAGAGGGGGGAAAAATCGACGTGACGCATGGTGTCCTCCTTATGAAGCGACTGTTTGCGGTTGAGCCCGGCGTCCCGTTCTGGCGACGGCCGGACATATGGCGCGGTCCCGTTCTGGCGACCGCATGAATGAGATGGGAATGGCTTGCCGCCGCGTCAAGGGGGTGCATCAAGGGCGAAAAGGCGAATGGCAAGATGAACCATGGCTGAACGTCGGGTTCCGGCATCGTTCAGTTTCAGAGCCATAAAACTTCGGTCATCGGAGACATTCTCCGTGGACAGAAGCAATAACGTCCCTTCTTCTTCTGTCTTACTGGCCGGAACCGCGACTGCTTTAACCGACGGTTCCGGCAATTTTTTCTTTGACCTTCGCTCGCGGTGGACCTATCCCGAAAAGGCATGACAGCCGGAAAAGACCGATGATCGAAGCCACATTGCGCGAGAGCGAAGACAACCCGGTTCCCGGCAACCATACCGTCGGTTATTTTACCGGCCATGGCGGCAAACAGCTTCGATATGCGATCTTCCGCGCCAGCCGGCACATTGCGCGCGGAACCGTCGTTCTGCTGCATGGCCGGAACGAATGTATCGAGAAATATTTCGAAACGGTCGGCGATCTGACGGCCATGGGTTTCTGGGTCGCGACCTTCGACACACGCGGGCAGGGCGGCTCCGAAAGGCTGTTGAAGAAGCCGGGTGCGGGGCATGTGCGGCGGTTTTCCGACTATCAGCGGGACATAAGCCTCTTTCTCGAGCAGGTGGTGCTGCCGGATACGCGGTTGCCGTTTTTCATGATCGCGCATTCCACCGGTGCGCTCGCAGCGCTTGCCTCTGCGCCCGGGCTTTCGAACCGCATTGACCGGCTGGCCCTCTGTTCACCCTTTATCGAGCTGGACAGCCAGCAATCCATTCCTTCGCCCGTTATCCGCCTGGTCGCAACGTCCTTAAGCCTTTTGGGTCTTGGAAAGATTCAGCTGGGCAGGGATCAGCGTGAACGGGATTTCGACGGCAACCCGCTGACCTCTGACGCCAGACGTTTTGCAAGAAACCTTGCACTGCACCGTCAATTTCCGGAACTGTTCATCGGCGCGCCGACGGCGCGATGGGTCTATGAGGCGCTGAAGGCCATGGGGCGGGTGACCCGTCAGGAGCATCTGACGAACATAGCCATTCCAACTCTTATTCTCGCGCCGATGCTGGATACGATCACGCCTTATAAGGCGCAGGAAGAGCTATCGCGCAATTTCCGCGCGGCGCAGCTTCTTCCCATAACCGGTGCGCGCCACGAATTGCTGCATGAGCGCGACGTTTTCCGCAAACAGGCGCTGGCGGCCATCGACGCCTTTTTTGCGCCGGAGTGAATGGCCGCCGACACGAAACGGTTTATAGTTTCGAGAGAATGGCGAGTGCCTGTTCGTGCACGGCTTTGGAACCCGCGGCCAGAATGCGGCCGCCATTTTCCGGACGCCCGCCATCCCATGTGGTCATGATGCCGCCAGCCTGTTCGACTACCGGAATGAGCGCGCCGACATCATAGGGCTTCAGACCGGATTCGATCACCAGATCGACATGACCGGCAGCAAGCAGGCAATAGGCGTAACAATCCACGCCGTAACGGAAGAGGCGGACCTGTTCCTCCACCTTTTCATAAAAAGGCTTTTCTTCTGCGGTGAAGATATGGGGGGTCGTGGTGAACAGCACCGCATCCGAGAGCGAAGCACAGTCACGCGTGCGGATCTTGCGTTCGCCGTCAGGCCCGAAATACCAGGCCGCTTCGCCATCGGCAAAATAACGCTCCCGGGTGAAGGGCTGCTCCATGATGCCCATTGTGGCGCGGCCGGCCGACTGGAACCCGATCAGGGTACCCCAGACGGGCACGCCGGAAATGAAGGCGCGGGTGCCGTCAATCGGATCGATAACCCAGATATGCTCGCGGTCGAGGCCGACATTGCCGTGTTCTTCGCCCAGAATGCCATGCTGCGGGAAACGCGCCTCGATAAGGGCGCGAATGGCGCTTTCGGCCGCCTGATCACCTTCCGTCACGGGATCATAACCACCATCCTGCTTGTTGGTGACGGCAATGCCCATCCGGAAGCGGGGGAGCGTTTCAGCGCTGGCTGCATCGGCAAGTTTGAAGAAGAAATCCCGGTCGGGCAGCATGCGAAACCTCATTACCTGAACGATTGAGCCTGAACTGTGTGGCAAGATGCATAGACCGGAATCACATCCGCCGTCCACTCGTACGGATGCCTTAACGACGGTTTCCATATTTTCGGCATAAGCCTAAAAAATATGCATAAAATAAAATGATTGACAATTGTGCATCTAGTGCTTAGCGTTAGGTCACAGTCTTTGACTGTAAATACCCTCCTTGGGTGTTTCCTCCCTAGACTTGACCGCGCCAAGGCGCGGTTTTTTTTGCCCGGCACGCGGCCAGGATGTCTTGAACAGAGATCTGAAATATCGGGGAATTCGGCGTTATTCGGCGGCGAGCGAGGTCTCGATCGCGTAATCCGAAACGAAGGCGCCGAGCTGGCGCATGAAGATTTCAAGCGATGCCTGGATGGCCGGGAAATCGGCTTTTTTCGAAAGCGTCTTTTCATCGACGTAAAGCGCCCGGTTGACCTCGATCTGCAGCGCGTGGAGAGAGCGGATCGGCCGCCCGTAATGTTCGGTGATGAAACCGCCGGCATAGGGCTTGTTGCAGACCGCGATGAAACCCAGCTCCTCGAGGAAATGCAGGGCAGCGCGGGAAACTTCCTGGGAAGCGCTGGTGCCGTATCGGTCGCCGATAATCACGTCCGGCCGCAGGTTCGAGCCGGCGACCCGGATATTGCCTGGCATCGAATGGCAATCGATCAGGACCGCCATGCCGAAGTTGGCGTGGGTGCGGGAGAGGAGCCTGCGCAGGCAGGCATGGTAGGGCTTGTAGATCGTCTCGATACGCGACAGCGCCTCATCGACCGGCAGGCGGTGGGCATAGATGTCCATGTTCTCGGCGACGATGCGCGGCACCGTTCCGAGGCCTCCGGCCACCCGCATGGAGCCGATGTTGGCATAAGGCGGCAGTGTGCCTTCGAACATGCGCGGATCAAGCTCGTAGGGCTCGCGATTGACGTCGAGATAGGCGCGGGGAAAATTCGCTTTCAACAGCGGCGCGCCGATATCGGGCGCCGCGGCAAACAGCTCGTCGACGAAGTGGTCTTCAGAGCGCCGGATCTCGTGCGAATCGAGCCGCGCCGATTCCAGGAAGGAGATGGGGTAACAGCGACCGCTATGGGGTGAATTATAGACAAATGGCAGGGTTTGAACGGCAGGTTCCGTTACTTCAAACAGCTCATACTCACCCGTTACCCAGTCCATTCAGACCCATTTACCATGTCGCAAACAATCAGGATGATCATGTTGCCAGTTACAGTGCGGCAAGTCCATACTATCGCCCATATAGCGCTATACCGATTCTCGTCTTCACATGATATTTACCGTGAAAATCCTATAATCGGGCTAGGGTATCTCAAACATTGAGCAGTTACGGTCACTTATGATGAATCAGAAAATTCTTCTCGCTGAAGACGACAACGACATGCGCCGCTTTCTCGTCAAGGCGCTGGAAAAAGCCGGTTACAAGGTTTCTTCCTTCGACAACGGCGCGAGCGCCTATGACCGGCTTCGCGAAGAGCCTTTTTCGCTGTTGCTGACCGATATCGTCATGCCCGAAATGGACGGTATCGAACTGGCCCGTCGTGCGACCGAACTCGATCCCGACCTGAAAGTGATGTTCATCACCGGCTTTGCGGCCGTTGCGCTGAACGCCGATTCGAAGGCACCGAAGGACGCCAAGGTGCTTTCCAAGCCTTTCCATCTGCGCGATCTGGTGGATGAGGTGAACAAACTCCTTGTGGCGTAAGGGGTCTCAAAAAACCTTCATAAAACCGAAAAAAAGCAGTTGACGCATGAACCGGTTTTGTGGTCTATCCGCCGCCACGGAGGGCGTGTAGCTCAGCGGGAGAGCACTACGTTGACATCGTAGGGGTCACAGGTTCAATCCCTGTCACGCCCACCATCCGAATTTTTGAAAAGGGTTTCTGAGCAATCAGAGACCCTTTTCTCGTTTCCGGCCGGCTTTTGGCCAAGGTTCCTCTCTTTCCCTTTCGAACCTTCAGGTAGGCTCATTCGACGCGCGGAAATCTGCGAGCGACAGCTTATCCTGCCGGCGCGTCCTACAATTTCTCATGCGGACCGCAATAAATTTCACCATAAAAAATAAAATTCAAACGCATTGACGTGCGCTCGGTTTCCAGATATCTCAAGTCACATGCAATAAATTACATCGAATAAAATTTATTGCGGACTAAGTCATTGTCCTTGGGAGGGGAATATGTTGGCTTTTCTGAAATCGACCGTTGCCGCGGGTGTTTTTGCCGTGGCCATTTCCACTGTTGCCGGTTCTCCGGCCGCTGCCGCGGGCAAATTCGCCTGCGAACCGGGCGAGACCTATGTGATGAATGTCATGGTTTCCAGCCACCCCTATTGGGTGCCGGTCTTCGAGGGTTTCAAGCAGGCCGCCAAGTCGCTCGGCTGTGAAGCGGTTTTCACCGGCACGCCGGAATATGACATCACCAAGCAGATCGCGTCCTTCGAGCAGGAGCTGGTGAAGAAGCCGAAGGGCATATTGCTGCATCCGATGCAGGCCGATCCGTTCATCGAGCCGATCAACAAGGCGATCGGCTCGGGTGTTTCGGTGACGACTTTTGCGGCGGATTCGCCGAAGTCGAAACGCACCGCCTATATTACTTCGGACAATGTCGCCGAGGCGAAATTCGCGGCCGACGAGATCGTCAAGAAGCTCGGCGCAAAAGGTGAATATGCTGTCCTTGAAAATCCGGGACAGAGCAATCACGATCTGCGCGTCACCGCACTCATCGACTATATGGGACGCACCTATCCGGAGATGAAGCTGGTCGGCCGTCAGGCGACCAATCAGGATTCGAACCTCGCCTATCAGGCGGTCGGCGCCATGTTGCAGGCCAACCCCAATCTGGGCGCCCTGTGGATACCCGAGGCCGGCTCTGCCGAAGGCGCGACGGCTGCGGTTCTCGAGGCAAAGAAGAAGGTCCTGATTTTGCATGCGGATATCACCCCGGCGACGCTGGAGCACATCAAGCAGGGCAATATCTACATGTCCGTCAATCCCAATCAGGGCGTTCAGGGTTTCATGGGTTTCATGAACACCTTCCTGGGTGCCCATTCGGACCTGATCGACCCGTTCAACGACTACAAGGTGTCCGGTTTCAACCCGATGCAGGTTCCTTCGATGGACAATGGTTTCGCCGTGATCACCAAGGCGAACGCCGCTTCCTTTGATCTCAACGACTATATGAAGGGGCGCTAAGGCGCCGCCCTGAAACCGGCGAGGTTTGCGCCTCGCCGGTAAAAGGGAAGCCATGTTCGGGAGGGGCGTTATGGGCGAGGTCATCCTCAGCATGACGAATATTCACAAGGCGTTCGGCCCCGTGCGGGCGTTGCGCAGTGCTGCACTTGAGTTGCGGCGTGGCGAAATCCACGCGCTGGCGGGTGAAAACGGCGCCGGCAAGTCGACGCTGATGCATATTATCGATGGCATTCTGCAGCCCGATGGCGGTGAAATCCTGCTGGATGGCAAAGCGGTCAAGATATCTTCGCCAAATGCGGCGAACCGGCTCGGTATCGGTTTTGTCCATCAGGAGATTGCGCTCTGCCCGGAGATTTCGGTGGCGGAAAACATGTTCATGTCGGAGACAGGCCAAAGCCGCTCCTGGTTCATGAATTATCGCGAACTCGGCAAACGGGCGGCAACCATCCTCAGGGAAATCGGCGATATCGATCCCGCCAGCCGTGCCGGAGATCTGTCGATTTCCCAGCAGCAGATCGTCGAGATCGCCAAGGCGCTGACGCTGGATTGCCGTATCCTGATCCTGGACGAGCCGACGGCGGCCCTGACCGAGACCGAGGCACAGACCCTTTTCAGGATCATGCACCGGCTGGCGGAGCGCGGGATTGCGATCGTCTATATCTCGCACCGGATGGCGGAGATTTTCGAACATTGCGACCGCATCACGGTCATGCGCGACGGTTGCCACATCAAGACGGAGAATATCTCGGAGATTTCTCCGGAGGAAGTCGTCAACAGCATGGTGGGGCGCGTTCTCGACAAGCTCTACCCGCCGAAACTATCGGAAAACGAAAAATCGGACGAGGTCATTCTTTCGGTTCGGGGGCTGAACGAAGGAAAGCGCGTTTTCGATGTCGATTTCGATCTGCGCCGCGGCGAAATCCTCGGACTTGCCGGCCTGATCGGCGCTGGCCGAAGCGAGATCGCGCGGGCGGTCTGCCGGCTGGAGGGGAAACCCAGAGGCGAGGTCGCGCTGCGCGGCCGGCCGCTGCGGCTGAAAGATTATCGCGACAGCATTCGCGAGGGGCTGGTCTATCTATCGGAGGACCGCAAGGGCGACGGACTGTTCCTCAACATGTCCATCGCTGCGAATGTTTCCGCGCTTGATGTCGGAAGGATATCGAACGGCATGGGCTTCATCGAACGGCGCAAGGAAATGAAGCGCGCCGACGAGCTCGGACGCAGGTTGAAATTGCGCGCGAACAGTGTCGGTGACGCCGTCTCTACCCTGAGCGGCGGTAACCAGCAGAAGGTGGCGCTGGCGAAGATGCTTTCGGTGGAACCGCAGGTCGTCTTTCTCGATGAGCCGACACGCGGGGTGGATGTGGGTGCGAAAGCCGAAATCCACCGCCAGATCCGGGAGTTGGCGCGCGAAGGTGTCGGCGTGGTCGTTATATCCTCGGAGCTGCCGGAACTTATCGGCGTCAGCGATCGTGTGCTGGTCGTGCGCGAGGGGCGCATCACCGGCGAGGTTGCTGGTGAGGACATGACGGAAGAAAAGATCATGCAGCTTGCATCGATCAATATTGCAGAGAGCCCGGCAGGGGCCTGAGGGAGCGGGAAAATGGCAACATCGGAAACACCTTCGGGCATTGCAGAAGTGGCGGTTCGCCGTACTGGCTGGTGGGAACCGGCGCTCAAAGCGCGGGAAACCGGGCTGATCGTCATCATCCTCGCGCTTTTCGCGGTGATGTCCTTCATATCCCCGTATTTCCTGACTGTGGACAATCTGCGGGCCATGGCGATGGTTTTCGCCATCGAAAGCATTGTCGTTGTCGGCATGACGATCCTGTTGATCTCCGGCGGCATCGATCTTTCCGTCGGTTCCGTCACGGCGCTTGCGATGGTGGCGGCGGGCTGGCTGTTCCTCAACGGCGTTGACCCCTGGGTCGCGGCGGGGCTCGCGATCTGCCTGACGACATTGGTCGGCATGGCCATGGGATTTCTGACGACGGTCATCGGCCTGCATCATTTCATCGTGTCGCTCGGCGTCATGGTGATTGCGCGCGGCGTCTGCCTGCTGGCAACGGGTGGCCGCCCGCTCGGCCTCTACACGCTGCCGCCGGAATTCAAGTTCATCGGCCAGGGCGCGCTTGGCGGCATTCCGCTGGTGCTGATCATATTTGCGGTGGTGGTCGTCTGCTTCGATCTGCTGCTGCGGCGCACGACCGCTTTCCGCAAGGTGTTCTATACCGGCAGCAATCCGAAGGCCGCGGCCTATTCCGGCATTCGCGTCGGCCGGGTGGTCTTCGCCACCACCACGCTTTGTTCGATGTTGTGCGGTGTAGCCGGCGTCATCTACATGGCCCGCTTCGGATCAGCCCAGCCGAGCTTCGGCGTCGGCATGGAGCTTAACGTGATTGCGGCGGCGGTCATCGGCGGCGCCAGCCTTTCGGGCGGCTCGGGCACCATTCTTGGCGCAATCCTCGGGGCGATCCTTCTGTCGGTCGTCTCCAGCTCGCTTGCCTTGCTCAATGTGTCTGTCTACTGGCAGGACATTATCAGGGGAAGCATATTGCTGACGGCGGTTCTGTTCGACCACTATCTGGTCAGGCGTCGCCGCTGAGCGCCCATTGGGCGGCCATGGGTAACTGGAGAGAGACGATCATGCTGGACACCAAGGACGACTTCGATCAACAGCGGCAGATGTACTCCGTCCTGGTGCTGCATTTCATCGAGGGTGTGAAGCAGTCGGAGATCGCCGAGCGGCTCAATCTTTCCCATACCAAGGTGAACCGGATGATTGCGGCGGGCCGCAAGGCGGGCATGGTGAAAATCACCATCGCCAGTCCCTATCAGAGACTGGTGGATCTCGAAAACGAGATCACCCGCCGTTTCGGCCTCAGGCAGTCGGTGGTGACGCCAACGGTTTCCGACAATCCCGAGACTGCGCTGCAGATGGTCGGGCGGGTTGCCGCCAACCATTTGCTGGAAACCATCCGCGACGGCGACGTGATTGCGATTACCGGCGGCAAGGCGGTAAGTGCGGTTGTCGACAATCTGGAGGCGGAGCGCCGCTTCGATGTGCGGGTGGTGCCGCTGACCGGCGGTGTACAGGGCAAGCACTATACGGATGTCAATCATCTGGCCACGCAACTGGCGGAAAAGCTTGGCGGCAGCGCCTCGCTCATTCATGCGCCGCTGTTTGCCGAGGATGAGGAACAGCGCGATCTCCTGATGAATGTCGCTTCGATCCGCGAAGTGTTCGACTTAGCGCGGCAGGCGCAGGTGGCTTTGGTGGGCATCGGTTCAGTGGAGGCGCCCGGTTCCGGCTATTACGATCTTCTGCCGGATGTGGCCCGTGGCGGGCAGGCGCTGGTGGATGCCGGCATTGCCGGGGAATTCCTTGCCCATCTCACCATGGCGGACGGGCAGCTGGCGCGGATCGATCTCAACTCGCGCGTGGTGGCGCTGCATCCCGGGCAGCTTGCCCGGTGCCCGAACATCATCGGCGTGGCGGCAGGCGCCATCAAGGCTGGACCGGTGGCGGCCACGCTTGCAGGCCGTTATCTGACTTCGCTCGTCGTGGACGAGGCGATCGCTGGCTATTTACTGGATCAGGAAGAAGGGGAAACCTCGTGACGGACAATTCAATATTGACCCGGACGATTGGCGGCAGCGGTATCAGCGCATCAGCCGTGGGACTGGGCACATGGGCCATCGGCGGCTGGATGTGGGGCGGCACCGACGAGCGGCAGTCCATCGCCGCCATCCAGGCCTCCATCGACGCCGGCATTTCCCTGATCGACACCGCACCGGCCTATGGCATGGGGCTTGCGGAAACTATTGTCGGCAAGGCAATTGCCGGCAGGCGCGACAAGGTCGTGCTGGTCACCAAATGCGGCCTCGTCTGGCATGTGAACGAGGGCGCCTATTTCTTCCATCAGGACGGCAAGCCCGTTCACCGTTATCTCGGTGCCGCTTCGATCCGGTACGAGGTCGAAGAGAGCCTGAAGCGGCTCGGAACTGACTATATCGACCACTACGTCACCCATTGGCAGGACACCACGACGCCGATTGCCGAGACGGTGGAAACGCTTGTGCGCCTGAAGGACGAAGGCAAGATCCGCTCGATTGGCGCCAGCAACGTCTCGCCGGAGGATCTTGCGGCCTATATCGCCACCGGCGCGCTGGATGCCATTCAGGAAGAATATTCCATGGTGCGGCGAGACATCGAGACGACGCTGCTGCCGCTTTGCCGAAAGAATGCGGTCTCGGTCCTCAGCTATTCGTCGCTGGCGCTGGGGCTTCTGTCCGGCAAGGTCGGGCCTGAACGGGTTTTTGCGCAAGACGATCAGCGCAACGGCAACCCGCGTTTCAGCCAGGCAAATCGCGAGAAGATCGCGCGGCTGATGCACGCGCTGGAACCCGTGGCCGAGGCGCATGGAGCGTCGATTGCGCAGGTGGTGATTGCCTGGACGATCGCCCAGCCTGGCATAACGTTCTCATTGTGTGGTGCGCGCGATCCGGCTCAGGCGGTTGAAAACGCCGCTGCGGCACGCCTGCGACTGACGGATGGTGAACTGGCTCTCATCAGCGCCGGGGTCGCTGAGCATCTCGTGGGGCTCGATGCCTGAAACATGTAGCTGAGGCGGGGTTTCCGGCGAATACGGCATAATTTTCGCCACCCTTTTCTCTCGTCGCTTTAAACGGTCAACAACATTGGGACGCTGGTCATCAGCCAGCGAACGGTATTTCTATGCCCAGTTTTCGCGAGGACGCTCTACGCCGCATCCGGCTCGACGGTGATTTCGATGCCGTCGTCATCGGCGGCGGCATCAACGGAATTGCCGCCTATCGCGATCTTTCCCTGCAGGGGCTGCGGGTGCTTCTGGTCGAGCGCAATGATTTTTCCTCCGGTTGCAGCGCCGCCCCTTCGCGTATGATCCATGGTGGTCTTCGTTACCTGGAAAATGGCGAATTCGGCCTCGTTGCGGAATCGCTGCGGGAACGCGATGCGCTTCTGACGCTGGCCCCCCATATGGTTCATCCGCTGCCGACGACGATACCCATTTTCTCGACTTTCAGCGGGCTGTTCAATGCGGCCGCAACCTTTGTCGGGTCCGGCGGGAAGCCAGCCAGCCGGGGGGCGCTCGCCATCAAGGCGGGCCTCATGCTCTATGACTTCGTTACCCGCAAAAAACGCATCCTGCCCCGCCATGAGTTTCGCAGCGCGGGCAAGACGCTCGAGCGCTGGCCGGGCCTGACGCCTGACATCAGATATTCGGCAACCTATTATGATGCCTGGATCAGCCAGCCCGAACGGCTTGCGCTTGAACTTCTGATCGACACCCGCACCGATGCGCCGCAAAGCATTGCGCTCAACTATGCCGAAATGGTCCGTTCTGGTGAGGAGTATCGTCTTCGGATCGAGGGTACGGATGAAACCATGTCCATCCGCCCACGGATCATCGTCAATGCGACGGGCGCCTGGATCGACGAGACGATTGGCGCGCTGACTGCCGCCTCGACTGCGGAAAAAACAAAACCGACCGTCTCCGGCACCAAGGGATCGCATCTGATCCTCGCCAATGAGGCGCTTCTCAAGGCCCTGAACGGCCATATGATTTTTTTCGAAAATGCCGACAACCGCGTCTGTATTCTCTTTCCCTATCTTGGCCGGGTTCTCGCGGGCTCGACGGATATCAAGGTGGATCGTCCCGAGCGGGTGCGATGCGAACCGGAGGAACGCGATTATATTCTCGAGGCGATCCGTCAGGTCTTTCCGCAAATTGCCATCGACCATTCCGACATCGTCTTCAGTTTCAGCGGTATACGTCCGCTGCCGCGCAGCGATGCGGCCTTTACCGGAAGAATATCCCGCAGCCATTTCATCCACCGCGTTGAGGGCGATCCGCCGCAGCTCTGCATGATCGGTGGCAAGTGGACGACGTTCAGAGCCTTTGGCGAACAGGTGACCGATGAGGTTCTGGCTTTTCTCGGGCGCAAGCGGCTGGCCGGCACCATGAACCGTCCAATCGGCGGCGGCAGAAATTTCCCCACCGGTGCCGGACGCCTGCCTGCCCTGCTGTCTGAGGAGTTTTCGATTGGTAGGGACAGGGCCCAGCATCTGGCATCGGCCTATGGTTCACGCGCGCTCGAATTGATGGGCTTTTGCCGGGGCCGCCCGGATGACATCCCGCTTTGTGAAAATCTGCCGATCACGGCAGCAGAGGTGGTCTGGTTGATCCGTTCCGAACATGTCCTGCACCTGACTGACCTCGTCCTGCGGCGCACGACACTCGCCATTACCGGCGTCATCGATGCCGATCTGATCGATGCGATCCTGAACGTTGCGGCGCGCGAGCTGGGCTGGTCGCAACGGCGTACGGAAGAGGAACGGCAGCGGCTGATTGACGAACTGGAGACCTTTTACGGGGTCACGACAGCAATGCTTAAACACAGATGCAAGGAGAATGCATGATGATGCGGATTTCGAAAAAGGCGCGCATGAACCGGCTGTTCCGCAATGGCGGATGCCTGGACGTTGCCATCGATCATGGGGTTTGCAACGAACCGAGCTTCCTCGTCGGGCTGGAGGATATGGCCCAAACCGTCGACAGGCTGGTGGAAGCGGCTCCCGACGCCATCCAGATGGCCTACGGGCAGGCGGACCTGCTGCAGCAAAGGCCGGAGCGCGACAAGCCGGCGCTCGTCATGCGCATCGACATGGGCAACCCCTATAATTCCACGCGCCACAGGACCATGTGGTCGCAGCTCCAGAACTATCAGGATCCGATCATCGGTGCGCTGGAGATGGATGCCGCCTGCGTCGTCGTGAACCTGTTCATGCTGCCGGACGAGCCGGAACTGTTTCGCCAATGTGTCGAAAATATCAGCCGCGTGCGGGCCGATTGCCATCGTTTCGGCATGCCGCTGATGATTGAGCCGCTGGTGATGCTGCCGAATGATGTGCGCGGCGGTTATCAGGTGGATGGCGACGCGGAAAAGATCGTCACGCTGGTGCGTCTTGCCTCGGAAATGGGAGCCGATATCATCAAGGCCGATCCCACCAGCAATCCGCAGGATTTTCACAAGGTGATCGAGGCCGCGCGTTGCCCGGTACTGGTGCGGGGCGGGGGGCGTGAGGACTTGCGCAATGTGCTGGCGAAATCGGCGGCTCTGGTGGCCGAGGGCGCGAACGGGATGGTTTATGGACGCAACATCTATCAGCATGACAATCCGAAGGCCGTTGTTGCGGCCTTGATGGCCATCATCCATCAGGGTGCGGGCGGTGAGGAAGCATGGGATATCTATAATCGTGGCTGATAAAAATCACATATTGGGTCTGGATGTCGGCAATACGGTGATCAAGGCCGTGTTGTTCGACACGGCAGGCCGGCAGGTCGCGCAACACGCCATTGACGGCCATTCCACATTTCCGCAGCCCGGCTATGTCGAGCGCGATCTTGAGGAATTATGGCGCAATGGATGCGAGGCGATCCGTGAGCTTCTGGCGAAATCCTCCGTTGATCCCGCAAGCATCCTTGCGGTTGGCTGCGCCGGCCATGGCAACGGTCTCTATCTCCTGGACAAGGGGCAGCAGCCTCTGATCGGCATCCAGTCACTCGACAGCCGCGCCGCCGATGTGGCGGCCGAGCTTGACCGGAAAAGCGGAGCGCAATTGCAGGCCCGTTGCCTGCAGCGGCCATGGCCTGCGCAAACGCCTAGCCTGCTGGCCTGGGTAAAACGACATGCGCCAGACATATATGCGCAGACCGGAACGGTGCTGTTCTGCAAGGACTTCGTCAACTTCCGCCTGACGGGGTGCCTCGCGAATGATATTTCCGATCTCAGCGGTGCGGGGTTGCTCGCCTTCCCCGAAGCGAAGCTCGACCGGGAACTTTTGGCGCTCTACGGGCTTGACGATGCGGTCGATTTTTTCCCGCGCCTCGTGGAATCGGCGGATATCGTCGGCCATGTAACAGCCGAGGCTTCGGGTCTGACGGGGCTTTCTCAAGGCACGCCCGTTATCGGCGGTTTCTTCGATGTCGTCTCCAGCGCCATGGGGTCGGGTGTCATCAATGCCGGGGAGGCCTCCATCATCGCCGGTACCTGGAGCATCAATCAGGTTTTCGCGGATAAACCGGTCATCAGCCCCGATGTCTTCATGGTCACGACCTTCGGCCGCAACCGCTATGTCAATATCGAATCCAGCGCCACGTCCGCAGCCAATCTCGAATGGTATGTGCATCGTGTTCGGGCCGACCACGGCGACCATGCCTTCGAGCGCTGCAACGAGCAGGTCGGTTCCGTCACGCCACGCGGCGACGATCCGTTCTTCCACCCGTTCATCTTCGGCTCGCGGCTGGGCGCGGAATTCCGTGGCGGATTTTACGGCCTCGCGGGCTGGCACGGCGAAGGCCATATGTTGAGAGCGCTGTTCGAGGGGGTATGTTTCGAACACCGTCGCCATATCGGCGTGCTGCGTGAAGCGGGCCTGCCTGTCGAGGGCGCCGTGATGTCCGGCGGCGGTTCCCGCAGCCAGCACTGGCCGCAGATCATGGCGGATGTTCTGGAAATTCCCCTGCGTGTCGCGGAGGCCCGTGAGACCGGCGCGCTCGGCGCGGCAATCGGTGCGGCGGTGGCGATCGGTCTCTATCCGGACTACGAAGAGGCTGTCGCGGCCATGACGCGGGTGGCGAATTCCTATGAGCCGAATGCGGGCCAGATCATGCACTACCGGCGGCGCTATGGGCTTTACGCCCAACTCACGGACCAGTTGCGCGGTTTCTGGAACGCCCTGCGTCTACAGGAGGGATAGCCGTTTTCACCTAGGGCCGCCGTGGCGCGCCCAGGCGCGCCACTTGGAGAGGTCTGGGCTGGGAAATGGAAGATGGACTTTGTCGGCAAATTGAGCATCTTATTCCTGCAAGCAGTAATGGGATAATCAACAGCAGATGGATATCAGGCGCCTGAAATCGTTTATCACGATTGTCGACATGGGTAGCATAACAAGAGCGGCCGATGTGCTGCACATTGCCCAACCGGCGCTCAGCCAGCAGCTGGCAAGCATTGAGGAGCATTTCCGCCAGAAACTGTTGACCCGAAGCCAGCAGGGCGTCGTCATGACCGATGCCGGCAAGGTCGTCTACAGGCATGCGCAGGTTATTCTGCGGCAGATGGAACAGGCGCAGGCGGAGGCGCTGGAAGCGGGCGCGGTCCTGTCCGGCAAGGTGTCGGTGGGGCTTGCGCCGTTCAGCAGTGCCGCCACACTGGCACTGGGCCTTATGGAGGAAACCAAGCGGCTTCATCCCGGCATTCTGCTGCACATCACGGAAAGCGTCAGCCAGCCCTATAGTCAGATGATCATGAATGGCCGTCTGGAAATGGGGTTGATCCACGGCGTCGGGCCGATCCGGGGCGTCAAGTTCACGCCCCTGTTTCGCGAG
Source organism: Rhizobium sp. X9 (assembly GCF_018873185.1). NCBI lineage: Bacteria > Pseudomonadati > Pseudomonadota > Alphaproteobacteria > Hyphomicrobiales > Rhizobiaceae > Rhizobium > Rhizobium sp. X9. Next base: position 1,061,951 of record NZ_CP071312.1, on the reverse strand, counting down.
GAATTCGTGCTCGTCGTGCATAACAGCTTCGGGGTGGAACCGGGCGATGCACCGATCACGGTTGCAGAACTGGCTTTTTTGCCCTTCCTTCTGCCGCCGACCTATAATTTCGTGCGCCGCGCCATCAACCTTGCCTTCACCCGCAGCCGCAAGGATCTGATTGTGATGGCGGAGCTGGAATCGGTCAGGACCATTGCGCGCGGTGTGGATGCCGGGCTTGGCGCGACGATTACGCCCAAGGCTATCGCTAACCGCATCGTGGCGGAATCCAACCAGCAGATCGTCGTCAGGCAGATTGCGAGCCCGATGATCGAGGAAACCCTGTCCTTCTGCGTATCGGACAACACGCCGCTCTCGGAGCCTGCGCTCGCGGTGAAGGAGATATTGCTGCAGCTGGCGGAGACCCTGAAATAAAAGGCCCCAAGCCAGTTCTTAAACCACGCGCCGGACCAGTTTTTCGGTCCCGCGCGTGGAAAACGCTCTAAAGCATCGATTCCCTGCGGCAATTCACCAGCAGTTCGGCCACCGAAAGGTTGTTCGGCAGGCGAAGGAGGGTTTCCACCATTTCGGCGAGATCCTCCGGCTGGGTCATATCCTCGCGGGTGACTTCCGTTTCGCCGGCTGTCATATCCGTTGCGATATAACCGGGGCAAAGTGCTGTCGCCCGCACGCCGCTGTCCCACAGTTCCTGCCGGATGCCGTGGGTGAGGGCGACGACGGCAAATTTCGTCATCGCATAACCGACATTGGAGCCTACACGGCGTCCCGCCAGCGAGGCGACATTGATGACCCTGCCCTGCCCGGTTTTTACGAGATGGGGAATGGCGGCGCGGGTTACCCTCAGCGGCCCCTTGACGTTGATGCGCCACATCTGGTCGAGGCTGTCCTCGCCCGCATCCATGACCCGGACTTTGGGATTTATGCCGGCGCAATTCACCAGGCCGTCGATCCGGCCGTATCTTTCCGCGACGGCCTCGACCCAGGCCTCCGCCGACCCTGCCTCTTCCGCATCGTATCGATCGGCCGAAAGCCGGTCCTTCACGTCAATGGCGTCCGGATTTCGCGCTCCCGCCGCGACGGTGAAACCGGCTTCGTGAAGCCTTTTGGCGATCGCAAGGCCAAGGCCCCGCGATGCACCGGAAACCATGATGACACGGCCACTTCCTCCCAACATGCTGTTCTCCCTATTTCATTCCATTGCAGAATTCGGCGATGCGGGTGCATCCCTCGGCCAGATTCTCCATGCTGGTGGCATAGGAAAGCCGGAAGAAGGGGCTCATGCCATAGGCCGCGCCCTGCACTGTCGCAAGTTGATGTTCGGCAAGCAGCGCCATGACGAAATCGGTATCATTCTCGATCTTCGTGCCAGCCTTCGTCGTCTTGCCGATTAACTCCCCGATATTCGGGAAGATGTAGAAGGCGCCTTCTGGCTTGTGGCAGCGAATGCCGTCGATTTCCGCAAATCTTTCGAGCACGAAGTCACGGCGCGTCTTGTAGATGTCGGCGCGCTCTTTCAGGAGATCCTGCGGGCCATCGAGAACCGCAACGGCCGCCGCCTGCACGATTGTCGCCACACCCCCGCTGTTCTGGGTGTTGACGTTGCTGATGGCCTTGATGAGATCCTTCGGGCCGCCACAGAAACCGAGGCGCCAGCCGGTCATGGCGTAGGCCTTGGATGCGCCGTTGACGGTCAGAACCCGGTCATAGAGCCGAGGTTCGACTTCTGCGATGGTGCAGAATTCGAAGTCGTCATAGATCAGATGCTCATACATGTCGTCGGTCATGATCCAGACATGCGGATGCCGCAGCATGACTTCGGCAATGGCCTTCATTTCCGCGCGGGAGCAGGCGGCACCGGTCGGGTTGTTAGGGAAGTTGAAAAGCAGCCATTTGGTTTTCGGGGTAATGGCGGCTTCGAGATCTTCGGCCCGCAGGCGAAAGCCGTTATTCTGCGGGCAGACCACCGGCACCGGCACGGCACCCGCAAACTTGACGATATCGGCGTAGCTGATCCATGACGGCGCGGGGATGACGACTTCATCGCCCGGGTCGCAGGTGGCCATGATGGCGTTGAAGATGATCTGCTTGCCGCCGCCTGCCACCAGGATCTGGCTCGGATCATAATCCAGATTGTTATCACGCTTGAACTTCCGCTGGATCGCGGCCCGAAGCGCTGGCGTTCCGTCTGCGGGGGGATATTTCGTATCGCCGGCAAGGGCTGCCGCATGCGCCGCCTCGACAGCGTGGGCCGGCGTGGGGAAATCCGGCTCGCCGGAAGACAGGCTGATGACCTTGATACCCTGGGCCGCAAGATCGCGGGCTTTCTGGGTCATGGCGAGCGAGGCCGAAACGGTGACGTTGTTAAGGCGTTGAGCGATGGTGGGCATGGATCATTTCCGATTGTAACGGTGAAGGGCAGGCATCTTCGCGGTGCCGGTGCTGACAAAGAGGTTACGGGAAATTCCAGCCGTTTCCCCAATACGACTTCGATGTGAGGTCATACGGGATTTTGATGCATCCGTTTCAAACGGCTGCCCGGTCCATACTCGTATGCGATGACCTCAGAGCAATAAACTATTATGCAGCCCGTCGGCTTAGCCCCTAAGCTTCATGCAACAACACGGGAACGACGTGTCGGGCAATATTACCCAAAGAGGTAACCGGCGCGAAAATGCACAAACATGCGATAGGGGCCGGCAAAAAGACCGGATACCTCGACAGGGAGCACACCCAGCAAATTCTAGTCATAGGGCCGGGACGACGACGTCGTTCGGCTCAACGCGATGCCTCGTGCCGTATTCAACGCGACGGGAGTATAGATGTCGGATATTGCGATCATGGAACCACATGCCCTGCCACGCCGTGGAGTTTCCGGCTGGAAAGCCATCGAGCGCCGGCTGTTTTCACCCGGCATACTCATATTGCCGCTTTTGATCTTTCTGCTGTTCTTTTTCTTTCTTCCGGCCATTCGCCTGATGACGTTCAGCGTCATGACGCAGAATTCGCAAGGGTTGATCGGCACACCATTCACGCTTGCGCACTATATTCGCTTCTTCGAGGTCGATCTTTACCAGAAGGTGCTCTGGGCGACGATCCGCATCAGTCTCATCACCTCGGTCATCGCGGCGATACTGGCCTATCCGGTCGCAACGGTGCTGGTGCGCGGCAATATTACCACAACCCGCATCATCACCCTGATCGTCATCGCACCGCTCGCCGTCAGCGTCGTGGTCCGCGCCTATGGCTGGCAGCTTATCCTCGGCAACGGCCCGACAGGGCTATTGAATTACGTCCTGATGAATCTCGGGATCATAGAGAGCCCGCTGACGCTGCTGTTTTCGGATGCCGCCGTCATCATCGGCTCTCTCCACATCTTCTTCCCGATGATGGTGCTGCCGCTGTCTTCCGCTCTTGGCAAGATCGATCCCAATCTTCAGCAGGCCGCCCGCACACTCGGAGCGCCCGCTTGGAAGGTGTTCCTTCGGATCACATTTCCCCTTAGCCTTCCCGGCCTGCTGGCAGGCTTCACGCTGGTGTTCTCGCTCGCCTCCGCATCCTACGTCATTCCCGCTTTGATCGGCGGCCCTGGCTCGCAAATGCTTGGAAACATGGTCGAACAGCAGGTTCTCGCGGTCTATGACTGGCCGTTCGGCGCCACCATCGCCACCATCCTCGTTTTCATCGTCATTCTGATCAACGCCGTCTCGATGAGGCTGCTCGGCGGGCGTCGTATCAAGGCAAGCGCGTCATGAACAACAAGCTGACAGGCACTTCCACCATCATACTTTACGCGATCACCGCCGCCATGATGGTCTTCATCCTGGCTCCGATCATCCTCGTCGTCGCCATCTCGTTCTCCGACAGTTACTTCGTCACCTTTCCGCCGCAGGGCTTCACGTTCCGCTGGTATGCAATGGTGATGCAGAACGAGGAGTTTACCGCCGGCCTGACGTTCAGCGCGGCACTGGCGGTGGCGACGACCATTCTTTCGCTGGCGCTCGGCGTTCCGGCTGCCTTCGCGCTCTCCCGCGGAAAGTTCATCGGCCGTTCGCTGATGAAGGGGCTGCTGCTGTCGCCGCTGATCTTCCCCGTGCTGGTGACCGGCCTTGCGCTGCTGCAGCTCTTTTCCGGCTATGGCTGGATGGATACCAAGCTGAAGCTTCTGATCGCCCATACCGTGGTGACGTCGCCCTATGTGATCCGCACGGTTCTGACCAGCCTTCAGCTCGTCAATGTCAGCCTCGAGGAGGCGGCGCGCACGCTTGGCGCCACCCGCTGGAAAACCTTTACACGGGTGATCTTTCCGCAGATCGCGCCCGGCGTCGCCTCCGGCTCGATCTTCTGCTTCATGGTTTCTTTCGACAATTATCCCGTTTCGATGTGGCTGGCCGATTCAGCGAACCTGCCCGTGCCCATCGTTCTCTATCGCCAGATCGGCACGGTCTTCGATCCTTCGGTCGCGACCATGTCCACCATCATCATCGCTCTGGCGGTTACCGTCGTGCTCGTCCTCGACAGGCTGGTGGGTCTGCGCCGGGCAATGGCTATGTAAATCAACAACAAGAGGGGTACCGGAAATGACAGACAAGACCATCATCATGAAACGGCGCAGTTTTCTGACAGTCACCGCTGCTACGCTCGCCACACCCTATTTTTATACCGCGGCTTCCGCTCAGGACCGCACCATGTATGTCGGCGTCTATAATTCGGCGCAGGGCGGGCTGATCAAGAAGGAAGTGATCCCGGCTTTCGAAAAGGAATATAAGTGCCGGGTATTGACCACCGAAGGCGCAACGCTTGCCAACATCGCGACGCTGCGCGCCACCCGCGAAAATCCGCAATATAGCGTGATGTCGATGGACGATGTCGGCGTTCCCCAGGCCAAGGAAGAAGGCCTGATCGAGCAATTGCCGGCAGATGAAATCCCCAACCTCAAGAATGTCTATACGCGTTATCTTTTCGAAGACAATTTCGGTGTTGGTTTTGCAATTTCGATCGCCGGCCTGTTCTATAATCCGACGACGGGCAAGCCGTTCGAAAGCTACGAACAGATGTTCGACAAGAAATATGCCCGCCGTATGCTTTTGAATACGCCGAAGAACACCCAGAGCGTTCTGATGCTGATGGTGGCGGCCGCCCTTGCGACCGGAAAGCCGCTGAAAGAAGCGCAATACGATACGGATGCCGGCTGGGCGAAACTCGCCGAGCTGAAGCCGAACGTGCTGTCGATCTATGATGCGGAAGCGCAGACGATGATGGTTGCGCAGGGCCAGGCGGATTTCGGCGGTATCGAATATTCCAAGGCCGTTTATCCGCACACCAAAAAAGGCGTGCCGCTGGACATGACCTTCCCGAAGGAAGGCGCGTTCACCGGCATCAATTCCATCGCGCTGGTCAAGGGCGGGCCGCACCGGGATCTTGCGCTTGCCTATATCAACCGCATCCTCGATCCGGGCGTGCAGAAGATGCTGTCGGAAGCGACGCTCAGCGCCCCCTCGGTCAAGGGCATCGAGTTCAGCGAAGAGACGGCGAAGTTCCTTGCCTATCCGGAAGCGAAAATGGAATCGCTGAACCTCTTCACGCCGGACTGGAAATACATCATCCCGCGCCGGGCCCAATGGCTCGAAAAATACAACCAGACCTTTAACGGCTGAGGGAACGCAGATGAAATCCGTAGAAGTCCGCCTGGAAAGACTGACCAAACATTACAGCGGTCAGGTCGTTGCCGTCGATGATGTTTCGCTTACCGTCAAGGCAGGGGAAATCCTGGCGCTTCTCGGTCCAAGCGGATGCGGGAAAACGACCTGCCTTCGCATGATTGCGGGGCTTGTCGGTCCTACCTCGGGTGAAATCGTGGTCGGCGGCAAGCCGTCCACGCGCACCCCGGTTCACCGCCGCAATGTTGGCATGCTTTTCCAGAACTATGCCCTGTTTCCCCATATGACCGTTGCCGAAAACGTCGCTTTCGGCCTCGAGATGCGGGGCGTTTCCAAGGCTGATCGGCAAGGGCGCGTGAAGCAGGCGCTCGATCTCGTTCAGCTGCACGCCTTCGGCGACCGGCTACCGGCGCAGCTTTCCGGCGGCCAGCAGCAGCGTGTGGCGCTGGCGCGTGCGCTGGTGATCGAACCTTCGATGCTGCTTCTGGACGAGCCGCTCGGTGCGCTCGACAAGGGCCTGAGGGAAAGCATGCAGGTCGAGATTCGCAGCCTGCAGCAGCGGCTTGGCCTCACCACCATCATGGTGACGCATGATCAGGACGAGGCCCTGACCATGGCGGACCAGATCGCCGTGATGCGGGACGGCAATCTCGAGCAGATCGCACCGGCAGGCGAAATCTACCAGAAGCCGCTGACGCGCTTCGTCGCCGGTTTCATCGGCGCCTCGAACTTCTTCGAGGCGAGTGTCAAGGAACGCAACGGCCGCGCCGCACGGCTTGTGACCGATGCCGGTGTACGACTGGATGTGGATGACATGGGAGCAGTTCAGGGCGACAAGGTTGTTGTCACCGTTCGTCCCGAAGCCATCTCCGTCGCACCGCTTGCTGCCGATGTGGGTGAAAACGCCAGCAATTCCACCACGGCGCGGGTGGAGCAGGTGGTCTATCGCGGTTTCATGCTGCACTACTACCTGCGTCTGGACAATGGCGAGCCGATGATCGCCTACCGGCAGACCCAAACGGAAGGGTTCACCAATGCCGTCAGCGCTGCCGGCGACCGGGTGAAGCTGAGCTGGACGAACGACAGCAATCACGTGATCCAGCTAAATTGATAAGGTCGTCGGCCGGATCGGTTCGCTGGTTCGGCCGACAAACAAGACCTGAAAATGTAACGGCACCGTGCTCCAGAAATGATGCACGGTGCCGTAATCGTTTGATTATCAATGATGAGACGAAAGCGGGCTTGCGTCAGGCGACCACTTCGCGAGCCGGAACGACGCTGCCGCCGCAGGCTTCCACTTCACTGCGCACCGTGCGCGCAAGCTCCAGCGAACCGGGTGTATCGCTGTGGACGAGGATCGATCTGGCGCGAACGGGGATGATCTCGCCCTCGATGGTCGTGACCGTGCCTTTTTCCAGAAACTGCCGCACCCGCGCGCGCACTTTACCCTCTTCCTTGATGACGGAATTGGGCAGCTTGCGCGGAACGAGCTGGCCCTTCACATCATAGGCCCGGTCGGCGAGGAAGAGATTGAGCACCTTTAGCCCGCAATCCAGCGCCGCCTTTTCGATCAGCATGTCCGGCATCGAAAAGACGATGAGGTTGGGATCGACCGCTTTGATCTTTTTCATGATCCGTTCGGCAAGGGCCGCGTCGCGATTGATCATGTTGCCCATGGCGGCATGGAAGCTGATGTGAGAAAGCGCGACATTCTGCGCCCTCGCAATCGCCGAAAGCGCGCCGAGCTGGTAGAGAACCTGCTGTTCCATTTCTTCCGCATCGACGGGAATTTCGCGGCGGCCGAAGCCGAGACGGTCGGCAAGGCCCGGATGGGCGCCGACGCCGACGCCGTTCTGTTTGGCGAGACGCACCATGCGCGCCATCATTTCCGGATCGCCCGCATGGAATCCGCAGGCGATATTTGCCGAAGAGACGACTTCCATAAGTTTCTCGTCGTCGCAGACCTTATAGATGCCGAAACCTTCGCCCATATCGGAATTAACATCGATCTTCATGGTTCCCTCTCCTTGTTTTTCAGGATTATCGTCTTGTGAACGTGCCGAGTGCGGCGGTGACCAGCGGCAGGGTCTTGCGGATATCCGCGAAATAGGCGTCGATTGCCTGCTCGACCTCCAGCGCCTCGCGCACCGTCGCCTGCACGAAACGGATGCGGCTGCCGATGCGCGCCTGTCCGAGCCGCCAAAGATCGCTGTCGATGATACCGGCCATCTTGGGATAACCGCCGGCCGTGTTGGCGTCGCTCATCTGGATGATCGGCTCGCCGCCCGGCGGCACCTGAACCACACCCGGAATGACGCCATAGGAACGCAATTCGACGGGAGCCGAAAGCATAAGTGGCGTGCCGGCAAGCCGGTAGCCGGTGCGGTCGCTCTGCGAGGTGATTTTCCAGGCTTCGGACCAGAAACGTTCCGGACCTTCGCCGAAAAGATCGTGCTCGGCGGCCGGAATGGCGCGCAGCAGCAATTCACCATTGTCGGACACCGGAAACATATCCGGCATCGCATCGGCAAGCGGCATGACGCCAAGGCCGTTTGCGGGCAGCGGCGCGGTCTCGGATGGCAGAAGCGCAAGCCTGTCGCCGGTGGCGAGATGGCGTCCTTCATGGCCGCCGAAAGAGCCGCGAAGCGAGGTGCTGCGCGATCCCATCACCACGGGAACGTCGACGCCGCCCTGAAGGCAGAGATAGGCGCGCGCATTCTTCAGCGGTGTCGAAAGCTCGAGGATTTGACCCTTCTCGGCCCGAAGGCACCAGTAGGGCGGCAAATCCGCGCCATCGAGCCGTGCCGCGCAATCCGCGCCGGTGACCGCGAAGGTCAGGGCCTCTTCGAATTCGATGCGGAAAGGGAAGGTCTGGATTTCAATCGCGGCGGCATCTTCGCCGTTGCCGACGAGGATATTGCCGACCCTGAGCGCGATGGGGTCCATCGCGCCCGTGGCGGTGATGCCGATATTGCGGTAACCCGCGCGGCCGAGATCCTGGACGGTGTTCAGCGGTCCGCAGGCAAGAATATGGATCATAGTTCGATCCTTTCAGGAAGGAAACGAACCCTGTCGCCGGGCGAAAGCACCGCCGGCTGCTCGGCCGTGGCGTCGAACATGGTGATTTCGGTAAAACCCAGCGAGTTCCAGCCGTTCGGCCCGGTCAGAACCGAGATGCCGGACTGCATGCCGCCGATGGTCACCATGCCTTTGAGCATGCGCAGCGACGGGACTTTCTTGCGTGGCATGAAAATGCGCGGATCGAGACCGCCGAGATAACCGAAGCCAGGCGCGCTGCCGACGGCAAAAACCGTATAGGTCTGCTCGAAATGCAGGCGCACGACTTCCCTGTCCGGCAGGCCCGAATAATCGCAGATCGCGGCAAGGTCGATGGCGTGCTCACCGCCATAGGTCGTCGGCACCTCGAGGGTCTTGCCCAGAAGATCAAGTTCGCTGGTGCGTTGCCAGATGTCGAGAAGCTCGTCCTGCAAACGCCCGGCATCCTCCGGCGTGCGACGTAGCACGATCAGGAGGTTGGTCATGCCGGGTATGAGTTCGAGCACCTCGGGGCGGTCCTTCAGCGCGCGCGTCAGCGCCCAGATGCGCCGCTGCGCGGGCAAGTTCAGTTCGCCGGGTGCTTCGATCAGAAAGGTCTTGTTGCCGATCATCGAGATTTTCGGCAGGCCCAGATGGGCGGGGGAAAGGTGGGGCGTTTTCAGCGAGGTATTGCTCATCGACGTCACCATCATGCTTCGGTCTTGAGAAGGGTGGAGCCATATCCGACAAGCGCGCCGGCCTCTGCCACCACTTCGGTGACGGTGCCGGCCTTGTCGGCGATTACCGGAACGATCACCGGTCCAACTGTCACGAATGCGACGATTTCGCCCTTCACTACCGATTTTCCTGTCTGAACCGGACGGTCGGGGCGTTGCGGATGCGCTGGCGTGAAGATGCCGGCAATCGGCGCGCGGGCAAGGATTTCCCCCGTCTCTGCCGGTGCCCTGGCAGTCTCAGCGGGCCGCGGTGCGGCAGGAGCCTGGCCCCCTGTCATGGCGACGATCTTCAGTGACCCATCCGGCGTCTCTATTTCGATGGCGGACACGTTGTTGCGCTCAAGGTGAGCGGCAAGATCGGCAATGATGCCGGGCTCGCTATAGCGGGATATCGAAACAGACTGTCGCTTCATTTTGAACTCCGCGCTGCAAGCCAATGTTCGAGGTAATGGATATCCGTGCCGCCTTCGGAGAAGGCCGGGTCTTCCAATATTTCCCGATGCAGCGGTAGGTTGGTGGAAACGCCTTCGATGCGTATTTCGCCAAGCGCGCGCCGCATGCGCATGATCGCCTGCTCGCGCGTCGGCGCATGGACAATGAGCTTGGCGATCAGGGAATCGTAATGCGCCGATACGCGATAACCCGCCGTCACATGCGTATCGACCCGCACGCCGGGTCCGCCCGGCAGGTGAAGCTGGGTGATCAGACCGGGGCAGGGAACGAAGTTGTAGGGGTCTTCGGCATTGATGCGGCACTCGATCGAATGCCCCTCGCAGACGATGTCTTTCTGCGAAATTTCAAGCGGATGACCGAGAGCGACGAGAAGCTGCTGGCGCACCAGATCCACACCCGAGGTCATTTCCGTGACCGGATGTTCGACCTGCAGGCGGGTATTCATCTCGATGAAATAAAATTCGCCGTTCTCGTAAAGAAACTCGAAGGTGCCGACGCCGCGATAACCGATCTGGTGGCAGGCTTCGACGCAGCGATTGCCGACAAAGGCGGCAACATCAGGGGGGATGCCGATGGCCGGGCCTTCCTCGACGACCTTCTGGTGGCGACGCTGCATCGAGCAATCGCGCAGGCCAACCCAGACGCCGCCGCCCTGGCCATCGCAGAGAACCTGAATTTCGACATGGCGCGGATGTTCGAGGAATTTCTCGATATAGAGTTCGGGCGTTCCAAATGCTCGGCTTGCCTCTTCCCGCGTGACGAGGACGGCGTCCTGAAGGGTGGAGGCGTCACGAACGACGCGCATTCCGCGCCCGCCGCCGCCGCCGGCTGCCTTGACGATGACGGGATAGCCGATTTCGGCAGCGATTTTCGAAACCTCCGCCGTATCATCCGGCAGGGCGGAATCGGGGCCGGGAACGCAGGGCACGCCGGCCTCCATCATCGCCCGCTTGGCCGCGATCTTGTCACCCATGGTGCGGATGGCGTCGGCGCGTGGACCGATGAAGACTGCACCCGCTTCCTCCACCGCTTGCGAAAACGATGCCCTTTCGGACAGAAAACCATAACCGGGGTGAACCGCACCGGCACCCGTCAGCTTCATGGCAAGCAGGATTGCCGGCACATTCAGATAGCTCTGGCCGGGAGAGGCCGGGCCGATGCAGATGGCGGTATCGGCCGCTTTCAGGTAATCCGCATCCTTGTCGGCTTCCGAATAGACCATGATGGTTTTCAGGCCGAGTTCGCGGCAGGCGCGCTGCACGCGGAGTGCGATCTCGCCGCGATTGGCGATGAGGACGCTGTCGAATGCTTCGGCTGCTGCCTTTGGAAGTGACGCATTCATCATTCGAACTCCAGCACCGGCTGTCCGAGTTCCACATCTTCGCCGTCATTGGCCAGGAACCGGGCGATCTTGCCGCCGCGTTCCGCCCTGACCGTGCTGAAGACTTTCATGGCCTCGATGATGAAGAGTTCCTGCCCTTCCGCAACCTCATCGCCGGCTTCGACGAAAGGCGGCGTGCCGGGGCTTGGGGCGCGATGGAAAAGACCGAATGAGGGTGCCGTGACGATGCCGGATGGTGCCGGAGCCGCTGCGGCGGATGCCGGTGCCTGTTCTTCGGCGCGCGGTGTCTCGGGTGCCGCTTCGGTCACCGGAAAAGCCTTGGGCTGCGGCGATGGCGATTGCGGTGAAACGGCGCTGTTGTCGCGAATGATCCGGACCGTGGTTCCCTCCTGGCTCACGGTCAACTCGGACACTCGCGAAGAGCCGACAAACTCGATCAGTTTCTTGATCTTTTCCAGATCCATATTGGTTTCCAACGTCTTTTTCGTCCCCAAGGCGGCAGGCAAACGGATCGGAGTCCGCACCCTATTCATCAGCAATAGCTACCATGTGGGCTGCATTGATGGGGTCAGACGAAGTTTCTATGGACACGGGTTTGAGGTTTGATATCCCGGCCTCGCGTGGTGAAACGGTTCAAAGACGTCCAGAGGAACGAACCATGGATTCCCGCAAAGGCATTCTCCTTAAAATCTCCGCTGCCCTCGCTCTGGTGCTGATGGGTGCCTGTATCAGCGGTCTCAAGGGCGAGATACCGATCGGGCAGGTCGTCTTCTTCAGATCGGCGGTGGCCATGCTGCCGCTTTGTCTGTGGATGGCCGTTCAGGGCGGATTTCGCCAACAGGTCGCCACCAGTCACATTGGCGGGCATTTGGTGAGGAGTTTTTCCGGAACCGGCGGCATGGTCTTCAGCTATCTGGCGCTTTCTTACATTCCGCTCGCCGATGCGACTGCCATCAGCTATGCCACGCCGCTCTTCACCGTCATTCTGGCGGTCTTTCTTTTGAAGGAGGTCGTCAGGATTTATCGCTGGACGGCGGTGGTTTTCGGGTTGTGCGGCATTGTGCTTATCCTGTCGCCCCATTTTTCCTTCGATGTTTCCGATATCTCTTCCGGCACGGGCGTTGCCATGCTCGGCGGTCTTTTCGGTCTGGCCGCCGCTTTTTTCTCCGCCATATCGATGATCCAGATCAGGCATCTGACGCAGAGCGAAAATACTGGCGCGATCATCTTCTATTTCACGCTCCTCACGACGGTCATCGGCTTTGCAAGCATCGGCATGGGCTGGAAAATGCCGACTGTCTGGCAATGGACCCTGCTGATCGGAACCGGTCTCATCGGCGGTATCGCGCAGATACTGGTGACGCTCAGCCTGCGTTATGCGGAGGCTTCGCTGCTGGCGCCCTTCGATTATACCACGATGATCTGGGCGTTGTTGATCGGTTACACCTTCATGGATCAGGTGCCCGCGCTGACGACCCTTCTCGGAGCCTCGATCGTGGTTGCCGCCGGCCTGTTCACGCTGTGGCGCGAAAGGCGGCTGCACAAAAAGCGCGTCACCGAACAGCTTACGCTGTCGGCTCCCTAACAGCCTGTTTCGCCAGTCGGTTTTCACGCCACATGGCGAACAGCCCGGCGGCGATGACGGTGAGTGCACCCACAATCGTCGCGCCCGTCGGCACCTCGGCCATGAAGAGATAACCGAGGGCGATTGCCCATATCATCGTCGTGTAATCGAAGGGCGCGAGCAGCGAAGCCTGGGCGTGGCGCAGGCTGAGCGTCATGGTGATCTGGCCGATGCCGCCGGCAAGCCCGCCACCGGCGAGCAGCAGGAACTGGTTGAAATCCGGCATCTTCCAGCCAAATCCGATCGTGGCGAAGCCGGCGACGACACCCGCCAGCGTATAGATCAGCACGATGCGTGATGGCTTTTCGATACTGTTCAGGTGGCGGACGGCGATGGAGGAAAAGGCGGCGCAAAGTGCGCCGGTCAGCGCCAGCGCCGTTCCGATCATGGCGATGCTGTCGATCTGGGCGGGGCCTGAGGCGGCATCTAGGACGAGGTTCGGCGACAGGGTGATGAAGACGCCGATGAAGCCGGTCAGCACTGCGGACCAGCGGTATATCCGCACTTTTTCGCGCAGCAGCAGCGCCGCCAGCATGATGGTGAAAAGCGGGGTCGTGTAGCTCAGCACCGTCACATTCACCAGCGGTAGATAGGCAAGCGCCAGAAAGCCGAAGAACATGCCGCCGAGCCCGGCCGAGCTGCCTGCAAGCAGTCTGCCGATATTTTTCGCGGCCGGGATGGTTATTCGCTCGGAGGAGGCAAGAAACCAGAAACAGAGGGGAATGAGGGCAAAAAGGCCCCGGCAGAAGACGACTTCGCCAACCGGGATCGCTCCGTCCAGCCCCTTCACGCAGGCGGACATGACAGTGAATGCCAGCATGGCCGCCAGCTTGAGCAAAATACCTTTTTTAGGATCCATCGCGCTCCCCATCGCAGCCATGACCGTGTCACGGGGGAAGGGCGGAGAAAAGCCATAGCCGGCTACCATAAGAATCTTGTCTTACCCCATCGCCGCTCTACCAAGCGCCCGGAAAGGTGGCGGGAGAGCCGAACCGCCCGACAGAGGTCTTTTTGCCCTAGGCCCGGGCGGCGGTTTGATGTCATGATCGCGTTTCGAACCTGGGAGAGGTGAAGCGGGCATGTTGGATTTGCGCAGGTTGCGATATCTGGTCGCGATTGTCGATTGCGGCTCGATGTCGGCGGCGGCGCGGCAATTGGGGATTGCGCAACCCGCGCTCAGCCATCACATCACGGAACTGGAGCGGCTGGTGGGGTTTCCGGTGCTTCATCGGCTGGCGCGCGGTGTGAAGGCGACGGAGAAGGGCGAAATCCTTCTTGTCCATGCGCGGGAGATTACGGAGAAAGTCCGGCAGGCGGAGGCGGAAATGCGGGCCATGGCCTATCTGGATGAGCGGGTGATACGGCTGAGCCTCATCCCCTCCTGGGCCACCGCCTTTGCGCCGAACATCATCAGCGAGGTTGCCGGGTCAATGCCCAAGGTGTCGCTGCGGCTGATAGAGGCACGCAATGACGAGTCGCTGCGCCTCATTCGCCTCGGCAAGGTGGATATGGCCGTCGCACTGGTCGGCGCGGAGGAGAAGGCTGACGATCTCATCGTCAAGGAGAGCCTGTTTGCGGTGTCCTCAAGACCCATAGGCCGCTCCATGCCGCTTGAGGCGGCGGCAAGGCTTAACCTGATCCTGCCGCCGAAGGACAACCCGCTGCGCGTATCGATAGACGAGGCTGCCGCCGGCGCCGGCATTAACCTGAATGTGACGATGGAAATCGATGGGCAGGATACGATCAAACGCGCCGTGAATGCCGGTATTGGTGCGACGATCCTGTCGTGGAATTCGGTGCAGCAGGAGCAGGAGGCCGGCCAGCTTCAGGCCGCCCATATAATTGATCCTGTCATCTATCGCTCCATCCATCTCCTGAAGAGCAGGGAGGTGGATGAGCGGACTTTCAGGCTGTTCCGGGACCTGTTGCGGGCGGTGGCAAGACGCGAGCCGTCATTCAACCCATAAACAATCTATATGGGTAAATTGAAAACTCGGTATTTGTGTTATTGATGGCTTGTTTCTAGCCTCCCTGGTGAAAGCGTATCGGGGAGGAAAAGATATGCGTTTGAAGACATCTCTGTTGAGTGTGCTGGCGGCTGCGGGAATTCTGGTCGCGGGAGGGGCGGCTGCGGAATATCCGGAGCGGCCGGTGACGCTCGTCATCGGTTATCCAGCCGGTGGCGGCACCGATATCCAGTCGCGGGCGCTCGTGCCCTATCTCGAGAAATACCTCGGCACATCCGTCGTGGTGGAAAACCGCGAAGGCGCGGGTGGCCTCATCGGGGCGACCTATATCGCCAATGCCAAGCCCGACGGCTACACGATCGGGGCACTGAATTTCCCGTCCATGTATTCACCGATCGTGCAGGGCAATGCCAGCTACAAGGCGGATGCCTTCACGCCGCTCGCCAACCAGATCGGCGGCGATCTGGCGCTGACGGTCAACAAGGTGTCGCCGATCAAGACCGCCCAGGAATTTGTGGATGCGGCCAAGGCAAATCCGGTCGTCGTCGGCGTAACGGGCATCGGACATCCGAGCCAGATCACGGCGCTGCTGTTTGAGGATGCGGCGGGCGTCAAGCTCAATTTCGTTCCCTTCAACGGCGGTGGTCCCGCAAGGCTTGCCATGCTCGGCAATCACGTCACGCTCGGTTTCATGAACCTCAACGAGGTCTTCGCCGACAATCGCTCCGGTGCACTTCGCGTGCTTGCGACTTCCGGTGCCGAGCGTTCGCCGCTTTCTCCTGATGTGCCGACATTCAAGGAGGCCGGCTACAATGTTCAGTTCAGCCTGCTTGCGGGTTTCGGCGCACCGAAAGGCCTGCCCGCGGATGTCGAGGCCAAGCTGGTCGATGCCTTCCAGAAGGCGCTGAAGGACCCCGACTATCTTGCCGACGCCAAGAAGCGTGAACTGACCATGCTGCCGCTGACCCAGGTCGAATTCGCAGACGCGCTCAAGCAGGGCAACGCCAATCTGGCCGAGCTTTGGAAAAGCAAGCCCTGGACAAAATAAGCGGCCGGGATCGGCAGCTTTCCCATTCTCAATCGAAATGACGCTTGGGCCGACCCGTGGCCCAGGCATGACCGAATAGTGAAAGGAACCCGGCCAATGGCCCATGTGATCCGCAATTTCCAGCGCCCCTCCAAGTCCGATATCGAAGCGATCAGCAAATTCAGCCCCGCCACCATTCATGAGGCGCAGGGCAAGCTTGGTGCGCTCGATTATCGCATCAAGCCGATCAAGCCCGGCCTGAAAATCTGCGGGCCGGCCATTACTGCGAAATGCCATATTGGCGACAATCTGATGATTTTCGAAGCCATCAATCTCGCAAAGCCCGGCGACGTGCTGGTTATCGATGGCGGCGATAATCCCAATCAGGGCGGCTTCGGCGATGTGCTGGCCGCTGCCTGCATCGGCAAGGGCATCGTCGGCTTTGTCGTCAGCGCCGCCGTGCGTGACGGCAAAGGGCTGCGCGAAATCGGTTTCCCGGTGTTTTCCCTCGGTCTTTGCATGAAGGGAACCTCGAAGGATACGCTCGGCACCATCAACCATCCGGTTGTGGTCGGCGGTGAACTGATCAGCCCCGGCGATATCGTCTGCGGCGATGACGACGGCGTCGTCGTCGTTCGTGAAAAGGATATCGCCAAGCTCGTCAAATCGTGCCGGGAGCGCGACGACCACGAGAACCACATGATGGAACTGCACCGCCAAGGCAAGATGGATATCGAGGATCGTTATGAAATGATGCGGTCAAAGGGATGCGTCTGGGCGGATTGATCCGATTGGCTGACGTTTGAATACGCCGTGTCGCAAGACACGGCGTATTCCTCAATGAGGGGAGGAGAAAATCATGGCCGAACATAAGACCGGCTCGAAACTGACGGCGAATATTCTGTCCGGAGCCTTTTTCCTGGTCGTTGCCGCCGGGCTCTATTACGGCGCGCGGCCGCTGAGCATGGGCACCAATTTCCAGCCCGGACCCGGCTATATGCCGACGGTCATCGCGGCATTGATGTTCGCGCTCGGCATTGCGCTGATTTTGCAGGATCTGCTGGGCAAGACCCGGTCCGAGGTGTGGGAGGCGCCGAAACTTCGCCCGTTCCTGGCTGTCGCCGGAATTGTCGGCTTTGCGCTGCTTATCGAGCCATTGGGCTTCGTTGCCGCCGCCTTCGTGCTGATCGTGCTCGCCTGCATCGCTTACGGAAGAATTCGCCCGGTTGAGGTCCTTCTGCTTTCCGCGGTGCTCATCATTGCCTGCATCCTCATTTTTGTTGTGGGCCTCGGACAGAGGATTGCCCTGCTGCCATGACCGATCTTCTTGCCAATATCGTTCTCGGTTTCGGTGTCGCTGTCACGCCGGTCAACCTTTTCTACTGCCTGCTGGGCGTTACGCTCGGCACGATGATCGGCATCCTGCCGGGCATCGGTCCCTCCGCGACCGTCGCGCTGCTTTTGCCCATCACCTACACGATGCCGGACACGGCAGCCCTGATCATGCTCGCGGGTATTTTCTACGGAGCGCAATATGGCGGCTCGACGACGGCGATCCTCGTCAATCTGCCGGGCGAATCCTCGTCCGTCGTCACCTGCATCGATGGATATGCCATGGCCCGGCAGGGCAGGGCGGGCTTGGCGCTGGCCACGGCGGCGCTTGGATCATTCTTCGCCGGTACGGTGGCGACCGTTCTGATCGTCGTCGTCGCAAAGCCGCTTTCCGCGGTCGCGCTCGCCTTTGGACCGGCCGATTATTTCAGTCTGGTGATCTTCGGCCTTCTGTTTGCCGTCTTCCTGTCCAGCGGATCGCCGGTCAAGGCGGTCGGCATGGTTGCCTTCGGTATCGGTTTAAGTCTGGTCGGCATCGACCCGACATCGGGTGAGCAGCGTTTCACCTTCGGCATGGCCGAACTGTTTGACGGTATCGATTTCGTCGTCCTTGCCATCGGTCTCCTCGGTGTCAGTGAAATCCTCTTCAACCTGCAGCAAGGCGTGGAGCGGGATTCGGGGGCGGTAAAGACCGGATCGCTGATGCCGACGAGAGAGGATTTCAGGCAGGCCTTTCCGGCCGTCCTGCGCGGCACGGCGCTCGGCTCTTTCCTTGGCGTTTTGCCCGGCGGCGGCGCCATCATGAGTTCTTTCGCGAGTTACGCATTGGAACGCAAGATCGCCAAGGATCCGTCCCGTTTTGGCAAGGGCGCGATCGAAGGGCTGGCAGGGCCGGAAAGCGCCAATAATGCCGGTGCTCAAACCTCCTTCATCCCGCTTTTAACCCTTGGCATTCCCGCCAACGGCCTGATGGCGCTGATGGTCGGTGCGATGATGATCCAGGGCATCACGCCGGGACCCGAAGTCATGCAGTCGCGGCCCGATCTCTTCTGGGGGCTGATCGCCAGCATGTGGGTCGGCAATCTGCTGCTCCTGGTGCTGAACCTGCCGCTGATCGGCATCTGGGTTCGCCTTCTCGGTATTCCCTACCGCTTCCTGTGCCCGGCCATTCTGATGTTCTGCGCAATCGGCGCCTTTGGCCTGTCCTACAGCGTCGTCGATGTTCTGTTCTGTGCGGTGTTCGGCATTGTCGGCTTCTTTCTGCGCAAGATCGGCTGCGAGCCGGCGCCTCTGGTGCTTGGCTTCGTGCTCGGTCCGCTTCTGGAGCAGAATATGCGCCTTGGACTGCTGATCTCGCAGGGTAGCTTCTCGACATTCGTCACCCATCCGATCAGCGCCACCTTGCTCGCTTTGTCCGCCATCGTCGTGATCATGATGGCGATGCCGGCGATCATGCGTCGCCGCGAGGTCGTTTTTCAGGGCGACGATGACTGAAAACTCAATCGAGCCGGCCCCGCCGGTCAATCAAAGGTGAAATCATGCATATCCTGATAATCGGCGCGGCCGGAATGATCGGCCGAAAATTGACGCAGCACCTTGCTTCGGATGGCGCGCTTGGCGGTGTGAAGATCACCGAAATGACGCTGACGGATGTTTTCGAGCCGGCAGTGCCGAAGGGGTTCGGCGGAAAGCTGACGATCGAGCGCAGCGATCTGTCGAATACCGGCGTGGCCGAAAAGCTGGTCGCAAAACGGCCGGATGTGATCTTCAACCTCGCCGCCGTGGTTTCGGGCGAGGCGGAGGCCGATTTCGAGAAAGGCTATCGCATCAATCTCGATGGCGGGCGTTCACTGTTCGAAGCTATCAGGCTCGAACACCAGAAGGATGGATACCGGCCCCGGGTGGTCTTCTGCTCGTCGCTTGCCGTCTTCGGATCGCCTTTCCCCAAGGTGATCGGCGACGAATTCCTGACGGCGCCGCTGACAAGTTACGGCACGCAGAAGGCGATCGTCGAACTGCTGCTTTCGGACTATAGCCGTCGCGGTTTCTTCGATGGCGTCAGCATCCGCCTGCCAACCATCTGCATTCGTCCCGGTAAGCCGAATGCGGCCGCTTCCGGTTTCTTCTCCAATATTCTGCGCGAACCGCTGGTCGGGCAGGAAGCGGTGCTGCCCGTTGCCGATACCGTGCGACACTGGTTCGCCAGCCCGCGTTCTGCCGTCTCCTTCCTGTTGCGCGCGGCAACCATCGATCTTTCGGGGCTTGGCGTTCGCCGCAATCTCATCATGCCGGGGCTTTCGGCCACGGTTGCAGACGAGATCGAGGCGCTGCGCGCCTTCGCCGGGGAAAAGGCGGTTTCTCTTATCAGGCGTGTTCCCGACGAGCGGATCATCCGGATCGTCGACGGCTGGGCCGAGGATTACGATCCGCAACTGGCACTTTCGCTCGGCTTTCGCGCGGAAACATCTTTTGCCGAAATCATTCAGGCGCATGTCGAAGACGAACTGGAAGGGGAAACGGCATGAGCAAAGGAAAGATCGCGCTCGTTACGGGCGGAGGAACAGGCGTCGGCAAGGCGATTGCCGCAGCTCTGCTGGAGGATGGTTACAGTGTCGCGATAACAGGACGGCGGCGGGAGGTTCTCGAAGCCGCCTCTGCCGAATGGAGCGACTACAGCGACCGCCTTCTGGTCGTAGCGGCCGATATTTCCGTTCCCGCCGACGTGGAACGGCTCTTTACGGAAGTCAACGAGCGTTTTGGCCGTCTGGACCTTCTGGTCAACAATGCCGGCATGTCGGCGCCGGCGGTCCATATCGAGGATGTACCATTTGAAACCTGGAACGCCGTGGTGGGGGCCAATCTCACCGGCGCCTTTCTCTGCACCCAGGCGGCGTTTCGACAGATGAAGGCGCAGGTTCCGCAGGGCGGGCGCATCATCAACAACGGTTCGATTTCCGCCACCACCCCGCGGCCGCGTTCAGCGCCTTACACGGCGACCAAACACGCGATCACCGGACTTACCAAGTCCGCCGCGCTCGATGGCCGGGCGTTCAACATCGCCTGCGGTCAGATCGATATCGGCAATGCCAGCACGGAAATGACGCGCGCCATGGCAACCGGTGTGCTGCAGGCCGATGGCAGCACCGCTGTCGAGCCGACCATTGATGCGAGCATCGTTGCAAAGGCTGTGCTGCACATGGCCTCGCTGCCGCTTGAAGCAAACGTGCTGACCATGACCGTGATGGCGAGCGGCATGCCATTCGTCGGCCGCGGGTGAGGAGCGCGCATGAAGCCTGATCTTCTGCAAACCTACCCTCTTCAGCCGCAGATCGAGGCCGAGCTGCAAAAACGCTTCCGGGTCCACCGCTGGCATGAAATATCCGACAAGCAGGCGTTTCTGCAGGCAGAGGCGGCTTCGATAAAGGCTGTGGTCACCGGCGGCCATATCGGCGTCAACCCCGAGCTTGCCGCCTGTCTCCCCGCTCTCGAAATCGTCGCCATCAACGGTGTCGGCTTCGACAAGGTCGATCTTGATCAGGCCCGGGCGCGCGGTTTCAGGGTAACCAACACGCCGGATGTGCTGACGGAAGACGTGGCCGATTTGGCCATCGGCCTTTCCATCATGCTGCTGCGTCAGCTTGTGCGTGCCGATCACCATGTCCGCTCCGGAGAGTGGAAAAAAGGGGAGCTGCCGCTCGGCAACAAGGCGTCGCGGCGGCGCTACGGCATTTATGGCCTTGGCCGCATAGGCCGCGCCATCGCTACACGGCTGGAAGCCTTCAATGCGGAAATCTCCTATTTCAGCCGGCAAAAACGGGACGTGGCCTATAACTATCATCCGACGCCGGTTTTGCTCGCCAGTGCCTGCGATGTCCTGATCGTTGCGGCGGCGGCAACGCCAGAGACGAAACACGCGATCAACCGCGAGGTGCTGGAAGCTCTTGGCCCCGACGGGGTTCTCGTCAATATCGCCAGAGGCTCCCTCGTGGATGAAAAGGCGTTGGTGGATATTCTGTCATCCGGGGGGCTGAAGGGCGCGGCACTCGATGTGTTTGAGAACGAACCCCATGTTCCCGAGGAACTGATCGGTATGCGCAATGTCGTGTTGGCTCCCCATATCGGTGCCGCGACCCATGAGACGCGGCTTCAAATGGGTGCTCTGGTTCTTGCCAATCTGGATGCGCATTTCGCGGGGAATGACTTGCCGACGCCGGTTGTCTAGAAGGTTCTCCTAGACCGTGGGGTTCGCGCGCGAGGCGCGTATCTCCAGAGGCTGGGCTGTCGCATCGGCGAAAGCGATGTTGTCTCACTCATCCATACAAGTTGCTTATTACTCCAAAAAAAATCGGTCTTAGGCAAGCGGTGAAAGCTTCACTAATGTTTGGTCAACGATAGGGGACAAACATGCCATTCTCAGACTACAAGACCGCACTCGTTACCGGCGCATCTTCCGGAATTGGCGCAGCCGTTGTTGAGCGGCTTTGCCGCGAGGGGCTGGAAGTTCATGCGGTTGCCAGAAGCGCTGACGCTCTCAACCAGCTGGCGAAGCGCACGGGCTGCTTCGTCCATACCATAGATGTGACGGATCGGCCGGCGCTTGCAAAACTCACCAGCGAAGTCGCATTCGATGTCCTCGTGAACAATGCCGGCGTCGATCGCCCGAAAAAGTTTCTGGAAGCGGATGAGGGCGATATCGATCTTCTGATCGACGTCAACCTCCGCGCCGTCCTTCATCTCTGCCGCATGGTGGTGCCTGGCATGGTGGCGCGCGATCGCGGCCATGTCATCAATATCTCATCCATCGCCGGCAATTATAATTTCGGGGGCAACTCGACCTATCACGCCAGCAAGGCGGGCGTGGCGATGTTGTCCAACCAGTTGCGTCTCGATGCTTTCGGCAGGCGCGTGCGGGTGACGGAAATCTGCCCCGGTCGTGTGGCAACCGACATCTTCAATCATGTTCATGGCGACGATCCGAGCATTCGCGAGCGTTTCATCGATGGTTTCGAACTGCCGCAGGCGTCCGATATCGCCGATGCGATCGCATTCGCCATCGCCGCACCCGTTTCCATGAATATCGGCCATATGGAAATTACCCCGACGCTGCAGGTCATGGGCGGGCTGCAGACAGCCAAGCCCCAGACTGTGGGATATCCGGCAGCGACGGGCGGATCTGGAGGTAAAGTCGCGTGAGCGGTTTTGACCTCTGGGCAATTCTGAGCAATGCGGACTACGTCTCGATGCTTTTGCATGGCATCCAGATGACGTTCATCATCTATGCCGGCTCCTGGCTGCTCGCCATGTCACTGGCGGTCGTTCTGCTTGCCATTCGCCTGTCACCCTTCCGGTTCGGCGATCCGCTTGTGGCGGCCTATGTTTCCTATCACCGCAACGTTCCGACACTCGTGCAGCTCATGCTCTGGTATTTCGGTATCTTCACGCTGCTGCCAAGCGGACTGGGGAACTGGTTGTCCAGCCACAATGCGGAATCGATCTTCGCCATCATCGGCCTTGGCCTCTGTCAGGCGGCCTATTTCAGCGAGGATCTGCGCTCGGGCGTGCGTTCCATCAATCCCGGCCAGATGGAAGCGGCGCGCGCGCTTGGTCACAGCTATGTTTCGGCGATGCGTTTCGTCATCATGCCGCAGGGCGTTCGCAACGCGCTGCCGCCGCTGATCAATCACAGCACCTCGCTGTTCAAGAACAGCAGTCTCGGCGTTCTGATCGGCGCGCCCGAGCTTACCCATGCCGTCAAGGAAGTCGAAAATCTGAGTTTCCGGACGTTTGAGGTCTATCTGGTCGCCACCGTGCTTTATTTGTTCTTCTCGCTGCTGATCATGGGTCTCGGAGCCTATATCTCCATGCGTGCCGATCCTCTGCGGAGGGCCCGGGCATGATCCACGACATGATCGCAATCATCCAGGACTACTGGCTGCTCCTCTTGATCGGCCAATATCCCAACGGGCCGCTCGGCGGCCTTGCCAACACGCTCATCCTTTCGGCGCTCAGCATCGCGCTTGCCTTTCCCGTCAGCATTCTGATGGCGCTTGCGCGGCTGTCCAAATGGCGGCTGCTGCGCTGGCCGGTCACTGCCATCGTTTATTTCACGCGTGGCGTGCCGCTGCTGATGCTCATTCTCTGGAGCTACTTTCTCGTTCCGCTCTGGACCGGGGCCGATGTGCCGAGCTTCGTCACCATGCTGGCAACGCTCGTCGTATATCAGGGCGCCTTCATGAGTGAGGTCGTCCGCGCCGGCATCGTATCGCTGGGGGCGGGGCAGATGGATGCGGCGCGTGCACTGGGGCACGGATATTTCAGCGCGATGCGCTATATCATCCTGCCGCAGGCGCTTTATAATATGATCCCGAGCCTGATCTCGACCTTCGTGTCCACCATCAAGGACACGACCCTCGGCTACGTCATCAATGTGCCGGACCTGACATTTGCGGCAAACCAGGTGAACAACCAGCTCCTGACCCAGCCCTTCCAGGTCTTCCTCATTCTGGCGCTTGTTTATTACATCATCTGCTGGTCGCTGACCCATGTCGCCAATCGTCTCGAGCGGCGTATCGCCCGCCGGCGGGCCGGCCCGCGCGGCAAGCTCGCCGCCGACACGGCACCGGCCCCCGCCAATATTGTTACGGAGCAGCTATGACCGCGTCAGTTTCCGCCACTCAGGACGCCTACACCATCACGCTTTCGCAGGTCTGCAAAAGCTATGGCGATTATCAGGTGCTCAAGGATGTCAACGAAAACGTCACCCGTGGCGAAGTCGTGGTCATCTGCGGGCCATCGGGTTCCGGCAAGTCCACCCTCATCCGCACGATCAACCGGCTGGAAGAGATCAGCAGCGGCTCGATCATGCTGGATGGCAAGAACATCCATGCCCAGATGCGCGCCAGGGAACTGAACGCGCTGCGCAGCCGGGTGGGTTTCGTCTTCCAGAGTTTCAACCTCTTCCCGCATCTTTCGGTGGTGGAGAATGTCTCGATGTCGCCGATCCGGGTGAAGGGTGTTTCCCCGACGATCGCACATGAAAAGGCGTTGAAGCTTCTCGATCGTGTCGGGCTTGCCGACAAGGCCAGCTCCTATCCCGCTCAGCTTTCCGGCGGCCAGCAGCAGCGCGTCGCCATTGCGCGGGCGCTTGCCATGGAGCCGCCGGTCATGCTGTTCGATGAACCGACCTCCGCTCTCGACCCGGAAATGGTCGGAGAGGTGCTCGCCGTCATGAAGAGCCTTGCTGCCGAAGGCATGACCATGCTCTGCGTGACGCATGAAATGGGCTTTGCCCGTGAAGTGGCCGACCGCATCTGGTTCATCGATGCCGGCCGCATCCTCGAAACGGCGAAACCCGAAGAGTTTTTCAAAAATCCGCAACATCCCCGTGCCCAGCGGTTCCTCGCCGATCTGAGACACTAGGACCTATCCTCTATAATAACAGGGAGAACTGAAATGAACTGGAAGTCCATCACTCTTACCGCCGCATTGGCGACCTCCGCCGCGGTCCTGCCGGCCAAGGCCGACCAGCTCGACACGATCATTGCGAACAAGACGCTGCGTTGCGCGACATTCGCAGACGTGCCGCCCTTTGCCTCGCCGGATCCGAAGACGCGCGAAATGGCCGGCTTCGACGTCGATCTGTGCGGCGCCATCGCCAAGGAACTCGGCGTCAAGGCCGAGATCAAGCCCGTTTCCGTTGAAGCGCGCGTTCCCGAAGTCAAGCTCGGCCGCGTCGATCTCTCGGTTGCCAATCTCGCTTACACCCAGAGCCGCGCTGAACAGATCCAGTTCAGCGACCCCTACTATCTGGCAAAGGAAATGCTGATTGTTCCGGTTGACGACCCCGGCACCAAGAAGTCCGACTTCGTCGGCCAGCGTATCGCGTCCAGCAAGGGTTCCACTTCGGAAATGTCCGTCAAGCTCAACAAGTCCGAGCCGCTGACATTCCAGGATACGGCCTCCGCTTACCTCGCCGTCCAGCAGGGCAAGGCGCGCGGCATCGTTGGCAACACCATGACGATGACCA
Source organism: Rhizobium sp. X9 (assembly GCF_018873185.1). Lineage (NCBI taxonomy): Bacteria > Pseudomonadati > Pseudomonadota > Alphaproteobacteria > Hyphomicrobiales > Rhizobiaceae > Rhizobium > Rhizobium sp. X9. Next base: position 1,036,750 of record NZ_CP071312.1, on the reverse strand, counting down.
AGTTCGTCAACGAATCCAAGACCAAGGGCAAGCAGATGCGGATGATCGAAGAGCCGATGCTCTTCCAGCCCATCGGCATCGGCATGGCCAAAGACAATCCGGCGCTGACCGCAAAGATCAACGAAATCCTTCGCAAGCTCGATGCGGATGGCGAAATCAACCGTATCTGGGACAAGTGGCTTGGCCCGAACACCGAATACAAGATGACACGCACCGACAAGGTCGTGCCTCTTTCCGAACTGAAGTTCGATCCGATCCCCTGAGCCCCGGCTCAGCTTCGGCCATCATACCAGCAATTCAAACCATCATCGGTCGGCGAGACGTTCTCGCCGACAGTTTCAACGTGGGAGGTTTTCATGATCCACATTAAAGATATCGCGCAGCGTCCGGACCAGGCGGATGTCGACGCCCTTGCCAAATTCTCTCCCGCCACGATCCATGAGGCGCAGGGACGTCGCGGCGCATTGTCCTCGCGGCTGAAGCCCGTCGATTATCGCATGAAGCTGTGCGGCCCGGCCTTCACCGTCAAATGCGCGCCGCGCGACAACATCATGCTGCAGCTTGCCATCAACTACGCCAAGCCGGGCGACATCATCGTCGTTTCCGCCGGTGAATATGAAGAAGCCGGTTCGTTCGGCGACGTTCTCGCCAATGCTTGCCTCGCAAAAGGCATCGGCGGCCTGGTGACCGACACCGGCGTGCGCGACACGCTGCAGCTCAGGGACCTCGGCTTCCCTGTCTTCTCGCTCAGCGTCTGTATCAAGGGCACGGTCAAGGAAACCATTGCCGCGGTCAATGATCAGGTCATCGTTGGCGGCGAAATCATCAATCCGGGCGATATCATCGTCGGTGACGCCGATGGGCTGGTTGTCGTGAGACGCGAGGAAGCACAGGAAGCGGCAAAGCTTTCGCAGGCCCGCGAAGATGCCGAAGCCGGTTACATCGAAGCCTACAAGCAGGGCAAATCTGTGATCGAGGTCAGCAAGCTCGAGGCGGTGCTGAAAGCCAAGGGCCTCGTGGTCGATATCTGAGACAGATCCAAAGACAATAGGCTTCGGCGGCAATTGCCGCCAAGCCCGCCTTTATGGGAGGAGCGAATATGAAAGCGGTTGTCATCCACGCAGCCAAGGACCTGCGGATCGAGGAACGGCAGGCGGAACAGCCCGGCCCGGGACAGGTCGATGTGGCGATCGAGGCAGGTGGCATCTGCGGCTCCGATCTGCATTATTACAATCACGGCGGCTTCGGCACCGTGCGGGTGCGCGAACCGATGATCCTCGGCCATGAGGTGGCCGGCACCATCAAGGCTCTGGGGGAGGGCGTTTCCCATCTGGCCGTTGGCGACCGCGTCGCCGTATCGCCAAGCCGGCCCTGTAACCATTGCGAATTCTGCCTGAAGGGCCAGCAGAACCAGTGCCTGAACATGCGTTTTTATGGCTCCGCCATGCCCATGCCGCATATTCAGGGCGCGTTCCGCCAGCGCCTCATCGCCGAGGCATACCAGTGCCACAAGGTGCGCGATGGCATCTCCATCCATGAAGCGGCCATGGCCGAGCCCTTCGCGGTCACGCTGCACGGTGTCAACCGCGCCGGCGCATTGACCGACAAGCGGGTCCTGGTCACCGGATGCGGGCCGATCGGCGCGCTGGCGATCATCGCTGCCCGTGCCCATGGAGCCAGGGAAATCGTTGCGACCGACGTCATGGATGCGGTACTGCAAAAGGCGCTCGCCGTTGGTGCCGACCGGGTCATCAATGTCGCCAACGACCCCGACGTGCTTTCCGCCTATTCGGCAAACAAGGGCTATTTTGACGTCCAGTTCGAAGCTTCCGGAAACGAAAGGGCTGTGCGTTCGGGTCTCGAAGCGCTGAAACCGCGCTCTACCGTGGTTCAACTCGGTCTCGGCGGCGATGTTTCCATTCCGCAGAATATGGTGGTCGCCAAGGAAATCGAGATGAAAGGCACTTTCCGTTTCCACGAGGAATTCGGACTTGCCGTCGATTTCATCAACCAGCGCCGGGTCGACCTGAAGCCGCTGCTGACCGGAACCTTCCCGTTGGAAGAGGCGGTCGCGGCTTTCGAAACTGCTGGCGATAGAAGCAAATCGATGAAGGTCCAGCTGGCCTTCTGATCGAGGCTGGGCAACATGGCGGTATAAAAATGCAAGCGCAGAGATTCCTGCGCTTGCATTCCGATTTCTCATCGTGGTGTCAGGTGAATACCGGAAAGCGTACAGCGCACCGAACCGCCGGCCTTTTCAATGGTTGGTATATCCAGCGCCACTGGAACCGCGCTTTCGCGGATTGCGGCTATCTGATCTGCCGTCAGCGAGGCGTATGCGGTGGTTGAGAGCGCAAGGATGCGGCCATCGCGGCCCTGCAACTCGAGCGCATTGCCGGCGAAGCTGCGGATCTGAGCGTTGCTGAGACCGATGACCCGCCGCCCCGAACGTTCAAGCCGGGTAACGATTTCCGTGCGACGGTTCTCATCGGCGATCATGTCGAGACCGATCATCGCGTAATCCGTGCCGATGCACATGAGGACATTGGTGTGATAGACCGGCACGCCCGCCTCGTCACGAGCATCGAACACCATCGGTTCGAAGTTGAAATGGGTCGAGAATCGTTCGAGCGCAATCGGATCGGTGCGGTCGGAGCGCACGGCGTAAGCGACACGGTCGATGTGATCGAGCACCATGGCGCCTGTGCCTTCTAGGAAAAGGCCGTCGGGCTCAAGGCCGGAATAATCGATGATGTCCTGAACGCGGTAGCGGCTCTTCAGCATCTCGATGACATCCTGACGCCGCTCAAGCCTGCGGCTTTCGGCCTTCATCGGATAGATGGCGACATGGCCGCCCGCATGGGTGGAAAACCAGTTGTTGGGAAAGACCGAGTCGGGCGTCCGCGTGCTTTCGTCCTCGAAGAGGTGCACTGCTACGCCATGGCTTTCCAGCATTTGAGCGGCGCGGGTGATTTCACGATGGGCAATCGCGCTGAAGTCTTCGCCGCTTGCCGGTGTCGCCTGAAAGCGGTTGTCGGCTGCTGTCTCGGTATTAACCGTGAAATGGTGCGGCCGCACCATGACGACGGCGGCCGGAGCCTGAATGGAATAGGTTTTTTTCATCGTTTTAATCCTCAGTTCCGGGCGCGTTGCAGCATGCCGAAGAGGTCGCGTGGGTCATCGGGATCGGCGATGATGTCGATCTCCTGATAGAAGCTGGAGCCCTCAAGTTTTCCGCGCACGTAACGCAGCGCGGAAAAGTCCTCAATGGCGAAACCCACGCTGTCGAACAGGGTGATCTGGCGCGCGTCTCGCCGGCCTTCGGCTTCGCCAAGGATCACTTTCCAAAGCTCGGTCACCGGATAATCCGGGTCCATCTGCTGGATTTCGCCGTCGATGCGTGTCTGCGGGGGGTATTCGACGAAGGTATCGGCGCGCAGCAGAATATCCCTGTGCAGTTCCGTCTTGCCGGGGCAATCGCCACCGATGGCGTTAATGTGTACACCAGCGCCGACCATATTGTCGGGCAGGATCGTCGCATATTGCTTGTCTGCGGTGCAGGTGGTGATGATGTCGGCGCCCTCGATCGCGGTCTGGGCCGATTTGCACGGTGTCACGTTCAGGCCGCTCCCCCTCAGGTTCGCGGCCGTCTTTTCAGTGGCGCGGGGATCGATATCGTAAAGGCGTACTTCCTCGATGCCGATCACCGCCTTCATTGCCAGCGCCTGGAATTCCGCCTGCGCTCCGTTGCCGATCATCGCCATCACCCGGGTGCCCTTCGGCGCCAGATGCCGGGCGGCCATTGCCGAGGTGGCGGCGGTGCGCAGCGCCGTCAGCAGGGTCATCTCCGTCAAAAGTACCGGATAACCGGTGGAGACGGATGCAAGCAGGCCAAAGGCGGTGACTGTCTGAAGCCCATCGGCCATGTTTTTCGGATGGCCGTTTACATATTTGAAGCCGTAGATTTCGCCGTCGGACGTCGGCATCAGCTCGATGACGCCTTCTCGCGAATGGGAGGCGACGCGCGGGGTCTTGTCGAAGCACTGCCAACGGCGAAAATCAGCCTCTATGGCATCGGTAAGCTCGACGAGCATCTGCTCGATGCCGATATGATGCACGAGGCGCATCATGTTCTCGACACTGACGAAAGGGATCAGGGCTTTTGCGGACGGGGACAGGGGCATCTGGGCAACTCCTCACTTGCTGGAGCGAGGATATCCATTGTGCCTGTTCAACCGAAATCGCAGAAGCTTGTTGTTTCTGAAACTATTTTGAACAATATGTTCAGTCCAGTTGTCAATTCTGTCAGATATTCAAATGAGCATCGCAAAATACATACCTGATGAGCTCGACCGGCAAATCATTGCCCATCTGCGGGTCGACGGCCGCGCTTCGCTGGCCAAGCTCTCGGATGTGCTGGGTGTGGCGCGCGGAACGGTTCAAAACAGGCTGGACCGCTTGACGGAAACCGGCACGCTGCTTGGTTTCACCGTGCGGGTGCGCGAGGATTATGATGACCGGGCGGTACATGCGGTCATGATGATAGAGGTAATGGGCAAATCCACCACGCAGGTCATCCGCAAGCTGCGTGGCATCGCAGAGATTTCCTCGCTGCACACCACCAACGGCAATTGGGACCTTGTGGCAAACATCCGCGCCGGAAGCCTCTCGGATTTCGATCGCGTGCTGCGCGAGGTCCGCATGATAGACGGCGTCTCAAACAGCGAAACCAGCCTTTTGCTCAGCAGCGTCTGAGCTCAGCCGCGCGGGGCGGGCATGCCGTTGAGTTGCCTGACAAAACGCTGCTCCAGAACCTCGCTTCCCCATTGGCTGCCCGGATGTTCTTCGACACATGCGAAACCATGGGCCTCGTAAAGATGCCGTGCGGCCAAAAGGCCGTTGAACGTCCATAGATGGGTCTCATGAAAGGCATTTTCATCCGCAAAGGCGAGCGCGGTTGCCAGCAGCCTGCGCCCGACACCGCCGCCGCGCACGCCGTCATCGACGATGAACCAGCGCAGATGCGCCACACCCGGCCCCAGATCCTCGCCGTCGATTGCGACGGAGCCGATGATCTCCTGTCCCCGCATTGCGACCCAGATTGCATTTTTCGGGTTTTCCAGCCGGTTGCAAAAGGAGGCGAGGCCTTCAGCCACAACGGATTCGAAGCGTTGGCCGAAGCCCGATGTCCGGGCATAATAAAGCGCGTGCATCTGGGTGATGCGGGCAATGAGGCCTGGTCTATAGCCTTCGACGATATCGATGGTGGGAGCCGCCTTGTCGCTCCGGCCTCCCAGCGCATCGGCGTAAAGGCGAAGTCCTTCGAGGATCGTATGGCCGTCCGCCCGCGTGAGCCGCGTCAGCGCGCTCGACACCTGCCTGTTTGCAAAGCTGTGAATGGCGCCGGCCCGTTCCTGCCCTTGTCCGGAGAGATGCAGCCGCTTGATACGACTATCTTCATCGTCCGTCTCTTCCCGGACGTCGCCGGACAGAACGAGTTTGCGAAGCATGCGGCTGACGCTGGATTTCTCAAGCCGAAGCAGCTTGCCGAGATCACGCGCCGTGATGCCCGGGCATGCGTCGATTTCGATCAGGGCATGCACCGCAGAGGGCGGCAAGTCGGTGCCAGCGAAGTCTCCGCCCATAAAACCGAGCTCGCGGACAAGCCGACGCGAGGTGGAGCGGATGTCGTTTATGGTGAAGGATTGTTGAGACACGTTAAATCCATTATGGTTGCATGATGCAACGATAATCATGATTTGCGTGGCCTGCCAAGATGAAAGCCGTTCAAAATGCTGGATTTCCCTGCGAAAGCGGGCAATCTTCAATCCAGCAATTCGCAAGTGGCGTGTTGAAGCCGCTGCCGTCGGTGGAAACCCCTTCACCCGGTTTCTTGCAGGTTCGCATAGTTGATTATCCGGCTATGGAGAAGCCATGCCCGATACACCGCGATTTTTCCGCTATGCCGTTTTAGCCGCGATGTTTCCCGTCGCCGCCCTTGGGGTATTGGGAACACCGAACGAATATCGCGCCATCGGCATCGATGCCGTTGATTGCGACGGGCCAATCTCCGTTCTGATAGCCGCCGTGCCGGCGCTCGCGGCCTATGCCACTGTCGGATGGTTGTTTGTTTTCGACACCAAGCGCCATCGTTCATTGATGGCGGGTGGTGTCTGTGGGCTGATCTGTCTGGCGCTTGTCTGGAGTATCGGGGCTGCGCTTCTGGAGCATCGGCGAAACACGATTGAAATGGCATGTGATGCCAGTGGCCGGCTGTGATTGTCTTCCGGCTCGCCGATAGAGACGCGGGATTTCGGTTGAAAGCTCCGTTCAGTTTTTCCAGTCGCCTTAGTCGCGAAAACGAAGGTTCCGGCGTGTCAGCTGGTCGACGGTGGTGCAGCCCATAAGCTTCATATCGCGCTCGATTTCGATGCGCATCAGTTCGAGAGCCCGCTCCACACCGGGCTGTCCGGCGGCAGCGAGCGGAAAAAGGTAATAGCGGCCGAGCCCAACCGCTTTCGCGCCCAGTGACAGTGCTTTGAGCACATGGGTTCCGCGCTGCACGCCGCCATCCATCATGACATCGATCCGGTCACCGACCGCATCGACAATCTCGGCAAGCTGGTCGAAGGCGCTGCGCGAACCATCGAGCTGGCGGCCGCCATGATTGGAGAGCACGATGCCGCTGCAGCCGATCTCGACCGCGCGTCTTGCGTCATCGACGGACATAATCCCCTTCAGGCAGAAGGGCCCGCCCCATTCGCGCACCATCTGCGCCACATCGTCCCAGTTCATGGAAGGGTCGAGCATCTCAGTGAAATAGCGGCTGATGGAAAGCGCGCCACCATCCATTTTGATGTGGCCGTCAAGCTGCGGCAGGCTGAAGCGCTCATGCGTGAGGTAATTAATCCCCCATGCCGGTTTCATGGCGAATTGCGCGATGCCGGAAAGATTGAGCTTGAAGGGAATGGCAAAGCCGGTGCGCTTGTCCCGCTCGCGGTTTCCACCCGTGATGCTGTCTACCGTCAGCATCATCGTCTGCACGCCGGCAGTCTTGGCGCGCGCCATCATATCGCGGTTGAGGCCGCGATCCTTGTGGAAATAGAACTGATAGACCTGCGGCCCGCCGCTGATGCGGCGCGCTTCCTCGAGGCTGGTGGTGCCAAGCGAGGAGACGCCGAACATGGTGCCATATTTTCCCGCCGCTGCCGCAACCGCCCGCTCGCCCTGGTGGTGGAAGAGGCGCTGCAACGCCGTCGGGGAACAATAGACCGGCATTGCCAGCTTCTGCCCCATGACGGTGACAGACATGTCCACATCCGCCACGCCTCGCAACACGTCGGGAACGAGATCGCAATTCTCGAAAGCGGCCGTGTTTCGTCGATACGTCACCTCGTCATCGGCAGCGCCATCAATGTAGTTGAAGATCGGTCCGGGAAGACGCTGTTTCGCCATGCGGCGAAAATCGTGAAAATTATAGCAGTCCTTGAGTTGCATCTGTTACCCGACCGGTCCGGTGTGAAAACGTATCAAAAGATCGCCCGAAACCTATACCGGAGATCTGGGACGGGCAATTGCATTGCGGACGATTTCAGTACCCTGTTGAAAGGCTTTTTGCCGGCCGTAGCGGAGATCAGGCAGGGCCTGCCAGCTGCCGGGTGGAAACGACGTGCAGGGCTTTGCCGGTGTCGAAAAAGCTCTGCACATTGCCGATCGTGGTGTCTGCAATGTTCTTGAGCGCTTCGTGCGTGAAAAACCCCTGATGGCCGGTGACCAGAACATTCGGGAAAGTCAGCAATCGCGCAAAGACGTCATCGCGCAGCACATCGTTGGAAAGATCTTCGAAAAAGAGGTCTGCCTCCTCCTCATAGACATCGATGCCGAGACTGCCGATCGTGCCATCCTTCAGACCTGCAATCGCCGCGCGTGTGTCGATGATAGCCCCGCGGCTGGTGTTGACGAGCATGACGCCCTTCTTCAGGAGCGGCAACGTATCCCGGCGGATCAGGTGACGGGTCTCAGGCGTGAGCGGGCACATCAGCGCGAGAACGTCCGATGTACGGAACAATTCCTCCCGGGTGACATAGACCATGCCAAGGGCTTCGCAATCTGGATTTGGGTAAGGATCATGGCCGATGATACGGCAGCCGAAACCGGCAGCAATGCGTGCGAAAATCGCGCCGATCTTTCCGGTACCAACGATGCCCACCGTCTTGCCGTGAAGATCGAAACCAAGCAGGCCATCCAGGGCGAAGTTGCCTTCGCGCACCCGGTTATAGGCGCGGTGAATCTTGCGGTTGAGCGCCAGTATGAGCGCCATCGTGTGTTCGGCGACCGCATGGGGCGAATAGGCAGGTACGCGCGCAATGGTCAGGCCCAGCTTTTCGGCAGCCGCGATATCGACCTGATTGAAGCCGGCGCAGCGCAGCGCAACGAGCCGCACGCCCATCTCCACCAGTTTTTCCAGCACGGGCCGCGACAGATCATCGTTGACGAAGGCGCAGATCGCGACAGCGCCCTTGGCCAGTGCCACCGTTTCAAGAGACAGCCGCGCTTCGCAATATTGCATCCGCATGCCGGACCCTGCAGCCGCGTCAAGGAACTGCCTGTCATAGGGTTTGGCGCTATAGACGACGATCCGCATCTGCTTCTCCGGTATAGAGTACGAAAGTTGCCGTAGCGGGCCTATGCGTACGGCTTCCGGTTAGCTGCGCAGGCCCGGCGCTTCCTGTCCGGTGCTTTCCACATATTCCGTGTATCCGCCGCCATATTGGTGGATTCCGTCCGGTGTCAGTTCCAGCACCCGGTTTGAAAGCGCGGCCAGGAAATGGCGATCGTGGGAAACGAACAGCATCGTGCCTTCATATTGCGACAGGGCCTTGATCAGCATTTCCTTGGTGTCGAGGTCGAGATGGTTCGTCGGCTCGTCCAGCACGAGGAAATTCGGTGGGTCGAACAGCATGGCGGCCATGACGAGACGGGCTTTTTCACCGCCGGAGAGAACGCGGCAGCGTTTTTCCACGTCGTCGCCGGAAAAGCCGAAACAGCCGGCAAGGGCGCGCAGCGGTGCCTGGCCCGCTTTCGGAAAGCGTTCTTCCAGCCATTCGAGAATGGTGCTGTCGCCATCCAGAACATCCATGGCGTGCTGGGCGAAATAACCGAGCTTGACGCTGGCGCCGAGCGTGACATTGCCGGAATCCGGCTCTGTTGTGCCGGTCACCAGTTTCAGCAATGTCGATTTTCCGGCACCGTTGACGCCCATGATGCACCAGCGTTCCTTGCGCCGTACCATGAAGTCCAGTTCGCCGTAGATCGTGCGGCTGCCATAGGCCTTGTTCACTTTTTTCAGCGCGACGACATCCTCGCCCGATCTGGGCGCAGGTGCGAATTCGAAAGCGACCGTCTGACGCCGGCGTGGGGGTTCGACGCGGTCGATCTTGTCGAGTTTCTTCACGCGGCTTTGCACCTGCGCGGCGTGCGAGGCGCGCGCCTTGAAGCGCTCGATGAATTTGATTTCCTTGGCAAGCATGGCCTGCTGGCGTTCGAACTGCGCCTGCTGCTGTTTTTCGTTCTGCGCCCGCTGCTGTTCGTAAAAGCCGTAATCGCCGGAATAGGTGGTGAGGCTGCCGCCGTCGATCTCGATGATCTTGGTCACGATGCGGTTCATGAATTCGCGGTCGTGCGAGGTCATCAAAAGCGCGCCGTCGTAGTTCTTCAGAAAATCCTCGAGCCAGATCAGGCTTTCGAGATCGAGATGGTTCGAGGGTTCGTCGAGCAGCATCACGTCCGGTCGCATCAGAAGAATGCGGGCGAGCGCCACGCGCATTTTCCAGCCGCCGGAAAGTTTGCCGACATCGCCGTCCATCATCTCCTGGCTGAAGCTCAGACCGTCCAGAACCTCGCGGGCACGGCCTTCGAGCGCATATCCGTCCAGCTCCTCATACCGCGCCTGCACTTCGCCGTAACGTTCGATGATGGCGTCCATCTCGTCCATCCGGTCGGGATCGGACATGGCGGCTTCCAGTTGCCTGAGCTCGGCCGCCACTTCGCTGACCGGGCCGGCGCCTTCCATGACTTCGGCCACGGCTGAGCGGCCGGACATTTCGCCGACATCCTGATTGAAGTAGCCGATCGTCATGCCCTTTTCGGCGACGACCTGTCCCTCATCGGGCTGTTCCTCTCCGGTGATCATCCGGAACAGCGTGGTCTTGCCAGCGCCGTTCGGGCCGACAAGGCCAATCTTCTCGCCGCGATTGAGTGCGGCGGAGGCCTCGATGTAAAGAATGCGGTGACTGTTCGACTTGCTGATATTTTCGATGCGGATCATGACGGGGCCTGTGAATGGGAGCGCCCTCCTATGCCACGGGCCGCCGCCGCTGTCACCTGCCGCTCACGACTTGCCAGCCATGCAGCCGGACAGAATCTCCAGGAAGCATCGCTCCTTGCAAACGACGCCGTCTCAAGGCCCCGCTCGCCGAATTTTCATCAGTTGGTCAGCGTGGCAATGCTGCCGGCAGCCTTGCGCGCGATTTCGCCAAAAGCGGTGACGATCTGCTGCATGTTTTCGGGCGCGTAATAATTGTCGAGGTTTGAGGCGCAATATTGCAGCAGGGACTTGCCCTTGTCGGGCGCCATGAAGGCCACGCTAAAAATCTTGATGCCGTCCTTCTTGGCCGTATCGCAGGTATTACGTACGGCCTGGTCGATGCCGGAGTTCCACGCGGCGCTATACCCCGTCATTTCGCCATCCGTCATCAGAACGATGTAGCGTTCGAAGGATTCGTTTTTCTGTTTTTTATGAGCGGTGGCTTCCGTTGTATTCACCTTTTTGAGCGCGTTGTAAGCGGCGTTCAGGCCGCTCGTCGCGTCCGTGCCGCCAGTAGGGAATTCTGGAATTTGTTTGTCGACATAGCTGACGACGCCGCTCGTCCCCCAGTTAAGGGCCTGAGCAGCATAGCTCTCATGTGTATAGACAGAGGCACCTGTTCGGACCAGTTCGGAGCCGCCGCTCGCCGTATAAGTCGGATCGGCCTTGTTCAGAGTGGCAACGAGAAAGCCTATCGCAGTTTTTAGCGAAGTGGCCTTGTTAACGTAGCAGGGCGACGTGTTCTTAAGATTGGGATAGCTACCCCAGTTATCGGACGTGTAGTTCTGGCACGACGTTTTTTTGGTGTCGACGGTATCGGTCTTGAAGGACATCGAACCCGAGCGGTCCAGCACCAGATACATGGAAATCGGCGCGCCCTTGTTGACCGTGCTCTTTGCGGTCCCGGTTGCCGAAACTTCGAGTGTTTTTACCCCGATTAACCCAAGCAGAGGATTGAGCTGTATCTCGCGGTTGATCGTGGTCTCGATTGTGTAAGTCTTGCCACGGGTATCTTCCGTCGTACCGATATTGATTGGCGAATTCTTCTCGATTGCCTTCTTCTCTTCCTCGGTCAGGTTCTTTTCCAGCTGGCTGGCGATGAAAGCCTTGGCGATCTCCTTGATTTGTTCGTCGGTCAGTGCGCCTTCCTTCAAACGAGCCTCGGTCGCCGCCGCAAGGGCTGCTGAATCTGCCGTATTCTGCAAATCCGCTTTCACCTGCATCACATTTGCAAGTTCCAAGCCAGCGCCGGCAAAGCCAAGCAACACCGGTAGCAATACTGCCGTCATGATGCCGAAATTGCCGTTGGTATCGGCAAGGAAACGGCGCTTCAGTTTTTGATAGGCGGAGGCGGTCATGATGGGGCTCACGGATTAGAATATACGACTGAGCGCAGGAAACCCGCAAACGATGTAAAATCCGCTAACGTGATGGGTTCAATTTTATGCGGCGCTCAAATTGGCGCAGTTTTTGAAGTATTTTTAAGAATTAATTCCAGCAAATTTCGAAACAATACACCTTGCATCATTACTGGACGGGGATGACGTCGACGGCCTGTTTTATCTGCTGGTTGCCATAGCTCTTCAATACCCCGATCACCGGTGCGACGTCGGAATAGTCCCGGCCATAACCGACGACGATATGGTCGCTGCCGGCGACGATATCATTAGTGGGGTCGAGTTCCAGATAGCCCGCCGCCTCGCCGCACCAGACGCGAACCCAGGCATGCATTGCATCGGCCCCTTCCAGACGTTCCTTGCCCGGCGGGGGAATGGTGCGCAGGAAGCCGCTGACATAACCGGCGGGAATGCCGAGGCTGCGCAGCGCCATGATCATGATATGCGAGAAATCCTGACAAACGCCGCGTTTCAGCTTGAAGGCTTCCGATGGCGTCGTATCCACGGTCGTTGCCTCGCCATCATAGGTAAAGTCCTTGTGGATGCGTTTGCACATGGCGAGCGCGATTTCGCGAATGGTCATTCGCGGTTTCAGCAGCTCCCGCGCATAGGCTGCGATTGCCGCATCCATCCCTATTCTCGGGCTGGCGCCGATGAAATGGTGCGGCGACTGGAAATCGAGCGACCAGACATCGGCAAGATCTTGCGGCAACCGTGAAAGCTCCGGTGAAAAATCGGCCGTCAGGGCCGCCGCCTCGACCATCACGCGCGCCTGCATGCGGATATCCAGCTTCTCATGCGGCGCGCGCAGATGCACGGAGGTGGCCGATTGATGGAAGAAGTCGTCGAAAACGACGCGTTCTTCCGGCACAGGAGAAACATCGAGAGATCCGGCGACAAGCCGCTGCCGGCCGGGGATGGACAAAGGCAGGACACGGATGATGTGCCGCGCACCATGGGCCGGTGTGTCGTAGGTGTAACCCATATGCAGGGAGAGATCGTAAAGCATCGGGTTATCCGAGATAGGTCTGGGCAAGAACATCGGACAGGTGTTCCATGTCCGTTTCGAGCTGGCGATAGATCGCGCCATTCATGTTTTCCGGCGTCATGACCGCAAGGCCGGAATGCAGCCGCATCGCCTCGCGGTAAAAAGGCGACATCTGCCCGTTTACAAAGGCGTTCGGAAGCTGTTCCACCTCGGTGCGGATTTCGTTCAGCTGAAACAGGATGGACCGTGGATTGAGCGGATCGAGCGCCAGAAGATCGGTGACGGTCAGTCCCGCCGTGCTGACATTGTAGCGGCGGCGATGGGTCATGACGCTGTCGCCGATTTCCAGCAGCATGTCATAGGATCCATCGGGCGCATCGGGCCCGGTCATATGGCCGAGCAGCCGCGTCATATGCAGGCCACGCTCGAGATAACGGCCGATCGACAGGAACCGCCAGCCGGTGAAACGATACATGTTTTCGTGCACGAGACCGGCAAAGCCCGCAAGCTTGCGCAACAGGATCGTCATGGCATGGGTCGCGTCGTCGCCAGGCGACACCTTTGCGTGGAACCGGCGGGCGGTCTTGGCAAGGTCGTTCAGCGCCAGCCATCCATCGGGTGAAAAGCGGTCGCGGATGTTGCTGGCGGAATAAACCGCGCTGTTGATGTTGTTCAGCAGGCTTTCCGGCACGGCATCGTTCATCTCCACGTCGAGCGCTTCCAGATAGCGCGTCACATGGGCAAGCAGGGGCTGGCGCGGATCGGCCGATTCGGCATAACGCCCGTGCCAGGCACGCAGGATGCGCAGCGCGCCTTCCGAGCGTTCGATATAGCGGCCGAGCCAGAAGAGATTGTCGGCGGCCCTGCTTGGCAGGCTGCCCGGCATGTTGCGGGTGAAGCTTTCTTCCGCAGGCAAAAGCGTGGTGCGTTCCACCGGCTTGTCGCTGACGATCCAGACATCCGCCGCACTGCCGCCCGATTGCATGGCGATGGCGGATACGTCGTTGCTGCTGCCGATCCGCGCAAAACCGCCCGGCATGATCTGCCAGCCATCCTGGGTGCGGGCGGCAAAAACGCGAAGGCTCATCGGGCGTGGCACGAGCTTGTTGTCGACATAGGCCGGCGTGGTGGAGAGTGTCACCACCTCCTGGCCGACCAGCCTGTGGCCGTCGGAGGCGAGCCAGTCGCTGATCGATTCCTTCGCCGTTTCGCGGAGCGACGAGCCGAGCACTGATTGGCCGTTGTCGTCGAAGAAGGGAAGCCGGGAATAGGCGGGGCCGATGACCATGCCTTCGATATTGCCGGCAACGTGGCGCCGTTCGGATTCCTGCCCGCACCACCAGGTCGCGATCGACGGCAGTTTCAGGTCTTCGCCAAGCAGGTGGCGGCAGACACGCGGCATGAAGGAAAGCAAGGCCCGCGTTTCGAGAATACCGCTGCCAAGCGCATTGACGATGGTGAGCGCCTCGTTGCGCAGCGCCTGCACCATGCCGGGCGTGCCGATATGGGATTGCTGGTTGAGTTCCAGCGGATCGGAGTAGGAAGCATCGAGACGCCGCCAGAGCACACCGATCGGTTTCAGCCCTGCCACGGTTCTGACCATGACCCTGCCGTTGACGACGGTCAGATCCTCACCCTCCAGCAGCATGAAGCCGAGATAACGGGCTATATAGGCGTGTTCGAAATAGGTTTCGTTGGCGGGTCCGGGCGTCAGCACCGCGATACGGTCATCGGGGTGTTTTCTGTGCGCCTGCAACGTATCGCGGAAAGCGCCAAAAAAAGAGGCGAGACGGTGCACATGGGTTTCCGCATAGATGTCGGACAGGGCACGCGTGGTCGCCACCCGGTTTTCGAGCGCGAAACCTGCGCCCGAAGGCGCCTGCGTCCTGTCGGCCAGCACCCACCAGTTTCCATCAGGTCCACGCCCGATTTCAAACGAGCAGAAATGAAGATAGTGGCCGCTTGCCGGTTTTACGCCGACCATCGGCCGCAGATATTCCGGATTGGAGGCGATCAGCGCCGGCGGTACGTAACCTTCCTTCACCAGCCGGTTTTCGCCGTAAAAATCAGCGACCATGGCTTCGAGAAGATTGGCGCGCTGTTTCAGCCCTTCGGAAAGAACTGCCCATTCCCTGTCATCGATCAGCACCGGAATATGGGAAATCGGCCAGTTTCTTTCGCTGCTGCCCTTGCCGTAATCGCGGTAGAACACGCCCGCATCGCGCAGATAGCGGTCGGTGCGGGCAAAGCGTTCATGCAGTTCGCGCTCAGACATGCGCGAGAGCGCACCGAGCAGGTTCTTCCAGACCGGCCTGACCTTGCCGTTGGTGTCGAGCATTTCATCGGCCACACCCGGCAAGGTGGAGTAGTCAAGCCCGCGCGGTGGCGCGCTCGTTTCCGTCTTGCGTTCCGTTGCCGGGGCTTTGGACAATTTAAACTCCGTATGGCCGGCGCAGATCGAGCGTCAGCGGAAATTCTGGCGACACGGTTTCCGCATGAAGCGGATATTGCCCTGCCGTATGTCCCCATGGTTCGAAACGGGCAAGGCGTCGTGCCTCGGCCTCGTTGCCGTTGACGGGAAACGTCTCGTAATTGCGCCCGCCCGGATGAGCAACATGGTAGATGCATCCGCCGATCGATCGCCTCGACCATGTATCATAAATGTCAAAGGTCAAGGGTGAATTGACGGGCAGCACGGGATGCAGGCCCGAGGAGGGCTGCCATGCCTTGAAGCGGACGCCGGCAACCGCAACGCTGTGGTTCTCCGTTGCGACGAGCGGAACCGCGCGTCCGTTGCAGGCCACAGTAAAGCGGGACGGGTTGGATGTTTCGAGGCGCACCTGCAGGCGCTCCACGGAGCTGTCCACAAAACGCACGGTTCCGCCGATTGCGCCCTGTTCACCCATCACGTGCCAGGGTTCCAGAGCCTGACGCAATTCCAGTTTCGCGCCCTCATATTCCACTTCGCCGAAGAAGGGGAAACGGAATTCCTGCTGTGCTGTGAACCATTCGGGCTTCAGGTCGAAGCCGTTTTCCCTGAGATCGGCAAGCACATCCAGAAAATCCGCCCAGATGTAATGCGGCAGCATGAAGCGATCGGCGAGCGCCGTGCCCCAGCGCACGAATTTACCACCGGCTGGGCTCTGCCAGAAGCGGGCAATGAGGGCGCGCACCAGCAATTGCTGGGCAAGCGACATGCGGGCATTCGGAGGCATTTCGAAGCCACGGAATTCCACAAGGCCGAGGCGGCCGGTCGGTCCGTCCGGCGAAAACAGCTTGTCGATGCAGATTTCGGCCCTGTGGGTATTACCCGTCACATCCGTCAGGAGATTGCGGAAGAGACGATCGACCAGCCAGGGCAGCGGCGGCACGCCCTCGCCGGGGGCAGGAACCTGCGAAAGCGCGATTTCCAGCTCGTAGAGACTGTCGTGACGGGCTTCGTCAATGCGTGGCGCCTGACTTGTCGGGCCGATGAACAGGCCGGAGAACAGATAGGAAAGGGACGGATGCCGCTGCCAGTGCAAAACGAGGCTTTTCAGAAGATCGGGCCGGCGCAGGAAGGGGCTGTCATTGGGGTTGGCGCCGCCCACCACCACATGGTTGCCGCCACCGGTGCCGGTATGGCGGCCATCGATCATGAACTTGTCTGCGCCGAGACGCGTCTGGCGCGCTTCATCATAGACTGCGGTCGTGATGTCGACGCAATCCTTCCAGCTGGAGGCGGGGTGGATATTGACCTCGATGACGCCGGGATCGGGCGCGACGCGAATGACATTGATGCGCTCATCATGCGGGGGCGCATAACCTTCGATGTGAACGGGCAATCCGAGATCGGCCGCCGCCGCTTCCGCCGCCGCGATCAGTTCGAGATAGTCCTCGATACGTTCGACAGGCGGCATGAAGACGCAGAGCCGGCCGTCGCGTGGTTCCACCGACATAGCGGTGCGCACCGCGCCGCCGATTTCTCCGAGTGTCTGTTCGATGCGCTCCTGGCTGGAGGCTTCATCGGCCTGGAAAGAAGCTTCCGGCATGGCGCGCCCGGAAGGTTTGAATATGTCGGGAAGCGGCCCTCGCGGGATCGAGGGATCAGCCTCGTGGATATAGGGATAGGCGGATGGCGGCACGTGGGGCAGGGTGCCGAGCGGCAGGCGGTAACCCACGGGGCTGTCGCCCGGAACGAGGAAAATCTTGCCGCGCCGTGTCTTCCATTTCTCGCTGACCCAGCGCTTGCCGTCCGCCTTGGCGTTCCACGCCTGAACCGGAAGAATATAACCCGTTGGCGTCGTCAGACCGCGCTCGAACACGCGGGCGATACGGTTTCGCTCTTCAGGGTCCTTCAGTTTGGAATTGGACGGATCGACATTGTCTGGAAGGCTGCCTTCCTTGATGATCCATTCGGCCGGGTCCTCGTAAGCCGGCAGCACCAGCTCCGGCTCAATGCCGAGATGGGTGGCGATGCCGCTGAGGAGCTTCTGCGCATCCTCGGCCTCGACGCCGGCATCCGCGCCTTCTTCGGCGATCAGCGCCGGGTCCTGCCAGATCGGCATTCCATCCTTTCGCCAATAGAGAGAAAAGGTCCAGCGCGGCAGGCTTTCGCCCGGATACCATTTTCCCTGTCCGTAATGCAGAAAACCGCCGGGGGCGAAACGTTCACGCAGGCGGCGGATCAAGGCGTCCGCCTTTTCGCGTTTCGTCGGCCCCACCGCCCCGGTGTTCCATTCCTCGGATTCGAAGTCGTCGATGGAAACGAAGGTCGGCTCGCCGCCCATGGTCAGCCTGACGTCGTGGGCGTTCAGAACCTGATCGACCTTTTCGCCGAGCGCGTTGAGGCTCTCCCAGCTTTCGTCTGAAAAGGGCTTGGTGATGCGCGGGGTTTCGGCAACGCGCCGGACCTGCATGTCGAAAGCGAATTCCGTGTTCGCCTCGCCGAAATAACCGCCGGAGATCGGCGCGGCGTTGCGATAATGCGGTGTGGCCGCCAAGGGAATATGGCTTTCGCCTGTGAGAAGCCCGGACGTGGGATCAAGGCCTATCCAGCCGGCGCCCGGCATATAGACCTCGGCCCAGGCGTGCAGATCGGTGAAATCCACTTCGGTGCCGGATGGACCGTCCAGTGCCTTGAGATCGGGGGTGAGCTGAATGAGGTATCCCGACACGAAACGCGCAGCAAGGCCGAGATGCCTCAATATCTGGACGAACAGCCAGCTGGTGTCGCGGCATGAACCCTTGCCGGAGGCCAGCGTTTCTTCCGGGGTCTGAACACCCGGCTCCATGCGGATGACGTAACCGATTTCCTGTTGCAGACGGGCGTTGAGACCAACGACCATATCCACCGTCGGCTGTCCGGGTGTGTGGTCCACGGTGGCCATGAAGGCGGAAAGCAGAGGGCCGGTCGGTTCCGGTTTCATGTAGATCGAGAGATCGTCCCGCAGTTCCTGCGGATAGTCGAACGGCCACTTGGTCGCCTCTTCCTCGACAAAGAAATCGAACGGGTTGTAAACCGTCATATCGGCGACAAGATCGACCTCGATCTTGAACTCCGTTGTCGGCTCGGGAAAAACGAACCGGGCGAGGTAGTTGCCGTATGGGTCCTGCTGCAGGTTCACAAAGTGGTTGGAGGGCGAAACCTTGAGCGAGTGGCTGATGACGCGGGTTCTGGAATGGGAGGCGGGCTTCAATCTTATGATCTGTGGTCCAAGGCGAACCGGATTGTCATATTTATAATGCGTCAGATGATAGATGCTCGCTTTGATCGCCATTAATCTGCCTTGCCCGGTTTTTCCGGTTTATGCGGTTTGTCCGCCCCTCTGAAATTATTCGGATTTTGTGCAATGCAGGAAAAGAAAGCAAGGATCATTTCCGGGGGCCATCGCATTGTTGGTAAAGGCCGCGATGTTTGCCTGCGCAGAGAATTGCCCGGGCTTTTCAACCGCCGCCACAGTGATTTCGACGGGATTGTAGACAAGGTCGAACGGCGTGTTATTGCTTGGCATCGCAAGGCGCAGGGTCGCGGCCCGCTTTCTTTGCCGACTGACGTTTCGGAATGGAATGAATGGCAACCACGGTGACCGACGATCAGCGCAAGAGCGCGGCTAACCTTTCGGGCTTCGACCTCGATTTTCCTGCGCAGCTGCGCATGATGGGTCGTGCCTTCTGGACGTCGCCGGTGCGCACCCGGTTGATAATGCTGTCGATCGCACTTCTGGCGGTGATATTGCTCACTGCCTATGGGCAGATCAGGCTTAATGAATGGAACGCCCCGTTTTACAACGCGCTGGAACGGCGCGATCTCGACGCCTTCCTCCACCAGCTGGAAGTCTTCGCCATCATTGCCGGGCTGCTGCTGCTTCTCAACGTCATCCAGACCTGGCTCAACCAGATGACGGCGCTGAACATGCGCGAGGGTCTTGCCAAGGACATGGTGGATCAATGGCTGAAGCCCGGGCGCGCTGCGCGTCTTGCCGGTTTCGGTACGATCGCGATCAACCCGGACCAGCGTCTCCATGATGATGTCCGCAACCTTGCGGAAAGCAGCACCGCGCTTTCCATCGGCCTCGTAAACGCAACGATCCTGCTCATCAGCTTTATCGGCGTTCTCTGGTCACTCTCGGCGGGTTTCTCCATCACCATCAATGGCGATCCGGTCGCAATCCCCGGATATATGGTTTGGGCGGCAATTCTTTACGCGGGTTCGGCATCGCTGCTCAGCAATCTCGTCGGTTACCGTCTGGTCGGGCTGAATGCGGAACGTTATTCAAAAGAGGCTGAACTGCGCTTTTCACTGATGCGCGCCAGCGAAAACCTGGCGGCGATCGCACTTGCGCGCGGTGAAAAAAACGAGCGGCGGCGGATCGGCGTCGATATCGACGCCGTACTCGGTGTGATCCGCGGATTGGCCATGGCGCTGACCCATCTGACGTGGGTGTCTTCCGGTTACGGCTGGCTTGCGGTTGTCGCGCCCATTCTGATCGCCGCACCGGTCTATTTTTCCGGCAACCTCACCTTCGGCGGGCTGATGATGGCTGTGGGGGCTTTCAACCAGGTCAATACTGCGCTTCGCTGGTATATCGACAATTTCGGGCCGATCGCCAGCTGGAAGGCGACGCTGCAGCGCGTTTCGGTGTTTCGTAACGCCCTGATCCAGATGGACAGCGTTGAACAGCATGGGCTGGCGATCGACCTGCAACGAAGCGCTGACAATGAAAAGATCCGGCTGCAGTCGGTGATTATCTGCCGCGATGCGGGCGGGCAGGATCTGGAGCGGAGTTTCCGGCTGCGCGAGGCCGACATTGCAATCGGGCCCGGTGATCGTCTCATGATCAATGGCGAGCAGGGCGTGAACCGGCGGCTGCTCTTTGCTGCGATGGCGGGCCTGTGGCCATGGGGGCAGGGCAGGATAGAAATGCCCGAACAATCCGATACGCTTTTCATCGCCCAGCACGGCTATCTGCCAACGGGCACGCTGCGCGAAATTCTCGCCTATCCGCGCGCGCCCCAGCGATTTGCGGAGGAAGATTATCTCGCGGCGCTCACCGCATGCGGGCTTGGCGACATGGCCTCCCGTCTCGATGAGAACATCCGCTGGGACAAGAGGCTGGATTCGGATGAGCAAGCGAGCATCAGGATCGCCAATGCCCTGTTGCTAAAACCGAAATTCATCGTCATCGACGACCTGCTGGAAGGGCTGGAAAAACAGACGCAGGATACGCTGGCCGAGGTTCTGCACGCTATTGAAGGTGTGGCGATTGTCTATATCGGAAGGTCCGAGACATTTCTGTCAGTTCTTTCGCCGGCTGTGGCCCATCTGGATCATACGCCTGCCAAGGAAAATCCAGCGAAGCCGGATAGTGCTTCGCATTAAGGGATCAGAGCCGCAGGTGCCATTTTTCCGAATCGAGCCGCTGCTGTTTGGCAAGGCTTATGGTGCCGTCCGGCCCGTCCTGCGAGCGCAGGGCAAGTGTCCCGGTCGCAAGGCTGATGGCGACGACGCCGGCGACCGCCAGGATGATGCGATCGTAGCGCTGCTGTATCGTGTTATTTCCACTCCAGTCATAGGCCATTCGCACGCCCTCGCGTTTTTTGGAATCGTGCCCCATCATGGTTAACCGAAGCTTACGATGGCTCTGTGATTCCTTGCTGTTTTGGAAGGGCTGCCGCGAAAAATCGGCTATTGGCTGAGGGCGCGCGGTTGTTTAAGTCCGGCGGCGGGAGGTTTGTGAAAGGATTTTGAGAGATGGACCAGCAACCGCCCGCAGATATGGAACTCACGCTCAGAACGCTTGCCATGCCGGCGGACGCCAATCCGGCCGGGGATATATTCGGCGGCTGGGTGATGTCGCAGATGGACCTTGCCGCTTTCGTGCGCGCCAATGATGTGGCGGGCGGGCGCACCGTCACCGTGGCGGTCCATGAAATCGTCTTCAAGAAACCGGTCAAGATCGGCGATACCTTGTGCGTCTACACCAGGATCGAAAAGGTCGGCCGCACCTCCGTCACGCTGAAGATCGAGGCCTGGACCCGCAGGCACTATCAGGACTCCCGGGATAAGGTCACGGAGGCCGTCTTCATCATGGTTGCGGTGGATGACAATGGCGAGCCGCGCGCCGTGCGTAAAGAGGCGTGAGGCGGGATCCGCAGTCACATTCAAAGCAGATACCGAAGCGCTCGTAATAAGCTGAAAGAGCAGAAAGCGCTTCGGATCCCGCAATCCGATACCCGTCCGTTAGATACTTTAGAAATATCCAATTTATTTAACAATTTTTGCGATCAAGGTATGGAGTAGGACGGGGATCAGACTTTGACCATTCCAGGTGTTGTTATTGTTGGGGGCGCTCACGGCACGCTTGCCCTTGCCCGCAGCCTTGGCGCCCTGAACGTGCCCGTGCACTATCTCACACATGATTCACCTTTGCCGGGCTGGTCGCGTTTCGTGCGGGAAACGATCCGCTGGTCAGGTCCGCGCGATGCCGGGGCGATATCGTTCCTGCGTGAAATGGCCACGAAGCATCATCTGAAGGGTTGCCTTCTGGTGCCTTCGGGAGATGGCGAGGTGCAGCTTGTTTCGGAACATCGCGAAGAGCTTTCCGCCCTTTACAGGATCGTTCTGCCCGATTGGGCATCCCTTCAATGGTTGTGTGAGAAGCCGCTGCTCTACAGACGTGCTGCGGAACTCGGTGTCAGTTTTCCCCGGACCTATGCGCTGACATCCGCCGATGACGCCGATGCGCTCGACGTCACATTCCCCGTTATCCTGAAGCCGAATATGGGCGGCGGCGACACCGTGATTTCGCGGGCGAAGGTCATCCGCGCCGATGACCGGCAGGCGCTGAAAGCCGCTTTTGCCGAGGCAAGCAGCGAGATCGGTGCTGCCAATGTCGTGGTGCAGGAACTCATTCCCGGCGGGGGAGAAAGCCAGTTTTCCTATGCGGCGCTGTGGCGGGAAGGTGAGCCGGTTGCCGAATTCACCGCCCGGCGCACGCGCCAATATCCTGTCGATTTCGGTTATACCAGTACCTGCGTCGAGGTTATCGATAATGTTGAAGCGATCGATGCGGCCCGGAAAATATTGAAATCAGCCGGTCATAGCGGGCTTGTCGAGGTGGAGTTCAAGCGGGATGGCAGGGATGGTTCGCTGAAACTCCTTGATGTCAATCCGCGCCCGTGGTCGTGGTTTGGCCTCTGTTCGGCTGCCGGCGTCGATCTTGGCGCCCTCCTGTGGCAGGTGGCCAATAACGTGCCGACCGGCAAGGCACCGCTCGCGCGGGATGGCGTGTCGTGGTCCTATCTTGTCCGTGATGCCGTTGCGGCATTCAAGTTGAACCGGCGCGGCCAGGCGGGCATCGGCGAGTATTTGGCCTCTTTGCGCAAAATCCGCAGCTGGGCCGCTTTTGCGCCCAACGATCCGTTGCCAGGCCTGATCGATCTGCCGCTCACGGTCGGGAGAGTCATCAAAAAACGGGTTTTGCCAGGTCTGAATTCACGGCAATCGACAGGAATGCTGCTGCAATCGGTCAAACGCTCCCTTAAATACGGGGCGATAAGGGCGGGGCTGGAGGTGAGCTCTCTCCCGGCGGTTCGTTCGGCCTTTCCATCCTTTGCCGGACGCGGTGTTATTTTCACGCTACACCATGTTCGCCCGGACATGGGGGGGCCGGCCTTTGCGCCAAATGCGCATTTGTCCATCACGCCGCAATTTCTGGAAGAGGCGATAGAGGCCGCACTCGAATGTGGTCTCGTTCCCGTTCATCTGCATGATCTGCCAGGCCTGCTTGCTGATGATTCCGACAAGCGGTCGTTCTGCGTCTTCACGCTTGACGACGGTTATCGCAACAATGCCGAATATGCGGCCCCGATTTTCCGCAGATACGGCGTTCCCTACACGATTTTCATCACGCCGGGTTTTGTCGAGAGGACACGCAGCGTGTGGTGGGAAACCGCCGCCGCGCTGACGCAGAAAGCTGCGTCCTTCGAGTTCGATTTCGGATCGGGGCCGGAATACGTGAAATCCGCCAGTCTTTCCCAAAAAGCGGAGGCATACACGCGTCTTGAAGCCTTCGTCCAGACCCTGGTGGAAGACGAGGCGGTGGAGAGGATCGATCGCGCCGCGAGGCAACACGGTATCGATCCCATCGCGATCGTGGACGAACTCGTCCTGGATGCAGGGGAACTCAAGGTGCTGTCGGCAGATCCGCTCGCTCATCTCGGTGCCCATACCATGACGCATGTGAACATGCGCAGGATCGATGCGGTGCGTCTGGCTTACGAGATCGAGGAATCGACGCGCCGGGTAGAGACCTATGTTGGCCATCCGCCCCGGTCCTTTTCCTATCCCTATGGCTGGTCGAAAGCCGCCGGAGAGCGTGAGGCGAAGGCGGTGTTTGACGCGGGGTTTCCCGTTGCGGTTACCACGCAGGCCGGTGTTCTCGGACCTCACAGTCTCGAAAAGCCGACACTGCTGCCCCGCGTATCGCTGAACGGGCATTTTCAGAAAAAGCGATTTGTCAAAGCGCTGATCTCTGGCCTGCCGTTCCGGTTCGTGTAGCGACGAAAGCTGCTCGCCGTCTTCTCACCGTGGCGCCGCCATCTGATGGATGCGGCTTGAGGCGGCGCATCTGTCTATTTCGTGCATCATTGCCGCCACATGCAACACGCTGATGATCACCCCCGGCACGATGCTATTTCCGCCGTCACCGTCACCGTGCTCTGCCTGATCGCCAGTCTCTCCTTCAATTCAGCCAGACACCGGCCGCGGCGCCAGCCGGCGGCCTCGGCTGAAGCTTGAGGCTTGTCACGTCAAAAATATCCGCGAAAACGGCCGTATGCCAAAGCTTTTCCGCGGCCTCGCCCATGACGAATAATTTGTGACACAAACAAGAAATTTCCCTTGTCAGTCCCGCCATTGATGTTTAAGAGGAGCGCGCAACGCAAGCGTTCGCGCATGCGGAGAGGTGGCAGAGTGGTCGAATGCACCGCACTCGAAATGCGGCATACCTGCAAGGGTATCGTGGGTTCGAATCCCACCCTCTCCGCCATTCGTTGGGTCACTCTTCCCCAATTACTCGCAAGCCCTTGGGTTTCCTCGTGAATTCCTGACCGATTGCCCTCACCAGGGAAGTTCAGTCATGAATGTATCGCGCATTGTATCGCTCGATGTACAGTCCGATGTATCGCCGGACGCGGAAATGATTTCCGCGAAGAAACGAAATCGCAAGCTTAAAACGCGATCTTCCGGGCTCTATCTGGTCAGAAGCGGCGGCATCTACCTTTTTCAGATCAGATTGCCGAAACGCATCGGCGGCGGCGCAGGCTCGCGACCGATACGCATCAGCCTCGGTGCTCTGCCGCATCAGGAAGCACGGGAGTTTGCTGATGCGCTGGCTGCATTGGCGAGAACAGTGTTCAAGGAGATCGAAAAGAGAATGGCTGGCTACGAGGGACCCGATCTGGCGCGCATCGTGAGTGCCTTCGCTGACGAGGATATTCCTGCCGACGACTGGCCGTTCGAGTTCGCGACGCTGATTCTCAAAGGCGGACTGTTTGACTTGCGCGAGCCCGCTCGCGCCCCGACGCCGGAGGAGGCCAAAGGTCTCGAGATGATGCGCGGGCTTGTTCGTATCGGTCGGGAGGTTGCCGCGAAACAATCGGGGCAGCCTCATGATGAGATGATTGCCGACAACGCAGACATGCTCGTCGCACGGCATATCGCCAAATATGACGAAATGGCCGGGCATATCTCGATTCCCGAGCAGCTCTATTCATCTACCCAGATGCCCGTGCCACCTGCACAGACCGCGATGCCAATTGCTCCTTCGATCAAGCGATCGAAGAAAGGGCCGATTTCACGTTCGGAAACGCCTGCGTTCAAGGCGGATCGCAGAACCGTCGAACGCAAGCCGTCTACGAAGCCGCTGTTCAGTCAGGTCGCATCCGAGTATCTGACGCTCCGTCAATCGGGCAAGTCTGGGAAAAGCACGGACCTCGACATCGCGGAATTCCGTCTCAATCTGTTCGTCGAGCTGATCGGCGACCATCCGATCGACACCTACACGCCGACCGATCTGCAAGCCTTTATCGACCTTATGAAATATTGGCCGGCTAAGCAGAAGGATCGGGACGACAACCTGACACCGCGCCAGATTATTGCCAGCAACCAGGATTTCCATCTGGAAACCTTGGCGCGCAAAACGTTGCAGGAAGGGTATGTCGCGGTCGTCAAAACGGTCTTCGGGTCCCGGACAACCACCTATGACTATTCCAACCCGATTGCTGGCACGAAACTGGTTTACCCGGATTCCGCCCGGGAATCAGTCCCGACGGAACCGCTGTCGAAAAGGAAGGTCGAGCTGCTGCTCAGAACGGGCGTGCAGTCGGGTCTGTTGGACAATGCAATGCTGCCACTCCTCGGCCTGCTGACCGGAAGACGGCTCGGTTTGCTGGTGCATCTCCAGGGCATCGATTTCCGCGAAAAATTCGAAGGCGTGTGGGTCGCGCAGACTGGTGGCATTGTCTACGGCGACGGTGTCTGGCGGCGAGTTCCGTACAAGACAAATGCCAGCGTCAGCTTTTTCGTTCTCCACAATTTCCTCGTCGAAATCGGGTTTCCGCAGTGGGCGAAAGAGCAAGGTGGTGAGTTCATTTTCAAGGAACTCAACAGGCTGGCTGACCCCAGTAAGAGCGCCTCTTCATATATGGCTCGGCTATTCGAGCGGGCGGGCATCAAGGAGGTTCGTCAGGAAGTGTACCATTCCCTGAGGAGCGGGTTCATTTCTACCTCCGGCGATGAAGGTATCGAAACCCGTGATCGAAAGTTGCAAGCCGGCCATGAACTGGGTGCAGATGAGCATGAGCTCTATGGTTTCAAGACATTGACCGAAACCAAAGCTCGGCAGATTGCATATATGCCGCTCCCGGGCATCGATCTGTCTCCGTACCGCGGACTGGATTTCGATAGGTTGGCCAGGGCGGAACGCACGCGAGGACGTAAGATTAAAGGTGCTTAGGTCGTGCGGCCCTCCGAAGCTAGGATTCCCAGCTGAGGAACCCGCTCTTTTTCAAGCCGTTGAAGAGGTTAACAAATCCTGATCGCCTAATATTCTTGTACGACAGTCCGTAGGGATGGTTACTGATTTACAATCCACTGGCTCTCCTGCTGAGACGGGTAGAGGAATGCGGTACCACGGCGTCTGGCGGCGGAAATAATTTCCGCTTCGCCGCCAGAAGCAGGCAGAGGCTCGGTGTGTCACGGCTCACGCTGATGTCATCAGCTTCTAGGCGTTAGTCGCCGCGGACAAGTCATCGGCTCCCTAATTCCTTCAAATTTCTATCTTCTTAGGGTTGCGCAAATCTGAATTCGCAATGATAACGTTTGCGATCCTTTCTCTGAGCATTTTAGTGCAGGTAAGACATTATGGCTTTCAAGAAGAACACCTTGTCACCTGGCGCGCCGGACTCTCCCGCCAAGCTGTTCCAAACACTCACGCGGCGTAAACTGCCGGATGTTATGACCCACCAGCGTGACATGCTCATTGCCTATGGCAATGAAATGGTTGGTGAGAAGGATGTAGCCCTTCAGCTACCCACTGGCAGCGGGAAAACCCTAGTTGGCTTGCTGATCGCGGAGTGGCGGCGGCGCAAGTTTAAGGAGCGCGTAGTCTATCTTTGCCCCACGCGCCAACTCGTTAATCAGACCGTCGACCAGGCACAAAATCGCTATGGAATCGACGCAGTCGGTTTCACCAGTTCCAAGCGGGAATATTCTGCTGCCGCGAAGTCCGACTACACGACCGGGAGCAAGATCGCCGTAACGACCTATTCGAGCCTATTCAATGTAAGCCCCTTCTTCAGCAAACCAGATTTGGTCATCGTTGACGATGCTCATGCCGCCGAGAACTACATCGCCAAGATGTGGTCGCTGGAGATACCGGCCGACGACCAGGAACATGCAACGATTCATGCCGCCGTGAGCGACGTACTACGGCCCTATCTGACCAGCCAATCTTACGCGCGTCTGACCGGAGAGTGGAGAGACCCGTCCGATGCGACTTGGGTGGACAAGCTGCCCTCCACCGTACTTCAGGAAATCGCGCCGAAGCTCACAGCAATTCTGGATGCTAATTCCGATGCCAGCGACGACGTGACGTTCCGCTGGCGTTTACTGCGCGACCACCTACGGTCCTGCCACATCTATCTCGCATCTCGTGAAATCCTCATCCGTCCGCTGATACCGCCGGTGTGGACCCATACTCCGTTCGCCAGCGCGACCCAGCGCATCTACATGTCCGCAACATTGGGGGCCGGTGGCGATCTGGAACGGTTGATGGGCACCGCTTCGATCAAGCGCCTGCCGGCCCCCGAAGGTTTCCGGTCAACTGGCGTGGGGCGTCGTTTCTTTATCTTTCCGGGCCTGTCGCTTGAACCGGCCGAAAGCGAGGAGCTTCGCTTGAGAATGCAAAAGCTCGCTGGACGGTCTGTCGTGCTGACGCCGAACAACGCGGCAGCAACGACCATCCGCAAGCAGGTCGAGAAACTGGAAGGCTTCGAAGTCTTCGACGCTGCCGACATCGAAAATTCGAAGGAGGATTTCGTCGTCGCTGAGAAGGCCGCCGCCATCATGGCTGGCCGCTTCGATGGCATCGACTTCCCCAACGATGAGTGCCGCCTGCTTTGCCTCGATGGTCTTCCCAAAGCGACCAACGCCCAAGAGCGCTTTTTGATGACCAAAATGAGCGCGACGGCGCTTTTCAACGAGCGACTTCAGACGCGTGTATTGCAGGCTGCCGGGCGATGTACCCGAGCGCTTCAAGATCGTTCCGCGGTGTTCATCACTGGTCACGAATTGCTCGAATACTTGGCCGATGACCGCAATTGGGCGCATTTCCATCCCGAACTTCAGGCGGAACTCGCGTTCGGGGTTGAACAGTCGAAGGATGTCCAGACGGACGACCTTGTTGCCAACTTCAAGAGCTTCCTAGCCAACAAGAATGATTGGGGTCAGGCGAACGCCGAGATTCTTGACGACGCGAAAAACTATACTCAAACACCCTATCCCGCGATGGACATTCTCGAAGATGTCGTCGCCCACGAGATACGCTACTCGAAGGCTCTGTGGATGGGCGATGCCGACACAGCCCTCATCGAGGCCCGTGCAATCACGGCAAAGCTGACCGCGCCCGAGTTGCGTGGTTATCGAGCCCTGTGGCACTATCTCGCGGGCTCGGTGGCCTGGTCGATGTCAAAGTCAGCCAACGACGCTCACCAGCATGCGGCACGCGAACAGTTCGGCGAAGCGATGAAGGCCGCACCGGCCGTCGGCTGGCTGGCACGTCTTTCTAAGGCGCAATCGACAAACGAGGCTGCTGAGGCCGAGGTTGTAGATGAGGATGCGATCGTACAAGTCGAACGTCTCGAAGCCGCGCTGTTGGCGATGGGCACGGCGAACGAGCGAGCGTTCGAAAAGAAAGCGAAGCGCATCCTGAATAATCTGGGAAAGCCGCAGACTTTCGAGGAAGGTCACCGCGAATTAGGGGAATTGCTCGGTTTCATCGTGGGGAACGAGGAGTCCGACGCTGCGCCCGACCCATGGTGGCTTGGAGAGACCAAAGGTATCGTATTCGAGGATCACGCGAACGGCAGCGATACGACAGTGCTGGGGGCCGAAAAGGCTAAACAGGCCGCGATGCACCCCGACTGGATCAAGGAAAACGTGCACGGAGCGGGCGAATTGAACATCACCGCAGTTCTCATAACACCGTGCGTCAAGGCAGGGATCGGCGCGAAACCTGCATTGGGCAAAGTGCTCTACTGGTCAGTCAATGATTTTCATAAATGGGCCAAAAAGGCCATTCAGACCATTCGGGAACTGAAGGCGAAGCTGCCGCCGCATAGCGACCTGTTCTGGAAGGATGAGACCAAGGATCGTCTGCATAAGGAAGGTCTGACGCTAACTACCATCGTTTACCGTCTTCAAGTCGCGGCCGATGTGTTTGAATTTGTCGGTAAGTCGAAGAGCGATCAGCACCAAGATTAACCGACTGGTGTCAGCCTAAGGTAGCGTTCTTCTGATTTGCGCCAGAAGCGGACACACAGCGCTTTAGTGCGTGAAATTTCCGCTCAGAAAGGGGCCGGTTTGGCTCTATTACTGAGCACCTTGGTTAAGCTTTATTGACTCTTCAAGACAAATCGATTCACGTCAAAATCCCGTCCCAAGAAATGCCTCCGATGACAAATCCCCATCTTACCGTATTCGTAGAAGGCCCAGCAGACCATTCGATGGTCCTAACGCTGTTCGAAGCTTTAGGGCTGCACCAAAAAGCGCAGATCAATGTTCGCGCAATGGGCGGCAAGAGAAAGATTGCATCTTATATCCGCCAACTGAAAAATGATCATCAGCATAAGTTTGTCGCCCTCGTCGATGCCGACGAGGCGAGCGTCGCAGACTCGAGAGAATTGGCACGTCACCAGTTGGGGCGTCCATCAATTGACGTATTTTGTGCTGTTCCCACAATCGAGGCATGGATATTCGCTGATCCCGAATTTGCGAAGAACGCAGCTCGCAGCCTCCATGCCCAGGAAATGATTGAACGCGCGCCGCTGCCCGAGATGATCCCCTATCCAAAACAGTTCGCTATGAACGTATTTGGCTCCGCCAAACATTACCCGAGCGGTGGGGATTTCGACATAAGCTTGGCTGCCGTTCGCTCTCCTTCATTACGGGCGTTTGTTGAGGGAGTCGCCGCGCTGGTAGGTGCTGAGTTCAGTTTCATGTTACCAGTCGGCAAACTCTCGGATACCCGTGATGTAGTCTCCACATTGCTGCGAGAACTGCCGGAGTCGAAGGTGGTGTGGAAAACATTGACAGGTGCGCGGGTTAGCGCCGGTGAATTAGCTAAAGCAATTGCAGATGGAGCGCCCCTTGGAAATCAGTATGCTACAGAGCTACTGAGAGTTGCCCGCGATCTCATCGCACGGCAGGCAAATAAATGACCATTTTCTTTGTCTCCTCCACCGATCCTGCTACGCAGGCCAATCATGCTATTGCGTTACAAATGCAGGAGCAAAGCGACCTTATCCTCTTTGCTGCCGATGCGACTCGCGCGCGTTTACATTCCGAGTTTCAAAACAATACACCAGACAATCTGATCTTCGCGATGAGCCACGGCTCGCCAGATGCTGTCTTGGACTCACATGGAGAACCGGCCTTGTCCGCTCCCGATGCAGTCAATCTGCGTGGGTACAAAATTTTCTGCTGGGCGTGCCATACAGCTAAAGGACTTGGAGAAACCTTTGCCGCGCACGGTTCGACGTGGTGGGGATATGACTGTGCTATAACCGCTCCAGACGAACGAGCACCGTACTCAACGGTGTTCAGGGATTTGCTGCTCGGGCTGAAGCAAGCTTTTCCAACGGGAGTTGATCCAGTCTCGGTCGGAGATGTATTCACTGCCATTAAAGACGCGTGCGTTGATGCAGAGACTCGATTGGAGGAGCTTGGTGCATCCGATGATAACGATGCAATGTCTATTTACTCGTGCTGTAATCAGATGTGGCAGCATCTTTGCGTCTGGCTCGCTGGTCAAGGGCAGCCAATCACCCACCATGAAGCTCCAAGCTCCTCAATCTTTGGATGACTTTCGCTGGACTCTGTAAATAAAAAGATTTCCGCCTGACATCCATTTGGCCGCTTGGGCTGAAAGCGGAAGGCACGCATGCGTTGGATGTATTGTTAGCCGCCTGTCTCATCGGCGGGACTGCGGAAATGATTTCCGCGTTGGTGCCAACTCACCATGCGAGTAAGGATCACTCCTCGACGAAGAAATCCTCGTCCAGCCGCTTTACTTCGACCATGCGCGCCACGCGGACGCCAACGCCGTGTTCGATCATCAGGTCGGCGAGGCGGTCGCCGTCGATGAGGACGATCCGCTGGGGGAGATGGCGGACGAAATCCGTAGCGGGCGTGCTGAAGCTTGATGTGGTGACGAAGACGCCTTTTGTTGCGCCGAAGCCGACGAGGCTGCCGACGAAACCTTGCACCTCTGGCCGACCGACGCCGACATGCGGGGCATAGCGCTTGGCCTGGACATAGATGCGGTCGAGGCCGAGGCGGTCCTCGTCGATCACGCCGTCGATACCGCCGTCCCCTGTCTTGCCAAGCCGTCGGGCCGCATCCTCGTGGCTGCCGCCATAGCCCATGCCGACCAGGAGATCGACGATGGCGCGCTCGAAGAAGGTCGGGCTCTGCGCCAGAATGCGTTGCAACAGGTCCGCCTTCAGGGCCTGGTTCAGAAGCGCCTGCGCGGCGTCAATCTGTTCCTCCGGCGTGGCGGAGGTGGCCGCGTCGATGGTGTCACCGGTACCGTTTGCGGTCGCATCCGGACTACCGGAGCCGGACTTGCTTGAGGCATAGAACTCCACGAAGGCCGGATAGGCTTTCAGGGTATCGACGTTTATGGAGGCGGGGTTGGTGCCGAGCAGCTTGCGGCCCAACTCGCTTGCCAAGAACCGGCCCCGTGCCGGGCTGTCGATCAGACCCGCCCTGGTCATGTAGAATTTTGCCCAGTGCAGGCGGTTGTGGAGCAGGCGCTGTCGCCCGCTGGGCAGCATCTCCTCCCGCTCCTCAACGGAAAGGCCAAGCTGATCGGCCAACTTGTCCGCTGCCTCCGGCACGCGCGTCTCGCCGTTAGCGGCAAGTCTGAGGACCGGGAGCATGAGGGACTGATAATCGGGAATGGGCATGATCTTGTCCGAGGTCAGGTAGCAGCGCGGCGGGCGCGTTTGGGTTTCGGCGCGGCTGCACGATCGGCGCGGATGCGCTTCAGAAGCTTTTCCGCCGGCTCGTCATTCGGGTTTTGCGGCACCAGCTCGCCGCGAAAGGCCTTGGCGAGGATGGTGGACTCCAGCCGGTCGAGCAGTTTCCGAGCACGCGCAGCTTCGGCTTCGAGGCGGTCGGCGCGGGCGAACGCTACGTCCATAAGTCGCTTCATTTCCACCTGTTCTTCCTCCGAAGGCAGTGGAATGCCGAGTGAACGCAGCTTCGTTCCATTTACATTCGCCTGTCCCACCTGCTGGCTTGCAACGCTTTCGATCCAGGAGCGGCCCAGCGGCGAGTTGAGGTAGCGTACAAGCAGGTCAGGTAAAATGCCGCAGCACTGAAGCCGTATGAGATATGATGCATACGACATCGGCCTTGAAGCGCCGCGAAACACCGCACTTTTTCCCACAAGCTCGAAGCTGTTCGTGCGATTGAAAAGAACATCGCCATCTGTGAGTAGAAGGTCTGGGAATTCGTGATGACCAAGCGGCAAATACTTCAGATTCGAGAAATCCAGCTCACCGCTCTGGATATTGCCCATGCGGAGCACTGGCACGCCATCTGAGTTCTCATCTGTTTTCGATGACGATCCATATTGGGCAATGGCGATCACCCGGTCAACTGACACCCAACGCCACTCATCAGGGATGGCCAACTTCGGTTGCCAGTCGATTGCCGCAGCGGGCTTCTTTCGCTTCGCTTTGGTCTTCCGTGCGAAGAGATTGTCGAGATGTTCGTTGTCTTCGGCTTTGAGCTGAGAGGCTCTTCGAAGCTCTTCGGTAAGCCGCCCCGAGAAAGCATCAACCACAACTGATTGCCGGAGTTTTTCAGCCAGCACCGGTACGCGAGCCAACTCGGCGCGGGCGCGCGCTATGCGGGCGGTCAGCGCATCCAGCTTTGCAACGATCCGGCGTTGTTCCGTTATGGGAGGCAAGTCGAGATGAAATGCCTTGACCGCAGGGAAGTAAATCGTGGTGTGTGTCGATCCCTCTCCAAACTTCCGAATATCCTCCCCTTCTGCCAAGAGGGCGGACATTAGAAAGTCCGGATCAAGCGCCTGACTACAACTCCATGTAACAAAATCCTGGCTAGTCGCCATGTCGCGGCCCATCTTGACGACGTAGCCGACTGACGCTGTTCGGGAGAGGCAGACGGTTTCTTTCGGCAACATCCTTGCCGACGAATTTTCCAGCCCAAGCGGCGTTATCGTTTGAGCGGTCGTGTTGATAATTCCTCCATGATGAGCGCCAGCATCGCGAATTCCGATCCAGGGAACATCCCCGTCCCAATACTCCGGATGATTTCTACTTGGCGTATGCCCTGTCCCGAGGTCGGCAATGTCGGTCAATGGGGTGCGAACCCATCCCGGGGGTGTCGGATGCCCTGGATCATTCACGGAAATACCGAAGCGACCCCGCAGTATGCGGTCTGTTGCTGCCCTTCCGCTCATTACTCCGCTGCCTCCGGTACCACCAACTCGATGGCATCTCCCTCCAGTTCCGCCATCAGCGCTGCAATTTCCTCCAGCGCCGATTTCAGATGGCCCTCGATGGCAAGCGCAATATCTTCCGGCGTCTCCAGCCCGTCTTCGGCCTCCGTGCTGGTATCCTTCAGCCAGGTGATATCGAGATTGTCGCCACGAGTGGCAATCTCCTCACGGGTAAACTTGCGGAAGCGGCCGGTTTCTCCCTGAGCCTCACGCGGCGAGGCACCGTTCGGGTCTTCGCCGAAGGCTTCCACGAAACCTTCGAGATCGGCGGCCTTGAAGGCGTTGGTCTTGCCATAGGAGGGCGCGCCCGAGCGAGCGTCGTAAATCCACACTGCCTTCGTCGCGTCCTCCATCGGCGCTTCTTCAGTAGAGCGTGTGAAGAACAGCACATTGGTCTTGACGCCCTGCGCATAGAAAATGCCGGTCGGCAGGCGCAGAATTGTGTGCAGGTTGCACCAGCTCATCAGCCGGCGGCGCAGCTCCTTGCCACGCCCGTCATCGAACAGCACGTTGTCCGGCACGACGACAGCGGCGCGGCCACCGAGTTTCAACGCGCGGATGCAATGTTCGACGAAGGGCAGCTGGTAGGAGGAAACCCGGTCGGTGATGGTCAGGTCGTCGCGGGTCGGCGGACCGCCGGCGGGTCCGAAGGGCGGATTGGTGAGGATGAGATTGGCATTCTTGAACTTTGCCTCCGAGCCGCGCGGGCTGAGTGTATCAGCAAGGTCGATATGGTTGGGATCGATGGCATGCAGATGCAGGTTCATCAGCAGCAGGCGGAAGGTGTCCGGCACGTTTTCGACGCCGCGCAATGCGTCCTGCAATTGGAAAGCCTGCTGCTTGGGTGACAATGCAAAATAATCGTCCGTTTTCTCTTTCATGTAGCTGTTGGCGGCGATCAGAAAACCGCCGGTACCGGCGGCCGGGTCCTGGATCACCTCGTTCGGCTGCGGTTTCATCAGCTTCACCATGACGTCGATCAGCACACGCGGGGTGAAATACTGGCCGGCGCCCCGCTTGGTCTCCTCCGCCATTTTCTGGAGCAGGCCCTCATAGGCATCGCCGAAACGGTCGCGCTCCTCGCTGAACCAGTGCAGTCCGTCGATGGCATCGATCAGCTTGCGCAGGTTGGCGGGCTCGCGCACGATGGTCGCGGCATTCTGGAAGATGGCGACGACGGAACGGTCGGCGATCTTGGTGCCGTCGCCAAGATCGATCAGCGCCTGCCGGTAGCGTTGCAGCACCTCGGTTTCGCTCGCAGATTTCAGCGCCCCCCAGCGGTATTGTTCCGGAATGCGGCTTTCGTCCTTCTGCTCGGAGGCCATCTTCAGGAACAGGAGATAGGTCAGCTCCGTCACATATTGCTGATAGGTGACGCCGTCCTTGCGCAACAAAGCACAGAGACGCCAGAGCTTGTTCACGAGATCGGCAGAGGGGTTCATGGCAAAACTTTCGTCAGGCTACCTGGCCACCATCCCAGATGGCGGCATTCAAATCCTTGAGCACATCTCCTAGACCGGAATCGAACTCCCGGTCCACCATGTCGAACCCGCCAGCCTGTGCAAACAATGGTTCGGACAGAATTTCGGGATCGCTGATCGGCTGAGCCTTCAGGGCGCGGCCGATGCGGGTGAGCCATTGTTTCTGCTTCTGGCTCCAGGCACGGCTGGCGAGCATCTTCTGCACGCCGTTTTCGACCCGGGTTTCGTAAGGCACCAGCGGATCACCCAATGCCGCCTGGCGCACGAAGCCGATGATGTGGGCGGCGATATCGGCATTGCGGGCGCTGCCATAGGCGCGCCGGAGACGCGCTTCGGAAAACCCTTCCGCATCGAGGCGGATGGCCAGCTCCTTCAGTTCCTTGCGCGTCAGTTCGCGCGGGCGCTGGGTGGCGGCGACCATGGCGGGGATGGCGTTCATGTTGCTGCGAACAAACGTCTCGAAGCTTTCGATGTAATCGACCGGACTCGCCTTGCCGCCAAAATCATCCTCGACCGAGATCAATTCATCCTCATGTTCGGAAATATAGATGCCATCGCCACGGCCACCTTTGCCCGAAGCATCGAGGATGGTCGTGAGCGAGGGGTATTGCTGGAACAAAGAAGCGATCTCTGCAGGCGGCGCAGATTTCAGGCGCTCCACCAGAGGCTCCAGCGGGCCCAGCACCGTCTCCAGCTTTTCCCGCTGGTCGTCATCGATCCGTTTCAACCGCTGGCGCAGCTTCACGACGATCTGGTCCCGGACGAATGCGCGATCCTCGTCGGTCAATGCTCGGTTGAGGTCGCCAACCAGCGTTGCGAAACTCAAGGTTGGATCGACCACGACCGGCCGCATATCCGTCACCTCCTGCAGGTTCGCGTAGATATCGACGGCGTCAAAGATGCGAAAATATTCCTTGCCGATCTCATCGCAGCGACGGGTGGCACGGCCAATCATCTGGTCGTAGAGGATGCGGCTGTTGACGCGGCGGACAAAGACGAGGTTGGTGATGGCTGGCACGTCGATGCCCGTTGAAAGAAGGTCGACGGTGACGACATATTTGGGCCGCGGATCGTTCTTGAAGGTCTTAATCCGGTCTCCGGGCTTATCGACCGAGCCGGTGATCTTCTCGACAATATCGTGGGGCTGAGGACCGTATTCCCCGACGAGTGCTGCGCGAAGTTCCTCAACAAGGAGGTCGGCATGGTCGTCCCGCGCGGCAAATAGCAGGGTCTTGCCGGGCTGGTCGGGCGGGCACTCCGCCGCTACTGCGGCGGCTACCGCCCGGTTGAAGGCGCGGGTGTAGACCTTCTTGTTGAACTCGGCGACCTCGAAATCCACATGGTCGTCCAGATCGAACAGATCGACCTGGCCCGTGCGGGGATCGATGATGTTGACCTCTTCGCCCTTGTCGAAGGAGATGCCGGTTTGGCTGAGCGCTGTGGTGATGCGGCGCGGCGGGCGATGGTCGATCAGATAACCGTCGATGACCGCCTGCCGGTAGCCATAACGGAAGACCGGCGCCCCAAAGATTTCGCGGGTGTGGAAGGCAGGCGTGGCGGTGAGCGCGATCTTGGTGGAGTCGAAGTAATCGAGGACACGGCGATAGGCCGACAAGTAGTCATCCAGATTGCGGAAGCCGAGATCGTCCTCGCGCAGCTCGGCATCCAGCGTGTAGCCGCGATGGGCTTCGTCCACGATGATGAGATCGTAGGTTCCAGGGGTCGGCCGCTCGGCGTTGGGGTCGTCGAAAATGCGCCGGATCATGGCCTGGACGGTTGCAACCTGCACGCGGTCCGTCGCCTCAGCCAGCTTGCGCGCCATTTCTGCAACGGGGAAGACCTGATCGAACTTGAGGAAACCACTGGTATCTGTCGTGCTCATGGCATCGAGCGTCTGACGCCCGAGCGCGTTGCGGTCCACGAGAAAGAGGATGCGGCGAAAGCGCTTAGCACGAAGGAGTTCGTACATCAGGGCAATGGCAAGCCGGGTTTTCCCCGTACCGGTCGCCATGGCAAGCAGGATGTGGTCCTGCCCCCGCCCGATCGCCTCTTCGACGGCGTGAATTGCTTCCTGCTGGTAGGGTCGAAGGCCGGTGACGCCGATCTCCCGGTCCGCAAAGCCTGGGTTGGTGTCAGAAACGTCCTGCTCCAGGCGCTCGATCAAGTCTCGCGGGGAAAACCATTCGGCCAGTGCTCTCGGCGGCGCTTTGGTTCGCGCATCCCAGAACCACGTGCCCGATTTGGTTGCGAGCTGCTTCACATAAGGTCGCCCATTGGTGACGAACATGAAGGGTATGCGGAACTGATCAAGGCCATCGATCCACGGGCTGTCGGGGACTTGCTCATCTGGAGTCAACCTGATGCCAAGGCCATAGCGTTTCGCTTGACCGAGGCGGCCTGGCACATCCCGGATTTGCCGCTTTGCTTCGATGACGCCGACGCAGCGGCCATCAATAAACAAAGCGTAATCGACGGGACCGCTGCCCGTCGGCCATTCGGCAATCGCAATGGCTTCAGCCCGGCCCGGCCGTGTTCCGTTTCCATGCCGCAGCAGTGCGGTATCGACCTTCCAACCGGCTGATCGCAACTGCTCATCAATGAGGACTCGCGTCGTCGCTTCGTCGATCTCGATATGGTCGGCGCTTCTCGCCGCCGCCTCAGCCAACAGGTCCAGTTGCTGGGTGGGCATGGCGGCGGCACGGGCCTGCGTTTCGGCAAGAACCCGCTCGGCGTCCCGCAGGGCCGCTTCGGTTTCCTGCGCCTGCGCTTCCCAGAAAGCCCGGTCCTGCGCCTCGGTGGCGGCTCTGCCTTCCAGTTCCCGGCGCGCCTCCTCTGCCTGCTGCGCCGCCAGCCGTGCCTTGGCCTCAGCATCCGTGCTTTCCGTGACGACCTTCTGCAGACGTTCGATTTCCTGCCGCAGAGCTTCACTCGCATCTGCGGGTGGCGAAGGCGGGACGAAGGGACCCGGTCGAAACGACGGCGCATTCCCATAAGATTGGTGGAACCACGCTCCGATGGCGCGTGCCACTTTGAGAGCCGTCAGGGCATCGCTTCTGGTGCCCCGGTCTTCGTGGGCAGCCAGATTGCCCGCACGCTTCAGATGATAGAAATATTCGGCGACCTCCCGCTGGAGGACCGAGCGGGCGCGCAAAACGCTCAGCACTTCATCAAACGACATACGGTCAGTTGTCAAAAGCGCCTGGCGGGCGGCGACGTCCTTTGCGACGAGTTCGGCGAATTGGCGAAGCTTCACCAGGGATGTCGGCGGGTCGTCGTGAAAATAGCGCTCGGCAAGTGAACCCAGCCGCGCAAGCTGCGGATTGTTTCCGGCTAGAAAGGCAAAGTTTCCCGCGTCTCCCATCATGCGATGAAACTTATCTATTTCAACCGCTTACACAAGCCTGTTTCTAGGCAAGGTAGCACTCAGGAAATTGGCTGCACCTCTTCTAAGGTCCGTGTTGCCGCCCGAAGGATATGACCCTATTTTTTCGATTCCTCTGCAAACGCCGTGATCAAGAGTAATGGGGAGAAGACGGGGGTATAGAACAAAACGGCGTTTGCAGGAGAATGCCGACAGAGCGATAGCTAGACAGGCATCAGATGACGTTTGGGACGGAAGGGAACGAGACCATCGGCATAACGATCAGCAAGCTCTTCGAAGACATCCTCGCTCTCGCGGACGTCAAAACCCTGGCGTTCCAGCTCGCCGACGATGGCTTCGGAGAGCTTGTCCAGGGCGACCCGCGCATCTTCACGTCCCTGAGCGGCCGTGATCATCTGCCAGAGCAGCACCCTCGCCAGATCGTCACGAGACGGCCGACGCCTATCCCGAGCATCACCCCTCACCCGCTGCTGCCGGGCGACCTGTTCTGCATTGCGTTGTTTCTTCGATTTCCGGGGCATTGCCTGTCTCCTTGTTGTGGAGCCTCAGCCTCGGTGCCGGCCACGCAAGGAACAAGCGGGGCTGCCTATGTTGACATTTCGGACAGGGGAGGCTGGATCGAATCCATCGCCAGCCAGACGGCTTCCGGCCTGCACACGCGGTTTGCCGGAATCGCCGATCAGGACTTTGGAAACGACAAATCTTGGATAGGAATCGCGGAAGCGTAAATTGAGATGATGTGTTTCGAGTTGCCTGCAACATAGACCAACGCATGGTGTTTTGATCTGACGGGTGTTGATTTGCAGAAGCCTTGAGCCGGCGTGAAGCGCATTGCCGCCAAGCTGAGATGCCGCCTTCGGCGGGTGGACAGCATCACAACTCTCGACAACATACCCTGAGGCCTTTCCAACCAGCTCTCCGGCTAGATTGTGGTGAGGCATCGAGGGTCAACTCCATGCACTTCGTCATCGTCTTCTTATAGCCTCCGCCACCTCCGACGCGCTGCCGATGACAGGCAAATCGAACTCGGCGCGACGGCACCGGGGCGGATGTAGGAATCGAACTTCCGCAGATCGGAATCGATTTCCGCGACTTCGGAATCGGCATTCGGGAACGGTGAATCGGAGTGGCGCCGGCAGGAATCGCGGTTTCGGAGCCCCCGTCGTTTTTTGTCAGATTGGTGGACCAGGGGACGCGATGAGCAGGCGCGTGATCTCCTCGCCCGTCATGACCCCGACATCCTTCAACCGCATGGCGATGGCGATCAGAGCATCCCGGCGGTCCTCCAGCAGACTGCGAGCCATCGCTTCGGCTTCCATCAAGCGATTGTTGACCCGGTCAGCCAGATGCCGGTCGAGGCTGAGCTCGTTGATCGAGCCAGCCACGGACCGATAGAGCAAGGGCTGATGATCGGAGAACCCGAGCCGGGTCTCGGCGGCGACCGCATGTTCGGTGGCCTTGGCGAGATCGCTATCATCGTATCCACCTGCCCCGGCCACCGTGTCGCCAAAGATCAGCAGCTCTGCCGTCCGCCCGGCCAGCATGCAGGCGATGCTGCGCATCAGCCAGTCCTGCGTCTGCGGGAGATGTTGACATTGCCGACTGACCACTTGCCCCATTCCTCCGATCCCGATGCTTGCGGTAATGATCTCTGCGATCCCCATGTCACAGAAGGCGATCGCATGACCGACCTCATGAATGGCGGTGCGCCAGCGCACATCGTCCGAGAGTTTCATCTGGCCGGCAAGCAGGGCATGCTCAAGATCGCCCCAGGTCAGCGACCGCTGTTGCCTTCTGGTTTTCCGGCGAAGGTCACGAACAAGTCGTTCGATGTCGGCTCCGGTACTACCGCTCGCCAGCAAGGCCAGCCGTCGAAGATCAAGATGCTGCTCAGGTGTGATCGTATTGCTGGCTTCAGGCATCTTGGGATACTCCGCGATTGGATTGGTCGATGACATCTGCATCACTACCGACATAGGCATGGTGCTGCCGTGCTGCTTCGATCATTTGGGGGCTGCCCGACGGCGCAGAGGCCAACACACCAGCCAGATTGTCTCCGA
Organism: Rhizobium sp. X9; assembly: GCF_018873185.1. Classification (NCBI taxonomy): domain Bacteria; kingdom Pseudomonadati; phylum Pseudomonadota; class Alphaproteobacteria; order Hyphomicrobiales; family Rhizobiaceae; genus Rhizobium; species Rhizobium sp. X9. The sequence goes on along the minus strand of NZ_CP071312.1, from coordinate 996,281 downwards.
GATGATGAGCAAGAATGCCGGCCAGCGCCTCCGTATCCGGCAGCGGGATGGCGACATGCTTTTCCAGACGCCCGGATCGCAACAGGGCCGGATCGATCTTTTCGGGGAGGTTCGTCGCCGCAACGACGATCACACCATCGGTCTTCGAGGCTCCATCAAGAAGCTCAAGCAGCCGGTTGATCAGCGAGCGCCAGTAGTCATCATGCTGCTCCCGTCGACCTGCCGACCGGCTTCCGATGTTGTCGATTTCGTCGATGAACAGGATGACCGGAGCATTTTCCCGTGCCAGCTCGAAAGCCTTGGACATGCGCTTGAGGACGTCACCGAGATAACCAGGCTCAAGCCAGGAGGCTACCGACGTCACCAGCAGCGGAACCTGCAAACTATTGCAGAGCGCGCGGGCATAAGTCGTCTTGCCAGTGCCGGGCGGTCCTGACAGGATCAGTTTCGCACTCATCTCGCTCCAGGCCAGCCCACCGTCGCGCCAGAGCTGAAGGTCTGTCTTGAGGTCGAGCGCCCAGTCGCGTGCGTCGCCATAGCCCGAGAGCGTCTCGACCCGCAGCTGACGCAGCCGGCTGTGTTCCGGATTGGCCGGATCAACGGATACGCTGCCGCTGTTCTCTTTCCCGGATGTCTCCGCCGGCTTCTCCGGCTGAACGACATCGACGCCATCCACGGATTTTGGTGGGTCATCACCGTCCTTGATCAGGAAACGGCTCTTGACCTTCGGCCGCCCCGACCGATCGCTGCCGCGCCCGGAGCCGCGGCCGTCATCGTCGTCTTCGTCCGACTTGTCGGCTGAGCGCGCCCGTTCTCCGAGGACTTCGAGGATCGACAAGATGTGTTCGAGACCGCGCCCGGGACGAACAGCCAACGCCAGCGCGTCGATCGAAAGACCCTCAAGATCAAGAGCCATCTTCTCCATTTGCCGCAGCGACTGCTTCGGCGCGATGCCGCAACAAGTCTGCAGGAGTTCCGCGATCAGTCCATGATCGAGACCACCGGTCTCAAGAACGAGATCGGCCGTCATAGACACAAAAGGCGGAAGAGCGGTCTTTGTCTCATCGGCAAGAACCACGGGCGCTGACCGCTCCAGCAGAACATCCACGAGGAACCGGCTCAACGACCGTTCGACGGCCTTCGGCACATCGGTGCCGGCGAGTGTCTTGATCGTCTTGCGGGTCTTTCCCCGGCGGCGATCACCGTAACCGTCCGAGAGCGGGCTGCTGCGATGGACGTCTTCGAGCTTGGTCCAGTAGGGAACGATCAGGCCGTCCTCGAGCATAAGGCCGAAGCGGCGTTCGAAACGGCCAACCGGCGCTTTGATCAGCACGAAGGCTCCAGGGTTCCGAAGAACGGCCGACAGGGCCGACAAGTCGGGAACGCTTGAACCAACGGCACGGGCGACCAGGAGGGCGACTGCGACATGCGCGACGCTTGGCGGAGCAATGTGCTGCCGAAGCAGCGCCAGGAATTCGCTGGATGCCGATGGCGTCTTCTCCGGTCCCTTCGCGGCAGAGACCGGTCCCGGTTTCGGGCGGCCTGCGGCAAGGCTTTCCCGATCGGTCCTGCCCTTCGGGGTGGAACGGACGTTTCCATGGATGGGTTTTGTGGGAAGGTCCTGGATCAGCACGTCGATTGCCGTCGTCTTGTATGGCGCTTTCCCGAGACGCCGCATCATTTCGGCGCGCACCTTGGCCGGGTCGGCGTTGAGCAGACGCAAGGACTGCTCCGGAACCCGCCAGACCGTCCCTGCCGTCTCATCCCCAGCCACGATGAAGCCCGCCTCCAGCAATCCGACGACTGACGCGCGCTCGTAAAGGTCGAGGATGGTCAGCCGACGGATGCGGGCAAGCAGGTAGCGCGTGATGCGATCAGTAGGCGTTTCCATCACGCGCCCTCCTCCGTTCCATGAATAATTTGAGGAGTCGGCATCCCATCGACGGCCAGCAGCTTGCGATTGCCCTCGAGCCAGTCGCGTAACATCAGCGCCGTCGGATCGCCGGCCGCACACAGCGCGAGGAGCTGCTCACGGAAGATTTTCGGGATGCTGGCCATAGCGATGCCCTTGCGTCGGGCAAAGCCGATCACGACCTGGGCGACAATCGCCGGATCGGGCAAGGCGTCGGGCATAGCCGCGCACATGGCCACGGCCTGAGGAATGGCTTGTGACCTGGAAGTCGCCACGCAGCTCGTCGCCTCTTGCAACTTCGCCAGTCGCTTCAGCCGGCTGGATGGCTTCGGCGTCGAAGGTACTTCGTGCGGAAGGTTGTTTGGGAAAGGGATCACGTTGGAAGTGTGTCGGCTCATGACAGACGTCTCCTGTCGCCGAACAGCACGGTTCGGCGCGAACGAATGGAACAGAAAGCGGAAAGGAACGTGAGCGGGCCGGTCAGCCCGTGCTGGTCCGTGGGATGCGGGCGAAACCGACCCGGATTTGGCCACGACCGGTTGGCTGACGGACCTCGGTGATCGGGCCTGGGTCACAAACTTCGTTTCCGCTCGCGTCAGTGATGTCCGCCGAGGCACCGCGACGGACCCGTGCCTCCTTCGGTCCGGCAAAGGCATTCCGAGCCAGTTTCCAGTTCTCGTCGATCCGACCATGGAAGCGTTCACGCAGCATGCCGATCGCCTTCCCCGCCCCGCCGACCTCGACGAGATGATCGAGATTGCTGAGGGGCCAGACGCCGCCAGCAATGTCGGAACGCTGGTTTTCTGCGTTCAGGGTGACGACGCGGACTTCTTCGGCCACCAGCCGATGATGGTCGCGGTAAAGGAGATCGGGAACGACGAGTGCTGCGGCCAGCATACGGCTCTTCAGCTCGTTGATGCGGGAGACTTCGTAGGAGCCGAGGCTGCGCTTGACGTCGATGACGTGGGCAAGTTTTGTCTTCCGGTTCACGAGGATCAGGTCCGGCGTATACGTCTTGCGCCCGCCGGTATCCGCATCGAGCGTCAGGGACCGAAAGTGTTTCGGATCGTTTTTCTCGACCAGCTCGAGCGCCGTCTTGGTGACCGGCAGCCGTAGATTTTGCGTCAGCACCGCGAGGTCCGGGTTAAGGTCGGCGATGATCCCAATGCCACGCTCCAGCAGCCGCCCTTCCTGGATGGGAATGGCGCGCAGGATCGCGGCGGCTTCAGAGACACCCCCGGCAAGCGCCTTGGAAAGAGCGCCGGCAGAGAGGGGTTGCGACGAAAGCTCGTCGATCAGGACTTCGAAGCGCGGCCGGAGGGCGTCGAGATCGACGGCATGTGGATAGGCGGGCGCGCCAGGCGCACCGGAAGAAATGGTCGTCATGGTATTGCTCCTGCTGACGGTGGCGATCGGCCCGCAAACTTCAGGCGCACGACGTCCGACGCGGAAATGATTTCCGCGTCCGGTGGCCGACTGGCTTCAAACGAAGCCGTGTCCGAAGTCAGGGACGATCAGCTGTTGAATCAGGCGAGTGCCAGCCCAGAGGCATGCGCAATCGTGCAGCACGCCAACCGGCGCCGCGGCGACGCGCGGTCATCAACAGGATCAGGAGACGAGAAAGCTTCCCGTTCGGAAGCGAAGCAGATATGGGTCGACATAGCCCAAGTCCTTCTACGACAAGGTTGCGGGTCAGGCCTTCGTTGGTGTTGGTAGCACCAACGGGGGCCGCTAAGTGTCTGCAGATATTCAATTTCTGCTGACCCTGTCGACATAGCCCGGAGAAACGTGTCCGGCAAGCCGGTTGGAACACACCCGGAACAACAGAGCTCCGGTATGGTTAACGGACGACGCGTCCGCCGAAGCGGTGAACGCAAAGGCCCCGCACGGTGGCGGGGCTCCTGGACGTCATCTTCAAGCTGCCAGCTTCTTGTACTGGCGTTTCATGGACTTGGGATCGAAAACGATCTGGCTCCTGATCTCGTCCCGGCGCTCGGGTGACACGATCTCCAGGGCATTCTCGATGGTTTCCTGTATCTTGGGGGGCATGTCTTCGAATGCGGGCAGCCCATCGTCAGCATCCTTATCGAGCGGAGCGGCGGCATCCGCACGATCCTCCCCGTCAGCGTCGCCTTGCAAGGCATCGCCGTGGACGACGAAGCGAAGCAGGGGAATGACCTCGGCCTGAAGCCAGGGGACGAAATCTTCCTTGCCCGGCCAGCCGTTGGCTCCACCCATGGCGGACAGAAGCTCCTGCACCTTGCGCCAGGTCGTGCCTTCCGTCAGCTTGGCCGGCCGCCAATTGACGCTTGCAACCATCGCCGGCTGCAAGGGGGCCGCGATGCTGTTGATCAGATCGTGCGCGTGCTTGCAGTCGTCCATGATCAATTCCTGCAGCGGACCCTTGAACACCGCACGGTTCTGCGCCAGCGGTTCCATGGCCTTCTCGACGCGTTTCAGGATGCCGGTTGTCAGCTGGAGGAACTTCACCGAGTCCTCCTCGACTTTCAGCTCGGCTATCTTGCGCAGACCGGCCATTCCGCCGACGTCGAGGACCCCTTCATTTGTCGCCTTTTTCGCGGGCATCGCACCGACCATCGCCTTCACCTGGGCGACGGTGAGTTGCTCGCCATCCTCGATTGCCGAGATGACCCGTTCGACGTCTGGCTGTTCGGCGTAGGCCAGCACGAACAGAGTGGTCGGTGCGACGGCAGCCGTCACGAGCCGATCCTTGTATTCGGACAGGTGTTCATGAACGGCAATGTAGTTGCGCGCCGTCTTGGGCGTGAACTTGCAGATTGCCCTGACCCATGCGCCAAACGCCCTCTCCGGAAGAATGGATTTTGCGCGCGCGAGGTAGCCACCCAGTTCGAGGGCTTGCTCGGTCGTTCGGCGTCCGAGCGACAGGATGCCTTCGCCGAGTGCTTTCAGTTCGCCTTCCTGCTCCGGGCTGATCTCGTCAGCGTCGGTCGCGGCCTTCGCCGCCAGCTTGGCTGCGATCTTCTTTTGCGTGTATTTTGCCATGTCTTCCTATCTCCATGTTTCATCCGGTCTTCAGTAGCGACCGTGAGATAATGATGACATGAAATTTCGAAAGCCGTTACAACCGACATTGTCAACACATTGAAAAACAATAGTAAACTTTAAAGTTTCCGAATTCATTCCCTTTTTGAGACGGAAATTATTCAACGATTCCGGTGCGCATTTTTTCTGAAATAATTTCCAATCAAGGAATGCCTAATGCACTATATGGTTGCGGTTGGCGTTCTTGAGTATGGCGCTGACGCCTCCGCTAGCCAGGTAGCACGTCTCAAACGTCATGTTCGCGATTGATCGCGAGACCCTTTCATCGACAACGACCAGGCAACATGTTTTCACCGCTGCTTCGGAAAATCCGGTTCCCGCCCCTCACGCGCTCGGAATAGCTTTTTGAAGCCATCAGGATCAGTCCACACACCGTCTTGCCTCCAAACGACGTTAAAGCCTCGGGGCAGGAATATCGACTACCCAGCAGCCTGTCGTCCGATCCGCTGGCACCTCTTGCGAATGAGGAAGAGGAGGTTCGCCCCGAAGTCTCGATGAAAAGAGGGATAGCGCTCTGTCTCCCCCAGTGCCTCTTCGAGCTTTGATGCAACCCGGTCCGAGAGCTCCCGTACCCGTCTTGTGACGACAGCAGGGCTCAGGCCGACGGCCGATGCGAATTGTCGCCAGTCATTGCCGTGAAGTTCGTTTGCATTCCGCTTTGTTGCGATCTGCTGAGGAAGCGACTGGTCAACCTGCTTATAGACTGCCGCGCACATCAGGTCGTAGAGCGGCGCTAGTTTGGCTGTTCCGGCGGCACCGACGAGAACGGAATAGTTCTTGGCGTGGGAGTCGGAGTTGCAGATCAGAATATTGAGCATGACGGCGTCCAACAGCTTCAGTCGTTCGGCGGGCGACACGTAGCGCGCCAGCGCTTCAAACATACGAACCAGCGACGCGCCGCCTTGCTGCCCAAGGCCGGTGCGCTCATATTTTTCCGCCGGGAACACCCCGAGCAACTGGCAGAAATCCTCCTGATGGACGCGGCGGATTGTCCCTTGAGCGTCGGCGATGCGGTCATAGCGCTTGACCAGCAGGTAGTCTCTGTTCCCGGCCCGACCGGTCGTCACTTCGGCTGTCTCCAGCCCACAGAGCCTGGCGAGGGTCATGCAGAAGGCTTCATTCTGAACACTGCAGGTCAGGCGTCTGATGTCGGGCTTCAGAATATGCGTGGATGGCGTGCCATCGACGGGAATCGCGATCTTACCATCCGCATCAAGGTAGACCGGCAGCTTGTCCTGCACGCCTGCCAAGGACATCGACACGCCCCGCTCTCCGACCAGGAAAGGTCGCTCTGGCAGTTCGTTCAAAATGCGCTCGAGCGATGCCTCATCCGGCACGACGCGGAAATTATTTCCGTCTCGGCGCGGTTCGCCGATCGAAAAGGCCCCGGCGGTATCGCGCCCAAGGCGCGTCAGCAGGCCGACAATGTCCTGTGGCGAAACCTTCAGCTGCTGACCGATCTCGGAGAGATGCGTTTCCGGCAGAAGATTGGCAAGCCAGGGCATAATCTGTTCAGCGCCATAGGTGCCGGACCGCAAAGGCATGGTCAGCGAGATCGGGAATGCCGAGGCGCGTTGCTCCCAGCTTGGCTCATAGGCAAGCGAAATCCCATCGCGGTCGATGAGATTGGCAACGGGCAAGCTCTCGTAGTAGATCGTGGTCACGGCGACGCCTGATCAGGAGAAACGGGGCAGGTAGCCGAGATCGTCATCGGCTTCCGTGGCAGCAGGCGGTGCTGCGGTTTTCAGGTCGCCGAGATCGATGCCGACCGTTCGGGCCGCGATCAGGGATTTCTCGAGCTGGCAGCTGGGCTTGCCGTTCTCCAGGTCGACGATGAAGCGTTCCCCGGTGCCGCAGCGTTCCGCGAGCTGGTTTTGCGTCCACCCCTGCTTCTTCCTGTGCTCTCGGACAAGCGCGCCGAATTCTGCCGCTGAACGGATCATGATACGTCTCCTCATGGGGAGCTTACCGTACAGGAAGAATTGACAACAATCCATGAAAACTTACCGAAGAGGAAGGAATCGCATTCCATCCGGGAATCCTCCCGATCGGGAAGGCTAACATCCCGAACTTGATCACCATAGAACTTTTGGTAAGCTGACGATGGATGGAGGCGAGACAAGTTGCTCGCCTGGAGTTTTACACGAACTCGTCAGCGAAACGTCCAATAGGCGCTCGTACCGCTCAAAGACTGCGGAGTGACGTAGATTTACGTCGTCTTGTGCGAGGAACATCCTCCCAACTGAGGGGTGGCCGTATCCGGCCATTGCACGTCCGCTTCAGCAATGAAGCAAAGGACGTGGATTCATGCCATCAAACAAACTGAAGAATCTGAGAAAGCAGGCTGCGCAGCGCCAAGGCGGACGGTGCTTCTATTGTGAGCTGCCGATGTGGGACGACAGTCCGCGAGAGTTCATCGTGCACTATGGACTTTCGCTTGGTCTGGCAAAACGGTTTCGGTGTACCGCTGAGCATGTTGAGGCGAGATGCGATGGCGGCAAGGATGTCGCACCGAACATTGTGGCGGCCTGCCTTTTCTGCAATGCAACGCGGTACAAGGCGAAGCATCCTGTGGACGCCGTAACGCATGCGTCCATCGTGCGTTCCAGGCTGGCAAAGGGCAGGTGGCACCCGCCGCAGGTCAAGGCCGCTTTCAGCCAAAGAACAGTGCCACCGGTCTGAGCCGTAGAGGCTCCACGATCATCCCGATCGTGAGATCAAATCAGGGTCAGACAACGCTCGAAAAACGTCGACTTGCCAAAATGTATCGCGCAATGTATCGCTCGAAGTATCGTAATCGGGCTTTTCCGTCAGTATGTTGGCGGAAACCCCTGGATTTGCTGTAATTGGGGAAGAGTCCCACCCTCTCCGCCACATACCGTTTTTCCACGTAAAAGCCGCACCGGATACGTTGCATATTTGACGAGGCGGGGTATTGAGCGTCGGTATCTCTCTCGGCAATGACGCGCTTCGCGTCCAAAAGCCTGTTGTTCGACTCGACTTTAGCAGAACCCGCAAGCCGTCCGTTCACAAAGTGCGGCCGGACACCTTGAGGGTTGGGTAGACGCAAACATCCGCCGGCTGGGAACGTCGGCATCGATCTTATGTCCGAGCACTTCCAGGTCGCGCTAGGCGACGGCCCCAACAAGATCACGCAGTTGCCGAAGCGTTCATGGAGCCGGTCGGTCCGATGCCCCTAGTCGCCGTTTCACTTCCTCGCGGGCATGCTTGATGATTCCCTTCGTCAGGCTTTGCTGAAGCCGTTGTGACGAAACGATGGCAGACATCGTTACCTGCAGCCGCGGTTGCAGTCGAATGCTTTTCAAGTCGCTGTAGCGCCGGGACGAGGCGGTTAGTTCGTCCATGATTGTCACCCCGAGGCCCTCCTCCACGAAGTGACCAGCCACGTTCATGAACCGGACGTCGATACTTGGGGTGTAAGGCGCATCGCTTCGCCGGAAGGCTTCTTCAACGAGATTGCTGATGCGACTGCTTGTGCGTGCATTGATCAGCGGATAGCCGACCAGGTCGGTGGGCGTGACGAAGTCGAGGGCGTTGAGCGGACTGTGCGTGTGGCAGGCGCAAACCATGTCCAGCATGGCAAGCGGCAGATATTCCAGCGTGCGGCGTGGATGCGGCTCCATGGCAAAGCCGATGTCGGCGATGCCGGTTTCCACATATTCCAGCAGGTTGTCGAGCCGTTGTGTTTCCAGCGAAACCTCGACCCCGGCATGGTCTTGCAGGAAATGCGCGACCACCTGCGGCAGGAGGGATTCCGAAAGCTCCGACGTCGCGACAATGCGCATACGGCCCTTGCGGCCGTTTTTCAGGTGTACGGCAGTCTGGTTGACCTTCTCCTGCATCAGGAACAGAGGTTCGGCCTCCGAGAGCAGAATCTGTGCCTCCTGGGTCGGAATCAGGCGCTTGTTGACGCGCTCGAAGAGCAGGAAGCCGAGCGAGGCCTCTGTGTTCTTGATCGCGTTCGATACGGCAGGCTGCGACATGCCGAGATCTTGCGCCGCGGCAATTGTGGAGCGGGTACGTATCACAGCACGCAGGATTTCAAGCTGGCGAAGGTTCAAGGGGTGCCTCTGAAGACGAGTTGGTTTTGCGCTTGGACATCAGTCCAGTTCATATCTATCAGTTATGAACTACCTTTATCAAATAATTGATACGCATATTGCGGTCTTCAAAATTCCTTCTATCCTTGCTCATAAGAAAAGCAGATTTCGTGTGTGCATTAGATTTGTGCAGATGCGCAACATATCCCGAGAGCGGCAATAATGACCCTGTTGAACGGCGTGAAAATCCTCAGTTTCAACCATTTCCTGGCGGGACCGCTGGCCGCCCAGACGCTTGCCGATCTCGGTGCGGATGTCATTGCGGTTGAGCCTATCGAGGGTGCTTTCCAGCGGAACTGGGCGGTCGCCAACCGCTTCGTCGGCGGCGACAGTGTCAACCACCTCGCGACCGGCCGCAACAAACGCAGCATCGCTGTCAATCTGAAGCACCCGGACGGCGTCGCGGCCGTGAAGAAGCTGGTCGAGGGGGCAGATGTCGTGATGGAGAATTTCCGTCCCGGCACGATGGAAAAACTCGGCCTCGGTTACGAGGTCCTGAAGGCGATCAATCCCGGGCTGATCTATGCGGTGGCGACCGGTTTCGGAGGCGATGGCCCTTATCGCAACCGCCCCGGTCAGGACCTTCTCCTGCAGGCAATGTCCGGTCTTGCCGCGCGCACCGGGAGCGCCGACGGCGCACCGACCGCGGTCGGTGCGGTCATCATCGATCAGCATGCTGCATCCCTCTATGCCATGGCAGTGCTCGCAGCGCTTTTTGCCAAAGCGAACACCGGCGAAGGGCGGTTGGTCGAGGTCAATCTGTTTCAGGCAGCGATTGACCTGCAGGTCGAGCCGCTGACGGCCTGGCTGAACGGTGCGTCCTCGCCCACTCCCCGCGGCCCGGCCGGTATCGCCTCCTGGTTCAGCCCTGGCCCTTACGGCATCCATGCGACGATGGATGGTTATCTGGCGATTTCGATGGCCGCGCCGAAGGCGCTGGCGTCGGCACTTAATATCCCGGCCCTTAACGATTTCACCGAAGAGGATAGTTTCGCACGCCGCGAGGAAATCACCCGGCTGGTCGCGGAGCGGCTGGCGGAGAGGGCAACCGCCGACTGGCTCCCGCCTCTGGAGGCGGGCCAGATATGGCATGCGCCTGTCCAGGATTACGAGGACCTCCGGAACGATCCGCAACTCGCCCATATGGGTGCGTTTAAGACGGTCGAGGGTGCGTACGGTGAGCCGGTGACCATGGTCATGCACCCGGCGCGCTACGATGGAAAGGCGCCCGATGTGCGGCTTGTGCCGCAGCAACTCGGCGCGCAGACGCGCGACATTCTTGCAGAAGCCGGCTATGCGGACGGCGAGATCGCCGCCCTCGTCGCCAACGGCGCTTTCGGAGCACGCTGATGGCAGGCTCCCTCGACATCCGCATGAAGGTCATCAGCTTCTGTCACTACCTGCAAGGGCCGGCATGCAGCCAGTACCTTGCGGATATGGGGGCGGATGTCATCAAGATCGAACCACTCAGGGGAGCCTTCGAGCGCCATTGGTCCGGCGGCAATTCCTGGGTCACGGATGTCAGTGCCTTCTCGCTGGCCGTCAATCGTAACAAGCGCTCCATTTCCATCGACCTCAAATCAGAGGAGGGACTGACCCTTGTGCGTTCACTGATCGCCGAGGCCGATGTCGTGGTGGAGAATTACCGTCCCGGCGTGCTCGACCGGCTCGGGCTCGGCTACGAGGCCGTGTGCGCGATCAATCCGGCGATCATCTATGCCTCCGCCTCGGGCCTCGGCGCGACCGGCCCGGCCTCCGGCCGCCCCGGACAGGATTTGCTGATGCAGGCGCGCTCCGGCCTCATCGCCGCTACCGGCGGCGGTGAGGAGGGACCCGCCGTGGTCGGTGCCGCCATCGTTGATCAGCATGGTGGATCGCTGCTGGCGATGGGCATTCTCGCCGCTTATGTCCGCCGGCTGCAAACGGGTAAGGGGACGCGTGTGGAATCCAGTCTTTTCTCGGCGGCGATCGATCTCCAGGTGGAGGCCCTGACCAAATATTATGCGGCACCCGGCCGGGAAGCACTTCTCGAACGTGGACGCAATGTCGGTAGCTGGTATCACGACGCGCCCTACGGGCTCTATCGCTTGTCCGATACCCACATCGTGCTGTCGATGAACGATGCGGTGAAATTGGCGGAGGCGCTCGACAGTGAGGACCTGCGCGCGCTCAGCGCGGTCGACCGATATACCGAACGCGACCGGTACGCGACTGTCATGGCCGGCGTGTTGGTGAGCCGCAGCTTTGCAGAGCTGAGTGCCCGGTTTGATGCCCACGGCATCTGGTTCGAGCGGGTCCAGACCTATGAGGACCTGAGAGCTGATCCACAGGCCAACCATATGGGCGTGTTCAGCGAAATCGACGTCAACGGCAAGTCCGCAACGTTGATCAGCCATCCGCTGAGCTACGATGGCGAAGTGCCGGCGCTTGCGCGCATGCCACTTTATCCGGGCAGCGACAGCCGTGAGATCATGACGGAAATGGGTTTGTCCGCCGATAGGCAGGCGGACCTCGTCGAAAAGGGTGTGGTCGGGCTGCCGCAGGCAGGCCGGCGATGATCTGAGACAACGCCTTCGGGCCGATTGGAAGACAGAGATGATAGATTTTTCACTGCCGGATGACAGCCGGCTGCTGGTTGAGACTGTCCGCAAGTTCGTTGAAGCGGAGGTTCAACCGCTGGAGGAGGCGACGGAACGTGACGCCCGCATCCCGCCGGAAGAGCTGAAGCGCGTCAGGGCAAAGGCGCAGGAACTGGGCCTCTATGCCATGAACATGCCGGAATCAGTCGGCGGCGGCGGCCTTTCCTGCGTCGATCACTGCCTCGTCGAAGAGGAGTTCGGCAAGACCGCCGACGCGCTCATTCGCCGCGTTTTCGGACAGGTTTATCCCATGTTGCTCGCCTGCAAGGACGAGCAGAGGGAAAAGTATCTGCTGCCGACGGTGCGAGGCGAGAAGATTTGCGCCATGGCCATAACCGAGCCGGGCGCCGGTTCCGATGCTGCCTCGATCACCACGACGGCCGAACGCGACGGTGACGAATGGGTGCTGAAGGGCACCAAGCACTTCATCAGCGATGGCGATATCGCAGACTATGTTATCGTCATGGCCCTGACGGACAGAGAAAAACGCGCCCGCGGCGGCATCACGCTGTTCCTCGTCGACAAGGGCACGCCGGGCTTCAGCGTCGCCCGCACCCAGCCGATGATGGGCCATCGCGGTTACGGTCATGCGGAACTTGTCTTCGACAATTGCCGTATCCCGGCCTCCGCCGTGCTCGGCGAGATCGGTGCGGGTTTCAAGCTGATCATGCAGAGCGTGCTGGAAATCCGCCTTGCCCATATTGGCGCCCGCGCCGTCGGCATGGCCAGCCGCGCGTTGGAACTGATGCGGCGATACGCGGGTGAGCGCCGACAATTCGGCCAGGCCATCGGCGACTTCCAGATGGTGCAGAAACTCATTGCCGATAGCGCCATCGAGATCTTCGCTGTCAAGATGATGGTTCTCAATGCTGCCTGGGAGATCGACCAGGGTCTGGAGCCGCGCGACAAGGTCTCGATGATCAAGGTCGCTGCCTCCGAAATGCAGGGCCGCGTCGTCGACCGCGCGATCCAGGTGTTCGGCGGCATGGGCTTCACCAAGGAGATGCCGCTGGAGCGCATGTATCGCGATGCGCGTGTCACACGCATCTATGACGGCACCTCGGAAATCCACCGGATGCTGATTGCCCGCAGCACCATCAAGAACGGCCTCAATCTCTAAGGAAGACATTTCATGAGCACGCAAACTCCCCTTACGGTCGGCGCGACCTTCTCCTTCCGCAAGACGATGACGGTCGCCGAACAGGCGATGTTCACCGGCATCAGCGGCAATCTCGGCCCGCTTTACGTGGATGCCTACGCCGCCGCCAGGGCCGGTGCGTCCGGCATGGTTGCCTTCGAGTTGGCCGTCGGCGCGCTCACCACCACCTGCCTTGCGCGTCTAGGCGGGCCTGAGCGGCGCATCGCCGATCTTGCGCTCTCTTTTTCTGCCCCGGTCATGGTGGGCGAATCCGTTGAGGCCAGTGCCGAGGTGACCGCCCTTGAAGGCGAGGCGACCACCTGCCGTATCGCCTGCACCAATACCGGCACAGGTGAACAGGTCGCGACCGGCACGGCGCGCCTCGTGCCTTTCGTCAGCAAGGGGTGATGCGATGTACGATCCAAAATCCTTCGATGACCTCAGCGTGGGAGAGAAGGTCACCCTCTCCAAGACGATCACCGAGGCCGACGGCGCCCTCTATATCGCGGCAACGGGGGATTTCGGCCCCGTGCATGTGGACGAGGTCTATGCCGGTGCGACCCGTTTCGGCAAGCGGCTTGCGCCGGGCATCATGGTGGCGGGGCTTTGCACGAGTGTCCTCACCAGCGAGCTCGTTGGCACGATCGGCGTGTCCATCGAGGACCGCTTCTGGTTCACCGGACCGGTCTTCTATGGCGATACCATCACTTTCGATGTCTGGATCGCCGAGAAGCGCGAGGAAAACCGAACCATCATCTGGCAGGCGAGTGCGCGCAACACAGGCGGCCTTGAAGTGCTGAAGGCGGAAGCCACGCTCAAATTCCCGCGCAAGAAGCCGGCTGCGGCATGAGGGACGCTATGAAAAAGCTTGATCTCGGCGGCATTACCGTCGCCACCGTGCTTCCCTACAAGGAGGATTTCTCCATCGACTGGGATGACTATGCGAAGGTGCTCGACTATTGCGTCGGCCCGGACGGTATCACTGCGGCACTGGTCAACGGCCATGCGGGCGAAGGCGGGCTTCTCACCATCGAGGAGCGCTGCCAGGTCATCGAACGCACCCGTGCGCATATCGGAAACAAGTCGCTGCTCGCCGGCGTGATCGCGACTTCGACGACGGAGGCGATCTCGGAAGCGCGGCAGGCGCGGGAAGCCGGCGCCGACTGCGCCGTGCTGTTTCCACCGGGGCCACTCGGTGGCGGCGCATCGGCGTCCCCGCGCGCACCCGTGGCCTACGTGAAGGCAATCGTCGAAGCGATCGATATTCCGGTGTCGCTGTTCCAGTACCCCGTGACATCAGGCTTCGGTTACTCGACCGAGACGCTTTGCGAACTGGCCGCGATTGACGGCGTGATCGCAATCAAGGAAGGCAGCGACACCATGTTTGCCTATGACGAAAACTGGCGCGCCATCAAGAAATCGGCGCCCAGCGTCGCAATCCTGGCTTCGAACTACAATTGGATGCTGCCGCAGATGGCGGCCGGTGCTGATGGCATCCTGTCCGGTCTTGGCAGCCTTGCGCCGCATCTCTTTGCAGAACTGTGGGCCGCGACGGTGGCGGCCGACCTTAGGGCGATGCGAGCTGTTAACGACCGGCTCTATCCGATCGTCCGCGCGATCTACGGGCCGTCTCCGCTGATCGACATGCACACGCGCATAAAAACCGGCCTGAAGTCGCTGGGCGTGATCCGCAACGATGCACCCCGATCGCCGATGATGCCGACGCTGCCCGGGATCGCGGCCGATATCGCCCGGGCGATGGATGCGGCCCGGTGTGCCGGCGATGTCCGGGTCGATTGAGGAGGCGGAGATGGACGACGAACCTTTCATTCATATCGTGCGGGTTAACATCGATCCCGAGCATGAGGAAGCCTTCAACGCCTGGTATCTTGACCGGCATTTCCCCGACCTCCTTGCTTGTCCCGGCTGGCTTTCGGCCAGGCGCTTCATTTCCCTCGGCGAGGGCCCCAAATACGCGGCCATGTACGAGGTGGCTGGGCAATGGGCCTTTGAAACACCTGAATTCCAGAAGGTAAAAGGCTTCGGCCCGTTCGAACTTCACGTCCGCAATTTCACCCGCATCCAGCTCCGCTCGATTGGCTGAGATATGCGCCCATATTGCTGACGCGCTATGATACTGACGTCCGACGATTAGCCGGTCCGGCGGACGTCCAAATAAAAAAAGACCACGAGAAATCCGGTCAACAAAACTTCAGAGGTAAGAACATGTTTTCACGATTCCTGAAGGCGACCGCCGTAGCGGCGCTTCTCCTGTCACCTGCCGTCGCCAGCGCCCAATGTATGCCGGCCATCAGCGACGACAATCTCGTCGAGAAAGGCAAAGTGCTTCTCTCCATCAACCCGACCAACCCACCACAGCAATTCGTCGACAAGGACGGCAATCTGCGGGGGCTGAACGTCGAGCTGGCCGCCGAGCTTGGCAAGCGGATCTGCATGCCGATCGAGCTCGTGCGCATGGATTTTCCGGGAATGATCCCGGCCATGAATGCCGGCCGTATTGATGGGCTGAACACCGGCATGTTCTGGAACGAGGAGCGGTCCAAGCTCATGTACACTGTTCCCTACGGCCGCCAGTCCGTCTCCGTCGTCGTTGCACCCAATAGCGGCACGACCTATTCCAAGCCGGAAGAGTTGCTGGGTAAGGTATCGGCGGTTGAGGTCAGTTCCTACCAGATGAACTGGTTGAAGAAGTTCAGCGAGGAGCGGGTCGCCGCCGGCGGTAAGGCGGTGGACATCCGCACCTTCCCGACAGCCACCAATGTCGTCAGCGCCCTGCTGGCCGGACAGGTCGACAATGCCTTCCTCGTCGACAGCGTCGCCCGCGACCTTGTCGGCAAAGGCAAGGTCAAGGAGGCCCTGACTGGGCTCGGTGCAGCGCGCACCACGCTTGCCTTCCGTAACAAGGCGGTCGCCGATGCCATCGTCAAGGGGCTGAACGAGATGCGTGCTGATGGCACCTATCAGGCGCTCTTCGACAAGTTCGGCCTGACCGCGCTCCCGCCCGAGCAGCCGCTTGAGATCGCCGGCCCGGGTCCAGCCTGAACCTCGATGCATCCAGACAAGGAGCCAAGCCGTGAGCTACTTCGATCCCGCCGCGTTCGTGGACTACCTCTTCAACCGATTTCTGCTTGGCGGTGTTCTCGTCACGATCGGGCTGACCGTCGCTGGCGTGCTTGGCGGCCTTGTCCTCGGCATGGTCATCGCGCTGATGCGCATGTCCGCCAGCCGCTCTCTTTCCATTCCCGCGAAGATCTATATCTGGTTCTTTCGCGGAACTCCGCTGCTGATCCAGCTCGTCGTCATTTATACCGGCCTTCCGCAACTGGGCCTGAAGTTCGGCGTCATCGGTTCGGCGCTGATCGGGCTCATCCTGCATGAGGCGGCTTATCTCGCTGAGATCATCCGCAGCGGCTTCATGGCGGTGCCGCAGGGGCAGCGCGAGGCTGCCTGGGCGCTCAGTATTCCAAAGGCGACGATCTTCTGGCGTGTGACCCTGCCGCAGGCCTTTCGCCTGATGATCCCGCCTTTCGGAAACTCCGTGAACTCGCTGCTGAAGGCGACGTCGCTGACCTCGGTTATCTCCGTAGAAGAGATCATGCGGCGAAGCGACATGCTGATGCAGGAGCACTTCCAGATCCTGGAGGTTTTTGCCGCAGCGACCGTCTATTACCTCATTCTGGTGTCGGTCTGGGATCTCGTCCAGCAGCGATTGGAACGTCATTTCGGACGTTCTGTCGCCCGCGAGACGAAACCCGCCACCGTGCAGCATTGAACCTTCGAGCAGGATAAAAGATGAGCACCTCCGACACCAACATCCGCACCGAGCCCTCCGCCGTCCGCATCGAGGCCGTCTACAAACGGTTCGGCGATTTCACGGCGCTGACGGACATCGATCTCACCGTCGCGAAGGGCGAGAAGATCGTGATCTGCGGCCCTTCCGGTTCCGGCAAATCGACCTTGATCCGCTGCATCAACCACGTCGAAAAGCACGATGACGGGCGAATTGCCGTCAACGGCATCGAACTGAAACGCGATGCGAGGTCCGTCGACATGGTTCGGCGGGAAACCGGGATGGTTTTCCAGAGCTTCAACCTGTTTCCGCACATGACCGTGCTTGAGAATTGCCTCCTGGCCCCCATGTCGGCGCTTGGCCTGTCGCGCAGGGAGGCGACGGACAGTGCCATGCATTTTCTAGAAAAGGTCCGCATCCCCGAACAGGCCAGCAAGTTTCCTGCTCAGCTCTCCGGTGGCCAGCAGCAGCGTGTGGCTATTGCGCGGGCGCTCTGCATGAAACCGAAGGTCATGCTGTTCGATGAACCGACCTCGGCGCTCGATCCGGAAATGGTCAAGGAGGTTCTCGAGACGATGAAGGGACTGGCGACCGACGGCATGACGATGCTGTGCGTCACCCACGAAATGGGCTTTGCCCGTGAGGTGGCCGACCGCATCATCTTCATGGACAAGGGGCGAATCATCGAGCAGGGCGTGCCCGAAGCCTTCTTCTCCGCGCCGCAGACGGAGCGCGCCCGCTATTTCCTCGACCAGATCATTCACTGATCCATTCGTTTTCTAAATCCATTCCGAGAGGCATCCCATGAAGATCCTTGTCCCCGTCAAACGAGTTGTTGATTACAACGTCAAGATCCGCGTGAAAGCGGATGGTTCAGGCGTTGAGCTTGCCAATGTGAAGATGTCGATGAACCCGTTCGACGAGATCTCGGTGGAAGAGGCGCTTCGCCTGAAGGAGCAAGGCAAGGCTGAAGAGGTTGTGGTCGTGTCGATCGGCCCGGCCAAGGCGGAAGAAACGCTGCGCACGGCGCTCGCCATGGGCGCCGATCGCGCCATCCTGATCGAGACCGACGAAGCGGTCGAGCCGCTCGCCGTCGCCAAGCTTTTGAAGGGCGTGGCAGAGGCCGAGCAGCCAGGCCTCGTCATCGTCGGCAAGCAGGCAATCGACGACGATTCGAACCAGACCGGCCAGATGCTGGCGGCGCTGCTGGGCTGGGGCCAGGGCACCTTCGCCTCCAAGGTCGAGCCTTCCGACGGCAAGGTCGCGGTCACCCGCGAAGTCGATGGCGGTTTGCAGACCATCGAGCTGAAGCTTCCCGCCGTCGTCACCACCGATCTTCGTCTGAACGAGCCGCGTTATGCCTCGCTGCCGAACATCATGAAGGCGAAGAAGAAGCCGCTCGACAAGAAGTCGCCGGCCGATTTCGGCGTCGATGTTTCGCCGCGCCTGAAGGTGTTGAAGACCGAGGAGCCGGCAGGCCGCAAGGCTGGCATCAAGGTCGGCTCGGTGGCCGAGCTGGTCGAAAAGCTCAAAGCCGACGGCGTCCTCTAAGGTTTCGGAAAAGGGAGATATTCTCATGGCCATTCTTCTTCTGGCAGAACACGACAACGCAACCCTTTCCGACCTGACGGCAAAGACGCTGACGGCGGCAACGCAGATCGGCTCCGACGTGCATGTTCTTGTTGCCGGTTCCGGTGCAAAGGGCGCTGCCGATGCAGCCGCAAAACTCTCCGGCGTATCGAAAGTGCTGCTGGCCGATGACGCGTCCTATGCCAATGCGCTCGCCGAGCCGCTGGCGGCGCTGATCGTTTCGCTCGCACCCTCCTACGACGTCATCATCGCACCGGCGACCGCGTCGGCCAAGAACGTTGCCCCGCGTGTGGCGGCCCTTCTCGATGTGGCGCAGGTCTCGGAAATCATCGAGGTCGTCAGCCCTGATACCTTCAAGCGCCCGATCTATGCCGGCAACGCCATCCAGACGGTGCAGGCAACCGATGCGAAGAAGGTGATCACCGTGCGCCCCACCGCCTTTGCGGCAGCGGCCGAAGGCGGCTCGGCTCCGGTCGAAACGATCGGCGCTGCCGAGAACCCCGGCCTGTCCAGCTTCGTGTCCGACGCGCTCGCCTCTTCCGACCGTCCGGAACTGACATCGGCCAAGATCATCATCTCGGGCGGTCGCGCGCTTGGCTCCTCCGAAAAGTTCAAGGAAGTCATCCTTCCGGTCGCCGACAAGCTCGGTGCAGCCGTTGGCGCATCGCGCGCGGCGGTCGATGCGGGTTATGCTCCGAACGACTGGCAGGTTGGCCAGACCGGCAAGGTGGTTGCGCCGCAGCTTTACATCGCCGCCGGCATCTCCGGCGCCATCCAGCATCTGGCCGGCATGAAGGACTCAAAGGTCATCGTCGCCATCAACAAGGACGAGGAAGCGCCGATCTTCCAGGTCGCCGATTATGGCCTCGTCGCCGATCTGTTCGTGGCCTTGCCGGAACTCGAAAAGGCGCTGTGACGAGAGGTATGGCACCGTTGGCCGTGTTCTCCGAATGCGAAAGTATGGAATTGGATGTTGTGTTCATCAGCAAGTCGTCGCGAACTTTTCCCGTGATTTGCTGAACTTTCGATCTTAGATGAAAGCGCGAAAATTGGCGCGGACCACACTCCCGGCATAACTTCGCTCACTTGCTCTCTCCCGGCTTCCCGGTGCAGGCGCAGGTTCATATCCACCATTGCCTCTCGCGGCAGAGGCGCTATCATGGTTGTGCAGTGGATGGATAGCTTTGGGAGGAGCGATACATGAGACGTATGTGGCCAGACGAATTTGCCTTTCTGCTGGACGGTGCGGAAGAGGTTGATCTGCGTATTCCACCGGTGGCGCACGACGATAATTCGCCAGGAGAAGCAATCTCCAGAAAGGCCTTGAAAGCCCGTATCACCCAGCAGGATTTTGAGAAGATCTGGCATCTGGCTGAGGCCCGGTATCGGCTGAACGGCAGGTTTTCGGGCAAGGCGATCACGCTGATCGCCAACAATCCTCATTACCAGCAATGGCACCCCTCCGACGGCGGTAGCGTCGAGAGCATGTCCGATAGCGGTCAGAAATACACGACACGCTATGTGATTGTGCATTTTCTCTTGGATGATGTTCGCGAGCCTGTCGAAGCCTGAAGTCCGTAGAGGCGGCGCTCGACAGTGATTGATGGAGTGGCCTCGAAAGCCATGGGTCGTGGCAATGCGAAATTTGCGGTGCCGGGGTGAGTCGTGGCACTGCTTCGGAACCCTATGGCGACAATTCAGCAACTCCAAGGATGCTGGCAAACACAGGTGCGCCGGCGCGGTGTCTTCATTGGCTGCGTCGGCTGATATTGGCTATGCCAGCAGCCCGCGCATGATCAGTTCGAGATGGACCTTCAAAACGGCCTGTCGGTCCAGAATGCGCCGGTCGTCGAAAATCAGCCGGAACACCAATGTTCCGACCATTGGCGACATGACGACCTTGGCGAGTTCCGGGGGATTGGCCCTGAACCGCTTTTTTGCCACGCCATCCTCAAGGATCCCATTGATGCGCGCGAATATCGGTGCGATGAACACGTCATGGTGCTGGTCGATGAGATCGGGGAATTTTGCGCCTTCGGCCACGATGAGGCGGAACAGTTCCCGCATCCTTCTATTGTCGACAAGGGTGTCGAAAAGGAATTCGAGCAGCAGCCGAAGCTCTTCGGCGGGATCGTCGGAGTTGCGTTCATAGGCTTTGAACGCCGCCTGAAAAGGCGCGGAGGCGTGTCGGATCATCGCCTCGAAAAGTGCCTCCTTGGTCTCGAAATAGACGTAGACCGTGCCTTTCGTGACCCCCACCCGCTCGGCGATGTCCTCAACCCGCGTCGCGGTAAATCCCCTTTTGGTGAATTCCTCAAATGCGGCGTCGAGAATTTGCAACGGACGTTGTATCTTCTGCTCAGCACGTGTCAGTTTTGCTTTGGCCATAACCCCGGATCCCTACGTATTCTTTTAAGCGCGTGCCCTTTTGTCCGTCGCAATCGGCGGAAATGACAGGTGGTCTGCCTATAACACCGGCGCAAAAACCGGAATCGATTTTTGCAGCATCCGGTGCGTGGTTCAGTATGCCGAAACATCCCCGATGCGTCCGATGGGACGCATCGGGCAGACTTATGGAATGATCATTCGGGAACCCCGGCTTCGATATCGGAAAAGTTCCCAGACCGGTGACACAAGAATTTCATTGACTATTCAGTCAGTCAAATATTATAGGATGCGGCGAAGATCAAGAGGTCACCATGAAAACCATTCTTATGGCAGTGGCGTTTGGCAGCATTTTCGCCCTGTCGTCCTGCAGCAGTGAAGAGCCTCCGGCCGAAAAGCCGCTGCGTCTCGTCGATGTGGTCACGGCCACGAAAAAACCCGTCGATCGCGGCAGTGTCATCACCGGCGAGGTGAGGGCGCGTGTTCAGACGGACCTGTCCTTCCGGGTGAGCGGCAAGATCACCGAGCGGCTGGTGGATGTGGGCGCGCGGGTAAAGACCGGACAATTGCTCGCCCGCATCGATCCCGAGGAGCAGAAGGCGGATATCGACGTTGCTCTCGCCAACCTGCAATCCGCCGAAGCGCAGATGACGCAGGCGCAGCTGGCATTCGACCGCCAGCAAAGTCTTTTCAAGACGCAGGTGACCTCACGCTCGGCAGTCGACAAGGCGCAGGAAACCCTGCTCACCACGCAAGGGGCGGTAAGATCGGCGCAGGCGCAGCTGGACACGGCGCGCGACGCACTGTCCTACACCGAGCTGCGCGCCGATGCGGATGGCGTGATCACGGCGCGCAACGTCGAAGTCGGTCAGGTGGCGCAGGCGGCCCAGCTTGTCTTCACGCTTGCACATGACGGGCCGCGCGATGCGGTTTTCGATGTCTACGAATCCCTGTTCCTTGAGCGTGACATCGACAACCTCGTCAATGTCAGCCTCCTGTCGGATCCCGCCCGCAGCGTCGATGCGCCGGTGCGGGAGGTTTCCCCGACGATTGATCCGGACAATGGAACGATCAGGGTCAAGGTCGGCCTGAATGGTGATCTGACCATGCCGCTCGGCGCGCCGGTCTCGGGTCATTTCCGCTTCAAGCAGGTCGATGCGATCGAGCTTCCCTGGTCGGCAATGGCGTCGCAGAACGGTCTTCCAGCCGTCTGGGTGGTTGATCCGCAATCCTCGGAAATCGCGATGCGCCGGATCGAGGTCGCCGATTACGAGACGGGTCAATTCGTCGTCGCGGAAGGGCTTCTTCCCGGTGATCTCGTCGTGACCGGCGGGACCAAATTTCTCCGCACCGGTGAAAAGGTCGCCTATGAAAAGGGGCAGGCACAATAATGTTCAGGATAAACAGAAGCTTGTTTTTGCTGCTTCCAGCGCTCGCGCTCGCGGCCTGCCGGGAAAAGCAGGAGGCGCCAGCCGAGGCGCCGCGCCCGGTGCTCTCCGTCGTGGTTGAGGAGAAGCCGGCCGATGCGCTGCGCCTCACCGGCACGGTGGAATCACGCATTCAGACCGATCTCGGCTTTCGTGTTCTTGGCAGGATCATCGCTCGTAACGTCGATGTCGCCGATCTGGTCAAAAAAGGCGATGTGGTGGCGTCGATTGATCCGCTCGCGCTCGAACTTTCGGTGAAAAGCGCACAATCCGATCTTTCCAATGCCGAAGCGCAGCTTGCGAATGCGGTAACGACCGAACAACGCCAGCGCGTGCTGGCCGAGGCGCGCAGCGGCACGGAAGCGGCATTGGAAGAGGCCGAACAGGCCACGCGAACCGCCAATGCCGCCGTCGCCAAGGCCCGCGCAAATCTGGACAAGGCCGAAGAACAGCTGGGTTATGCGCAACTTCGTGCGGAATTCGATGGCGTGGTGACGGCAACCTCAGGCGAAATCGGCCAGGTCGTCTCGGCCGGCCAGACTGTCGTGACCATCGCCCGCCCGGAAGTGCGCGATGTGGTGGTCGATGTTCCGCAATTTGCGGCCCAGCGACTGGAAATCGGATCGGCCTTCGCGATTGCGTTGCAGCTCGACCCTAAAATACACACAACCGGCGTGGTGCGCGAGATTGCCCCGGAAGCCGAAACGGCGACGCGGACGCGCCGCACGAAAATCAGCCTGCAGGATGTGCCGCCGGCGTTCCGGCTCGGATCCGTCGTCACGGCCTCGGCGCTTGCCGCCTCCGAGCCGCAGATCATGCTTCCCTCTTCTGCCCTGCTGAAAACCGATGGCGGATGGGGTGTCTGGATCGTCAACGCCGATACCGCCACAGTAACGTTGCGCCCCGTCACATTGGAGGGCGAGCCTGCCGAGGGCAGCAGCGTGCGCATCACCGGTGGCGTCAAGCCAGGCGAACGCGTCGCGAGCGCCGGCGTCCACAAGCTTAGGGATGGACAGGCCATCAGGATCGATCAGGAGGTCCATCAGTGAAGAAATTCAATCTCTCCGACTGGGCGCTCGAACACCGTTCGCTCGTCTGGTACTTCATGCTGGTCTTCGTTCTTGCCGGCGTTTTCTCCTATCTCAACCTCGGACGTGAGGAAGACCCGAATTTCACCATCAAGACGATGGTGATCAGCGCCCAATGGCCCGGCGCCTCCGCCGAAGAGGTTGCCCGGCAGGTGACGGACAGGATCGAGAAGAAGCTCGAGGAACTCGACAATCTCGACCATCTGCGCAGCCAGACTGTGGCTGGCCGTACCACGATCTTCGTGGAGCTTGTCCCTGAAACCAAGGCGCGCAACGTTGAGCCCACCTGGGTGCGGGTGCGCAACATGATCGCCGACATCAAGGGTGATTTTCCCTCGGGCGTCGTCGGCCCCTTCTTCAACGATCGTTTCGGCGACGTCTATGGCAATATCTATGCCTTCACCAGCGATGGTCTGAGCCAGCGGCAATTGCGCGATCTGGTGGAGGATGCCCGTGCCAAGGTTCTGACCGTCGAGAATATCGGCAAGGTCGATGTCATCGGCGCGCAGGACGAGGCGATCTATCTGGAGTTTTCCACGCGGCAGATCGCAGCGCTTGGCATCGACCAGCAATCGATCATCAAGACGCTGCAATCCCAGAATGCCGTTACCCAGTCCGGTTTCGTCAATGCCGGGCCGGAGCGTGTGGCGCTGCGCGTCAGCGGCCAGTTCACCTCGGAAGACAGCCTTCGCGCCATCAACCTGCGCGTCAACAACCGGTTTTTCCCGCTGACGGAAGTGGCGACGATCCGGCGCGGTTATGTCGATCCGCCGTCCTCGCTGTTCCGTTTTAACGGCCAGCCGGCCATCGGCCTTGCGATTGGCATGAAAATCGGTGCGAACCTCCTGCATTTCGGCGAGGCGCTGGATGCGCAGATGAAGCGCATCGTGGCGGATCTGCCAATCGGTGTCGATGTGCATCGCGTGTCCGATCAGCCCGCCGTGGTCGATGAGGCGGTCTCCGGCTTCACCTCGGCGCTCTTCGAGGCGATCGCCATCGTTCTCGTCATCAGCTTCATCAGCCTTGGTCTCAGGGCCGGCATGGTGGTTGCCGTCTCCATTCCGCTCGTGCTGGCAATTACCTTCGTCTACATGGAATGTCAACGGCGGAGTAAAAACCGGCCATGGGGCGGAGCAAAAGTCGGCCACTATGGCGCCGGCCTGAGACGGCCGGGAGGGCGTAGCCCGAGCGGGGGTCTTAGGCCGGCGCGGCGATTTTTTGAGGGGAGTTTTAGCAGGCCTTTCGGGCGCGACTTTGAGCGAGACGATAGCTTTCGCCGTTCATCTCGAGGATGTTGACGTGGTGGGTGATGCGATCGAGCAGTGCGCCGGTGAGACGTTCGGACCCCAGTGTTTCCGTCCATTCGTCGAAAGGCAGATTGCTGGTGATCAGGGTGGCACCACGCTCGTAGCGTTGCGAGATCAGCTCGAACAGCAATTCCGCCCCGGTCTTTGATAGTGGCACAAATCCCAGCTCATCGATGATCAGCAGCTTGTAGGCGGCCATCTGCTTCTGGAACCGGAGCAGACGCCGCTCGTCACGCGCCTCCATCATCTCGCTGACCAGGGCCGCCGCCGTGGTGAAGCCGACGGACAGGCCCTTCTGGCAGGCGGCCAGGCCGAGACCGAGTGCGACATGCGTCTTTCCCGTGCCGCTCGGGCCCAGCGCAATGACGTTCTCGCGGCGCTCGATCCATTCGCAACGGGAAAGCTCTAGCACCTGCATCTTGTTCAGCTTGGGGATGGCTGTGAAGTCGAAGCTGTCGAGGCTTTTGACGACCGGGAACTTGGCCGCCTTGATCCGACGTTCGACCTTGCGGCGGTCCCGCTCGATCATCTCCCGTTCAGCAAGCCGGAACAGGTAGCCGACATGATCGACGCCTTCGGTGGCGCATAGCCGGGCCAGCTTCTGGTGCTCGCGCTGGAAGGTCGGCAGCTTGAGGGTTTTGAGATAGTGGCCAAGCAGGATCTCTGGCGCGTCGCTGCTCATGCCGCTTCTCCCGCATCAGATGACAGGAGGCGCATATACGCCTTTGCTGACGTCTTCTCGACAGTCGCCGTCGGCAGGTAGGGATAGATCGCCAGATCCAACCGCGGCGGCCGGCGCTCGACCCGGCACAGGATCAGATGCTTGACCGCATCGAAGCCGATCGCGCCGAGCTGTATCGCCTGCTTCACCGCTGCATGTAGATCGGCAAGGTCGAAGCTTTCCAGCAGGCGCAGAACCTGCACGTATTCTCGCCGCCCATGTTTGGCCATGCGGCCTTCCATCAGCCGGCGCAGCGTCGCGAACTCGTCTGGCAGATCCCAGCCCTGCAATGGAGCCGCCTGATCCAGAGAATTGATCTTCCGCTCGATCAGCGGCAGGTAATGGACGGGATCGAAGACGACGTCTTCCCGTTCCCAGCATCGCGGATGACGCGCGATGATCTCGCCGCGGCAGCCGATCACCACCTGATCGACATAGCCCCGGACCCAGACGTCCTGATGGCCGTAGGCGACCGGTACGGAATAGTCGTTCGTCTTGTAGCGCACCAGCGACTGGGCTGTCACAACAGCGCTGGCCTGGTCGCAGGCATCAAACGGCGACGCCGGCAAGGGACGCATGGCCGCAAGATCGCGCTGCAGCCGTTCGCCAATCGTCTCGCTCTCGCCCCGCAGCTTGTCGCGCTGGCGTTTGCGGCACTGCTCTTCCAGAAAAGCATTGAACGCATCCCATGTCGCAAACCGCGGGATCGGCACCATGAAGTTGCGTCGGGCATATCCGACAAGACCCTCGACATTCCCCTTGTCGTTGCCCTTTCCCGGCCGCCCATAGCGATCCCGGATCAGGTAGTGGGACAGGAAGCCGCTGAACAGCGCTGCCCGCTTGCGTGTGCCGTCGGGCAGGATCTTTGCGACAAGGCAACGGTCGTTGTCATAGACGATCGACTGCGGCACGGCCCCGAAGAACGCAAAGGCGTGGACATGACCATCCACCCAGGCTTCGGCCACTGCCGCCGGATAGGCACGCACATAACATCCGTCGCTATGAGGAAGATCCAGCACAAAGAAGCGAGCTTTCTGCTCGACGCCGCCGATCACCACCGTCGCCTCGCCGAAATCGGCCTGCGCATGGCCCGGTGGATGCGACAGCGGCACAAACACCTCCTGGCGGCGTTGATCCCGCTCGCGCATATAATCCTTGATGATCGTGTAGCCGCCGGTGAAGCCGCACTCGTCACGAAGCCGGTCGAACACCCGTTTGGCAGTATGCCGCTGCTTGCGCGGCATCACCATGTCAGCTTCCAGCCACTGCTCGATCGTCGAAACGAATGCATCCAGCTTCGGACGCCGGATCGGCGAACGTCGCTGATAGCCGGGCGGTGTCGAATACGACAGCATCTTGGCCACGCTGTCGCGCGATACGTTGAAATGCTTTGCTGCCTGACGCTGCGTCATCCCTTCGGAAACAGCCAGGCGAACCCTCAAATAAAGTTCCACGGTGTAGATCCCCTGTCCCTCCTGCGATCATTGCAGAAAGGAAATAGGTGGCCGGATTTTACTCCGCCCGCGGACGGACTATTCCGCCGCTACCGTGGCCGACTTTTCCACCGCCGCTCTCATGGAATACACCGGCATCTCGCTGCAACGCATCTCGCTTGGCGCTCTCATCATCGCACTCGGGCTTCTCGTCGATGATGCCATGATCGCGGTCGAGATGATGGTGGCGCGGCTTGAGGTCGGCGACGACCTCAGGAAAGCGGCGACCTATGTTTATACCTCAACCGCCTTCCCGATGCTGACGGGCACACTGGTCACCGTCGCCGGCTTTATCCCCGTCGGCCTCAACAACAGCGCGGCGGGCGAATTCACATTCACCCTCTTCGTGGTGATCGCCGTTTCGCTCATCGTATCGTGGATTGTCGCGGTCCTGTTCACACCTCTTCTCGGCGTGACGATCCTGCCGAAGACGATGAAATCGCATCATGAGAAGAAGGGCCGTTTTGCCTCGGCCTTTTCCTGGCTTCTCGGCCGGGCGCTGCGCTGGCGCTGGGTGACGATCATCCTCACCATTGCCCTGTTCGGTCTCTCCGTCGGCGGCATGAGCCTTGTGCAGCAGCAGTTCTTTCCCTCATCCGACCGCGTGGAGCTGATCGTCGACTGGAACCTGCCGCAGAACAGCTCGATTGCCGAAACCAACCGGCAGATGGCGCAGTTCGAGCAGGAGATGCTGGTCAAGAATCCTGATGTCGACCATTGGACAACCTATGTCGGCGAAGGCGCGCCGCGTTTCATCCTGTCCTTCGACGTGCAGACGCCGGATGTCACTTTCGGCCAGACGGTTATCGTCACCAAGGGGCTGGATGTGCGCGACAAGGTCCGTGCCGAGTTGCAGGACTATCTGAACAAGACCTTTATCGGCACCGACGCCTTCGTGAAGTTGCTCGATATCGGCCCGCCGGTTGGAAAACCCGTGCAATATCGCCTGAGCGGTCCTGATATCCAGCATGTCCGCGAACTCGGGCAGCAACTGTCGGGCATCGTCGGCGAACACCGGCTGCTGTCCAACATGGTCATGGACTGGAACGAGCCGACGCGCGTGGTCAAGGTGGATGTGTTGCAGGACAAGGCCCGTCAGCTCGGCGTCTCGTCGGAAGATATCGCCAATGCCATGAACAGCATCGTGGAGGGTTCCACCGTCACGCAGGTCAGGGACGACATCTACCTTGTCAATGTGGTGGCGCGGGCGCAGCTGGCGGAACGCGGCTCCATCGAGACATTGCAGAACCTGCAATTGCCTGCCACGAACGGCAAGGCCGTGCCGCTCTCGGCCATCGCCAATTTCCGCTACGAGCTGGAGCAGCCGACCATCTGGCGTCGTGACAGGATCCCGACGATCACGGTCAAGGCTGCCATTATCGGTCCAACGCAGCCGGCAACGATCGTGGAGCAGCTGAAACCGAAGATCGAGGCGTTCCAGAAAACGCTTCCCGTCGGCTACACGCTGGAGACGGGCGGCTCGGTGGAATCCAGCGCGGATTCGCAGGCGCCGATCGTTGCTGTCGTGCCCATGATGCTGTTTGCGATGGCGACCATCCTGATGATCCAGCTGCAAAGCTTCAGCCGGCTGTTCCTGGTCTTCGCCGTGGCCCCCACGGCCTTGATCGGGGTCGTTGTGGCGCTGCTCTTCTCCAATGCGCCGATGGGCTTCGTCGCCATTCTGGGCGTGCTGGCGCTGATCGGCATCCTCATCCGCAACTCGGTTATTCTTGTCGTGCAGATCGAGCATCTGAGAAGCGAAGGGGTCTCGGCCTGGCGCGCCGTGATTGAGGCGACCGAGCACCGCATGCGGCCGATCATGCTGACGGCGGCGGCAGCGACACTTGCCCTCATCCCCATATCGCGGGAGATTTTCTGGG
This sequence comes from Rhizobium sp. X9, assembly GCF_018873185.1. NCBI lineage: Bacteria > Pseudomonadati > Pseudomonadota > Alphaproteobacteria > Hyphomicrobiales > Rhizobiaceae > Rhizobium > Rhizobium sp. X9. Next base: position 967,685 of record NZ_CP071312.1, on the reverse strand, counting down.
GTCCGATGGCCTATGCGATGATGGGCGGCATTGTGGTCGGCACGGCGCTGACGCTGCTCTTCCTCCCTGCGCTTTACGTCGCGTGGTTCCGTATTCCGCGTGAGGACGACCAGTCGGAGGCAGACGAAGTCAAGGCATGATACGGGCGACGGATACCACACCCTTGCGGTCGCGAGGGTGTGGTGGTGGGGAGCAGTGCCTTCACCTTAAATTCCCGTAAATATGCCTGCCATCGTTGTTCCTTCTGTGCCGATAGTGTTAGGAAGATCGACTTGGCTTTGGGATCAGCGCCGTTCCTCAAACGGCGGCGTCTCCCATGGGTAAGGACAGATCACGGGTGCCGGAGGGTTGAAAGATGGGCGGGTTGTCGGATTGGCTTGCGGATGCACAGCCGATCAATCGCAAGAATGCCGCAGAAGCGGTGTTTGAGGATATCCGTTCCGCCATCACCTCAGGCCAGCTTGCGGTCGGAACCCGGCTACCGTCCGAAGCCCATCTCGCGACAAGATATGGTGTCAGCCGGCCGATCGTGCGCGAGGCGCTGCGATCTCTCCAGACGCTCGGGCTGACGCAGACCCGCACCGGAAGCGGTACCTATGTCATGACGGGAACGCCGCCGTCCGAACTGAATTATGGAGCCTATTCCGCCCGCGACCTGATCGAGGCTCGTCCCTTCATCGAGGTGCCTGCTGCCGGTTGGGCGGCGCTGCGACGCACGAAAGCCCAGCTCGAAGTCTTGCTGGAGCTATGTGACCGGATGGAAGCTGAAGAGAGGCCGCACCCCTGGGTGTTGCTGGACGGGCAATTCCATTGCGCCATCGCGGAAGCTTCGGCCAACGGACTGTTCGCCAAGGTGGTGGCGGATGCCCGCGAGGCCGTATCCCAGCAATCCGAGATGGTGAACCTGATGGCAGGCCGTCGCGTCGCCTCGAATTACGAGCACCGCCGGATCGTCGAGGCAATCCGGCGGGGTTCCGCGCCTGAGGCGCGGGAGGCGATGGAGCTTCACCTGGGGCAGGTGAAGCAGGTGGTGACGACCATCATTGGAGAAGATCGGGTTCGCCAGCCGTAAGTGCCGGCAGGTTGGCGAGGTGCCGGGGGCTCAGTGCCCGCTGCAGTTCCTCAGCCGTCAGATGGCCGCGTTCCAGAACCACCTGCGGCACGGTGCGGCCGCTGGCGAGCGCTTCTTTCGCCACTTCCGTAGCCGCATAATAACCGATCAACGGATTGAGCGCGGTCGCGAGGCCGATCGATTCCTCCACGCGCTGCGCCATGATGGCGGGATTGGCCACGATGCCGTCGACGCAACGTTCCGCCAGTGTCCGGCAGGCGGCGCTCAGCTGGCTGATGCTCTGGGAAAGGGCGCGCACGATGATCGGCTCGAAAGCATTGAGCTGAAGCTGCCCGGCCTCGGCGGCCATGGTGATGGTGATATCGTTGCCGATCACCGCATAGGCCACCTGATTGACCACTTCGGGGATGACCGGATTGATCTTGCCCGGCATGATGCTGGAGCCTGCCTGCACGGAGGGCAGGGTAATTTCGCCGATGCCGGCGCGCGGGCCGGAAGAGAGCAGGCGAAGGTCGTTGCAGGTTTTCGACAGCTTGACGGCGACGCGTTTCAGCACGCCGGAAAGATGGACAAATGCGCCCGGATCCTGCGTCGCCTCGATCAGGTCAGCCGCAGTCACTAGAGGACGTCCGGTCAGCTGCGCCAGATGCTGGCAGGCAAGCGCCGCATAACCGCGCGGAGCGTTCAGGCCGGTGCCGATGGCGGTGGCACCAAGATTGATCTCATGCAGCAGTGCTGCGGATTCGATGAGACGCGCCTGATCTTCGCCGATCATCACCACGAAGGTGTGGAATTCCTGGCCGAGCGTCATCGGCACGGCGTCCTGCAGCTGCGTACGCCCGATCTTGATGAAGCCGGAAAATTCCTGTGCCTTGCGGTCGAAGGCGTCTTTCAGCACGCCCATGGAGGCCGCGAGGTCATCGATCGCTTCGATCAGCCCCACATTGATCGCGGTCGGATAGGCGTCGTTGGTCGATTGGCTGAGATTGACGTGGTCGTTGGGGTGAAGGCGGGCATAATCGCCCTTCTGGTGGCCAAGTAGTTCCAGCGCGCGGTTGGCGATGACCTCGTTGGCATTCATGTTGGTGGAAGTGCCGGCTCCGCCCTGAATTTCATCCACCACGAATTGCTCATGCAGCGCCCCGGCGCGGATTTCGCGGCAGGCAGCGGCGATGGCTTCCATCCGTTCCCCATCAAGCAGGCCGAGTTCGTGATTTGCGCGTGCGGCGGCTTCCTTCACATAGGCCAACCCCCTGATGAGATAGGGGTTGTGGCCGATCGTCACGCCGGTGATCTTGAAGTTCTCCACCGCGCGTGCCGTGTGCACACCCCAATAAACATCTGCCGGAATTTCCTTCGTCCCGAGCAAATCATGCTCCCTGCGCGTCACGCTCACTTTTTCCTCCAATGGCTCAAAGCGTTATCTGTATCTGTAAAGCTGTCTTACAGATTTTTCGACCTTAGTCCCTGGTCTTGAGAAGGTCAATAATGATTGCATCCCCTTGACGAGCGGCATTCTGTCCGATTATGAGGGGCGAAAATCTGTCATGCAGCTTTACAGCGTGCATGGGAATGCTGGCCATATTTCCAGCGAGGGCTGTGCCAGTTCCATTTTTGATTTCCGGCGTATCGCCGACTGAAAAGCAAATTCATCGGGAGGAGAAATATCAATGCAATCCGTGAAAAAGGTGCCCGCCGAACGAGAGGTTTTTGCCGAGGAAGACCTCGGCTATCACAAGGCTCTCAAACCGCGCCAGATCCAGATGATCGCCATCGGCGGCGCCATCGGTACCGGCCTCTTCCTCGGCGCGGGCGGGCGATTGGCGCAGGCAGGCCCCGCACTGGTGTTTGTTTATGCGCTCTGCGGCTTCTTCGCGTTTCTCGTGCTGCGCGCGCTTGGCGAACTTATCATGCACCGCCCGAGTTCCGGTTCCTTCGTCTCCTATGCCCGTGAGTTCTACGGCGAGAAAATGGCCTTTGCCGCCGGCTGGATGTACTGGCTGAACTGGGCAATGACGTCAGTGGCGGATGTGACCGCCGTTGCCCTCTACATGAATTTCTTCAAGCAATTTGTTCCGTGGCTCGCCGGTATCGACCAGTGGGTCTTCGCAATGACGGCGCTTCTGGTCGTGCTGGCGATGAACATGCTGTCGGTGAAGGTCTTCGGCGAGCTTGAATTCTGGTTCAGCCTGATCAAGGTTCTGGCGCTCGCCATTTTCCTGGTCGTCGGCATTTATTTCGTTATCTTCGGCACGCCCATCGAAGGCCATGTCACCGGCTTCAGCATCATTACCGATAGTGGCGGCTTCTTCCCGAACGGCATTCTTCCGGCCTTCGTTATCATTCAGGGCGTGGTGTTCGCTTATGCCTCAATCGAGCTGATCGGTACGGCTGCTGGCGAAACTGAAGACCCGCGCAAGGTCATGCCCCGTGCCATCCGCGCCGTGGTCCTGCGTCTCGTGGTGTTTTATGTCGGCTCGGTGCTGCTGTTCACGCTGCTTCTACCCTATACCGCCTATAAGGCGGGTGAGAGCCCCTTCGTTACCTTCTTCGGTTCCATTGGCGTCCAGGGTGCGGATGTGATCATGAACCTCGTGGTTCTGACCGCCGTCTTGTCCTCCCTTAATGCCGGTCTTTATTCCACCGGCCGTATTCTTCACTCCATGGCCGTTTCGGGCTCGGCGCCGGCAGCACTTGCGAAGATGAACAAGGCCGGCGTGCCCTATGGCGGCATCGCAGTGACCGCTGTCGTCACCGTTCTCGGTGTCGCGCTGAATGCCGTCGTGCCTGCTGCAGCCTTCGAGATCGCGCTCAACCTCTCGGCGCTCGGCATCATCTGCGCCTGGGCCGTCATCGTGCTCTGCCAGTTGAAGCTCTGGCAGCTTTCCCGGCGCGGCGAGCTGGTGCGTCCGGATTTCCGCATGTTCGGCGCGCCTTATACGGGCATCCTCACGCTCATCTTCCTGTTCGGCGTGCTGGTGCTGATGGCATTTGACTATCCCATCGGCTCGTGGACCATCGCGTCGCTGCTGGTCATCATCCCTGCGCTGGTCATCGGCTGGTATCTGCTGCGCGACCGTATCCACCGTCTGGCCGGCGAACGCGCAGGTGCGGGAGCATCGCATTGAGCGGGCAGGGTGAAGCGCCGCTGGTGGCGGTCATCGCCACCGGTGGCACCATTGCCAGCAGGCGCGGCGCCGATGGCGTAAGCACGCCCAGCCTTTCGGGTGAAGACCTGCTTTCACTGGTTCCGCAGATCACCGCCCGGCTGAAGCCGGTCGATCTGATGGCGAAGGATTCGTCCAGCCTGACATTGGCCGACATGCAGCGCATCAGCGACGCGGTGGGTGTGGAACTCAGCGATCCCACCGTCGCGGGCGTCGTCGTCCTGCATGGGACCGACGCGATGGAAGAATCCTCGCTGCTCGTGCACCTGCAGCACGCCATCACCAAGCCGGTTGTCTTCACCGGCGCGCAGTTTACCGCCGATCATCCGGATGCGGACGGCCCATCCAATCTGGCCAAGGCCATAGAAACCGCGCTTGATCAGACGAATGCCGGGCGCGGCGTGCTCCTGTCCTTCGGTGGCAGATGTCTGCCGGCATGGGGGCTTTACAAGCTGAGCGCGGATTCAGCGGATGCGTTCCGCTCCGCACGGCCGGCGGCCCCTGCCGCAACACTGAACCTTGCCGCTTCCGTCGCCGGTCTGCGGGTCGATATCGTTGCCATTTATCCCGGTTGCGATGCCGCCCATATCGAGGCGAGCCTGCAGGCGGGCGCTGATGGATTAGTGCTCGCCGCACTTGGTTCCGGCAACGCCAATCCCGGCATTGCAGTTGCCGTGAAGCGCTGTGCCGAGCGCGGCGTTCCCGTTGTCGTCTCCAGCCGTGTGCCGGAAGGGCTGCTGGTGGCGAGTTACGGCGGCGGCGGCGGCGGGCATGACCTTGTCGCGGCGGGCGCCGTGCATTCGTCTACCCTTCGGCCTGGGCAAGCCCGTATTCTGCTGGCGGCGTTGCTGGCTAATAAAAGCCCCGCGGAAACCATTGTTTCCGCCTTCGGTGAGTCGCTTTCTCACTAGGAATCGGCTGAGATGCCCGCGTCTGCGGGCATCGAAATTCCTATAGGATTCCTATTTTATTCCATCCGCCGCCGTCTCGAACCTTTATGCGGTTCGGGTGCATTCTTCTGTGCGGGAAGGGATGGTGTTCCCTTCTCAAGCCAGAAAGAATGAAAAGCGACGTCCCACATGACGGCGCTTTTCTTCCTGTCCGGCTCCTCGGTTAAAAAGGGAGTCCCATCAATGATGGACGTTATTCTGATTGGCGCGGCCACGGTGTTTTTCGCACTCTGCTTTGCCTATACGCGCGCCTGCGACCGGCTTTAGGCGGAGGCTGCGATGATATTCGACTATGTTTTGAGCGGTGCCGTCACCGTCTTTGTCGCCGCCTATCTCACCTATGCTCTCATTCGCCCCGAACGCTTCTGATCGGGAAGCGGCCGTTTGAGCGGCGGAGAGAAAACGGAATCGGATCCGCCGCTCTCTCTTTCTGTCCGAGCATCGGATTTTCCGAAAACCGCATGACACTTTTCGGTCCGATGCTTTATTGAAAGTTCAATACCATGACCCTCAATGGATGGTTTCAGATCCTGCTTTTCTGCGGGATCGTTGTCGCGCTGGTGAAGCCTCTCGGCTTCTATATGACGCGTGTCTTTAGTGGCGAACGCACCCTGCTTTCGCCGGTTCTCGCACCCGTCGAGCGCGGCCTTTATGCCCTTGCCGGGACGAGTGGGCGCGAAGAACAGCACTGGACGACCTATGCGTTTTCCATGCTCCTCTTCAACCTTTTCGGTTTTGTCCTGCTTTATGTCCTGATGCGTTTTCAGGCCGCTCTGCCATATAATCCGGAAGGAATGGCGGCAGTCGGGCCGGAACTCTCCTTCAACACGGCAGTCAGCTTCGTCACCAATACCAACTGGCAGAACTATGGCGGCGAAAGCACCATGTCCTATCTCACCCAGATGGCTGGCCTCACCGTACAGAACTTTGTGTCCGCCGCGACGGGCATGGCGATTGCAATCGGGCTTATCCGCGCCTTCGCACGCGCTTCCGGCAAGGCGATCGGCAATTTCTGGGTGGATATGGTCCGTGCGACGCTCTACGTGCTTCTGCCCGTCTGCATCGTGCTCACCCTCGTTTACGTCTGGCTCGGCGTGCCGCAGACACTGGGTGGTTACGTCTTCGCGCAGACCCTGGAAGGGGCGCGGCAGACGATTGCGGTCGGCCCCGTGGCGTCGCAGCTGGCGATCAAGATGCTCGGCACCAATGGCGGTGGTTTCTTCAACGCCAATTCCGCGCATCCGTTCGAGAACCCGGACGCCATTTCCAACATGATCCAGATGGTGTCGATCTTCGCGATCGGCGCGGCCTTTACCAACGTTTTTGGCCGTATGGTCGGCAACGCCCGTCAGGGCTGGGCGATCCTCGCCGCCATGGGCGTTCTGTTCATCGCCGGGGTCGCGGTTACCTATTGGGCGGAAGCGGCCGGAAATCCGCTGATGCACAGCTTTGGTCTCGCTGGCGGCAACATGGAGGGCAAGGAAGCTCGCTTCGGCGTGGCACTCTCGTCGCTCTTTGCGGTCATCACCACGGCGGCGTCCTGCGGCGCGGTCAACGCCATGCATGGCAGCTTCACGGCGCTCGGCGGCCTCATTCCGCTCATCAACATGCAGCTTGGCGAAGTGATCGTCGGCGGTGTCGGTGCGGGTTTTTACGGAATTCTCATGTTCATCATCATCGCCATCTTCGTGGCGGGCCTGATGGTCGGGCGCACGCCGGAATATCTCGGCAAGAAGATCGAGGCGAAGGAAATGAAGATGGCGGTTCTGGCCATTCTCTGCCTGCCGCTCGCCATGCTGGTCTTCACCGCCACCGCCACCATCCTGCCCTCGGCGGTTGCGTCGATCGGCACGGCGGGGCCGCACGGATTTTCCGAAATCCTCTATGCCTATACATCGGCGGCGGCCAATAACGGTTCGGCCTTTGGCGGGCTCACGGGCAATACGACTTGGTACAACATCACGCTTGGTCTTGGCATGCTGATGGGGCGTTTTCTGGTGATCATTCCCGCACTGGCGATTGCCGGTTCGCTGATCGCCAAGAAGACCGTCCCAGCATCGGCCGGCACCTTCCCAACCGATGGTCCGCTCTTCGTCGGTTTGCTCGTCGGCACGATCCTGATCGTCGGCGGCCTCACCTTCCTGCCAGCTTTGGCGCTCGGTCCTGTCGTGGAACATCTCGTTATGGCCGCCGGTCAGGTTTTTTGAGGTGGTGCCATGACCAGAGATAACTCCCGACGTAACCGCACCCTCCCTGTCCGCTCGGGCGCTCCTGTGAGCAGGAGCGCCGGTCCCGGCGGCTGGTGCGCATCCAATCTCATTCTCGCGATGATGGCGGTCCTGTTCGCCGCCGTCGTCGCTCTCGAAATTCTCACGGCCTGACCGACCCTCATCGGTCGCCCTGTTTCAAACGCTGGAGCCTCTTCATGAGCCAGTCCAAACAAGCGAGCATCCTCGATTCTCGCATTCTCGTGCCGGCCATTGCCGACGCATTCAAAAAACTCAACCCGCGCACGCTTGCGCGCAATCCGGTCATGTTCGTCGTGGCGACGGTATCGGTGCTCACCACCGTTCTGTTCATTCGCGATCTCATCATCGGCAGCGCCAATCTCGGCTTTTCCTTCCAGATCAATCTCTGGCTCTGGTTCACCGTGCTGTTTGCCAATTTCGCCGAAGCCGTCGCTGAAGGGCGCGGCAAGGCGCAGGCGGATTCGCTGCGCCGCACCCGCACCGAAACCCAGGCGAAACTGCTGACCGGTGAGGATCGCAGCCAGTATAAAATGGTGGCGGGTACCAGCCTGAAGGTGAACGATGTCGTCCTCGTCGAGGCAGGCGAGATCATACCCTCGGATGGTGAAGTCGTCGAAGGCGTTGCCTCCGTCAACGAGGCGGCGATAACAGGCGAATCCGCACCCGTCATCCGCGAATCCGGCGGCGATCGCTCGGCCGTCACCGGCGGCACGCAGGTGCTTTCAGACTGGATCAGGGTTCGCATCACCGCCGCTGCCGGTTCCACCTTCCTCGACCGGATGATTTCGCTCGTTGAAGGTGCCGAGCGCCAGAAAACGCCGAACGAAATCGCGCTCAACATTCTGCTTGCGGGCATGACGCTGATCTTCGTTCTGGCCACGGCGACAATCCCGAGCTTTGCCGTCTATGCCGGTGGTTCGATCCCGATCATCGTGCTGGTGGCGCTGTTCGTGACGCTTATCCCGACCACCATCGGCGCCCTCCTGTCGGCCATCGGCATTGCCGGCATGGACAGGCTGGTGCGCTTCAATGTGCTTGCCATGTCTGGCCGCGCTGTAGAGGCTGCCGGTGACGTTGACACACTGCTACTCGACAAGACCGGCACCATCACGCTCGGCAACCGGCAAGCGACCGAATTCCGCCCTGTCACCGGCGTTACCGAGCAGGATCTGGCCGATGCGGCGCAGCTTGCATCGCTGGCCGACGAAACGCCGGAAGGCCGTTCCATTGTCGTTCTCGCCAAGGAAAAATACGGCATCCGCGCCCGCGACATGCAGAGGCTGCACGCTACATTCGTGCCCTTCACTGCCCAGACCCGCATGAGCGGCGTCGATTTCGAAGGTTCTTCCATTCGCAAGGGTGCGGTCGATGCCGTTCTTTCCTATGTCGACGGTGGTGCTCCGCAGCAGGGCAATACGGCGCTCGCCGTTAAAACCGAAACCGATGCCACCCGCGACATACGCACCATTGCGGAAGAGATCGCCAAGACCGGCGGCACACCGCTTGCCGTGGTGCGGGACGGAAAGCTGCTTGGCGTCGTGCAATTGAAGGATATCGTCAAGGGCGGCATTCGCGAGCGTTTCGCGGAGCTTCGCCGCATGGGCATCCGAACAGTGATGATTACCGGTGACAACCCGATGACGGCCGCTGCGATTGCGGCAGAAGCCGGGGTCGATGATTTCCTCGCCCAGGCGACGCCGGAAAACAAGCTGGACCTCATCCGCGAGGAACAGGCCAAGGGCAAGCTTGTCGCCATGTGCGGTGACGGCACGAACGACGCCCCGGCACTGGCGCAGGCCGACGTTGGCGTCGCCATGAACACCGGCACGGTCGCGGCGCGTGAGGCCGGCAACATGGTCGATCTCGACAGCGACCCGACCAAGCTCATCGAGATCGTGGAAATCGGCAAGCAATTGTTGATGACACGCGGCGCGCTGACCACATTCTCCATCGCCAACGACATCGCCAAATATTTCGCCATCATCCCGGCGATGTTCCTGGCCTTTTATCCGCAACTTGGCGTTCTGAATGTCATGGGCCTTTCGACGCCGCAAAGCGCGATCCTGTCGGCCATCATCTTCAACGCGCTCATCATCATAGCGCTCATCCCACTCTCGCTGAAGGGCGTCAAATACCGCCCGATCGGCGCCGGCGCGCTGCTGTCGCGTAATCTGGTCATCTATGGCCTTGGCGGCATCATCGTGCCCTTCATCGGCATCAAGGCCATCGACCTCGCCATTACGGCGCTTGGTCTCGCCTGAGGAGTATAGAAATGTTGAAACAGCTACGTCCCGCACTGGTGCTGATCCTTGCCACCACCGCCATCACCGGCCTTGCCTATCCTCTTGGAATGACGGGCCTTGCACAGGCGATCTTCCCCTTTCAGGCAAATGGCAGCCTGATCGAGAAGAATGGCACCGTCGTCGGATCACAATTGATCGGGCAGGCCTTCGCCGGCGAGAAATATTTTCACGGCAGACCTTCCGCTGCCGGCGATGGCTACAATGCCGCGTCGTCTTCCGGCTCCAACCTCGGTCCGACGAGCGCGAAACTCATTGACCGGGTAAAGCAGGACTATGAGACGGCAAAGGCCCAAAACCCGAGCGCTGACGTTCCCGCCGATCTGGTCACGGCGTCGGGCAGCGGTCTTGATCCGCATGTGTCGCCTGAGGCCGCTTATTTCCAGGTCTCGCGCGTCGCCAAGGCAAGGGGCATGGATGAGGCCTCGCTTCGCGCTATCGTCGAACGCCATGTCGAAGGGCCGGAACTCGGTTTCATGGGCGAACCAGTCGTAAATGTTCTGGCTCTCAACATGGCTCTTGACGCAGCCGGCTCATGACCTGAAATGGCTATGGCTTCTTTGGAGCCATCGCCTCGACCACTGGTGGGTTAAATGCCTGACGATATCAGCAATATGCCGAGCAGACCGTCGCCGGATGCGCTGCTGGAAAACGCCCGGCGAGAGGCGCGGGGCCGGCTGAAGATTTTTCTGGGCGCGGCGCCCGGTGTCGGCAAGACCTATGAAATGCTGATGTCCGGCCGGGCAAAGCTTGCGGATGGCGTCGACACCATCATCGGTGTCGTGGAAACGCATGGTCGCAAGGAAACCGAAACGCTGGTGCAGGGCTTCGAAATCATTGCGCGCAGGCGCATCGATTATCGTGGTCAGGTGCTGGAAGAGATGGATCTCGACGCCATCCTCGCCCGTCGCCCCTCACTCGTTCTGGTCGATGAGCTGGCCCATACCAATGCCGCCGGCAGCCGCCACCCCAAGCGTTATATGGATGTTCAGGAAATTCTGGCGCAGGGCATCGACGTTTATACGACGCTCAACATCCAGCATGTCGAAAGTCTGAACGATGTGGTGGCGCAGATCACCCGTATCCGCGTGCGCGAAACGGTGCCGGATAGCATCATCGACCGCGCCGACGATGTCGAAATCATCGATATCACTCCCGACGATCTGATAAAGCGCCTGCAGGACGGCAAGGTCTATCTGCCCCGCACCGCACGGCGCGCCATCGAGAATTATTTTTCACGCGGCAATCTGACGGCCCTGCGGGAGCTTGCGTTGAGGCGCACAGCCCAACGGGTTGACGAGCAATTGCTCAACCACATGCAGTCGCATGCCATTTCCGGCCCATGGGCGGCGGGTGACAGGGTTCTGGTCTGCCTCGATCATGGCGGCAACGGTCCGGGTCTGGTGCGATATGCCCGCCGGCAGGCGGATCGCCTACGTGCGCCATGGACGGCGCTGCATCTCGATACGCCCCGCTCGCAGCAATTATCGGAAGTGGACAAGGACCGGCTGGCCGGCACCATGCGGCTCGCCCAGCAGCTCGGCGGCGAGACGGTGACCTTGCCGGCGCTCGATCTGACGCGAGAGATCATTTCCTACGCCAACGCCAATAATTTCACCCACATCATCATCGGCCGCCCCAGAAAATCCTGGTGGCAGAGAATTCTGCAGCGCTCGCTGACGCATGATCTGATCGACCATGCCGGCGATATCAGCGTGCATGTCATCTCCGGCGACAAGAGCGAGGAAAAACCAGCGCAGAGCGTGAAGCCGCTGTTAGTGCAATCACGTTTCTCGGTGCTGCCCTATCTCAAGAGCACTCTGTTTGTCGGGCTGGCGATCCTGGTCGGTATCGTGCTTGACCAGACGCTCGACGTTCAAAACCTGGCATTGGTGTTCCTGATGGCGGTTCTGGCCGCTGCCGTGCGCGGCGGGTTGGCGCCGGCGCTTTATGCCTCCGTGCTCGGTGCCGTCGCCTTCAACTTCTTCTTTCTGGAGCCGCGTTACACGCTGACGGTGAGCGCACCCGATAGCGTCGTCGCCCTGCTGTTTTATTTTGGCGTGGCGCTTATCGGCTCGAACCTCACGGTCGCCGTGCAACGGCAGGCGGCGTCCGCGCGTGCAAGGGCGCGAACCACCGAGGACCTTTATCTGTTTTCCAAAAAGCTGGCAGGCACCGGCACGCTGGACGACGTGTTGTGGGCGACCGCTTTCCAGATGGCGTCAATGCTGAACGTCCGGGTCGTTCTGCTGCTGCCGGAAAACAATACGATTGCGGTCAAGGCCGGTTATCCTCCCGACGATACGCTGATGGATGCGGATATAGCGGCAGCCCAATGGGCCTGGGAACACAACAAGGCTGCGGGAAGGGGCGCGGATACGCTGCCCGGCGCCAAACGGCTTTATCTGCCGCTGCGCACCGGCAGCGGCGCCGTCGGCGTCGTGGGGCTGGACGATGACCGGCTCGGCCCGCTTCTTACGCCCGAACAGCAGCGCATGTTCGATGCGCTGTCAGATCAGGCAGCACTCGCCATAGAGCGCATTCAGCTGGTCTCGGATGTTGACCGTGCAAGGCTTGCGGCGGAGACCGACCGGCTGCGCACCGCGCTTTTGACCTCCATCTCCCACGACCTGAAAACGCCGCTCGCCGCCATTCTGGGTTCGGCCGGAACGCTGAAGGATTTTGCCGACGACATTCCGCCCGATGCGCGCACCGAACTGCTTTCGACGATTGTTGAGGAATCCGAACGGCTGAACCGCTTCATCTCCAACCTGCTCGACATGACGAGGATCGGCTCGGGCGCAATGGAGCCGAATTACGGGCTGCATTTCGTTGGTGACATGGTCGGAACGGCATTGTCACGGGCGGCAAAAATCGTCGTCAGGCACGAGATCGTTCTGGATATTCCCTCTGACCTGCCGATGCTGAAGGTCGATCCGGTGCTTTTCGAACAGGTTCTGTTCAACCTCATCGACAATGCGGCAAAATACGCGCCCGAACACACCGCAATTGACATTCGCGGGTGGCGGCAGGGCAGACATGTTTTCCTCGCCGTTGCCGATGAGGGGCCGGGCATTCCCCCTGATGATACGGAGCGTGTGTTCGACAGTTTTTACCGGGTGCGCAAGGCCGACCACGTGCAGGCCGGAACAGGGCTCGGGCTTTCCATCTGCAAGGGGTTCATCGAGGCCATGGGCGGGTCGATCCGGGCGGAAAACAGGCAGGGTCGATCAGGCGCGCAATTCACGATAGGTTTACCGGTTCCCACCGAGCCGCCTGTGCTAGATCATGACTAGGGCGCGATTTCAGGAATCATTCGCGTGCCTTGCCATGCCGCCAAAGGAGATCGGAAATGACCAATTCCGCCGTCCGCATTCTGATCGTCGATGATGAGCCGCCGATCCGCAAGCTTTTGCGGGTAGGCCTCTCGACGCAGGACTATGCGGTCAGCGAGGCGATGAATGCCCGCGTCGCGATGGAGCTGGTGAATGAGGACAAGCCCGATCTTGTGGTTCTCGATCTTGGCCTGCCGGATATGTCGGGCCATGATCTCCTGGCAAAATGGCGGGGGGAAGGGCTTTCCCTGCCCGTCATCATCCTTTCCAGCCGAACGGACGAAGCGGGTATCGTCAGGGCACTGGAACTGGGAGCGGATGATTACATCACCAAGCCTTTCGGTATGAACGAGCTCGTCGCCCGCATCCGCGTCGCCCTGCGCCATCGCCTGCAGACCCAAGGGGAGAAGCCGATCTTTCAGACTGGTGATCTCTCGGTTGATCTCGTCAGGCGTATCGTGAAAGTGGAGGACCGGGAGGTGAAACTTTCGCCCAAGGAATATGATATTCTGCGGGTTCTGGTGCAGCATGCGGGCAAGGTTCTGACGCACCGTTTCCTGCTGGAACACGTGTGGGACGAACTCACTGACGTGCAATATTTGCGGGTCTATGTGCGGCAGCTTCGCCAGAAAATCGAAAAAATCCCGGACCAGCCGCGCTACATTCTGACGGAGACCGGTGTCGGTTACCGGTTGCAGGAAGTTTGAGTGCGTCGTTAAGGCGAAGCGCCCACACTGCCGCCTCTCCTCCGTCATCCTCGGGCTTGACCCGAGGATCCATTCCCGGTGAATTTAGTACATCCTCGGGTCAAGCCCGAGGATGACATCCAATTTGTGAAGAGCGATACCATCACTCTTCGGACACTGTTATGAAACGACACCATGAAATATCAGACGGAAGCGCAGATCGACAGGAATTCGTCCACGTCGCTTTCGGTCGTCGCAAAGCTGGTGACCATGCGGATCAGCACTTCGTCCTTTCCGACCTTTTCCGGCATGTCGCGCGGCACCAGCCAGTCATAGAACTTCGCGCCCTTTTCCGTTGCCGCTTCGGCGGCGGCCTTTGGCAGAATGGCGAAAACCTCGTTTGCGGTGGTCGGCCATGCCAAGCGCGCGCTGTTGAGCGAGGCAAAGCCGGCGCGCAGCCGGTTGGCCATGGCATTGGCGTGGCTTGCAAGGCCAAGCCAGAGGTCGTCCTGCAGATAGGCCTCGAACTGCGCGGCGATGAAGCGCGACTTCGAAAAGAGCTGGGCGGTGCGCTTGCGCAGGAAGGCGAAGTCTTTGGCAAGGGCCGGATCGAAAAACACGATTGCTTCCGCGCACCAGCAGCCGTTTTTCGTGCCGCCGAAAGACAGGACGTCGACGCCGCGTTTCCAGGTCATTTCGGCAGGCGTGGTGCCGAGTGCGGCAAGCGCATTGGCAAAACGCGCGCCGTCCATGTGCAACGGCAGGCCGTTCTCCCTGGCGATCTTGGCGATCGCGTCAATTTCATCGAGGGTATAGACCGTGCCGGCCTCGGTTGCCTGCGTCATGGTGATGGCTGCGGCGCGCCCGTGGTGAACAGCATCCTGCGGATAACGTGAAATACGCTCGATCAGGTTTTCCGGCAGCATTTTGCCGTTTGGCCCTTCAACGGCGACCATGCGCATGCCGGAGAAGAAATCCGGCGCGCCGCACTCATCCTCGATGACGTGGGCTTCGGAGTGACAGAAGGTCAGGCCGCCGGGGCGGGCGATGCTTGCCAGCGAAAGCGAATTGGCCGCCGTGCCCGTCGCGACGAAGAATACTGCCACTTCGCGCTCGAATATCTCATTGAAGCGTTTTTCTATGGAAAGGTCGAGGGCGCTGCTGCCGTAAGCTGAGGCAAACCGGGTGGATTCCCGGGAAAGCCGTTCGTTGATGGCAGGGTGGGCGCCGGCCCAATTGTCTGAAGCAAAAAACATCTCTGAAGGCTTTCCGATGGCTGAGGTTCTGGTTTGGCAATGCGTGGCCGATGACCGGCCAAAGTTCTAGGACCTAACTTGGCGATTGGCAAATCCGGCAATGAAAGCAATGGGTCGAGCCGCTTTGCGACAGAAAGTTTCGCGCAATAGGTCAGTATCGAAACTTCGCTGCAAATCGGTAGTGCGACTAATTGGATTCGCACCCTTGCTAAATCCGCCAGTTTCTGCCAAAATTCTTCCGAATTGAGACAGCTTTGCTGTCCTAAATTTGATCGAACCGGGTTGAGTGCGGATTTTTCGGGAAACGGAAATTCGTGTCGAGCCGGATCTTCGCATGAAACCATGCAAGTAATTTTGCAGGAGGGACAAAAATGACGAACAAGCCGCAGGCCGAGATCGCCGCCGCCACCTTGACCACAGACTGTCCCACCGCGGCTGCGGCCGCACCCGTTTCTGCGAAGGGGCGTTTCGCAGGCGGCTTGCCTGAAAAGCAGGGTCTTTACGATCCGGCCAATGAACATGATGCCTGTGGTGTCGGTTTCGTTGCCCATATGAAGGGTCAGAAGTCGCACCAGATCGTCAAGGACGGCCTGTTCATTCTCGAAAACCTGACGCATCGCGGCGCAGTCGGCGCCGATCCGCTGATGGGTGATGGCGCGGGCATTCTCGTGCAGATCCCCGACCGCTTCTTCCGCGAGGAAATGGCGGCGCAGGGCGTAACGCTGCCGAAGGCCGGCGAATATGCCGTTGGCCATATCTTCATGCCGCGCGATCCGTCCCGTATCGATCACTACAAGAAGGTGATCGTTGATGTTATCGGCGAGGAGGAGCAGCAGTTTCTCGGCTTCCGCGATGTGCCGGTTGACAATGCCTCGCTCTCCAAGGCTCCGGATATCGCCGGAACCGAGCCGCACCATGTTCAGGTTTTCATCGGCGCCGGGCGTGACGCCGCCACCAATGCCGATTTCGAGCGCAAGCTGTTCCTCATCCGCAAGGTGCTGTCCAACCGCATCTACGACGAGGGCGGCGGCAAGGAGACGCAGGATTTCTATCCCGTATCGCTGTCCTCCTCGACCATCGTCTACAAGGGCATGTTCCTCGCCTACCAGGTAGGCGCCTATTACAAGGATCTGGCGGATCCGCGTTTCGAATCCGCGGTTGCCCTGGTGCATCAGCGTTTCTCGACGAACACCTTCCCGTCCTGGAAGCTCGCGCATCCCTACCGCATGGTCGCCCATAACGGCGAAATCAACACGCTGCGCGGCAACGTCAACTGGATGGCGGCGCGTCAGGCGTCGGTATCGTCGGCGCTGTTCGGCGACGATATCTCCAAGCTCTGGCCGATCTCTTACGAAGGCCAGTCGGACACTGCCTGCTTCGACAACGCGCTCGAATTTCTCGTGCGTGGCGGTTACTCAATGGCCCATGCCGTGATGATGCTGATCCCGGAAGCCTGGGCCGGCAACCAGTCCATGTCGGCCGAACGCAAGGCATTCTACGAATATCATGCCGCGCTGATGGAGCCGTGGGACGGCCCGGCCGCCGTCGCCTTTACCGATGGCAAGCAGATCGGCGCGACGCTCGACCGCAACGGCCTGCGCCCAGCGCGCTATCTCGTCACCGATGATGACCGCATCATCATGGCGTCTGAAGCCGGCACGCTGCCGGTGCCGGAAGAGCGCATCGTCAAGAAGTGGCGCCTGCAGCCCGGCAAGATGCTGCTGATCGACATGGAAAAGGGTTCGATCATTTCCGACGAGGAAGTGAAGCACGAACTTGCCGCCAAGCACCCTTACCGCACCTGGCTCGACCGCACGCAGCTCATCCTCGAAGAGCTGAAGCCGGTTGAACCGCGCGCGTTGCGCCGCGACGTGTCGCTGCTCGACCGCCAGCAGGCCTTCGGTTACACCAGCGAAGATACGAAGCTCCTGATGTCGCCCATGGCGACCACTGGTCAGGAAGCCATTGGCTCCATGGGCACCGATACGCCGATTTCGGCCATGTCGGAAAAGTCGAAGCTGCTTTACACCTATTTCAAGCAGAACTTCGCGCAGGTCACCAACCCGCCGATCGACCCTATCCGCGAAGAACTGGTGATGAGCCTCGTCTCCTTCATCGGTCCACGCCCGAACATTCTCGATCACGAGGGTGCCGCCCGCGCCAAGCGTCTGGAAGTGCGCCAGCCGATCCTGACCAATGGCGATCTGGAAAAGATCCGCTCCATCGGCCACACGGAAGACCGTTTCGACACCAAGACGCTCGACTTCACCTATGATGTGGAGCGCGGTGCCGAAGGCATGCCTGACATGCTCGACCGCCTGTGCGAGCGCGCTGAATCGGCAGTTCGCGGCGGTTACAACATCATCGTTCTCTCCGACCGTCAGCTTGGCCCGGACCGCATTGCGATCCCCGCCCTGCTGGCGACGGCCGCCGTGCACCATCACCTGATCCGCAAGGGCCTGCGCACCTCGGTCGGCCTCGTCGTTGAAACCGGTGAGCCGCGCGAAATTCACCATTTCTGTCTGCTCGCCGGTTACGGTGCGGAGGCGATCAATCCCTATCTCGCCTTCGACACGCTGCTCGACATGCACAAGCACGGCGCTTTCCCGAAGGAAGTCTCCGACGACGAAGTCGTCTATCGCTACATCAAGGCGGTCGGCAAGGGCATCCTCAAGGTCATGTCCAAGATGGGCATTTCCACCTACCAGTCCTATTGCGGCGCGCAGATTTTCGACGCCATCGGCCTGTCGTCGGAATTCGTCGAGAAGTATTTCTTCGGCACCGCCACCTCCATCGAGGGTGTGGGTCTGACCGAGATCGCCGAAGAAACGGTGACACGCCATACGGCCGCCTTCGGCAAGGACCCGATTCTTGCCAACACGCTCGATATTGGCGGCGAATATGCCTATCGCATGCGCGGCGAAAGCCACGCCTGGACGCCGGATGCGGTTGCCTCGCTGCAGCACGCCGTGCGCGGCAACAGCCAGGAGCGTTACCGCGAATTCGCCGGCATGGTGAATGAGACGGCGCTGCGCATGAACACCATCCGTGGCCTGTTCAAGGTCAAGTCGGCGGAAGCGCTCGGCCGCAAGCCTGTTTCCATCGATGAGGTTGAACCGGCGGTCGATATCGTCAAGCGTTTCTCGACGGGCGCCATGTCCTTCGGCTCCATCAGCCGCGAGGCGCATACGACGCTTGCGATTGCCATGAACCGCATCGGCGGCAAGTCCAACACCGGTGAAGGTGGCGAAGAATCCGACCGTTACATGCCGCTCTTGAACGGCAAGCCGAACCCGGAACGCTCGGCCATCAAGCAGATCGCATCCGGCCGCTTCGGTGTGACGACGGAATATCTCGTCAATGCCGACATGCTGCAGATCAAGGTGGCGCAGGGTGCCAAGCCCGGCGAGGGCGGACAATTGCCCGGCCACAAGGTGGATGCGACGGTTGCCAAGACCCGGCATTCGACGCCGGGAGTCGGCCTCATTTCGCCGCCGCCGCATCATGATATCTACTCTATCGAAGATCTGGCGCAGCTGATCTACGACCTCAAGAACGTCAACCCTGAAGCGGATGTTTCGGTAAAGCTGGTGTCGGAAGTGGGCGTCGGCACGGTTGCGGCCGGTGTCGCCAAGGCGCGCGCCGACCACATCACCATTGCCGGTTTCGATGGCGGCACGGGTGCTTCGCCGCTGACGTCGCTGAAGCATGCCGGTTCCCCATGGGAAATCGGCCTTGCCGAAACTCAGCAGACGCTAGTGCTGAACGGCCTTCGTTCGCGCATCGCGCTGCAGGTGGATGGTGGTCTGAAGACCGGCCGCGACGTCATCATCGGCGCGCTGCTCGGTGCGGATGAATTCGGCTTTGCCACCGCGCCGCTGATTGCGGCTGGCTGCATCATGATGCGCAAGTGCCATCTCAACACCTGCCCGGTCGGCGTCGCAACGCAGGACCCGGTTCTGCGCAAGCGCTTCAAGGGCACGCCGGAACATGTCATCAACTACTTCTTCTTCGTGGCCGAAGAAGTGCGCGAAATCCTTGCCTCGCTTGGCGTTACCAAGCTGGACGAGATCATCGGCGCTTCCGAGCTGCTCGAAAAAGATGAGATGCTGGCGCACTGGAAGGCCAAGGGTCTGGATTTCAGCCGCATCTTCCACAAGGTCGAGGCCCCGAAAGAGGCAACCTTCTGGACCGAGCGCCAGAAGCATCCGATCGACGATATTCTCGACCGCAAGCTGATCGAGAAGTCGCTGCCTTCGCTCGAAAACCGCGAGCCTGTCGTTTTCGAAGTGCCGATCAAGAACGTCGACCGTTCCGCCGGCGCGATGCTATCCGGCGCGCTTGCCAAGCGCTGGGGCCACAAGGGCCTGAAGGACGATACGATCCACGTGACGCTGCGCGGCACGGCGGGCCAGTCCTTCGGTGCGTTCCTGGCCCGTGGCATCACCTTCGATCTGGTGGGCGACGGCAACGACTATGTCGGCAAGGGTCTGTCGGGTGGCCGCATCATCGTGCGCCCGCCGGAAAACACCCGCATCGTCGCGGAAAACTCGATCATCGTCGGCAACACCGTTCTTTACGGCGCAATCACCGGCGAGTGCTACTTCCGCGGTGTCGCGGGTGAGCGTTTCGCGGTGCGCAACTCCGGTGCGGTCGCGGTTGTTGAAGGTGTCGGCGATCACGGTTGCGAATATATGACTGGCGGCATCGTGGTCGTTCTCGGCGAAACGGGCCGTAACTTCGCGGCCGGCATGTCCGGCGGCGTGGCTTATGTTCTCGATGAGACGGGTGATTTCGCCACACGCTGCAACATGGCCATGGTCGAGCTGGAGCCGGTTCCGGAAGAGGACGACATGCTGGAGAAGCTGCATCATCACGGCGGCGACCTCATGCACAAGGGACGTGTAGACGTTTCCGAGGACATGACGCGCCACGATGAGGAGCGCCTCTACCAGCTGATCTCCAACCACTTCCATTACACGAACTCGTCGCGTGCCAAGGATATACTCGACCGCTGGAGCGAGTTCCGCCCGAAGTTCCGCAAGGTCATGCCGGTCGAATACCGTCGTGCTCTTGAGGAAATGGAGCGCATGCGCATGGGCGTGGCGGCGGAGTAATCCGCCGCGTGAGGATACTACACCAACTGGTCTCGCTGATGATCGCGGCCGCCGTTCCAACGGCGGTCTACTGGACGAGCGGCGAGACTGGATTTGAGTTCATCGTGCTGGGGGCGGTTTTCGGTTTCGCCACCTGGTACTGGGGCCCGACAGGCGCTCCGCTTTGATGTGAGGACATAAACGTGGGCAAGGTTACAGGTTTTCTGGAGATCGACCGGCAGGTGGGCAAGTATCAGCCCGCATCGGATCGTATCCGCCATTTCCGCGAATTCACCATTCCGATGTCGGATGCCGAGGTGCAGAAGCAGTCGGCACGCTGCATGGATTGCGGCATTCCCTATTGTCACGGCCCGACCGGCTGTCCCGTGCACAACCAGATCCCCGACTGGAACGATCTGGTCTATAACAACAACTGGGAAGAGGCGATCCGCAACCTCCATTCCACCAACAATTTCCCGGAGTTCACCGGCCGCGTCTGTCCCGCGCCTTGTGAGGAGGCGTGCACGCTGAACCTCGAGGATGCACCGGTCGCCATCAAGACCGTCGAGCAGGCGATTGCCGACAAGGCGTATGAATTGGGCTTCATCGTGCCGAAGCCGGCGACGATCCACACCGGGAAAAAAGTTGCCGTCATCGGTTCCGGCCCCTCGGGCATGGCCGCCGCACAGCAGCTTGGCCGCGCCGGTCATGAAGTGCATGTCTACGAGCGTGAATCCAAGCCCGGCGGGTTGCTGCGTTACGGCATCCCGGATTTCAAGATGGAGAAGAACTTCATCGATCGCCGTGTCGAGCAGATCAAGGGTGAAGGCGTCACCTTCCATTGCGGCGTCAATGTCGGCGTGGATGTAACGGTCGAGGCGCTTCTGGCCGACCACGATGCCGTTCTTTATTGCGGTGGTTCGGAAACCCCGCGTCCGGCCGGTATCGGCGGTGCTGAGCTTCAGGGTGTGCATGACGCCATGCCTTACCTCGTACAGCAGAACCGCCGCGTTGGCCGCGAAAACATCGACAGCATCGGCTGGCCTGCCGATCCCATCCTCGCCGGCGGCAAGCATGTTGTCGTTGTTGGCGGCGGCGATACGGCGTCTGACTGCGTCGGTACGGCCTTCCGCCAGGGTGCGGTGAAAGTCACGCAGCTCGACATCCGCCCGATGCCGCCGGAAAAGGAAGACAAACTCGCGGTCTGGCCTTTCTGGGCAACCAAGATGCGCACGTCGTCCTCGCAGGCCGAAGGCGCCATTCGCGAGTTCCAGGTCGCCACGCTCGAATTCGTTGGCGAAGACGGCGTTCTGACCGGCGTGAAGTGCTGTCAGGTGGATGACCGGCGCAAGCCCATCGCCGGCACGGAATTCATCATCAAGGCCGATCTCGCCTTCATCGCCATCGGCTTCTCCGGCCCCTTCACCGATAGCGTGCTGAAGGAAATGAATGGAAAGCTGACGCTCAACACCGATCGCCGCGGCTCTACCAATGTGGTCGCCAATGAGACGGACTACAGGACCTCGGTCGAAAAGCTGTGGGCGGCGGGCGACGTTCGCCGCGGTCAGTCGCTGGTGGTCTGGGCCATCCGCGAAGGCCGCCAGGCGGCACGCGCAATCGACGAGGCGCTGATGGGCGCAACCGTCCTGCCGCGCTGAGCCGGTTGATGCGGCGCAAGCCGTCGTAACGAAAACAGAAAGGCCTGTTGTGTTTCACAACAGGCCTTTTGTTTGACTGGAGAACCGGAACGCGATGGAGGTCTCGCATTCAGGGGGACGGACAATATATCGCGCCTGAGAATTGCAATAATATTACGTGCTTCAAAAGACAGGACTGGTTCAGCAATAGGGGAGGCTGATGCGAAAGGAGGCCCCGCCAGCGGGAGAATCACTGATGGTGATCTCTCCGCCATGGTAGCGGACGATTTCCTGCACGAGGTTGAGGCCGAGCCCGGTGCCGCGATCCTTGGGCCTCAACCGGTGGAATGCGTCGAACACGGCTTCCCGGTCCTCTTCGGGAATTCCGTTGCCTTCGTCGGAGATGTCAATCACGCGGTTGGCCCCCACTTTTATGGTGATCGTTCCGCGATTGCCGCCATGTTCGATGGCATTTTGCACGATGTTCATCAGGGCGCGTTGCAGCGAGGCGTCATCGGCAAGGGCGAGGATAGGCTCTTCTTCCGGCTCGAACGAAAGCTCGTAGCCTTGAGAGATTGCAAGCGGCGCCATATCTGCCACGACCGACCTGCAAAGGCCGACCAGATCAAGCGGGATGAGGGGCGCCTTTTGCCCACCAAGTCGCTGCAGATCGAGCAATTGTTCGGCAAGCACGGCGATACGGCTGGCATCTGCCAATATCCTGCTCCGGTCCGGCCCGTCCAGCAGCGTTTCGACACGGGTCTGGAGAATGGCGACCGGGGTTCGCAATTCATGGGCGGCATCGAGGATGAAGCGCTTGTGTCGCTCATAACCATCGTCCAGCCGTTGCAGCGCGCCGTTGACGGCATGAACGAGCGGCTGCACCTCCCGTGGAATATCGGCATCCGGTAACCGATATCCGCGCTTGTCGATATCGATGGTTTCCGCCGTGTGCGCAATGGTGGAAAGGGCGAGAAATTCCCTGCGAATGATCCAGGGAATGGTCACGATCGTGACGATGGACATGAGAATGAGGATCGGCAGGATCAATATGTTGGAGAACAGCAGAACCGGGAATGTCATGCTGAACGGACCGCCTTTGCCGATCATGACGAACTCGCCCGCCGGTCCGGAAACGCGGCGGACAACGGCGATGCGCACGACGGCAAGATAGGAATAGGACAAGGCCGCGTCGCGCACATCGGAAACCCTGATATCGCTGAGCTGCTGATCCATATTGAATGCTTCGGGCACTGGCCCGCCCTGCACGACATCGCCCTTTTCGCCGACCGCGACGAACCAGAAATCGGGCATGTTGCTGCGCATCTCGATGAAATCTTGCGTCTCCTCGAGCACCAGTCGACCGTCCTTGTCCCGCACGATTGCATTGGCGGTAATCTGGGCTGCCTGCGGGCTGAGCAGGGCGCTGCCTGCACCGCCGCTCGACAGATAAGCGACGATCGCAGCACTGACGATGAAAAGGCTGCCGATCTGGAACAGCAGCAATTGAATCGTCAGGCGACGCTTGAGCGATTTCCTCCCGGCCAGCTTCATGCGGCTGCCCTCAGAAGATAACCAACGCCGCGAATGCCGTGGACTTCGAGGCCCGCATCCGCCGCCTGCAATTTGCGGCGCAGGCGCGAAATGTGGGAATCAAGCGCATTGGACTGGATCTCGTCGTCGAAATTATAAACGGCCTCTTCGAGCACCGATCGCAGCACCGTCCTGCCCTGCCGGCGCAGCAGGGCTTCGAGAATGAGCAGCTCGCGTCTCGTCAGGGGAATGAACTCCCCCTTGATGCGCACCTCCCGGGTTTCGAAGCAAAATTCCAGCTTGCCCAGTTTCGCCGTCATCGTCACGGTGCCGGCCGGTCTGCGCATCAGGGCGCGGATGCGGGCCAGAAGCTCCTCGACGGCGAAGGGTTTGCCGAGATAATCGTCGGCTCCAAGGTTCAGGCCGTTCACCCGGTCCGCAAGCGTTCCCTGCGCCGTCAACACGATGACGGGCGGGGTGACGGGCAGCAGGCGCAGATCTTCTATGAGTTCGATGCCGTCGCCATCCGGCAATTGCCGGTCGAGCACGACAAGATCGTGAACGCCGTCCATGATCGCATGGCGGGCAAGGTCGAGCGTGCCGACATTGTCCACGATGATATCGAACCGGTGCAGGGCGGCGGACAGGGCTGCTGCCATTTCGCGTTCATCTTCAACAAGCAGCAGGCGCATGAATTGTTCTCGGCAATGTCTGGGCGCGCTTTCCGTGCAAGGTGTCGCGCATGAAATGAAAATGACGGCTTCGTGGATGTGTCGAAGAAAGATCGCCGTGCGAAAATGCGGTTACAGGCCGCATTCCTGCAGAGCTTCACTTATCCTGCCATTTTCGGATTGCCTAAACATTACGCCCTGACGGGCTCTTGCCGGTCTGATAGCGCCTATTGCCTGGCCTGTGCCGCATCCGGGGCGATGCGATAGTCATCGATACGGCCCGCCGGTGCATCGGCCATCTCGCCACGCTTGGTCAGCCGTTCGCGCGGCGATTCCACCACCGATACGCGTGTCGGCCCGGCTGTCGCTGGGGTGTCGCCAAGCAGCCTGTCGCCGCCATCGAGATTGGGATCGGTGAGGCTGATCGGTTGCGTACGCACCTGTCCCGCGTCGATGCCGAGTGCCGGCAGCGAGGTGAGCGCGGGCAGATTGCTGCCATCCAGTTTCACGAGGTCCGGCCCGGCGCTGTCGAGGTGCCTGCGCACGAATTTCTCGACGTAAAAGGCAAGCTTGCGTTTGCCGGCGCTTGTCATGCCAACGCCATCGGCCTCGCGCAGGCGCGCCTGCTGACCGTTCATGTCGTAACCGGTAATGACGAATTTTCCGGCCTCATCGACGAAACCGTCCCACACATCCACGAATTCGCCGCCGTATTTCTCGACATGGCTGCGATAAAGCCGGTTGAAGCCAACGAGATCGGCCGTGAGCGACGGCGACTGGAAAGCGGGCAGTCCAACCCACAGCAGCGGTACCTTCTTGCGACCGGCAATGGTCAGAAGCTCATCGATCCGCCGCTCATATTCCTTGAACCAGACATCGGTGCCGAATTTTTCCCTGATATCGCCGATCTGCATCTGCTGGCGATCGTTCGATCCCATCATGATGACGATCGTGGCCGGGTTGGTTTCGTTTATGAACTGCGGCAGGTTGGCGAACCAGTCGTAATAATCGGTGCGAACGAGGCCGGAAGAGCCGTTTGCCCGCACATCCACGGCAATTGCCGGCGAACTGGCAAAGGCGTTGACCAGTTCTTCGCCCATGCCGCCGGCCAGAAAATCGCCGACCACCAGCACGCGCCTTGCATTTTCAAGCTTGGCGGCCGGCTCCGGTTTTATGGTTCGCATCTGAACCACCGAAGGCGCTTTTCTTGCGGGCTGCGGACGAGTGACCGCTCTTTCGCGCGGGGCCGATGGGAAATCCCGGCGGTTGCGCGGCTGGTATTCGCGGCTCGGCGCATCCTCCCGGCCCACGGGCCTGCCGAACAGCATTTCGAACAGGGTGCGCCGCTGTTCCTGGGCAAAGCTTTCGGACGGCACGAGCGGGGCGCAGATGGCCGCACAAAGAATGATGACGCAGAAGCGCCAGCCTGTCTTTCCGCGTTTCGCAGCAGGTGTCCTACTCATGACATCAACCTTTCCGGATGGCTCGGCGGCGGTAACGACCGTCGCCGAATTTGCCGGCACACTATTAGTTGCGCAGGGCTCTCAACAATCGCTGCGACGGCTGGCCGTCATTTTCCATGCCCATGCGCGACTGGATGGCGCTGATGGCAGCCTTCGAACCGGAGCCGAAATTGCCGTCGATCTCGCCGTCGTAATAACCCAGTTCCTTCATGCGGGTCTGGAGTTCGAACTTTTCACGAATATCGAGCGTGCCATCCGGGCGTGGCCATTTCTGCTGCATGCCGCCATAACCGGCGATCTCGTCGGCAAGCAGGCCGACTGCCAGCGCATAGCTGTCCGATGCGTTGTATTTCTTGATAGTGAAGAAGTTTTTCATCATCAGGAACCCGGGGCCGTTTGCGCCGCCCTGCAATTTCAGCATCGCGCGGTCGGAGCCGCGGGTGAAATTCTTGCCGTTCGGGCGGGCAAAACCAAGCTTTGCCCATTCGGCAATCGTCTTCGTCTGGCCTTCGTAACGCGCGCCGCCCCGCGGCACTGCGGTCTCGTAACCCCAGGTCCGGCCGGGCTCCCAGCCATTCCGGGAAAGAAGATTGGCAGCCGTTGCCAGCGCGTCGGGAACCGAGTGCCAGATATCGCGCTTGCCGTTGCCATCAGCATCCACCGCATAAAGCAGATAGCTGGTCGGAATGAACTGGGTGTGACCCATCGCGCCCGCCCAGGAGCCCGTCAGCTGCTTGGGCGTCACATCGCCCGCCTGCAGGATTTTGAGCGCGGCGATCAATTGCGTGCGCGCAAATTTGGCGCGCTTGGGGTCGGAATAGGCAAGTGTGGCCAGCGCCTGCGGAATATTGTGCAGTCGCTCCGGCTTTTCGAGAACGGCGCCGTAATTGGATTCCATCGACCAGATGGCAAGGATGATATGTTTGTCGACGTTGAAGTTGCGCTCGATCCAGTTCAGGGTCGTCGCATGCTTCATCTTCATCTCGCGGCCGATCCGCACCGTATAGGGGTTCACGCGGGAATCGAGATAATCCCAGATCTGGGTGGTGAATTCCGGCTGAAAAGTCGCCTTGCGCAGCGCATCCGGATCCGGCTCGCTGACGCCGGCAAAGGCCTTTTGATATGTGGCCTTGCTAATGCCTTCTTTGGCGGCTGTTGCGTAGAACTGGTTGATCCACTGTCTGAACCCCGCATCTGCGTGAGCAGAAACGGGCGCCAGCGAGATTGCCAAACCTGCAACCATCATGCAGCCGAATTTGCGGACACCTGAAAGGATCATCTTTATCATCGTCAGTCTTTCGTTCTCTCGAATGTCATTTCGATTGCGAAAACGCATCGGGCGTCGTCATGGATAACAAAAGAACGTCAACAAATTCTTTACCATTAATAGATGGTAGCGTCACCCTTTACAAAACGTTGTTATTTTTGAAATAACAACAGCGTGCGGGGATTGTGATCAAGTTTTATCTCTCAGGAGGGATATGTGGTAGAACAGAAGAAAATTCGGAAGGCCGTATTTCCGGTCGCAGGTCTCGGCACGCGTTTCCTGCCCGCAACCAAGGCGGTTCCGAAAGAGATGCTCACCGTCGTCGACAAGCCTGTCATTCAATACGTCGTCGACGAGGCGGCGGAAGCGGGCATCGAGCATTTTGTATTCGTCACCGGCCGCGGCAAGGCCGTGATCGAAGATTATTTTGATATTCAATTTGAACTCGAACAGATGCTGCGCGAGCGCAACAAGAATGCCGAGCTGACATTGCTGGCCGGCCTTCTGCCCAAGGCGGGCACGGCAAGCTTCACGCGCCAGCAGGTGCCGCTCGGCCTTGGCCACGCGGTATGGTGCGCACGTGACATCGTCGGCGACGAGCCTTTCGCCGTGCTTTTGCCTGACATGATCATGCACTCGCAGAAAAGCTGCCTGAAGGGCATGGTCGAACTTTACGACCAGACCGCCGGCAACGTCATCGCGGTGCAGGAGTGCGCCCCTGATCAGACGCATAAATACGGTATTGTCGGCGTGGGCGATGCCGTGGGCGAAGGTTTCAAGATCACCGAAATGGTCGAGAAGCCGGCCAAGGGAACGGCGCCGTCGAATTTCTACATCAACGGCCGTTATATCCTTCAGCCCGAGATTTTCGACATTCTCGAAAATCAGGAACGGGGTGCCGGCAACGAAATCCAGCTGACGGACGGCATGTTGACGCTTGCCCAGTCGCAGGAGTTTGCCGGCTATCATTTCCGCGGCCAGACCTTCGATTGCGGCGCCAAGGATGGTTTCATCCTCGCCAACGTTGCCTTCGCCCTGGAGCGTGGTGATATCCGTCCTGCGATCGAGGAGCCGATCAAGGCCCTGATTGAAGGTCTGAAGTAATTCAGCCCAGATATGCCATCAAAATATGTCATGGGAATCCCGGCCTTGCGCCGGGATTTCTGTTTTGAAGCGGTTTATCGCTTCAGGACAAGTCCGGCGCCGAAACGCAGTTCGCTGCTGTCATAAACCGGCGTCCACTGGTAGCTGACGTCCGCCGTCAGGTCGAGATAGCGGTTCAGGCCCCAGGTCAGGCCGGCGCCTGCGGTATATTCCACCGCATTCTCGATGTCAGAGGAGGGGAATGTCCGGTGGACGACCTGCCCCGTCAATCGTGCAACCAGATTGCTGCGCAATTCGTGGGTCAGGCCGGCATCGAGCCGATAGGAGATCCAGCCGCCCTGCGGGCCGCCGGCGAAGTCCTCTATCATCGTGCGCAGCCCGAGATTGACGTTGGTGCCGCGCTGGGGTGACCAGTTCAGTTCGCCGTCCAGCGTCAGCGCGCCGATGGCGGCAAGGCGGTCGTCGTCATATTGTTTGCGCAGGTAACCGATGGCGGCCTCACCGCGCGTCTTTTCGCCGAGATCGACCTCGGTTCCGATCTTCGCGCCATAGGAATTCGAGGAGCGGGCGTAACCGGAATTATCGAGACGCCGGTCATACTTCGTTGTTCCGGCGTTCAGTTCGAGGAAGGGGATCAAGGCCGGTGACAATTCGTAGCCGATGCGCCCACGCAGGTTCGCGGCTTTCTGGTCGCGGTCGCTGAGGCTGATTGGCTGGCCGTTCAGGCCCTTCGCATCCGTATAGACCGTTCGGGACAGATCGAGCGCCGCAAGCCCGCGCAGCTTGCCGAAATCCCGTTCGATCGATGCGCCGGCGGTGAAGCGGTGTTCGCCACCCTGCACCGATGCACCGGTCAAAGCGTTGGGATCTGTCGTATCTTCGCGGCTGAATTCGTAACCGGCCGTGAGATTGGCGGTTGTTTCTTCACCAAGATCGAGGCGCAGATCGGCCTCGAGCCTTGCCCTCGGCTCCTCGCCATCCTTGTCGCTGCCGAAGTTCCTCTCCCAGGCGCCATCACCCGTCACCGTCAGCGCGTGGCGGGACCAGTCGCTGGTCAGCGTACCCCGTATGCCCGTCGTCAGATAGTTGCGCCGGGAAGGGCCGCCGGTATTGGTCTGTTTTTCCGTGTTGATCGTCTGGCTGATCGATGGCCGCAACAGGAATGTGCCGAGCCTTATGCCGGGGGTCTGTCCCGGCTGGGTCGCTATTTGCGGGTTTTCGCCACCGTCTACCGTCGGCTCATAGGGATTTTCGGCCTCGGCATAGGGCTGTCCCGCTTCGTCCTGCTGTTCGAAGATCGCATCGCCGGGATTGTTCGAGGGGCGCCACAGTTGCGGCGCGGGCGCAGGTGCAGTGGTCTGCGCCGTATTCGCCTCAGTCTCTGCTGTCGGCGTGCCGGGAGGCGTTCCGTCGCGGGAGGGAACTGCATTGGGCAGGGGTGTCGTGACCGCAGTCTGTGCGAAAGCGTTTCCGGACGTGCAAAGAAGCGTGCAGGCAAGCAGCATGGTTGCTGCTTTCCGCGACGTCGGCAGACGTGTGGCGGCGCCCTTCACATTCATTCCTCTTCACCCGGCGAATTTGGCCGATGCCGGATCGAAAGTTCGCCAAGCACTTCTCCAGGCCATTGAGCGACAGGCCGGAGAAATGATGTGGACAAACCGGCGATCAGGCAGGCGACGCAAGTTTTAACATCGCTTTAACAATAGGTTTTTTATGGTTAACAGTTGATAAAGATTACCGGGATTTCAGCGTTGCGGTGGCAGCGGGATGTCAGCGGCCGTTTTGGTCCGCGCCGGCAGGTCAATTTCCTGAGGCCGGACTGTTCGGAGACCTATGCCTTAATGAAAAATATTTCTAATATGATAAGATTTAAACGTTTCAATTTGGCACGGAATTGTCCTATAATTCGTGGTGCTGGCCATAAGCGCTCAGCAAATCCTGTTGATTTTTATTTTTTGTGACAGTTTCTTTTCATGAATCCCGTTTTGAACATCAATCAGGTTGGTTTTTATTGCTGGGATATTACCAACGACCGATTTTATCTCGACGAAATCTGCGCTGAACTCTTCGGAATTCCGCTGAGGCAGGCGATGCAGGGCATCAGCATTTTCCAGATGCTTGAAAAAGTGGATCTTGATCATCGAAATCGCGTCATCGAGACCGCGTTGACCACGCTGAAGGCCGCAAGCTTCTACAGCCAGGAATATGCGGTGCGCCGTGGCGACGGAACGGTCTCGTGGGTAAGGACGGTCGGGCGATATCTGGTCGACGAGGAAAACATCCCTTTCAAGCGGCTTGGCACGATTGAGGAAATTTCTCCGCCCGACTTGCGGCACTGACTTGCGCCACTAAAAAGCAGCGCTCGCCGGCTGGAGGGTGGACATATTCCGGGTGAAAGAGTAACAGTCGGCCATGATTACGCGCGCCGTCAAACTGGTCGAAGACAATGCCATCGAATCCGCCGTGCGGACGATTTCGATGGAGCGGGCTGGCCTTGCCGCTCTTGAGGACGCTCTCAGGAACGGTCTTTCCGAGCCTTTCTGCAAGGCGATCGAGACCATCGGCCAGTCAAATGGCCGTCTCATCATCACCGGGGTCGGCAAAAGCGGACATATAGGCGCGAAGCTCGCGGCCACATTCGCCTCGACGGGCACGCCTGCCTTTTTTGTGCATGCGGCGGAGGCCAATCACGGCGACCTGGGGATGATCGGCGGTGATGACGTGGTTTTAGCCATCTCCAAAGGCGGGGAAAGTGCGGAGCTGCGCAGCATCATCAACTATTCGCGCCGTTTCTCCATTCCGCTGATCGCGCTCACCTGTTCCGAAAACTCATCGCTGGCGAAAGCCTCCGACATCGTGCTTCTCGTTCCCAATGAACAGGAAGCCTGCCCGCTCGGTCTCGCCCCCACAACCTCCACATTGATGCAGCTGGCGCTGGGCGATGCCCTTGCCGTGGCACTTCTGGAGGCACGCAATTTCACGGCCGGCGATTTCAGGGTGTTTCATCCCGGCGGCAAACTGGGCGCCAGCCTCACGCTGGTCAGCGATATCATGCATACGGGTGATCGCGTGCCGCTGGTCACCAAGGGTACGGCCATGCCGGAAGCGGTCGGCGTTCTCTCGCGAAAGCATTTCGGCTGCGTCGGCATTCTCGACGAGGATGGCCGCCTGTGTGGCATCGTCACCGAGGGCGATCTGGCTCGCAACCTGTCGCGCAGCCTCGCCGAATTGACGGTTGACGACATCATGACCCGCAATCCGAAAACGGTCAAAAAATCGGTGCTGGCGACCAGCGCTCTGGCGACGCTTGAAAAATTCCACATTGGCGCACTGATCGTCATCGATGACGACAACCGGCCGATCGGACTGGTGCATTTCCACGATCTTCTGCGGATCGGCGTCGCCTGACCGTCAGGATCGGTCGAGCGGTTCTATCGTGAGGGTTCGACCACGCGCGGCCGCGATCCTGACACGTGTTCCGGCAGGCATATCCTCGCCGTTGACGGACCACCATGTGTCATCCAGCCTTATCCGGCCTCGCCCTTCAACGATCGGCTCCTGCAACGTCGCGGTGCGACCCACAAGGCTTGCCTCTCGCTGATTGAGAAAGGGTTCGTCGCTGGTTTCCCGGTTTCTGCCGAAATATCGCCGGCCAAGCAGGGCAAAGATGATGGAGAGGGCGGCAAACAGCACAAATTGCAATTGCCATGCCCAGAATGCCGCGTCCCACAAAAACAGCGAGACCGCGCCGATGACCAGCGCGGCAAGGCCGATCCAGATCAGGAATACCCCTGGAGCAACGAGTTCGGCGGCCAGCAGAATGAAGCCGACGATCCACCAGCTCCATGGTCCAAATTCCGAGGCGAGCCGTTGCAGCATCGTCACTTCTCCGATGAAGAACCGAAGGGATTGCCGGGCACCGTGACATTGATGGTCTGGCCGGAAGACCGCGTCGGTGGCCCCGAGCGGGAAGATGTGGGGGCGGCGGGTGCGGTTGGCGCATCGCCCCTGTCGCCGAAGACTTCTTTTGCAATCGTGCCGATACCGCCCAGAGAACCGATCAGCGCCGAGGCCTCCATCGGCATCAGCACGATCTTGGAATTCTTGGCGGTGCCGATCTCGGCGAGCGCCTCGGTATATTTCTGGGCGACGAAATAGTTGATGGCATGGACATTGCCGGCGGCGATGGCGTCCGACACCATGCGGGTGGCGTTGGCTTCAGCCTCGGCCAGACGTTCGCGGGCCTCGGCATCGCGGAACGCCGCCTCGCGTTGACCTTCCGCCTCAAGAATGGCCGATTGCTTTGCACCTTCGGCGCGCAGAATCTGGGCGTTGCGGGCGCCTTCTGCCTCCAGCACCTGCGCGCGTTTTTCACGCTCCGCCTTCATCTGCCGTGCCATGGAATCGACGAGGTCCTTCGGCGGCGCAATGTCCTTGATCTCGATGCGGGTGACCTTGATGCCCCAAGGCCCGACAGCCTCGTCCACCACGCGCAGAAGGCGATCATTGATCGCATCGCGGTTCGACAGCAATTCGTCGAGATCCATAGAGCCCATCACCGAGCGGATGTTCGTCATGGTGAGGTTTTCAATCGCCATTTCCAGGTTGGAAATCTGGTAGGCGGCCTGGGCGGCATTGAGGACCTGATAGAAGGTGACGGCATCGGCGGAGACACTGGCATTGTCACGCGTGATGACTTCCTGTGTCGGTATATGGAGAACCTGCTCCATGACATTCATTTTCGAACCGATGCTTTCGATGAAGGGCACGATGAGGTTCAGGCCGGGCTCGAGCGTGCGGGTGTAGCGCCCGAACCGTTCAACCGTGTAACGATGCCCCTGCGGCACGGTCTTGATGCCGGCAAACAGCACCAGAATAACCAGCACCACCGCTGCCAGAACAACAATATCGAAACCGCCCAATGCAATCATCACATTTCCTCCAGGGTAAGAACCGTCAGGGATTTTACCCCAGCATCGTTATGGCAAGATTACACCCAGCCTTGCAACTCTCGCCGTACAACCTTTTCGAGAACATCCATACCCTCGGCGCTGTCGTTAAGACAGGGGATATGGGTAAATTTCTCGCCGCCATTATGCAGGAAAATCTCGCCGGCTTCACCGGCAATTTCTTCAAGCGTCTCAAGACAATCCGATACGAAGCCGGGATTCATGACGGCGATGCGCTTGATGCCTTCTGAAGCCAGCTTTTCCACGGTCTTGTCGGTATAAGGCTGCAACCATTCCTCCGGCCCGAAACGCGACTGGAAGGTGATCATGAAATTCTTGTCCGTCCGTCCCAGCGCCTCCCGCAACAGGCGGGCGGTCTTCTGGCAATGACAATAATAGGGATCACCCTTTTTGAAATAGGATTGCGGAATGCCGTGGAAGGAGGTGATCAGCATCTCCGGCTCCCAGTCCAGCGTCGCCAGATGGTTTTTGACGGAAGCTGCGAGCGCTTCGATATAGGCCGGATCGTCGTGATAGGGCGGCACGGTGCGCAGTGCAGGTTGCCAGCGCAGCTTCATCAGGTGTTCGAAAGCCTTGTCGTTGACGGTTGCCGTGGTCGATGCGGCATATTGCGGGTAGAGCGGAAAAAGCAGGATTTTTTCGCAGCCCTGTTCTTTCAGTGCGTCGATTTTCGAGGCGATGGAAGGCTGCCCGTAGCGCATCGCCCAGTCAACGACGACATTGGGCAGATCCGTCAACGCCTTTGCCATCAACTCACCCTGGCTGCGGGTATAGGTGCGCAGATAGCTTTCGTTGCGTTCGTGGTTCCAGATTTCCTCATAGGCCTTGCCGACCTTTTGCGGACGCTTGTTGAGGACGATGCCGTAAAGGATCGGATACCAGTAAAGGCGGGACCATTCGATGACGCGCTTGTCGCTTAAGAATTCCGCCAGATAACGGCGCATCGGCCAATAATCCGTACCATCCGGCGTGCCGAGATTAACGAGCAGAACGCCGACCTTGCCAAATCTTATGCCGGGATGGTCTACGGGGAGTGCGGATAGTTCTGTCGCCATGAATGACACCCTGAAATTCGGACTGTTTGCACAAGAGCTTTCCGTTTGGGAGAGGGCGGAAGGCTCCATCTTTTGTTTTATGCATACCGACGAGAACCCTGACGAATTCTGTCGCAAATGCTTGAGCTATACGCCCCTGTCGTCAATTTGTTCACGTGTTCTAGACGAAATTTCTCAGGATTGAACCACCGCTGGAGGTGATTTCCCGGGCTGGCTGGCAGGCACGATGCCCTTTCGCAAAGTGCGGCCTGTAGTGACCTGTTTTTTATAGGAAAATAAGAAGCCGACCCCGTGGTTGAGGGTCGGCTTCCGGTCTGCGGCAAATTGCCCTGTCTGGTCGCTACCGGCTTATTGAGCCGGAAGCTCCAGTTCCTCACCGATCTCAATGTGGTTCGGATGCTTCAGCGTGTTCGCCCTGGCAATTCTGGTCCAGAGAGCGCCATCGCCATATTTTTCCGCCGCGATCTTCCAGAGCGAATCGCCCTTCTCAACCACATATTTGCTGACCGCAGCAGCGGCGGTCGCGGGCGCGGTGGCGGCAGGTGCCGTGGCAGAAGGTGCGGTGGCAGCAGGCGCTGCGGGCGCCGGAGCCGGTGTTGCTGCCGGAGCCTGTGTGCCTGCTGCCGGTGCCGGTGCGGTTGCTGCGGGTGCAGGTGCTGCGGGCTTTGCCGGAGCCACGTAACCGGCAGGTGTCACTTCGCTGATGCGGCCATCCGTATAGGGCTTATAGGGGCTGTTTGCGGTGATATAAGCGGCGACAGCCTCTTCGAGATTGGGGCCGAAATCATAGGCGTTGATCGCCTTCGTCGCAAAGACCTTGAAGCCGTCACCGCCGGTGCGAACATAGTTGTTGGCCGCGACGATATAGGTCTTGGCCGGGTCGAGCGGCACAAAGGTCTCGCCTTCCTTAACGTCAACCGAAACGATGCGGCTGCCGGCAGGCTTCGAGCGGTCGAAAGAATATTTCAGGCCGGAAACCTGCATGAAGCGGCCAGCACCATCATCGATCTGGCTGACGCCGTTTTCGAGTGCGGCGCGAATATCCTCGCCCTTCAGCTGGAAGGTCGCAACGGTGTTCTGGAACGGCAGAACCGTCAGGACCTCGCCCATCGAGACATCGCCGGCATCAATGGAAGCGCGCAGGCCGCCGCTATTTGCGAAAGCGATGGTAATGCCCTGATCCTTCACACGGGCAAGTGTGGCGTCCGCCACCAGATTGCCCATGGAGCATTCCTTGACGCGGCAAATCTTGCGGTCGCCCTCGATCGGGCCTTCCGAAGTGCCGACGACCTTGGATTTCAGCGCCTCGATCGGTGCTTTCAGCTCGTCGATGCGCTTCAGCGTCGCTTCATCGGGTTTGAAGGAGGAATCGATCAGGATCGGGTCGCCCTTGCTTTCCTTGACCACGCCGCTGTCATCGAAGACGACGCGCAGGTCACCGAGATATTTGCTGTATTGTCCGGCCTGAACCACCGGAACCTTGTAGCCGCCGGGATTGTCGACGAGCGTCGGATAGGGGCCTTCGGCCTTCTGGTCGGTGTTGGAAAGCAGCGTATGCGAGTGGCCGCCAACCACGACATCCACATCCGGGATTTTCGCGATGAATTCGAGGTCGCGCGGATATCCGACATGGGTAAGGGCGATGATCTTGTTGACGCCGTCCTGCTTCAGCTTCTGCACCTGTTCGCTGATTTTCGCGACATCTTCGGCAATGGTGATATTGGGACCGGGCGTTGCCAGTTCCGCCGTGTCGTTGGCGACCGCACCGACGATGCCGATTTTCTGGCCGCCGACTTCAAGGACGATGGAAGGCTTGACGCGATCGCCGATCTTCGAGGCGGCGCTGGCGACCACGTTTGCGGTCACCACCGGAAACTGGACCTTTTCGAGGAAGCCGGCAAGCCCGTCTTCGCTATCGTCGAACTCATGGTTGCCGACGGTCATGGCGTCGAACTTCATGGCGTTCAGCATTTCTGCTTCAACGGTGCCCTTGTAGGTGGTGTAGAACAGCGACCCCTGAAAATTATCGCCGGCATTAAGCAGAAGAACATTTTTCCCTTCAGCCTTGAGCGCGTCGCGGGTCTGGTTGATTGCGGTCAAGAGGCGCGCAGCACCGCCGAAGCATTCATTCTTGCCTTCCTCTTCCGCCGAGCAGGTCGAGTCGGACTTGTTGATCGATTCGATACGGGAGTGAAAATCGTTGATGTGAAGAATGTTGAGCTCGTAATCGGCCAGAGCCGCTCCAGCCGAAAGCGTTATTACCGAAACGCTCAGCATGCCCAGTCCCAAAATTTTCTTCATGGTCCCTCTCTCCTGTTCAAAGCGGAAGCCCCGGCCGGTCGATCATCATCCGGTCGTGCTTATTTTCTAGTCCGAAAATATGTCAGTCTTTCAAAGCGCGATGTTTCCATTTAGCGGCAGTTGTCGCAAGCGAAATTATGACAGTCACGCAATAAAGAAAAACGCACGCTTGAAGCGTGCGTTTCACAATGCTATCCATTTGAAAATATAAGATTATCAGCCTTGACGCGTCAGCGAGAACTGGCTGTTTGTGTCTGTCGTGCAATTCAATTGTGACGGGGAGACAAGGGCGCAGTTGACGCGCGATTGCGTATTGCGAACCAGCGACGTCATGTTGATTTCGTAGAGCGTCGGCGAAATGGTGACATAGGTGCCGGACGCCAGAAGCGTATTGGTGTCGGTCGAACGTGTGGAGAAAGCGCCGTTCTGGAATGTCGATACGATGCCGTTACGGTCGATCCAGCGGCCATCGACGGCCGGCCCGCGGGCAAGCGAGGGGGCCATCGAGGTCTGCTGGGAGGGACCCGGCGCGACGCATGAAGACACCGCGATGGCGGCTGAAAGCAAAGCAGCGCTTGTCTTGAAGTTCATGAGCCTGTTCTCCTGCGATTCGATGAAACCCTTGTGCTTCGACCATGCCGTGAAGCGTTCTTTATTTCAAGGCAACGTTGTTTGCTCTCCCGGGTTCCTGACGTCCCGCATGAAAGCGCCGGCGTGACAAATATGAGACTCCGGTCCTTTAGCGCACTAGAATATTGCGGAACTGCCAAGGATCGGACTTGTCGATATTGTCGGGAAACAGGCCGGGGCGACCGTCGAGCGGCGTCCAGTCCGTATAATGTCCCTCGACCGGGCCAAGATAGGGGCGCTGCACCTCGAGGCATCGGCGGTAATCCATTTCATCCGCCTCGACGATGCCGGCCTGCGGATTTTCAATTGCCCAGACCATTCCGGCCAGCACCGCCGAACTGACCTGCAGCCCGGTCGCATTCTGGTTGGGCGCGAGTGAGCGCGCCTCCTGCAGGGTCAGCCGCGAGCCGTACCAATAGGCGTTTTTGTCATGGCCATAGAGAAGAACACCCAGCTCGTCGGCGCCATCGACGAGTTCGTCTTCGCCGAGCACATGCTGGATCGGCTGGGCCGTGCCGCCATTGCCGAAGAGTTCGTGCAGGGAAAGAATGGCGTCGTTGCAAGGGTGGTAGGCATAATGACAGGTGGGGCGATAGATCACGCCGCCATCGTCATTGCGGACGGTGAAATAGTCGGAAATCGAGATCGCTTCATTGTGGGTGACCAGAAATCCATATTGCGGGCCCTGGCCCGGACACCACGTCCGCACCCGGGTATTGGCGCCGGGTTGATCGAGATAGATCGCCGCCTTGCTGCCCTTTTTCTGCTTTTTCGCGTTTTTCGGCATCCAGTTTTCATGCGTTCCCCAGCCGAGTTCGGCCGGCTGAAAACCTTCGGCGATAAAACCCTCGACGGACCAGGTGTTCCAGAACGCCCCGAATGGCTTGGGCTCCTTTGCCCGCTGCGTGTCGCGCTCGGCCACATGCACGCCCTTGACGCCAAGCTGTTTCATGAGCTTTGCCCATGCTTCCCGGTCATGCGGCTGCGGCTCCTCGATATCGAGACCCGTATCCCTGGCGAGGTTGATCAGCGCCTGCTTCACGAACCAGGACACCATGCCCGGATTGGCGCCGCAGGTGGAAACCGCCGTTGTGCCGCCCGGTTTGCGCGCCTTTTCCTTCAGCATGGTCTCGCGCAGCGAATAATTGGTTCTGGAGGCATTGTCGGCGTCGGCGTCGAAATAAAAGCCCGGCCATGGCTCCACCACGGTGTCGATATAGAGCATGCCGTGTTTGCGGCAGAGCCTCATCAGATCAACGGATGCGGCATCGACGGAAAGATTGACGCAAAAGCCCTGGCCCTGGACACCTTTGAGGAGCGGCTTGAGAACCTCCTTATAGTTTTCCTTGGTCAGATGTTTGCGGATGTGATGAATGTTTCTCTCGGCCAGAAACGCCGCGATATCCTCGCGCGGATCGATGACGACGAGACGGGTCCTGTCGAAATTGAAATGACGTTCGATCAACGGAAGAGTACCGCGCCCGATGGAGCCGAAGCCGATCATGATGATGGGGCCGTCAATATCGCCGTAAATCGGGTGGTTTGCGTCCGTCATTCGTCAATTTTCCTTTTTCAGCCAATAAGTAAGCTAGATCATAAAAGCGTGCCACAATAAAGGGCAGGTGGATGACGGACATATGACGGTGGTGACGACGGGATGGACCGGCACACCCTTTCCACCACATTCTGCCTCTTCGCATTTTAGATACTGCGTTTATAATTGAGTTCTTCTTTTCGTGTATATGTCCAAAGGCTTGGGGGCTTTGGCCGGATGACGACGGGGGAGTTTTTCGCCATCACAGGAGAGTTGCCTGTTGGATAGTCTTATCGAGCGTGTCGCAGCGCTTCAGAGTGCCACCCCCGTTCTGATCGCCCTCTATGATTCCGAGGACCGGTTGCGGCACGCCAACCCGTCGTTTCGGGAAAGCTTTCAGCTTGCTGCGGGAGATTTCCCGACCTGGGCGGATATCATGCGGCTGAACCATCGCCTGCGCACCGGTGTCGTCATAAGAAACAGCGATTTCGAGGGATGGCTCATGTCGGCGCAGTCCCGGCGCGGGAAACTACCTTATCGTGCCTTCGAGATGGACATGTATGACGGCCGCTGGTTCTGGATGACGGAGACAGTTCAGCAGGATGGATGGATGCTCTGCATCGCAAGCGACGTCACCGAATTGCGCCAGGGCTACAGAACGCTGCGGCAGGACCGCGATCTGGCGGTGCGCGCCTCGCAGACTGACGAATTGACGGGAACGGCCAACCGTCGTTTCGTTTTCGCGAAACTGGCCCTGCAGGTGGAACGGGTCGGCAGAGGTCTTGAAGCGCCCTTTTGCCTTTGCACGCTCGATATCGATTTTTTCAAGCAGATCAATGATCGTTTCGGCCACAAATGCGGCGATGCAGTTCTGCGCGATTTTGTCGGCATCGCCCATTCCGTCGTGCGCCGGGTGGACTGTTTCGGCAGGATCGGCGGTGAGGAATTCATGCTCATCCTGCCGCGCAGCTCCGTTGCCGAAAGCGGGGAGATTGTCGAACGACTGCTGCAAAGGGTGCGTCTTTCCAGACCCCTGCCCGATTTCCCGGATTTTTCCTACAGTTGCTCGGCCGGCATGACCGCCTATCGCATGGCGGAAAGCGCTGACGAGGTTTTCATGCGTGCCGACAAGGCCCTATATGCTGCCAAGGAGAAAGGTCGGGACCGGCTTCTGGCGGTGACGGTCTAGACCAGTTCCGCCGCAATCAAGCCATGCAGCGAATTACCCACGAACAACCGCCGCCCGGCAAGATCCTCCGGCTTCAGCGCCTGCCCGCGCGCCTTGCGCTCACGGATAAGATCGGCGCGCAGGACGCCCGGAAGAATGCCGCTGTCGAGCGGCGGCGTCAGCAATTGCCCATCAGGCATTTCGACGAAGATGCTGGTCGAGGATCCCTCGCACAACTCGCCGCGCTCGTTGAGAAGCAGAACCTCATCCGCATCTGCGGCTGAGAATTCGGCGCGGGCGGCATCATAGGGCTCCCGGCGCGACGACTTGTGGCGATAGAAGGTATCGGCGGAATCAAGGGTGGTCTGCGTCGCAATGCGGACCCTCCAGACGGTATCCTCCTGCAACGGACGAAAGTCGGCCGTTTCAATATCCAGCTCACCCTTGTAGTTCATGACAAGCTTTACGCAGAGCGGGTTTTCGCCGCCCACCGTCTTTTCCAGGCACTGGACCGCATTGACGGGTGCGCGAAAACCCAACGCATCGGCGGAGCGCAACAGCCGGCGCATATGCTGGTCAATGCGCTGAAAGCCCGATTGCGGCTCCCAGCGCAGGGTTTCCCTCAAGGTCAGATCAGCGGGTTTGCGTTTCATTGCCTTTGCTCGTCGCCTGTCGTCATCATTGGTGTCCATACCGGCGATATCAACCGGCAAAGCTTGTCCGAAATAGGATAGCCTTGCCGGCTGGCGAGGTTAAGCCTGTTTGTTATCCAGCGCTTCAAGCTCGTCGATCAGCCCCTCGATCATCGAAAGGCCCTTGTCCCAGAAGGAAGGATCGGTCGCATCAAGACCGAAGGGTTTCAAAAGCTCGGAATGGTGCTTGGTGCCGCCCGCTTTCAAAAGCTCGAAATATTTATCCTGAAAGCCGGTCTCGGCTTTCTGGTAGACCGCATAAAGCGAGTTCACCAGGCAATCACCGAAGGCATAGGCATAAACATAGAAGGGCGAATGGATGAAATGGGGGATATAGGTCCACCATGTCTCATAACCCTCGGAAATCCGGATTGCCGGGCCGAGGCTTTCGGCCTGAACGGAAAGCCACAATTCACCGATCTGTTCAGAGGTCAACTCGCCCTGTTTGCGGGCGGTGTGCAGCTTGCGTTCGAATTCATAAAACGCGATCTGTCGCACGACAGTATTGATCATGTCTTCGACCTTGCGGGCGAGCATGGCCTTGCGTTCTCTCACATCCTTGGTGTCGTCGAGCAGCTTGCGGAAGGTCAGCATTTCACCAAAGACGGAGGCTGTTTCGGCAAGCGTCAGCGGCGTGGCGCACATCAGCGCGCCCTGGCCGCCGGCCAGCACCTGATGCACGCCATGGCCAAGCTCATGGGCGAGCGTCATCACATCACGCGGTTTGCCGAGATAGTTGACCAGAACGTAAGGGTGGGCCGATGGCACGGTGGGGTGTGCGAATGCACCCGGCGCCTTGCCGGGGCGGGCGGGGGCGTCGATCCATTCCTCATCGAAGAAACGGCGGGCGATATCGGCCATCTCAGGGGCGAAATCGCCATAGGCGGAAAGCACGGTATCCTTCGCCTCATCCCATGGAATGATCGTATTGGACGTATCGGGAAGCGGCGCGTTGCGGTCCCAGTAGTTCATCTGCTCCATGCCGAGCCATTTCGCCTTCATGGCGTAATAGCGATGCGAAAGGCGCGGATAGGCGTTTTTAACGGCGGCAGCCAGGGCATCAACGACCTCGCGCTCAACGCGGTTCGCCAGATGGCGGCTGTCGGCAATGTCTTCAAATTTGCGCCAGCGATCGGAAATATCCTTGTCCTTGGCGAGCGTGTTGGTGATGAGGGTGAAGACCCGCAGATTCTCCTTGAAGGTGGCGCTCAGCGCTTCCGCCGCCTTCCTACGGGTTTCCGGCTCCGGCTCTTGGAGCATGTTGAG
Organism: Rhizobium sp. X9; assembly: GCF_018873185.1. Lineage (NCBI taxonomy): Bacteria > Pseudomonadati > Pseudomonadota > Alphaproteobacteria > Hyphomicrobiales > Rhizobiaceae > Rhizobium > Rhizobium sp. X9. The sequence continues at coordinate 926,283 of NZ_CP071312.1, read as the reverse complement.
CGTCACTTCCAGCGGAAGGCTTGCGCCGTCAATATCAAAACGCAGATCGGCCATCGTCTCGTCGAACAGACGGTTGAAGGCGCTCGCGCTGGTCATCGATTTTTCAAGGAACAGCTGTTCCAGCTGGTCGTCAAGCTGGTGCGGCTTGTCCTTGCGCAAATCCACCAGCCAGGGCCGGTAATGCCCTGCCGCGGCATCATTTACCATGCAGGCGTCCATCACCGCATCGTCGATGCGGTTGAGTTCAAGCGTAAAGAACAGGAGATGGGCGGAAATATCCGTCAGTTTCGCTTGGGCATCGCCGTAAAGTTTGCCGTTTGCCGGGTTCGACGTATCGGAAAAATAAGTCAGTCCGGCAAAGGAGCCGATGCGGCCGATGAGATCGTCCAGCGCTTCATACTCCTTGAGGGCAGCGCCGATGCCGTTGGCGCCTGTCGCCTTTGCGGCGGTCTCAAGCTTGCCCTTCCATTTATCCTCGAAAGCCGTCGCCATTGCTGCCGCCTTCTCAAGATCGCCCTTGTATTCCGGCGAGTCGCCCGACGAATAAAGATCCGAAAGCTTCCAGTCGGGCAGGTCTCCAAGCACGGGACCGGAGGTTTCCGCAAGGGAAAATACGGGTTGCGGAATGGAGCGATTAAGGGTCATCGGACGTATCCTTCTGGTTATGCTTTTCGAAGCATATGGGGCCTTTGTTTCCCGTAGCAATGGATAAAATGCAAGCAAATCTCAAAACTGGATGTTCAAATCTCCTGTGCCAGAGTGCGGCATAAGGGACCGCATGACGCAGGTCCATAAACCGGAAACCGGAGCCAAAAATGACCGCGCATGTTCTCGTGATAGACGATGATCCTGTCCAGCGCCGCCTGCTCAAAAACGCGGTGGAACGTTATGGGCATCTCGCCTTGCTTGCCGAAAACGGCAAAGCGGGGCTGGAGCTGCTCAAGCAATATAGCGGCGAGATCAATGTTGTTGTCCTCGACCTTATGATGCCGGAAATGGACGGCCTGACCTTTTTGAAAGCCGTGGGCGAACTTGGCACCGATGTTCCCGTCATCGTCCAGACGGGGCAGGGCGGCATCGACACCGTCGTGCAGGCCATGCGCGCCGGCGCCTTCGATTTCGTCGTCAAGCCGGTCTCGCCGGAAAGGATCGGCGCCGCCATCTCCAATGCTCTCAAACTCGACAGGAGAGAGGCAAAGGCCCGCACGGGCAGGCGCGGACGGAGCAATGCAGTGAATTTTACCGATATCGTTTCCGCAAGCCCCGCAATGCTGAGGGTCATCGAGCTCGCACAACGCGCCGCCCAGTCCAGCATTCCCGTGGTGCTGGAAGGCGAATCCGGTGTTGGCAAGGAAATGGTCGCGCGCGCCATCCAGTCGGCCGGTGACAGGTCGAACAAGCCATTCATCACCGTCAATTGCGGCGCTATCCCGCATAATCTGGTCGAAAGCATTCTCTTCGGCCACGAGAAGGGCGCTTTCACGGGTGCCACGGAAAAACATGTCGGCAAATTCATGGAGGCCGATGGCGGAACGCTGTTCCTTGATGAAATCGGCGATCTGCCGCTGGACGTTCAGGTCAAGCTGCTGCGAGCGGTTCAACAGGGCGAAATCGAAACCGTCGGCTCCGCGCGGGTCCAGAAGGTCAACGTCCGGCTGATTTCCGCCACCAACAAGAACCTTATCGAAGAGGTGAAGGAAGGCCGTTTCCGCGAGGATCTCTATTATCGCCTCAACGTCTTCCCGATCACCATTCCGGCGCTGCGCCGCCGCAAGGAGGATATTCCCCATCTGGCGCGGGTTTTCGCCGAGCGTTTTTCGGCGGAGCAGAAATTGCCCAATCCGGTTGGCCTTGACGCCAGCGCCCTGGCGCTGCTGACGGCTTATGACTGGCCGGGCAATATCCGCCAGCTTGAAAACGCCGTTTTCCGTGCCGTCGTGCTGTCGCAGGGCGAGGAACTGGCGGATTCCGATTTTCCGCAGATCGCGCTGCAACTGCCGGAATTTGCAACGGGGGATGATGCGGGAGATTCCATCCGGTCGCCGTCTGGATCGTCGCTGAAACTCGCGGCCTATTCACCGCCGCCGCCATTGGCCGAAACTAACGTCGTTCTTGAGGATACGGCGGATATTTCGACGACCATCTACCGCGGAGGGAACCTGATCTCCAGCATGGACGATTCAGGCAATATCCGAAAACTGGCTGAGATCGAGGAAGAGCTTATCCGTTTCGCCCTTCGTTTCTATCGCGGGCAGATGAGCCAGGTCGCACGGAAACTCGGCATAGGGCGCTCGACGCTTTATCGAAAACTGAAGGATTATGGCATCGATCCCGATGATCCGCTTCGAGATGCCGCCTGATGCCGCAAATGGCATATTCCCCGGCAGATCGTGAGATTCGTTAACTTCTGAGCAAGGATATCCGCTTACCGTCTATAAACCTCTTGTTAGTGGCTGATTCACTATGTAGAGGAAGGTTGCATGTGTGTGGCAATTTTGCCATCGTGTCACCGTATTTGACGTTCATTTGAGGCAATGTGACAGAAATTGTCTTCCAGGCGGGGATCGAATTGCCATATCTGCATCGGAATAACGCGCTGTCGACCAAGATCGCGCGCGGCTTGATCAAGGATATATGCACGAAGCTGTCGGCACGCGCTGTCACCTTTGCCTGCCTGATGCTCGCCGCCATGCCTTTCGTAGGTGCCTCGGCGACGGAAGCCTTCGCCGAGACGCGCAGCCTTAAACTGTATTATATCCATACACGCGAGAAGGCGGTCATCACCTTCAAGCGCAATGGCAAATACGACCAGAAGGGTCTGCAGGAGCTGAATCGATTCCTGCGTGACTGGCGCCGCAACCAGCCGACACGGATGGATCCGCGCCTGTTCGATCTCGTCTGGGAAGTTTATCGCCGCAGCGGCGCGACCGATTACATCAACGTCGTTTCGGCCTTCCGCTCGCCGGAGACCAATGGTCTCCTGCGCACCCGCACCAAGGGTGTCGCGGAAAAAAGCCAGCATATGCTCGGCAAGGCCATGGATTTTTACATACCCGGCGTGAAGCTGGCGCGTCTGCGCGAAATCGGCATGCAGATGCAGATCGGCGGCGTTGGTTTCTATCCGAGTTCCGGTTCCCCCTTCGTGCACATGGATGTCGGCGGCGTTCGCGCCTGGCCGCGCATGAGCCGCCAGGAACTCGTCCGCATCTTCCCGAACGGCAATACGCTGCATCTTCCCTCCGACGGCAAGCCGCTTCCCGGTTACGAGCAGGCTCTGGCGGATTACAAGAAGCGCGTCAGCTCGTCCTCCATTCAGGTTGCTTCCAGCGCTGGTTCTGGTCCTACTTCTTCCGGCGGCGGCAAGCGTAAGACGCTGTTGCAGGCACTCTTTGGCGGTGGAGGCGATGAGGATGAAGATCCGGATAGCATCGCAGCGCCGGAGCCCGCAGAACGCCCGGCTGTCGCACGGCCGGCTGCTCCGCAGCCCGCAGCGCCCGAGCCGGAACAGGCCATTGCCGTTGCTTCCGCACAATCTCTTCCTGGCGTGAACGATGCGCCGCTGCCAACGGCTCGTCCTGCTTTCGGCAATCAGCCGGCCAATACCGGCCTTGCGACCGCACTTTACTCTCCTGCCCGAAACGCTGCGCAGGATGCACTGCAGGCTGCGACAACGCCGACACCGGCGTCCGCTCCAGCTGAGCGTCAGCAATTTGCCGATCTGGCTGAGGTATCCGTACCCGTGCCGACACTTCTTGGGCCGCGTGGCATGAGAGGCGACGCTGAAGGCTCGATCCTGACGGCTTCTGCAGATGGTGCAACCCCTGCTGCGACCGGCGAACTCGCCTCCGTTCCGGTACCTGCCAACCGTCCGGCCGTGGCGGAAGCCCTGCTGGCGGCAGCCAATGCTGACCCCGAAGGTGAAGACGATCTTGCCGACGCGCGGCAGGATACCCTTTCGCCGACTGTGGTTGCGGCTCTTGAACAGAGCGGCCAGGCTGCCCGTTCGCAGGTCCAGTCCGCTGCCGTTCCGACAGCTGCGGCATTCCCGGCCGCTGTCAACCACAAGGTTACGGTAGCGCCCGCCGAAACGGCCAAGGCGGAACCGAAGGAAGGTTTCGGCGATGCGTTTGATCTGAAGCCCGCCGTCAATGGTGGCCTCACCGCCGGCTTGCCGACCAAGGGCTCGCGCCCCAGCAAGCAGGACGCGGCCGTTTCCCATCAGGCCATGGTCGGCGGTGGTCGCCTGACGCAGGATCTGATCTCGGATTGGGCGCTCAACCAGAACAAGGGTACGACCGGGCGTTCGGTGAAGGCGCCGCGCGTTATCGCCAACCGCATGCTCAGCCACGACATGTCTGCCTCTGCCACCTCGGCAAGCTTCAGGCCGGGCGCTGCGGCAATCGAATCCAGCCGCTTCAGCACACCGGTGAAGATGCACTGAGGCAGGCTTTTCTAATGCGGCCGGAAGGCCAACAAAAAACCCGCCGGCGACGGCGGGTTTTTTTATGACGATCTGTCCGGGTGTCAGACGCCGCTCTGGCCGTCGGAGCCGATATAGGCGATGCGTACCATATTGGTCGCGCCGGGGGTGCCGAGCGGTACGCCGGCGGAGATGATGATGCGGTCGCCCGGCTTGCCGAAACCTTCGGACACAACGATGCGACAAGCACGGTTCACCATGTCGTCCAGATCGCTGGCATCGCCGGTCACAACGCAGTGCAGGCCCCAGACGACCGACAGGCGGCGTGCGGTCTGAATGATCGGCGAAAGGGCAATGATCGGAACCTGCGGCCGTTCGCGCGCGGCGCGCAGGCCCGTCGTGCCGGACGAGGTATAGGTGACGATCGCCGCGAGCTTCAGCGTTTCGGCAATCTGGCGGGCGGCAAGCGAAATCGCATCGGCGCCGGTTGCTTCCGGCTGCGGACGCTGCGCGTAGATGATGTTGGAATAATAGGGATCCTGCTCCACCGTGCTGGCGATGGACGCCATGGTCGACACGGCTTCGACCGGATAATCGCCGGAAGCCGATTCAGCCGAAAGCATGATGGCGTCCGCACCTTCAAATACGGCAGTCGCGACGTCAGAAACTTCGGCGCGCGTCGGAACCGGTGCGGTAATCATCGATTCCAGCATCTGGGTGGCGACAACGACGGGCTTGCCGGCGCGGCGGCAGGCGCGTGTCAGCTGCTTCTGGATGCCCGGAACCGCCTCCAGCGGCATTTCGACACCGAGATCGCCGCGTGCGACCATCAATGCGTCGGAAAGTTCGATGATTTCCTCGATCCGTTCGATGGCCTGCGGCTTCTCGATCTTGGACATCAGTCCAACGCGGCCGCGGGAAATCTTGCGTACTTCGGCCAGATCTTCCGGACGCTGGACGAAGGACAGTGCAACCCAGTCCACTTCATTGGTCGCGAGAACGGCATCGAGATCGACGCGGTCCTTGTCGGTCAGCACGCCGACGCCGAGCAGGGTGTCGGGCAGGCTGATACCCTTGCGGTCAGAAATCCGGGTGCCGGAAACAACCGTGGTCACGATGCTCTTGCCGTCGCATTTTTCAGCGCGCAGATGCAGTTTGCCGTCGTCGATCAACAGGCGATGGCCAGGCTTGACCGCTTCGAGAATTTCAGGATGCGGCAGGAAAACGCGGCTGTTGTCGCCGGGGGCGTCATTATTGTCCAGCGTGAATGTCTGGCCCGGAACGAGATCGACCTTGGTTTCGGCGAATTTTCCGACGCGCAGCTTGGGACCCTGCAGGTCGGCCAGAATGCCGATGGGACGGCCGTTGCGGCTCTCGACCGAGCGGATACGCTGAATGAGCGTACGCATCACGTCGTGGCTCGCATGGCTCATGTTGATGCGGAAGAGATCGGCGCCGGCCAGATGCAGCTTTTCGATCATTGCCTCTTCGGAAGAGGCGGGGCCGAGAGTTGCAAGAATTTTGACTTTGCGGTTACGCTTCATCAGTTTTGATTTCCCTGTGTGCCTGGCGTATCGGAAAGCTGGACCATCCAGCTGCCCTGTCTGCCCGTGTCATATTCCTTGAAACCCATTCTCTGGAAGCTGCGGGCATAACAATCGTCTACACCGTCGATCTTGAACTCGTTTTCCGCCACACACATGTTGACGTCACCGGTCCAGCGGCCGCCATGGGCGGCATCCTCGGCATAAAGATAATAATAACGCGACTGCAACTCACCCTCTATCAGCGTTGCGCAGGTAGAGGAGGGGACCTGCCACCACCCTTCGCTGACCCAGCCGTTTTGCGCCCGGTAGCCGATTGCGACCCCCACGAGGTTTTGCGTGCTGTTGCAGACGCGGAAATCCGCATGTGCGGTCTCCACGAACACAAACGGGGTCAGAAACAATGCCGCTGCGGAAAAAAGACGGGCGAGATGCCGAAAGTGGCGAGGAAGAGCGAGAGATGACTGAGTCACGGCTTCCATCCGGATTCCATGGTTATAATGAACACACTTCTTGGCGTGGCCGCCAAAGAAAGTCAACGCGAGTTTAATCGATTATATTGTTCGTGGGATCGTGAGTGCGGTAAGGTAGATGGCTGTTCTTTCGCCGAAACTTGCGCCCGGCCTCAAGCCATGCCATCAAGCTTTTCTCCTCAATCCTGCCCCAGAAAATCATCGATGAACGACTTCATACCCTATGAAATCATAGAAGGCGATTATGACAAAGGCATGGTTCTTCTGGCGGACCATGCCATGAACCTCCTGCCGGCACACTACGGCAAACTTGGCCTTCCGCAAACCGCTTTTCATCGCCATATCGCATTTGATATCGGCATAGAAGGTTTGACGCGCTCGCTGGCCGCCCGTCTCTGCGTGCCGGCGGTGCTGGGTCGTTTTTCGCGGCTGCTGATCGATCCGAATCGCGGTGAAGACGATCCCACCCTGATTATGAAGATTTCGGACGGCGCGATCATTCCCGGCAACCATCCGATTTCTGATGAGGAATGGCAGAAGAGGATCGAGATTTTTCATCGGCCTTATCACGATGCCGTTGATCGCGTGCTCACCGGCGTCGCGCAGTCGTCGGGGGAGGCGCCTCTCGTTTTGTCGCTGCATTCCTACACGCCCTTCTGGAAGGAAACGCCGCGGCCCTGGCATGCGGCCGTTCTCTGGGACACGGATAATCGTGTGGTCGATCCGCTTCTGGCGCATCTGCGCGCGACCGGCGACATCCTGGTTGGCGACAACGAGCCTTATGACGGGGCGCTGAAGGGTGACACCATGTACCGCCATTGCATGATGAAGGGCATACCGCATGCGCTTCTTGAGGTTCGGCAGGATCTGATCGCGGATGAGGAGGGGATTGCCGACTGGTCGGACCGGCTCGCTCCCATTTTTGCCGCAATGAACGACGATCCCGTCCTGCATGAATACCAGCTGTTCGCCTCTCGCACCGGCCCCTATTGAGCCTGGAGTTGCCCCATGACGACACAGAACGACAAACAGCAGATCGAGTTTGAGGCTGCCGCCTTCCGCCGTTTGATCCAGCATCTTCGTGAGCGCCACGATGTGCAGAACATCGATATGATGAATCTCGCTGGCTTTTGCCGCAACTGTCTTTCCAACTGGTATCGGGAAGCGGCTGAGGATGCCGGTGTTCCGCTCAGCAAGGATGAGTCCCGGGAAATCGTCTACGGCATGCCCTATGAGGACTGGAAGGCAAAATATCAGGCGGAAGCGAGCGACGCTCAGAAAACCGCCTTTGAGCAGAGCCGACCCAAGGAATAGCCCCCGATCGACGGAAACGACTTGACGTGAGGCCCGGCAATGGGCAGTTCACAGGCCTGAATTTGTGCCGCCCGGGTGGCGGCGACCGGCGGGAGCTTCCAACCGGGTCGAATGAACAAGGCTCAGACGAGCCGCCAATGAAGGATGATATGATGGACGAAACCAGCACCACTGAAACCGTCGCCGCCGCCGAACTGCGTCAATTCATCGAGCGCGTCGAGCGTCTCGAAGAAGAAAAGGCCGCCATCCAGGGCGACATCAAGGATGTCATGGGTGAGGCGAAAGGTCGTGGTTACGATACCAAGGCGATCCGCACCATCATCCGCCTGCGCAAGAAGGACGCTAACGAGCGTATTGAGGAAGAAACCATCCTGCAGACCTATATGGCTGCGCTTGGCATGGAATGATCGGCTGATGGTCGGTTGATAAAAAATCGCCGCTTTTGCGGCGATTTTTATTTGGGCTTTTCGCGAAACTCAGCCGCGTGTGCCCGCCAGCTTTTCCGAAAGGTCGACGGCCTGTTTGCGGGCATCCTTGTCCGCGGGGTAGAGCGCCAGATAGCGTTCCCAGGCCTTCAGAGCCAACTCGTCGCGGCCTGAGGCTTCGAGGATGTTGGCGAGGCTTGCCAGTGCGGGAAAATAGCGCGGCTCCTTTTCCAGCGTCAGGTTGATATCCGCCATCGCCTTGCGGGTGTCGCCGTCGGCGAAATGCACCATGGCGCGGCGATAGGGCGCCTGCACATAGTCGGGATCGAGCAGGATGATCTGGTCGAGAAAATCGTAAGCGGCGGCATTGCGCTTCTCGTCTGAAGCTTCGCCTGCCCATTGCATCAGAAGATTGATCGTCGCACTGCCGGAATCATTCCATTCGGAAGCAATCTGGTTGGCGATGCTGCGCGCCTTGACGGCGTTTCGCTCTTTCTTCAGGGATGCAAAAAGAGTGTCGACGGTCTTGGCGGGCGCGGGCTCTGCAACTACGGGAACTTGCCCGTCTGCGGCATGACTGATGGCAGCCATTCCCGGAAACAGGAGGGCCGAAAACAGGAAACCCTGAGCGACGATGATAGCCATGCAAAAACGATTTGGGCGCATGGGTCAAAGCTTAACCCGACTGCGCCCAATATCAAATGCAAAGTTCTACTCTGTCAACAAAGTGATCCGCGATCTGATCGCGAACCGCAGTCAATCAGCCCTGACGAGCCTTGAAGCGCGGGTTCTGCTTGTTGATGATGTAGACGCGGCCCTTGCGGCGAACCAGGCGGTTATCGCGATGACGGGCCTTAAGCGCTTTAAGCGAATTCTTGATTTTCATTTTACTGGTCCGCAGTTTTGCACGGCTTTTACCGTGCTTATTCAAACAATCAAAAGCGCGCAACGGGGCGCGCTCTTTTCGGTTGGCAGGCAAATACCCGTTTGACCCCTGCCTGTCAACACTTGCCGGTATCTTTGCCTTAAAAGACTGAGGGTTTTCCTGTATGCAAAAGCTCCGTCACATGGCCCATCTTGCGGCCGGGGCGCGCTTGCGTCTTGCCGTAGAGATGCACGAGGCAGTCTTTTTTCGACAGCCACGCTGGCACATCGTCGATGTCGTCGCCGATGAGGTTGGTCATGACGCAATCTGAATGGCGGGCCGTGCTGCCGGGCGCAAGACCCGATACGGCACGCATATGCTGTTCGAATTGCGAGATCACGCAGGCGGCTTCCGTCCAATGGCCGGTATTGTGGACACGCGGCGCCATTTCATTGGCGACAAGCGAACCATCAGGCAGGACGAAGAACTCGATGCCGATGACGCCGACATAATCGAGCGCCGCAAGAAGCTTTTCCGCCGACTGTACGGCCACATCCTTTGCCCCCTCGGAAAGCGCTGCCGGCACTGTCGAAGTATGCAGAATGCCGTTCAGATGAATGTTTTCCGCCGGATCGTAACAGGTAACCGTTCCATCCCTGAAGCGGGCGGCAATGATCGAGATTTCCCGCTCGAAGGCAACGAAGCTTTCGAGGATGAGCGGCACGCCGCCAAGCGCGTCGAAGGCGCCCGTCGTGTCCTCGCCACCCCGGAAAAGACGCTGGCCCTTGCCGTCATAGCCCATGCGGCGCGTCTTCAGCACGCCCTTGCCACCAAAGGCGGCCAGTGCTGCCTCCAGATCTTCCTGGCTGTCCACGGCGCGAAAATCGGCGGTCGGAATGCCGCAACCGTTGAGGAAGCGCTTCTCCGTCAGCCGGTCCTGCGAGGCGCTGAGCGCCTGCGGCGGCGGATAGACAGGAACGGAGGCGGCGAGCGTCTCGGCTGCCGCCACGGGCACGTTCTCGAATTCGTAGGTCACGACATCGCAGAGGCGGGCGAGTTCGGCCAGCGCGGTTTCATCGTCATAATCCGCGACGATCTGGTCGTTGCAGACCTGTGCCGCCGGACAATCGGCCTGGGGCTCCAGCACGATGGTGCGGTGGTTGAGGCGGGCTGCGGCCATTGCCAGCATGCGGCCGAGCTGTCCGCCGCCGATAATGCCGATGGTGAGGTTGCCCTTGGTCAGATTATTGGTGCCCATCGTCGCGTCAGCTGTCCCGGATGCCGTCACTGGGCGTTGTCCATGGGATATTCGGCCACGGCCGCCGACTGGCGCGCGCGCCACGCATCGAGCCGGTCAGCCAGATCCTCGTCGCCGAGCGCGAGAACCGCTGCCGCCAGAAGTGCCGCGTTGATCGCACCGGCCTTGCCGATGGCGAGCGTGCCGACGGGGATGCCGGCGGGCATCTGGACGATGGAATAGAGGCTGTCCTGTCCGGACATCGTCTTGGACTGCACCGGAACACCGAAGACTGGAAGCGGGGTCATGGCGGCCGTCATGCCCGGCAGATGGGCAGCGCCGCCGGCACCGGCGATGATGACCTTGAAGCCCTCATCCTTTGCGCCATTGGCGAAATCATAAAGTCGATCCGGCGTGCGGTGGGCGGAAATGATGCGGGCTTCATATTCCACATCCAGCGCATCCAGCGTATCGGCGGCGTTCTTCATGGTCTCCCAGTCGGACTGGCTGCCCATGATGATGGCGACGGGGGGCGTTTCTGCTGTCACGTAATTTCTCCGGCTCAGGCGATGATATCGGGAATGACCTGGTCTTCGAGCTGGGTCATCTTGTCCTTGACGGCCAGCTTCTTCTTTTTCATGCGCTGTATCCTCAGCGCATCGCAACTGGTCTGGATCATCGCGTTGATCGCCGCGTCATAGTCTTCATGCTCCTGGCGCAGCCGCGCCAGCGTGAGCCTGATGTCCGCCTGGTCCTGATCGGGCATCTTGTCATCCCCATTTTATGCCAGCCGGATAGCCTCCGGCGCGTATGTCGTCTGTTCCGAGCCTCTATCATCAAATCGCGGCAACGGGAAGTTATCCGTTGCGACCAAATTGCCCACTTATTGCCTTCATTTCGCCTTCGACAATACGATTAATCCATGTCACATTGTCGTCGCAAACCTGAAACTCCAGCGATGGAGAGCTGGAGGTAGGCTTAAAAATGGAAGGACGTGCCGCATGACCATTCAGGCTCATATTGCATCGCTCGAAAAGAAACACGGTGCTCTGGAGGAAGAGCTCGAAAGTATTCTTGCTTCCCCGTCTTCGGACGACACAGAGATCGCTGACCTCAAACGTCGAAAACTGCGCCTGAAGGATGAACTGCAGAGGCTTAAAGCCTCCACAAGGCATTAAATGATGCCATGCCGCAGCCTTCGATGAAGGACTGACGGTTCCTTTTCGGCCCTGGCGGCACCTGCGGTGTTGCCAGGGCTTTTTAGTGGCTGTGAAACCTAGAGGGGCAGTCCGTCCCAGAGCAGTTTCAGGGCTGCGATCAACGCCATGGCATACATCAGCGGGTAAAACACGGATGGTTTCAGATATTTCACCACCCTTGCACCGGCGAGCGTCGCCAGCATCGCGACCGGCAAGAGGCTGGCCGAGGTCTTGAGGTTGGTGGCGTCCAGCGCGCCCAGCGCAAAATAGGGGATGAGCTTGATCGCATTCATGATGGCGAAGAAACGCACGCTCATGCCGGTATAGGTCTTGGGATCGAGCTTCAGCGGCAGGACATAGATCTGGAAGGGCGGGCCGCCCGCATGGGCGACAAAACTCGCATAACCCGAAAGGCTGGACCAGAGCGTTGCTGCGGCCGGTCGTTGTGGTCTGGCCGGTATTTGCTGCCCGTTGCGGCTTTTGAAGCTCTCGTGGAAATAGCGCAGCACAAAGAGGATGGTCACAGAGGCGACGACAAGCCGCATCGCATCTGCAGATATGAGGCTGGAGGTGGCCCAGCCGAGTGTGATGCCGGCGATTGCGCCGGGCAGCATGATGAGGAGCGTCTGCCGGTGATTGTGGTGTCGCCAGGCCCAAAGCGCCACGAGATCCATCACGATCAGGATCGGCAGGAAGATCGCCGCCGCCTGCACCGGCGGGATTGCAAGCGCCATCAACGGCACGCCCATCAGCGCCAGCGCGCCGCCCAAACCACCCTTGGAAAGGCCGACAAGCACGACTGCGGGGATGGCGACGAGGAAAAAATGAAAATCGGTCAGCATGGATGGATGGTTGATCCTTTCTCCGGTCCGGTTTATCGGATTTATCATATCAAAACGAGTGCAGATCGCGCCGGAAGTGTCTTCTGCCTGAAATGGACGAACCAATGACCATAGTTGAAGACCGTTGCCGCCTTGTTCTGATCGTCCCGCAGTCGGACGATGCGCAAAAGCAGGCAACAGATGTGGAAGAAGCACTGCGGGGCGGCGATGTGGCCTCGGTCATCATTCCGCAATACGGTCTGGATGACGCCTCTTTCCAGAAGCGTGCCGAACTGATCGTGCCTCTCGTCCAGAAGGCGGGTGCGGCTGCGCTCATCGCGGGCGACAGCCGTGTTGCGGGCCGGGTGAAGGCGGATGGCCTGCATGTGGCGGGCAACGCCGAGGCGCTTGCCGAAGCCGTTGAAAATTTCACGCCCAAGATGATCGTCGGCGGCGGCAATGCGGATGATCGTCACAAGGCTCTGGAACAGGGTGAGTCCAATCCGGACTACGTCTTTTTCGGCAAGCTCGAAGGCGACATCAAGCCGGAAGCGCATCCCAAAAATCTGGCTCTTGGCGAGTGGTGGGCTTCGATGATCGAAATCCCGGCGATCGTCATGGGCGGCACGGATCCGTCGTCGGTGGTCGCGGTTGCTGAAACCGGCGTGGAATTTGTGGCGATGCGCAGCGGCGTTTTCGACAATGCTGCCGGCGCCGCCCAGGCCGTTTCTGAAATCAACGCGTTGCTTGACGAAAAAGCGCCACGGTTTGGCGGTTGATACAGGCGATGTTCATGCGCTCGGTTCCCTTCTGCCTTTCCGTTTCGCTGATGACGCTGATTTTTGGCGCGTCGGCGGGCGTTGCTTTTGCCCAGTCCGGACCGCAGAGCGAAAGCAACGCGCTTTCCCGGCAGATGGAGGATGAGGCGCAGCCTTCCCGTCAGGGCAGGGTGCAATCGGAAGAACAGAAGGATTTGCAGCCGTCGCAGGGCGTCAACGTCTATCAGCGCATGGGTGCCGAACTGCCGGCCCTGCCGCCTGAAAAGGAGTTCAAGGGCAGAGTGGACGAGGCCTATGGCCATTTCCAGCGCGGTGAATATGTGCAGGCGCTCGACAAGGCATTGAACCGTGCGCAGAACGGCGATGCGGCCGCCCAGACACTGGTGGCGGAAATGATGTCGCGCGGGCTCGGCATTGCCCGTGACGAGAAGACAGCGGCTTTCTGGTACCAGCAGGCGGCGCAGGGCGGTGATGCCGTCGCCATGTTCAAATTCGCCCTGATCCTGATGGAAGGCAAATTCGTCACCCGCGACAAGGCGAAGGCCGACGATTACATGCGCCGGGCCGCGGAAGCCGGCAATGCCTCGGCCCAGTTCAACTGGGGGCAGATACTGGTTTCGGAAAATCCCGGTGCCAAGGGATTGCTGATGGCCATGCCGTTTTATGAAAAATCCGCCGAACAGGGCATTGCCGACGCGCAATATGCGGTGTCGCAGATTTACTGGTCGCTCAAGGATGTACCGGCTGAAAAGAAAGCCAAGGCCCGGGATTGGCTGACGCGGGCTGCAAAAGCCGGTTACGATACCGCGCAGGTCGATCTCGGTATCTGGCTCGTCAATGGGTTTGGCGGCGAGCGAAATCTGGATGAGGGCTTCCGCTGGCTTTATGGCGCCGCACAGCGCGGCAATGTTGTGGCCCAGAACAAGGTGGCGCATCTTTACATCCAGGCTTTGGGTACGAGGCCGGATCCGGTGGAAGCGGCCAAGTGGTATGTGCTTTCCCGCCGTGCGGGGTTGAAGGATCCGGCTCTCGAGGATTTTTATCTCGGGATCACCGACGAGCAGCAGAAAAAGGCGATCGAGGCCGCAAATCGGTTCCGCCCGGTGTGATGCAGGGCGGTTCAACCGTCGCCAGCTTCGGCCCGCAGGCTTTTTGCCTTGAATTTCCGCGCGTTTTGTGGTCTTGAACCGCAAACTTTCAATTCAAGAAAATAATGACGTGCCTGCCCGGCAAGCTTTCGGGCGGCTCGCAAGCTTTCCAGGAAACAAACTCGATGGCCCGTTCAGCCCTTCTCAATGTCATGGTTCAGGCCGCCATCAAGGCGGGTAAGTCTTTGTCGCGTGACTTCGGTGAAGTGCAGAACCTTCAGGTTTCGGTCAAGGGACCGAGCGATTTCGTATCGCAGGCAGACCTCAAGGCCGAAAAGATCGTGCGCGATGAATTGATGAAGGCCCGCCCCACCTACGACTTTCTGGGTGAGGAAGGCGGCGAGGAAAAAGGCAGTGACGGCGCGCATCGCTGGATCGTCGATCCGCTTGATGGCACGACCAACTTCCTGCACGGCATTCCGCATTTCGCCGTTTCCATCGCGCTGGAGCGCAACGGCGAAATCGTCGCCGGTGTGATCTTCAATCCGGCCACCGACGAACTCTACACCGCCGAGCGTGGCGGTGGCGCTTTCCTCAACGATCGCCGTATTCGCGTCGCTGCGCGTAAAGCGCTGACCGATTGCGTCATCGGCTGCGGCGTGCCGCATCTCGGCCGTGGCAATCACGGCAAGTTCCTCGTCGAGCTTCGTCACGTCATGGGTGAAGCGGCCGGCATTCGCCGCATGGGTGCGGCAGCGCTTGACCTTGCCTATGTTGCTGCGGGCCGTCTCGACGGTTTCTGGGAGGCGGATCTTTCGCCCTGGGACATGGCGGCCGGTCTGGTGCTGATTCGCGAAGCCGGTGGCTTCGCCTCTGATATCAAGGGCGGTACGGACATCTTCGGCAGCGGTACTGTT
Organism: Rhizobium sp. X9; assembly: GCF_018873185.1. Lineage (NCBI taxonomy): Bacteria > Pseudomonadati > Pseudomonadota > Alphaproteobacteria > Hyphomicrobiales > Rhizobiaceae > Rhizobium > Rhizobium sp. X9. Next base: position 911,201 of record NZ_CP071312.1, on the reverse strand, counting down.
GCGGCTGGAAATGAATATATCCACAAGTCGCTTGTGGAAGTCGCCAACCGCCCGATACCCGGCCGCTGATCGATTTCGGCAGAAAACCTGCCGTTTAGTGCAAGTTTTTAAGCGCCCGGCGAACCCTTGCCGGGCGTTTTTGTTTTTCTGAGCGCCGGTCCCATCCGTCTTTGCAAAATGCGTATGACGAAAGACCGGCTTTTCGCTTCAAATCGTCGCAATTTTCAAATAGCTTCCGCTGGATACCTGACCGAAGGGAATGCGAACGTTATGGCGGATTCGGAGTTACTTGATCTCGGCGTCGAGAAGCCGGTGACCACGCGGCAATACAGCCACAAGCTGTCCAGCCCGACACCGTTTCTCTGGACGATGGTTCTGTTTCTGATCCTCGTCGGTTTCCTGGCGGCCATTCTTTACCGGCAGGCGCACACCGCCTTCATGACGAATCCGGGCCTCAACGGTTTCATTCTCGGCGTTCTTGCCATCGGCATCATTCTGGTGTTCACGCAGACAATGAGCCTGCGGTCAGAAGTGCGCTGGTTCAATGCCTTTCGTGCCGCCGGCAGCGTTGAGAAGGTTGGCCGCGCGCCAAAGTTGCTTGCCCCCATGAGCACGCTGATCGGCAAGCGCGGTGAGGTCCGGCTTTCCGCCGTTACGCAGCGCACGATCCTCGATTCCATCGCGACTCGCCTTGATGAGACGCGTGATACCTCGCGTTATCTCGTTGGCCTTCTGGTGTTCCTTGGCCTGCTCGGCACCTTTTGGGGCCTCATCGGCACCATTGGCGCCATCAGCAACGTCATCCAGTCGCTTGATCCAAGCGCCGGCGACAGCAACGATATTCTCGGCTCCCTCAAGGCCGGCCTGACTGCGCCGCTGGCGGGCATGGGAACGGCGTTTTCCTCGTCGCTGCTTGGCCTTTCGGGCTCGCTGATCCTCGGATTTCTCGATCTTCAGGCAGGCCGCGCCCAGAACCGTTTTTACACCCAGCTTGAAAACTGGCTGTCTTCCGTGACGGATACCTCGGTGGAAATGCCGAGGGAGTTCAAAGCTGAGCCCGGCGCGGTTGTCAGCACCGAGCGTTCGCTTGCAGCCATGACCAGCCTTGCCGAGGGTATTCAGGGGCTGGTCAAGAATATGCGCAGCGAGCAGCAGATGTTGCGCGACTGGATCGAGGCGCAGCAGGAGGAATCGAGATCGCTCCGCCGCACGCTCGACCGGCTGTCGACGCGTATCGATGGCGAGACGAAATCTTCCGGACGCACCCGGCACGATAACGGGAGCGAGTAGCCATGGCGCTTGCGCGCAACCGCCGCCGCGACAGGGGTGTGGATTATTGGCCGGGTTTCGTCGATGCGCTCTCGACGCTGCTCATGGCCATCATGTTTCTGCTCACGGTTTTCGTGCTGGCGCAATTCGTGCTGTCGCGGGAAATCACCGGCAAGGACGAGGTGCTGACACGCCTCAACAGCCAGATAGCGGAACTGACCGAACTTCTGGCCATGGAAAAGGGCAGCAAGCAGGATATCGAGGACGCATTGGCGAGCCTGCAATCCACACTTGCCGCGTCCGAAAGTGAGCGCTCGCGCCTGCAGTCGCTTCTCGATGCGGGATCGGGCAACAGCGCAAGCGCCAATGCCCGCATCGGCAGCCTGACCGGCGAACTGGATGACCAGAAGCAGGCCAATTCCCGCGCCTCCGCACAGATAGAATTGCTCAACCAGCAGATTGCAGCGCTCAGGGCGCAGATTGCTTCCGTGGAAGCCGCGCTGCAGGCGTCGGAGTCCAAGGACGCCTCGTCTCAGGTCAAGATCGCCGATCTCGGCCGCCGTCTCAATGTGGCGCTGGCGCAGAGAGTACAGGAACTGAACCGCTACCGGTCTGATTTCTTCGGACGCCTGCGCGAAATTCTTTCGGACCGCGAAAACATCCGCATCGTCGGCGATCGGTTCGTCTTCCAGTCCGAAGTGCTCTTTCCCTCCGGGGGCAATGAGCTCAATCCGCAAGGGCAGGCGGAGATGGAGAAGCTGGCGACAGCTTTGATCGATCTTGCCAAGGAAATCCCGGCGGAGATCAACTGGGTCCTGCGCGTTGACGGCCATACGGACAATGTCCAACTTTCCGGCTCCGGCCGTTACCGCGACAATTGGGAACTTTCCTCTGCCCGCGCCACCTCGGTGGTGAAATTCCTGATCTCCAAGGGCGTTCCGTCAAACCGCCTGGTTGCTGCCGGGTTCGGCGAATATCAGCCGATTGCAGAAGGCGACACGCCGGAAGCGCGTCAGCAGAACCGCCGTATCGAGCTGAAGCTCACCGAACGCTAAGTCAGGAGCCGCATCTTGGCGGTTGCCTTGTGACGCAAGTGAATTTACGTTCGCGTAAAAGTAATTCCGTCATATCTGGGAGGGGCTGATGGAACGATATGATTTGATTGTCGTCGGTGCGGGGATTGCCGGGCTGGTCGCGGCAACCGAGGCTGTCGAGCGCGGCCTCAGCGTTTGCCTAGTGGATCAGGAGGGAGAGCAGAACCTTGGCGGGCAGGCCTTCTGGTCGCTTGGTGGTCTGTTTTTCATCGACAGCCCCGAGCAGCGCCTGATGCGGGTGCGCGACAGTCTTGATCTTGCCCGGCAGGACTGGTTCGGCTCGGCAGGTTTCGATCGTTCCGAGGACCATTGGCCGCAACGGTGGGCCGAAGCCTATCTCAATTTCGCCGCCGGCGAGAAACGTGAATGGCTGCATCGGCTGGGCATGCGCTGGTTTCCGGTGGTTGGCTGGGCCGAGCGTGGCGGCGCCCTTGCCCATGGCCACGGCAATTCCGTGCCGCGTTTCCACGTCACATGGGGCACGGGTCCCGGCGTGCTGGCGCCTTTCGTTGAAAAGACAAAAGCCATGGCGGCGGACGGCCGCCTTGCCCTCCGGTTTCGCCACCGCGTCGATCGGCTGGATGTCACCGACGGCCGGGTGACCGGCATTTCCGGCGCTGTTCTTGCAACGGATCCGGTGTTGCGCGGACAACAGAGCAGCCGGGACGTAGCGGGGGATTTCACAATTGCAGCCCCGGCCGTTATCGTCAGTTCCGGCGGCATTGGCGGCAATCAGGAGCTGGTGCGGCGTAACTGGCCGGTGGAGCGGCTGGGTATGCCTCCCGCAAGCATGGTCTGCGGCGTACCCGCTCATGTGGATGGTCGCATGCTTGCCATTACGGAAATGGTGGGTGGAACAGTCATCAATCGCGACCGGATGTGGCACTATACCGAAGGTGTGAAAAACCACGATCCGATCTGGCCGGACCATGGCATCCGCATCCTGCCCGGCCCCTCGTCCTTCTGGTGCGATGCCGATGGAAACCGGCTTTCAGCGCCGGCGATGCCGGGCTTCGATACGCTCGGCACGCTTAAAATGCTGGGCGAGCGCGGCAGCGGCCATAGCTGGTTCATCTTGACCAAGGCGATCATCAAGAAGGAGTTTGCGCTTTCAGGTTCGGAGCAAAACCCTGATCTGACGGGCAAGAATATGCGGCTGCTGCTCAAACGGCTGGGCAAGGAACCGCCCGGGCCGGTGAAGGCCTTCATGGAGCGTGGTGAGGATTTCGCCGTCCGCGATACGCTGGAAGAGCTTGTCCCGGCAATGAACGCGATCAGCGGCGATGACCGTTTGGATATAGGCCATATCCGCGACCAGATAGAGGCGCGGGACCGTGAGATCGAGAACGGTTTCTGCAAGGATGCGCAGGTAACGGCAATCCATGGCGCGCGGCGTTATCTCGGCGACAGGCTGATGCGCACCGCAAAACCGCATCGGCTGCTCGATCCGGCGATGGGACCTTTAATCGCCGTGCGTCTGCATGTATTGACGCGAAAGACGCTGGGCGGCCTGCATACTGACCTTGAGGCGCGCGTGCTGGATGCTGCCGGTGATCCGGTGCCGGGCCTTTATGCTGCCGGTGAGGTGGCCGGTTTCGGCGGTGGCGGCATGCACGGCTATAATGCGCTTGAGGGCACATTCCTCGGCGGCTGCCTGTTTTCCGGCCGTGTTGCGGGGCGCAAAGTGCTGGCGTGATTACGCCTGGGCGCGCAATTCGTCCGGCCCCGTCTGGAATTGCAGCCGGGCAAGTTTTGCGTAAAGGCCGTTCTGGCGAATGAGGCTCTGGTGCGTGCCTTCCTCGATGATGCGGCCTTCATCCATCACCAGAATGCGGTCCGCCTTCAGCACGGTGGCAAGGCGATGGGCAATGACGATTGTGGTGCGGGCCTTCATCAACTCATCCAGAGCCTTTTGCACCAGCATTTCGCTTTCCGCATCAAGCGCGGATGTCGCTTCGTCGAGTAGCAGGATCGGCGCGTTGCGCAGGATGGCGCGGGCAATCGCGATGCGCTGTCGCTGGCCGCCGGAAAGCGTAACGCCCCGTTCACCCACCTGCGTGTCATAACCATCGGTCAGTCGCGTGATGAAGCTGTCCGCCTGTGCGGCGATGGCGGCAGCGCGGACTTCTTCGCGTGTCGCGTCCGGCCGGCCGAAGGCGATATTATCATGGATGGATGAGGCGAATATCGCCACGTCCTGCGGGACGATTGACAGGTGGGCGCGCAGGTCTGCCAGGCTGACGTCGCGGATATCGCTGCCATCGACGGTGATACGGCCCTGCTGCGGGTCGTAAAACCGCATCAGCAGCGAAAATACCGTGCTTTTGCCCGCGCCTGAAGGGCCGACAATGGCAACGGTTTCGCCGGCGCTGACCTTGAAGGAGAGGCCGGAGATGATCGGCCGGCCGGTCGCGAGCGGGTAGATAAAATTGACGTCTTCAAATGCCGCCTCGCCGCGCGGTGGCTGCACCATGGCAACGGGCGTCGTCGGCTCGATGACGGGTGAGCGCTCGTCCAGCAGTTCGGAAAGCCGTTCGGCCGCGCCGCCCGCCTGCGCCAGTTCACCCCAGACTTCCGAAAGCTGGCCAAGACCGCTTGCGGCGATGACGGAGTAAAGTACGAATTGGCCGAGCGTGCCCGCAGTCATGCTGCCGGACAAGACGCTTTGCGCGCCATACCAGAGAATGCCGACGACGCTGCCGAAGACCAGTGCAATGGCAACGGCGGTGAGGATGGAGCGTGCACCGATCGCCGCGCGCGCACCCTGATAGGCGGCTTCCACGGAGGCGCCATAACGCGCATTTGCGAGGGTCTCGGCATTGAAGGATTGCACGGTGCGGCTCGCCGCAATCGTCTCGGAGGCATAGGCGGCGGAATTCGCCAATGTGTCCTGTGTGGTGCGCGAGCGGGCACGGACAGAACGGCCGAAGGCAATCAGCGGAAAAACAATGAAGGGAATGGCAAGCAGCGCAAGGCCGGAAAGGCCGGGGCTGGTATAGATCATCATGGCGACAGCGCCGCAACACATGATGATGTTGCGCAGCGCGACTGAAGCGGATGAACCGAAGGCGGAACGGATCTGCACCGTGTCGGCCGTCAGCCGCGAGGTCAGTTCGCCGGATCGGTTGGTATCGAAAAAATGCTGCGACAGCGTGGTGAGATGGGCAAAGACATCGCGGCGCAGATCGGCGACGACCCTTTCACCGATGGTCATGACATAATAATAACGCATGGCGCTGGCGAGCGCGAGGAGGACGGCGATCGCCAGAAGCATGGCGAAATAGCTGTTGATCATGCCGCCATCCGGCGTCTGGAAACCGTGGTCGATGATGCGGCGAACGGCAAGCGGCAAGGCAAGTGTCGTGGCGGAGGAGAGGACAAGTGCGAAAATGGCAGCCGCCATCAGGCCGCGATAACGCCTGAGATAGGGGAAAAGGCCAAGAAGCGGCTTCAGGCTTCTCTGTTTCGCCGCTTTCTGCGCTTCAATATCTGCCACGTCCTTTATGCTCCTCGTTCCGCGCCGTTTTTCGGTCTTTTGGGGCCAGATTTCCGGCCCGCGGTAAAATTCCTGCCCCTGCGGCCATCTCCTTTCACAAGGGGATAGCAGGCTCTTGTTATCTGGGCGACCTTCATGTATAGGCTCCGCATCGAATTGGGAAGCCATGGCCCATCTGGTCTATGGCTTCATTTATTGAAATGGCTCAGTTGACGCAATTGCGGCAAATGGACCGCACGTCACTTAACCAGGAAGATTGTCATGAAGGCTGATATCCATCCCGATTATCACACGATCAAGGTGGTCATGACCGATGGCACCGAATACGAAACCCGCTCCACCTGGGGTTCGGAAGGCGCCGTCATGAACCTTGAAATCGACCCCAAGTCCCATCCGGCATGGACGGGCGGCAACCAGCAGCTTATGGACCGTGGTGGTCGCGTTTCCAAGTTCAACAAGCGTTTCGGCGGCCTCGGCCTCTGATCCACTTGCGGACGGATCGTTTAAAAAAGCCCGGTTTTTACCGGGCTTTTTTGTTGCCTTTTCCAATGATGATGGGCGGGCACGTATCGCCCAAAACAAAAAAGCAGGCTTGCCAGCCTGCTTTTCAAATTGTCCGGATAAGATCGTCTTTTCTCAATTGATGGAGAAAGCCGTGCGCAGGAGATTAAGCTGTGCCTGTACGCTGTTTTCATTGTCCGGCACCTTGGTGGCTTCGGACGGGCGATAGATTTCGCGGTCGAGAAGGGCGATGCGGTTCTGGAGGCGCAGCGACCGTTCGATGAGGTCGCGGAAGGATTCCGGCAGATCGTTCCAGCCGGGCGCGTTACGGTCGACATTGAAGCTGTCGAGACGCACCTTGTTCTTCTCGCTCAGAACCTGATCGCGCGTCATCTCGCCATTGTTGACGGCGCGCTGCAGAAGCAGCCAGGAGGCCATCTGCATCAGGCGGGTGGTGAGGCGCATCGATTCCGCTGCGTAAAGAACGGAAGCCATGCGCGGCAGAACCTTGGAAGCAGCGCGACCGGCGCCGTCAAGATAGCTCGCCGTTTCCTCAACCAAGGTCATGCCTTCGGTATAGAGGGTTTTGAACTGGTTGGAAGCAGCCGCGCGACCCGCAAAGCTTATGGTATTTAAAACCTGTTCCGACATTTTCTTTAAATCCCTGCTCACGCACCACACTGTCAGGCAACGACGACCGGGATATTTTGTTCCGGCCTTTAGTGTTTTCAGGATGGTATCTTTACCTGAAATGCGCAAGGCAATTATTAAAGAAGGGTTAATACCCACAGTTTTACGAAATCCGGATACCGGCAAAAAAAGAGCCGCGAAAGCGGCTCTCAAGGTAAAACAGGGAGAAAAATCAGACCAATTCGCCGAATGGAGAAGATGCCTGAGGTCCAGAAGAACTGGACATGTATAGTAATCTCTCAGAAAGCTTAATTTTTGGTTAATGGTAAACGAAAGACTGCGCCAGAATATTTACACCCGCGCACCATTCCGGCCGCAGCTTGCGACTTGTAGGTTTCCTCCCGGGCGTTTCTGCGGGCCTTCGTCAGGAGCGGAAGAGGTTCTCCGCCGCCAGCCGGCCCGCCGATTTCCTTGTCCGCTCCTCTTCCAGCCGGGTGATTTCCGTTTGCAGGAGGTCGATACGGTTGCTGAGTTCGTCCACGGAAAGAAGGCTGAGATCGCTGCCGATCTCATGCGCCAGCGGTTTTTGCGGACGGTCATCGTCAAAGAGGCTCATATGCCTGCTCCTTTTTCAACATAGTCGCCATCGTCCTCGGGATATTGCGGCGCGCGCGGATCAAGTGCAATGCTTTCCGGCGTGACGAGCGGCGAGGGCGTCGTCGGCATCATGGTCGAGAAATTGTCCTTTTCGTCGGTCGAAAGCGCGGCGCGTTGACGGCTTCTGATGATGGCATAGGCCGTTATCAGCACGTGGGCGACGGCCGTCACGAAGAAGAGCGCATAGGGGCCGGAATAGGTCATGACCGCGCCGCCGAGTGTCGGGCCGATGATGGTACCGATACCGTAAAGCAGCAGCAGCCCGCCCGAAACCTTGACGAAGTCTTCCGATGCCGCGTAGTCGTTGGCATGGGCCACGGCGATGGGATAAAGCGCGTTGGCGGCGGCGCCGTAAATGGCGATCATGGGGATAAGGACGTAGACATTGTGCGGCTGCACGGCCGCAACGGCCAGACCCGCGACTGCGCCAAGACCTGCCAGTCCGGCGAGCACATAACGGCGGTCTATGCGGTCCGAAAGGCGGCCGGCCGGAAATTGCGCGAGCGCGCCGACGAAGATCGTGACGGACACCATGATGGCGATCATGGTCGGATCAAGACCCGCCCGTGCGCCGAAAACGGCGCCGAGCGTGCCGTAAGCACCGTTGGCGATGCCGATCATGAGGATACCGACGAAGGAAACCGGCGAGTTGCGGTATAGAGCCGGTAAATCCAGCTTGACCTTCTGCAAGGGCTGCGGACTGTCGGCCTTCGAAAGCGTGGCTGGCAGAATCGCAATGCAATAGATGATGCCGCAGATCATGAACAGCGAGTTGTTGCTGATGTCGCCCATCGGCACGATCATCTGCCCCGCCACTACGCCAAGCAGGGTGATGGCTATATAAAGCGAGAAGATCATGCCGCGGCTCTCATTGGTCGCGCGTTCGTTCAGCCAGCTTTCGATGATCATGGACGTGCCGGCCGTGCAGAAGCCGGTGAGCGCGCGCATGGTGATCCACCAGACGTCGTCAATGATAAGACCCGTCATCAGCACGGTCAGGCAGACCAGCGCGACGAAGGAGGCGAACGCCCGCACATGCCCGGCGCGGCGCACGATCGCGGGTGCCACAAAGCAGCCGATGACGAAGCCGGCCGCCCAGGAGGTGCCGAGAAAGCCCAGAATTTCATTGGAATAGCCTTCGGCCGAACCACGCACCGGCAGCACCAGGCCCTGGAGGCCGTTACCGAGAAAAAGAAACAGAGTGCTGGATAAAAGAGCGAATACGGGTAGAAGATTTCTGCTCATGAAGACACTCTCATGCGTTCGGACGGACGGTCGGACAGGCCATAGAACGGGATTACCCGAATGAGTTGCACTCTTCTGGTGAACGCTAAAAATGTCCAGCCTGTGACGATGCAGAAATAAAGAAAAGGCTCAATAAATGACAAAGGCGATCGGCCTTTTTTTACTGCTGGCCATGGTGGTCCAGATCATCCGGCCGCTCGGCCTGCCGGGCCTTAAAAAAAGGGGCGATTGCTGGAAGATAGCGGTTGCCGCCTTTGTCATCTGGTCGGCCACGCTTCTTCTGCGCCCGTAAAGAAAAAAGCCGCCCATGGGGCGGCTTTGATTTTTCGGCGTGCCTGTCGGTCTGGCCTTACGCGGCCTTTTCGAGTTCCAGCTTCCAGTTGCCCTTGGCAGCAAGGCTGTTCATGGCGGCGCGGTGGGTGAAGGCGCGCTGGCCGGCGGCGACATTCTCCTGCTTGCCGCCCCATGTCTTGAGGGCCGTATCCTGAAGCGCGCGGCCGTAGGAGTAGGTCAGCGACCAGGGCAGGTCGTAACCGGCATTCATGGCGGAGAGATGTGCCGTCGCCTCTTCGGAGGACTGGCCGCCGGAAAGGAAGGCGATGCCCGGAACGGCAGAGGGCACGGTCGCCTTTAGAACCTTCACGGTCTTTTCTGCCACTTCCTCGACGGAGGCCTTGCGGGCCTTTTTGCCGTCGATGATCATGTTCGGCTTGAGGATCATGCCTTCGAGGTTGACGCGGGCGTCGAACAGATCCGCAAAGACGGTCTGGAGAACCCATTGCGTAACTTCCGCACAGCGATCGATGTCATGCGTGCCCGGCTCGCCGTCCATCAGCACTTCCGGCTCAACGATCGGCACGATATCCGCCTGCTGGCAGAGAGCGGCGTAACGGGCGAGCGACTGGGAGTTTGCCTTGATCGAACCCCAGCTCGGGCGCTGATCACCGATGGTGATGACGCCGCGCCACTTGGCGAAACGGGCGCCGGCCTCATGGTACTTGCGCAGGCGCTCGTAAAGACCGTCGAGACCTTCGGTGATGAATTCATGCGGGTGGAAGGCCATCGGCTTTGCGCCGATATCCACCTTGATGCCCGGCAGGCTGCCGGCCGCCTTGATGATATCAACAAAAGGTGTGCCGTCGGCTGCCTTCTGGAACAGGGTTTCTTCGTAAAGGATGACGCCGGAGATGTATTTCTTCATGGCGTCGTCGGAGCGGAACAGCATTTCGCGATAGTCGCGGCGGGCGGTCTCGGTGGACTCCAGATTGATGCTGTCGAAACGCTTCTTGATCGTTCCTGTGGATTCGTCGGCTGCGAGCAGGCCTTTACCGTCGGCAACCATTTTGATGGCAATGTCTTCGAGACGTTCGGTCATTTGCTATTCTCCCAAGGCACAATAAATTCCCGATAACAGAAGTTCCAGGGCAGGGAAATGGCAGGCTAACTCATTGAAACGATTGAAATGATTTCAATCGTTTGAAACTTTTCCTCCCGTGCGTACTTACCAAAAAACAAGGCCGGGCAAGCATTGCTTGTCCGGCCTCGTGTCAGGCAAGTAGGATAAGTTTACTTGGCAGCGGTCAGGATGGCAACGCCCGGCAATTCCTTGCCTTCCATCCATTCGAGGAAGGCGCCGCCTGCCGTCGAGATATAGGTGAAATCGTCGGAGACGCCGGCGTGGTTCAGTGCCGCGACCGTGTCGCCACCACCGGCGACAGAGACGAGCTTGCCCGCTTTCGTGCATTCGGCGGCATGTTTTGCCGCAGCCACTGTTGCCGCATCGAAGGGTTCGATTTCGAAGGCGCCGAGTGGCCCGTTCCAGACCAGCGTTTCCGCGCGGGAAATCCAGGCCTTGATGCTCTCGACCGATTTCGGGCCGACATCGAGAACCATGGCATCGGCGGGAATGGCGTTGATATCGACGGTTTCGTTCGCCGCACTGGCCTTGAATTCGCGGGCGACCACGCCGTCTTCCGGCAGAACGATGGCGCAGCCGGATGTGGCCGCTTCGATCATGATCTGTTTTGCGGTTTCGGCCAGATCGTGTTCGCAGAGGGATTTGCCGACTTGTGCGCCGCGTGCGGCAAGGAAGGTGTTAGCCATGCCGCCGCCGATGACGAGGGCATCGACCTTCTTGACGAGGTTCATCAGGAGATCGATCTTGCTCGAAACCTTCGCGCCGCCGACGATGGCGACCACAGGACGGACCGGCTGGCCGAGGCCCTTTTCCAGCGCCTCAAGCTCGGCCTGCATGGTGCGGCCGGCATAAGCGGGCAGGTGACGCGCCAGACCTTCTGTCGAGGCGTGGGCGCGGTGGGCTGCGGAGAAGGCGTCATTCACATAGATATCGCCGTTGGCTGCCAGAGCCTCGACAAATGCCGGATCGTTCTTTTCCTCGCCCTTGTGGAAGCGGGTGTTTTCCAGAAGAAGGATATCGCCATCGTTCATTTTCGCGACTGCGTCCGCTGCCGGCGCGCCGATGCAATCGGCTGCGAAAGACACAGGGTGATCCAAAACTTCCTCAACGGTAGCTACGATCTGGGAAAGCGACATGTCGGCGACGGGTTCACCCTTCGGGCGGCCGAAATGGGCAAGCAGGATGACTTTCGCGCCTTTTCCGGAGAGTTCGAGAATGGTCGGTGCAACCCGTTCAATACGGGTCGCGTCCGTCACCTTGCCATCCGCAACCGGCACGTTGAGATCAACGCGGACGAGAACGCGCTTTCCGGCAATGTCGTTAAGGTCGTCGATGGTCTTGAAAGCGGGCATAGGTCGATCCTGATTTGTTGCGAGTTCGGGACGGACCATACTATGCCTGATTGCCGACGCAAGCCGGTCACGCCTCATTTTCTCTCACCTCGGACGGAGGCGCGGAAATGCCCTCGTTGCCATCACCGGAGCGTGACTGACGCCGCTGCGCCAGATACCGCCGCACGCGACTGAGAATCTCCGAAAGGCTTATAAAGATCGGCAGGCTGGTGGCCGGCTCGACCGGTTCAAGCGAAATGCCGATACCGGTGATCGCCTCATGTTCGTCCAGCGCCCGAACGATCAGAACGATGGAACCGAGGCGCACCCGATCGGCATAATCCGCCTTTCCGGAGAGCCGCGCTTCGATGAGTTCCGCAATGCTCATCGCCTGTTCGGCGGGCGAAATGAGGCCCGGGCCGTAGGCTGCATCAAGGTCCTTGGCAGGGCGTGCGGGTGAGATCGCGAAAATGCCGAAGAAATCCGCATCGTCATCGGCGACGGGCAGGGCGCTGGCGAACAGCCGGTCGATCAGGCGGGAATAACCGGGTGCGATGAAAAGATAGACGAGATCGTTTTCACGCAGCCGCCCGGCATATTGGTAGCGGATCGATTTGCCGTCGCGCACGACCAGAGAGGGCATCGCCCAGCGCGGAATGCGCTCGCCCTGCATGATGGCGCTGCCTTTGGCGACGCGATAGGAAATCAACTCGTGATTGGCGGTGCCGGGAAGGTCCACTTCCAGCTTGTCGACATCGCCCATGCGCGGCGGCACGATCAACCCCAGCCTTGTGGCCACTGGTTTGATCGTCCAGCCCTGGAGCAGAAGCGACACCAGCACGATGATGAAGGCGGCGTTGAAATAGATCTGCGCATCGTTGAGCCCGCCGAGAATGGGCATGATGGCAAGAAGGATCGATACTGCGCCGCGCAGACCGACCCAGGCCACGAAGGATGTTTCCTGCTGGGTATAGTTGAAGGGCATCAGGCTGAGCCACACCGCAAGCGGACGGGCGACGAAGATCAGGAACAGCGCCAGCAGGACGGCCGGGATGGCGATCGCCGGAAATTGCGACGGTGTGGCGAGGAGGCCGAGCATCAGGAACATGATGATCTGGGCAAGCCAGGTCAGCCCCTCATGGAAACGGCGGATGGTTTCCTTGGCGAAAATCCGGCGGTTGCCGGCAACGATGCCCGCCACATAGACCGCCAGAAAACCGCTGCCGCCAATGGTGCCGGTGAAGGAGAAGACGAGCAGCGCCAGCGCCAGCACGAAGATCGGTGCAAGCCCGCGGTCGGCGGCGAAGCGGTTGACGACGGTGGCGATCATGACGCCGCCAAGCAGGCCGAAAATGACGCCAAGGCCCATCTGCTCGATGAAAAGCAGCAGAAAGCCGCTGTCTATGCCGGCAAGCCCCTGGCCCTTGGCAATGATTTCGACCAGGGCGATGGTGAGGAAGATCGCCATCGGGTCATTGGTGCCGGATTCGACTTCCAGCGTGGAGCGCACCTGATCGCGGATATGAATGCCGCCGATGCGCAGCAGGAAGAAAACGGCGGCCGCATCCGTGGAGGCGACGATGGCGCCAAGCAGCAGGCCCTCCAGCCAGGAAAGCCCGAGCAGCAGGGCCGCCGCGCCGGCAAAAAAGACGGATGTGAGAATGACGCCGACTGTCGCGAGAGCGACGGCGGGTGCTGCCGAAAGCCGGAAGGATTGTATCGACGTGCCGAAACCGGAATCGAAAAGAATGACGGCAAGCACGAGCGAGCCGAGCATATAGGCCAGCGGATTGTTGGTGAATTCGATGCCGAGGCCATCCACACCCGCCGCAAGGCCGATCATCAGGAAGAGTAACAGGAGAGGTGCGCCGAAGCGGAAGGCGATAAGGCTCGAAAAGGCTGCGACGAGAACCAGAATAGTTGCGACCAGCAACAGAAGATAAAATGATTCCACGTTCACCGCCTCATTCAAACCGCGTTGACCGCTGCAATGAATGCTCTGCGCGTGTGCAGTCAATGCGCCACGGGTTGCGGTCTGTCAGCGCTGTTTCGGCTGGCGTTGAAAGGCGACGCAAGGCGGGGTGTATCGAATGATACGGCAGGGCCGAAGTGCATTGCGCACGACCGTTATCCCTGTTTCCCTTGTCCGTTTCAAAGTGGACCAGACGAAGGCAGGAAATGGGAATTTTTTCGGCGCGCGGGCGAAAACGTTCAAGGCACGCAATGCTGTGGATGCTGCGCGGAAACAATTTGCCTGCCGGTGTCTCGACGTAACATAGAGACAATGCAGCTGCGTTAGTTCTCTCGTCCGAATTGCTTTTCATCATTACCGGAGCGATCGGATGAAACGGAAATCTATTACTGCATTTATAATGGTATTGGCGGCAGGCTCGATTGTTTCGGGTTGCTCCAGCACGGAACAGACGGCTGCAAACATGGGTGCGCAACGCGAGCGCTGCCGGTCGTTTGGTTACCCGGAAGGTTCGCGGGATTTTGCCGACTGCATGATGAAGCTTTCCATGCAGCAAAGCGAATTAAGACAACAGACGTTCGATACGATCTGGAGCAATGCCGGCTCGCGAGACCCGATCATTATCAATAACAGAAAGTGAGCGGTCCATGCCGGATGGCTGGCCCTCTCGCCTCCGGTGATTGTTTCGGTCCGAAGCGCCCCGCCTTGCTTCTGGATCGATGCCGGCGGGATCCCCCATTCCCGCCGGCATTTTTTAGGCAAACAAAAACCGGCAGGATCGCTCCTGCCGGTTTCTTTGTGGATGTAGTGTCTTAGATGGTCTTCGCGAATGCGACGGCCGTGTCCGACATACGGTTGGAGAAGCCCCACTCGTTGTCGTACCAGGACAGGACGCGCACGAACTTGCCTTCCATGACCTTTGTCTGGTCGATCGCGAAGATCGAGGAATGGCTGTCATGGTTGAAGTCGCGGGAAACCAGCGGCTCTTCGGTGTAGCCGAGAATGCCCTTCAGCTTGCCGTTGGAAGCGGACTTGATCGCTTCGTTGACTTCCTCAACCGTCGTGTCGCGCTTGGCGATGAACTTGAAGTCGACAACCGAAACGTTCGGGGTCGGAACGCGGATCGACGTGCCGTCCAGCTTGCCCTTGAGGTGCGGCAGAACGAGGCCAACGGCTTTGGCTGCGCCCGTCGAGGTCGGGATCATGGACAGGGCTGCGGCGCGGGCGCGGTACAGATCCTTGTGCATGGTGTCCAGCGTCGGCTGGTCGCCCGTGTAGGAGTGGATCGTGGTCATGAAACCATGATCGATGCCAACGACGTCATCGAGAACCTTCACGACCGGCACGAGGCAGTTGGTGGTGCAGGACGCGTTGGAAATGACCAGATGGTCCTTCGTCAGCTGGTCGTCATTGACGCCGAAGACGACCGTGAGGTCTGCGCCGTCAGCAGGAGCCGAAACGATGACGCGCTTTGCGCCGGCAGTCAGATGTGCTGCGGCCTTGTCGCGTGCGGTGAAGATACCCGTGCATTCGAGCGCGATGTCGACGCCGAGTTCCTTGTGCGGCAGCGTTGCCGGATCGCGAACGGCCGTCACCTTGATCGGCTTGCCGCCGCCAACGATGATCGTGTCGCCTTCGACCTTGACGTCAGCCGGGAACTTGCCGTGGATGGAATCGTAACGCAGCAGGTGGGCGTTGGTTTCAACCGGGCCGAGGTCGTTGATGGCAACGACTTCGATATCGGTGCGGCCGGATTCAACGATGGCGCGCAGAACATTGCGGCCGATGCGGCCGAAGCCGTTAATGGCAACTTTTACAGTCATTTACAGTCTCCCGATCAAGATATGTGCTTGGTCTTTGCGGAAATGTGGGGGCTTGGGAAGCCCTCACGCAAGTTTTGCCTCGACTGCGGCGACAACGGCTTCCGCCGTGATGCCGAAGTGCTTGAAGAGATCCTTCGCCGGTGCGGATGCACCGAAGGAATGCATGCCGACGAATGCGCCGTCCGAGCCGATGAAATAATCCCAGCCCTGGCGGATGGCGGCTTCAACCGCGATCTTGACCGGAGCCTTGCCGATGATGGCGTTGCGGTAGGTTTCCGGCTGTTCCTTGAAGAGTTCGAAGCAGGGAACGGAAACGACGCGGGCGGAAACGCCCTTGTCCTTCAGTGTCGCTGCGGCCTTGAGGGCGACTTCGACTTCCGAACCGGATGCGAAGATCGAAACCTTGGCATCGCTTGCCGATACGAGTTCGTAAGCGCCGTAAGCGGAAAGGTTCTTCTCTTCATATTCCTTGCGCGAGGGCGCAAGGTTCTGACGGGTGAGCGCCAGCGCAGACGGGCGATGCTTCTGCTCAAGCGCCAGCTGCCAGCATTCCGCCGTTTCGGTTTCATCCGCCGGGCGGAAGAGGAGAAGGTTCGGAATGGCGCGCAGCGCTGCAATCTGCTCCACCGGCTGGTGGGTCGGGCCGTCTTCGCCAACGCCGATGGAATCATGCGTCAGGACGTGAACGACGCGGATGCCCATGAGTGCAGCAAGGCGGATCGACGGACGGCAATAGTCCGAGAAGATCAGGAAGCCGCCGGCATAGGGGATGAGGCCGCCATGCAGCGCGATGCCGTTCATCGCTGCCGCCATGCCGTGCTCGCGGATGCCGTAATGCAGGTAACGGCCGGAGAAATCCGTCGGCGTGATGGACTTCATCTGGCTGGTCTTGGTGTTGTTGGACGGCGTCAGGTCGGCCGAACCGCCGATCATTTCCGGCAGGATGCCGTTGATGACTTCAAGCGCGTCTTCCGAGGCCTTGCGGGTGGCGACGGTCGGATTGTTCTCGATGATTTTCTTCTTGAAGGCATCGATGGAGCTGTCGAAGTTGCCGGGCAGGTCGCCGGCGAAGCGGCGCTTGAACTCGGCCTTCTTGCCGGCTTCGGTCGCTTCGAGGCGGGCTTCCCAGTCCTGGCGGGTCTTGGTGGAGCGCAGGCCGGCGAGGCGCCATGCATCGAGCACATCTTCCGGAATGACGAAAGCTTCCGCTTCCCAGTTGAGGCTCTTGCGGGCAGCGGCGATTTCTTCAGCGCCGAGCGGGTTGCCGTGGACCTTGTGGGTTCCCTGCTTGTTGGGCGCGCCGAAACCGATCACGGTCTTGCAGGCGATGAAGGTCGGGCGGTCGGATTTCTGCGCGGCTTCGATGGCGGCTGCAATCGCATCCGGATCGTGGCCGTCGACGCGGATGGTGTTCCAGTGAACGGCCTGGAAGCGGGCGATCTGGTCGGTGCTGTCGGAAAGGCCGACTTCACCGTCGATGGTGATGTTGTTGTCATCCCAGAACAGAACGAGCTTGTTGAGCTTCAGGTGGCCGGCAAGCGCGATGGCTTCGTGGCTGATGCCTTCCATGAGGCAGCCGTCGCCGCACAGCACATAGGTGAAGTGGCTCTGCAGGTCGGAGCCGAATTCCTCTTCCAGCTTGCGCTCTGCAATTGCCATGCCGACGGCGTTGGCGATGCCCTGGCCGAGCGGGCCGGTCGTCGTTTCGATGCCGGTCGCATGGCCATATTCGGGATGGCCGGCGGTCTTGGAACCGAACTGACGGAAACGCTTGATCTCGTCGATCGTCATGTCCTCGTAGCCCGTCAAATAGAGCAGCGAGTAAAGAAGCATCGAACCATGGCCTGCCGACAGCACGAAGCGGTCGCGATCCGCCCAGAGCGGAGCCTTGGGATCGAATTTCAGGTAACGGGTGAAGAGAACGGTGGCGACATCAGCTGCGCCCATCGGCAGACCGGGATGGCCGGAATTGGCCTTCTCCACTGCATCCATGGCAAGAAAGCGGATCGCATTGGCCATCCGGTTGTGTTTGTCGCGAGAAATCATGGCTTTTCCGTCTGTTTCCGGGTGAAAGGAGATAGTTTTACGCAACTATCCAAAAAGCGGGTTGATCCATAGCAGGTGAGGCAGGCAAGTCAATAAATCCACGGGCGTTTGCGGTTCTGTCGGGGAGAAAAAATCGTTTAGAAAATCGGGCATCGCGACAAAATCCGTGCGAGAGGCGCCGGGTCGTCTTCGTTCATCCACAGAGCAAAACGCCTCAATGCACTGGTTTGATTGACTGGATGATAAATCGGGTAATAACCTCGTGATTGTTGAAAAGGCCTGAAACCGGACGATTCGGCCGGTTGCTTGCAAGTTGGAAAAAACGATGTCGGCTGAGAAGACCGTACAATCTGCGCTGACGGAGCTGAGTGCTGCCATCACAAATCTCGAAAATGCCATCGATATGCGTATCGAACGGCAAAGGGAGACGGGCGAGATCGATAACGAGGTCAAGCGGGTCCATGTCGACCGCGCCAGGCTCGCGCACGAGCTGGATCAGGCCGAGTTTCGCGCCAACCGTCTTGAGGAAGTCAACCGCGAGGTTTCCCGCCGTCTGGTGACGGCGATGGAGACGATCCGCGCGGTGCTGGATCGATAGGAGCGGTTTCATGGCGCAAGTCACTGTTATGATCGACGGCAAGGCCTATCGCATGGCGTGCGAAGCGGGACAGGAAGACCACCTGACCGATCTTGCCACCCGCTTCGACCGTTACGTCGGACATCTCAAGAGCCAGTTCGGCGAAATCGGCGATCTCAGGCTCACCGTCATGGCGGGCATCATGGTGATGGACGAGCTTTCCGAGATAAATCGCAAGCTCGAGAAGCTGGAAGGCGAAGTCACCTCCCTTTCCCGCAACCGCGACGGCATGGCCGAGCACAAGGCGAAATCGGACGAGATGGTGGCGGTTGCCATTGGCGATCTTGCCGACCGCCTGAACGGCATTACCGAAAAATTGCTGGCGCGGCCGAAGCCCGCAGCACATTGATCGCCCGAGAAGCTCTACGCCGGCAAAATTTCGCTTCTCGCCCTCTGGTGGTTTGGTTCGATACGTCCTATATCTGTAGGGCGTTCTGCGCTTCCCGACAGGAACCACAATCCCTGGGGCCATACTCGATCCAAAGGGAGCTGTCCCTGGCCAGTCCCGTGGGGCTGGACACACGGTGCCCACCTACTTTTGTAGGCACCCAGGATCGTAAATCTCCATCGGTCGCCGTGGATCGCGCTTGAAGTTCCGGGTCACCCCGGTTCTTCCTCTGACCCTTATATAGTCGACAGTCATTTTCATTGCTGCCGGGCGCGGCTTTTTTATCCCGTCATCATTGCATTGGCGGAACAATTCCCTATTATCCCGATTGGTATGTCTGTCATGCCCTTTTAAATAAAGGGCGCTGCGGCCAAAACCGCGACGTGCCGTTCAACAGCCCAAAGAGCTAAACTTGTTTACTGAAATTATGATCGTGGTTCTGCTCACCGTATTGAACGGTGTGCTTGCCATGTCCGAGCTTGCCGTTGTCTCCTCCAGACCGGCGAGGCTCAAGGTGCTTGCCGCGCAAGGCAGCAAGGGCGCCACGATGGCGCTCAGCCTTTCCGAAAATCCCGGACGCTTCCTTTCAACGGTGCAGATCGGCATCACGCTGGTCGGTGTTCTCTCCGGTGCTTTCTCCGGCGCTACACTCGGCGCCCGTTTCACCGCATGGCTTCTGGAGCAGGGCATTCCCGACCGCGCCGCCGATGCGCTTGGCGTCGGCTCGGTGGTCGTCGCCATCACCTATCTGTCGCTGATCGTCGGCGAGCTTGTGCCCAAGCAGATCGCGCTGCGCGATCCGGAAAAGGTTGCCGCCCGCGTCGCGCCCACCATGATGCTGCTTTCGAGGGTCGGCGCACCGCTGGTGTGGCTGCTCGACAAATCCGGCAAGACGGTTCTTGCCCTTCTCGGCCATAGCGGCGAGTCCAACGCGTCCGTCACCGACGACGAAATTCGCACGGTTCTGGCAGAAGCCCACAGTGCCGGCGTGATCGAGACCGAGGAATCGGCGATGATCACCAGCGTCATGCGCCTCGCCGACCGCAATGCGCGCGGCCTGATGACGCCGCGCCGCGATGTGGAAGTGGTCGATATCGAAGACACCGCGGAAGAAATCCGCGTGCAGCTTCGCGAGACACAGCGTTCGCGTCTGCCCGTGCGCAACGGCGCGTCCGATGAAATTCTCGGCGTGCTTTTCGCCAAGGATGCTTTCGATGCGCTGGCATCCGGAAAGGAACTGAATGTCCGCGAGCTTCTGCGCGAGGTTCCTGTGGTCTCGGATCTGACAAGCGCCGTCGACGTCATCCAGTCGCTGCGCCGTTCCACGGTGCATATGGTGCTGGTCTATGATGAATACGGTCACTTCGAAGGTATCGTCAGTTCCGGCGACGTTCTGGAGGCCATCACCGGTGCCTTCCAGGAGGATAACGACGAAGAGCCTGCCATGGTCGAGCGCGAGGACGGTTCGTTCCTCGTCGCCGGCTGGATGCCGGCCGATGAGTTTGCCTATCGCATGGGCTTCCAGATCGACGAGGATGCGGAGTTCGAAACCGTTGCCGGTCTGGTTCTGGACGAATTCCGTCGCCTGCCGGAACTGGGTGAACACATCACCCGCAACGGCTGGCGTTTCGAGGTTATCGATCTCGACGGACACCGTATCGACAAGGTGCTTGTGAGCCGGGCCGCCTGATGTCTGGCGACATCGCCGAAAAAGCAAGACTGCGCGGCGAAAGGCTCGCCGCGCGCGATGCGCTGACACAAGCCGAGCGGCAGCAGAAAAGCCGGGCGATGACGGAACATGGCGCATCCGCCATTCCGCTCACGCCGGGCGCGGTTGTTTCCGGTTTCATGCCGATCCGCTCGGAGGCCGATATCCGGCCGCTGATGGAAGCGCTGCGGACACAGGGCGCGCGTCTCGTTCTCCCCGTTGTGCTGGACCGTGAAACCATCATCTTTCGTGCCTTCGAGGTGGATGCGCCGCTGGTGAGGACCGGCTTCGGTACGACCGGACCGGGGGAGGATGCGCAGGTTCTCGATCCGGATATTCTGCTGGTTCCTCTTTCCGTCTTCGACGGGCACGGTCAGCGTATCGGTTATGGCGCGGGTCACTATGACCGCGCGATTGCGAGATTGCATGGCAAGGGTCGGTTTCCCATTCTCATCGGCGTCGCATTCGATTGTCAGGAAGTGCCGTCGGTGCCGGCGGAGCCGCATGATGTGCCGCTTCATGCCGTTCTGACGGAGAGCGGCCTGCGCTGGTTTTCCGCGCTGCGGTTGCTGCCAGGTGGGAAAAAGGCGCTTTAGCACTTTTTAAAAAACGGATTACCCGTTAGAGGGGACGAAATCTAGGAACATGCGCAAGATCGGGGCGGGTGAATGAGGCTTCTTTTTCTCGGAGATATGGTTGGCAAGACCGGACGCACGGCTGTCTGGGACAGGTTGCCGGGGCTTGTTTCCGATCTGAAGCTTGATTTTGTTGTCGTCAACGGTGAAAACGCCGCCGGCGGTTTCGGCATTACCGAGGATATCTACCTCGAGACCATCAATGCCGGTGCCGACGTGGTGACGACAGGCAACCACGTCTGGGATCAGAAGGAGGCGGTCTCTTTCTGCGAGCGCCACGATCAGTTCCTGCGGCCCGCCAATTATCCCGATGGTACGCCGGGCAAGGGCTCGGGCATCTTTTATGCCCGCAACGGCGCGCGCGTGCTCGTCGCCAACATCATGGGCCGCGTGTTCATGCATCCTGAACTGGACGATCCCTTCAAGTCGGCGGAAAACATTCTCGCCGCCTGCCCGCTGAAAGAGCAGGCCGACGCCATCATTTTCGACTTCCATGCCGAGGCGACCAGCGAAAAACAGTGTTTCGGCCATTTCGTCGATGGGCGCGCAAGCTTCGTTGTCGGCACTCATACCCATGTTCCGACCGCCGACGCGCAGATATTGAACGGCGGAACCGCCTATATGTCGGATGCCGGCATGTGCGGCGATTATGACAGTTCGCTTGGCATGGAGAAGGAAGAGCCGATCAACCGCTTCATTTCCAAGATGCCGAAGGGCCGTTTCGAGGCGGCCAGTGGGCCTGCGACGATCTGCGGCGTGGGCGTCGAGATTTCGGACCGCACCGGCCTTGCGGAAAAGATCGCACCGCTGCGCATTGGCCCGAGACTTGCCGAAACCCTTCCATCCTTCTGGGCGTAAGCTTTTCGCTTGTCCGTGAGACGTTCATAATGACGAGATTGTGAGCGTTTCCCCCGTTCTTGAAACTGGACGCCCGGCAAAACCTGTCTCATCCTCTCAACCTTCGCAAGTTCAGGGGAGTGGCATGATGCTGCGTGTGCTTATGCTTGCAATAACGGGTCTTCTCACCTGTGCGGGAGCGGCCTTTGCCCAAACGGAAAGCCGTCCTCCGGTCAGCCAGTGCCAGGCGATCGCCCGCAACATTCCCGGCGTCATGTTCGCCAGCTTCGAACCGCCCCTCAATCGGCCAAGTGTCCAGCTGGCGCAGGCGACGGTGAAGGAAGAGGTGAAGATCAGCTTCATCGGCCATTCCACCTATCTCATCGAAAGCCCCGGCGGCGTGACGATCGCCACCGATTATAATGGCGTCTATCGCCCGCCCGTCACGCCGACGGTGGTGACGATGAACCGGGCGCACTCAACGCATTTCACGCTTAGTCCGGACCCGGCCATTCAATATGTGCTGCACGGCTGGAGCGATACGCCGGGGGAAAAGGCCGAACACAAGGTTCTGGTGGGCGATGTCTATATCCGCAATGTCGCGACCGACATCCGCAACCGCTGGGGTGATTACGAGTCGTTTCAGGAAAACGGCAATTCCATTTTCATCTTCGAGGTCGCAGGGCTGTGTATCGGTCATCTCGGTCATCTGCATCATGAGCTGACGGATACGCATTATGCCGAAATTGGCCGTCTGGACGTGCTGATGGTGCCGGTGGATGGCGGGTTGACGATGGGCGCCGACAGCATGAGCCGCGTGGTCAAGCGCCTGCGTTCCGCGCTGATCTTGCCGATGCACCGCACCGGCGCGCCGCTGGAGCAGTTTCTGACGATGTTCGGAGAAAGTTTCAAGATCGCCTATGCAAACGATCCCATCATCCGGGTCTCGATGAGAAACCTCCCCCGCCAGCCGCAGATACTGGTGCCGAAAGGCATGTAGTCCAGCGGCCGGCGAGGAAGGCCGGGGGGGAGCCCGTTTGTCAGGCGAAGGCGAGGTGCTGACGCACACCGACATCCGGCGTCTTGTCGTCGGACATATTGGCCTTGGCGATTTCCCAGCCGAATTTAAGCGTGCTGTCGGTCGAGGCCCAGATTTCCGCGTCGTCGACGTGAAGCGCCAGCATCGTCAATTGCGGATCGGACTTTCCGTGTTCGTACCAGGCGGCGGTAACGGAGTTCCAGTATTCCTCGATCTTTGCCTTGTCGTCACGCGCTTCAAGCACACCCGAAAGGCAGGCGTGATAGTCATGGTCCTTGCCGACGACGCAGAAGTGCGCCCGCGAACCCGGCTTCAGCGTTTTGACCAGATCGGTATCCTTCTTGGAAAAAAACCATATTGTGTTGGTCTTGGGGTCGGCGTGCGGTGCCATTGGCTGCATGTGATTATGCAGACCCTCGAGGCCAAGCATGCCGGCATGGACCGAATTGACCTCGTCCCACAGCTGGCGGGCAGGGGTTTCTCTTGCTTCAGTCAGGCTGACCATGTGTTTCCTCCTTCGGGTTTGCTGCGGCGACCGGGAGGGTAAAAATGTCCGGCTCTTCCGCGTTCATTGTCAAAACGAAAAGCGGATAAATCAGTTCCTTATATTCTTGCGGGCAAGAGAAAGCGCTTGCGGGCTTGAACGAAGGGCCTATCGCACTTATAAGGCCCGCAATCTCCAAATTAAGACAATCAGGTTTTCCATGGCTGGTCATTCACAGTTCAAGAACATCATGCACCGCAAGGGCAAGCAGGACTCCGTACGGTCCAAAATGTTTTCCAAGCTTGCGCGTGAAATCACCGTTGCGGCAAAGGCGGGCATGCCCGACCCGAACATGAACGCGCGCCTGCGTCTGGCGATCCAGAACGCCAAGGCCCAGTCCATGCCGAAGGACAATATCGAGCGCGCGATCAAGAAAGCTTCCGGTGCTGACAGTGAAAACTACGATGAGGTCCGTTACGAGGGTTACGGCCCGGGTGGCGTCGCCGTCGTCGTCGAGGCCCTGACCGACAACCGTAACCGCACCGCCTCCAACGTACGCTCCATCTTCACCAAGGCTGGTGGTGCACTCGGCGAAACCGGCTCCGTTTCCTTCTCCTTCGACCGCGTTGGCGAAATCACCTACAAGGCGGAAGTGGGCGATGCCGACAAGGTCATGGAGGCGGCCATCGAAGCGGGCGCTGACGATGTCGAATCTTCCGAAGACGGCCACACCATCATCTGCGGTTTCGAAGCGATGAACGAGGTTTCCAAGGCGCTGGAAGGCGTGCTTGGCGAGGCCGAAAGCGTCAAGGCCATCTGGAAGCCACAGAACACGGTGCCGGTGGATGAAGAAAAGGCGCAGTCGCTGATGAAGCTCATCGACAATCTCGAAGACGATGACGATGTGCAGAGCGTCTATTCCAACTTCGAGGTTTCCGAAGAAATTCTCGCCAAGCTTTCCGCCTGAAGTTTCTGATCTTTTAAAAAAAGCCCCGGCAGCGTCGTCGCTCCGGGGCTTTTTTCATTCAGGCGGCTTTCCTTATGGAGGTCCGCACATCGGCGAAAATCTCCACGGAACGCAGTCGCTTTTCAATGTCGTGGATCGGCATCGAGATGATCAGCTCGTCCGCCTGTGTCTCGGCGAGGAAACCGTCGAGATGGCGGCTGATCGTTTCCGGCGAGCCGACGGCCGCGAAACGCAACGTATGTTCCACGGAGAAACGCTCCATCTCGTTCCAGTAACCGTCCATGCTGTGCACCGGCTTCGGGAACGGGGTGCGGACATTGCGGCGCAGATTGACGAATTGCTGCTGTGACGAGGTGAAGAGATGTTGCGCCTCCTCGTCCGTATCGGCACCCACGCCCATCACGCCCACCATCACATAGGGCTTGTCCAGCACCTCGGAGGGCTGGAAGCGCTCGCGATAGATATGGATCGCCTCCATCAGCATGTCAGGGGCAAAATGCGAGGCGAAGGAATAGGGCAGGCCGAGCGCTGCCGCCAGATGCGCGCTGTAGGTGCTGGAGCCGAGCAGCCAGAGAGGCACATTCGAATTCATGCCGGGCACGGCCAGGATCGCCTGATCCTGCTGCGGCGGACCGAGGTAACGCTGCAGTTCGATAATATCCTGCGGAAAGTTTTCCGCACCCGCATCGAGGTTGCGGCGCAGTGCCCTTGCCGTTCGCATGTCCGTTCCGGGCGCGCGGCCAAGACCGAGATCGACGCGGCCGGGCAGCAGTGCCGCAAGCGTGCCGAACTGCTCGGCGATGACAAGCGGGGAATGGTTGGGCAGCATGATGCCGCCAGAGCCGACACGGATATGTTTCGTCGCCGCACCCACATGGGCGATGACCAGTGATGTCGCCGCACTCGCAATACCGGGCATGCCATGGTGCTCCGCAAGCCAGATGCGGTTGTAACCATGGTCTTCAGCCTTGATCGCCATGCGGCGGGAGTTTTCAAGCGCCTCACTGACGCTCTCGCCTTCGCCAATCGGCGAAAGGTCGAGAATGGAAAAGGGGATCATCCGACGCTCCTGCAGAAATATAATCTTTGTTGCGGATGTAAGGCGCGTGTCCCGATTTACCAGTGAAGTCGCATAGAATTGATGGATGGTTCAAAAAAATTGGGGCCTCCGAAGAGGCCCCTTTCACTGTCTCAGCCCGCCCGCCGGAATCGCCGGGTTTCACGGTACTCCGCCGCGCGCCCGTCAGGGGCCAGCACGAATTGTCCGAGCCTGCCATCCATCTCGCCCGCTTCGGAGGCGAGGTTGTGGATGGCGGCCGTCGTTTCTTCCACCATGGCGGCGTTCTGCTGGGTCATGGTGTCGAGGCTTGTGACGGTGCTGTTGATTTCCGCCAGTGTATGCGCCTCCTCACGGGTGGATTCCATGATCTCCTCGATGCGGGAGCTGATGGTCTGCACGTGTTTGCCGATGCCGGTCAGCGAAGTGCCCGCCTTTTCGACCAGCACCACGCCAGCGGAAACCTCGTCGGTCGAGCGCTTCAGCAGGCTGGTGATTTCTTTTGCGGCCGCGGCCGAGCGCTGCGCCAGTTCGCGCACCTCCTGCGCCACGACGGCAAAGCCCCTGCCGGCGTCGCCCGCACGGGCGGCCTCGACACCCGCATTCAAGGCAAGCAGGTTCGTCTGGAAGGCGATTTCGTCGATGACGCCGATGATCTGGTTGATCTGGCGCGACGAGGTCTGGATCGCCTCCATGGCGGCGATGGTCTGTTCCATCACGCGGCTCGAGGCTGTCGCCTCGGTGCTGGCGTCGTGGGCGATCCTTGTCGCCTGTTCGGCGCGGTCGATCTGGTCGCGAACTGCTTCGGTGATTGCCTTGATGGCGCTTGCCGTCTCGGTGATGGAGGCAGCCTGACGTTCCGTGCGTTCCGCCAGCTGGTCCGCTCCCACCCGCATTTCTTCCGAGCCACCGCGAACGGCGGCGGAATTGCCGCCGATGGCCTGCATCGTTTCGCTGAGCCGGGCGAGCGCCGTATTGAAATTATGGCGCAGGCTTTCGAGATCCTCCGGGAAGACCGTGTCTATGCGATAGGCGAGATTGCCGTTCGCCAGCCGGTCCAGACCCTCATCCAGAGACCGCACGACCATTTGCAGCGTGCCGGCCTCGGCTTCGCGCTCCGCAAGATGCGCGCGTCGCGCCGTTTCGGCTTCCTCCCGCGTGCGCGATGCGGTCTCCTCCATCTCCCGCTGCAGGATGAGCTTTTCGCGGAAACTGCCGAGTGCCTGCGCCATGCGGCCAATCTCGTCGTTGCGGTTCTGATTGCCGATCTCGGCATCCAGCCTGCCAGCCGCCACTTCGCCGGTCAGCCCGGCAAGCTTTTCCAGCGGTGCGAACAGGCGCCGCGCGAAAAAGGCTGTCGCCGCGCACATGGCAGCCAGAACGCCAAGGCCGATCACGGCGAGCGTGCCGGCAATCGAGATGGAGCCCGCATTCAACTCGCTGCGCAACATGCTTTCGACGGCGAGATATTGTTCTCCGGCAAACGAGAAGGGGCGGGCATAGGCATTGGCCTCGCCATCCGGGCGGTCGATCTTGGCAATCGTCATGCCGGCCGCATTCGATGCCTGTCCATGGAAGCCGTAGATTGCCGGATCGAGGCTGATGAGCCTGTCGCCTTCCACGCCGATCACCTTGCCATCGGCAGAGATGATTGCGGATTGCTCTGAACTACCGGCGGCGACGCCTTTCGCGAGTATCTGGCTGAAGACCTCCTGCTTGACCCGGAAGAGGAGGATGCCCTTGAACGCGCCGAATTTGACAACCGGAATGCCATAATAAATGCCGGCCTCGTTCGTTGCTGCGTCGATCCGCAGACCGGAGAAACTCGTCTGCGCCACGTCGTTCACGGCTTTTTCGGCGTTGGCAGCTCCGCGGGTAAATGCAGCGCCAAGTCCACTTTCCGCCCAGGCGCCGCCCGTGACGGTTTCCCCGAAGGCCGGTCCTTTCAGATAGGAGTAATAGACCGTGCCGGCGGGATCGATGAAGAGAACATCGCTGAAGGGTGTTCCCTGCAGATAACCGCCGATATCCGTCTGGGTTTTCTCGTGGGTGGAATAATAAAAGCCGCTCGGATTTTCGGGCTTGATCAGCTTTTCCCTGTCGGTGAAGGGGTTCTCCTTGACGAAGACGCGCTGCAGTTCCGCCTTGGCGTCACCGGAGCTCTTCTGGACGGTGCCCCAGCCGCTGCGCATGGAAACGACTGCCATTTGCAGGGATTCGATCTTGGCGATGGAATCCGCCTGTGTCTTCAGCTGTTCAAGACGTTCCTGAAGCATGTCGCCACGGAAGACGAGAATGCTCTCCATGGATTTCGACGCCTGCTCTTCGAGAACGCTGCTGCTGCTTTGATAGCCAAGAAGTGTCAGAGCCCCGGTCGAGATCGCCATCAGCGCAAGGAAAATCACCAGCACTTTGGTGGATATGGAATGAAAACGGTTCAGCATGGCCGTTGCAGCCCCCAATGCCGGATCAGTTCCCGCGCCAAGCATGAATGGCGCCACCGGATGACTGATATGGCTTGAATATTATGCTGCGGATCATCATGTCCGCAGCTCCCCTTTTTTGATTTTGTGCGGGAACAATGCGGTACGCGGTTTAAGCAGAGGTAAATGCTGCACCGCAAATTTGATGAATGTTGTCGTTTTGTTCACTTATCGCTGGCAGGGTCGCAGCCGGAAAGATAAGGTAACTCATGCAAAAGACGATTCGAATCATCGGCATCGACCCCGGATTGCGGCGCACCGGATGGGGTGTCATCGAAACCCTCGGCAACAGCCTTCGGTTTGTCGCCTCCGGCACGGTGACATCGGATGGCGATATGGATCTCGCCTCCCGCCTGTGCCAGCTGCATGACGGGCTGGCCGATATCGTGCACAGCCATCAGCCCGACGAGGCAGCGGTGGAGCAGACCTTTGTCAACAAGGATGCGGTGGCCACGCTGAAACTCGGTCAGGCGCGTGGCATCGCCATGCTGGTTCCGGCACGGGCAGGATTGCCTGTTTTCGAATATGCACCGAATGCGGTCAAGAAAGCCGTCATCGGCGTCGGGCACGGCGAAAAGCAGCAAATTCACATGATGCTGAAAATCCTGATGCCGAAGGCCGAATTCAAGGGTAACGATGCGGCGGACGCGCTCGCAATCGCCATCTGCCACGCGCATAATCGCGGTGGCGACAGAATGGCGCGGCTTTTGGCGGCCGGTTGAATATTTGAAGTCTCATTGAGCGGGCGGCATCATGATCGGAAAACTTAAAGGCAGCATCGAAGAAATCGGTGCGGATTATGTGCTGGTGGATGTGCACGGCGTTTGTTACGTCGCCTATTGCTCGGCGCGCACGCTTTCGAAAATCGGCTCTGCCGGAGAAGCGGTGGTGCTCTTCATCGAAACCTATGTGCGTGAGGACCAGCTTAAGCTCTTTGGCTTTTTGTCGGCGCTTGAGCGGGAATGGTTCAATCTGCTGCAGAGCGTGCAGGGGGTCGGCTCGAAAGTGGCCTTGGCTGTCCTTTCCACCTTGTCGCCCTCCGAGCTGGCCAATGCCATTGCACTTCAGGACAAGGTGATGATTTCGCGTGCGCCCGGTGTGGGGCCAAAGGTGGCGGTGCGCCTCGTAACCGAGCTTCGCAACAAGGCGCCTGCCCTTGCGGGAGAGGCCTCCGCCTCGATAGGATTGAAGCAGGAGCTTGGCGAAGGCGTCGCATCCGCGCCTGTGGCGGATGCTGTTTCCGCACTCACCAATCTCGGCTATTCACGCGATCAGGCGGCCAGCGCAGTTGCTGCCGCATTGAAGAATGGCGGGGAGGGCGGCGACAGCGCCAAGCTCATCCGTCTCGGCCTGAAGGAGCTTTCACGATAGGCTGAACGCAGTACACATGCTGTTCGGGCGCGAATTGAATTTCGTGAAGCGCCTTGACGCGACAGTCATGATATAGCGGCGAAGACCATCTCATGAATTCGGTTTAGAACAATGGAATGCCCTGAATGAGCGATGCGGACAGACTGATTTCTGCGGACAAGCGCGGTGAGGATATCGACACCACCATGCGTCCACAGTCGCTGGACGATTTTACCGGCCAGGCGGAAGCCCGCGCCAATCTTAAGGTGTTCATCGAAGCCGCCAAGAACCGTGGCGAGGCGCTGGATCATGTGCTGTTCGTTGGCCCGCCCGGCCTCGGCAAGACCACGCTGGCGCAGATCATGGCCAAGGAGCTCGGTGTCAACTTCAAGTCGACATCCGGCCCGGTCATCGCCAAGGCGGGTGATCTTGCCGCACTTCTGACCAACCTTGAGGAGCGCGACGTGCTCTTCATCGATGAAATCCACCGTCTCAACCCGGCGGTGGAAGAAATCCTCTATCCGGCAATGGAGGATTTCCAGCTCGATCTCATCATCGGTGAGGGGCCGGCGGCCCGCTCGGTGAAGATCGATCTCTCCAAATTCACCCTTGTCGCCGCGACGACCCGTCTTGGCCTGTTGACGACGCCGCTGCGCGACCGTTTCGGAATTCCCGTCCGGCTGGCCTTCTACACTGTCGATGAGCTGGAGCTCATCGTTCGACGCGGTGCGCGGCTGATGGGGCTTAACATGACCGACGAGGGCGCGCGCGAGGTGGCACGGCGCGCACGCGGCACGCCGCGTATCGCGGGGCGGCTTTTGCGCCGTGTGCGCGATTTCGCCGAGGTGGCGCGGGCCGAAGCCGTCACGCGCGAGATCGCCGATGAGGCTTTGACGCGACTGCTGGTC
Organism: Rhizobium sp. X9; assembly: GCF_018873185.1. NCBI lineage: Bacteria > Pseudomonadati > Pseudomonadota > Alphaproteobacteria > Hyphomicrobiales > Rhizobiaceae > Rhizobium > Rhizobium sp. X9. The sequence goes on along the minus strand of NZ_CP071312.1, from coordinate 881,227 downwards.
GACAAAATGGGTCTCGACCAGCTGGACATGCGCTATTTGACTATGATCGCGGTCAATTTCGGCGGTGGTCCGGTCGGGATAGAAACCATCGCCGCCGGCCTGTCGGAGCCGCGTGATGCGATCGAGGACATTATTGAACCATATATGATCCAGCAGGGTTTCATCCAGCGCACGCCACGCGGCCGCATTCTGACCGGGACGGCCTGGAAACATCTGGGAATGCAGCCGCCCAAGGATCTTGAGGCGGCGCAGTTCCGGCTGACGCTGGAGGAGGATTGAGGGAACAAGCCCGGCGTGCCGGCATTTGATCGTCTTTGGCACGGAGATGATCATGTTGGTGTATCGCAAGGGCACGAAGGTCCGGTGGAACTGGGGCAGTGGTACCGGTGAAGGTAAAATCGTCGAGACTTTCACGGATGATGTCGAACGCAGCATCGCCGGCTCCAGAATAAAGCGGAAGGCGAACAGGCAGGAGCCTGCCTATCTGATCGAACAGGAAGACGGCGCCAGGGTTCTGAAAAGCAGATCGGAGCTTGAACGCGTCGATTGAAAACGCCGATATTCGACGTCAATGGAGGAATCCATATGCCTTACGATCCACTGCGAATCTTCCGCAAACTCGCGCGCAACAACCGGCTGGCCAATTTGCGGCTGCACCAAGCCTGTCTTCAGCTTTCGCAGGAGGAGTTTATCGCTCGTCGTGTCAGCTTCTTTCCAACGCTCCGCGCCACGCTGAACCACATCTACACCGTCGACCGATTCTATATCGATGCCCTCCAGGGCGGGACGCTCGGTCTGGCTGCCTTTGCCACAGAGGAGCCCTTCGCCACGATGCCGGCGCTGCGGAGCGCCCAGATGGAACTGGACGAGGTGCTGATCGCCTTTGTCGGCGGGCTCGATGAAGACGGCCTTGCCGCAACCGTCAATATCCATCGCGGCACGCGCATCCAGCAGGATCGCTGCGACGATATTCTGTCCCATCTCTTCCAGCATCAGACGCATCATCGCGGGCAGGCGCATGCCATGTTGTCCGGCGCCACGATCAAGCCGCCGCAACTGGATGAATTCATTGTGGGTGATGACGCAAAGGCAAGAAAAGAAGAGATGGATGCGCTAGGGTGGACGGAAACCGATTTGATGTTTCCAGCCCGCAGGTCCAGACAATGACGCACGATAGCAAGACGCACGACACCCGCATCCGTATGAAGTTCAAGCCGAAGCGCATTTTCCAGATGCGCGTTGCGGGGCTGGCGTTTCGTGACGGCCATGTGCTTGTGCACCGGGCATCGCATGAGAAATTCTGGACATTTCCTGGTGGTCGCGCCGAAATGGGCGAACGCTCCGAAGAAACGCTGGCCCGCGAGATGGTGGAAGAGCTTGGCGTTGAGGCCAGGGTCGGGCGGCTTTTATGGGCGGTCGAGAATTTTTTCCATTACGAGGGCAAGGACTGGCACGAACTCGGTTTCTATTACCTGATGGATTTGCCGGAGACATTCGCCTTTCATCCGACGGACATCATCCACCGCGTTCAGGATGGTGACAACGAGCTGGAGTTCCGTTGGGTCGCCGCGACCCGGCAGGCATTGACGGAACTCGATATTCCGCCCTATTTCATCGCCGACGAAATAGAGCACCTGCCGCAGACCACAAGACACCTCGTCTGGTATGATGGCGACCTGGACGATAAATGACTTCTGCCCCTGACCGTCACATGATCCGGCTTGACCGGAAACCGCAGCTTTTCAGCATGCGTGTGGCCGCGCTGATTTTTCAGAACGATCATGTTCTCGTCCAGCGCGGCACGCAGGACATCTATTGGGCCTTGCCGGGTGGACGAGCGGAAATCGGCGAAAGCTCTCAGCAAACCATCATCCGCGAGATCGGCGAGGAGCTTGACCGGGATTGCACCGTCGAGCGTCTTCTCTGGTCGGCCGAGAATTTTTTCGCCTATGACGGATATGCCGCCCATGAGCTGGCGTTTTATTATCTGGTTTCGCTTCGCCAGCCCTTCCCCTTCCATGAAAGCGATATCGTGCATCAGATGCTGGATGGCGTCGAGGTGGAGTTCCGCTGGCTGCCTGCGCAACCCTCCGCCCTGCTGGAGCATGATCTAAGGCCCCGTTTCATTGCGGAGCGCGTAGCGACGCTGCCTCAGCGCCACGAGCATCTTATCGTCCGTGAAGGTCGTTCAGGTGCGGCCGAACTTTCCAAGGAGACAATATGAGCGAGCTAATGGTTTCGCTTTCAGGCGAACTCATCGAACATGGGCATCGCCTGACGCAACGCGTGTATTATGAGGACACGGATTTTTCCGGTCTCGTTTATCATGCGCGTTATCTGCATTTTCTGGAGCGTGGACGCACCGACTACCTGCGTTGCCTCGGCTGCGAACAAAGCGCGCTTCTGACCGCCGACGAGGAGGGTCTTGTCTTCGTTGTTCATCGCATGGAGATCGATTTCAAGACCCCGGCGCGGATGGATGATGTGCTGACGATCACCACTGTGACAGAAAAGGCTGGCGGCGCGAAAATGGTGCTCAATCAGGAAATCCGGCGTGGTGAAACCCTGCTGGTTGCCGCCAAGGTCATCATTGCCGTCATCAATGCCAATGGTCGCCCAAGGCGTCTTCCGGAGACGGTGGCGGAAAAATTCCTGAAGTAATTGACGGCCCGGTCCAGTAAATCCACCAAGCGTGGCGCGGTTGTAACACTCCTTTAACCATAATGGTGTCTTACTTTAGCAACTGGCATTTGTGCGGCGCACGCCTTCCTTTCACCAAATTTATTGGCAAGTAAGGCTTACTGGCAAGTATCGGGGTATGGCAAAGGGGTTATCGGCTGTTGCCGCATGACTTCGAGCGTTAACACGCGTTTGAATCGCCCGGTCCCGTACCGGGCGTTTGGATTCGGGGATTGGATATTTATGGAACAGGCAGGTTTGGCAGCGGCGACGCACGATGTAAGTCTCTGGGCACTGTTTATGCAGGCGGGCCTCATCGTGAAGCTCGTGATGATCGGACTTATCGCCGCCTCGGTCTGGACGTGGGCGATCGTCTTTGACAAATATGTGAGCTTCGGCAAGGCAAAGCGCCAGTTCGACCAGTTCGAACAGGTCTTCTGGTCGGGCCAGTCGCTCGAGGAGCTTTATCGCACGCTGGCGGAACGCCAGAATGGCGGTCTGGCAGCAATTTTCGTTTCCGCCATGCGGGAATGGAAGAAATCTTTCGAACGCGGCGCGCGTTCGCCCATCGGTCTGCAGATGCGTATCGACCGGGCGATGGATGTGACGATCGCGCGTGAAGGCGAACAATACGAGGCTCGCCTCGGATCGCTCGCCACCATCGGTTCGGCTGGTCCCTTCATCGGCCTCTTCGGTACGGTTGTCGGTATCATGACCTCGTTCCAGGCGATTGCCGGTTCGAAGTCCACCAACCTCGCGGTCGTGGCTCCGGGTATCGCCGAAGCGCTTCTGGCAACGGCTATCGGCCTTGTTGCGGCTATTCCGGCGGTTATCGCCTACAACAAGTTCACGGCCGACGCGCACAAGCTTTCCGCTCGTATGGAAGGTTTCGCCGACGAGTTCTCCGCGATCCTGTCGCGCCAGATCGATGAAAAACTTCAGACACGGCAGGCCGCCCAGTAAGCGGCCCCAAATTACATGCCGTGCAGTAATTTGCCGCAAGGCAAAATGGAGTAAATGATATGGGTATGTCAGCAGGTGGCAGCGGCGGTGGTTCCGGTGGACGCCGGGGTGGGCGCGGCGGACGGCGCAAAGGCGGTGCGATCAGCGAGATCAACGTGACGCCGCTGGTCGACGTCATGCTCGTGCTGCTCATCATCTTCATGGTGGCAGCTCCTATGATGACGGTCGGCGTGCCGATCGATCTGCCGCAGACATCCGCCAATGCTCTGAATTCGGACACGCAGCCGATCACGATCTCCGTCAATGCCAATGGCCAGATCCATTTGCAGGAAACGGAAATCCAGGCGGCTGAGGTTGCCGACAAGCTGCAGGCAATTGCCACGACTGGTTATAACGAACGTATCTTCGTGCGCGCGGATTCCGTTGCCGCATACGGCGTCGTCGCCGATGTCATGGCGCGTATCCAGGCGGCGGGCTTCAAGAATATCGGCCTTGTGACCCAGCAGAAACAGGACAATTGACGTAAAACGATGAAGGGCAGCATCACCACATCCGCGATCGTGCATGCGTCGCTTCTGGCTTTCGCCCTCGTTTCCCTGGGCTCGCCGGAACCGCTCGACGTGTCGCAGGCCGAGGCCTTGCCGGTGGAACTGGTGCCCATTGAGGAACTGACCCAGATCCAGCAGGGCGACAAGAAGGCACCGAAGGCGGAAAAGTCCGCTCCTGTTCCGACCACACGTCCTGACATCATCGAGAACGCCCAGAATGTCGGCAACAACACGGCCGATCTTGACGCGCCGCCGACGCCGACCACCAAGCCCAACGACAATATCAGCGCCGCCGCCCCGCCAAAGCAGGAGAAGCCGCAACCGGTCGTCGATACCAAGGCGAACGAGGTAAAGGAAATCGTCAAGGAAGAGACCTCGGCTCCCAAACCGCAGGAAATGGCTGCCTTGCCGCAAACCAAGCCTGAAATTGCGCCGCAGCCGAAAACGGAGCCGCCGCCGCAGGAAACCAAGGCGGAAGAACCGCCGCCGGCCGCGCAGGAGCCGGCCGAAATCCCCGTGCCGCAGAACGTGCCGCGCCCGAACTCCCGCCCCGAACCGCCGAAGCCGGAAGAGCCGAAGCAGGCTGAAACCAAGCCTGCCGAGCAGAAGCCCGCTGAAAAACCGGCGGAGACCAAGCCCGATCAGGCAAAGTCCACCGACAAGCCTTCCGATAAGAAGCCGGGCGAGAAGAAGCAGGAGACGGCGAAATCCGCTTCGTCCAAGGAAAGCGATTTCAACGCCGACGATGTTGCCGCCCTGTTGAACAAGCAGGCGCCCTCCGGTGGCGGCGCGAAGCGGTCGACGCAAACCGCTTCGCTTGGCGGCAAGAAAACGACGGGCGGTTCGACGCTCAGCCAGACGGAAATGGATGCGCTGCGTGGCGCGATCCAGAAGAACTGGCAGATCATTCCCGGCATGGCGGATGCCTCGGACGTTCGCGTTCGGGTCACCATGAAGCTCGACCGTGATGGAACCATCATCGGCCGTCCCGAGATCGAGGCAACGGGTGGTTCCGAAGGAACGCGCCGTGCTCTTTCCGGCGGAGCCTATCGCGCCATCATGCGTTCTGCTCCGTTCACCAACCTTCCTGCCGACAAATATGACGCATGGAACGAAGTCGTTGTGAACTTCGATCCCAGTGAATTGCTATGAATGCTGAAAGGCCTGGCAACATGAAAATATTTTCGCCGATCCGGCTGGTGCTCGCTGTCGCGGCCCTCATGTCGGTTTTCTCCGCACCGGCTTTTGCGCGGGTGGAAATCAACATCAACAAGGGTAACGTCGAGCCCTTGCCCATCGCCATCACCGACTTCATGTCGGGTGACGGCATCGGTGCCCAGGTTTCGGCCGTCATTGCCGCCGATCTGCAGCGCTCCGGTCTTTTCGCGCCGGTCAACAAGAGCGCCTTCATCGAAAAGATTACCAGCCCGGATCAGCAGCCGCGTTTTGAAGACTGGAAGGTCATCAACGCCCAGGCGCTTGTGACCGGCCGCGTGACACGCGAAAGCGATGGTCGCCTGCGCGCCGAGTTCCGGCTGTGGGATACTTTCGCAGGCCAGCAGATGACCGGCCAGCAGTTCTTCACCCAGCCGGAAAACTGGCGTCGTGTCGCCCATATCATCGCGGATGCCATCTATGAGCGCATCACCGGTGAAAAGGGTTACTTCGACACACGCGTTGTCTTCGTCTCCGAAAGCGGCCCGAAGACGGCCCGCAAGCGCCAGCTGTCGATCATGGACCAGGACGGTTTCAACGTCCGTAACCTCACCAATTCCAATGACATCGTTCTGACGCCGCGTTTCTCGCCGAACCGTCAGGAAGTGACCTATATGTCCTTTGAGGGCCAGCAGCCGCGCGTTTACCTGCTGCAGCTGGAAACCGGCCAGCGCGAAGTGGTCGGCAACTTCCCCGGCATGACCTTCTCGCCGCGCTTCTCGCCGGATGGCCAGAAGGTGATCATGAGCCTCCAGCAGGACGGCAACGCCAATATCTACACCATGGATCTGCGCTCGCGCACCACGACGCGGCTGACGAACACGTCCGCGATTGATACGGCGCCATCATTCTCCCCGGATGGACAGCGTGTCGCCTTTGAAAGCGACCGCGGCGGCCGTCAGCAGATCTACGTAATGAATGCCGATGGCTCCGGCCAGCAGCGCCTTTCCTTCGGTGACGGCTCCTATTCCACGCCGGTATGGTCGCCGCGCGGCGATCTGATCGCCTTCACCAAGCAGTCGGGCGGCAAGTTCTCGATCGGCGTGATGAAGACTGACGGTTCGGGCGAGCGCATTCTGACCAGCGGCTTCCACAATGAAGGTCCGACCTGGGCGCCGAATGGCCGGGTGCTGATGTTCTTCCGTCAGAACGCCGGTGCCGGCGGTCCGCAGCTCTATTCGATCGACCTGACGGGCTATAACGAACAGCTCATCAAGACGCCGACCTTTGCTTCGGACCCGGCATGGTCGCCGCTTCTGGACTGATATGACTGTCATGACGGCGCCGGAATATCCGGCGCCGTCATGTTTTATGCATGCCATGCGGGAATGCGCCTCTTTCTTGCCGCAAACTGTTGTGAGGGAGCAAAAAAGTGGGACATTTCCTTTCTGTTAACCATAAGCGTTTGCCGGCTATTAACCGCGATCAGTTAGTGTCTGGCAACGTTATTGAAATTCCAAGGAGAGACCGGCGATGAGCCGTACACACATTTCGGCACTCAGCCCGATGCAGAAACTGGCCCGTAACCCGGCTGTCATCGCCATGACGCTCGCGCTTGCTCTCGCAGGCTGCGCGAACAAGAAGAACATGCCGAACAGCGCCGGTGAACTCGGCCTTGGTGGCGCGGGTTCCGCAACGCCGGGCTCCCAGCAGGACTTCACGGTCAATGTCGGCGACCGCATCTTCTTCGACACGGACTCGACTTCGATCCGCGCCGATGCGCAGCAGACCCTGCAGCGCCAGGCACAGTGGCTCGCCCGTTACCCGAACTACGCGATCACGGTCGAAGGCCATGCCGACGAACGCGGTACGCGCGAATACAACCTTGCACTCGGCGCCCGTCGTGCTGCTGCAACCCGCGACTTCCTGGCTTCCCAGGGCGTTCCGGCCAACCGCATGAAGACGATCTCCTACGGCAAGGAAAAGCCGGTCGCTGTTTGCGACGACATCTCCTGCTGGTCGCAGAACCGCCGCGCCGTGACGGTTCTCGGTGGCGCGGGCATGTGATTGCCTGACGTTATTGTGATCTCGAATGGGAGGCGGTCTTCGGGCCGCCTTTCGTTTTTTTCATAGTTTGGCCGAAGTTAAGTTGCTTTTTTGGTTGATATGGAAAAAATCCGGCTTGCGCCATTCCGGTGCAAATCAGTTAAGGCAGGACGAATGAGATGAAGAAACTTGTCGTGGCGGGAATGCTGGGGCTTGCAGCCTGCACCGGCCTGAGCGGCATCGCCGTTTCCGGTCCGCTGTTCGGTGCGGGGGGTAGCTTCGGCACGATCAACTCTCAGCAGCCCCCGGTCGTCCGGGTTCAGGCCAATGAAGCCTACAGGGTTCAGCAGCTTGAAGAACAGATCCGGCAGCTCAACGGCCGTATCGAGGAAATGAGCTTCCAGCTTCTGCAGATGCAGGAAACGATCCGCAAGGCGCAGGAAGACAATGAATTCCGCTTCCAGGAACTGGAAAGCGGCAATGCCGGCGGCAAGGCCGCAAGTCCCGCAACGCCGAAAAAGAAGGCGGAGGCCAGTCCGGTAAGTCCGGCCACACCACCGACCGACGATGTTGCAACGATCATCGAAACGCCACCCGAGGGTGGCGCTTCCGTTTCGCCGTCTGCCCCGTCAAATGCGCCGAGCAGCGCGCCGGGAGAGACGACGCTTGGCTCCATCGAGCTTGATTCCAAGGGAATGCCGATTGGCGGTACGCTCAATCAGGGCGCCAACAACTCGTCAGGCAGTCTTCCCGGTGTGACCACGGGCAATAGCCCGCGCAAGACCGATCCGGTCAATACGGCGGCGCTGACCAGCGAGAGCGATATCTATCAGGCTGCTTACGGCCATGTTCTTTCCGGCGACTACAAGCTGGCGGAGCAGGGGTTCCAGCAATATCTCCAGGGTTATCCCAAAGGCACGAAGGCTGCGGATGCCAGCTTCTGGCTGGGCGAGGCGCTATATTCGCAGGGCAAGTTCAACGAGGCTGCAAAAACCTTCCTGAACGGTCATCAGACCTACGGCAAATCTCCCAAGGCGCCGGAAATGTTGATGAAGCTAGGCATGTCGCTTGCCGCTCTGGACAATACCGAAACCGCCTGCGCCACGCTGCGCGAGGTGCCGAAGCGTTATCCCAGTGCTTCGAAGACCGTGCTGAACAAGGTTGCCAGCGAACAGAAGCGGCTGAGCTGCTGATTTTTCCCTGCCATGGCGGCGGTTTTTCCATGCCGGTTGATGCCCGTATTCTGAACGGAAAGACAGTTGCGCCGCTTGCGGCGGCAAGGTCGTTCGTCGAAAAACTTCGCAAACCCGCCCATATCCTCGTTGCAATCTCCGGCGGCAGCGATTCCACCGGCCTGTTGCTGGCATTGCATGAGGCAGCGGCTGAGAAAGGTCGTGACGAGGTGCGGGTGTCCGCCGTCACGATTGACCATTGGCTGAGAGCAGAATCGGCCGACGAAGCAGAGAAGGTCTCGTTGCTCTGCGCCGACCTCGGCATTGCCCACGCGACGCGTCGTTGGGATGGTATCAAACCGGTCTCCGGTATTTCGGAAGCTTCCCGCCTTGCCCGATATCGCCTGATTGCCGAGGTGGCCCGTAAGATCGATGCCGATCTTATCGCAACGGGGCATACAATCGGCGACCAGCGGGAAACTGTCGCTATGCGAGCGGCCCGCAGCGGCGGCGAAGACAATCCCGGCCTCTCCGGCATGGCGGATGCCGTCTTATATGATGGACATCATTGGGTGATGCGGCCGTTCCTGACCTGTGAAAGACAGGCGATCCGTGAGTTCGTATCGTCCCGCTCGCGTGGCTGGTTTGACGATCCGAGTAATGAGAATACTCGATACGAGCGTGTCCGCGTGCGGCAGTCGCTCCCTGATGCTCCGGTGCAGATTGATACGGAGGCCGCAGCAAAAAGGCAGGCGCTTTCCGAAAAAACGGCCATTTTCCTGAGTGAACACCTGGAAGTCTTTCATGCCGTGCTGGCCAGGTTTCCCGACAGCGCCATTCGCTGCAATCTTCCAGAGTTTAGGCACGGGCTGGCGACGGTCATCGCCACGCTAGGCGGGCGGGCCTATCTCCCGGCCGCAAACAGCATGGCGCGGGTGTTGCAGTTCCTCAAAACGGGCGAGAACGGGCGGACAACGATCGGTCGCGTCCTTTTGGACCGCCGAAGGGACGGGCTTTATCTTTTCCGGGAGCATCGAAACCTGCCGGAGCTTCGCGTCGAGGCCGGTGACGAGGCTTTTTGGGACGATCGCTTCCTTTTAAAAAACGGATCGGCTTTCACCGCCCATGTCATGGCGGCTGTCGGCGTTGACGCTGCGGCAGCACTTTTTCCTTCTGTACCGGTGGGAGTGGCGAAACAGGCCATGGCCATCCTGCCGCAAATCGCCGCACCGGCGGCCGGTTCGATCTCCGTGGAAGGCGCCGTCACCATCGTGCCGAGGCTTGCGCCCTTCGATCTTTTCCTGCCGCGCTTCGACCTTGAGTTGGCGGATGCGGTGGCCAATTTGTTCGGTCGCCCGGCATATCCACAGCCCCCGGTTTAAATCCGGCCTCTTTTTCGTGAATTGCCTTGGAATACTTTTTACACCAAAACGCATCAGATAACGCCCTTCGCCTTGGCAACGGCAGATGTCGTCCTTATGTTAGGGGCACGTAAGAGCGGGCAGCAAACATGCCCGTGTGAGTTCGGGGAGTTCGATGAACCCAAATTTCAGAAATTTCGCCTTGTGGGCCGTGATCGCCCTGTTGCTGATCGCGTTGTTCAGCATGTTCCAGACTTCGCCGACACAAACGGGTTCGCGGGAAATTCCGTATTCCCAGTTTATTCGCGATGTGGATTCCGGGCGAGTTCGCGACGTGACCGTGACGGGTAACCGGGTTCTTGGAACCTATACCGAAAACGGCACGGCATTTCAGACCTATTCCCCCGTTATCGACGACAGCCTGATGGAGCGCTTGCAGAGCAAGAACGTCACCATTGTGGCTCGTCCCGAGAGCGACGGCTCCTCCGGTTTTCTGAGCTATCTCGGCACGCTTCTGCCGATGTTCCTCATTCTCGGCGTCTGGCTGTTCTTCATGCGGCAGATGCAGGGCGGCTCGCGTGGCGCGATGGGCTTTGGCAAGTCCAAGGCCAAGCTCCTGACGGAAGCGCACGGCCGTGTGACGTTTGACGACGTTGCAGGCGTGGACGAAGCCAAGCAGGACCTTGAGGAAATTGTTGAATTCCTGCGCGATCCGCAGAAATTCCAGCGTCTCGGCGGCAAAATCCCACGCGGCGTGCTGCTTGTCGGCCCTCCGGGTACGGGTAAGACGCTTCTGGCGCGTTCCGTTGCCGGTGAAGCGAACGTTCCGTTCTTCACCATTTCCGGTTCGGACTTCGTGGAAATGTTCGTCGGCGTTGGCGCAAGCCGCGTGCGTGACATGTTCGAGCAGGCCAAGAAGAACGCACCCTGCATCATCTTCATCGACGAAATCGACGCCGTCGGTCGCCATCGTGGCGCCGGTCTCGGCGGCGGTAACGACGAGCGCGAACAGACGCTGAACCAGCTGCTGGTTGAGATGGACGGCTTTGAAGCGAATGAGGGCATCATCCTCATCGCCGCCACCAACCGTCCTGATGTTCTTGACCCTGCACTTCTGCGTCCAGGCCGTTTCGACCGTCAGGTCGTTGTACCGAACCCGGATATCGTCGGCCGCGAGCGCATCCTCAAGGTGCATGTTCGCAACGTGCCGCTGGCGCCGAATGTCGATCTCAAGGTTCTGGCCCGTGGCACGCCCGGTTTTTCGGGTGCGGATCTGATGAACCTCGTCAACGAAGCCGCCCTGATGGCCGCCCGCCGTAACAAGCGTGTGGTCACTATGCAGGAATTCGAGGACGCCAAGGACAAGATCATGATGGGTGCGGAGCGTCGCTCCTCTGCCATGACCGAAGCCGAGAAGAAGCTGACCGCTTACCATGAAGCCGGCCATGCGATTACCGCGCTGAAGGTTGCGGTGGCTGATCCGTTGCACAAGGCGACGATCATCCCGCGCGGCCGTGCACTCGGCATGGTCATGCAGTTGCCGGAAGGCGACCGCTACTCCATGAGCTACAAGTGGATGGTGTCGCGTCTCGTCATCATGATGGGCGGCCGCGTTGCCGAGGAACTGACCTTCGGCAAGGAAAACATCACCTCCGGCGCGTCCTCGGATATCGAGCAGGCCACCAAGCTTGCCCGTGCCATGGTGACGCAATGGGGCTTCTCCGACGCTCTCGGCCAGGTTTCATACGGTGAAAATCAGCAGGAAGTGTTCCTTGGCCATTCCGTCTCGCAGTCCAAGAACGTCTCCGAGGCGACGGCCCAGACGATCGACACCGAAGTTCGCCGCCTGATCGACGAAGCCTATACCGAGGCACGGCGCATCCTGACGGATAACCATGATGGCTTCGTTGCCATTGCCGAGGGTCTTCTCGAATACGAAACCCTGACGGGCGACGAGATCAGGGCACTGCTGAAGGGCGAGAAGCCCGCGCGTGACCTGGGTGACGATTCTCCCGGCAGCCGTGGTTCGGCGGTGCCGAAAGCCGGCACCAAGAAGGACGGCCCGAGTGAAGTCAAGGGTGACGGCGAAGCCAAGGGTGACGGTGAGGCCGAAGGCGGCATGGAGCCGCAGCCGCATTGATCGCTTTCCAAAGATGATTGATTGTAAAAGGCCATCCGGTTTTCCGGGTGGCCTTTTCAGTTTGGTAACAAGATATAAGCCATTTTTGCGGTAATTTACGTGCTGTTTATCGTGGTTTGTGGCATCTAGCCAAAAACGCTTCCGGCTGTTTTCAGCTTTTGCCGGAATGCTGGAAAAGATTTGGAGTTCAAATGGCACGCCGTTATTTCGGAACCGATGGTATCCGCGGACAATCGAACGTCTTCCCCATGACGCCGGATCTGGCGATGCGTGTGGGTATTGCGGTCGGAACGATCTTCCGCCGAGGCCATCATCGCCATCGGGTCGTCATCGGCAAGGATACGCGGCTTTCCGGTTATATGCTGGAAAACGCGTTGGTCGCCGGTTTTACCGCCGCCGGTCTCGACGTCTTCCTGCTTGGCCCCATTCCGACGCCGGCGGTTGCGATGCTGACCCGGTCGTTGCGTGCCGATATCGGAGTGATGATCTCGGCCTCGCACAACCCGTTTTCCGATAATGGCATCAAGCTGTTCGGCCCTGACGGATACAAGCTTTCCGACGAGCTGGAGCTGGAGATCGAAGATCTTCTCGACAAGGATATCTATGCCCAGCTGGCGAAGCCGAGCGAGATCGGCCGCGCCAAGCGCGTGGATGGCGATATCTACCGTTATATCGAATTCGTCAAACGTACCCTGCCGCGTGATGTGACGCTGAGCGGACTTCGGATCGCCATCGACTGCGCCAACGGTGCGGCCTACAAGGTGGCGCCAGCAGCGCTCTGGGAACTCGGCGCTGAAGTCGTCACCATCGGTAATGAGCCGAACGGCATCAACATTAATCTCGAATGCGGCTCCACCCATCCGGAAGCCCTGCAGAAGAAGGTGCATGAAGTGCGGGCCGATATTGGCATCGCGCTCGATGGTGATGCGGACCGCGTCATCATCGTCGACGAACGCGGCGAGATCGTTGATGGCGACCAGCTGATGGCGGTGATTGCCGATAGCTGGGCCGACGACAAGACGCTGCGCGGCGGCGGCATCGTCGCCACTATTATGTCCAACCTCGGTCTGGAGCGCTTCCTCGGTGACAAGGGCCTCACCCTTGCGCGTACCAAGGTGGGTGACCGTTATGTGGTTGAGCACATGCGCAACCACAATTTCAACATTGGCGGCGAGCAGTCGGGTCATATCGTGCTCTCGGATTACGGCACGACGGGTGATGGCCTCGTGGCCGCCTTGCAGGTTCTTGCCCGCGTCAAGCGCTCGGGGCGCACCGTCAGCGAAGTTTGCCGCAAGTTCGAGCCTGTGCCGCAACTTTTGAAGAATGTGCGTATTTCGGGCGGCAAGCCGCTGGAAAATCCCGTCGTGCAGCAGGCGATTGCGGATGCGGAAAGCGCATTGGCCAATAATGGCCGCCTCGTCATTCGCCCTTCGGGCACGGAGCCGCTGATCCGCGTCATGGCTGAAGGCGATGATAGCGCGCAGGTGGAGCAGATCGTCAATGATCTCGTTGGCGTTATCTCGAACGCTCGTTCTGCCGCATAATTCAGTTTCCAGTAGTAACAAAAAGCCGGCCTTCGCGCCGGCTTTTTCTTTGAGTGTTTGCTAATAAATATAGTGAATGATCGTGGTTAATCGGGACTTAACCATTTTACGCCAATCTCCGTGACTGAACCGTTCACTGGCAGCTGCCGCAACGCACGTGCCTCTTCTGGAGTGGAAGTCATGAAAAACGCCCTGGCTGGATTTCTGGCCGTTCTGCTGACCGGCACAAGCGCCGTCGGCGCCGATCTTTACCAAGCCGAACCCGCACCGGCCTATGTCGAGGCACCCGAAGTTCAGATCACGCAGTCGAGCGGCTGGTATCTGCGCGGCGACGTCGGTTATTCCTTCAACAAGCTGCGTGGCGCCCATTATTATCAGGGTGGACCGGGTGGTTATCTGCAGGATTTTGATACGGCGACGATCAAGGACAGCTATATCATTGGCGCGGGTGTCGGTTATCAGTTCAACAACTATTTCCGCAGCGACGTGACCTTCGACTATATGGGCAAGTCCGATTTCCGCGGCTCCACGAGCGGCGGTTGCGGTGTTTCGCCCTCGGGTGGATGCGTCTCGACCGATCTGAGTTCTCTCAGAGCCTATACGCTGATGGCGAATGCCTATGTCGATCTTGGCACCTATGGCCGTGTCACGCCTTATGTCGGTGGTGGTATCGGCGGCTCCTATGTCAAGTGGGACAAGCTGCGCAATACCTCGTGCAGCACCAATGGCCTCGGCTGCGACCCGACCACGGAACACGGCGGCAAGGGCAAGTGGCGCTTCGCCTACGCCCTGATGGCCGGTGCCTCCATCGATATTACCTGTAATTTGAAGGCTGATGTCGGCTACCGTTTCCGCCACATCAACAAGGGCGACATGTTCGGTTACGAGAACAATGGTGGTCCGGGCAGAGACAAGGGCCTCTATTCGCATGAAGTGCGCGTTGGTGGCCGTTATGTCTTCAACGGTTGCGACACCGCGCAATACATGCCGCCCGCCGATATTCCGCTGCAGCCTGCCGTTTATAAATAAACGTCACGCCTGACTGATAGCTTCAAGCCGTCCGCATCCTCCTCGGGTGCGGGCGGTTTTCGTTTTAGCGGTATTGCGCATGACGCATATGGACCAAAATTCTTCTGCGTAGCGACATATTCCGCTTGACTGCGACCGGCGACAGGAATAGCAACGGCGTCAGGACACTCCACCCTAACGTGGAGCGCCTATCTGGAAGGATAGTCAAATGACAGATATCGTGAAGCCGGACGTCCGTCCGGGCAATACGCATTTTTCCTCTGGTCCCTGCTCGAAGCGTCCCGGTTGGTCGCTAGATGCTCTTTCCGACGCGCCGCTCGGTCGCTCGCATCGCGCCAAGGTTGGCAAAGCCAAGCTGAAGCAGGCCATTGATCTCACCCGCGAAGTTCTCAATGTTCCCGCCGATTATCGTATCGGCATCGTTCCCGCGTCCGACACCGGTGCCGTTGAAATGGCTCTCTGGTCGCTGCTCGGTGAACGCGGCGTTGATATGCTCGCCTGGGAAAGCTTCGGCGCTGGCTGGGTCACCGATGTCGTCAAGCAGCTGAAGCTGAAGGACGTGCGCAAGTTCGAGGCTGACTACGGTCTGCTGCCGAACCTTGCCGAAGTCGATTTCGACCGTGACGTCGTCTTCACCTGGAACGGCACCACTTCAGGCGTTCGCGTCCCCAATGCCGATTTCATCCCGGCTGACCGCAAGGGCCTGACCATCTGCGACGCCACTTCGGCGGCCTTCGCACAGGACATGGACTTTACCAAACTCGACGTAGTTACCTTCTCCTGGCAGAAGGTTCTGGGCGGCGAAGGCGGCCATGGCGTCATCATCCTTTCGCCCCGCGCCGTCGAGCGTTTGCTGAGCTATTCGCCGGCATGGCCGCTGCCGAAAATCTTCCGCATGGTTTCCGGCGGCAAGCTGATCGAAGGCATCTTCACCGGCGAAACCATCAATACACCGTCCATGCTCTGCGTAGAGGATTACATTGACGCGCTGCTGTGGGCGAAGAACCTCGGGGGCCTCAAGGCACTGATCGGCCGTGCCGACGCCAATGCCAAGGTCATCTACGACTTCATCGAAAAGAACGACTGGATCGCCAACCTGGCCGTCAAGCCGGAAACCCGCTCCAACACCTCCGTCTGCCTCAAGATCGTTGATGCCGAGGTGGCTGCACTGGATGCCGCCGCGCAGGCAGATTTCGCCAAGGGCGTCGTTGCCCTGCTCGAAAAGGAAAATGTCGCCCTCGATATCGGCGCTTACCGTGACGCACCGTCCGGTCTGCGTATCTGGGCCGGCGCGACAATCGAGACGGCGGATATGGAAGCCGTCATGCCCTGGCTCGCCTGGGCCTACCAGACGCAGAAGGCAGCACTTTCCAAGGCTGCCGCCTGATTTTGATACCGGCCCTGCGCTGATGCAGGGCCGCACATTCCCCGCTTTCAAAACTGCACCGTTTTTCAAGGAGCCCGTGAACTATGGCACCTCGCGTACTCGTATCCGACGAACTGTCGGAAACCGCCGTCCAGATTTTCCGTGATCGTGGCGTCGAAGTCGATTTCCAGCCGAAACTCGGCAAGGACAAGGACAAGCTTGCCGAAATCATCGGCAATTACGATGGTCTCGCCATCCGCTCCGCCACCAAGGCGACGGAAAAGCTGATCGAGGCGGCAACCAACCTCAAGGTCATCGGCCGCGCCGGCATCGGCGTCGACAATGTCGATATTCCGGCTGCATCGCGCCGCGGTATCATCGTCATGAACACGCCTTTCGGCAACTCCATCACGACAGCGGAACACGCTATCGCGCTGATGTTCGCCGTTGCGCGCCAGCTTCCGGCCGCTGACAGCTCCACGCAGGCCGGCAAGTGGGAAAAGTCGAAATTCATGGGTGTTGAAATCACCGGCAAGACGCTCGGCGTCATCGGTGCCGGCAACATCGGCTCCATCGTCTGCTCGCGTGCACTCGGCCTCAAGATGCATGTTCTGGCCTATGACCCCTTCCTGTCGCCCGAGCGTGCGCAGGAAATGGGCGTCACCAAGGTTGAACTGGACGAGCTTCTGGCCCAGGCCGATTTCATCACCCTGCACGTGCCCATGACCGACAAGACGCGCGGCATTCTCAATGCAGAGAACCTTGCCAAGACCAAGAAGGGTGTGCGTATCGTCAACTGCGCCCGTGGCGGTCTGGTGGATGAAGCGGCCCTTGCCGATGCCATCAAGTCCGGCCATGTCGCCGGTGCCGGTTTCGACGTGTTCGAAGTCGAGCCCGCCACTGAAAGCCCGCTTTTCGGCCTGCCGAATGTCGTCTGCACGCCGCATCTTGGTGCATCCACCACGGAAGCACAGGAAAACGTCGCCCTTCAGGTTGCCGAGCAGATGTCGGATTATCTCGTCAAGGGTGCGGTTTCCAACGCCATCAACATGCCGTCGATCACGGCGGAAGAAGCACCGCGCCTGAAGCCTTTCATCCGTCTGGCGGATGTTCTCGGCTCCTTCGTTGGCCAGGTGCAGGAAAGCGCCACCAAGGAAATCGAAATCCTTTATGATGGCGCAACCGCCAACATGAACACGAAGGCATTGACCAGTGCATTGCTGGCCGGCCTGATCCGCAGCCAGGTTGCAGATGTGAACATGGTTTCGGCGCCTGTCATGATCAAGGAAAAGGGCATCATCCTCTCCGAGGTCAAGCGCGACAAGACCGGTGTTTACGACGGTTACATCAAGCTGACGGTCAAGACGGAAAACCAGATCCGCTCGGTTGCCGGCACGGTGTTCTCGGATGGCAAGCCGCGCTTCATCCAGATCAAGAACATCAACATGGATGCCGATGTCGGATCGCACATGATCTACATCACCAATACCGACGTTCCCGGCATGATCGGTTTCATGGGCACCACGCTCGGTGAGGCTGGCGTCAACATCGCCAACTTCCAGCTCGGCCGCGAAAAGGAAGGCGGCGACGCCATCGCACTTCTTTATGTTGATGGCCCGGTTTCCGAAACCGTTCTGGACAAGCTGCGCGCCAACCCGGCGATCCGCCAGGTCAAGCCGCTGACTTTCAACGTCGACTGATCTTATCGTTCCTCCCAAGGGGACAATAAGGCCCGGTGCAGGGGAGACCCTGTGCCGGGTTTTTCGTTTTTCCAAACGACGGTTTTGCTGCGTCGCGTGTCCACCTCGCGTTTCGGTTGTATATCACAAAAAATTTAAGCCGAGCGGTCTAAAAATGATGATCATGAGTTGCTATATCGGCTGCTGACATGCCGCTCATGGGAGGGCGGCCAACAGGAGATAGTGATGTTTGCTGCCTTTCGGCGCTTCAAGGGTTTGTTCGCAGTCGCCGCGCTTGGTATCGCGGTGTCTTTCGTAGCGGTCGACATGGCGGAAGCACGCCGTGCAAGCGGCGGTTTCGGCAGCCGTGGCACGAGGACGTTTTCCACGCCGCCGGCAACCAATACGGCCCCCGGACAGACCGCGCCGATCAACCGCAGCATGACGCCCAATACCAATCAGGCAGCACCGAGCGCCGCTCAGCCGGCCCGCCCCGGCGTGCAGGCGCCGCAGCAAAATCGTGGCCTGTTTGGCGGCATGATGGGTGGTCTGATGGGCGGCCTGTTGATGGGTGGCCTGTTCGGCATGCTCTTGGGCGGCGGTTTCGGCGGCATGGCCGGTTTCTTCGGCATGCTGCTGCAGGTACTGCTTATCGGTGGTCTGGTCATGCTCGCCATGCGTTTCTTCGCATCGCGCCGTCAGGGCCAGCCCGCTTTCGGTGGCGCAGGCGGATCGCAGCGTACGGATCATTCCGGCTCCTCCTTTAATGGCGGCCCGCAGGCGGGTCCTTCCGCTTCTTCGTTCAAGATCCCGAAGATCGGCGCTCTTGCCGGTGCTGCGGGCGGCGCGGCGGCAGCCACTGCCGACACGGCGAAGCCCGTGGCGCATGCCAACGCGATTTCTGAAGGTGACGAGATCGGCATCACACAGGGCGACCTCGAAACCTTCCAGAAAATGCTGGAAGACGTTCAGTCGGCTTATGGGGCCGAAGACTACGGCACGTTGCGCAAGCTGACGACGCCGGAAGCCATGTCCTACCTCGCCGAGGAATTGAGTGACAACGCCACGAGCGGCGTGAAAAACGAAGTGCGTGACATAACGCTGCTGCAGGGCGATGTCGCCGAAGCCTGGCACGAAGAGGGCCAGGATTACGCGACGGTTGCGATGCGCTACTCCGCGATCGACATTATGCGCGACCGCACCTCGGGCAAGGTTATCGAAGGTGACGACCAGCATCCTGCCGAAGCGGTTGAGATGTGGACCTTCGTCCGCCGTGGCGGCAACGACAACTGGCAGGTCGCCGCAATTCAGGCCGCTGCCTGAGGCGAAACATAGCCTTCTGTGAATAAATGGCCCGGAGGTTTTTACGAACCTCCGGGCTTTTGCGTGTCGTGATCTACGATGACGCGACGCTATCTTTCGCCGTGCCTTCTTTTTGATTCCGCCGGTACTTCAGCGACGCCGGCGAAAGGGCAAAGCTTTCCAAAAAAACGACTGATAAATCTAACGGGTGATATCTACATTGCCTTTTTGATCGCGATATCCGCTTCCCCCTGCCATGCAAGGGTTTGCGCCCTCTCCGTCGAGGTGTGGCGCCGGCGCATAGCTCATTTGCTCCACGGAATCGCCCTTTTTCATTCATCCGCCATTCAGTCCCCACGTCCTAACCAGAACGCCTACACGTCAATGTTACTTTTCGCGCCGGTTCTAAACCGCTTTGGAAAGGGAACCTCAGGCGCAAATCAGCGTTGACAATCCAATTCCCGGCCCGCCTCCCGCAAGCCGGGCTGGGTGGCTGGGTAACGCAGGCCCTGTGAGAACGGAGAGCTATCGAGATGAAACGCTTTGACCTGATCGACGGGATGCGTGGTTACTTCCTCGTCTTCATGCTGATCAACCATCTGGTGTTTGCCGGCGGCTTCTGGCTGGTGGAAATCAATCACCGCCAGTTTGCCTTCGTGGAAGATGCGCAGGGTTTCGTCTTTTTGTCCGGTCTGCTGATCGGCATGGTCTATGCCCGCAAGATGATGAAATACGGTTATGACGCCGGCAAACAGATGATCTGGAACCGCGCGATGGAGCTCTATCGCTATGCGATGGGTCTCGTCATCGCCGTGTTGTTCTTCCGCATGGTTATCCCGCATGCGCCCTATATCTGGTACAACTGGCTGGGGATGACCTCGTTTGACGATCCGCTGCGTCTGGCGGCGATTGCGACATTCCTCTTCCAGCCGACCTTCATGGATATTCTGCCGCAGTACATCGTCTACATGCTGTTTGCACCGATCCTCGTTAAGCTGTGCCTTGACGGTAAATGGGCCTATGTCATGGCTGGCTCGCTGCTGGTCTGGATGGCCGGCCAGCTCGGTCTCCAGCAGATCGTGACGACGCCGCTCAACGAACTCGTCAAGGGTGCGGACGAGCAGGGCATCCGTGTCAGCTTCAACCTGCTGGGCTGGCAGCTGGTGTTCTATTCTGCGCTCGTGCTGGGCGCGATGACGGCGCAGAACCGCATTCCGTGGAAGGCGATCTTCTCGCCGCAGCAAACATGGCTTCCGAAGGCGGCACTTCTCATATGCCTGTTTTTCATGCCGCTGCGCATCGCAACTGCCTGGGGCCTGATGCCGGAATTCGTGATGGGCAAGTTTTCCACCATGGAAATCCGCGCCGATTTCGGACCGGTCTACCTCATCAATTTCCTTGCTGTCGGCGTCGGTTTGACCTGGCTGGTGATCGCCGGTCCGAAGCATCACCGCCCGATCGTGCGCTCGATTGCAGAGGGCGTGATCTGGGTGCTGTCGCTGAAGTTCCTGCAGCTGCTCGGCCGTCATTCGCTCCAAGTCTATGTCTGGCACGTGGCCATTGTCTATGGCGTCTATTATCTGGACGGCCGTACGGCCGAACTGTCGCAGGTCAGCAAGACGCTGATCGCCTTCACCGCAATCGGCTTGCTGGCTCTGCCGGCCCTGTGGCGGGAGCGCGACAAGTGGATTGGCAGCAGTGGCCAGAAGACGGCCGGCGCCTAACAGTCTGTCACGGCCTCAATCTGATGGCTTTACGGGGCGGTTTTCCGCCCCGTACTTGCGTGCGCGGCCATTCCTTTCTATATGCAGCCCTTAAATCCGCATGATGGCGAGGCAGAACAGTCCGGTTTTCCGGCTGATGCTCACGCGGCGGATGACCGACAGGCGGCGGGGCCTTTACCCCCGTTATGACTGACGATGGGAAAAAACGTGAATACGCTCGATTTTGACAAGAGGCCGGAAGACACCCGGATCGTTGTCGCCATGTCCGGTGGCGTCGATTCCTCGGTTGTGGCCGGTATCCTCAAGCGCGAGGGCTACGACGTCCTCGGTATAACCCTCCAGCTTTATGATCACGGTGCGGCCGTGCACCGCGCTGGCTCCTGTTGCGCCGGGCAGGACATTGACGATGCGCGCAGGGTCTGCGAAACGCTCGGCATTCCCCACTATGTGCTGGATTATGAAGCGCGGTTCCGTGAAACTGTCATCAATCCCTTCGCCGAAGCCTATGCGATGGGTGAAACGCCGATCCCCTGCGTCGCCTGCAACCAGACGGTAAAATTCGCCGATCTGCTCGCGACAGCGCAGGAACTCGGTGCCGATGCGCTGGCGACCGGCCATTATATCCGCTCGCGTCCCAACCCCGTTGCCGGTCAGCCCGGCCGCCGCGCGCTTTATCGCCCGATCGACAGCGACCGTGACCAGAGCTGGTTCCTGTTTGCGACGACGCAGGAGCAGATCGACTATCTGCGCTTTCCGCTCGGCGGCCTCTCCAAGGCCGAGACGCGCGCTTTGGCAGAAGATATGGGTCTGGTCGTGGCCAAGAAGGCCGACAGTCAGGACATCTGTTTCGTGCCGCAGGGCAAATATACCGATATCATCAACAAGCTGAAGCCGAATGCGGCATTGGCGGGCGATATCGTCCATCTGGACGGCCGCGTGCTCGGCCGTCATGACGGCATCGTGCATTACACCATCGGCCAGCGCCGGGGCATCGGTGTTGCAACCGGAGAGCCGCTCTATGTGGTGCATCTCGATGCACGTGGGCGCCGGGTTATCGTCGGGCCGCGCGAAGCGCTGGAAACCCGCCGTGTCTACCTGCGCGACATGAACTGGCTTGGCGATGGCGAGCTTTCAGCGGATGCCGGGCAGGGCTTTGCCTGTTTCGCCAAAGTGCGCTCCACCCGCCCGCCAACCGAAGCGATGTTGCATGCCGACGAAAGCGGTATCTATGTGGATCTGATGACCGGTGAGGCCGGTGTCGCTCCCGGTCAGGCCTGCGTGCTCTATTCCGCACCCGGCGCGGATGCCCGCGTTTACGGTGGCGGCTTCATCGAACGTTCGGAACGCTCGGTGGACGCCGAGGCTTCGCTGAAGGCACTTTTGGAAAAGCCGGTTGCCGCCTGAAACAATTCGGTTTTCACCGTCGTGTGGAAAGCGAATTTTTTGCGCGTCATGCGCTTGACACTTTGGGGAGCGGCACCTTATAAGCCGCTCATCCTGATGGAGCGGACGGTCACATGACTGTCACGGTTCCACTGTGGCGGGGTAGCTCAGGTGGTTAGAGCAGCGGAATCATAATCCGCGTGTCGGGGGTTCAAGTCCCTCTCCCGCTACCATTTCAATTTTTCTTTTAATGGTCCCTTCAAGGCGTGCTCAGCCCGATTAGCACTATTTCGGCACTGAACCATGTTGGAAGCAAAGGCCATTGAAGCCTTAATTCGCAGCGTTCAAAAATCTCTTTGCACTTTTTCTTCCATTCACGCTGCCCTTGCCGATTATCGGCCGATGCGCATGCCGATTTACACGGCCCGACAAATGGTCGTCTGGAAAGAAATTCCTAGCGAATTTCTATCTGGCGTAAGCTGTGAATTGGGCTATCCACGTTCCGTCTGTTGACCGGACGACTTGATCCAGAATGAACGTTCCCGCCGTTTTTTGAAAGAAACCACATGGGTTCGAGACGGAACATCTTCGGAAAGAGCCGCCATTGGAAAAGCGAAGCGATGTTTCCCCTTGCACCTCAAGCTTCGCCAAAAACTCCCCGCCTGTGCCACAAATTCTCGTTCCGTCAGCAATGACGAACGTCCCCGAGGTCTGTTTCTGCGGGAGTTGCACGCATTCTGTCACAGATGGCGCGACTGGAGATGAACTCGAGACTTCTACTCCAGTTGCTGGTCGCGCCTGATTACCAGTACGCTCCAGTGCCGCTAACCGAGAAAGGATTGGTGACAGGTCAATATTTCCCGGCGTGGAGATACCGGGCTCTCCTGGAATTCCCTGCGGTCCACGGTCCCCTTTAGGGCCAGCATCACCGGGGTCTCCTTTATCGCCTTTTTGCCCTTTTGCTCCAAGGCCCGTCACCTGCGTTTTCTGTAAGATTTCTTGCAGTTGCGTGACTTGCCCTTTCAGAGTTTGGACTTCTGCTTTAGATGCTTCGATTTGACTGTTGAGATTGCCGACATAAATCCCCAAGCCAATCAGTGCGCCCCCGATCGGGATCAACGTTCCGGCGATGCCGACGGTTTTCAACCACATTCCCTCTGACATTGGCGCTCCTGCCTTGATCACGTCTTTGGTTTTATATGAAAACTTTAAAACCCTGAATTGCAACTGAAATATTGGCTTCTGAAACCTACGGCAATCCTTCAGGGTGCATCGGCGGGTAAATCATCGCCAAAAAAAGGGAAACCCGCCCGCTGTCAAATGCAGCCGACGGGTCTCAACCTTTACCCCCTCCCACAAGGGCGGGTGAACAAAAGCACATCAAACGAATTATGGCAAGATCATGGCGACCATATTGTTGCGGTGGATGGCCCGGTGCGCCAGTTTAGTGGCGGATGGCAGAGTGTGACCACCTCCTTATGCCGCTCATAGGGCGACCGGTAGGACACAACATTCTCACTGCAGCGCATTTCAGCCTGATTCGAATAGACGTTTTGCGCGACGCGTTGGTGATAATGCGTCTTGTGCCGCGGAGCCTGATCCTGGCCATAGACGATCATGTCGGCGGCGAAAGATGCGGCTGGCACTAGGAAGACGGCGAGTGCGGCAAACAGAGCGGTGCTCTTGAGATTTGCGGACATGGGTTGTTTCCCCGGCGTTGATCAACGCAGGAGAACGCCTTGCATGGGAGAGCTGTTCCACTCCGCCGCCCATTTTTCGCCGGCGACACTTGCCCCAAAAAAATGCCCGCTCGCGGCGGGCAATTCAGAGGGGAACTGAGGTTAGGAGCCTCGCGTCAGAAACGCTCGTTGTTGCCATAGGTTCCCAGCGCGCCGGTAATTTTATGGCGTACTCGCTGATTGAACATCGTGAAGGCGGCGAGCGCAGAATAATATGTCGGGACTTCGGCTGCCTGAGGCAACGCGTTTACACTGCAAAATCTGTCTTTGGGAAGTTTGGAGCGGGCGAAGGGATTTGAACCCTCGACCCCAACCTTGGCAAGGTTGTGCTCTACCCCTGAGCTACACCCGCTCAAATCCATCGGTCCGGGGTAGTACGCTGAACCGTGGGTCGCCACAGTTGCGGCGACGGGCGCTATATCGCTCAATCGATTTTGGAATGCAACAGGGAAATGACAAAAACGCGAAAATTTCTTTGAGAAATGTGACAAGCGGCGGAAATGATTGAGAATTTTCGAGCCGTTCCGTCTTCGCGCGTTGCCAAGCCCGGATCGCCCCCTTAATCATGGCGGTGAAGATATCGGAATCGGCAAAGGCAGGCGGCAGGATATGGCGGAAAATTCTCCGAAGACGGCAGCGGATTTGTTCGCTTTTCTGGACGGGCTCGGCATCGCGCATACGACGAAGGAGCATGAGCCGGTCTATACCGTCGCCGAATCCCAGTCCCTGCGGGATCTCATCCCGGGCGGTCATACGAAGAACCTTTTTGTGAAGGACAAGAAGGATCAGTATTTCGTTCTGACCGTTGAGGAAAATGCGGTCGTTGACCTGAAGAGCGTTCACAAGACGATTGGCGCCGCAAGTCGCGTATCCTTCGGCAGACCGGAAAAAATGCTGGAATATCTGGGCGTGGTTCCGGGTTCCGTGACGGTTTTTGGCGCCATCAACGATAGTGGCGGCGAGGTTACCTTCGTGCTCGACAGCGATCTTCTGGAAAACGAGCTGATCAATGGCCATCCGCTTTCCAATGACCAGACGACGACGATAGGAAACAGGGATCTCATTCGTTTTCTGGAGGCGACCGGTCATACGCCGCTTGTCTTGAAAGTCAGCGAGTGAGATACGATCTTTGCTTCAATCTATCCAATATGACAGAGATTACGGGAGACCGGCATGAGCGGCACGAACAATCCTTACGGCAGTTCCTATGGCGGGCAGATGTCCGGCAACGCGCAATATAGCGGCGAGCTGAACGGTGCATCCTCCGGTCACATCAAGGACACGACGACAGCCGCTTTCTCCAGGGATGTTCTGGAAGAATCGCGCCGCCAGCCGGTTCTTGTGGATTTCTGGGCCCCGTGGTGCGGCCCGTGCAAGCAACTGACCCCGGTGCTTGAAAAGGCCGTCAACGAGGCCAACGGTCGCGTGAAGCTCGTGAAGCTGAATATCGACGATCACCCGTCCATTCCGGGCCAACTCGGCATCCAGTCCATTCCCGCCATCGTCGCGTTCCTGGATGGCAGGCCTGTCGACGGCTTCATGGGTGCTGTGCCGGAAAGCCAGATCAAGCAGTTCATCGACAAGATCGCTGGACCCGATGCGGGTGATCCGAAGGCCGAGATCGAGGCGGTTCTTACCGAAGCGAAGCAGCTTCTGGCGGATGGTGATTTCAACGGCGCGGCGCAATTGTTCGGCGCCGTCATGCAGGCTGATCCTGAAAACCCCGCCGCGATTGCCGGTATTGCCGAATGCATGATCGCTGTGGGTCAATATGAGCGGGCAAGCGAACTCCTGTCTTCCCTGCCGGCAGAGGTCGCCGAGGATGCGGGCATCCAACTCGTGTCGAAAAAGATCGCGCAATATGAGGAAGCCCGCAAGATCGGCGACCCGGTGGCGCTGGAACGCGATATTGAAATCAATCCCGATCATTTCGAGGCGCGGATAAAGCTTGCCAAGGTCCTGAACGCTCAAGGGCGGCGTGACGAGGCGGCGGATCATCTGCTTTATGTCATGCGCAAGGACAGAACCTTCGATGATGACGGCGCGCGCCGCCAGCTTCTGGAGTTTTTCGAAGCCTGGGGCTTCAAGGACCCGGCAAGTGTCGCCGGTCGCAGGAAGCTTTCGGCACTACTCTTTTCGTAATGCGGGCATATCCCGGCAATAGCGGTTGATCCGCCCGCCGGGCAGCAGTGAACAGGGGGCTTGATCCCATGCATGTCGGAAATGCGAGATATGTGAAGAACGACGACCTGCCGGAAACCGTGCCGGTCTTTCCATTGCCTGGCGCCCTGCTTCTGCCGGAAGGCCATCTTCCGCTCAATGTCTTCGAGCCCAGATATCTCGCCATGATCGATATGGCGCTGGCTGGCCACCGTGTCATCGGCATGGTGCAGCCTGCCCTCAATGTCATGGAGGCGGGGCTTGAGGGTGGTCCTCTCAGCGCCGTTGGATGCCTTGGGCGCATTACCTCCTTTTCGGAAACGGGGGATGGCCGTTACATCATCTCGCTCACCGGCGTGTGCCGCTTCCGCCTGCTTGAAGAGGTGGATGCGGGCAAGCCCTATCGCAGTTTTCGCCACGCACCATTCATTGCCGATCTTTCCGGTGAATATGACGAGGATGCGGTGGACCGTGAAAACCTGCTGCGGGTGTTCCGGGCATTTCTGGATGCCAACCAGCTGGAGGCGGATTGGGAAAGTGTGGAGAGGGCGGGCAACCGTGTTCTTGTCAACTCGCTCTCCATGATGTCTCCGTTCGGGCCGGCCGAAAAGCAGGCGCTGCTGGAAGCACCCGATCTGAAAACGCGGGCCGAAACATTGATCGCCATCACCGAAATCGTTCTTGCCCAGGGATCGGGCGAGGGCGGCAACGTGCTGCAGTAGGGTCGCCGCCATGGACGACAGGATGAGCAATGTCGATCCCAAGCTCCTGGAGCTGCTGGTCTGCCCTTTGACGAAGGGGCGGCTTTCCTACGACCGGGCCCGCAACGAACTCATTTCCGAGAGCGCCAGACTTGCCTACCCGATCCGGGACGGCGTGCCGATCATGCTGATTTCCGAAGCGCGGAAAATCGAAGACTAACCTTCCCCTGACCCTCCGGTCTCTCCACATTGTCGCGTCGCAAATTGACGATGATGCGTTGACAACCGTGCGTGGATTTGACCAGAGTCCCGCCCGACATGTCTGTTGCGGGGAGAAAACTGATGTCGTTGCGCGCGCTCGTCCGGATCTCGTTGGTTGCGGTCTCAACCGCCATTGCTTTTCTTCCAGCCGCGGCGACGGAGCCGTCCCGCAAGGTCGTCACCACCCAAAACGGTGATTATTTCGGCTTCGATCTCAGAACAGAACAGAATGTCTCGCTGGAGCAATGCGGCGAGATTTGCGTTGGCGATACCGCCTGCAAGGCCTTCACCTACAATCCCAAGGTGAAATGGTGTTTTCTCAAGTCGGATTTCAATCAGCTGAATGCCTTTCCCGGCGCGGTTGCCGGCAAAATCGTGGAAGTGGCGGCTGAGGCCGATATCGGCGCACCGCAACGCCTGTCCTTCGTCACGGATAGCCTGCAGCAGGAAGCGCGCCGGTTGAAAACGGGCCTTGCGGCAAACGCGGGACAGGGCGAAGGCGGGCTGGAAAGCCTGCTTCAAACTGCCAGACAACAGGCAGCGGCGGGCAATATTCCGGATGCGGTCGAGACCTATAAGGCGGCTCTTGCGATCTCGCCCGAGGACGGCGCGCTGTGGGCGGAGCTTTCGCAGAAGGCGGCGCAGGTTAGCGATAATTATGCGATCGCTGGCCAGGCCGCTTCCGCTGCCATCAACGCCTATCAGCTAAGCCGCACGGTCAGCGCCCGCACCGAAGCGCTGAACCGGCTGGCGCAGGCCTTCGAAAAGACCCAGAATTATCGCGCGGCACTCAGCGCTTACAAGGAAAGCCTCACGCTTTCCGATAATGCCCAGACAAAGGCGGCCTATGCCGATCTGCGCACGCGCCAGGGTTTTCGCGTCATCAACAATACGATCGATACGGATAGCGTCAGCCCGCGCGCCTGCGTGCAGTTTTCCGAACCGCTGGTAAAGAATGGCGTCGATTATTCCTCCTTCGTCACGCTGGACGGAACCGCACCCAAGGCCATCGAAGCGAAGGGCAGCGAGATTTGCGTCGAGGGGCTGACGCATGGCCAACGCTACAAGATCGCGTTTCGCGCCGGCCTGCCGTCCTCGGTGGAAGAGCCGTTGGAAAAGCAGGTCAATCTCGATATTTACGTGCGCGACCGCGCAGCGAGTGTGCGCTTTACCGGCGAGAACTTCGTCCTGCCAGGCACGGCGCGTCGCGGCATTCCCATCGTTTCGGTCAATGCCGACCAGGCCAACCTGAAGCTTTACCGCGTCGGTGACCGCAACATCACAGCACTTCTCACCAATTCGCAATTTCTGACGCAGATGGACGGCTATAATGCCGACCGCATTGAAAACGAAATCGGCGAACTGGTCTGGCAGGGCGCGATAGACATCCAGCCCGACCTCAACAAGGATGTGGTGACGAGCTTTCCGGTGGATGAGGCCCTGCCGGAGCGTAAACCCGGCATCTATGTGCTGACCGCCGTTCCGCCCGGCACCGCACCGGAGACCTGGGATTCCCGCGCCACGCAATGGTTCCTCGTGTCCGATACCGGCATCACCACCTATGCCGGAACCGATGGTCTCAACGTCTTCGTCCGTGCGCTTGGCAGTGCTAAGCCGCTTGCGGACGTCGATTTGCAGCTGCTCGCCAAGAACAATGAAGTGCTCGGTACTGCAAAGACGGATGCGGATGGCAGGGCAGTGTTTTCGGCGGGCCTCATGCGCGGCACGGCGGCACAGGCGCCCGCCATCCTCACGGCGCGCAACGGTGACAAGGATTATGTCTTCCTGGACATGACGCGTGCCGGCTTCGATCTCTCGGATCGTGGCGTGACGGGTCGCGCTGCCCCCGGTGCCATCGACGTGTTCAGCTGGACCGAGCGTGGCATCTACCGCGCCGGCGAGACCGTGCATGCGGCCGCTCTTGCGCGCGATGTCGACGGCAAGGCAATCGAAGATTTGCCGCTGACCTTCATCTTCTCGCGCCCGGATGGCGTTGAGGACCGGCGTTTCGTCAGTGATGGCAAGGCGCTGGGCGGCCATGCGGTTGATCTGCCATTGCAGGCAAATGCCATGCGCGGCACCTGGACGCTGCGCATCCACACCGACCCAAAAACGGCTGCAATCAGTGAAAAGAGCTTTCTGGTCGATGATTTCGTGCCTGATCGCACGGAATTCGATCTTTCCAGCCAGGTGAAACAGATCGAACCGGGCGCGGAAACGGCAATCGATGTCGATGGCCGTTATCTCTACGGCGCGCCCGCCGCAGGCCTGACGCTGGAAGGCGAGGTTGCCGTCAAGCCGACCCGCACGAGCGCCGATTTCGAGGGGTATTTCTTCGGTCTGGCCGATGAGGAAAGCGAAGAGGAAAACCGCACCACGCTTGCCGACCTGCCAGCGCTGGACGACGAAGGCAAGGCGAGCTTCAATGTCGATCTGACCGATCTGCCGTCCACGACGCAGCTGCTTTCGGCGAATGTCACCGTGCGCATGCGTGAGGCCGGCGGCCGCGCCGTGGAACGCTCGCTGACGCTGCCGGTGAAGGCGCAGGCGTCGATGATCGGCATCAAGCCGCAATTTTCGGGCGATCTCGCGCAGAATTCCGTCGGTCGTTTCCACATCGTCGGCGTCTCAGCCGATGGCACGAAACAGGCGATGAGCGGTCTCAACTGGAAACTCATCAAGGTTGAGCGAAACTATCAATGGTATCGTCAGGGCAATTCCTGGCGTTACGAGCCGGTGGAATATACCAAGCAGACCGAAACAGGCACGCTTTCCGTCGATGCCAATGGCGCGGAGATTTCCGTGCCCGTCACCTGGGGCCGTTACCGGCTGGAAGTGGAAGGTGCCGGCAATGGCGCCCCGGTTTCCAGCGTCGAATTCGATGCCGGTTTCTACGTCGAGGCAAGCTCGACAGAGACACCGGATGCGCTGGAAATCGCGCTGGACAAACAGAGCTACAAGATCGGCGATACCGCGAAACTCAAGGTGTCGTCGCGTTTTGCCGGTCAGCTGATGGTCACCTCCGGTTCCGAAAAGCTGATTTCCGTGCAGAATGCTGAGATCGGTGAGGATGGCGGCGAGATCGACATTCCCGTTACCGAGGAATGGGGTGCGGGTGCCTATGTCACGGCCACGCTGTTCCGCCCGGGCGATGCGCAGGAAAGCCGTATGCCGATGCGCGCCATCGGCATCAAGTGGCTTGCCGTCGATCCGGCCGAGCGCAAGCTTTCCGTCACGCTCGGCGCGCCGCAGAAGACGCTGCCGCGCCAGCCGCTTGAAATCCCCATCAGCGTTGCCGGTGCGGGCGTGGGCGAAAAGGCCTATGCCATCGTCGCGGCGGTTGATGTCGGTATTTTGAACCTCACCCGTTATGAGCCGCCGAAGCCGGATGAATGGTATTTTGGCCAGCGTCGGCTTGGGCTGGAAATCCGCGACCTCTATGGCCGCCTGATCGACGGTTCGCTTGGCGCCACCGGCCGCCTGCGCACGGGCGGCGATGGCGGGGGCGCAGCATTGCAGGGCAGCCCGCCCACCGAAAAGCTCGTGGCCTTCTTCTCGGGGCCTGTCGAACTGGATGCGGATGGCAAGGCGACCGTGAGCTTCGATATTCCGCAGTTCAACGGCACGGCGCGCATCATGGCTGTTGCCTGGACAAAGACGGGCGTGGGACACGCTGTCTCCGATGCGGTCATCCGCGATCCCGTTGTGGTCACCGCCAGTGCTCCGAAGTTCCTCGCGCCCGGCGATGTCTCGCAATTGCGGCTCGATATCGCCAATACCGATGGCGAGGCCGGCGACTACCGGCTGGATGTGACGAGCAACACGGCCCTGACGGTCGATCAGGGCGAGATGTCGCAGACCTTGGCGCTTCAAAAGGGGGGCAAGTCTTCGCTGACCGTTCCCTTGACGGGCGAACAGCCCGGCAATGGCGCAATCACCATCAAGGTTTCCAATGCTGCCGGTATTTCGCTGGAACAGGTTCTGAACGTTCCGGTGCGCCCGGCCGTTCTGCCGGTCACGACGCGGCGTGAGATCAAGATTGCGCCCAATAGCAGCCTGACGATCAATGGCGACCTTCTGGCTGACAGCATGCTTCTCGGCTCGTCCGTCGCCGTCAACGTCACGCGCTCGCCAGCCTTCGATGTTCCGGCGCTGGTGATGATGCTCGATAAATATCCCTACGGCTGCGCCGAGCAGACGACGAGCCGCGCCCTGCCGCTGCTTTATCTTTCGGAAATGACGAAGGATAGCGGCATGGCCGAAGACCCCGATACCCACCGGCGCGTGCAGGAGGCGATCTACCGGGTGCTCTCCTTCCAGTCGAGTTCCGGCAGTTTCGGCCTCTGGTCGCCCGGTTACGGCGATCTGTGGCTCGATGCCTATATCAGCGACTTCCTGACAAGGGCGCGCGAGCAGAATTACGACGTTCCCGAACAGGCCATGGTGCAGGCGCTGAACAACCTGCAGAACGGCCTTTCCTATGACAGCAACGTCAAGGACCGCGGCAACGAGATCGCCTATTCGCTCTATGTGCTGGCGCGTAACCGCAAGGCGGCGATCAACGATCTCAGATATTACGCGGATACGGCGCTTGGCGATTTCCCGACGCCGCTTGCCAAGGCGCAGGTTGCCGCAGCACTCTCGCTTTATGGCGATCAGGCCCGCTCGAAGGCTGTGTTTGGCGCGTCGCTCGATATGGCGAGCCGTGCCACCAATGTGAGCTTCGCAAGGGCGGATTATGGTTCCGCCCTGCGTGATGGCGCGGCGACTCTGGCGCTTGCGGCGGAAAGCCGCCCGGTTCCGGCCGTTGTGCCGCAGCTTGCCGGTGCGGTGGCGAAGGAATGGGAAAAGAAACCCTATACCAGCACCCAGGAACAGGCATGGATGCTGCTTGCCGCCCGCGCCGTCAAAGGTGAGGACAAGGATATCCGCCTCGATGTGAACGGCGATTTGCAGACCGGCGGCTTCGGCAAGCGGATGAGCGGCGACGAATTGCTGGCTGCTCCCTTGAAAATCGCCAATGCTTCGGCCGATCCCGTCACGGCTGTCGTCACCACGGTCGCACCGCCGGCGCAGCCACTTGCCGCCGGTGGCGAGGGCTTCACCATCACCCGCACCTACTATTCGATGGATGGCGAGGAAGTGAACCCGAGCGAGGTGGCGCAGAACGAGCGTTATGTGGTCGTGCTGAATGTCGTGCCGCAAAATAACTGGCAGTCGCGTATTCTGGTAACCGACCTTCTGCCTTCCGGTTTCGAGATCGACAATCCGAGCCTCGTCAATTCTGCAGCCCTTTCGAATTTCGACTGGTTGCCGGAAACGGAAGCCGCGCATACCGAATTCCGCTATGACCGGTTCGTTGCGGCCTTCGACCGCTCAGCCGGTGACAGTTCGGAAATTACGCTCGCCTATGTGGTGCGCGCGGTTACCCCCGGCACCTATGATCATCCGGCAGCGTCGGTGGAAGATATGTACCGGCCGCAATTTGCCGCCCGCACGGCAACGGGCCGCATGGAGGTGCGTTCGGCAACCCCATGAGG
This sequence comes from Rhizobium sp. X9, assembly GCF_018873185.1. NCBI lineage: Bacteria > Pseudomonadati > Pseudomonadota > Alphaproteobacteria > Hyphomicrobiales > Rhizobiaceae > Rhizobium > Rhizobium sp. X9. Next base: position 848,735 of record NZ_CP071312.1, on the reverse strand, counting down.
CGGAAAAAGGCGATCATCGTCGGCATCGTGTCGGCCGCGCTGCTTTTAGGCGGCGCGGCCTTCGGCCTCGATGCGCTGGACAAGGCCTATCCGCCACCGCTGGACGCCGCTCAGCAGCGATCCTTCGAGGTGCTGGACCGCGACGGCCGGCTGCTGCGCGCCTTCGCAACACCGGATGGCCGCTGGCGGCTGAAAACCACCGCCGCCGAGGTCGATCCGCAATTTCTGCGCATACTGGTCGCTTATGAGGATCAGCGTTTCTATGAGCATCACGGCGTCGACCCGTGGGCACTGCTGCGCTCCGCCTGGCAACTGGCGAGCAACGGCCGGATTGTCTCCGGCGCATCGACGCTCTCCATGCAGGTGGCGCGGTTGATCGAACCGCGTGCCGACCGGTCGTTTTCGGCGAAATTTTTGCAGGCCGCACGTGCGCTCCAGATCGAAAGACGGCTCAGCAAGGCGGAGATTCTCGATCTTTATCTGAATATCGCGCCCTATGGCGGCAATCTCGAAGGCATTCGCGCCGCAAGCCTCGCCTGGTTCGGCAAGGAACCTGCGCGGCTCGATACGGCCGAGGCCGCCCTGCTCGTGGCGCTGCCGCAATTGCCGGAAAAGCGCCGTCCGGACCGTTTCCCGGATGCGGCAAGGCAGGCGCGGGAGCGCGTGTTGCAACGCCTTGCCGTCGAGCGTGTGGTGGGGGAAGGGGAGGCGGAAAGGTCGGGTCTTGCGGGCGTGCCCGCCAGCCGGCGGGATCTGCCATCCTATGCGCCGCATATGGCCGTTGCCGCGCGGGCGAAATTTCCAAATGTTACTGAGGTGCATTCCACGCTGAAACTGCCAATCCAGCGGGAACTGGAAGATGTGGCCCGCCATGCGGCGGAAAAGCTGGGAGACAGGGTCTCCGTCGCCATCGTCATGGCCGACGCGCAGACCGGCGACATTCTGGCGGAGGTGGGCTCGGCGGATTATCTCGATACGGCAAGGCGCGGTTTCGTGGAGATGAGCCGGGCCGTGCGCTCGCCGGGGTCCACCCTCAAGCCTTTCATTTATGGCCTCGCCTTCGAAGACGGTCTTGTCGGGCAGGAAACCATCATCGAGGATCGCCCGGCTGATTTTTCCGGTTATCGCCCGCGCAATTTCGACATGCATTATCAGGGCGATGTCAGCATCAGGCAGGCGCTGCAACTGTCGCTCAACGTGCCCGCCGTCAAACTTCTGGATGCGGTCAGCCCGTCTGCGCTGATGGTGCGTTTCCGGCGGGCGGGCGTGAGGCTCGTGCTTCCCGCAAACGAGGCGCCGGGGCTCGCCATCGCGCTTGGTGGCGCGGGTATTTCGCTGGTGGATCTGGTGCAGCTTTATGCGGGACTTGCTGGCGGCAGTGAGCCCGTGCGGCTCGGGGATGGCGTCCGCTCCACCCCGGAACGGCTCGGCGGTGACCGGCTGTTTTCCGATGCCGCGATCTGGAACGTCTCCGACATCCTGTCCGGCGTGCTGCCGCCGCTCGGCATGAAGCAGCGCGGCATCGCCTACAAGACCGGCACCAGCTACGGTTACCGCGATGCATGGTCGGTGGGTTATGACGGGCGGCATGTGGTCGGCATCTGGGTCGGGCGTGCCGACAATGGTGCGGTTCCGGGCATCGCCGGTTATGCGACGGCCGCCCCGATCCTGTTCGAGGCCTTCGAGAAGTCCGGCGTGGCGATCACGCCGATGCCGGCCGCACCTTCCGGTGTTGCGCGGGTTGCCGTGAGCGACCTTCCCGCCAACCAGCGACGTTTCACCCTGACCGCAAGTGGCCTGCTTTCCGCCTCGAAACGGGAAAGCGCCCCGCGCATCGTTTATCCGCCGGAAGGGGCAAGGGTCGAGCTTTCCAGCCAGTCGGGCATTTCGCCGCTGGTGTTGAAGCTGCAGGGCGGGCGTGCGCCTTTCCGCTGGCTCGCCAACGGCATGCCCCTGCCGGATGTCTCCCTTCGCCGCAACAGCGAATGGCGGCCGGAGGGGCAGGGATTTTCGACGCTGACGGTGATCGACGCCGATGGCCGCGCTTCGAGCGTGCGGGTTTTCATCGAGTGAGTTTTTAGGGTGCGCCTGCCGCAATAAGCGGTTTCGTGTCCGCCATTCTTCTAGATTTAACATCACCAGGTGGCGCGGCCGGTGAAGCTGCGGGGACTCGGCCTTTGTCATCGGCCCCACATCCCAATCCGGAAGCCGGCCAAAAGAAGAAATTTTGGAAATTTTATTGCCGTATAGAAATTCTGCAATTTTTGTTGCGAATCCTGTTTCATCCCGTTATGTTGAAACTGCGCCCGGAGAACGCCGGTCGCATGGGAGAGACGAGCGTAGCACTTAAGCTGCGCGCAAACGGTGCTGCCGTTTCGGCTGATCCAAAGGACATGACCTCGCTTGGGGCGGAGTGTGCTGCTGCATCCGTCAGGGCGGAGTCATGTCCTGGATAGCCGGAAGCGCCGGTTGGATGGTCGCACACATTCGTCACGTGCGGGGAAAAGAGGAGGAGAAATCTCGTGATCAAAAAAATCGCAATCACAACCGTATTCTGCGCCTTGATGGCAAGTGCCGCCCATGCCGAAAAGATCGGCGTGGCCATGTCGCTGTTTGACGACAACTATCTCACCGTTCTGCGCCACAATATCCAGCGCCATGCCAAGGACCTCGGCGTCGAAGTCCAGATGGAAGACGCGCAGGGCGATATCGCCCGCCAGCAATCGCAGATCGAAAACTTCGTTGCGGCCGGCGTTGATGGCATCATCACCATGCTGGTTGATGCGGATTCCGGCAAGGCCATGTCGAAGATCGCTGATCAGGCGGGTATTCCGCTGGTCTTCGTGAACATGCTTCCGGCCAACATGGAAAAATTCCCGCAAAAACAGGCATGGGTCGGTTCCAATGAGGAGCAGGCGGGCGAATTGCAGGCGACTGAAGTTTGCAAGCTTGCCAGCGGCAAGGGCGACGCTGTCATCCTCATGGGCCAGCTCGGCACCACGGGCCAGCGTGGCCGCACGGCGGCGGCCGAGCGTGTTCTCAAAAGCGATACCTGCAAGGGCATCAAGGTGCTGGACGCGCAGACCGCCAACTGGATGCGCACCCCGGCGATGGACCTGATGACGAACTGGGTCACCTCCGGCATGAAGCCGACCATCGTACTCGGAAACAACGACGAGATGGCGCTCGGCGCGATTCAGGCGTTGAAATCATCCGGTGTCGGCATGAAGGACGTGATCGTCGCCGGCGTCGATGCAACGCAGGATGCGCTTGCGGCAATGGAAGCGGGTGATCTTGATGTCACGGTCTATCAGTCCGCCAAGGGGCAGGGCGAAGGCTCGCTCGAGACCGTGCTGAAAATCGCGCGCGGCGAAAAATTCGAGCAGAAGGTCGATGTGCCCTTCGAACTCGTCACCCCCGCCAATGTCGCTCAATACAAGTCCAGCAACTGATTTGTGGTCGGCGGCCGGGGCATTGTCCCGGTCGCTGATGCTGCAAATCATGGCCCGGCCGGTGGCCGGATAAAGGACGGGTGAGATATGATTTCCACGACCACCTTAGAGGCGATCGAACGCTTCAAGCAGGCAGCCGGCCCCTATCTTCTCGAAATCGAGGGGGTGCGAAAGGAATTTCCGGGGGTCGTTGCGCTTGATGACGTGCAGTTTCGCCTGCGGCCGGGTTCCGTCCATGCGCTGATGGGCGAAAACGGCGCCGGCAAGTCGACGCTTATGAAAATCATTGCCGGGATTTACACCCCAGATGCCGGGACAGTCAGGTTGCGCGGCGAGGATGTCCGGCTTAAGAGCCCGCGCGACGCGCTTGAGCGCGGCATCGCCATGATCCATCAGGAACTTGCGCTGATGGACTGGATGACGGTCGCCGAAAATATCTGGATCCGCCGCGAGCCCAAAAACCGCCTGGGCTTCATAGACCATGCGAAAATGCTGGCCGATACGCGGGCGCTGTTCGATCAGCTGAAGATCAATCTTGATCCGGCAGCGGAAGTCAGCACGCTGACGGTGGCGCAGCGGCAGATGGTCGAAATCGCCAAGGCCGTCAGCTATCAATCCAGCGTGCTCATCATGGACGAGCCGACATCGGCTCTGACGGAGTCCGAGGTCGCGCATCTTTTCGATATCATCCGTGACCTGCGGTCGCGCAATATCGGCATCGTCTACATCACGCACAAGATGAACGAGCTTTTCGAGATCGCCGACGAGTTTTCGGTTTTCCGGGACGGGCGATATGTCGGCACCCATGCGAGCACCGATGTCACGCGCGACGACATCATTAAAATGATGGTCGGCCGCGAGATCACCAATATGTTTCCCAAGCAGGAAGCATCGATCGGCGATGTTGTCCTGGAGGTCCGGGATCTCGGACTGGCAGGCGTCTTCCGTGGCGTTTCTTTCGATCTGCACCGCGGTGAAATTCTTGGCGTTGCGGGGCTGGTGGGCTCCGGCCGCTCAAACGTCGCCGAGGCGATTTTCGGGGTGGTGCCGGCAAGCGAAGGCGAAATCCGCATCAATGGCGCCCCGGTCACGATCCGTTCGCCGGCGGATGCGATGCGCATGGGCATGGCGCTGTTGACGGAGGACCGCAAGGCAACCGGCTGTTTTCTCCCACTTTCGATTCTTGAAAACATGCAGATAGCGGCCCTTCAAAACGGCCATGCGACGATGGGTTATGTCGATGAGCGCAGCCTGATGTCGCTTTGTGGCGAGATGAAAACGGCGTTGCGGATCAAGACGCCCGATCTTGACGAGCGCATCGAGAACCTTTCGGGCGGCAACCAGCAGAAAGTCTTGATCGCCCGCTGGCTCCTGACGAAACCGGCAATCCTCATTCTCGACGAGCCGACACGCGGCATCGATGTCGGCGCGAAGGCGGAAATCCATCGCCTGATTTCGATCCTCGCCAAAGAGGGCGTTGCCGTCATCATGATCTCTTCGGAACTGCCTGAGGTTCTCGGCATGTCGGATCGGATTCTCGTGATGCATGAGGGGCATATGACCGGAATTCTCGATCGCGCCGAAGCGGACCAAGTCAAAATCATGGAACTGGCGGCCCGCTAGGCTGCGACGGCGGCAATGCCGGGGAGGAAAAATTATGGATAGCGTACAGACCGAGCCGCTCGAAACAAAAAGACGCAAGCTACCGCAGGAACTCAACATTCTGACCGTGCTGATCGGGGTCGCCCTCGTCTTCGAACTGCTCGGATGGTTCGTGCAGGGGCAGAGCTTTCTCGGCAGCCCACAACGCCTGACGATCATGATCCTTCAGGTTTCCGTCGTCGGCATTATCGCCGTCGGCGTCACCCAGGTCATCATTACCGGCGGCATAGACCTCAGTTCGGGGTCGGTGGTGGCGATGACGGCCATGATCGCCATGAGTTTCGCGCAAAGCGGCGATTTCGCCCGGGCGATCTATCCTGCGCTCACCGATATGCCCGTGGTGGTGCCGCTCGCCGTCGGCCTTGGTCTTGGCCTGATTGCCGGTGTCGTCAATGGCATGCTCATCGCGGTGACGGGCATACCGCCCTTCATAGCGACGCTGGGTATGATGGTTACCGCGCGCGGCATCGCCAAATGGTATACCAAGGGTCAGCCGATCTCCTTCCCGACCGAGAGCTTCGCGTCGATCGGTTCCGGTGCATGGCCGGTTGTCATCTTCCTGCTCGTCGCCGTCACATTTCATCTTGCGCTGCGCTACACGCGTTATGGCAAGTTCACCTATGCGATCGGCGCGAACATGCAGGCAGCCCGGGTGTCCGGCATCAATGTCCAGCTGCACTTGGTCAAGGTATACGCCATCGCCGGTCTTCTGGCAGGTCTTGCCGGTATCGTCACCGCCGCCCGCGCGGAAACGGCGCAGGCCGGCATGGGCATGATGTACGAGCTTGACGCCATCGCGGCGGCGGTTATCGGCGGCACATCGCTCTCCGGCGGGCGGGGGCGCATTTTCGGCACGGTTATCGGCACCGTGATCCTCGGTCTGATGATGTCGGGCTTCACATTTCTGCGCGTGGATGCTTACTATCAGGAGATCGTCAAGGGACTGATCATCGTCAGCGCGGTCGTTGCTGATGTCTACCGTCAAAAAGCCCGGTTGAAGAAGGGCTGATAGTCATGCACGGCATCCGGCAGGGATGCCGGCCGCCATGCCGAGGAGAACTCTTTGAACCTTTTCAACTCTCCTCTGGAACTGGGTGTCACCGTTCTCGCGGTGGTGCTGGTCGGGTTTTCCAAGGGCGGCCTCGGCGGCATGAGCCTGCTTGGCGTTCCGCTTATGGCGCTGGTGATGTCGCCGGTGACGGCGGCGGCCATCCTGCTTCCGATCCTCGTCGTCATGGACATGGTTGGCGTGGCGGCCTGGCGCAACTGGGTCGACTGGCGGATCATGCGCCAGCTTCTGCCGGCAGCTGTCGTCGGCATCGGGCTTGGATGGATGACCGCCGAGATAACCTCGGACGCCGTCGTCCGTCTGATCGTCGGCGTGGTATCGGCCGTGTTCGTGCTGCGCGTGGTTCTTTCGAGGGGCGTTCTGGTGACGGTCGCAAAGGAGCGGCCGATGGCGGGGCGGTTCTGGAGCCTGCTTGCGGGCTACACCAGCTTCGTGGCGCATGCCGGCGCGCCACCGTTGCAAGTCTATCTTCTGCCGCTTCGCATGGACCCTAAGGTCTTCACCGGCACCAATGTGATGTTCTTTGCGATCACCAATGTCCTGAAGCTCGTGCCTTACGCCGCTCTGGGCGGTTTCGGCGCACAGAACCTCGGCCGTGCCGCATTGATGGTTCCGCTCGCGGTTGTATCGACATGGCTCGGGGCCTGGACCGTGCGCCGGATGCGCGCTTCGATCTTTTACCCCCTGACCTACACGTCCGTGGCCCTGGTGGCGGTGAAGCTGATCTGGGACGGCGTGACGGGGCTTTAGAGCATTTCCGGAAAAAGTGGCCGCGGTTTCCTGCCGGAAATACGCTAAAACAAAGAGCTAGAGTCCTGTAACCGTCGGAATCCGCGGTGCGGTCTCGTTCTTCTGAACACGGGCAGCCACCGCGACTGTCAGCGCCTGCGCAAGACACATTGGCGCGGCCAGAGACCGGGAAAAGCTGTAATCGTGCTCGGGAACGGCAAACAGAACCTTCGCGGATTTCGCCAGTGGCGATAGGGTGCTATCGGAAATAGCCACGATCGGCACGCCGATCTTTTCCGCCTCTTCGACGATATTCACCACTTCCGTTGCATAGAAGCGGAAAGACACCGCGATCAGCACGTCGCCGGTCTTCATCGTCCGGGCCATATGGGTGGCGAGCCCGCCGCCCGGGTCGAGAAGGATGCATTGCTTGCCGAGCATGGTGAGGATGTAGCGCAGCAGTTCCGCCACTGGTGCTGAGCGCAGCTGGCCAACCAGATAGACCGTGCCGGCGGCGTCGATGAGATCGGCGGCGGTGCCGAGCTGTTCGGCGCTGATGCGTTCGAGCAGGTCCTGCAGGGAAGCGATGTCTCTCACCACCAGATCATGAAGGAAGCCGTATTCCGAACGATCCTCGCGGTTTTGCAATTCGTCGTCGAGCGCGCGCACACGCGCTTCGAAACCGGGCGCCGCCGTCGCCAGCCGCTTCTGGAAAAGCGCCTGCAACTCCTTGAAACCCTTATAGCCCAACGACTGCGCAAAACGCACGAAACTGGAGGCGTGAATATTGTAACGCTCGGCAATTGTATTGACCGAGTGGACGGCCACTTCATTCGGGTTCTGCGTCAGATAGACGGAAATTCGCTGATAGGTCTTGCTCATCTGATCGTGGCGATCATGAATGAGACGGATCAGCTCTTCGTAATCTTTCGGGGGGTCGACGGGCTGCGGTTGTTGCTTCATGACACAATCTTGCAATATTTATTGCGGTTTTCCAAGTGGCATGATGTCCGCTGCCCGCCCCAACGATGACGGATTCAGGCGGGTACGCTCATCCACTGCCGTGCGGATGACGAGCGCTGGATCGTCTCGACCAGCCGCTGGATACGCAGGCCGGCGGCAAAACCGAACGGCTCGGCGGTCTGCCCTGCAATAGCCCGCAGATACCCTTCGATCTCGATGGCCTTGAGGTCGTTGAAACCTAGCTGATGGCCGGGCGCGACGCAAAAGCGGCCATAGGGTGGGTGATCGGGAGATGCCTCGATCCTGCGGAAGCCGCGACGGCCAGCCGGATCGGCTGCGGAATAGAAGTTCAACTCGTTGAAGCGCTCCTGTGTGAACGAGAGGGCGCCCTTTTCGCCATAGATTTCGAAATCATGCTGCATCTTGCGACCGGTGGCGATCCAGTTGCCCTCGACCGACCCTTGCGCGCCGTTGGCGAAGCGTACGAATGCGCGCCCCACATCGTCCACCTCCACCTTTCGCATGTCGCCTTTGCCATCGGGCCGCTCGGTAATCAGCGTGATGCAATCGCCCATTACCTCGGTGATCGGACCGAGAAGGAATTCCGCTGTGGCGAGAGCATGGGAGCCGATATCGGCGAGCGCACCGCCGCCGGCCGGATCGTGGCGGAAGGTGAAGGATCCGGAGGCATCGGCCATGTAATCCTCCGCATGCAGGCCGCGATAACCACGGATTTCACCGAGTTCGCCCGCCGTTATCATTTCCCTTGCGAGCCGGAGCATGGGATTGCAAAGGTAGTTGAAACCCACCTGCGTCTTCACGCCGCGTGCGGCGGCGGCTGCAGCCATCTCGCTGGCGTCTGATGCCAGCGGTGCGAGCGGTTTTTCGCAATAGACATGTTTGCCGGCGGCAATGGCGGCAAGCGCCATTTCCTTGTGCAGGGCATTCGGCGCCGTAATGTCGACGATGTCGATATCCGGATTGGCGATGATGCTGCGCCAGTCGGCCGTGGAATGGGCAAAACCGAAATCCGCCGCCGCCCGTGCAGCCGCATCCTCGGTAATATCGGCGACGGTGTGCAGTTCGATACGGTAGGGAAGGTCGAACACCTTCTGGGCGGAGGCAAAACCGAAGACATGGGCCTTGCCCATGAAGCCGGTGCCGATGAGACCGACGCGGAGAACGGGTTTTTCAGACATGTGCAAATTCCGGATTGACGATAAGGCTGGGATCGATCGTCCCTTCCAGGTAGTTGACGGCGTTTTGGATGGAGGCGATCGCCATCCTTTCCCCGCATTCCGCCGTAAGACCGGCAATATGGGGGGACATGACGGTGTTGAGTTGCGCGAGCAGCGGAGAAGAGCTTGCCGGCGGCTCGTCATCAAAGACATCAAGCCCGGCGGCTCCGATATGCCCGGATGCAAGCGCCCCGCTCAGCGCCTTTTCGCAGACCACGCCGCCCCGGGCGGTGTTGGACAGCACGACGCCGCGCTTCATCAGCGCGATTTCGGCCGCCCCTATTGCCGGGGTCGGTCCCTTGGGTATGTGCACGGAAATATAGTCGGCCCAGGGCAGGCCTTCTTCCAGCGAAACGGGGTTTACGGTTCCCTGCGGCCACCCGGCCTGCATGAGATAGGGATCATAGGCGCGGATATGCATGCCGAAGCCCGACGCCATTCTGGCAAGGTGCCGCCCGATCCGGCCATAACCGAGGATGAGAAGGTTCTTGCCGGATATTTCCTGCTGCTCGAGCCTGTTTCGCCAGCTCCATTGGCCGGGCTCGCGGACCGCGCGGTCGGCGAGTATGGCGCGTTTCGCCGCCGCCAGCAGCAGCATCATCGCATGTTCGGCCACCGAGACCGAGTTCACGTCGCCGACGATCGTCAGGGCGATGTTGCGGCGGTTGAGCTCCGCAAGATCGACGGAATCGTAACCCACACCGTGGCGGGACACCACTTTCAGCCGTCCGGCTCTTGCGATGGTGGCCGCCGATAGCGGCTGCGTGCGGATCACGATTGCGTCGGCTTCCCCGACAAAAGGTGCATAGGAGGCTTCGGAGACGTCCTCGATATAGCGGACGGAGAAGCCGAGAGCCGGCAGATCGCGCAACATCGCCTCGCCGGAAGGATGAAGTTTTCCGGCCACAAGAAGGTTCGGCATTCAGTAACCCCCTTTGCCATCGGTTTTTTTGGTGGTCTTTTCCACCAGCCTGCGCCACGTCGCGGTTGATTCCGTCGCTGCCGCGGCCAGAAGGCGTGAATCGCCTGACACTGTGGTCATGTCGAAGCCCCATTCCACCGCGCGTGCCGCGTAATCGGCAGTTCCGCAATGAAGGGCCGCCTTGATGCCGTTGCGGTGGCACGCGTCGAGGATGCGCTTGATTGCGTCGATGACTTCAGGCTCTTCGCGGTCGAAGGCGGGCGTCAGCTGGCCTTTCGAGAGCGAAAAACTGAGATCGGCGGGGCCGACATAAATCCCGTCGAGGCCGGGAGTGGAGACGATTTCCTCGAGATTGTCCATCGCTTCCGCCGTTTCGATCATGGCAAAGGCGAGGATTTCGTCGTTTGCTTCGGCGGCATAATTACCGCCGGCGGCGTAAACGGCGCGGGTGGGTCCGAAGCTACGCTCTCCAAGCGGCGGATAACGCATGTATCGGACGAATTGTTCGGCCTGCGCCCGGTTATTGATCATCGGGCAGATGATGCCATAGGCGCCGGCATCCAGAACCTTCGATATCCATGCCGGGTCGAGCCATGGCACCCGTGCCATCAGCACCTTGTCGGAGGCACGCATCGCCTGGAACATGCCAAGCACGTCCTTGTAATCGACCGCACCATGCTGAATGTCGATGGAGACGGCGTCGTAATCCTGCGCCGCCATGATCTCGGCGCTGAAGGGGCTGGCGATGGACAGCCAGCCATGCAGCACCGGACGTCCCTCGGCCCAGATGTCCTTCAGTTTATTTTTTCGCATGGGATTCTCCTGCAAAATATCCGTCGCTAGAGCACGTCCGGTCAAAACGGAATCGTCGGACGTGCTCTGTCACTTTGTTTTTTCGCATTTTCCGGACGCAAAACCGCTGCGCACTTTTACTGGAAATGCTCTAAAAGACGATCTGGGCGAGTTTGGTTTCGAGATAATCGCTTATCCCTTCGATACCGCCCTCGCGCCCCACGCCCGAATGGTTTGTGCCGCCAAAAGGCGCTTCCGATGCGGCAAGCGCGAAGCTGTTGATGCCGACCATGCCGGATTTCAGCGCAGCCACTGTCCGCCGCGCCCTGTCCGGCGAGCGGGTGAATGCATAGGCCGAGAGACCCATGTCGGAGGCGTTGGCGCGCTGCAGAACCTCGTCTTCGGTGCTGAAACGGGTAATCGCCGCGATCGGGCCGAAATTCTCTTCGGCAAAGACCTTCATCGTATCTGTTACATCGGTCAGCACGGTCGGCTCGAAGAAGAAGCCGTGGTTCAGGTGGTGCGGGCGCTTGCCGCCATGGGCGATTTTTGCACCGGCGCGCACGGCGTCGGCAATCACGGCCTCGATCTCTTCAAGACGGCCGCCATTGATGAGGGGACCCATGCCGGTATCGGCATCAAGCCCGTCGCCGAGCCTGATCTTCGCCGCGCGGGCTACGAAACCATCGACAAAGGCGTCGTGGAGGCTTTCGTGAACGAAGATGCGATCCGGCGTGACGCAGACCTGACCGCAATTGGCGAATTTGGTGGGCACGGTAAGGTCAAGCACGTTTTCGAGGTCGGCGTCGTCATAGACGATGAGAGGTGCGTTGCCGCCCAGTTCCATGGACACTTTCTTTACGGTCTCAGCCGCATCGCGGATCATCTGCTGTCCCACACGTGTCGAGCCGGTCAGCGAGACCTTGCGCACGCGCTTGTCCGCCATGATCGGGCCATAGGTATCGGCGGTCGAACCTGCTACGAGATTGACCGCGCCATCCGGAAGACCGGCCGCCTTCAGGCAATCGACCATCACCATGGCGACGCCCGGCGTCTGGGACGAGGGGCGAAGCACGACGGGGCATCCGGCGGCGAGTGCCGGGGCGAGCTTGCGCGCCGGAAGGGCGGCCGGGAAATTCCACGCTGTGAAAGCGCCGACGATACCGACGGCTTCGCGGGTCACTTCAAACCGTCCGCCGGGCACCCGGCTGTCGATAATGCGGCCATAGATGCGGCGCGCTTCCTCGGCAAACCAGCGGAACTGGTCACAGGCAAGGGTCCATTCCCGGCTCGCCTGGGCGATCGGTTTGCCGGTCTCCAGCGAGATCATCTTCGCGCCTTCCTCGGCACGGCGCAGCATTTCGTCAGCGGCCCGGTGCAGCGCCTCGGCGCGGGCAAAACCGCCCATGGCGCGCAGCTTCGGAAGCGCGGCTGCCGCCGCATCGATCGCATCGCGGGTCTCGTTTGCGGTGGCAACCGCCACCTCGCCCAGGACCGCGCCGGTGACCGGAGACACGACTTCACCTGTCACGGTGCCGGTTAGCCAGCGACCGTTTATGAAAAGTCCAAAATTCGCATACATGGCTTACCCGATCTCGCTGGTGTTGATGGTGCGCCCCTCGGCGACGGAGCGGATCGCCGCTTCGGCGAGAAGCAATGCGAGGCGGCCGTCTTCAAAACCCACCTCAGGGGCTTTGCCCTGTTCCACCGCATCGACGAAGGCGCTGATTTCCGCTGCGAAGGCATCGGCATAGCGGTCGATGAAGAAGTTCATCAGCGGTGCGGCTCGGTCGGTGCCGTTTTCGGTGTGGAGGCGCAGGTGATTGAGCGTCCGGTTTTCCGAAATCGCCATGCCGGCACTTCCGAAGGCCTCGACCCGCTGGTCGTAGCCATAAACCGCACGCCTCGAATTGCTGATCGTGCATTGTTTGCCCGAAGCGGTCTTCAGCACCACGGTCACGGTGTCATAGTCGCCGCATTTCTCCATCAGCGCCCTGTCGACCAGCCGCGAAGCAGCGGCCGACACCTGCGTGATTTCCTCACCGAGAATGAAGCGGGCCATGTCGAAATCATGGATGGTCATGTCGCGGAAAATTCCGCCGGACATTTCGATATAGGCTGCGGGCGCCATGCCCGGATCGCGTGAGGTGATGACGACCTGATGCAATTCGCCTATCGTTCCGTTCTCGACCGCCTCGCGCACGGCGCGGTGTCCGCTATCGAAACGTCTGACGAAGCCGAGCATGATCGGCACATTGCTGTCGGCAATTTTCGTTGCGCAGGCATTGACGCGATCAAGGGAGAGATCGATGGGCTTCTCACAAAGGACGGGTTTTCCCGCCGCAACCGCCTTTTCCAGGAGATCGGCATGGGTGGGCGTTGAGGTGGCTATCAGCACGGCATCGACGTCGGGTGAAGCGAAAACCGCTTCCGCTGATTCAAATCTCGTCACACCAAGCTTTTCGGCAATTTCTTTCGCCGAGGGCTCGTATACATCAAAGACACCAGCCAATGTCGCGCGTGGATGAGCGACGATGTTTTCCGCATGCATGCGGCCGATACGGCCCACGCCAAGCACTGCAATTCTCAGCATTGAAATTTTCCTCCCGAGGTGTTTGGCAATAATCATTGCAAAGTACTGAATTTGTCAATATGCATTCCAAAAACATATCAACAACCATCCGCAGGAGGAGGCGAGATGACCACTAAAACCTTACGCCTGACCATGGCTCAGGCGCTAGTACGCTACCTGTGCAACCAGTTTACCGAGATCGACGGAGAGCGCGTTCCCCTGTTTGCCGGGGTGTTCGCCATTTTCGGACATGGCAACGTCACATGCCTTTCCGAAGCTCTGGAGACGGTGCAGGACGAATTGCCGACATGGCGCGGGCAGAACGAGCAATCGATGGCGCTTGCCGCAATCGGCTTTGCCAAGGCAAAACGGCGCAGGCAGATCATGGTCGCCGCGACGTCCATTGGTCCCGGCGCGCTCAATATGGTGACTGCCGCAGGCGTCGCCATGGCCAACAGGCTGCCTGTTCTCCTCATCGCGGGCGATACTTTCGCAAGCCGACTGCCGGATCCGGTTCTGCAGCAGGTGGAACATTTCGGCGATCCGACTCTCACCGCCAATGATGCGTTCAAATCCGTCGTGCGTTACTGGGACAGGATCGTGCTGCCGGAGCAGTTGCTGCAATCGCTGCCGCAGGCGGTCGCCACCATGCTCGATCCGGCCGATTGCGGCCCGGCATTCATCGGCCTTGCGCAGGACACGCAGGAAATCGCTTTCGACTATCCGGCGGTTTTCTTTGAGCCGAAGGTCTGGAAAATTCCGCGGCCGCGCCCTGATCGCGACGCTGTGGCCGCCGCCGCCCGGCTGCTTGCGCAGGCAAAGCGCCCCCTCATCATTTCCGGCGGCGGCGTTCGTTATTCGCTGGCGGAAGAACGCCTTGCCGAATTTGCGGCAAAGCGTGGCATTCCCGTCGTCGAAACCATCGCCGGCAAGGGTGCGTTCACCCATCACCATCCGGTCCATGCCGGACCGATCGGCATTGTCGGATCGACTTCGGCAAATGCGCTGGCCAAGGATGCGGATGTCATTCTGGCGATTGGCACGCGGCTTCAGGATTTCACCACGGGTTCCTGGACTGCCTTCTCCGGCGAGGCGCAATTCATCTCCGTCAATGCTGCCCGATTCGATGCGGTAAAACACCGTGCGCTTTCCGTGGTCGGCGATGCGCTTGAAACCATTGACGAACTGGACCAGGCGCTTGGCGCCTACAAGGCCGACGCCGGCCTGATGCAGCGGGCAAAAACGCTGTTTGCCGAATGGGATAGCCTGCTGGACGAACACCAGCGCATCACCAATGCACCGGTTCCCTCCTATGCGCAGGTGGTCGGCGTTCTGAACATGGTCGCACGGCCTGAAGATACACTGATTGCAGCGGCTGGCGGAACGCCGGGCGAGGTGACCAAGGGATGGCGGGTCAAGAACCCCAATACATTCGATTGCGAATTCGGTTTTTCCTGCATGGGTTATGAAATCGCCGCCGGCTGGGGTTGCTCGATGGCGCAGGAAGGACCGGGCAGCGCTGGCGGTGTTCCGATCGTCATGCTGGGGGACGGCACCTATATGATGATGAACTCCGACATCTATTCGGCGGCGCTGACCGGGCACCGGATGATCGTGGTGGTCTGCGACAATGGCGGATATGCCGTCATCAACCGTTTGCAGCAGGCCAAGGGCGTGCCGGGCTTCAATAACCTGCTGGCGGATTGCCGTATCAGGGACCGGGAAAATCCGCTGCATGTGGATTTTGTCAAACATGCGGAGGCGATGGGCGCTCATGCACGCAAGGCCGATAGCCTCGCCGATCTTGAGGAGGCGATGATCTGGGCGCAGGGCAACGAAGGCGTCACCGTCATTTCCATCGTCTCCGATGCGTGGAAATGGGTGCCGGGCGATGCCGACTGGGATGTTGGCGTTCCGACAGTCTCCGCCTTCGAGACCGTTCGCGCCGCCCGCGCCGCGCAGGAGAACATCCGCAAGGCGCAGCGAGTGGGAGTTTGACATGAAAGCAAGACTTGGTATCGCACCGATCGCCTGGTGGAACGACGATCTTGCCGAGCTTTCGGATGATGTCAGCCTCGAGGAATGCCTGAGGCAGGCAGGCGAAGCCGGCTTTACCGGAATGGAGACTGGACGTCGGTTCCCGATGGATATGGCGGAGCTTGGGCCGATCCTCGGCCGTTATGGCATATCGGTGTGCGGCGGCTGGTTTTCCGGCCTGCTGCTGGATAGCGACATTGAGGCGGAGAAAGACCGTATCGCGCAACAGATGGAATTCTTCATCGCCGCCGGCGCACCATGCATCGTTTATGGCGAAACAGCGCGTTCCATTCAGGGCGTGCGATCCGCGCCGCTTTCCACCAAACCACGGCTCGACGAGGCCGGCATGGCCGCCTATGGCCGCAAGATGTCCGACTTTGCCGACTGGTGCGCTGCGCAGGGCATGCCGATCTCCTATCATCACCACATGGCGGCCGCCGTGGAGACCGAGCAGGAACTCGATCTTTTCATGAAGCACTCCTCGGTGCCGCTGCTGTTTGATGCCGGGCATATGGCTTTTGCCGGTGGGGATGTCATGTGCGTCATCGAAAAACACCATGCCCGTATCACCCACGTTCACACCAAGGACATTCGGCAGGATGTTGTCGATGGGCTGGACAGGAGCCGCGAAAGCTTCCTCGACGCGGTCATCAAGGGCGCCTTTACCGTGCCGGGCGATGGCAGTCTTGATTTTGAGGCGATCGTCAGGGCGCTTGCATCGAAAGGTTACGAGGGCTGGTTTGTGGTCGAGGCGGAACAGGACCCGGTCAAGAACCCGCCACTGGAAATGGCCCGCAAGGGGCACAGGGAATTGCTGCGCGTCATGGACGCCGCTGGATATGAGGTCGTGAAATGAACCGTATTGAAGGAAAGATCGCCGTTGTTACCGGCGGAACCCAGGGGCTGGGCGCAGCCGTTGCGCAGGTGTTTGCGCAGGCGGGCGCGGCGGGGATCATCATCGTCGGGCGCGGTGTGGAAAAAGGCCAGGCTGTCGCAAGCGCCATCACCCAGAAAACGGGTGTGCCGGTCGAAGTGGTGGCCGCCGATCTCGGCAATATCGATGATGTTCGCAGCATCATTCCAGCGACGGACAAACGTTTCGGGCGCGTCGATATTCTCGTCAATGCGGCGGGGCTGACGGATCGCGGCAATATGCTGAACACCACGCCGGATTTGTTCGACCGGATGTTTGCCGTAAACACGCGTGCGCCGTTCTTCCTCATTCAGGACGCCGCGAAGGTGATGATCCGTGAGGGTATCGAGGGCCGTATCGTCAATGTCGGATCAATGTCCGGGCTGACCGGCCAGCCTTTCCTTGCGCCCTATGCGGCTTCGAAGGGTGCGCTTGCCACCGTCACCCGCCATGCCGGCTTTTCGTTGATGCGCCATCGCATCCATGTAAACCAGCTCGACATCGGCTGGATGAATTCCGATCACGAGCGCAAGCTTGTCCTCTCCGAGACGGGCGACCCGGATTTCATCGACCGTGCGGCGGCGGCAAAGCCTTTCGGGCGGATCCTCGATCCCGTTGAAGTGGCCCGCGCAATCCTCTGGATGGCTTCGGACGACGGCGGCATGATGACGGGCGCGGTGATCCCCTTCGATCAATCGGTCTATGGCGGTTACGACGACGCGCCGGTGCCCGCCAAGAAGCTGGAGGAATAGGCCATGCGGACCATCAAGGGACCGGGCGTTTTTCTGGCGCAATTTGCGGGGGATGAGGCACCTTACAATTCGCTTGCCTCGCTTGCGCAATGGGCCTCGGCCAAGGGTTTCAAGGGAGTGCAGATTCCCACCTGGGATACGCGCCTCATTGACATGAAACAGGCGGCGGAAAGCAATGCCTATTGCGACGATCTGAAAGGCATGCTCGGCGAGCACGATTTGGAGATCACCGAACTTGCTTCCCACATTACCGGGCAGCTTGTGGCTGTGCATCCGGCGCATGACGCGATCATGGACAGTTTTGCGCCGGAACATGTGCGCGGCAACCCCGCAGGACGCCGGGCATGGGCGGAAGAACAGCTGCGGTTTGCGGCCCGGGCGTCAAAACGCCTCGGCATTGATCGCCACGTGACATTTCCCGGTGCGCTTCTGTGGCCTTACCTCTATCCCTATCCGCAATGGCCGGAAGGGCTGGTGGAGGAAGGTTTCGACGAGCTCGCCCGTCGCTGGACGCCGATCCTCAACGACTTCGACGCCCATGGCGTGGATGTCTGCTACGAAATCCACCCCAGCGAAGACCTGCATGACGGGCACAGCTGGGAAATGTTTCTCGACAAGGTCAAGGAGCACCCCCGCGCGAACCTGATGTATGACCCCTCACATCTCGTTTTGCAGGGAATGGATTATCTGGCTTTCATCGATCACTACCACGAGCGGATCAAGACCTTCCACGTCAAGGATGCGGAGTTCCGGCCCGACGGAAAATCGGGCGCTTATGGCGGCTATCAGCCGTGGTCCAAGCGCGCCGGGCGCTTCCGCAGCCCGGGCGACGGGCAGATCGATTTCGGCGCGATCTTCACCAGGCTCACCACCTACGGCTTTGATGGCTGGGCGGTGCTGGAGTGGGAATGCTTCGTCAAAAATCCCGAGGATGGCGCGTCGGAAGGCGCGCGTTTCATCGCCGATCACATCATCCGCGTTTCCGACCGCGCCTTTGACGATTTCGTCAAATCCGGCGCGAACCGCAACGCCAACCGCGCCATGCTTGGACTGGAGGAACAATGAGTGCTGGAGGAACAATGAGTATCGAAAGACCACTTCGTTTGGGCATGATCGGCGGCGGGCAGGGTGCCTATATCGGCAATATCCACCGGCTCGCCGCACGTCTTGACGGCAAGTGGACGCTGGTTGCGGGCGCCTTCGATGTCGATCCCGACCGGGGCCGCGCCTTCGCGATCAATGAGGGGCTCGACCCCGCCCGCAGCTATGGCAGCTATCAGGAGCTGATTGCCGGTGAGGCTGCCCGCGAGGACCGCGTCGACGCGGTTGCTATCTGCACACCGAACTTCACCCATTATCCGATCGCCAAGGCGCTGATCGAGGCCGGGTTTGACGTGATCTGCGAAAAGCCGCTGACCGCCACGCTGGAAGACGCCATCGCGCTGGAAAAACTGTCGCGGGAGACCGGCCGCTTCGTCGGCGTGACCTATACCTATTCCGGTTACCCCATGGTGCATGAGGCGCGCATGCGTGTCGCCGGCGGCGAGATTGGTACAGTTCGCACCGTGCAGGTCGAATATCCGCTCGAATGGATGGCGACCGCCATCGAGCAGAAGGGAAATGCCCAGGCGGCATGGCGCACCGACCCCAAGAAGAATGGCCGTGGCGGTTCGATTGGTGACATTGGCACCCACGCCTATCATCTGGCGGGTTTCGTGACTGGACTTAAGCTGGAATCCTTGACTGCCGATCTAGCCACATTCGTGGACGGGCGCGCGCTGGACGACAACGCCCATGTGATGATGCGTTATGAGGGCGGGGCGCGAGGCCTGTTGTGGTCATCGCAGGTCGCGGTCGGCAACTCCAATGGCGTGCGGCTGCGGGTGTTCGGTTCGACCGGTTCCTTGCAATGGTTTCAGGAGCAACCGAACGAACTCATCTACACGCCGCTCGACGGCCGTGTGCAAACCATTAAGCGCGGCGCGGATGATCTTTCCGAAGATGCCAAAGCCCGCACCCGCACCCCACCCGGACACCCGGAAGGATATCTGGAAGCCTTTGCCAATCTCTATGCCGGTTTCGCGGAAGCTATCCGCGCCCGCAAGGCAGGACGCGAACCTGATGCCATCGGCCGCAACATCCCGCTTGCCTATGACGGGCTGAAGGGCGTGGCTTTCGTCGAGGCAGTGGTGGATAGCGCAGGAAGTGCCGATCCGTGCTGGGTCATGCCGGTGGCGGTGTGAAGCGAGCCCGGGACAGGTTTGCCCTGGGAAACAAACCTTCGGACAGGTTTTGCCGGTCCGAAGGTTTTGGTGTTCTGGTTTCCGGATGTCGTGATTGACGCTGTGATACCAGCACGGCTTTAAGTTGGCCGCGACAGCGAAGTTTCGATGAGTTCCTCCTCGCAAGTCGTCTGGACAACCTGCATCATCCTATCAACAAAGCTTTGCTCAGCGGAAGCTTTCGTTGGTGGAATGTATCCGGGGTCGAAATCGGTAGCGTGCTTCAAAAAAAGTCGCATCACGTGATTCACGCCATCTTCGTTGGCGTTACGCAGGTCATCGGCAAAATACCGACCTTTGTTAAACGCACCGGTAATGATTTCGTAACTCGGAAAATAAGCGACGTTAGCGTGGCTCTCTTGCATCTCTTCACACGCCACACGAAGCGCCGACTTTGAATATGTGGTCGAGACCAAAACATGTCTGTCTTCGGCGGTAGCCGCCAAGGGCACAGGAGATACGGTTAGGAGTACGCGCGCAGAGGGGTTCACTTCGTGCAGTAACGACAAAAATTGCTGCATATCCTCCACTATTTCGGATGTGCGGAAATTATGAAACTCATACTTCTCATTATCAAATACACCGCCGGCGACACCTGGGCATACCGGAAAAACCGCGCTATCAACCTTAGAACGCCAAGCTTCTGTGAGGCCCAATGTAAAGACGAATACATCCAGTGTTTCGAACATATGGCGCACTTTTGTTAAATGCTGCCTTCGATCTGCAATAAGCTCTTCCTCGCTGCTGAACCCATTGGGTTCTATGGCGGGCCTGAAAGGATCTAGAAATCGTCCGTTTTCGGTAACCCAATTTTTCTCTGAAGGCTCAAATGTTTCGTATGCGCGATAAAAAAGCTGCAAAAGTTGGCGGGGAGTGTAGATGTTGCCATAACGTGCGGAAAACGTTGAGAAATTAAACGCGTCTCGCATCGTTTCGTCGCCGATCGGGTGACCTTCTTCAACCACGTAATACGAAAATCCGCTTTTCTTGAGGTGCCTCGCGATATGCTGTGCGAAACAACTGCCGGCGGTAGCAACTTTGTCAGTTGTTGAAATCCGCCATGGAAAATTCGATGCAGGATCGACATCAGAATAGTTCGGTTCAGCTACGGCTTTCTTCCAGCGCGTGTATGACGCCATAGAATGATAGGGCGACTTCATGATAACCTCGCTTTATAGCCAATCCCAGCCATCGTATTTGACGCCGAGCCGATCTTCTAGATTTTTGGTGATAGCAGACCCGAACAAACCTCCTGCATGAGTGGAATCACGCCCGTGTTCCGGTAGCAAAAATCCCTCGCTATCTTGTGTTTGTGGTGGCGTGGGAAGAAATGTGATGCCAATATTCTCGCACAGTTCTTTAATTATGCGCGAGTGTGCGAGCCACATCTTAAGTCGGAGATAAGGTGCTGCAACTGTGAAATCAGGGTCACCTTTGAACCAGTCTTCGAGATGCGCCATGATGAACGCGTTGTCTTTAACTGGCGGCGGTGACTCAAAGTGAAATACTTCAGCGCCGGCACTGTAATTTTTTAATGTGATCATGTGCAGCAAATACGGTTGAGCTAATTTCCGTATAAAATCATCGATGTAACCAAGCGTGACAAACTCTAGGCTCTCATCTAAAGGAAGATCCCGACGCGATGGGACAATAAAATCAAACGGCTTCGGGTGTGCTTTCAACGTTAATACATTGTGCGCGTTGCCGCCGAACATTGATATGTAAAGTTTTTCTCGATCGCGGGGGGCTCGGATGTTGGCCATCTCTCCGACCGCAGGATTGAGGACATAATTACTTTCGCCCGCATCAACGGACCAAATAAAATCAGCGCCGTGTTTGATGGTGTTGAAGACGTAATATTGAATAGAATCTTCTGGCGCGACTGGTTCGGCGAGCCGAGGTTCCAGACTTAGGATGACAGATGAGAGGTGGCTGTTACCTAAGACGATGGCGGCCTTCCCTGGCATTGGGACTCCTAATGAATGAAAAAAGTGAGGCCGGTTTTATCTCCCCTATTTCATTTGCGTCGTCAACCTCATTGGGGCGTGCCAGTCGTGTAGGGTGACATCGACCGTGCCAGCAATACCTCAATAGCGCTGATTAAGGTTTTACTTTGGGTTTGCTATGATTGATCATAAGTCAAAATAAATTTTGGTGAATGTTATCCAAATTCACTCGTCACTGTCTATAAGACATTCCTTTATGATGACTTAAGCATGTGGGTTATGCTGTTTTTTAGCTGGAATCCGTCTACGATATCTCTATTTCCTTAGCAAAGTCTTCGATTGTTATATTGTTGGCTATCTACAAAATACGTTCTTACTAGCTACATGATACGAAGGCTATAGGCGTGTCTTCTTTAGCCAGCAAAAAGGTCTTCCGCATCGTAAATGTATAATTGCCCGGTGCTTTGCGTCAGATAGGGGAAAGCGCGGGCCTCTAGTCGAGGACTGTTGGATGTCGGGCTTTTTCAATATATGCCACAAAATCACAGCCAAAGGGGGAGAGCGGGTGGAGTGACACAAAGCTGATCTCAGCGACAGACTACCCAGGGGATTGATCTGTGAGGTGATGCCGCCAATCTACGCCACTTCGAATCACCTTGGCTGGAACCCCAAAAGCTAGGGAATTTGGGGGGGATGTGGCCTGTAACAACAGACCCTATGCCTATGATAGACCCTCTGCCTATCACAGAGCCCTTCATAATCTTTGCCCCGAGGCCGACCCACACGTGCTCTTCAATGATCACGCTTCGCCAACGTTGATACGTTCACCGGAGGCAATATCAAATATCGGGTGCATATCACTGACGGTGAACAACGTATCAGGAGCAATCAAGCAATTCTCCCCAAAGGTTACATCATAGCTCTCGTGCGCCGATATGCTCGTGTTCCAAGTGAAACCCGTTGTGTTGCCTATGGTGATGTTAGAATCTGACGCAGTGTGAATGTTGATGTTTCCCAGACGGCAGTTAGACCCGACATGAACATGGCAGTTGGTACCGACAGTGATATTAGCATAGGGGCGCTGCTATTTGTTCCAATAACCACGCTGCCGCCGTTTCCGGTAAAATTGATCGTCCCTTCGTTCTCTTCATGAAAACCAAGAGGTATGGAAAGATGATTGTTATCTAAGTTCCCGACAACGGATACAAACATAGATGACCCTCGAAATCTGTTTATTCGGCGCACTCAACACGAACGTAGTTCAGTAGCCGAGATATTTTACTTCGATCGTGCTCCGCCTCTTCTCGGCACGGGAGAAGGTCACGTATTTTGTAAGCGATGCGGCGCTCTGACGCGCCTTTTTATTGCCTTAACCCCGGCATCTTAACCATGATCGGGAAAACATCATGGATCGGAAACGTTTCCCGTCGCTCTCGACCTTAATGTTTTGCCACGAGGACGGCTACTCCAATGCGAAGATGGACTAGGGCGGCCCAACCATTTTCAATGCGCCAGCAATCAATGAAAGTCAGGAAAATGGTGTCCACGAGAGGATTCGAACCTCCGACCCCAGGATTCATACCACTTCGACTTTAGTCGCCGCCCATCTCCATTGGAGAGGACGTTCGTGGTCTGGACTGTCCCTTCACCATGAGCCATCAGGCCTTTAGGTGCTGCCCATCCAGTCTCTACACCTTCACCGGATTTCTCCGGAGCTTGGCTCGGGATTGGCATGCTGGAAGACCAGCGAAGCTTTCCCCGACTTTGAGCAGATCGATTGCGTCGTTTCCGGGCGCAACCCCCAATTTGCCTTAGGAATCCTGTGCTCTATCCTGCTGAGCTACGTGGACACTGAATTGCTCTTTAACCTGCCGTCGCCGGCGGATCAACCGCGTTCTTTGCCACGGTTGATCTGTTCCTCCGCTTTCTTCGTATCAGCCGGCAATCAGGCCGTCAGACGCTGTTCGGCCAGTTTCACCCAGTAGGAAATGCCGTAGGCGATGGCGTCGTCGTTGAAATCGTAGCCGGGATTGTGAAGGCCAGCCGAATCGCCGTTGCCGATGAAGATGAAGGCACCCGGCCTTTCCTTCAGCATGAAGGAAAAATCCTCGCCCGCCATGGAAGGGTCGACATCGGGGTCGACATGTCTCTCACCCGCGACATCGCGGGCGACGCGAATGGCGTAGTCGGTCTCGTCCGCATGGTTGAAGGTCACCGGGCAATAACGCTCATAGACGACCTCGGCTTCCGCGCCGTTTGCAAGTGCCACGCCTTCCGCCATCTGCTTGATGCGGTCCTGGGCGAGATCGCGCACCGTCTCGTCCAGACTGCGCACGGTGCCGGCGATCAGCGCATCATTGGGGATGATGTTGTGGCTGGAGCCGGCGTGAAAGCGGGTGACGGAGACGACCACCGAGCGGATCGGATCGGCGTTGCGTGAGGCTATCATCTGCAGGTTGCCGACGATCTGTGCGCCGATGGTGATCGGATCGATGGTGCGGTGCGGCTGCGCCGCATGGCCGCCGCGGCCCTTGACCGTGATTGAAAACTTGTCCGGGGCCGCCATGATGCCGCCCTTGCGGATGGCGAAGGAGCCGAGCGGGATGCCCGGCATATTGTGCATGCCGTAGACCTCGTTAATGCCGAAGCGCTCCATCAGGCCGTCTTCGACCATGGCGAGCGCGCCCGCGCCACCTTCTTCGGCGGGCTGGAAAATGACGGCGATCGAGCCGGCGAAATTGCGTGTTTCGGCAAGATATTTTGCGGCGCCGAGCAGCATTGCGGTGTGACCGTCATGGCCGCAGGCATGCATCGCGCCTGCCGTTTTGGAAGCCCATGGCTTGCCGGTTTCCTCGAGAATGGGAAGAGCATCCATATCCGCGCGAAAGCCGATTGTGCGCTCACCCGCAACATTGCCCCTGATGATGCCGACCACGCCAGTGCGACCAAGGCCGGTCACGATTTCGTCAACGCCGAAAGATTTCAGCTTCTCCGCAACGAAGGCCGCGGTGTTATCGACATCATACAAAATCTCGGGGTTTTCGTGCAGGTGACGCCGCCATTCGCTGACTTCCTGCTGAAGTTCGGCGGCTCTGTTCAAAATCGGCATTCGTTCATTCCTGGGTTCATCGGTGCGGTATGTCGTAAAAACCTATCCTCCGTGGTGGATAGTGCGCCGCATAATTGACGTAATCAATGTACTTTGCCATTGCTAGGACATATATGGTGAATATTGCCATTCCCCGACCGAAGACGGGAATTCGAGGACAAGCCTTGCCACAGATATTTAAATCGCCAAACGCCGCCCGGCGGCTCTCCGCAGTCGTTGCCATCATGACCGCAGGCCTTGTTGCCGCAGCACCCGTGGCGAATGCCAATCCGAAAATGGTGGTCGATGTCAAAACCGGCAAGGTGATTTCCCATCAGGAGGCGTTCCGCAAGTGGTATCCGGCCTCGCTGACCAAGCTGATGACCGCCTATATCGCCTTTTCCCAGATGAAGGCCGGCAAGCTCAGCCCGCAGACCGAGGTGGTGATGAGCAAGAAGGCCGCCGACCAGCCGGCCTCGAAAATGTATTTCAAGCCGGGCCAGAAGCTGACGATGGACAGCGCGCTGAAGCTGCTGCTCATCAAATCCGCCAATGACATCGCGGTCGCCATCGCCGAAACCATCGGCGGCACCAGCGAGAATTTCGTGGCGCAGATGAACGCGCAGGCGCAACGGCTGGGCATGAACTCCACCCGTTACGTCAATGCCAACGGATTGCCCGGCAAAGGGCAATATACGACCGCGCGCGATCTTGCCCTTCTGGCCCTGATCATCAAGCGGGAATTCCCGGAATATGCCGGTTATTTCTCTCTCGAGGGCGTTACCACCGGCAAAAAGAACTATGCGAATTTCAACATGCTGGTCGGCCGCTTCGACGGTGCGGACGGCATGAAGACCGGCTTCATCTGTGCGTCCGGTTTCAACCAGGTGTCATCCGCCGTGCGCAACGGCCGTTCGGTTATCACCGTCGTTCTGGGCGCAGACAGCCTTGCCGGTCGAACCGATCAGTCGGCCGATCTTCTGCAGATGGGTCTCACCGCGCCGTCGGGCCAGGGTGTTTCGCTCGCCTCGCTGGCGCCCTATGGCGACACCGGCGAAGTAAACGATGTCAGCGCAGAGATTTGCAATCCGAAGGCAGCCAAGGTGCGCAGCGAAAGCCGCGATGAGGCGGGCCGGATGGTCATCCACTCGCCCTACGTCACGGAAATGACCCGCCCGCCGGAATATTCCTTCGCCGGCCTCATTCCGGGCAGCGAGACAGTGGCGGTCAACACCGTTAAGGGAGCTGCCGGCAAGGGTGAGCTGGCCAACGTGCCTATCCCGATCCCGCGCCCGACATTCTGATTGTCGGCACCGCTCTCTTCAATGGACGAGGGCGGACGCGCTTTGCGGATTGGGTATTCGCAGGCCTGATCTGTTATGATATTACGGTGTCGCTCGCGGTCTCGGGGCCCGGGCGATTTCTGTTTTTATCGCGCGGTTCCGGTTGTGCCGGAGCGGCCCTCAACATACAGGCAAGGCATGTCTCGCGATCGTATACCGGTTTCCATCATCACCGGATTTCTCGGCGCCGGAAAATCGACGCTTCTCAACCGGCTTCTCAAAGACCCTGAGATGAGCGATGCCGCGATCATCATCAATGAATTCGGTGATGTTAGCATCGATCACATGCTGGTTGAAAGCGCAGGCGAGGGGATCATCGAACTCGCGGAAGGCTGCCTGTGCTGCACCGTTCGCGGCGAATTGGTGGATACGCTGGCGGAACTGATGGACGGCATCCAGACCGGCAAGCTGAAGCCGGTGAAACGTGTCGTGATCGAGACCACCGGTCTGGCTGATCCCGCTCCCGTCATGCAATCGGTCATGGGCAACCCGGTGATCGCGCAGAATTTCGTCCTGAATGGCATGGTCACGGTGGTGGATGCCGTGAATGGCCTTTCCACCCTCGACAATCATGAGGAGGCAGTGAAACAGGCGGCCGTGGCAGACCGGCTGGTGATGACGAAGCGCAAGCTTGCCGACGCTTCCGCGATTTCGGCGCTGACGGCGCGTCTTCAGGCCCTCAATCCGCGCGCGACAATCGAGGATGGCGACAAGGCCGACTGGAGTGCTGCGGGACTTCTGGACAACGGCCTTTACGATCCCGGCAGCAAAAATGCCGATGTCGGCCGCTGGCTGGGTGAGGAGGCGGCACATGATCACCACCATCACGACCATGACCACCACGGGCACGGCCATCACCATCATCATGGCGATGATGATGACCATCACCATCACGATGTGAACCGGCACGATGCATCGATCCGCTCTTTCTCGATTGTTCATGACAAGCCGATCAACCCGATGGCGATCGATATGTTCGTGGATTTGCTGCGCTCGGCGCATGGGGAAAAGCTGTTGCGCATGAAAGCCGTCGTCAAGCTGTCGGACAATCCGGACCGGCCGCTTGTGCTGCATGGGGTCCAGAATATTTTCCACACGCCCGAACGCCTCGCAGCCTGGCCGGATCCGTCCGATCAGCGCACGCGCATGGTACTGATCACCAAGGATTTGCCGGAGGCTTTCGTGCAGGACCTGTTTGCCGCCTTCACCGGCGCGCCGGGCATCGACCGGCCGGACAGGCAGGCGATGATGGATAATCCGCTGGCGGTTTCCGGGTTGCGGTTTTAGGGCACGCGATGGCGTTGAAATCGGCGGGTGGGGTTACCCCCCTCTGTCCTGCCGGACATCTCCCCCTCAAGGGGGGAGATCGGGGGAAGCAGCCGCTCGATCCCTCGCAACGTCGGATACCTACGGTCTCTATCGCCAATAGGAATATTAGGGGCAAGCCGCTTGTCGATCTCCCCCCTTGAGGGGGAGATGTCCGGCAGGACAGAGGGGGGTATCCCCGGTGGTGAGCGAACTACCCGCCCTTCACAATCCGAAACCGATGCCCCTTATCCAGCGCAACCGTCTCCATCAACCTATGCCCGTCCTCATTGCACATATGCGCAATATCGATCACGGCCAGCGGATCGGTCGTCTCGACAGTCAAGACATCGCCCGCCTTCAGCGCCGCAAGCTTCTTGCGGCTTCTCAAAACCGGAAGGGGGCATTTAAGCCCCCTCAAATCATAAACGATCTCGGCTGTGCCGCTCATTCCTTGGCCCAGAACTTCCAGAACGGCTTCTTTTCCGGCGCTTCCGGTTGTGGAGCGGCGGAATAGGCGAGCGGGTTCAAAGCCGGAACCGGGATGCCCTGGGCGGCAGTTCCGCCCTGACCGGCCGCTGCAGGCGCTGGGGTGGCGGCGGCAACCATTGTCGGTGCTGCCGGGGCAGGGTTCGATTGCGGAGCGGCGGGCTGAACAGCGGAAGGACGCGGACCGCGCAGGGACGAGGCTGTTGCGGTGGTCGCCGGTGAGGACGACGTGACCTGCTGCGCCTTCTTCTCCATCAGTGCGGCATATTCCGTTTCTTTCATCAGCTTGCCGGCCTTTAGCGCCGAGCCGGTTGGCGCATAGGCAGGTTCGCGGCCCTTGCGCTTTTCGGCGACCAGCGCCTTGCGCTCCGCCTCGCTCGGGTCGTACCAGGCCATGCCGTCATATTTCGACATCGCCTTTTCATAGGCGAGATCGTAGGTCTTCTCGTAGCTCGAAAGCGCACTGACGAGTGCCGGCGGTGTGCTCATGGCCGGGCATTGGGCGGAGGCGTTGAAGCTGCCGCCTTCCGTCTGCTGGTTGAAGACGTATTTCTTCTCGCAGACATTCACTTCCGGCGGGCGTTTGGTCACTTCGAAATTGTCGTAACCGACCTTCAGCATCTTCCAGAATTCGAGATGTTCGCTCTGGCGATGGCGGGCCATGTTTTCCGCCGTCATGCGGAAGGGGAAAGCCTGCAGCTGCACGGTCTTCTGGCCGCCCTTGAAGGCGTCGCGGGCAAAACCGTAGATTTCGAGGATCTGCGCATCCGTCATCGAATAACAGCCGGACGACGAGCAGGCGCCATGGATCATCAGATTGGTGCCGTTGCGGCCATTGGCGGCATCGTAGCGGTTCGGAAAGCCGGTATTGATGGCGAGGTAATATTTCGAGTTCGGATTGAGATGCGCTGGCGTCAGGTTGTAGAAACCTTCCGGCGCCTGCCGGTCGCCTTCCTTCACCTTGGGGCCGAGTTTGCCGGACCATGCGCAAATCTCGTAACCGGCGATCTTTTCGAAACGGTTGTCGCGCCGGGCTTTCCAGATTTCCAAGGCACCTTCTTCCTTGAAGATGCGGATCATGATCGGCGAGGTGCGATCCATGCCCCGCTTGTCGATCTCGGCCAGAATGGACGGAGAAAGCGGGTAATCGACCTTGTTCTTGACGTGGGAGACGTCGCGCTCAACGGTTTCGAGCGTATCGTTGCAGCCGGTGAGAACGAGCGCGGTGCAGGCAAGAAGTGCAAAATGTGTCAAACGCATGATCTGATCCGAAAGACGATGGCACGAAGCGGCGCAAGTTCTACACCAGCACGTGTGTATTTTAAATACGGTATTAACCGTTTACATCTTCTTAACTCAAATCGGATCCGCCCCCGCGGCCGCCGATACATCTTTTGATGTGACCGGACTATGGCCGAGTTGGGGCGATATTCAAGGAAAATAAGGCCGGCGTTAGAGATTCCGGCCGATATCCAGGAACTTCTGGCGGCGTTCGGCGCGCAGCTGCGTGCCCGAGCGCTGCGAAAGATCGGCCAGCGCCTTGGCGATGACATCGCCGGTAGCGCTGATGACGGTTTCCGGATCGCGATGCGCACCACCGATGGGCTCGGGAATGATTCCGTCGATAACGCCGAGCGACTTCAGGTCTTCCGAGGTGATCTTCATATTGGTTGCAGCTTCCTTGGCGCGGGTCGAATCGCGCCAGAGAATGGAAGCAGCACCTTCCGGTGAGATCACCGAATAGATCGCATGTTCGAGCATGTAGACGCGGTTGCCGGTGGCGATCGCAATCGCGCCGCCCGAGCCGCCTTCGCCGATGACGACGGAAACGATCGGCACCTTGACGTTGAGGCACATTTCCGTCGAGCGGGCGATGGCTTCGGCTTGGCCGCGCTCTTCCGCACCAACGCCGGGATAAGCGCCAGCCGTATCGATGAGGGTGACGACCGGCAGCGAGAAACGATCAGCCAGTTCCAGCACGCGGATCGCCTTGCGGTAACCTTCCGGGCGAGGGCTGCCGAAATTGTGCTTCAGGCGGCTTTTGGTGTCGTTGCCCTTTTCCTGGCCGATGATGGCGACGGGCTGACCGTTGAAGCGGGCAAGGCCCGCCTGAATGGCGGCGTCCTCGGAAAATTTACGGTCACCGGCAAGCGGCGTGAAATCCGTGAACAGCGCCTTGGCGTAATCGACGAAATGCGGACGCTGCGGGTGACGCGCGACCTGTGTTTTCTGCCAGGCGTTCAGCTTGGAATAGATGTCCTGCATCGCATCGTTGACGCGCGATTCCAGGCGGTTGATCTCCTCCGAGGTGTCTATGCTCTCGTCTTCATCGGCAAGCTTCTTCAGCTCGATGATCTTGCCCTCAAGGTCCGAGATAGGTTTTTCGAAGTCGAGATAATTGTGCATGAGATCCGTTTCCGATCGTTTTGCGCAAGGTTTGACCGGATTATCCGGCGGTTCCGGTCGCTCTAATCAAGGTTTTTGCCCTGTTTGGCAAGGGGGTGATGTGTTTGTACCAGCTCTTGCAAGCGTTCTTCCAGCACATGTGTATAGATTTGTGTCGTGGAAATGTCGGAATGGCCAAGCAGTTCCTGCACCGCGCGCAGGTCCGCACCGTTCTGCAGAAGGTGGCTGGCAAAGGCATGGCGAAGGACGTGTGGCGATACGGCTGACGGGGTAAGGCCCGCACGAATGGCAATGTCCTTCAGGTCGCGAGCAAAGACCTGTCTCGGCAGATGCCCTTCCTTGCTGTTTGATGGAAACAGCCATGGGCTCTCCGCCGCTTCCGCCTGCTTCGTTGATACCGGCGCGCCGCCTTTCGCCGGGACGAGCGCCTTTCTGGCGGTATCGTATTTTTCCATCGCCTCGATGGCGGTCCGGGAAAGCAGAACCATCCGGTCCTTATTGCCCTTGCCGCGGATCATCAGGAAGCGACCTTCCTGGCGCAGCACCTTGACCGGCAGGGAAACGAGTTCGCTCACACGCATGCCGGTTGCGTAAAGAAGCTCGAGCAGCAGATGCATGCGGATGCGGGCGAGCTGGCCGGGGCCGGTGGTGGCTGCCTCTTCAGCGGCGACGCCGAGAAGCTTCGTCACCTCGGCGACGCTCATCGTCTTCGGCAGGGATAGGCCCTTTTTGGGCGCATCGATGATGCCGGTCGGATCGTCGCTCCGAAGCCCTTCCGAATAAAGGAAACGGTAGAACTGTCGCATGGAGGAAAGGCGTCTTGCCTGCGAGGTGGCGGCAAAGCCCTGAGCGGAAAGATGGGTCAGATAGGCGGAAAGATCCGGGGTGGCTGCTTCGGTCAAAGACTGACCGCGATCACCCAGAAATTCACGCAGATCGGTAAGGTCGCGCTCATAAGAAGAAAGCGTGTTCGTGGCAGCGCCGCGCTCGGCGCTCATCATTTCCAGAAAACTTTCAAGACGCGCGCCGTCGCGCCCTCCCGCCTGCTGTCCGCTCATGGGGTGCGCCTTGCCGGCTCGGCCGCCGGCGGGTTCAGCCGCTCGGAAGGAATGCGCACAGTGACCTCGCGGTCGCGTGGCTGAACGAACATGACGAGCAGCACCATGCCGCCATAGATCAGCCCCGCGATGGTCGCCAGTATCATCGTGAAGCGGAAGAGGGTTGGCATGGCGGCTCCGTGAAGGTGGCAGTCTGAATGTATATGCGGTGCGGCAACAAAGGCGACAAGATCAAAAAGCCAGCGGCTGCCCCGTGCCGCATGCGGCGATGATTGTGATTCAACGCAATTCAGTCAGCAATTTGGCTTGACGCTTCGTAAACATTTGCAGATATCCATGCCAAACGGGCTTTCAAATTTATGAATGAAACGAATTTATCGGTCCCGGCCACACTCGGGGAGCAAGCGCGGGCTAAGCTCGGACGGCGCAACATCGTCTTTGTCGGGCTGATGGGGGCTGGAAAGTCCGCAATCGGCCGCATGGTCGCCCAGCAGCTCAAAGTCTCCTTCATTGACACGGACGTGGAAATCGAGCGGGTTTCGCGCATGACGATAGCCGAGCTTTTCGCCACCTATGGCGAGGAGGAATTCCGGGCGCTGGAAACACGGGTCATCAAGCGGCTGCTGCGCGGCGGTCCCAAGGTCATCTCCACCGGCGGCGGCGCCTTCATCAACGACAATACCCGCCGGCACATCACCCGCGGCAGCATTTCGCTGTGGCTGAAAGCCGATCTCGAGGTGTTGTGGGAGAGGGTCAACAAGCGCGACCATCGCCCGCTTCTCAAGACCGAAAACCCCAGAGCCACGCTCGCGGCGCTAATGGAGAAACGGTATCCGATCTATGCGGAAGCGGATTTGACCATCGAATCCCGCGATGTCCGCAAGGAAATCATCGTGACTGAAGTGCTGGCCGCCATCGCCGGCATCGAACAGAAAGACTTGATGCCATGACGCCTTCTGAAATCCACGCCGACGAACGTCTTGTCCATGTGCCGCTCGGCGAGCGCGCCTATGACATTCTGATCGGCCCGGGCCTGATCGGCAGGGCGGGCGGCGAGATTTCGTCGCGGCTGAAGGGCAGACGCGCCGCTATTATCACCGACGAGCATGTTGCGCCGCTTTACCTCGAAGGCCTGATGGACGGCTTGCAGACGGACGGAATCGAAGCCGTCTCGTTGACCCTGCCGGCGGGCGAGAAGACCAAGAGCTTCGAACATCTGGTCACCGTCTGCGATGCGGTTCTGGCAGCAAGGGTGGAGCGCAACGATGCGGTAATCGCGCTCGGCGGCGGCGTAATCGGCGATCTCGCCGGTTTTGCGGCCGGCATCGTGCGCCGTGGCGTGCGCTTCGTGCAGATACCGACCTCGCTTCTGGCGCAGGTCGATTCCTCCGTCGGCGGCAAGACCGGCATCAACACCCGCCACGGCAAGAACCTCGTCGGCGTTTTCCACCAGCCCGATCTGGTGCTGGCGGATACTGCGGTGCTCGATACGCTGAGCCCACGGGAATTCCGCGCCGGTTACGCCGAAGTGGTGAAATACGGCCTGATCGACAAGCCTGATTTCTTCTCCTGGCTGGAAAAGAACTGGGATGACATCCGTACCGGCGGCCCCGCCCGCATTCAGGCGATCGCAACCAGCTGTCAGGCCAAGGCGGATGTCGTTGTGGCCGACGAGAAGGAAAATGGTGTCCGCGCGCTTTTGAACCTCGGCCACACCTTCGGCCACGCGCTGGAGGCGGCGACCAATTACGACAGCAAGCGGCTGGTGCACGGCGAAGGCGTTGCCATCGGCATGGTTCTGGCGCACCAGTTTTCCGCCCGCCTCAACCTTGCGAGCCCGGACGATGCCGCGCGCGTCGAAGCGCATCTGAAGGCGGTGGGCCTGCCGACGACGATGAAGGATATTCCCGGTGAGTTGCCGCCGGTCGAGACGCTGATGACGGCAATTGCGCAGGACAAGAAGGTCAAGGGCGGCAGGCTGACCTTCATCCTCACTTACGGCATTGGCCAATCCTTTGTGGCCGATGATGTTGCGGCGTCCGAGGTGCAGTCCTTCCTGTCGGAAAAGCATCCGGGGTGAAATGTTGAGCGATACGGTGAGGGCGCCCCCTCATCGCCTCGCTTCGCTCCGGCACTTCTCCCCGACCGGGGAGAAGAACAAGCCGCTTTGGCAATGCCATACGAAACAGCATTGCTGCAGCTGCATTGATGTCTGAGCTTTGAGCACGGCGCTGCCGCAGGTTTTCTTCTCCCCGCCGGGGAGAAGGTGGCCCAAAGGGCCGGATGAGGGAGCTTGCTCGAGGTTTAAAACCGTACCGATTCCCCGGGCGCTGCCACCTCTATGGCAAGCGCATGTAGCCCGGCGTCGAGTTCCGGCTTCAAAACGGCATTGATCGCCCGGTGGCGTTCGACACGTGACTTGCCTGAAAAGCTTTCAGACACTATCTGAACACGCATATGCGTCTCGCCCTCGCCGGTAATATCCGGCTGGTGGCCCGCATGCATATGGCTTTCATCGATCACCGCCAGACGTTCCGGCGAAAAGCTTTGCCGAAGCTTTGTTTCTATGCGTTCTCGCAGGGACATGCGAAGGGCTCCAATCCTGTTGGCTGGTCTTGAAAGGGGGCTACCTAAAAGCCTGCAACATTCCGTTTTGTCAATTCTTGTTGTGCGCCTTTTCGCACCCCATAATCAGGGCATCATGAAACTGGATTCGAAATATTTCGACCGTATCCGTACACGCAGAAAAAGGGACAAGGAACCTGAGGTTCAGGCCCCGACCTGCCAGTGGGATGGATGCGACAAGCCGGGCGTTCACCGCGCACCCGTCGGCCGCAACGCCGAGGGGCAATTCTTCCTGTTCTGTTTTGAGCATGTGAAGGAATACAACAAGGGCTATAATTATTTCTCCGGCCTGTCGGACACCGAGATCGCCCGCTATCAGAAAGAGGCGATTACCGGTCATCGCCCGACCTGGACGGTCGGGGTCAACAAGACGGCGCGTGACAGCCCCCTGCATTCCACGCTGCGTTCGGGCACGGCCGGTGCGAACGCCCGTATCCGTGATCCTTTCGGCTTCACCAGCGGTTTTGCGGGCGGCGCAAGGGCCGGCGGCCAGCGCATGCAGCAGGACCGCAAACTGAAGACGCTGGAGGCAAAAGCCTTCGACACGCTCGGTCTTTCTGCCAGCGCAAAGCAGGAAGAGATAAAAAGGCGCTACAAGGAGCTTGTCAAAAAGCACCATCCTGATGCTAATGGTGGCGATCGTGGTTCGGAAGAACGTTTTCGGGCTGTTGTTCAAGCATATCAATTGTTAAAGCAGTCAGGTTTCTGCTAAGCCAACGTATGTGTTTACCGCCTGATTGATGATGTGGCCGGGTGGCTGCCGCCCGCCTTGGAGACGTGATGAGCAAAATCGACCTTGATATTTCCAACCTGCCCGACACGACGGTGTCCGTGCGGGAGGTTTTCGGCATTGATACGGATCTGCGGGTTCCCGCTTATAGCCAAGGCGATGCCTATGTGCCGGATCTTGATCCCGACTATCTTTTCGACCGCGATACGACACTCGCGATCCTTGCCGGTTTTGCTCATAACCGACGTGTCATGGTCTCCGGCTTCCACGGCACGGGCAAGTCCACCCATATCGAGCAGGTCGCTGCGCGCCTCAACTGGCCCTGCGTTCGCGTCAACCTCGACAGCCATGTCAGCCGTATCGATCTCGTCGGCAAGGACGCCATCGTCCTGAAGGACGGCAAGCAGGTCACCGAATTCAAGGATGGCATCTTGCCCTGGGCTTACCAGCACAATGTCGCGCTCGTCTTCGACGAATACGATGCAGGCCGTCCGGACGTGATGTTCGTCATTCAGCGCGTGCTGGAATCCTCCGGCCGCCTGACGTTGCTTGACCAGAGTCGCGTCATCCGTCCTCACCCGGCCTTCCGCATTTTTGCGACCGCCAACACGGTCGGCCTCGGTGATACGACCGGCCTTTACCACGGCACGCAGCAGATCAACCAGGCGCAGATGGACCGCTGGTCGATCGTCACGACCCTGAACTACCTGCCGCATGAGCAGGAAGTGAACATCATTGCCGCCAAGGTGAAGAGCCTCGACAATCCGAAGGGCCGCGAAACCGTCTCCAAGATGGTGCGTGTGGCCGATCTTACCCGCTCGGCTTTCGTCAATGGCGACCTCTCCACGGTTATGAGCCCGCGTACCGTCATCACCTGGGCGGAAAATGCGGAAATCTTCGGCGATCTCGCCTTTGCCTTCCGCGTGACCTTCCTCAACAAGTGCGACGAACTGGAGCGCACGCTGGTTGCCGAGCAATATCAGCGGGCTTTCGGCGTCGAGCTGAAGGAAAGTGCTGCGAACATTGTTCTCAGCGCCTGATAGTCCCCGGCTTTTCCGGAGAAGATCACCGATGACTTGAAGACGCTGGCGGGCCGCGCATCCATTGATGAGCGGCTCCCACGCGTCGACAAATGACAGGAAAGACAATGGCAGCGCGCGGCGACAATTCCAGAGCAAAACCGGGTA
Source organism: Rhizobium sp. X9 (assembly GCF_018873185.1). Taxonomy (NCBI): domain Bacteria; kingdom Pseudomonadati; phylum Pseudomonadota; class Alphaproteobacteria; order Hyphomicrobiales; family Rhizobiaceae; genus Rhizobium; species Rhizobium sp. X9. The sequence continues at coordinate 813,175 of NZ_CP071312.1, read as the reverse complement.
CGGCGGTCGATACGGAGCCGTTGCGTCAGGCGATTGCCGGATGCGTGCGATCCGTTGCCGGCGATGCCGAGGTCGAGGTCGTGTTCGCCAATGAGCGGCCCGGCCTTGCCGGCGAGCGCATGCGTCTGCCGGAAATATCCAAGAAACCCACCGCGCAGGAAATCGCCGTCACGCGCGGTCTGGGCGATTCCATGGCGCTGCGCCTTGCCTGCCATGACGCCGACACCCATGCGGTGATGTCGCCGCAAGGGGCAGAAGCGCGGCTGATCTTTGATGCGGTTGAGCAGGCGCGGGTGGAATCCATCGGCGCGCTGCGCATGCCGGGCATGGCTTCCAACATCCAGGCCATGAACACCGAAAAATACGCCAAGGCGAATTTTTCGGGCATCAACAACAAGGATGACGCACCGCTTGCCGAAGCCGTGGCCCTGCTGGTGCGCGAAAAACTGACAGGCGAAAAGCCACCGGCTAGCGCCGGTCAGGTTCTCGATCTGTGGCGCGATTTCATCGAGGACAAGGCCGCTGGCGATCTCAAGGATCTCTCCAGCGTCATCACCGATCAGAAGGCGTTTTCGCGGCTGGTGCGCAAGATGCTGACCTCCATGCAGATGGCGGAGGATTTCGGCGACGAGGATAACGAGCCTGACAGTCAGGAGGCGGAGTCCAACGAGGATCAGCCGCGTACCAACGAGACAGAGGAAGAGCAGGCCGAGGAAGAGGCCGGTTCCGATGCGACGCCGGCCGATGAAAACGAGGCCTCGCAGGAGGAAATGGAAGAAGGCGAGATGGACGGCGCCGAGATGTCGGACGAGGAGATGTCCGATGATCTCGACGAGGATTCCGAGACGCCCGGCGAGACCCGCCGCCCGAACAGCCCCTTCGACGATTTCAACGAAAAGGTCGATTACCGCATCTTTACCCAGGAGTTCGACGAGGAGATCCACGCCGAGGAACTGTGTGACGAAGCCGAGCTTGACCGCCTGCGCGCTTTTCTCGACAAGCAGCTCGCCCACCTTCAGGGCGCCGTCGGGCGTCTGGCGAACCGGCTGCAGCGTCGCCTGATGGCGCAGCAGAACCGTTCGTGGGATTTCGACCTTGAAGAGGGTTATCTCGATCCGGCCCGTCTCGTCAGGCTCATCATCGATCCCATGCAGCCGCTTTCCTTCAAGAAGGAGCGCGACACCCAGTTCCGCGATACCGTCGTTTCGCTCGTCATCGACAATTCCGGTTCGATGCGCGGCCGCCCGATCACCGTTGCAGCCACCTGCGCCGATATTCTGGCGCGCACGCTGGAACGGTCCGGCGTGAAGGTGGAGATTCTCGGCTTCACCACCAAGGCCTGGAAGGGCGGACAGTCGCGCGAGCAATGGCTGGCCAGTGGCAAACCTGCTTCGCCCGGCCGCCTCAATGATTTGCGCCACATCATCTACAAGTCGGCGGATGCCCCGTGGCGGCGGTCGCGGCGCAATCTCGGCCTGATGATGCGCGAAGGCCTGCTGAAGGAAAATATCGACGGCGAGGCGCTGATGTGGGCGCATAACCGCCTGATCGGCCGGCCCGAGCAGCGCAAGATCATGATGATGATTTCGGACGGAGCGCCCGTCGACGATTCGACGCTGTCGGTCAATCCGGGCAACTATCTGGAGCGGCATCTGCGCGCCGTGATCGAGCAGATCGAGACACGGTCGCCGGTGGAACTGCTGGCGATCGGTATCGGCCACGACGTGACGCGTTATTATCGCCGTGCCGTAACCATCGTGGATGCGGACGAGCTGGCCGGTGCGATGACCGAGCAGCTCGCGGCGCTCTTCGAGGATACGAGCAGCGCCTCCGGTTCGTCCCGCAGGGTTCGCCGTGCGGGATAAGCGGAGCCGGGCTTCCCTCTCCTACAAGTCTCTGGTCGTTGCCGCTACCCTGGCGGTCGGCTCGCTTGTTCCGGTTCCGATTGGTGCGTCCACCATCGACGTGCCGGTGAGCGTTCGCCAGCTGTCCGGCTTCGAGGTCGGCACCAGCGCAAAACGTTTCGGCAAGCTGGAATTTATCGGCGGCATGGTGATGAGCGCGCCGGAAAAGCTGTTCGGAGCCATATCTTCCATCCGCTTCCGCCCCAATGGGGAGGACTTTGTTGCGGTGCTGGATACCGGCCACTGGCTGACGGGCAGGGTCATGCGCGATGCAGCCGGCGCGCTGTCCGGGCTTGCTGATGTTCGCATTACCCCCATGCTGGACATGGGCGGGCGCGAACCGCCGCGCAAGATGGAAATGGATGCGGAAGGTCTGGCACTGCGTGGCGGCAAAGTTATCGTCAGCTACGAGCAGCGGCACAGGATCGATATCTATCCCGATCCGGGCTTCGAGACATCGAAACCGCTCGGTCGCCTGCCGCATCTCATCCCCAATAACGAGTTGCGCCATAATGGCGGCATGGAGGCCCTGGCAGTATCGCCGGCCGATTCGCCGCTAGCCGGCGCCTTGGTCGTGGTGGCTGAAAAAAGCATTGATGCTGATGGCAATCTTCTCGCCGCCATATTGGAAGGCCCGCTGAAGGGCACATTCGCCGTCACCCACCACCCCTCATTTGATGTGACGGATGGCGCTTTCTTGCCCAATGGCGATCTGCTGCTGCTGGAGCGCCGGTTCAATTTCGCCGAAGGCGTGGGGATGCGCATCCGCCGCATCCGTGGTGCCGATATCCGGCCGGGTGTTGTGGTGGATGGCGAAATCCTGCTTGAAGCGGGCATGGCCTACCAGATCGACAATATGGAAGGCATGGATGTCGTGAAAGGGCCTGATGGTTCCACGCGCCTCATCATCGTTTCCGATGACAATCACTCGTTCCTCCAGCGCAATCTGATGCTGGAATTCAAGCTGGTGGAGTGAACTTCAGACCGTCTGCGCCGCCTTGTAGGCCGCCATCATATCCTCGACGGGAATGCCGTCGATCTTCATGCCGGTCATTCGGCACCCCGTTATCTGCGCGCCGGACAGGTTTGTGTTGCTCAGCTTCAACCCGGTGAAATTGACGTCATCGATCGACCAGCCGGACATGTTGCTGTCCGTAAACGACGCACCGGAAAAGTTGATGTCGTTGAAGCGTGTGCCGGCCAGATTGACATTGTTGAAGACCGTTCCCGACAAATTGACGTCGTCGAAGCTGGAACCCGAAAGCGTGGCGCTCGTCGCATCTATAATGTCGATGACGTCCTTGATCTGCATGCCGATCTGCCCCCTTAGCCGTGCAACGGACGGCAGACTGCAACGCCACCAGCGGGTTTGCAAGCGTGATTTGATCCACGCCTGCCCGACCTCAAATTCAGCTGACAGAAAAAAGTCAGCCCTGCTTGGCAGCACCTGGCATCGGTTTCAGCGTGTTCATCAGCGCGCCGTAAGGCAGGAGCATCACGAGGCCGACGAGAACCTTCACCGAAAGATCACCCATCGCCCAGGAAATCCACCGAGGCGCTTCCACGGCGAAGACACCGAGGATGGGAGCATTTTCGACTGCGAAGGCATCGTTGGGGCCAACGAAAGAGAAACTCGCTGCAAAGGCGATGGAGAAGAACAGCGCCGTATCCAGCACCGAACCCAGCATGGAGCCGGCAAGCGGCGCGTGCCACCAGCGCTGGCGGCGCAGGCGGTTGAAGACGGAAATATCGAGCAGCTGGCCGATCAGATAGGCGGTGCCCGATGCGACGGCGATGCGCGGAATGGAGGTCCAGAAGGACAGCGTGACACCGACGACGAAGCCGGCAAGCACGACGCGGCGCGCTATGGACGGGCCGAACTGGCGGTTGGTCAGGTCCGTGACGAGGAAGGCGACCGGATAGGTGAAGGCGCCCCAGGTCAGAAGATCGCCGAGATTGACACCGAACAGCGATCCGGAAAGCGGATACTGCACCAGAATATTGGAGGCGACGACCACCAGTGTCATCAAGAGAACGTAGATCAGCGTATAGCGCAAATAGGGCATTTTTTTATCCTGGGTGATGCCACCAGTTAGAGCCAACTAAAACAAACAAAAGGCTTGAGCGGCAAAAGCCATTCAAGCCCTCTGAATATCGATGATGTCGAAACCGCTATTAAGCAGCTTCAGCCGTCTTCTTGGCGATCTGGCGGCGCAGGAGACGAGCGCGCATGCTCAGTTCGTTTTCGCCGGACTTCAGAAGGAAGGCATCGAGGCCGCCACGGTGTTCAACGGAGCGCAGAGCTGCTGCGGAAACACGCAGGCGGAAGCGCTGGCCGAGAGCATCGGAGATCAACGTGACCTGGCAGAGGTTCGGAAGGAACCGGCGCTTGGTCTTGTTGTTGGCGTGGCTGACGTTGTTGCCCGTCTGGACGCCCTTGCCGGTCAATTCGCATACACGGGACATGGGTACACCTATTTCGTTTCGTCTGTTTCACCACTGGCTCGCCACCGGCAAAACCGGGGTGGCAATCCAACTGGCCATGATTGGAAAGTTGCGGTTCTATAGTCAGACGAGACTTAACAGTCAAGCCGCTCGCGATCAAATGAAAGGAAATTCCGGCGTTTTCAACCGGCATCCGCTTTTTTATTGCCACAAGTCAGCGTATATCATCGCCCGATAAGGCCGCTTCCGCGCCTCTTTTAAGGTGATATCGAAATGATTGCCAGAGGAAAAAGCATTTTCATGGCCGTGACAATAGCGTTTGCGGGCGTTTCTCCCTCGCTCGCCGCCGAAGCACGCCATACAAGCGAATACAGCATCAATCTCGGCATTTTGCCGATTGCGCGGGCAAGTTTTTCGACTCGCATGGACGGACCGAACTATTCGATCTCCGGTTCCTTCAGTGCCGCCGGCCTTGCCAGCATTTTAAAGGACATTTCCGGCAAGACGACGGTTTCCGGCGCCAAGCGCGGCCATCGGCTGCAGGCCAACGAATATTCGCTGGTCTACAAGGACGGCAAGCGGGTACGGACCTATGACGTTGTCTATCGCAACGGCAATGTCACATCGACGACGGTAAAACCCGAGCCGAAGGCTCGGCCGGACAATTGGGTTGACGTAAAGGATCGCGACCTGCGCTCGGTTCTCGACCCTATTTCCGGTTTGATCATTCCCTCCGGTGGCCGTATCTGCCCGACCCGCCTGCCGATTTATGACGGCGAATCGCGGCTGGATCTGGTTTTGAGTTCCAGCGGCACCAAGCCTTTCAAGACCAATGGCTTCAGCGGCGATGCCATCGTCTGCAAGGCGCGTTATGTGCCGAAGTCGGGTTACCGGCAGGGGCGCAAGGATATCGAATATCTGAAATCCATCTCGATGGAGATCTGGTTCGCCAAGTCAAACAATATGGATGTCTATGCGCCTGTTTATGCGATCATTCCGACGCGGGTGGGGCAGGTCTACATCACGGCGACGAAATACGGCGGCTGACCAAAGCTGACGGTGGCACAAGAAAAGCAGACGTTGCAGCGTATTTCTTCTCCCCGCCGGGGAGAAGGTGGCCCGAAGGGCCGGATGAGGGGCTACGTTGCCGGATATCTCTACCCTTGCCCCTCATCCCGCTGCCGCGGACTTCTCCCCCTCGGGGAGAAGAAACAAGGGGCACTCACTCACTCCGCAGGCGACTGCTCCAGGTTCAGGGCGCGTCCCCAGGCGACCAGCCGGGTTCGGCCATGACGAAGCTCGAAAAGGCAAATCCCGGTGAGACGGTGCAGCCGACGAGGGTGAAATCGCCGAGGCTTTCCGCCGATTGCCAGCAATCGGCCGGCACGATCACCTGCGGGCGCTCGCCTTCCAGAATCGCGGGACCAAGCGTGAAGGTCTGTACCTCCCGGCCGTCCTCCGAAAGATGCAGCGTGATGGGTGCGCCGGCATAATAGTGCCAGACCTCGACGGCATCTGTTACCCGATGCCAGTGTGAGCGAACGCCTTTTTCCAGAAGATAATAGATCGCCGTCGAATGGCCGCGCTCACCGCCCGCCCTGTCGCGAAAAGTCTGGTGGTAAAAACCACCCTCGGGATGCGGTTCAAGACCCAGTTCGCGAATGATCGCTTCCGCAGACAGATCGGCGCCCATCAGAAATTGTCCTTGCGCGTGCGGATTTCCGCAAAAACGTCCGCATCACTGGCAGTCTCCAGGCCAAGATGCCTGCGGATGCCGGCATCTGCGACCCGCATATAGGGATTGGTCTGCTTTTCGAGCCCGATGGTGGTGGGAATGGTGAATTCATTTGCCTGCCGCGCCTTTTCAACACGTGCCGCTCGCTCGCTCAGAACCGCATTGTCGGTATCGACGGTGAGGGCGAAACGGGCATTCGCGAGTGTATATTCGTGGCCGAAATAGACTTTTGTGTCATCGGGCAGCGCCATCAATTTCTGGAAGGAATGCCACATATCCGCCGCCGGGCGTTCGAACAGCCGGCCGCAGCCCATGGCAAACAGCGTATCGGCGGCAAACAGCAGGCCGTCATCGGGAAGGTAATAACAGATGTGCCCTGCGGTGTGGCCGGGCGTCGAAATGACCTGGACGCGGCAGCCGGCGAATTCGAATTCGTCGCCGTCGGCCTGAGAGCGGTCTAGACCGGGGATCGCGATAGCCTCGTCGTAAGGGCCGTGCACTTCACAGCCGAACTTGTCCTTCAGCGCCAGATTGGCTTCTACGTGGTCCTGATGATGGTGGGTGGTGAAGATATGGGTGAGTTTCCAGCCATGACCATCGAGAGCCTGCAGGATCGGGGCTTCCTCGGGTGCGTCGATGGCGGCGGTCGCCCCGCTTTCGGGATCGTGCAGCAGAACCCCGAAATTGTCACTGCGGCAAAGAAAGACGTCTATTTCCAAAGGTTTCATCGTATCCTCTCCAATTGCCGGCCGGGACCGGCGCATTTATCCGCCTGGATTTCAATGTAGGGGCAGACGCCTTGAAGTCCAACCGCCTGATGCTACATTCTCGCCCATGAACACCGATATCGTCGATCTGCGCGAATTCTATCATTCCCCGCTTGGCCGCTCGGCCGAGCAGGCGATTACCATGGCGCTTTCGACGCTCTGGCCGCCTTTGCCGGAAGAGCGGTTGGTCGGTCTCGGTTATGCGGTGCCGTTTCTGGACCGGTTCCGCCACGATACCGAACGCACCTTCGCCTTCATGCCGGCGGGGCAGGGGGCAGTGAACTGGCCGGCGGGCGAGCTGTCTTCCACGGCACTGGTATTTGATGAAGAACTGCCGCTGCCCGATTCGTCGATAGACCGGGTGCTGATGGTGCATGCGCTCGAATTTGCCGAAAATCCGCGCGAAACTCTGAAAGAATTGTGGCGGGTGCTGGCGCCCGGCGGGCGTCTGGTGATCGTGGTGCCGAACCGGCGCGGCGTCTGGGCGCGCATGGAACATACGCCCTTCGGCTCGGGGCGGCCCTATTCGCGCGGCCAGCTGACAGCGCTGCTGCGTGAAACCAACTTCACGCCGGGGGCTTCCGCCGAGGCGCTGTTCTTTCCGCCGACCACCAGCCGCCCGGTATTGAAATTCCGCCGTTACCTCGAACTCACCGGCCGCAGGCTGTGGCCCCTGTTCTCGGGCGTCATCGTGGTGGAGGCGCAGAAACGTCTCTATCAGGGATTGCCCGTCACCCAGCGCGCCTCGCGCCGGGTTTTTGTACCCGTGCTCGCGCCGCAGGGTGTTCCCACCACCCGCACCGCCGCAAAGCACGGAAAGCCGCGCTGACCCTCGACAAAACGCCCATTCCGGTCTAATGCCTCCGGCATTGCTGTTGCCGGGTTCTCCGGCGTTTTTCCAAAGGTCGATCAAATGAGTGCAGAGCTTAGCCAACCTGTTCCGCGTCCGGGTATTCTGGATATCGCCGCTTATGTTCCCGGCAAGGAACATGTGGACGGCGTTGCGAAGGTCTATAAGCTCTCCTCCAACGAAACACCGCTTGGGCCGAGCCCAAAGGCGATTGAAGCTTTCGGCACGGCTGCCAGCCATCTGGAAATCTATCCGGACGGTCAGGCCATCGCGCTGCGTCAGGCGATTGCCGATGTGCATGGTCTCAACATCGCAAACATCATGTGCGGCAACGGTTCGGATGAGCTTCTGGGCCTGCTTTGCCATGTCTATCTCGGTGCAGGCGATGAGGCGATCATCACCGAACACGGTTTCCTCGTGTACAAGATCCAGATCATGGGCGCAGGCGCGACCCCGGTGACGGTGAAGGAAAAGGACTGCGCGGTGGACGTGGATGCGATCCTCGCCGCCGTCACGCCCAAGACGAAGATGGTTTTTGTTGCCAATCCCGGTAACCCCACCGGCACCTATGTTCCTGTTGCGGAAATCCGTCGCCTTCAGGCCGGTCTGCCGAAACATGTCGTGCTGGTGCTCGATGCCGCCTATGCCGAATATGTGCGCAAGAACGATTACGAGGCTGGTCTTGAACTGGTTTCCGGCAACCGCAACGTGGTGATGACCCGCACCTTCTCCAAGGTTTACGGTCTCGCCGCACTGCGTGTGGGCTGGATGTATGCCCCGGTTGATATCATCGATGCGCTGAACCGTGTGCGCGGCCCGTTCAACATGAGCGCCCCGGCCATTGCGGCGGGTGCCGCTGCGATCCGCGATCAGGCCTTCGTTCAAAAGGCTGTGGCACATAATGCCCTGTGGATGGAAAAGCTGGTCACGACCTTTACCGGCCTCGGCCTGGAAATCACACCGTCGGTCACCAACTTCATCCTCATCCATTTCCCGGATCAGGACGGCAAGCGCGCGGCGGATGCGGACGAGTTCCTGAGCCGCCGTGGTTATATCCTGCGCGCCGTGCGCGGTTACGGTTTCCCGAATGCGCTCCGAATGACGGTCGGTTCGGAAGAAGCCAATCTCGGCGTCATCTCGGTGCTTACCGAGTTCATGGGGCAGGCGTGATGGGCGAAATCATGTTCGAACGCATCGCGCTGATCGGCATCGGCCTGATCGGCTCGTCGATCGCCCGCGACATCAAGGAATTGGGGCTTGCGCGGCATGTCACGATTTCCACCCGCAGCGAGGAAACGCTGAAGCGGGCGGAGGAGCTGGAACTCGGCACGGATTACACCGTCTCGGCGGCGGAGGCCGTGAAGGATGCCGATCTCGTCATCGTTTCGGTCCCGGTCGGCGCGTCGGAAAGCGTCGCGCAGCAGATAGCGCCGCATCTGAAGCCCGGCGCCATCGTCACCGATGTCGGCTCCACCAAGGCGTCCGTCATCGCGCAGATGGCGCCGCATATGCCTGATAATGTGCATTTCATTCCCGGGCACCCGCTGGCGGGTACGGAAAAATCCGGCCCGGATGCCGGTTTTGCCGGCCTCTTCCGCGAGCGCTGGTGCATCTTCACGCCGCTGCCTGGCACGGACGCCGAGGCGCTGGAGAGGCTGAAGGATTTCTGGCGGGCGCTTGGTTCGCGCGTGGATGAAATGGATGCCGAACACCATGACAAGGTTCTGGCGATCGTCTCGCATCTGCCGCATATCATCGCCTACAACATCGTCGGCACGGCTGATGATCTGGAGACGGTAACCGAATCGGAAGTCATCAAATATTCGGCCTCCGGTTTCCGTGACTTCACCCGTCTGGCGGCCTCCGATCCAACCATGTGGCGGGATGTCTGCCTGCACAACAAGGACGCCATCCTAGAAATGCTGGCGCGCTTTTCCGAGGACCTCGCCTCCCTGCAAAGGGCGATCCGCTGGGGCGAAGGCGACAAGCTGTTCGAGCTGTTTTCCCGCACCCGCGCCATCCGCCGCTCCATCGTCCAGGCCGGTCAGGACGTCGACGCGCCGGACTTTGGACGGCACGCTCTGGATCAGAAGAAGTAGGGCGCAGCGTAAGGCAAACGCGATTCTCTCTTCGTCATGCCGGACTAGATCCGGCATCCAGCCACGGCGCGTCCGCGCCGTGGGATGAGTCTTGCGCGATCAAGGACTTGATCGCACTGGACCCCGGATCTAGTCCGGGGTGACGGAGCGGGATGCGAAAACTCAGATCGGCGGGATCTTGCCAAGCGGAATGAAGCCGCTGACGGTGGCGCGACCGCGATCGACCACGAGATCGACGGACGCCCTGTCGCCGCCGCCGGCGAGCGCGCCGAGCAGCTTGCGGGCCGTGTCGATGGTGGATTGCAGCTGCGGAAACGCCTGCTTGGCATTATCAGACCAGGCGCCGAGCTTTTCGATCTCCAGCTTGAACTGACCGGAGAGATATCCTTCATTATCGAAGGAGAAGGGGCCGCTGATGCGCATGGTGCGGCCCTCGCCGATATCGGCCACCAGCCGGCGAAGCTCGCCGCTTGCGCCGTACAGGCCGGATCTGTCGCTGCCGTCGACCATGCCCGCCTTGCCGGCGAGCGTGACATCAACGATGGCGTCGAGGCGGGGAAGGATCTGCGGCCAGTCCTTGATGACGGTAGCCGAGTCGGTCAGGGTTATTGCACCGTCGAGATCGGCGCCGTTCTGGCGCAGGTGCATTTCCGTCTTTACGGCATCAAAATCGATGGTCTGGCCGGTGACGGAGGACACCGCCTGCGCCTTCAGGCCGTCGATGACGAGCGACGTGCGGTCGATACCCCTGAGCTTGGTGACGATGCTCGATTGCATGTTCTGCCAGGCGGCCGAAATCGTCAGGCCGTGAGCGGTGCGGATTTCCGCCGGCGAATCCAGTTCCCAGACGATGTGGCCGGGATTGTAGACCTGCGCTGCCGAGCGCAATTCGCCAAAGGAAGCGGAAACGCCGTTCTGCTTGTCGTCCACCATCACCTTCGAGCAGAAGAGGCCGATGCGGAACGGATAACCCTTGAAGGCGATATCGCCGCATTCGCCGCTGACATTTCTGGCCTGTGAGGGAGATATCACGTTCAGCACCGTCTGCTTTAGCCTGTCGGCGGCATAAAACCACCCGGCCGTGTAAAATCCGATGACCAGCACAATGGCGATACCAAGCCAGAGGAATTTTTTGGAGGTGCCGGATTGGCTTGACGCTGCCATATTGATCTCCGATGAACAGACTTCAGGTAATTTTGATTTGGCTTGGGATATGGACGATTTTTGGGTCTTTGGCTACGGTTCGTTGATGTGGAACCCCGGCTTCGCCTTTGAGGAGAGGCAGCAGGCGCGGCTGCATGGCTATCGTCGCTCGCTCTGCATCAGTTCCAGCGTCTATCGCGGTACGGAGGAAAAGCCGGGCCTCGTGCTGGGGCTGGAGCGCGGCGGTTCCTGCCTTGGCGTTGCCTTCCGCGTCAGGGGAAAGGACCACGACCCCGTCATGACCTATCTGCGTGAACGTGAACTGATAACGAATGTCTACAAGGAACGTGTTGTTGCAATTGCCTTTGCCGATGGCCGGCGCGGCAGCGCGGTGACCTATGTGGCCGATCCCGCGCACGAGCAATATATTGGCGGTCTGGGTGTGACCGAGGCGGCGGTCATCGTCGCGGCCGCATCGGGTCGCTCCGGCCCGAATACGGACTACGTCTTCAATACCGTGCAGCATCTGCAGGATATGGGCATTCGCGACTCGCTGCTGGAAAGCATTGCCGCCAATGTCGGTACGCTCGCGGCTCAGCCGGCGGCTGTGTCCTTGCCCTGAAGTTCAGCGATACGCTTAATGGCGGTCGGCGGTAGCGGCAGGTGCGGATTGTTGCGCGCGGTGTCCAGCAGCAGTTCGTCGCTCGCCTTCTCCGTCACATCGATCAATCGCTTGAAAAACACGTCGGGGTCGAGCCCCGGCTCGATGGCCGGCAATATCCGCACCTTGAAATGGCCGGGATAACGCATGGTCGAACGGCGTGGCCAGAAGAGGCCGGGGTGCATGGCGACCGGAATGACCGGAACCTGCAGGTCGCGATAAAGGCGGGCAATGCCATAACGATATTCAGGCTCGGCGCCCGGCGGGCGACGCGTGCCTTCGGGATAGATGATCAGTTCGCGGCCGGCGGCCATTTCCTCTTTCGCCCGCTCCATCACCTTCAGCATGACCTTGCCGCGCGCGGCGCGGTTGACGGGGATCATGCGCTGCTTCATCGCATACCAGCCAAATAGCGGGATCCACAAAAGCTCGCGCTTCAGAATATAGACCGGGTCGGGAAGGTTGGGCAAAAGCGCATAGGTATCCCAGAAGGACTGGTGCTTGGGCGCGAAGATGCAACCGGTCTCCGGAATGTTTTCCAGGCCCTCTATCTCGAAAGTCGTTCCGACGATGGTTTTCATCAGCCAATGGTTGGAGCGCGCCCAGTTCTTGGGGATTTCGTAGGCGATCTTGCGCGGCAGGATGAAATAGATCGGCGTCAGCACGATCATGCGGACAATCAGGTTGAGATAAAACAGCGTATTGAAAAGAAAAGAGCGCAGCTTGAGCATCAACAGCCTTCCCGGGATGCAGCCGTTCCGAAACTTTGAGCGCCTCGATGCCGGATGCCGATGCCAGACGCCTACACGAAAACAAGGGGCGGCAGCAAGCGTGTTTCTGGCAGCTTACGAGGAAGCCGCCGTTACTTTCGGTGGAGCGTGATCGGCGGCGCCCTTGCGCAGGCCGTCACCCTTGCCAAAGCCGGTCAGGTCACGCCCGGCCGCCGCCACGAACTTCAGATATTCGTAGAGCATTGTTCTCACCACATCCGGCTCCGCGAACCAGTTGGTGCGGGCAAGGTCCGCGCTGATGACGGGGTAGGCGATGAATTCGGTCTGCGGGCTGGCGTTGCGCAATTCATGCAGGCTGCGATGCATATGGTAATTGTTGGTGACAACGACGATGGCCGAATAACCGTGATCGCGTATCCAGCTTGCCGCCTCATTGGCGTTGCCGATCGTATCAATGGCCTTGTAGCCCATATCCACGCAGCAGGAAAACATGTCCGAAGAGCCCTGCGTCATCTTGCGGATCTGCGAACGGGTGGTGGCGGGGTTGACGCCGGAAATCAGCAGACGTTTGCCCACACCGTCACGCAGCAGGCCGACCGCCTGTTCAATGCGCTGGTAGCCGCCGGTCAGAACGATGATCGCATCGCCCTTCGCGCCCTCCGGCGGGCGCATGGAGGCGACGGAATCGGCAAACCACAGGAAACCGCCCGAAAAAGCACCGAGAGTGATGACGCAAAGCAGGATGAGACCGCGAATAAAACGGCGCAGGCGGCCACGCCGCGACCAGAGGCTCTTTTTTGCCGGTCGCGTGGTCGTCTGATCCTGATCCTGGTCCGTCCGACTCACAAACATTCCTCCTGAATACTCGCCGATTAAGGCAAGGAACAGGCATTTTTGTCCACCGTCCGCAGGTTACATCCGGCTCGTGAAGGTTTCAGTTTTCCCGCAAAATCTCAAAGCCGGGGTCACGATGCAAGGCCGTCACTTTTCGACGGATCGGAGCGCACGCGATCGATATCGTCGATCGTGCGGATGACGGTTACGCGCGCCGTGATGGTGGTGAGAAGCGCGATGATGATCATCGTTGTGGCGATGCCGATGTAACCGCCGAGACCGACCGAAAAGGAGCCGAAAAGCGCACTTGCCTGATCGCTCTGCGGTGTGGCGACAGTGCTCGACTGCCAGAAACCGGCTGCAAGAAAAACCGTCGCCGCCAGCGCGCTGCCCGCCGCTGCCCCCTTGAGGCTGATTTTCAGGAAGTGCTTCTGGAATTCCCGCGCGACGAAGCTGCTTTCGGCACCGACGAAATGCAGGACCTCGACGATGTGCCGGTTGCCGGAAAGCGCGCCGCGGGTGGCGAACACCACCGTCAGCACCATGGCGGTGAAGACGAGAATCAAAACGCCGACGCCGATCATGACCGTGGTTCTGGCCATGGAGACCAGCCTGTCCACCCATGTGCGGTGGTCGTCGAGAAACGCCTGCGGAAGTTCGGCCTTCAGCATGTCGCGCATTGCCTGAAAATCGGGCGGGTTGTTTTCGTCGATGGTGATGACGACGAGGCGCGGGATCGGCAGTTCGGAAAGGTCGAGACCGCTGCCGAGCCATGGTTCCAGCAGGCGTGACGTGGCGGCATCGTCGAGGATCGTGCCATCGCGCGTGCCGACGAAGGTGAGCGCCAGATTGCGTGCCTTGTTCAGTGCCGCCGTCATGTCCAGCCCGTCCTCGGGCTTGATCTGGATGGTGATCTCGCGGGAAATCTGGCTCTGCCAGGTGGCGGCGGTGGCGCGCACCATGGAGACCGCACCGAGTGTGAGGCACGCAAGAAAGGCCATGATGGCGATGACCACCATCAGTGCGTTGCCCTGAATGTTGGATGGCGGCAGAATGGGCGCCATCGGGCGGATGCGCATCGGCGGGCGCTTCGGCGTCGTTGCCTCGGGTCTCAACTGTTTGCGGTTGATCTCATTCATAGATGTCGAGCCGCCCTTCGGTCAGGATCATCCGGCGCGCATCGATCTGGTCCATCAGGCCAAAATCATGGGTGGCGATGACGACGGCCGTGCCCAGCCGGTTGAGTTCCAGAAAGAGGTTGAGAAGGCGCTTGGCCATCGGCGGATCGACATTGCCGGTCGGCTCGTCGGCCAGCAATATTTCCGGCTGGTCCATCAGCGCGCGGGCAATGGCGGCGCGCTGCTTTTCCCCGCCCGAAAGGATGGCCGGCAGCACATTGATGCGCTCGCCAAGGCCCACCCATTTCAAAAGCTCGATCACGTCGTTGCGGTAGGCGCTTTCTTCTTTGCCGCGCACGCGCAGTGGCAGGGCCACATTCTCATAGGTCGTCAGATGATCCAGCAGCCGGAAATCCTGAAAGACGATACCGACGCGGCGGCGCAGCATCGGCAGCTCGCTGCGCGGAATGCGCGACACATCGCGGTTGAACATGCGGATATTGCCGCGTGTCGGCTGCAGCGACATCAAGAGCAGACGCAGAAGCGTCGTCTTTCCGGCGCCCGAAGGCCCGGTCAGAAACTGGAACGAACCCTTGGGAATATCGAAGGTCATGTCCCTCAGGATCTCGGGTCCCATGCCGTAACGCAACCCGACATTTTCGAAATGGATCAACGGACTTCCAGTCTCTTCGTTTCGTGGTGGTTCGCAAGCCGCCGGCGCGTGAGGCCCGGATGCCGCCGTTTAACCCGGTTCCGGTGGCCTGTGCGAGGCGTTTTTGCGAAGCATTAACCAATTAAATTTAAAACTTGGCAGGATTCGTTGCAATGCCCAGTTTTGCGGGCCGGAAAACCTGACCGGGGAATTCTATGGCTATGTTCCGTTCATCTCGCCGGCAAGCGGCATTCGATTTCGACCTCCTGATGCCGGAAGCGCCGGCGCGCCGGGCGGCGCGGGCTGCAGGTCCAGGCCCCGACGTGGTAGACGCGGAATTTGTCACCATCAAGGAAAACCGTGCGCGTCAGCCCGGAAACGACAACCGTGGTGCGGTGCGCCGGCAGAAGGAAAAACCACCCGTCACCGCCGGAGTGCTCGGTTTGGCGTTCGTCGGCTGGGTGGATCGCAAATTGTCGCGCCTGTCAGCGGATGCCTATTCGGCGCTGGTCGCGGGGCTGGCCATTTTCGTTTTCGTCTGCTCCGGGGGCCTGTCGGTCGTCGTGCCGGAAAAATCGGCTGTTGCCGCGCCGGTGAACCCGCTTGCCATTTCCCATGTCACCATCACGCCGCAGGAGGCGGGCGGCATGGATGTCCTTCTCATCAACGGCATCGTGGAAAACAACGGCACCGCGCTTGAAGACGTGCCGGCACTTCGCGCCGATCTCTTCGTCGCCAAGGGGCAGCTGGTGGCCAGCATGGTCATCGAGCCGCCGGTGAAGCAGATGCAGCCCGGTTTCAGCCACGGATTTTCGGCAAAGTTGCGCCATCCCGGTGGAAAAACACCGGAGATCAAGCTTTCCTTCGTCGAGGCGGGTGCGTCCGAACGCTGATTGTGCTAACGCGTGATCCTCGTATTTTTACTGAAAGGTAAAATCGGCAAGGCGCAGCACAGGAGAAAGAATGCCCGTCGTCCGTGGAAAAAACATCGAGCCGCTGTACACGGCCGAGCAGATCGCCGAGCGCAATCGCGATATGGCCAAGCATATAGCCGGCGGCCCGACCAAGGATTTGCTGGTCATTGCCGTGCTCAAGGGATCGTTCATTTTCGCGGCCGATCTTATCCGCGCGCTGCATGACAGCGGCCTTGCTCCCGAAGTCGAATTCATCACGCTGTCGAGCTACGGTGCCGGCACGGTTTCGCAAGGGGTGCGGATCGTCAAGGATATCGACAGCGACGTGAAGGACCGCGATGTCCTCTTGATCGACGATATTCTCGAATCCGGCCGCACGCTGCGTTTTGCCAAGGAGCTGCTCTACGAGCGCGGCGCCCGTAACGTCACCATCGCCGTGCTGCTCGACAAGAAGGTCAAGCGCAAGGAAGATCTGGAGGCCGATTATGTCGGCTTTGAATGTCCTGACTATTTCGTTGTCGGTTATGGCATGGATGTCGCCTACGCCTTCCGTGAGCTGCCTTTCGTCGGCGTCGTGACCGGCGACGCCTGACCCATTCTGCCGTGCCGGTTTGATACATGCCGGAGACGCCTCATTAACCATTCACCCAGCGAAACCCTGGGTGTTTACCTCTTGAAAAGAGGAGCCTGCGATGTTGCTCACGGCTGGAAATGATGCCCAGGAGCAATGATTGATGGCGAAGATTTTGATTACCGAAGATGAGGATGCATTGCGGGCTTTCGTCGCCCGCGCGCTGCGTCTCGACGGTCATGAGACCCATGAGGCGGCAGACGGCGAGCAGGGGCTGGAAAAGCTCCAGGAGACCAGTTTCGATCTTCTTCTTTCGGATATCCGCATGCCGGTCATGGATGGCATCGAGCTGGCGCACCGCGCCGCCGAACGCTTCCCGGCCATGCGCATCCTGCTGATGACCGGTTATGCCGAGCAGCGCGAACGGGCGGACGATCTGGCTGAAAAGATTGTTGACGTCGTCTCGAAGCCCTTTGCGCTTCCGGATATCCGCAAGGCTGTGGCGCGCGCGCTTGCGGCTTGAACGGCGAGACTAAGGAGATTTGAAGGGCGGCCTTCGTGCCGCCTTTTTTGTTGGCCGGACATCACCGCAGTCGTTGTTGCTCTATACCCACCCTCCGTCATTCCGGCCTTGAGCCGGAATCTAGCCAGCCCAAGTCCTTGGGCTGAAAGAACTCTTTCCGCCGCGCAGATGCGCGTCAACTGGATGCCGGATCAAGTCCGGCATGACGGAAAAGTTTAGGCGGTGAGGACGTAACGAGCCGCAGCATTACCTGTGCGTAACCCTCATTGTATATCCAGCAACCGCTCCAGATACCGCCGCTCGATTTCACCGGGCGGATTGTTGCCGAGCTTTTCGCGGATCGCCTCGAGGATTTCGCGGGCGCGCTGCACGTCGATCTCATCAGGCACCTTCACTTGGTCGCCGAAATCCGGGCCCGTCGTGCTGCGTGGGCGGCCGAGCGGGTCGCGGCCGTTCTGGCCGCCCTGGCCCGCCATGCCTTCCTGACCTTGCCCCGGCTGCTGGCCCTGCTGGCGCATCGCCTGCATGATCTGGCCCATCATGTCCTGTGCGCCCTGTCGCAACGCGTTCAGTGCATTGCCCTGGCCTTCCACCGCCTGTTCGCCCTGGCTTTTGCCGAGTGCTTCGCCGGCGCCTTCCATTTCCTGCTGCGCCTTGCCGAAGTTTTCCCCCGGCTCCATGCCGAGATCGCGAAGGCCCTGCTGCAATTCGCCGAGCTGCTTGCCGAGCGCATCCTGCTGCGCCCGCAGGTTTTTCAGCGCCTCGCGCAATTGCTCGGCGGTCATCTGGTCGCTCGGCTGTCCGCCCTGCTGGCCATTCTCACCCTGCTGGCCCTGTTGCGGCTGCTGACCGTTTTCACCCATTTGCGGGTCACCTTCGCCCTCGCCATCCTGTTGTGGATCGCCGCGCTGCATGCGGTCACGCAGCGCCTGATCGAGCTTGAAGGTCTCGTCCATCAGCTTTTGCTGCTGTTGCAGAATTTCGCCGAGCTTGTCGATCTGCTGGCGCATCTTGCTGCTCTGCTGTTGCCCCTGCTGGCCCTGACGCTGCGGCCGGCCCGCCTGCAGATTGTTCATCATGCGTTGCAACTGCGAGAGCATTTCCTGTGCCGCGTCACGGTTGCCGGAGCGGGCGAGGTTCTCGATCTGGTTCATCATATTTTCCAGATCGCGCTGGCGCAGAACGTTTTGCGCCTGCTGGTTCATGTTGGCTTGTGGCGCGTTTTGCATGCGCTGCGCAAGCTCGCTCATGAATTGCTGCATCGCCTCGCGCAGTTCCTGCATCAGCTTGGCAACCTCCTCATCGGAGGCATTGCGCTGAAGCGCTTCGGAGAGTGCGTTCTGCGCATCACGCAGGCGTTTCTCCGCCTGAGACAGATCGCCATCCTCGATGCCGAGCGCGATCTCCCAGAGGTAATCGGCGGTATTCTTCAGCATCTCCTCATTATAGGCGAGCCGCATGCGGGTCTGCGCCGATTGCAGCAGGAGATAGTGCGTGGTGTTGGGAATGGTTTCCTCCGGACGCAGGCCCACCGCCTCGTTATAGGCAATCGCCTTCGGCATCTGGCGCGTGTCGAGCGAAAAGATCTGCCGCTGTTCGGCAATGGAGGCCGCCAGCGGTTCGGAGAAGTTGCGTCCGGGCAGCACCATCTCATGCGCCGGGCTGCGGCCGGTCTGGCCGGCACCGTCGGTCGCCACCAGCGTGATACGAACGCGTTTGCCCGCCATCGGATGTTCGGTCAGGTTGCGGCTTGTCAGCCCCTTGATTTCGCGGTTGTTCTGCCGCGGCAGGTCGAGCTTGAACTCCGGCGGCGGGTAAAGTGCCGTCGCACCTTCCGCAATGCCAAGCGGCTCAATGATGGCATGCGCTTCCTTCAGGCCGTAATCGTCCTTGGCGGTGAAGCCCACTTCAAGCGCGCCATTGACGGCGCGGCGCGGCATGTTGTCGAAGGCGATGGTGGGCGGCTGGTCGGGGATGACATTGAACATCCATTGTTCACCGTTCGCGGTGATCATGCCGCTTTCGGTTACATCCATGGCAAAGGTGCGCGGCGCGACAGACTGGTCCGGCGTGCGGGTTTCCGGCTGAACAGCCACGTCGCCGCTCGCACTGTCCGCACGCTTGGCCTCAGGCGCAAGCTTCTGCAGGGCGCCTGCCGTCTCGGGTTCGAATGTCACTTCTTCGCCGCCATCACCGCCGGTCATGCGGATCGTCAGCTTGGAGGATTGCGGCACGGAAACAGCGTCACGGTTGGTTGCGTCACGTCCGGTCAGGAAAATCGGCGCGCGGCCGGTATAGGATGGCGGCGTGACCCAGGCATCGAGACGGATGTCGGGATTGAGCGGACCGACAGCCGGTCGGCTGCGGAAGGCATCGGCAATCGTGCCCGCGCCGTTGGAATAGGAAAAACCGAAGGCGGCGGCCAGAAGAAGGGCGGGAACGGCGCGCAGCGCGAGGCGGTCATAACGGGCGATATCGGGTTTCGGCAGGCCGGCATTCAGCGCGGCGATGCGCTCCGCCATGCGGATCTGATGTTCTTTCCAGAGCGTTCGGGAAAAAGGCGTATCGAAGGCCGGTTCGTCCTCCTGCACGCCAACCGGCTGGTGCGCGAGACCGTTGCGATCTTCAAGCAGGCGGGACGCGTCGTTATCCGTCGGCCATTTCAGCCGAAGGATCGGCAAAAGCGTGGCGATGAAACTGAAAACCAGCACGAAAACAACGCCGAGTCGCAGGAAATCCGGCATGTGCCGGTAGAGACCGAACCAGGCAAGCGCCAGAAACACGGCGGCGATGGAGAGCGGCCACAGCGTTTTCGGCGCAATTTTTTCCGAAAGCAGTACGATTTTAGCGAAGAAGCGCTTGGCGGCAACCCGGCGGGCAAGGTCCGGCCGCTGCGCGAACGCGCCGGTCGGGCGCTTTCTGCCTGTCCTGTCCTCTCCGGCTGTGGTCATCAATCCGTTCTCCCGGTTCTGGCCACGTCGAACGCCATTCCCGGAACGGCGAGCTGTTTCATGTCACGGAGCAAGGATAACATTCTTTGTGGCGAAGACGAGGGCACCTAAGCCCTCACCCCCATTTTTTAGGCAGCTTCGCTTGATTGTGATCGACCAACCGGTGACGCAGGCGAGATCAATCGAGCCAGGCAGGCACGGAATCGAGCGCGATCAGCTCTTCATAGGTGCCGCGCGGGCGAATGACGTGGAATTTGTCATCCTTCACCAGCACTTCAGGCACCAGCAGGCGCGAGTTGTAGGTGCCGGCCTGCACCGCGCCATAAGCACCCGCGGAACTGACGGCGATCAGGTCGCCCGGCTGCGGCGCAGCCATCTCCCGGTCGAGCGCCAGATAATCGCCGGTCTCGCAGACAGGTCCAACGATATCGGCCTTGATGCGCGGCGCGTCTGCGGCGGGCTGCACCACCGGACGGATGCCATGATAGGCCTCATAAAGCGTCGGGCGGATGAGGTCGTTCATCGCGCCGTCGACGATCACGAAGGTCTTTTCGCCGCCGTCCTTCACATAGATCACTTCGGTCACCAGAATGCCGGCATTGCCGACGATTAGGCGGCCCGGCTCGGTGACGATCTTGCAATTGAGGCTCTTCAGCTCATTCTTGACGATATGGGCATAGGCATCCGGCAGCGGCGGCGGATTATTGTCCTCGCGATAGGGGATGCCGAGACCGCCGCCAATATCGACATGGCTGATCGTGTGGCCGTCGGTGCGCAGCGCCTCGACAAGTTCGCGCAGCAGCCGGAAGGCATCCTCGAAAGGCTGCAATTCGGTAATCTGGCTGCCGATATGCATGTCGATGCCGGTGACTTCGATGCCGGGCAGGGTGGCGGCATGGGCATAGACCGCGCGGGCGCGCTCATAGGAAATGCCGAACTTGTTCTCTTTCTTGCCGGTGGAAATCTTGGCGTGGGTGCGCGCATCCACATCCGGATTGATGCGGAAGGAGACATGCGCCCGCTTGCCCACTTTCACGGCGCGCAGGTTGAGGACTTCCAGTTCCGGCTCGGATTCGATGTTGAAACAGTAGATGCCGGCTTCCAGCGCATAATCCATTTCCGCAACCGTCTTGCCGACGCCGGAAAACATGATGCGGCTTGCCGGAACCCCGGCTGCGAGTGCGCGGCGCAATTCGCCGCCCGAGACGACGTCGATGCCAGCGCCGAGCTTTGCCAGCGTCTTCAAAACCGCCTGATTGGAATTGGCCTTCATGGCGTAACAGACCATGGCGTCCACATCCGCAAAGGCGCCGGAAAACACCTTGTAATGGCGCTCCAGCGTCGCGGTCGAATAGACGTAGAAAGGCGTGCCGACCGCCTTGGCGATCTCAGGCACAGGCACGTTTTCGGCGTGCAGTACGCCGTCGATATAGCCGAAATGGTTCACAGGCTTTTATCCGTCAGAGAAGCTTGTCGAGAATGAACGGCCGTTCCGCCGTCGCCGGCTTTGTCTCCGTTCCGTCGGCATTGCGCTTGTTGCGCATTTCGACCGGCGTGCTCGGCGGGTCGATGTCGCCCTTACGCCCGCAGGCGCTGAGAACAAGGCTGACGGCGAGCGTCATGCCGATGGGAACGATGAGTTTGCGCGCGGTTTTTGAAAGCATGGGCCTGTCCAAAGGAAATATGTGCCTCTCTGATAACGAAAAACAGGGCGCTTGTGCACCCTGTTTCTTGTGATCGCAGCGTAACGCGATTTTATCAGTTGCGTCCGCGCCACCAGGCGATCTGCTTCTTCACTTCCGAAGGGGCCGTGCCGCCGAAGCTGGTGCGGCTGGCAACCGATGCCTCGACGGACAGAACGTCGAAAACGCCCTTGGTGATGCCGGGGTGGATGGCCTGCAAATCTTCCAGCGAAAGATCGGCGAGGTCGCAGCCCTTCTTCTCCGCCAGCGCCACGGCATTGCCGGTCACATGGTGGGCATCGCGGAAGGGCAGGCCCGCTTCGCGCACCAGCCAGTCGGCAAGATCGGTAGCGGTGGAATAGCCCGAACCGGCGGCGGCGCGCATGCGGTCCTTGCGCACTTCAAGGTCGCGGATCATGCCGGTCATGGCGGCAATCGCCAGTTCCAGGCTCTCGGCGGCATCGAAAACCTGTTCCTTGTCTTCCTGCATGTCCTTGGAATAGGCGAGCGGCAGGCCCTTCATGACCGTCAGAAGCGCGATCAGCGAGCCGTTGATGCGGCCGGTCTTGGCGCGCACCAGTTCGGCGGCGTCAGGGTTCTTCTTCTGCGGCATGATCGAGGAGCCGGTGGAAAAGGCATCCGACAGGCGGATGAAACCGAATTGCGGCGTCGACCAGATGACGATTTCTTCGGCGAGGCGCGACAGATGCGTGGCGCAGATGGAAGCGATAGACAGGAATTCCAGCGCGAAATCGCGGTCGGAGACGGTGTCGATGGAGTTGCGGGTCGGCTCGCGGAAACCGAGCGCCTTCGCTGTCATGTGGCGGTCGATGGGATAGCCGGTGCCGGCGAGTGCGGCCGCGCCGATCGGGCTTTCGTCCATGTGCTCGATGGCGTGACGCACGCGGGCGCGGTCACGGCCGAACATTTCCACATAGGCCATGCAATGATGGCCGAAGGTCACCGGCTGGGCCGTCTGCAGATGGGTGAAGCCCGGCATCACGGTATCGGCATTTTCTTCGGCGCGGTCGAGGAAGGCGGCGATGAGAGCAGTCAGCATACCCTCGGTCTTCTGCAGTTCTTCCTTGACCCACAGGCGGAAATCGAGCGCCACCTGGTCGTTGCGCGAGCGGGCTGTGTGCAGACGGCCGGCTGCCGTGCCAATGAGGGTGGCAAGCCGCGCCTCGATGTTCATGTGAATATCTTCGAGCTTGCGCGAGAATTCGAAGGTGCCGGCTTCGATCTCTGACAGGATCGTGTTCAGGCCGTGAGTGATCTTGTCTTTATCTTCCTGCGAAATAATGCCTTTTTCCGCCAGCATGGCGGCATGCGCCATAGAGCCGCGGATGTCCTGGGCGTAAAGCTTCTTGTCGAAGCCGATGGAGGCATTTATCTCTTCCATGATGGCAGACGGCCCGGAAGCGAAACGCCCGCCCCACATCTGGTTGGAGGATTTCTGATCTGTGCCGTCAGCCATGTTCGCAGTGCCCTGGAGTATTCGATGACAGAAAAAAGGCCGTTCAGGCTTCCTTCCGCCAAGTTGGTTGCAATTGCTGCCGTTGCCGGTGTCTTAAGCGGCGCGGGCGCGGTCTGGTTCAGGCATATTGGGTCTGAGAGCCCGGTTCAAGGGGCAGCGGTAACTGACGCCGGTTTATGTGAGGGCGCGGCAAACCGCATTGCCTCGCTGAAGCCGTTTCTGAAAGGGCAGGTTGCGGCCATGTCGGGCACAGACAGGCCGCGCGTCATACCGCTTTCCTTCAAGGGGCCGGAGGCACAGGAGATGACGCTTGCCGATCTCAAGGGCAAAACGGTTCTGCTCAACCTCTGGGCCACGTGGTGCGTGCCGTGCCGGGAAGAGATGCCGGCGTTGAACGCTCTGGAACATGAAAAGGGCGGCAATGATTTCGAGGTGGTGGCCGTCAGTATCGACATTGGCGCGGACGAAAAGCCGAAAGCCTTCATGGACGAATACAAGATCGACGCGCTGAAGCTCTACCGCGACAGCTCCATGGGCGTTTTCAATACGCTGAAAAAAGAAGGCCTCGCTTTCGGCCTGCCCGCGACCATGCTCCTGGACGAAAACGGCTGTCTGCTCGCCGCCATGAATGGCCCGGCCGCCTGGGACAGTGAAGATGCCAAGGCGTTGATATCGGCAGTGAAGGCTAAATAATTTTCCTGATACATGCGGGAGGGGGTTCCTTCCCGCATTCGAGCCTTGAGATATATTTCCTGGAATTTAGCGTGTCGGAACCGGCGTCTCGCCGCGATAGTCGTAAAAACCGCGGCCGGATTTGCGGCCGAGCCAGCCGGCCTCGACATATTTCACCAGCAGCGGGCAGGGGCGGTATTTGCTGTCGGCCAGACCGTCATGCAGCACCTGCATGATCGACAAACAGGTGTCGAGACCGATGAAATCGGCAAGCTGCAGCGGACCCATCGGGTGGTTGGCGCCGAGCCTCATGGCGGTGTCGATGGCTTCAACCGAACCGACGCCTTCGTAAAGCGTGTAGATCGCCTCGTTGATCATCGGCAGCAGGATACGGTTGACGATGAAGGCCGGGAAATCTTCGGCAACGGTGATCGCCTTTTCCAGCGTCCGTACATAATCCTTGGCCGCATCGAAGGTCTTTTCATTGGTGGCGATGCCGCGCACCAGTTCCACCAGCTTCATCACCGGCACCGGATTCATGAAATGGATGCCCATGAATTGCTCAGGACGGTCAGTCGCGGATGCAAGGCGGGTGATGGAGAGCGACGAGGTGTTGGTCGCCAAAAGCGCCTCGGGCTTCAGCACCGGGCAGATCTGCGCATAGATCTTGCGTTTGATCTCTTCATTTTCGGTTGCCGCCTCGATGACGAGATCCATCGGTGCGAGATCGTTGATATCCGTCGAGCCGCTGATGAGCGCCAGCGCCTCTTTTCGGGCATCGTCCGAAAGTTTGCCGTTGGTAACCTGGCGGGCGAGGTTGCCATTGATCGTGGCGAGGCCGGCTTCAATGCCGTCCTTGGAAAGGTCGTAAATATGAACCTTGTAACCCGCCAAGGCGGAAACATGCGCGATGCCGCAACCCATCTGACCGGCTCCGATGACACCGATATTCTTAAAGGGGGCGGTCATATGCTGGTCTCCTCTTGGGGATTTCATCTGCGTGCTGGTCGGCGATGTTACGCATATCGCCGCAAAAGAGAAGGCGGTGCGTTTAAAAAACGCACCGCCCCCGATAGCTGTTGAAAATCACAGCGCCTTTTCGAGTTCCGGCAAGGCCACGAACAGATCTGCGACGAGGCCATAATCGGCGACCTGGAAGATCGGCGCTTCCTCGTCCTTGTTGATGGCGACGATGACCTTTGAGTCCTTCATGCCGGCCAGATGCTGGATGGCGCCGGAGATGCCGGCGGCGATGTAAAGCTGCGGCGCGACCACCTTGCCGGTCTGGCCAACCTGCCAGTCGTTCGGCGCATAACCCGCATCGACCGCCGCACGGCTGGCGCCAACGGCTGCACCGAGCTTGTCGGCGACCGGAAGGATCACTTCCTTGAACTTTTCGGAGGAGCCAAGCGCGCGACCGCCCGAGATGATGATCTTGGCCGATGTCAGTTCCGGACGGTCGGAAGAGGCGAGCGCGTCGGACACGAAGCTGGACAGGCCGGGGTTCTCGGCAGCGCCAATGGTTTCGACCGGAGCCGAGCCGCCTTCGGCCGCTGCCGCAAAGGCGGTGGGGCGCACGGTGATCACCTTCTTCGCATCGGTTGCCTGCACCGTCTGGATGGCGTTGCCGGCATAGATCGGGCGCTTGAAGGTGTCAGGGCTGACCACTTCGATGATTTCCGAGACCTGCGCCACATCGAGAAGGGCCGCCACACGCGGGGCAACGTTCTTGGCCGACGCGGTCGCCGGCGCGATGATGACGTCGTAGGAGGGGCTGAGCGAAACGATCAGCGCCGCCAGCGGCTCGGCGAGCGCATTGGCATAGGACGCGTCATCGGCCAGCAGCACCTTGGAAACGCCGGAGAGTTTCGCGGCTGCATCGGCAGCGCCCTTTGCACCGGAACCGGCGACCAGAACATGCACGTCGGAGCCGATCTGCGTTGCCGCCGTCAGCGTCTTTGCCGTCAGGTCGGAAAGGGTTGCGTTGTCGTGTTCTGCCAGCAGAAGAATGGCCATGAGAATATCTCCCTTTTCCGAAACCTTAGAGGACGCCGTCGGCTTTGAGCTTTTCGACCAGCTCGGCAACCGAGCCGACCTTGATGCCCGCCTTGCGGCCTGCCGGCTCCTCGGTCTTCAACACCTTCAGGCGCGGCGAAACATCGACACCGAAATCGGCCGGAGCCTTCTTGTCGAGCGGCTTCTTCTTCGCCTTCATGATGTTCGGCAGCGAGGCATAACGCGGCTCGTTCAGACGAAGGTCGGTGGTGACGACGGCGGGAAGCTTCAACTCCACCGTCTGCAGGCCGCCATCGACTTCACGCGTCACCGCAACCTTGCCGTCGGACGGCTCGACCTTGGAGGCGAAGGTGCCCTGGCCCCAGCCCAGCAGCGCCGCCAGCATCTGGCCGGTCTGGTTCGAATCGTCGTCGATCGCCTGCTTGCCGACGATGACGAGGCCGGGCTGTTCGGCCTCCGCCACGCCCTTCAGAAGCTTGGCGACGGCCAGCGGCTCGACCGCTTCGTCGGTCTCGATCAGGATGGCGCGGTCGGCACCCATGGCGAGCGCCGTGCGCAGCGTCTCTTCCGCCTTGGCCGGGCCGATCGACACGACCACAACCTCTTCGGCCTTGCCTTGCTCCTTCAGGCGAAGCGCCTCTTCCACCGAGATTTCGTCGAACGGGTTCATCGACATCTTCACATTGGCGAGCTCAACGCCTGAACCATCCGCCTTCACGCGGATCTTGACGTTGTAATCAACAACTCGTTTGACGGGGACAAGGATCTTCATCGGTGGCTTTCCTCAAACTCCTGTCCGCGAGGCGATGAACCGCGCGGACCTCCAAAAACAGGTTGGCGACATGGATAAGCATTTTTCCCGCAATTACAACGGAGCAATGTTCATTATCACATGCACGCAAGGCATATCTTACGTTGACGTTAACGTAAATACGTTATCTCTCCGTCAAGGGCTCATCCGCTCCCGTCATAGCCCCGTTCGGTTTGCGACAACCCTGTCGTTTGCGACGGATTCTTGAACTGCGCCGCCCTTGGCGGAACAATGGTGCGGTCGAACAGGGGAACGTCCGGCCTGCGCATGAAGATCACCATGATCGCACCTGCCAATATGCCGCCCACATGCGCGCCCCAGGATACGTTTTCTTCCAGCCCGAGTGCGAGCATCAGGAACTGCTGGCCGATCCACAGCGCCAGCGGAATGAAGGCGGGCAGGGGAAGTGGAATACGCATGAAGACCAGCACCCAGACGCGCACCCTGGGATGCAGCAGAAAATAAGCCGCGACGACTCCGGAAACCGCGCCGGACGCGCCAATCAGCGGGCCTTCGGAGGTGGGGGCGACAAAGCCGTGTAACAGTGCACCCGCGATGGCGCAGGCGATGTAAAAGATCAGGAAACGGAAGTGGCCGAGCGCATCCTCGACATTATCACCGAAGACCCACAGGAACAGCATGTTTCCGGCCAGATGCCAGAAATCCAAATGCAGAAACGCATAGGTTATGACGGTCAGATCATCCGGCACCACCTGCAGGGCAGGTTCCAGATAGGCGTAATCGAACACCACCGCCGGGATGAAGCCGAGGCCGAGCGCTGCGGCATTGGCCTGGACGTCACTGGCAAGCACGCCGGTAAACAGCCAGACGAGCACATTGACCACGATCAGGCCGATCGTGACATATTGCAGCCGGATGTGTTTGAGGGAATTCGCATCGTGCAGCGGTATGAACATCGAATGCCCTTCGGTTGCGCAATCGAGGCGCTTCAGCGGTTCTTGCCGGGAACCCACAATATGTCGGCCTTGCCCGCGTCATTGGCGAAACGGGCGGCAACGAACAGGAAGTCGGACAGGCGGTTGGCATATTTGATGGCCGCCGGGCTGACGATTTCGGCCTCGGTGACCGAAAGCTCCACCATCAGCCGTTCCGCCCGGCGGCAGATGGTGCGCGCCAGGTGCAGATTGGCCGCCGCCGCATTGCCGCCCGGCAGCACGAAGGAGGTCAGCGGTTCAAGTGTGGCGTTAAGGTCGTCGATCTCGTTTTCCAGCCGCGTGACCTGGCTTTCAACGATACGCAGCGGTTCATAGGAGAGCGGTTCGCCGCTATCCGGGGTGGCGAGATCGGCGCCCAGATCGAAGAGGTCGTTCTGGATACGGAACAGCATCGCATCCAGCTTTTCCATTCCGCCGGTATGAAGCCGCGCCACGCCGATCGCCGAATTCGTCTCGTCCACGGTGCCATAGGCCTCGACGCGAAGATCGTGTTTCAGGCGGCGCGGGCCGGAAACCAGCGCCGTCGTGCCCTTGTCGCCGGTGCGGGTGTAGATCTTGTTCAGTTTCACCATATCAGCGGCCGCCGCCGGTGAGCCACAGGGTGAGCATGATGAGCACGATGGCGATGGCCTGCAGGAGAAGGCGAAGCTGCATCAGCTTGTTGGAACGGTTGGCGTCCTGCCCCTTCAGCATGTTGAACAGGCCGCGTATCAGCACGATGACGACAAGGCCCATGACAATAAGGGCGAGAACGGTGGTGAAGCCGGACATGCGGGGTGATTCCTCCTCAATCGAACCTGCGCAACAGACGATAGAACAGTCCGGCAGGCAAGAGCCGTTTCAGCAAGAGCCCCTGTTTGGCTGGAACGGTGACGGGATAATGCGGCTTGGGCCTTGCGGCGGTCAAGGCATGTTTCAGCACGGCGTAGACGGCATCGGGGCCGAGCTTGTGACGGCTGACCGGGCCGGAACCGTCCATCCGTGCCAGCTGCCGTTTGTATTCCGCCGCATGGGCCGAGTTCTCCAGATCGATATTGCCCTTGATGTGGGCAAGCGCGGTCGCGGTGAATTTCGAGGTGATCGGACCCGGTTCGATCAGGCTCACATGAATGCCGCTGCCCTGAAGCTCCATGCGCAGGGTAACGCCCAGTCCCTCGATGGCGAATTTCGATGCGGTATAGGCGCCGCGATAGCGATAGGGAACGAGGCCGAGAATGGAGGAGCAATGCACGATGCGCCCTGAACCGCGCTTGCGCATGAACGGAATGACCCGCCGCGTCAGGTCGTGCCAGCCGAAGACGTTGGTTTCGAATTGCTGGCGCAGCGCCTCGACGAGCAGATCTTCCACCGCGCCCGGCTGGCCATAGGCGCCGTTGTTGAAGAGCGCGTCGATGCGGCCGCCGGTTCTGGCCGCCACCGTTTCCACAAGCGCGGCGATGGTTTCCGGTTTGGTGTAGTCCATGATCAGGGTTTCGATGCCCTGATTTTCCAGTGCTGCCATGTCAGTGATACGCCGCACGGTGGCAAAGACCCGCCAGCCGTCGCGGTGGAGCGCGCCGGCGCAATGGGCGCCGATGCCCGAGGAGCAGCCTGTGATGATGATGACGGGTTTTTCAGACATCTTTGCCGCTCCGGGAAGCCGAATGTTGCTGTGGCCCGATGGTCTGGCCCGTGAAAATTGAATTGCGCAAAATCCTGTTCCATCGGGAACCGAAAGGCAGGTCTGTGCGCTGTACAAAGCGGAGCTGATTTCCCATATTCGCGACGAAGTTACAAATGAAATGCCGATGAATGGAGGTGACATGGTTGCCGCAGTGCGCCTGGCAGGCAAGGTTGCCTTCGATGCCTATTCCCATTTCGCCGAGGATGACGGCTGGGCGATGGCGAGCCATATGGCGCTTTCCATTCTGCTGGCGCTGTTCCCCTTCCTGATCTTCGGCACGGCGCTTGCCGGTTTTCTGGGCGCGGACCAGTTTTCCGAAACGGCAGTGCATCTTATTTTCGATACCTGGCCGGAAGCCATTGCCGGTCCGCTCGCGGCGCAGGTGCAGCAGGTTCTGACCATTCCGCGCGGCGGGCTGCTGACGATTTCGGTGCTGGCAGCCGCCTATTTTGCGTCCAACGGTGTCGAGGCGCTGAGAATTTCACTGAACCGCGCCTATCGCGTCACCGAAACGCGGTGGTGGTATATCACCCGCCTGCTCAGCCTGCTTTACGTGCTGATTGCGGTGGTGGTTTTTACCGGCATCAGCATCGTGCTCGTTGCCGTGCCGGTTGCCATGTCTTTTGCCGAGCAGCGTTTTCCCTGGCTGACGGATGTGCTGAACACGGTCTCCAGCCTCGGTCTTTACGGCACCATCGTGGTGCTGACGGCGGGGCTTGTTGCGGCGCATCTGTGGCTTCCGGCCGGCAAGCGCCGCATCTGGGATGTCTGGCCCGGCATTCTGCTGACGATGATATTCTGGGTCATCGGCGCTGCGATCTTTGCCTATTACCTTTCCACCTTCGCAAACTATGCCGCCACCTATGCCGGTCTCGCCTCGGTCATGGTGGTGCTGGTGTTTCTTTACATGGTGGGCGTCATCTTCATGCTGGGAGCGGAGGTGAATGCCGCGCTCATGAAATACAAGGTCCGGCAGATCATCCGCCGCAATATCAGCAGCAGCGCGCGCCGCGAGCAGGTGCTAGACGAGCCCGACAAGCCGGCGGATATCTGAGGGCGACGCACCTTCGGCGCGAAGGGCCGAAAGGCCGGTGCTGCCTTCGCTTTTCGAGAGCTTGCGTCCGTCCGCGCCCAAGATCAGCCGGTGATGGTGGTAAGCCGGTTGCGGCAAGTCCAGCAGGTGTTGCAGCAGCCGGTGAATGGCGGTGGCGTGGTAGAGATCCATGCCGCGTACCACATGGGTTATGCCCTGTAGCGCATCATCCATCACAACGGAAAGATGATAGCTCGACGGCGCGTCGGAACGCGACAGTACCACATCGCCCCAAAGCGCGGGCAGGGCCTCGATCTGCCCCGCCTCGCCATCGCCGCTCTCTTCCCATAATAGAGGGATGCCGGCGGTGCGGATCGCCTTTTCCATGTTGAGCCGCCAGGCGTGCGGACGGCCGGAGGCGAGCAGCGCATCCCGCTCCGCCCTTGGCCTCTCGCGGTCCATGGCCGGATAAAGCGGCGCGCCATCGGGATCGCGCGGCCAGATCCCTCCCTCCGCCTCGAAAATACGAACGATTGCCTTGGTTTCTCCCCGGCTCAGAAAGGCAGGGTAAGCGAGCCCTGCCTCGATCAGCCTGTCCAACGCCACGCGGTATTCATCGAAATGCTCCGATTGCCGCCGCACCGGTTTCTCCCAGTCGAGACCCAGCCAGCCAAGGTCATCATAGATTGCCTGTTCCAGCTCCGGTGTGCAGCGTGTCTGGTCGATATCCTCGATACGCAGCAGAAAGCGGCCGTCATTGTCTCGCGCCATATCCTGGTTCAGGAAGGCGGAAAGCGCGTGGCCGAGATGCAGCAGGCCATTGGGACTTGGTGCAAAACGGTAAACCGGTTTTTGACGGAGAGGCGAAGGCATGGTTTCTTCTGCCATGTTTTAAAGCACCCCGCCAGCGGCTGGCGGCATATGGAATGACGGACATGAAAATCATTACCGGGATGGATGACATCAGCGAGGGGCTGGAGCATCTCGCCCACCTCGATCCGGCTCTCGGCCTCGTCATCGAAAAAGCCGGTCCGCTGGAACTGCGCATTCATGAGCCCGGCTTTTCCGGCCTTGCCCATATCGTCGTTTCGCAGATGGTGTCGCGCGCCAGCGCCAATGCCATATGGGCGCGTATTCTTGCCGGCACCGGCGGCGTGGTCACGGCGGAAAATTATCTCGGCGTACCCGAGGAATTGCGCGCCACTTTCGGCCTTTCGCGGGCCAAGGCGACGACGCTGGAAGGGCTGGCGCGCGCTGTCACGGAAGGGCAGATCGATCTTGACGGCGTGGTGCGCAAGGAGGGGCGTGCGGCCCTTTCCGAGCTGGTTGCGCTTCGCGGTATCGGCCCGTGGACGGCGGAGGTCTATCTGATGTTCTGCGGCGGTCATCCGGATATTTTTCCGGTCGGCGATGTGGCGCTGAGATCGGCGGTGGCTCATGCGCTAAGCTTGGAGGTCAGGCCAGAAGCGAAATGGCTGGCGGAGCGGGCAACAATCTGGTCGCCATGGCGCTCCGTGGCCGCGCGGCTTTTCTGGGGCTACTACGCCAATATCATGCGGCGCGCCATGGTGCCTCTGCCCTGAACGGGGTCAAAAATCGGCGATACTGTAGGGCAGGGCTCCGCGCGAAAGATGATCGAAATGCAGCTTGCGTTTCAGCGGCGGTACGGCGCGCTGCACGCACTCCACCCTTTCACAGACCCGGCAGGAAACGCCGATGGGCTTGAAGGAGGCGGTATTGGTGAGATCGAGCGTATCGGCATAAACGAAATTCTGCGCGTGGGAAATTTCGCAGCCAAGCGCGATGGCATAACGTGGCCTGTCCGTGTTGAAACCGGCGCCCGCTTTTTCGATCTGGGTGGCGATGGAAAGATAACGCACGCCGTCAGGCGTTTCCGCCAGCTGGCGCACGATCCTGTCGGAGCTTTCGAAGGCCTGGTGGATGTTCCAGAGCGGACAGGCCGCGCCGAAACGGGCAAATTGCAGCCTTGTGGCGCTGTGGCGTTTGGTGATGTTGCCGGCACGATCGATCTTGGCGAAAAAGATCGGGACACCTTTCTGTCCGGGGCGTTGCAGGGTGCTGAGCCGGTGGGCCACCTGTTCGAGGCTCGCGCCGAAGCGAACGGCCAGAAGTTCCAGATCGTGGCGCAGCTCCTGCGCTGCCCGGTGAAATTGGCCATAGGGCAGGATGAGGGCGGCGGCGAAATAATTGTAAAGGCCGATGCGACAGATTTCCGCGGCTTCCGCGCTGCGGAAACCGGAGGCGGCCAGCACTCTGTCCACCGTCGCTCCCGCATGAAGCTGGGCAATCTGAAGCGCCAGCTGAAAACAGCGGGTTGGTGCTGCCAGATAGGAACTGAGCGCGAGTGTTTTCCCAGCCGGATCGAAATGCCGGATCAACCCGCCAGCCGCCTCTATTCTGGTGATGTGGACACCGTAACGGCTGCGCAGGTGGGCCGCCAGAATGCCATAGGTCTCACCGCCCTCTATCTCCAGTTCGTCCGCAAGCTCCTCCGCCAGAAGATCGATTTCGGCGACGTAATTGTCGACGAAGTGGAAGAAGTCGCGCACCTCCTCATAGGGTGTTCTTTCCACCTGCGCGGTTCCCCGCCCCAGCCTGTCGTCAAGCTGCACCAGCTGCTCGCTGTTTTGCCGGTAGGCCTGGTGGGCGCGCAAAAGCGCATGGGCAAAGCCCGGCGCGTTCTGGGCAATCAGCTTCAGCTCCTGCAGCCCCGGCTCGTAATTCATGAACAGTGGGTCTTTCAGGGCCTCGCGCACGGCGGAAACCAGCCGGTCGCTTTCGCCCGTTGCCAGTTCCGCCATGTCTAGCTGGAATTTTTCCACCAGCGTCACCAGAACGCTGGCCGAAACCGGGCGCTGATTATTCTCGATCTGGTTCAGGTAGCTCGCGGAAATGCCGAGCCGTTCGGCGAATTGCGCCTGCGTGGCGCGGGCATTTTCGCGAAGGCCGCGGACCTTGCGGCCGATGAAGAGTTTTTCCGTCGCCATGTTGCAACTTTGCAAAATTAAATATTGCAAATATTTATGGCACGCATACGCGCACGATCAAGGCTTCTAGGAGAATGTTTTCTAAGCTATTGATTTTGAGGAAACGCATGGAGGAAACATGCCCAGCATTCTGGAGCAATTGCAGACGCGCCGCGATGAAGCGCGACTTGGCGGTGGCGTCAAGCGCATCGAGGCGCAGCATGCCAAGGGCAAACTGACGGCGCGCGAGCGCATCGATGTGCTTCTGGATGAAGGGTCCTTCGAGGAATACGACATGTACGTTACCCACCGGGCGGTGGATTTCGGCATGGCGGAACAGAAGGTGGCGGGGGATGGCGTCGTCACCGGCTGGGGCACCATCAACGGCCGGCAGGTCTATGTGTTTTCCCAGGATTTCACCGTTCTCGGCGGCTCGCTGTCGGAAACCCATGCCCAGAAGATCTGCAAGATCATGGATATGGCGGTTCGTAACGGCGCACCGGTGATCGGCCTTAACGATTCCGGCGGGGCCAGAATTCAGGAGGGTGTCGCCTCGCTCGGCGGTTATGCCGACGTTTTCAAGAGGAACGTCATCGCCTCCGGTGTCGTGCCGCAAATCTCCGTCATCATGGGGCCTTGCGCTGGTGGTGCGGTCTATTCACCTGCCATGACCGATTTCATCTTCATGGTGCGCGATACCTCCTACATGTTCGTGACCGGGCCGGATGTGGTGAAAACCGTGACCAACGAGATCGTCACGGCTGAGGAGTTGGGTGGCGCTTCCACCCACACCAAAAAATCCTCTGTTGCCGATGGCGCTTATGAAAACGACATCGAGACGCTGGAGCATGTGCGGCTGCTGTTTGACTTCCTGCCGCTGAATAACCGCGAAAAACCGCCCGTCCGACCGTTTCATGACGACCCCGCACGATTGGAGGCGCGTCTCGATACGCTGATCCCAGACAGTTCGAACAAGCCCTACGACATGAAGGAACTGATCCACGCGCTGGCCGATGAGGGCAATTTCTTTGAGTTGCAGGAAGCCTTTGCCCGCAACATCATCACCGGATTTATTCGTCTCGAAGGTCAAACGGTGGGTGTCGTCGCCAACCAGCCGATGGTGCTGGCGGGATGCCTCGATATCGATAGCTCCCGCAAGGCGGCGCGTTTCGTGCGTTTCTGCGACGCCTTCAACATTCCGCTGCTGACGCTGGTGGATGTGCCGGGTTTTCTGCCCGGAACGGCGCAGGAATATGGCGGCGTCATCAAGCACGGCGCGAAACTTCTCTTCGCCTATTCGGAGGCGACGGTGCCGATGGTGACGCTGATCACCCGCAAGGCCTATGGCGGCGCCTACGACGTGATGGCCTCGAAACATATCGGTGCGGATGTGAACTATGCCTGGCCGACGGCGGAAATCGCTGTCATGGGTGCGAAGGGTGCGGCGGAAATTCTCTATCGTTCCGAGCTTTCCGATCCGGAGAAGATCGCCGCGCGCACCAGGGAATATGAGGAGCGTTTTGCCAACCCCTTCGTGGCGGCGGAGCGCGGTTTCATTGATGAGGTCATCATGCCGCATTCCTCGCGTCGCCGCATCGCCCGGGCCTTTGCCTCGCTGCGCGGCAAGAGCGTGGAAACCCGCTGGAAGAAACACGACACTATTCCGCTCTGACCTGCTCCGGGGCTGGAAAATTGCTTCGGCCACCTTACTATATGTTTGTTCAGGCGCCCGGATGTTCGGATGCCCTCCCGAAACACACAAGGACAGATTTTTATGGCCGAGAATTCCTCCGCAGATAATTTCCCCGCCGGATATGAAGTGCCCAAGGTCTGGACCTGGGACAAGGGCAATGGCGGCCAGTTTGCCAATATCAACCGCCCGATCGCCGGTCCCACCCATGAAAAGGAACTGCCGGTCGGCAAACATCCGTTGCAGCTTTATTCGCTGGCGACGCCGAACGGCCAGAAGGTCTCGATCATGCTCGAGGAATTGCTGGCTGCCGGCCACAAGGGCGCCGAATATGATGCATGGCTGATCAGGATCGGCGAAGGCGACCAGTTCGGTTCCGGTTTTGTCGGCGTCAATCCGAATTCCAAGATCCCGGCGCTGATGGATCATTCGACCCCTGAGCCGACCCGCGTTTTCGAAAGCGGCTCGATCCTCGTCTACCTCGCGGAAAAATTCGGCGCTTTCCTGCCGAAAGAGGGCAATGCCCGCACGCAGGCGCTGAACTGGCTGTTCTGGCAGATGGGTTCCGCCCCCTTCCTCGGCGGCGGTTTCGGCCATTTCTACGCCTATGCGCCGGTGAAGATCAAATACGCCATCGACCGTTACGCCATGGAAGTGAAACGCCAGCTCGACGTGCTGGATCGTCATCTCGCCGATAACCGCTATCTGGCCGGTTCGGAATATACAATCGCCGACATGGCCGTCTGGCCTTGGTACGGCAAGATCGCGCTTGGTCAGGCCTATGGCGATGCGGGTGCTTTCCTCGAAGCGGATGGTTATAAGAACCTCATGCGCTGGACGCTTGAAATCGGCGAACGCCCGGCGGTCAAGCGCGGTGTGATCGTTAACAAAACCTCAGGCGATCCGTCCGAACAATTGCATGAACGCCACGATGCCTCCGACTTCGAGACGAAGACGCAGGATAAAATCGGCAAGGCATAACGAGAAGACCAGAGCGCTGAAAACGCTCTAACTATTTGAATTGATGCATTGTCCTGACGTAAAAGCGGACCCGCTCTTACTGGAAATGCTTTGGAAGGACTAGAGATGGCGAACCTGCCCGAAATGACCAAACACAAGGGATTTCCCTCCGGCATGCCAAGCACGGGCGTCCAGTTCACCATCCGCCGCGCCAATCCCAAAGGGGTAACGCCGATCAAGGTGATACCCCGCAGGGCGCGGGACGATTCCAAGGAGCATCGTATCGATGCGGCCTTCCTGCACTCGCTCTGGCACCATTTCGGTGCCGAGCCTTTCGAGCGCGGCAATCTCGATGCCGCCCGTCTCAACCTGCTGTTCGGCCGCGAGGTCGTGCCGGCGGAAAAGAACTTCGATCCCGTTTCATATCAGGCGATGCTTGTCATTGACGAACGTGTCGCCCGGCAGAATTTTCCGGAATCGTTTGAGAATTTTTTCGAGATTTGAGTGCAGCCTAAAAATCTTTGGTAGAAAGCGGGGATAAATGACAACCGACATCGGGCTGCCTGTTAAATTCGACGTAGGTGTAAGTGCGAAAGCCGAGTTGTCTGCGCAAATAAAAACAGAGATTCCAGCGGAAGCCTCCGGCCATTTTGTGGAAATGGTCACCGACATTTTTCGTCCGTTTAGCGAGGCAAGGGGTTTAAAGGCGGATCAAATTAGACTTCAACGCGAAGATGTTCTCTTTGAAATCGCTCAGAGAGCCAATAAGCGCCTAGAGCTTTTGAAACCCAAGGTTCCATTAGAACTTAAATTCCTTGTGCCGTTTTTAGAAAAAGCTTCGTATGAATCCACGAAATCGAGTTTAGTCGATTGGTGGGCAGGTTTATTGGCTGGCGCAATGTCAGATAAAGACGCCCAGCATCCTCTTTACATCGATTTTCTATCAAAAATGACACCAGCAGAGGCCGATCTATTAAATAGACTGTGGGGAGATGTATCTTCTTTTATCGGTGCTGCCTTTAGTGCTCGGGACTTCGTGATGGGAATCATTATCGATGCAGTTGGGGAGACGAGTGCCAGTACCGAACGCTATGAAGCTGCAATTCGACAGGGCGTGTCAAACTTGCTCGAAAGTGCGCCGTCACGCGGCGTTGTAATTTCTCGGTTCAGTTTTCCGTCTGTAAGCGATGACAATATTTTTGTTTCGTCCAGTATCGACGTCGTGACGCTGGAAAAGTGTGTTTCAATAGGTGTCCTTAGAAAAGACGACACAACCTTCACGGTCCTCGCTCCCTTCATAGGTGAGTATCGCTGCTCCGCAGAATTTTACTCTTTTTCGCAAGTTGGTCGAAGCCTTATGCAGGCGTGTCATAGGGGTTGATATGATCAAGAAAATCCTCATTGCCAATCGCGGCGAGATCGCCTGCCGGGTCATCAAAACGGCGAAGAAGATGGGCATCGCAACGGTTGCGGTCTATTCGGATGCGGATGCCAATGCGCTGCATGTAAAGATGGCGGACGAGGCCGTTCATATCGGCCCCGCACCCTCGTCGCAGTCCTATATCGTCATCGATAAAATCCTTGAGGCGATCGAGAAGACCGGAGCGGATGCGGTGCATCCGGGTTACGGTTTCCTGTCGGAGAATGCCGCCTTTGCCGAGGCGCTGGAAAAGGCGGGCGTCATCTTCATCGGCCCGCCGGTCGGAGCCATCCAGGCGATGGGCGACAAAATCACCTCCAAGAAGTTGGCGGCGGAAGCCGGCGTTTCCACCGTGCCCGGCCATATGGGTCTGATCGGGGATGCTGACGAGGCAGTCAGGATCGCATCGCAGATCGGTTATCCCGTGATGATCAAGGCCTCGGCCGGTGGCGGCGGCAAGGGCATGCGCATTGCCTTCAACGATGCCGAGGCGCGCGAGGGCTTCCAGTCCTCGAAAAACGAGGCGAAATCCTCCTTTGGCGATGACCGCATCTTCATCGAGAAATTCGTCACCCAGCCGCGCCATATCGAAATTCAGGTGCTGGGCGATCAACACGGCAGTATCCTTTATCTCGGTGAGCGTGAGTGCTCGATCCAGCGCCGCAACCAGAAGGTCATCGAGGAAGCGCCGTCGCCCTTTCTCGATGAGGCGACGCGCAAGGCCATGGGTGAGCAGGCCGTGGCTCTGTCGAGGGCAGTCGGTTACCATTCGGCCGGAACGGTTGAGTTCATCGTCGACGGCGAGCGCAATTTCTATTTTCTGGAAATGAATACCCGTCTGCAGGTGGAGCATCCGGTGACGGAACTCGTCACAGGCATCGATCTGGTCGAGCAGATGATCCGCGTCGCAGCCGGAGAAAAACTCTCCTTCGGGCAGGCAGATGTGAAGCTGAACGGCTGGGCGATCGAAAGCCGGCTTTATGCCGAAGATCCCTATCGCAACTTCCTGCCGTCGATCGGCCGGCTGACGCGCTATCGCCCGCCGGAAGAAGGCGAGCAGGAAAACGGCACCATCATCCGCAACGATACCGGCGTCTTCGAAGGCGGCGAAATCTCGATGTATTATGATCCGATGATCGCCAAGCTGTGTAGCTGGGGTCATGATCGTAAAACCGCCATCGATGCCATGGGGCAGGCGCTGGATCGCTTCGAAGTTGAGGGCATCGGCCACAACCTGCCGTTCCTGTCGGCCGTCATGCAGCATGAGCGCTTCCGGGCCGGTCGCCTGACGACGGGTTTCATTGCCGAGGAATTCCCGGAGGGCTTTTCCGGGGTCGAGCCGGATGAGGCCTCCGCATGCAAACTTGCGGCCATCGCCACCGTCATCCACCAGCGACTTCAAAACCGCGCGGTGGAAATTTCCGGCACCATCGGCAATCATCGCCGCATCGTCGGTCAGGACTGGGTCGTTTCGTTCGGAAAATCCCATCGGAGCGTCAGCCTGGAAACCGATACGGATGGCACGGCAATCCGTTTTGAAGACGGTGCGGCGCTGAGCGTCGACACCGGCTGGCTTCCGGGCCGCAGCCTTGGTCTGTTCACGGTGGCCGGTGAGGTGATCGCCGCCAAGGTCGATCTTGCCGGTGCGGCGGTTCGCCTGCGCTGGCGCGGCATGGATATCCTTGCCCATGTGCGAAGCCCGCGTGTGGCAGAACTGGCATTACTGATGCCGGAAAAGT
The DNA here is from genome assembly GCF_018873185.1 of Rhizobium sp. X9. Lineage (NCBI taxonomy): Bacteria > Pseudomonadati > Pseudomonadota > Alphaproteobacteria > Hyphomicrobiales > Rhizobiaceae > Rhizobium > Rhizobium sp. X9. The sequence continues at coordinate 774,171 of NZ_CP071312.1, read as the reverse complement.
TGCCGCCGGATACGTCGAAACTGCTGCTCTGCCCCATGCCCGGCGTCATCACCGGTATCTCCGTTGGCGAAGGCGACGAGGTGGAGGCCGGCCAGGCGCTTGCGACGGTGGAGGCCATGAAGATGGAAAACATCCTGCGTGCGGAAAAACGCGGCCGCGTCGCCAAAGTATCGGCAAAACCGGGCGACAGCCTCGCCGTGGATGAGGTCATCCTCGAATTCGAGTGACGCTCGATCCTGTCTTTTGAGGAACGGATGAGGGCTGGAGCGGTTTACGGGGTCGGTTGGTTTTGACCGGCAAGGCGGATCGCTGGATTTCGGTCACGATTGCCCGCCACAGTGCGGAAAAATGAAATGCAGAAGGGGAGAGATGCATGTCGGGTGAAAAAACGGTGCGGGACTGGCTGCAGCTTGCCGAAAAGGAGCTGAAGCGTTCACCGGATTCACTGGTCTGGCACACGCCCGAAGGCATAGAGGTCAAACCGGTTTACACGGCCGATGATCTGCAAAAGGTTTCCCATCTTGAAAACCTGCCGGGCTTTGCGCCTTTCACGCGCGGCCCGCGCGCCACCATGTATGCCGGGCGGCCGTGGACCATCCGCCAATATGCCGGTTTTTCCACGGCGGAAGCCTCCAATGCATTTTATCGCAAGGCGCTTGCCGCCGGCCAGCAGGGCGTTTCCGTGGCCTTCGATCTCGCCACCCATCGCGGTTATGACAGCGACCACCCGCGGGTGGAAGGCGATGTCGGCAAGGCAGGCGTGGCGATCGACAGTGTCGAGGACATGAAAATCCTGTTCGACGGCATACCGCTCGAAAAGGTCTCGGTGTCCATGACCATGAACGGGGCCGTCATTCCGGTTCTCGCCAATTTCATCGTGGCGGGGGAAGAGCAGGGCGTTTCGCGCGCCGCCCTTTCCGGCACCATCCAGAACGATATCCTCAAGGAGTTCATGGTTCGCAACACCTATATCTACCCTCCGGAACCTTCGATGCGGATCATCGCCGACATCATCGAATATACCGCGAAAGAGATGCCGAAGTTCAATTCCATCTCCATTTCCGGCTATCACATGCAGGAAGCGGGTGCGACGCTGGTGCAGGAACTGGCCTTCACGCTGGCGGATGGTCGCGAATATGTGCGGGCCGCCCTAGCCAAGGGGCTGAATGTCGATGATTTCGCCGGCCGCCTGTCGTTTTTCTTCGCCATCGGCATGAATTTCTTCATGGAGGCGGCAAAGCTGCGGGCCGCACGTTTCCTTTGGTCACGCATCATGGAAGAGTTCCAGCCGCAAAAGGCTTCGTCGCTGATGCTGCGCACCCATTGCCAGACATCCGGTGTCTCGCTTCAGGAACAGGATCCCTATAACAACATCGTCCGCACCGCCTTCGAGGCCATGTCCGCCGTGCTCGGCGGCACGCAGTCGCTGCACACCAATTCCTTTGATGAGGCCATTGCCCTGCCGACGGAATTTTCTGCCCGCATCGCGCGCAACACCCAGCTTATCCTCCAGCATGAAACGGGCGTTACGAAAGTCGTCGATCCACTTGCCGGTTCCTATTACGTCGAAAGCCTGACGGATGAACTGGCGCAGAAGGCCTGGGCGCTGATCGAGGAGGTGGAGGCGCTTGGCGGCATGACCAAGGCGGTGGCGGAAGGCCTGCCGAAACGACTGATCGAGGAGGCGGCGACGCGCCGTCAGGCCGCGGTGGACAAGGGCGAGGAAGTGATCGTCGGCGTCAACCGTTACCGTCTGGAAACCGAAGAAGATATCGACGTTCTCGATATCGACAATGCCGCAGTGCGCGCCGCGCAGATCCGCCGCCTTGAGGACACCAAACGCCGCCGTGACGGCGGGGACGTTTCCAGGGCGCTGGCGGCACTGTCTGAAGTCGCCCGCAGCGGCAAGGGCAATATTCTCGAAGCTGCCGTTGTCGCTGCCCGCGCCCGTGCCACGGTTGGCGAGATCTCCGATGCGCTGCGTGTGGTATTCGGCGATCATGCTGCCGTGCCGGAAGTGGTGAGCGATATCTACGGCGAGGCCTACAGGGACGAGCCGGAGCTTGCCACGCTCGCCGCCCGGCTTTCCGGCGTGAGCGAAAGGATCGGCACCAAACCGCGTATCATGGTGGCCAAGCTCGGGCAGGACGGGCATGATCGTGGAGCGAAAGTCATCGCGTCTGCCTTTGGCGATATCGGTTTCGATGTGCTGGCCGGGCCGTTGTTCCAGACGCCGGGGGAAGCGGCCGATCTTGCCGTCAACAACAAGGTGCATGTGGTCGGCATGTCGTCACTTGCCGCCGGTCACAAGACGCTTGCGCCACAACTGGTCGAGGCGCTGAAGCAGAAGGGCGCAGACGATATCATCGTCGTCGTTGGCGGCGTCATTCCGCGCCAGGATTACCAGTTCCTGCTCGATCACGGCGTTTCGGCGATTTTCGGTCCCGGCACCAATGTCATGGAAGCGGCCAACAGGGTTCTCGACCTGCTCGAAGGTGTCAGGCGCAACGCGTGAGGGGAAGACGGCCATGTTCGGAAAATTGAACCACGTCGCCATCGCCGTGCCCGATCTTGAGGCCGCCATTGCCCGCTACAGGGCGCTTGGTGCAAGGGTCTCGGAGCCGCAATCCCTGCCGGAACACGGCGTGATGGTGGTTTTCATCCAGGCGGAAAACACCAAGATCGAACTTCTTCATCCGCTCGGGGAAAATTCACCGATTGCCGCCTTCCTCGAAAGAAATCCGGGCGGCGGCACGCACCATCTGTGCTTTGAGGTGCCGGATATTTTGGCGGTCCGAGACGATCTCGTCCAAAAAGGCATCCGCATTCTGGGCGATGGCGAGCCGAAGATCGGCGCGCATAGCAATCCCGTTCTCTTTCTGCATCCGAAGGACATGGGCGGCGTGCTCTACGAGCTGGAGCAGGTTTCCCCGACACATGGCTGAAACACAGACCCCGTAACACACTGGCCATGCGGTTCGGCAGTGGCAGGCGGTCGATCGTCCATGCCTGGAATGCGGTTTCGTTTGTTTTCTTTTGACATTCGTTTTATTTTCGCTTTTATGGCAGTCGTCTTTCAACGATGGGGAAAATGATCCCCCGGCGCTGTCGTGGAGGCCTTATGTCCGGCGAAAACATATTCGATCTTTTTGTCATCGGTGGTGGCATCAACGGTTGCGGCATTGCCCGCGATGCGGTGGGCAGAGGCTATTCCGTGGCGCTTGCCGAAAAGGGCGATTTTGCCTCCGGCACTTCGTCCGCTGCCACCAAGCTCATCCATGGCGGCTTGCGTTATCTCGAACATTACGAGTTTCGTCTGGTGCGAGAAGCCCTGATGGAGCGTGAAATCCTGTGGGCCATGGCCCCGCACGTCATCTGGCCCATGCGCTTCGTTCTGCCCATCCAGAAGGGCGGCGTGCGTCCCTCGTGGATGGTCCGGCTCGGTCTGTTTCTTTATGACAATCTCGGCGGCCGCAAGCTCTTGCCGCCGACCCGCACGCTTGATCTGAGGCAGGATCCGGCGGGCAAGCCTCTGAAGCCGGTTTTTGCCAAGGCTTTCGAATATTCCGATGGCTGGGTGGACGACGCCCGTTTCGTTGTCCTCAACGCGCGCGATGCGGCGGATCGCGGCGCGACGATCATGAACCGCACGCGGGTCGTCTCCGCCCATCGCGAAAGCGGTCTGTGGCTTATCGAAACGCTGGACGAAAAAACCGGCCGCTCAGTCACGCACAAAGCGCGCATGCTGGTCAATGCCGCCGGCCCGTGGGTGGATAATGTCCTGTCTGGTGTGTTCGGCCGCAACGATGTGCACAATGTCCGCCTCGTGCAGGGCAGCCACATCATCGTGCGCAAAAAGTTTTCCGATCCGCGCGCCTATTTCTTCCAGAACCCTGATAACCGCATCATCTTCGCCATTCCCTATGAGCGGGATTTCACGCTGATCGGCACCACTGACCGCGACTACAAGGGCGATCCCGCCAAGGTGCGCATCTCCGAGGACGAGATTTCCTATCTCTGCAATGCCGCCAGCGAATATTTCAGCGAGCCGGTGAACTCCGACGATATCGTCTGGACCTATTCCGGCGTGCGGCCGCTTTTCGATGATGGTGCTTCGAAAGCGCAGGAAGCCACGCGCGATTACGTGCTGAAAGTTGAAGAGGCAGAAGGCGAAGCGCCGCTTCTCAACATTTTTGGCGGCAAGCTCACCACCTATCGGCGGCTGGCGGAACATGCGCTGGAAAAGATCGGCGCGGCTATCGGCGAAAAGGGCAAGCCCTGGACGGCGGGTTCCCACCTGCCGGGCGGCGATTTCGGCGTTGAGAGATATGAAGCCCAGGTAACGTCGCTTCTTTGCAATTACCCATTCCTTGACCGTCGCCATGCTGAGCGGCTCATCAGAAACTACGGCACCAAGGCGGCGGACCTGCTCGGAACCGCCTCCGATGTTTCCGGCCTCGGCCGGCATTTCGGCGGCACGCTTTACGAATGCGAAGTGCGCTGGCTGGTGGAGCGCGAATGGGCCTTCACCGCCGAGGATATTCTCTGGCGACGCACGAAACAGGGCCTGCGGTTGAGCAGGGATGAAGCCGCCATTCTGGGCGAATTCGTTTCCATGTTGACTGGCGTCCCGGAAAAGGCTGCGGCTTTGGCTGAACAGGCCTGAGCCCACGAGTTGCCCTGTCAGCCCGCGGAATTCCTCACCGCTCTGTCAGGGCCGTCGGCGCTCAATATATAATCGTCGGCGGCGGAAAGCGCGTGTTCCATATGCCCTTCGAACACCAGTTCCGGTTCGTCGGGTGCGATGCCGATTTTTGGCATTCCGCCGAAGCGCACGGCCTGGGATTGCGCAAGGCCGTCATGAAGTCCACTTTCCAGAAGGTCGAAATAGCGTGTGCCGGGGCCGGTGATGAAAACCGGCATATGGCCATGCAGGCTGAACAGGCGTGAAAGACCGTTGCCGAGCGCAAGTCCCGCAGTCCGGAAGGCAAAACGGGCCATGCGCGCGCCGGCGCGGGCGGAGGCGGCGATCTTGTCCACTTCGGCAATCGGCACGAATTTCGCCGGTTCCGCCTGCGGCGGCGCTTCGAAGGCCGAGCGCAGGATCGCATAAAATCCGGAATAGGCCTCGATACAGCCTTTGGTGCCGCAGCGGCACAGCGCGCCATCCGCCAGATGCAGCATATGGCCGAAATTGGGGGCACTCACCTTGATCGCCCCATCCGGGGTGGCCCGGGCAATGCCGAGGCCGATGCTGTGCCCCAGCGAAAGGGTAACGAGCGCCTCCGGTGCCGGGCTCTCCTTTTCCTTTGCCTGCTGCCGCACCCAGATGGCTTTTGCGGCCAGCAGGGTTTCGTTGTTCAGCGTCACGCGGATGCGGCCGTCCTGCGAAATGAGTTGCTGGAAATCTATCTTTTCATTGCCCAGCACCGGTGACCAGACGAGTGCCGCCGTTGCCGCGTCCACAAGTCCCTTGCTGCTGATCGATACCTGCAGAATATCGTGCCGGTCGATGCGCGAGCGGTCCGCAAGCCTTGCCAGACCGGCCAGAATCGATTGGCCGAACATGCCTTTTTCAGCGGCGATCCTCTGTTCGGTGAAGCGGTCCACCAGCTTGCCGGCGTAATCGACGAGCGAATATTGCACGCTGTCGGATGAAATGATGACGATGGCGACGTGGCAGAAGGCGCCGCGCGGCCCAAAGAGAATCCTCGGCCGCCCGCGGCCCGTAGTGGCAAGCTGCTCTTTGCGCAGGATGAGGCCTGCGCGCTCCAGCTCCATGGTAATGGCGGAGACCGTGGCGGAGGCAAGCCCGGTGAAGGACGACATTTCGGTATGCGAAAGGCTGCCGTGCAGGCGCAATGCCGCCATTACAGACAGGCTGTTTTTCTGGCGCACCAGTTCCGTACTTGCAATGGCGGACATGGGCTGGGGCCTGCTCCCTGAACGGCTTTTTCCTGTCGTGCTCACCCGTCTGATGGCGCATGCCACACACAAGATCAAGGCACCCGGATGCTGCCCGCAGCCGTTGTTGACAGCATTAGGAATCTCTGACATTAATTTTCTCGACTGTCGAGAAAATTGTGAAACCACAGAGACCGGCAGCTTTTTTCCGGGCGTTTTCCCTGCATGGAGGTGCAGGCTTCGCCCTTACCGGGAGGACATCATGAATTCATTTGCCAAGCTTTTGGCGGGTACGGCCGTACTCGTTTCCCTGCACACCGCCGCCATCGCGGCCGATCTCGTTGTCGGCGTTTCCTGGTCGAATTTCCAGGAGGAGCGCTGGAAGACGGATGAGGCGGCCATCAAGGCAGCACTCGACAAGGCCGGTGCTAAATACATTTCCGCCGATGCGCAGTCGTCTGCCGCAAAGCAGCTGACCGACGTGGAGTCGCTGATTTCCCAGGGCGCAAACGCGCTGATCATTCTGGCGCAGGATAGCGACGCGATTGGCCCGGCGGTAGAAAAAGCCGTTGCCGAAGGCATTCCGGTCGTTGGTTACGACCGCCTGATCGAAAACCAGAACGCCTTCTACATCACCTTCGACAACAAGGAAGTCGGCCGTCTTCAGGCAGCCGAAGTCTTCAAGGTCAAGCCGGAAGGCAATTACGTCTTCATCAAGGGCTCTTCTTCCGATCCGAATGCGGACTTCCTGTTCGCCGGTCAGCAGGAAGTGCTGAAGGCTGCCATCGACGGCGGCAAGATCAAGAATGTCGGCGAGGCCTATACAGATGGCTGGAAGCCGGAAAATGCCCAGAAGAACATGGAGCAGTTCCTGACCAAGAACAACAACAAGGTCGATGCGGTCGTCGCCTCGAATGACGGCACGGCCGGTGGCGCGATCGCCGCTCTCGCCGCGCAGGGCCTTGCCGGTTCGGTTCCTGTTTCCGGTCAGGATGCCGATTTCGCCGCGCTTAACCGCGTCGCGCTCGGCACGCAGACGGTGTCGGTCTGGAAAGACAGCCGTGAACTTGGCAAGGAAGCGGCCGGCATCGCGCTGGAACTGGCCGGTGGCAAGAAGATGACGGAAATCAAGGGCGTCACCAGCTTTGATGGCGGTCCGAAAAAAGTGGCAATGCAGTCGGTCTTCCTCAAGCCCATCGCCATTACCAAGGACAATCTGAACGTCGTCATCGACGCCGGCTGGATCAAGAAGGAAACGGCCTGCCAGGGTGTGAAGGCCGGAACCGTCAAGGCCTGCAACTGAGACCGATAGGTTGACGTTTTGGGCGCCGCGCCACGGCATGTGGTGCGGCGCCTTTCAGATGTAAGGAGGACCGGCAGTCCATGGCCGACATGACACAATCCAATTCCACAGCGTCCCCCAAGACGGAAAAGACAGGCTCGATTACGCGCTTCATCAGCGCCACGGAGCTGGATACTCGCCTGCTCGGCATGGTCGGCGCGCTTCTTCTGATCTGGATCGGTTTCCACATTCTTTCGGGCGGGCTGTTCCTGACGCCGAGAAACCTCTGGAACCTCTCCGTGCAGACCGCTTCCGTGGCGGTGATGGCAACCGGCATGGTGCTTGTCATCGTCACCCGCAATATTGATCTCTCGGTCGGGTCGATCCTCGGTTTTTCCGGCATGATCATGGGTGTCATGCAGGCGGAAATCCTGCCGCAAATCCTTGGCTTCGAACATTGGGCGACATGGATTGTCACGCTCTTGGTCGGCATCCTCGTCGGCGGCGCCATCGGCATGCTGCAGGGCTCGATCATCGCTTTCCTGAACGTGCCGTCGTTCATCGTCACGCTCGGCGGCCTGCTCGTCTGGCGCGGCGGCACCTGGTTCATCACCAGCGGCCGTACCGTGGCGCCGATGGATTCCACCTTCCGCCTGATGGGCGGCGGCACCAGCGGCTCGATCGGCGCGACATGGAGCTGGATCGCCGCCATTGTCGCCTGCGTCGCCATCGTTGCCGCCATTTTGAATTCCCGCCACCAGCGCCGCCGTTTCGGTTTTCCGCTGCGGCCGGTCTGGGCGGAATATTTTCTGGTGGCGCTCGGCTGCCTCGTCGTTGTCGGTTTTGTGGCTGTGGTCAACAGCTATCCCTGGCCGATCAACATCGCCCGCAACTATGCCGACGCCAATGGCATCGCCTGGCCGGAAGGCGGGCTGTTCATTTCGCACGGCATCGCCATTCCGGTTCTGATGGCACTCGCCGTCGGGGCGGTGATGACCTTCATTGCCACACGACTGCGATTCGGACGTTATGTCTTCGCCATCGGCGGCAACCCTGAAGCGGCGGAACTCGCCGGTATCAAGACCCGCTGGGTCACGGTGAAGATATTCACGCTGATGGGCGTTCTGTGCGCCATTGCCGCGGCAATCTCGACTGCCCGCCTCAACGCGGCCACCAATGCGCAGGGCGAACTGGACGAGCTCTATACGATTGCGGCGGCCGTCATCGGCGGCACCTCGCTTGCCGGTGGTGTGGGAACCATTGCGGGCGCGATGCTCGGCGCGCTCGTCATGCAATCGCTGCAATCCGGCATGGTGCTCGTGGGGATCGATACGCCCTTCCAGCGCATCGTCGTCGGTGTGGTTCTGGTCGTCGCCGTCTGGCTCGACACCATTTACCGCGCCCGCGCCAAGTAAGAACCGAGGAGAACCCCAATGACGGACCAAGTCACGCCCCTCGTGGAAATGCGCAATATTTCCATTTCCTTCGGCGGCATCCACGCGGTGGAAAACGCCTCTGTCGATCTTTTCCCCGGCGAGGTGGTCGCTCTTCTCGGCCACAATGGCGCGGGAAAATCGACGCTCATCAAAATCCTCTCCGGTGCATATCGGCGTGACGGCGGCGATATCCTCATCAACGGTGAGGATGCGGATATCCGCAATCCCCGCGACGCCAAGAAATACGGCATCGAGACCATCTATCAGACGCTGGCTGTGGCGGATAACGTCGATGCGGCGGCCAATCTCTATCTCGGCCGTGAGCTGAAGACAAAATGGGGCACGCTTGATGATGTCGCCATGGAAGCCTCGGCCCGCGAGGTCATGGGGCGTCTCAACCCCAATTTCCGGCGGTTCAAGGAGCCGGTGAAGGCGCTGTCCGGCGGTCAACGCCAATCCGTCGCCATCGCCCGCGCCATTCTGTTCGATGCCCGCATCCTCATCATGGACGAGCCGACGGCAGCACTCGGGCCGCAGGAAACGGCGCAGGTCGGCGATCTCGTCAAGGAACTGAAACGGCAGGGCATCGGCATCTTCCTCATCAGCCACGATATCCACGACGTCTTCGATCTGGCGGACCGGGTCTTCGTGATGAAAAACGGCAAGGTGGTCGGCCATGCCCGCACTGAGGATGTGACGAAGGACGAGGTTCTCGGCATGATCATTCTGGGTAAGGTGCCGCCAGGTGCCGTGCCGGGACCGGGTGCGGTCGTCTCCTGAGTAGTCGTCCTCAATGAAATAAAGATATAAAGATTTCTTTATGTCTATTGACATCATGATGCCCGTGGTGAGAAATGCGGGTGTCATGGTTCTCCGGGCCTGATTGTTTCAATCCCGGAGCTAAGAGGGAATCCGGTGCGCCATTAATTGGCAAGACCGGAGCTGCCCCCGCAACTGTAAGCGGCGAGCCTTTGTCCATCAACGTCACTGGGGTGAAAGCCCCGGGAAGACGGGCAAAGGCGACGACCCGTAAGCCAGGAGACCTGCCAGGACAAAATAACGTCCACGGGCGGGGTGTCCCGGTGGTTGCTCGTTGGCCCGGCAACGGCTGGGCCCGCACGCGTCCGCTTTACCCATGCCCCCACAACCAAATGGGGTATGACAATGTCAAACAAGACCATTCCAGTCGCATCGCTCGGTTTCCCGAGGATCGGCCGCCACCGCGAATTGAAGTTCGCGCTTGAAGGCTTCTGGTCGGGAAAGATTTCCGAGCCGGAACTTCTTGAAACCGCCGCTAAACTGCGCGCCGAAAACTGGGCGCTTCAGCAGCAAAAAGGGATTACCCATATCCCGTCCAACGATTTTTCCCTCTATGATCACGTGCTCGATACGGCCGTGATGGTGGGCGCCATTCCCTCCGTTTACGCATGGACGGGCGGAGAAGTATCGCTGTCGACCTATTTCGCCATGGCGCGCGGCAGCCAGAGCGAAGGCCATGCGGGTTGCGGCCATGGTCATGAAGGGCATGCGCACCACGGTCAGGGCGTTCCGGCGCTGGAAATGACCAAATGGTTCGACACCAATTATCATTACATGGTCCCGGAGGTTTCCGAGGATCAGCATTTCGCGCTCACCTCGCAAAAGCCGGTCGATCATTTCCTTGAGGCAAAGGCGCTCGGTATCCATACGCGTCCGGTCATCCTCGGCCCGGTCACCTTCCTGAAGCTAGCCAAGGCGCGTGGCGCGGCCTTCAAGCCGCTCGATCTGCTGGCCAGACTGCTGCCGGTCTATGAAGAACTGCTGCTCCGCCTGCATGCGGCCGGTGCGGACTGGGTGCAGGTTGATGAACCGGTTGCCGCCCTGGACCTTTCCGAGGGTGAGCGTCATGCGCTGACTGTTTCCTATCAGGCTTTGTCGAAAGCCGCGCCGGATCTGAAAATCCTCGTCGCGACCTATTTCGGCGGTCTTGAGGATAATCTGGAGGCTGTCACCGCACTTCCGGTCGCGGGTCTTCATATTGATCTCGTGCGTGCGCCCGGTGAACTTGAGCCGGTGCTGAAAGCATTGCCCGCAGAGAGCGTCCTGTCTCTCGGCGTCATCGACGGCCGCAACATCTGGCGTGCCGATCTCGCCGCGATCATCGGCAAGCTGGAAGCCGCAATTGCCACGCGGGGCGCGGCGTCGTTTCAAATCGCGCCTTCCTGCTCGCTCTTGCATGTCCCTGTTGACCTCGAACTGGAAACAGGTCTTGATGCTGATCTGAAAAGCTGGCTTTCCTTCGCCACCCAGAAGCTCGGTGAGCTTGCCACGCTCGGCAGGGCGTTCGGTGAGGGCAAGGCAACTGTGACTGCGGAGCTGGAAGCCGCCACCAAGGTGATTGCCGAACGTGCATCATCGCCAAAGGTGACTGATGTGGCCGTGCGGAGCCGTATCGCAACGATTGGCGAAGCCGACAGGAAGCGGACGAGCGCTTTTGCCGAGCGGCAGAAGGTGCAGTCGCAGGCCATTGCGCTGCCGCTTTTCCCGACAACCACCATCGGCTCCTTCCCGCAGACGCCCGAGGTGCGAAAGGCCCGCTCCGCGCATTCAAAGGGCGCCCTGACCGACGCGCAATATGAAAGCTTCCTGCAGAAGGAAACGGAAGCGACCATCCGCTGGCAGGAGGAAATCGGCCTCGACGTGCTCGTTCATGGCGAGTTCGAGCGCAACGACATGGTGCAATATTTCGGGGAACAACTATCCGGCTTCGCCTTCATGCAGCACGCGTGGGTGCAGAGCTACGGCTCGCGATACGTTCGCCCACCGATCATTTTCGGTGATGTGTCGCGTCCGAAACCGATGACGGTGCGCTGGTGGGAATATTCCCAGTCCCTGACCGAAAAACCTGTCAAGGGCATGCTGACCGGGCCGGTGACGATCCTCAACTGGTCCTTCGTTCGCGACGATATCGCCAGAAGCCTGACGTGCCGCCAGATCGCGCTTGCCATCCGCGACGAGGTCAACGATCTCGAGGCAGCCGGGGCGAAGATGATCCAGATTGACGAGGCAGCGTTGCGTGAGGGCCTGCCGCTTCGACATCGCGACTGGCAGGACTATCTCGGCTGGGCGGTTGAATCCTTCCGCATTTGCTCAAGCGGCGTGGAGGACCGGACACAGGTTCACACCCATATGTGCTATTCGGAATTCAACCAGATCATCGATGCGATCGCGGCCATGGATGCGGACGTGATCTCCATCGAGACCTCGCGTTCGAAGATGGAATTGCTGGATGCCTTCCGAACCTACAAATATCCGAGCCAGATCGGCCCCGGCGTGTACGACATCCATTCGCCGCGTGTGCCGGCAGTGGGAGAGATGGTCGATCTTCTGGCGCTGGCGCGGAAGCGGCTTGACGACCGGCAGCTCTGGATCAACCCCGATTGCGGCCTGAAAACCCGCAAATGGGAAGAGGTGAGGCCGGCGCTCGTCAATATGGTGGCTGCGGCCGCCGAGCTTCGCCGGGCCGTGGTCTGATATGAAGCGAGGCCCGGCAAACCGGGCCTCGCTCATCGCTTGCGCGAAGAAAATTGGGAAGGGGTGTAGGGATGCTTTTGTCCGGCAGGATGGAGCCGGCCGGACCGGCAAACGGAAGCGATCCCGAGCGTTTGCGACTAGAGGTCGATATAAACGCTCGATTTCGCGGATTTACGCCATTTCGGACGCGGAAGCGCTCAATGCAGATCGGACGATGCGAAGCCGCTGCCGTTCAGTTCTGCGCCTGCCAGCGGCATTCCTTGCTGGTTGATATCCTGGGCCAGCGACAACAATGCCATTTCGAGGAAATAGGTTGACATGCCCAGTTCCATGGATTTCGAACGCTGGCAAAGATAGGAAACCATCCTACCAAGGGCCAGAATCTCGTCTGCATTGTCCTGTTCAAGTATTGCTGTGGTAGACGCCGCCATGCTTCCCTCTCGACAATCGACAGTATGAAAACGCGTGGATATCGCGTTGTTCAATTTCGACCATATCGAGCGTCACGCGAGCGTCACACCTGCGTCAATCATCGTTCTTGTTTTCCGGCGTCACTGCATTTTCCGCTGTTTCAGTCGCAGCGAGCGATGTGACGAGTGCAACAATGCTTCTGCGCACGGATGTGCTCTTGATGCGGGCAAATGCCTGGTTCAGCGAAAAGCCTTCGTTCGAAGCGACGAATGTCTGCATGGCATTGATCGTGCCAAGGGCCGGATTGCCGGCGCCGCCATCGGGCGTTGCATTGGCGAACAGGGAGCTGACATCGACGCCGAGAACGGACGCAATGGCCTGCAGACGCGACGCGCCCACGCGATTGGCGCCTTTTTCGTACTTCTGGACCTGCTGGAAAGTAATTCCCAACCGGCCTGCCAGCGCACTCTGACTCATGCCGAGCGACTTGCGGCGCATTCTGATTTGTGCGCCCACATGTACGTCGATCGGGCTGGGTAGTTTGGCCTGCATGTTGAATTCCTCCAGTTGTGAGGTCTTAAATCGGATAAATATCAATTAATATTGTTGAAGGTATACATTCAACACAATTTCCACGGGTATTGTAGTCCATTATTGAGAAAATAACGACGTTTTTCCTTTGCCAACCCTATGCAGGGCCACGGTTTATCACCTTGGTTGCACATCGCAGCGCCCCGTTGCGACTAGCAAGATGGCTCCATCCCGCGATGCCGACGGCGTTAAACCCGAGGCTTTCCCATATTTGCCGGTTTTCTCGGTCGAAAATCCCAAGCGCTTCCGTATCGCCAAAATGCGGGATCCAGACGAATGGTCGTTTTTGACTGGAACGTGTGACATTTTCAAGAAAGACGTTGTTGTAAAGCCGGGGCAGGCATTTCTTCGTATCGATGGCGGGTAAAACCGGGATAGGATTTCGCAGGATCGCAAAACCCTGCCGCGCCAATGAAAGAGCCGATGCGTCCAGTTTCCGTTTCAAATCGGCGGCGGCACGGGCATCGCAGCCGTCAAACGCGACCGGCTCGGCCACAAGCAACAGGGGATGGCCATCGCGTCTCAGGCCGGTAACTGAAACAAACTGGTCGACGTGGAAACCACATTGATGCATTTTTCCGCCGGCCATTGTCGGTGCTGAGGCCCTCGTTTCTGAAAGATCGGATGATGCCGAGGCATTGGCAAGGTCTTCCGGCCGATATCCGAAACTATGCACGGTTCTGCCGTCGAGCGCCTGAACCCGTTGCCATCGTTCGTGACGGTCGTTCGCAGCACTCCGCCCGACCCCGCCATCATCCTGCAGGCTGGAATGGCCCACCAGCCGAAAGTCAGGGCCAACAAGCTGGTTGCCGCCCGCCAAGGCCACATCCGAAAACTCCGCTGCAAACCCGAGACGATCGGCAAGTCGACCGGCGAGAGCATTTCCCGCCGTCATGACCAGTTCGCCCGCGCCTTCCTTACCCGCCCGGACGTGGAACATATCCTGTATCCACGGATGTGTGACACCGCTGTTTCCATCAAGCGGCATCAGCGTGACGGTGCAGGTGGCTCCCAGCCGGTCGAGCCAATTTTGCGCAAGCAGAAGACTGATGCGATCGACGATAACAATGGCCGTTACATCGAAAGGCAGGGCCGAAAGCAGGTTTCCGATTGGGACGAGCGGTGACACGCTGTTGTCAGGCCTGTCGTCCGCGAAAAAAGATGCGGGCAGCGCGATCGCGATGGTGCGGATCAGCCCGCCGCAATCGGGCACCAGCGACAGGGAGCCGGTAGCGCTCAAGACGCTGTTTCCCCTGCCGTCTGCCGCGCGGCCAATTGCTGAAAAAACATCGTGTTCTGGAATTTCCAGGACAGCGGCAGCGGAGGTGGCAGCGGTTCGCCACCCAGTATTGCCAGAAGTCTGGTCGCGTCATTTTTTTTGATCGACACTGCGTTTGCGGCCAGAAAATTTGCGGTCTCTGAGCCAAGGCCCGCCTCAGCTGCGATGGCACGCCATGTCCTGCGGGTAAAATGCAGCTTGCGGGCAGCGCGGAGCAGGGCGTCGTGTGCCTCCGGCTCCATAGAGGGGCGGCATGCTTCCAGCGTCGCTTCGGCATCGACCAGCGCGATCGTAAGAGGGCGAAAGTCGAGTTCGCCGGGTGCGTGGCTCACTGCCACATCGGCATCGGAAAAACGTCGCCCGTCGTGATAGGCTTCGAAGATTTCGCCGATGCCCGTCATGCCGAAGGCCGCGCATTCCGCAGCCCTCAACGCCCCCATGCTGGCGGCGCCGAGTACGGAGACACCACTCGTCAGCGCATGCAGGATTTCCTTGTGCCAGACGGCGGCGCAATCACCATAAAGGCCATCGATCAATGCGATGACGCGGTTACCCTGCCGAACCGCATCGAAAATATCGCCGCAGGCGGCCGGTCCGCGAAGATCGAGGCCGGAGAGGTGGTCAGGGGCAATGCCGTGGATGGACGGGCCTGCAAAAACGACGGGCTTCATCAAAGCCCTCCGATGTTGAGGAGGCCGTCGAGCGTCCGTTGCGATATCTGTTGCAGGCGGCCACCGGCCGGGGAGAGGCCGCTTGCCATAACCCGCACGACATGCAGGCCGGAGACGCCGGTTTCCAGGGGGAATACGTAGATATCCTCGATGCCGCCGGCGAACAGACGTTCCGCAAGCTTTTGCCATTGCGGCAAAGACGGATCGCCATGCGCAAGATCGAGATTGACCGGGGCCGTTTCCACCGGTCGCGCTGCCGAGGCGGAAGGCCCCGGGGAAAACATGTCCCGCTGATAGCGCAGAGGAGAGAGGTCATCCCTTGCGCCGCTGATATCCGTTAATCGCGACTGTATCGCCTCCAGCAATGCCGCAACGGCAGCATGATAGGCGCTCGGCCGGCAGGCGGCGCCCGCAGCACTGCGTGTCGCAAGACCGTCCTGCGCGTGGATGGACCGGGGCAGGCTCGCCATCACCACCGGCACGCCGAGCGCATTGGTAAGGTCGAAAAAGGATGGCGGCAGTCCGATATCCGCGAGGCGTTGAACGAGCGCGTCGAACGAGGCGTGAACGCCGGGGGGAAACAGCACCGGTTGCGGGGCCATAGTGCGGGTTTCGAAGGTATCGACGAGAAAGCAGGCGTCGTTTTCGATGAGTTCGAGCAGGGCGTGGAGAACCGCATGGTCATGGTCAAAACCGGCGGCAAGACCCTGCGAGCTCATGAGGAAGGCTCGCCGGTCCCAGGGGAAATCCGCTCGGAAATCCATGCCGATGAGCTCATAGGGAGCAAAAATCTCCCGCTGCCCCCGAATGGATGTGCCCTTTACCCAGGCGCGCTCGTTTTGCAGCTTGAGCATGTCCAGGTTGACCCGGCCGACCGTCCCAAAAGGAACGAGCGGAACGCCCTTGTCGCGCATGTCGCGAATGGAGCCGAAAACGGCGATATGTTTACGGGTGTCTTCGGCGACGGCACCTTCGATCGCTTCCATGATTGCCGAAAGCCGGGCCTGCTCCGCGACAAGTCCCTTGCCCTGCGAGACCGACAGGCCGCGTGAATTGGGTCGCGTCGCGAACCAGACGGGTATGCCGATAATATCGAGACCGGTCACATCGCCAACACGGGTAATCCCGAACCGCCGAAGCAGCTCGGGATCGAAGAACGAAGCGTCCGCATGTCTTGAAGCCGCTGTCGCTGAATTGGGAGCACCGGCAGCGGTCAAGGCTGCGGGACCCTCATCAGGGTGCCGCGTTGGTGTCGTCGGCCAGGATGGCGTCGAACAGTTCGCCGGTGATGGAACCCGCCGGTCCGACAGCCTTCAGTGCGGCCTCGATCGGTGCCTGCACCATGCGGTTGAAATCCCAGCCGGCATCGACCACTTCGCCGATGAAAGCGAAATCGGCCTCGGAAACCACGGCGCCACCGGCGACGAGGGCTTCGATGCCCTGGATCTGGACCTGATCCAGTTCAGCCTCGGGCTGACCGTCCTGACGAACGAGCATGGCCTTTGCAGCCGCTGCAACGCGGGCATAACCATCCACACCGGGATGGCTCGCTTCATAGGCGGCAATCGTCTCATGCGAGACGGACGCAACCCGGAGCGGCGCCGTGCGAATGAAGAGAACGCCGAAGTCCTTTTTTCCGACAATGAAGAAATGCGAGGACATAATATCTCCTATTTGATCCCAGCTAATCGAAGTGCGTGATAGAATTTTTCATTCGCTATCGGGTCGCGGTCTGGAGACAGACTACTGATCTCCCTCGCCGACATACCCGGATAGTTTTCCTGAAGCCTGCTGCCCGTTTCCCGGGCGGCGGCCAAATCTCCGTGCAGCGCATGGCTTGCGGTCAAGACCCGCAGCGCCGGCTCGTCATTTTCCATGCGTGCGCATAACTCCACCGCCGTGCCGTAATCCTCGCGCTTGAATGCGATGCTGGCACCCGCCCACCAGTAGATGTCGGGCGCAAGCGGGTTGAGGTCTATGGCCTGCTGAAACTTCTCCCAGGCGATCTCGGCATCGCCGAAATGGGCGAGCGCATCGGCGTGCTGGAGCAAAAGGTCGGCGGAGTTGGGCGCAAGCGCCTCCGCCTCAAAGAATTTTTCGGCGGATATGTCGAAATCGCGTTGATAGAGCGCCACCACGGCGCACATCCAGTGGCCAACGCCAAGCGCAGGGTCGATTTCGACGGAGGCGTCGGCCTCGGCCTTGGCCCGGTGTAGCAGGTGGGGGTCGTTGCCGCCCAGCATCAGCCATTCCAGCTGCAGGCTCTGCGCCACGCGGGCGCGGGCAACCGCCATGCCGTGGTCGATATCGACCGCCTTGCGAAACATCGAACGGGCTCTGCGCAGCAGCGGCAGATCACATTTGCCGCGCAGAAGCTGCTGGCCCTCCAGCAATTGCCGGTAGGCCTCGCCGCTGTGGTTGCGGTCGGGCTCCACCTGAAGACGCTCGATCTCGCGGGCAAGGGCTGCGGCCACCTGTTTGGACAGCAGCCGGAAGGCGGCGTGAATCTGCCGTTCGGTCAGGACCGCTTCCAGCGACCAGACGATTTCGCCGGTCGCTTCCTCGATCAGCGCCACCGACATGCGGGTATCGTCGAAAACCGTCGATATGATGCGGTAATCCGCCCGCAACATGGCGTAACTGTCGTCGGTCCGGTCGCGCGTCAGTGCAAAGGTACTGTGCGGTGAAAGGACGATGAAGGTCCGGTATCGAACCAGGCTGTTGGCGACATCCTCGACGAAGGCCTGCATCACCGGTGAGCCCGGCAGCCCGTCCACCCGCGCCGGCCGGCTAAAGGCGACGCGTGGTTTTGCCGCGGCTTTCCGTCGGCTGCTCTCGTCCGGCTCGGTAGGGGCGGCGATTGTCGAGACGAGACTTTGTATCCTGCGCCGCAGCGCCACGGTTTCTGCTTCCGGAGAGCGCTCTTCCTGGCGCAGCTGTTCCAGCAGAAGCTGGAAAATTCCCTCGCAGGCGCTGGTGTTTCCTATCCGCGCATAGGCTGCCATGGCGGCGCGGTAGGTTTCTTCGCGCTCCGGCTCGATTTTGCGCGCGCATTCGACAAGCCTGGCAATATCGTTCGAACTGGCACGGCCGAAGCGCGTCAGTTCCTCCAGCAGTTGCACATAGCTTGAAAAGAACAGGTCCCTGAGGTGGCGTCGCTCCGACAGCAGCCAGAGGTAGAGATGATCCTGCCCGGTCTCCAGCCCCTCCAGCAATTCGCCGCCGAATTCAAGCAAGGCGTGCAGCCGTCGCATCGGCTCTTCGGCCCTTGCACCGGCAAGGAAGATCGCAAGGTCGGTCCGCTGGGCGAGCTTCCCGGCCTTCAGGTCGTTGCCTTCGGTCAGAAGGATGGCTTCGTCCCCGTTGGAGAGCTTCTGAAGGCGCAGAATGAGCTGCCGCAGATTGCCAAGAGCCCTTTTCTGCTCGACATTTTCCCATAGCAGCGATGCGGCGTGCTGGCGGGACAGGGACTGGTTCGGAGCAAGGATAAGGGCGGCGGTAAGGGCAAAACCCTTGGACGGAAAAAAGGCGTCCCGCACCGCTTCACAGCGCGGGGTTCCAAAAAGCCGGATCGATATCAGTTCAGCGTTCCCAGCCACTTTCGTCCCCTCATGAATCACCATCTAACAACGTGCCCGGGAAATTGAAAGTCATCATAGCGTTCCATTTGACGCTGGTGTGACGCGGCCTGGCTATTGTCGCAGACAGAAGCGTGAATGACGGGCGGAAAACAGCGAACATGCAGCGGGCAGGCAGCGGGAATTTTCGAAATTGATAGCGTTTAACGGAAGCTACATGGCGTTCGAGCCGCGTATCGAACCTTACCAGCGTGCCGACGACGTCGGTTATGCGGTCAGCGAATTCATGTGGTTCAAGGGCCGGCCCTTCTATCCGGTCTCGGCGCTGGTTCACGCGAAAGTTGCCCATGCCAGGCTGTCGGCGCAGAAAAGTGACGATCAGGACGAAGACAATCTCGATATTCTTTTCCGCATGCCGGTCGTGGCGGGCGGTCATTTTTTCGAGATCGTCCTGCGTTCGAACGAAGGCACATCTTACGGCGGCTGGCTGTGGGGGGAAGAGCTGGAGATCCTGAACGAGTTCGTCAACGGCTATCGCGTTCTGGCGGGGAAGTTCGACGAAAGGTTGATCCGGTTCGAATATTCCAAGCGGTTTCAGCGCTACCGGACGGCCGAGCCGCTGCCGGTGGAAAAATCCGTTTTCCTGATCCAGCGGGAGGCCAAGCCTTACGCGGGAAAAAGGGAAATTCCGGGAAGCCCGGCACGGTAATCGCCCGGGGGGCGCCTATCCGTTCAGGGGAGCGGAAGGCGTGGGGAAGAGGTGGTTCGACAGGTACTGCGCAAACTGCGCGCAGCACAAGCATGCCCGGCAAAGCCATGGCTTTATCGGATGTCTCGGGGTGAATTTTTTATTTTTATTGTGTGGAAAATTATGATGCCCAATAGAGGTAACATGCGTAACAGGCGGGTGTCATCGCAACTTGTCGCGGTGAATTGCGCCCCAGGCGACGAGGTGCTTTCCATTGAGGAGAGCGCCGACGACAAGCCGCGCCCATTCGTTCCGAACGACAGACTGCACGTCGTGGGCGAGCCGGTTTCCAAGACTGTATTCGGGTCTCGCCCGTCGGAGAGCCGGGTGGGAGAAGACACATTTCGGGTGACGGAAATCAGCAACACGGTCATCGACGCTGATATCAGGGTCGCGAAATGGGCCTGGGCGGCGCTGGTGATCGCGCATTGCGGGCTTATCTATTTCATGGTGCAAAATCTCGGCTGAGCGGTTTGCCCGCAAACATGGTCCACCCTTCAGCCGGCGTCGCTGACACCATGCAGGATCATCGCCGCGGCACCGAAGGCCACGGGATCTGTGGCCACCACTTCAGGCAGCAGGATTTGCGGCTGTATCACGCTTGCGCCGTTGAACGGGTCAGAGCGTTCGTAGTCCAGCCATTGCGCCAGCCTCTCTCGCGCGATCCTCGGTAAGGTGCCGCCGACGAAGATGGCGGTGGGCGCCAATATGGCGCTGACGGCGAAGGCGAGACGGGCGACTTCGGGGCCTGCCCGCTCAAGCCATGCATCAAACACGGCGGAATTGCGCGACAGATAATCCGTCCAGACATCGGGTGCACGCCCCGAAGGTTTCTCACCCACATGCTCGAGACACCATGCGGCCAGATCTTCGAAAGAGGGGCGCGATGCGCCGCGGCCGCGCAGGGCGCCGATCTCGCCGGCATTGCCGAGATAACCGCGAAAAAGCTCGTTCTTGATGATGATGCCGCCGCCGATCCCTTCTGACAGATAGAGATAGGCGAAGTTTTCATGCCCGGCCGTGTTGCCGAGCGTGAGTTCGCCCATGGCGGCGGCATTGGCATCGTTTTCGATAATGACCGGGCAGCGCAACGCCTCGCGCAGCATGGCGGAAAGATCCGATCCCGCCCAGGAAATCACCTCTTCGGCAAGATCGAGCGACATGGCTTCCTTGCGAAAGCGGGTGGGCATGGCGATCGCAGCGCCGATCAGGTCGCTTCTGCTGATCGCGTTTTTCGCAAGCAGTTGCTCGGACCCGTCCTGAAGCGCCTGCTGGACATCGGAGAACGCGCCATAGGAACCCCGCAGCTGCAATTCGCCGACGATCTCCCCGCCGAAATTCAGGAGCGTCAACATCACCGAATAGCGGTTGGCATGCGCGCCAAGGGCGTAGCCGACGGTTTTTTTGAGCGTGAGGTCTATATGCGGTGCACCGCGACCTTCCTGCCGGCGTGCGCCCTCCTCGATAATGCCACGCTGAAGCAGATTGCGTGTCATCATGCTGACGGCTGCCGGGGTTATGTTGCAGTACTCGGCGAGCTCTACGCGTGAGGCCGAGCCCTTGCGCCTGATATATCCCAGAAGCGCGCCCTGTGTTGCACCGATGCCGGTCAGGTCGCCGTTTCGTCTCTCATTCAATGTTCCGCTCTCCCAGCCTTATCTCCGGAAATGTCATAAAGCTGTAAATTAAGCAACTTAATTAAATAATCAGTTTCAACGGGAATGGATCCTATGTTCAAGTCTCTCTCCTTGGCGGCGACGGTCGCTCTCAGCGCGCTTTTGCCCGCCGTTGCCTTCGCCGAAGACATCAACATCAAGCTCTGGACGCTTGCCGACAAGAACGCGCCAGGCCGTGTCACCAACATCGAGGCCGCGGCTGGTATCATGAACGCGCAGTTCAAGGCCGCAGGTGTCGACAAGCGCATCGTCATCGACATCAACAACAGCAGCGTACAGGGCTGGGATGCCTTCGCGCTCGATACGCTGAAGGCGTTTTCGGTGGGGCAGGGGCCGGATATCTACGTTCTGCCGCATGAGTGGATCGGCCAGTTCGCGCAGGACGGCTATGCGATGGCGATGGAAGGCAAGATCGCTGCCACCCCGTGGGTTTACGGCGATATTTTGCCTGTCCTGTGGGATTCGGCAAAGGCGACGGACGGCAAGATCTACGGCATTCCGCAGGACGCGGAGATCCGCATGTTCTTCTACAACAAGGACATGCTGCGCAAGATCGGCAAGGATGAGGCCTTCATCGAAGGCCTGCCGGCCAAGGTTGATGCCGGCGAATTCACACTCGATGATCTGACGGCGCTGTCGAAGGAAGTGGTTGATGGCAAGGCCGCGCAATATGGCATGCTGCACCGTCCGAATGTCGGCATCGATTATCTGATGGTATTTCAGTCCTATGGCGTGAAGTTCATGGACGAAAAGACCGGCAAGCTGATGTTCCCCAAGGCTGAGATGGCCAAGGCGCTCGGCTGGTACGAGCGTAACGCCAAGCAGGGCGTGACCCCAGTCGACAACACGGCCATGAGCTGGGAAGCCATCCAGACCGCATTCAAGCAGGAGAAGGCCTTTATTTTCCACCAGGGCGTCTGGGCGGTTGCCTGGCAGGTGGGTGAAAAGAACGGCGCGACCTGGCCGACCGATGGCGAGGGATATTTCAACAAGATCGGCTGGATTTCCGCACCGGCTGCCGAAAAGGGCGGCAAACCTTCCAACCTGTCGCACCCGCTGCTCTACACCCTCAATCCGAAGAGCAAGAATGCCGACATCGCCGCCGATCTCGTGGCGCTCGCGACATTGCCCTATTTCAACAACGAGCATGCCGTGACCTCCTATCACACGGCGATCAGCAACGCCCAGACGGCAATGCCGAAATATCGCGACAACTGGGTTCTTTCCGCCGCGTCGCCGATGATGAAGGATGCGCAGTTCGTGCCCAACCACACCAAGTTCGGCAGCTATAACAAGGTGCTGTTCAGCGGTCTGCAGGCGGTTGAGACCGGCAAGATGACGGCTGCGCAGGCGGTTGATTTCATCGCCGACGAACTCGAACTGCAATTCGGTGCGGAGATCGAAATCCGCGAAGCCGCAAGCAACTGAGTTCGCCCGAAACCACGCCGTCCGGCTTTGCCGGGCGGCTTTTCCGCGTTTCCCACCGGTATATCGTAATGTCAAAATTCCAGCTTCGGACGCGTCGTCCGGCCCGGCCGATCTTTTATCTGGCGCCCGCACTTGTCCTGCTCGGCCTGTTCTTTCTGGCCCCGATCGTCGTCAATCTGGTGATCGCCTTTACCGATATGGGCGCAAATCTGAAGGTCGGCAAATTCACGGTCGAGAATTTCCAGCGCATGGTCCAGCGCGACATGCGCCTGCCGATCGTGCTTCTGACGACGCTTGTTTATGTCGGCGCGACGCTGTTCCTCTTCAATATCGGCCTGGGTGCGCTGCTGGCCGTCACGACGACGGCGATACCGGACCGGCTCGGCAATTTCTTTCGCGGCCTGTGGCTGCTGCCGCGCATGAGCCCGGCCGTACTTTATGGCGTGCTGTGGATATGGATCGCCGATCCAACCTCTTCCGGCCTGCTCAACCAGTTTCTCGGCGCGCTCGGCGCACCCGCTCTCAACCTGCGCAATGACTTTCCGCTGCTTCTGGTGGTCGTGGCGAACGGCGTCGTCGGCGCGTCCTTCGCCATGGTCATCCTCACATCGGCCATCCGCTCCATACCCTCGCATCTGGCCAATGCGGCGCGTGTCGATGGCGCCAGCGAATGGGGCGTGCTTCGCCATGTCGTCGCACCGGCGCTCTCGGCGCCCATCCGTTTCATCACGCTCTATCAGGCGCTTTCGCTGATGACGACCTATGAATATATCCTGCTGATCACCGGCGGTGGCCCTGTCTACGACAGCACGACCTATGCGCTCTATATCTACCGGCGCGCCTTCGAAAACGGCGCTTACGCCTATGGCGCGGCACTGGCACTCGGCCTGATGGCCATCGGCGTTGCGGTGACACTCGTCCAATGGCGTCTCAGCAACATGCGCTCGACCTTTGCTCCCGCCAAAATCGAGGTACTGTGATGACGCTCGCCCACTCCCATGCGCCTGCCCGTAACAGGCGCGCGCTTGATCTGAAGCCGGACTGGACGCGCCTTGAAAGGCGCAGTCTCGTCCATCGCGCCGGCTTTATTCCCGTTATCCTCGTGTTCCTGACGGTGGTCTCGGTTCCCGTTCTCCTGCCCTATCTGTGGCTGTTGGTGAAATCGCTGACGAGTTCCGACGACAATCTCAGCCGGCTTGTGCTGTGGCGCAGCGGTGCAATCGCCGCTTTTGCTTATGGCGGGGCGATAGCGGTCGCACTTTTCTCCGCGCGCCTGCGCAATCCCGTGCTGCTGTGGCTGGCGTTTGGCGCCGTTGTTGCAGCACTCGTTTTCGTGCTGGTGCTGCCGCATCTGACCATCGAGAATTATAGCTTCCTATGGAGCCGCGATATCGAGAAAACCGGCACCACGCGCATGGCGCTGATGCCGTCGATCTGGGCCGCGATGCGCAATTCGCTGCTGTTTGCCGCTTCCCAGACCCTGATCGTCGCGCTGGTCGCCACGCCTGCCGCCTATGCGCTGTCGCGCTTCACCTTTGCCGGGCGTGAAAATGTGCTGCGCGGCCTTCTGTTGCTGCATGCATTTCCAGCGCTCGCGCTCACCGTCGCGATCTTCGTGCAGCTGCATTACATGGGCCTGCTCAACAATCTCTTCGGCGTGGTGCTGGTGATGAGCGCGCTGGAGCTGCCCTTTGCGATTTTCGTTCTCAAGGGCTTCTTCGACAACGTTCCCTGGGACATTGAAATGAGTGCCGTCACCGATGGCGCGACCCGCTTCCAGGCCTTCCGCATGGTGGTTCTGCCGCAGGTGAAAAGCGGACTGATCGCGGTCGCCACCTTCACGTTTCTACGCGGCTGGGAGGAATATGTCTTCGTCCAGACGCTGCTCATCGAAAAAAGCCAGATGACGATGAGCCTCTATCTCTTCTTCGTGGCACAGGACAGCGTCGGCGTGAATTACGGCATGATCGCCGCCGTCGGCATCATCTATCTGCTGCCTGTGCTGATCATTTACATCTTCACGCAGAAATACATCACCCAGATGAGTTTCGGCGGGATCAAAGGATAATCGCCATGGCCAGGATCACCCTAACCGACGTCACAAAAAGCTGGGGCGACACCAAGGTTCTGCAACCGATGACGCTTGCCATCGAAGACGGCGAATTCGTCGCCGTTCTCGGCCCGTCGGGATGCGGAAAATCGACCACGCTTTTCCTGCTTGCCGGGCTTTACGCGCCGACCGGTGGAGAGATCGCCTTCGACGGCCATAACGTCAATCGTATCGATGCGCGCGACCGCAATGTCGGCATCGTCTTCCAGTCCTATGCACTTTATCCCAACCTGACGGTGCGGCAGAACATCGCCTTTCCGCTGCGTTTCAAGAATGTTGCGCGCGAGGAAGCGGCGCGGCGGGTGGAGGAGGCGGCAAGCCTCGTGCAGATCAGCGCGTTACTCGACCGGCGGCCCTCGCAGCTTTCCGGTGGCCAGCAGCAGCGTGTGGCGCTTGCCCGGGCGCTGGTGAAGGAACCCAACATCCTCCTCCTGGACGAGCCGCTTTCCAATCTCGACGCAACGCTGCGCATTACCATGCGCGCCGAACTCAAAAGCCTGCAGAAACGGCTGAAGATCACCACGCTGATCGTCACCCATGACCAGATCGAGGCGATCACCATGGCCGACAGGATCATCTGCATGAACAATGGCGCGGTCGCCCAGATCGGCACGCCGGATGATCTTTACCGCCGGCCCGACAATCTGTTCGTGGCCGGGTTCATCGGCACGCCGCCGATGAATCTCTTGAAGGGATGGGCGCAAGGCGGGCAGTTGCAGATTGGCGATGCCCTGCTCGATCTCGATGGTCCTTGCGACGGTGAGGTCACCTTTGGCCTGCGCCCGGAAGATATCGCCCTCATTCAACCCACGGAAGCGCGGCTTTCGGGGCAGGTCACCACCGTCGAGCCCATGGGGCGCGAGGTGTTCTACACGATCGACACGCCCGCAGGCGTGATCCACGCGCTTGAATATGGCGAGACCATACGCCACTCGCCGGGAGATCATGTCGGGATCAGCTGCAAATCCGGCCTGACGCTTGTTTTCGACGCATCCGGCAACCGCATCGCCGGACTTCACGCTGATCTTTCCCACCATTCGACCGTTCCGGCGCGGGAGCCGGAGCCCGCAAACTGACAGGACTTTCCATGCCCAAAATCGTCTCCCACCGTGGTGCCAATCAGTTCGCACCCGAAAACACCTTCGCCGCTGCCGACCTCGCCTTGCTTCATGGGGCCGATTATATCGAGCTTGACGTGCGCGAGAGCGCAGACGGCGTTCTTTATGTTTTCCACGATGAAACGCTGGACCGAACCACCGACGGCACGGGGCCCATCGGCCACGCCCTGTCGAGCGAGATTGATACGCTGGATGCCGGCGGCTGGTTCGGTGAAAGCTTCAAGGGTGCGATTGTACCCCGGCTCGATGCTTATCTGCGCCATTTGCGCGGCCGCTGCGGTGTCTATGTCGAGCTGAAATATTGCGATCCCGTCAAGGTTGCAGCGCTGGTGCGCGGCCTCGGCATGGTGCGCGATACCTTCTTTTTCTCTTTTTCCGAGGAAATGCGCCGGGGCCTGGCTGCGGCTGCACCGGATTTCCGCAAGATGATGACGCTCGACACCGCCAAGTCGCCCTCTCTGGCGGCGGCGGTGCACCATGCCTCGATTGTCGAGATCACGCCGGAACAGATGCGCAAGCCCGGCCTTGTCGAGGCATGCCGCAACGCGGGTCTCGAGGTCATGATTTATTATGGGGGCGATGATGTCGACCTTCATAAGGAGATCGCATTGGCTGGGGTAGACTATGTCAACGTCGACCGCCCGGACCTCTTCGACACGGTGCGGCGTGCCGCGCGGCTGCCTGAACTCGCATAAACTTCTTTACATCTGGAGATGATGACATGAGCAATCTTATTGGTACCGGTTTTAACGCCGGCTCGGACGACGGCGAACTGGCCACCCTTGAAAACGATCTGCGCGCACTGGCCGATATTGGCTGCGACACCGTTGAACTGGCTGTGACAAGCCTCGATCTGATCGCAGGCGGCCGCATCATCGAGGAGCGCGCCGAACGGTTCGTGTCGCTCGCGAAACAGTTCGATTTCCGCTACACCGTGCACGGGCTGGTGTCCTCCAATTTCATGGATCCGGTGACCTGCCGTTACCAGATCGATGCCGCCAAGGCGCTGGCCGTCCTCTGTGACCGCATCGGTGCCGGCATCCTCGTTCAGCATGGCGGTGCGCTGCGTGCGGACCAGATCGCCGAACGTGCCGATGCCGATGCCCGTGAGCGGGAAGCGCTTTTCGAGCTTGCGGAATTCTGCAAGCCCTACGGCGTACGTATCGCGCTTGAGAATATCTTCTCCACCGAGCCGGGCCAGTATCGCCAGACGCCCGCCGAAGTGGCGGCGACCGTGAAGGCCGTCGGGCACGACAATGTCGTTGCGCTGATCGACTTCAGCCATGCCTATATCGAATCCACCTATCGCGGTCTCGATTTCCGCGAGCAGCTTCGCGCCATGGCGCCGGTCGCCGGCCATCTGCATGTCCACGATTCCTTTGGCCGGCCGCAGGGCTTTTACCAGCCGTATTTCGACCAGGAAAATACCGCGCTTGGCATCGGCGATCTGCATATGCCGCTCGGCTGGGGCGATATCGAATGGGAAAGCATCTTCTCGGAGCTGACCTTCCTGCCCGATACCGTCCTGATGATGGAAATCGGTCGCCGCTACCGGGCCGAACAGCCGGCGAGCCTTGAAAAGGCGCGGCGCCTCATGTCGCTCCACGCCGATCGAATGCAGATCGCGGCTGAATAACGAGCTTCAACAAGGCGCAGCCCCGATAGGCTGAAGCCTGAAACGCCGGCAGTTCTGGACGCGACTGCCGGCGTTGTCGTTCCTTACGCGGCCCAGTCGGAAAGCGAATAGGCCCTGATGTAGTCGATCATCATCTGCGAGCCATCGCTAAAATCACCCGCAGACGGCGTTCCCGCCATGCCGCCGACGGCAAGATTGACGAGCATATACATGGGGTCATGCATGTCGTCGGGCGTATCCGTTTGTGCCACCGCGACATCGTCAAAATACCAGGTGATATGTTCCGCGTCCCATAGCACGCCATAGGTGTGGAAGCCTTCCGTGCTCGGCACGCTGACATTGTTGATCACCGATGTCTGTTCGCCCGTTGCATTGGAATGGGTGGACATGATCAGCGTATTGGGGTTCTGGCCGCGCATTTCCACGATATCCAGTTCCGGCGGCCAGGAACCGTCTTCCGGCAGAAGCCAGAAGGCTGGCCACGCCCCCCGGTCGGTCGGCATATCTGCGCGGATTTCGAAATAACCATAGGTCTGGCTGAAGGAGGAATAGGTGTTCAGCATGCCAGACGTATAGTCGTAACCCTCGACCTCGGCGGCGATAGACTGCGGGGTTTCAGCGGCGGTGATGGTCAGCACGCCGTTTTCCACGCTGAAGGGATTGACCTCGGATGTCCCCGCATAAGCGGGGTTGATATACCATTGCGCCTCGCCATTCGTCGTCAGCGAACTTCCCTTTTCCGGTGCCCACCAATATTTGGCGTCCCAGGTTCCCTGATCGCCGCTGCGCAGAGAAAGCGCGTCGAATTCGTCGGCAAAGGTCTGGGTGAGGGATGACCGGTCAAGGCTGAGTTCGAACTGGTCTGCCTGAAGGTCGTCAATAGTGGTTCCGGCAAGCACAACGGCTTCACCATTTGCGAAGTTCAGCCAGAGATCGGCACCCTGTTGGGTGGAGTTGCTGACGAGTTGATCGAAGGATGTGATGCCGTAACCATTCAGCCGGATCGTATCGTTGGCGCTGAAGTCCATGATGAGATCGGTGCCGTTGCCGCTGGTAAAAACGAAAGTATCGGCACCACCACCGCCGATGAGCACATCGTTGCCGGCGCCCCCATCGATCGTCTGGCTGCCCGATCCGCCGGTGATGATATTGTCGAGCGAATTTCCGAAAGCATAACGGCCGTCTCCCGTGACCCGCAGATTCTCGAAATTCTCGGGCAGGGTGTAGCTCATCCAGGTGTCGATCGTATCGATGCCCTCACCGGCATTTTCGACGGCGCGATTGATGCTGGAATAGAGATAATAAATATCGTCGCCTGTGCCGCCCGCCATCGTCACATTGACGGAGCTGTCGCCCCACATGGAATCATTGCCGGCAGTGCCTGTCAGCAGGGGGCCGGAACCCGTGGCGGAAAGAAATCCCTGGGAATTGCCGCTGTAATAAAGTGTGTCTCCAAGCGCATTCACTACTGTCCGGGCCATGAACTGTCTCCTGTCCGTTAGCGTTGGCTTCCTCCCTCCTCCTGCGGAACATCCTAACAGGGCAAAAAGCCTCCTGTTAGGGCCAGAAATGAGGGGTGCGTGTGTGCCGGGACAGATTGCGTAAAAGCGTCGATCTGATTAACGGGCGATGTCGCAACCAGCCAGTTCCGCTTCCTTCACGTCCGTTTTTGAACCTGTGGCTGTGTTTCCGCTCTTGCCGCGCTCCACTCTGCGGTGGCAGGATTGGACCGAAAAGGAGATGCCTGAGATGGCATCTCATCGGAATGGAGTACGAGATTGAGTGTAGCCTTCACCAAGGAAGACAGTGCCGAAACCGCAGCCGAAACCGTTCTGCCGGATCGGGTGATTTCGCCGCATCCCAATCTGGTGACCGAGGCGGGCCTGAAAGCGCTGGAACTGCAATTGCGGCTGGCGCGTGAGGCCTGCGAGGCGGCCAATACCGTCGAAGACATCAATGAAAGACGACGACTTTCCGCCAGCCCTCTGCGGGACGTCCGCTATTTCGCGGAGCGCATTCGCACCGCCCAACTAATGCCGAGCCCGCCCGCAAATGGCATTGTTGCCTTCGGCAGCCTTGTAACCTTCAGCCGCGATGACGGGCGGACGCAACAGTTCCGGATCGTCGGTGAGGATGAGGCCGACCCTGCTGCGGGATCGATGTCCTATGTTTCTCCCGTGGCGCGGGCTTTGATGGGGAAGACGGCTGGCGATGTGGTTAATCTGGGTGGCAGGGAGATTGAAATCATCGAGGTCGGCTAGCGCGCCGGTTTAAGGCTGGAGCCTATGGCCGCCGCTCAAATATACGATTTTGATCGCCTTAGCGCTTGTCGTCCACGCTTTGGTTAGGAGGTCGGATGCCTCAAGCCGCCCAATTTATCCGTGAAGCTCCCTTCATCGCCGCCGCGTACGTTCTGCGTTATCGCGGCCATCCGCATCGCCGAATTCTTCATGAAAAGCCTGAAATCGAGATCGATGAAAGCATAGGCGAGGGCAAGTCCAACATGCGCCATGAAGACAGGATTGAAATTCAGCTCTTCGAACTGGTAGCCGATGATGACCCCAACCGCTGAGTAGGCGAAGAAGCTGACTTTTCGTTTTCGGAAGACGGCATAGATGGTTGCAAAGGCGCTTAGGATACAAAATCCAATGCCGGATGCATAAGCGGTCGCCAGAAAGCCGTTATGAGGCGTGCCAACCTTCGTCAATTGAGACAATTCGCCATATCGAGCGGTAAAGCCAATACCCAACGGATGGTTGAGCATCACCTGGACGCCACCGACAATCGTTTCCCAGCGTTCCTGTGCGTTATTACTCGTGTTGCTGTCCTCAAGAAACCGCTTCGAAAACACTTGCTCCGCAACGTCGAAAGCGCCCAATGGCAAAACAGCTGCGATGGTCAGGGCAGATAGAGCAAAGCCGAAATATGTACTGAGCAGCATACGGATAGAAAAATTTCTGATGTAGAAATAGAGCCCGATGACAAGAACCGCAAATATCCCCGACCGGTTAAGCGTGAGAGTGAAGGTGGCCAAGTAGATAAGTAAAAATACTGCGAATAGTGCAGGGCGCGTGTTGCGTTCTGCAAGATAGGCTGCCGCCGCGCCGGCCAGAGCGAACACCGGTCCCGCCGTATTCCCCACCGGCCAGATGCCTCCCGCTTTTTCGACGCGTAACAGGAGCGGGCTTATTTCACCTTTTGCCGCAGCTTCCAGCACCCCGGCTTCATCGAACATGAAAGACAGGCCAAGGGACGCAAGCTGGTCGTGAATGAAGATGTCGAGAAACAACAGTATCGTTACCGCAATGAAGCCCGCGAATATGCTCCAGCAGAACAGTTCGAGAAGATTTTCCTTGAACAGCATGTAGGCGAAAAACAGAAAATAAACCGCGTAGAAATAGGTCATGGCCGTGGTGTAAAATTCGCCATCGCCGCGTTCATCGGCAAAGATAGTCGTCAGAGCGAAAAACGCTGTCAGCGGAACGAGATATAACAGAGTGATCGAAGGGGTAAGGCACCGAATATAGAGCAACGCGATAACGGGTAACGTCACCAGCACCAGCAAGTCGGTGATGTTGAGAAAGCGCAGGCCGATATTGCTCGTCAAGACATTGCACTGAATGAAAAAACCAATCGAAAAAACAAAAATGGACAGAAAACGGCCGGGAACATTGACTGTTTTTGACGGGTAAAGCGGCATTGCCAGGACGAAGCCCGGTAACGGGAACTGACGCGCTGTCAGCACATTTGCGCTTCGGGTCATTCGCGGCCTGTCTTTCGATGGCGGACCTGGAGTGGCCCTGTTTGAGGGCGTTATCCCCGCAAGGCTACAGGGGGATGACAGTGAATAGTGGTCTTGACAGCATTGCCGCGCAAGACAATTTTTCTGTTTCAGCCGCTCAGATTGCCTTTCGGCAGGGGGCCTTCCGCGACGATCACCCGCTGGATATAAAGCGGTTCATTGGAATTGAGTGGATTAGCACCGAAGGCTGGATAGATTTGCAGGTATAGGCCGAAACCGCTGGGGCTAAGGTCGGGGTCGATGGCGATCTCATTGGCGACGGCCCATATCCAGCCACTATTGCCGATGGCGTTCATTCCACCAAATTGCAGGGCTGCGGCATTGATCGTACGGGATGTGCCCCCGCTTTTCACAACCAGGACAACAAAGGGTGGGCGTTGCCCCTCGGAGTATTTGTAAAGCACCGCAAATGAAACGGTTTTGCCAATCATCGCTGCCGCTTCGGTACTGCGGAAGTAGCGAAGTAGCCCGACGGTCTGGCTGCCATTCGCACGTAGAGCGAGGCTATGGGCGAAGGCGGGAGAAAAGGTGACATCGGCGGCTTTGGTAACAGAACCCGGCGCGTTCAGGCTCCACCCCGTCGGAACCGAGCCTGACCAATCGGTGAAATCGCCGTTGGCGATGAGATTGGTGGCGGGAAGCCTCGGCCAGCAAGGAGTCTGAAAGCTGCTGTCGGGCGCAGACGCCAGATAACAACCGAACAAGGTT
Source organism: Rhizobium sp. X9 (assembly GCF_018873185.1). Classification (NCBI taxonomy): domain Bacteria; kingdom Pseudomonadati; phylum Pseudomonadota; class Alphaproteobacteria; order Hyphomicrobiales; family Rhizobiaceae; genus Rhizobium; species Rhizobium sp. X9. Next base: position 742,280 of record NZ_CP071312.1, on the reverse strand, counting down.
CGGGCGATGAGCCGAGAGCCGGCATCGTTCGGGTGAACATTGTCCCGGTAAAGCGCTGCGTCCTTGCCGTTCGCCACAAATGCCGCATGCGTATCCACCAGCGTCAGGTTCGGATGAGACCGGGCCACATCGAGGATCGCTTGATAGACCTTGTCGTAACCCGTGTTGTCGCGCCAGGGATTTTGGGTGGTGATCAGTTGGGGAGTGCCATGCCATTGCCATTCTGTCATGCCCAGCGGCCCGAGCAGGGTGGATCGCCCCGAACTCAGGATGCCGCCGGGTGCCTCGAAGCTCTGCATATTGTGTCCATGATGCATGATGCATACGTCGGGGCGTGGAATTTTCAGCGCTGCCGCCCGTTGTTCCGCGAGCATGTAAGCCGCCGTCCCGCCTGGCAGTGCGGCGAGATAGACCGTGAGCGTCGGGCCATTACCGGCGCGCAGCGTGACCGGTTCGGCATAGGCTTTCGGTCCGGTGGGCGCATCTGTCTGCCATTCGGCCCATCGGTACACCACCACCTTCATATCGTGTAATTCACCAAGCATCATGGCAAATTGCTGGAATGGGCCCACATCAGCATAGGCTGTGCTGTCGCCATTCACGAAGATCGTTGCACCCTGTCCCGCGGTCAGACGAGCGCGTAACGGCGAGAGAGCGTTCAAGGCCGGGACCAGGGCGCGCATATTCCCGGGGACGATGCCGAGCGTTACGCCGATCATGCCGGCACCTCTTCCGTTCCCGTCCTATATATGCATATGTTATGTTTGAGCGCAGTCATTGGTCGTTCTCCTCGTCTGGCCGCAGGATAACCCTGCCGTAAGATCCGGGGAAAAACGCGAAGAACCTGAGCGTATAAATCTGAACGTCACGCATTTTTCTTTGAATTATTTTAAAATACAAAAATAGAATATTTTTCTTTTATTTTAAATGGACCGGATTTTTGATCCGCATAAAGGTTTAAATGTCATTTTTTTTAAGCGTAAGCAAGCATTGTCGTTCATACACTGAAGCTCATGATGAAGATATGCCTGTCGTCACCGATCATCTTGGTGCCGCTCACGGCCAGCCTGTTCGTGCCCGCAATGATGGGCAATTGCCAATTGCGTGCTGCGACACGCTGCAGGTGACGCCATGACATCCGCTCTTTTTGTCAGCCATACCGGTGAGAAGGGCGGCGCGGAGCTTTTTTTGACGGATCTGGTCAAGGCCGGGCCACATTCCTGGCGCGCCTGCTTTCTCAGCGGCGGCGCCGCCGCGGATGATCTCGAGGCCTCTGGGCGGCCGCCGATCATGTTGTCCGCCGGCAAAAAAATGCTGTCGATCCGCCGTGATTCATCGGTTGGTGCAATGCTGCGTGGAGCAGCCGACGTGGTGGCCGTCGCCTGGCAATTGAGCCGGGAGGCGAGACATTACGACGTCATCTGCGCCAATTCGCAAAAGGCGCTTTTTGTTTGTGCGCTTGCAGCAAAGCTCAGCCGCCGCCCGCTCGTCTGGGTTTTGCATGATATTGTCACCGATCCAGCCTTCAGCGCTGCCAATCGTCGCACGTCGCTTGCATTTGCGCGCCTTTTTGCGAGGGTGGTTGCGGTCAATTCGCAGGAAACGGGCAGGGCTTTCATCGAAGCTGGCGGTGAGGCAGATAAGGTCCGCATCGTTTACAATGGCTTCGACCCCGCAAAGGCCGCCACTTATGATGCCGGCAAGGCCGCGCGGCTGCGCGCGGAATTGGGTCTTGGCCCCGAGCCTGTCGTCGGGTTGTTCGGCCGGCTGAGCGAATGGAAGGGGCAGCATATCTTCCTGGAAGCAATTGCGGCCATGGATGGCGTTCAGGCCGTCATCGTCGGTGGGCCGCTGTTCGGGCAGGAGGCCTATGAGGCACGTATCCGCGACCAGGCATCCCGTCTCGGTCTGGATGGTCGTGTCCGCTTCCTCGGTTTCCGTTCGGATGTTCCCGAGCTGATGGCAGCGATGGATGTTGTCACTCACACCTCGATTGTTGCCGAACCATTCGGCCGGGTCGTGGTCGAGGCGATGATGTGTGGCCGGCCGGTTGTCGCTACGCGCGGCGGCGGCGTTACCGAAATCATTCGCGATGGTGAGACGGGCCTTCTCGTGCCGCCGGGTGATGCTTCGGCACTTGCTGCGGCACTTTGCTGCATCCTGTCGCATCCGGCGCTGGCAGAAAGGCTGGCGCAGAAGGGGCGGGAAGATGTGAGCCAGCGTTTTTCGCTGGAGGAGACCTGCAGAGCGGTTTCCGCGCTGCTGGCTGAAGCGGCATGAAGCCCCCGATGCGCATTCTCGTAAATATGCCGAGCCAATATGGTGGCAAGGCTTCCGGCGTCGCCCGCGTTACCTTCAGCCTGCTGGAGCAGCTTTTAGAGCAAACGCAGGACGATTATATTCTGCGCTCTCCCTGGACGCGGGCGCAACTGCCAGAAAGCCTGCGCGACAGCCGTCTTCAATTGATGGAAACTCCGCGGCCGCGTATCATGGTTTTCGATGTGCTGCGTCAGGCCGTGGCCTTGCCTGCACTTTGCCGCCGGCACCGTATTGATGTGCTGTTCAACGCCGATCCTTTTGGAAGTCCCCTCGGCGGTAAACGACGCGTCACGCTCGTTCATGATCTTTATTTCAAGACAATTCCAGAACAGATCGGCTGGCGGGCGACCTTGACGACCGATTTCATTTTCCGCCTGATGATGGCCGGTTCGGACCGCATCACTTGCGTGTCCGAAGCGACACGAAGGGATTTGGCGCGCTTTTATCCCTCTGCCGCCAGCAAAAGCCTGACCATTCACTCCGACAGCACCTTGAAGGTTGATCCGGAGGCTGTAAACGGGCCGTCGCCCGTTGCCGGGCCTTATATACTGGCGGTCGGAAACGCGACCTCCAACAAAAACTTCACCCTTCTGGGCAAGGCATTTGCGGTGCTTGGCAAGGCAAGGCCGGATTTGCATGTCGTGCATGTCGGCCGCGACGATGTGGAGGAAATCGGCAATGTGCTCGACGACCCGGAATTGAAGGCGCGGCTGATCCGGCTTTCCGGCATAGACGACCGGCAACTGGCTGAACTCTATCGCCATGCCGCCTGCCTTTGTGTGCCTTCGACCTATGAAGGGTTCTGCCTGCCGGTTCTGGAAGCGCAGCAATTGGGATGCCCGGTCGTCTGCTCCAACCGCTCCGCGACGCCGGAGATCGCTGGCAAAGGCGTTCTCACCTTCGATCCCGCCGACCCGGATAGTCTTGTCGCTGCACTTTACCGGCTTTTCCAGGAACCGGGTCTGGCGGACGATCTTCGCCGGGCGGGTTACGAAAACCGCAAGTTATATTCATGGCAGAAGGCGGCGGAGAGCTATACGCGGCTTTTCCATAATATCTGACGTCTAACGGGCGCGTTTTCGCCTTGGAATCCCATGGCTTATGACCGGATGCGGTTGTGCAGATCCGCATAAAGCGTTTCATAGGCCGCAACCACCCGTTCGGGCGCGACGCCTTGCGAAATCCGCTCTATAGTTTCGGATGTCTCTTTGAGAAGCGAGGGGTTGCGCATCGCTTGGGTCATGCGTGCGGCGAGTTCAGCGGCATTGCCGGGCGTAAACAGACGCTCCGGTCTGTCCCTGCCGATCTGTTCTGCAACCCCGGCGAGATTGGCACCGATGACGGGAACGCCACGCAGAATGGCCTCCGCGACAGTGCGCCCGAAAGCCTCCGGCCACAAAGGCGGTACGATAAGGCAATCTATGCCCGCGAAAAAACTATCGGCATCGACATAGCCGGGGAATTCGACGGGTAGGTCGGCGCACTTTTGCCGATAGGCTTCGATGCCGCCTGGTGCCCGGCCTGCCATCACCAGCCGCCAACCCTGTGTCGGTAAAAGCCGCAAGGCCTCCATCAGCAGGTCTGCGCCCTTGGGCGCCTCGATACGGCCGAGATAGCCGAAAACAACCGGCTCATCCGGCCTGCGCGGAATGCGCTCACTCTGTGAAGCCGGTGGCGTTATGGCGTTCCAGATCACCACGCGGCGGTTTTCGGGCACATCAGTGAAAAAGCCGGCCTTCACATGACGCTCGACAATATCGCGACCGACACCGGCGACAGCATCGACGGCGCATTGGCAACGACGGTGCAGATAGGAAAAGGTGCGGCATTTTTTGCTGCTTCCGTCGCAAATATGCCCGTCGTGATACAGGGATCCATTGGTGCACATGCTGGTGAAATCATGCAGGGAATGAACGAGCGGAATGCCGCGCTTGCGGATCATCGGCCAGATCAGCGGTGTCAGTTCCGACAATGAATGGGTGTTGACGATGTCTGGACGGAAATCATCAATGACAGCTGCAAGCCGGCGCACGAGGCGCGGGTCCAGTTGCACGGCGATTTTATAATATTTGCGCTTCCATCCCGGCTGCTGCTCCCAGTCGCCGATAAAAAACGGTGTGGTGTGCCCCAGTCGATGAATGGCGAAACCATCGCGCAGCTCCACAGCCTCCTGTTTCCGGGAGATTGCAGCCACCGCAACCGCGTGTCCCTTTTCCGCCAGACCACGTGCAAGGTCCTCCACGAATATCTCCGCGCCGCCGACCCGGTCAGGAGAAAATAGCGATGTTACCTGCAATATCCGCATGCCAATTTCTCGCGCCTATCTGGTTCTGCAATCACTACAACTATTTCGCATCGCCGGAATATGGACCATGTCCCGGCTCCACGACTGCTAAAACGTGGTTTTCAACGTTTCATCCTGACCGACTACACCCGCCATTGCCGGGTCGGCTGAAGATTGTCTGCGCCGCCGTTCGTCCCGCTCCACTCCGGGTGGGCGAAGGCAAAGAGTGACGATGGGGGCAAGGAAGGCGGCATAGGCCATGGCGAAGCCGGGCACCTGCAGCGAAAAATCAAGTGTCGAATGGAGCATGACGAGCAATAGTCCGGCAAGGCCGAGATGGGAGGCGTAACGATAGCTTTTGCGCCTGCGCGCCCCGCGAATAAAAATAACCAGTTGGGCAAGCACAAAAAAAGCCGCGTAAAAGGGAAAGGCGATGCCGAGCGTCAGCAGGCCTTCGGCATAGACATTATGGGCATGGGTGACGACGGCATCCACGCCGCATTGTGCCGCATGATAGGGCGCATAGTTTTCCGCAAAACTCGCAAGACCCGACCCCCAGGGCCAATTGTCGGCGATGGCCCGCATGATGCCCGGCATATAGCAGAAGCGCATGTCGTCTTCCACACGCGTTTCCATGCGAAGCGCCACCCGGCTGGCGAAAAGCGAGAACAGGGCGATGGCGATGGCGAGCATGAGTGCTGCCCTGCGTTTAAACCCACGCCGCTTACGTCGCGAGGCGGCCGCTTTGCGGCCCGTTCTCAACGGAGCGTTGAATACGGTGAGAAGAATAAGGAGAAGCACCGCTGCGAAGCTCGACATGATCCCCGCGCGCGATCCGGTCAACATCAGTGCGAGAAAGCAAAATGTGGTGAGAACGCCGATGAAGGCGGCTTTGCGAATGAGGCGTTTCTGCTCATCCGGCACCGCCAGGCGGTTGGCCACCAGCGCCCTGATCATTCTCCAGTCTGGAGCCACGAGCCTTTTGTGCAGCAGCGCCGCCAGGGTGAGAAGGATGAGGCCGAAGAACGTCGCGGCTGTGTTGCGATTGACGAAAAGACCGGTCAGGCTGCCGAGATAAAAGCGTTTCTGAATAAAGCCCAGCATTTCCGGGAAAAGCAGAAATTGCAGGATGGACCACAGCGCCAGCCAGCCGCCGGCTATTGCAAACCACCGCAGCGCCTTTGCCGCGCGCTCGTCACTATCGAAAATCACAAGGCCGGCCATGAAGACCCCGAAGGGCAGGGCAGCGCTCAAAAGGCCGAGTTGATCATCCGCCGGAGTGAGTGAGATTGTGGCCGCAGGCACGGCCTGTGTGAACATGGCGGCGGTTGCCCAGGCCGGATTGGGCGGGGCGATGCCTGGCAGGGACGATGTCTGTAGCAGCGCCTGGACGATGAGTGCTCCGAGCAAAAAGCTGGCGGCTGCCAGCGCTTTGCCGGATCCGCCCTGTGGCGGCCCTAACAGCAGAATGGAAGGCACCAGCAGGACATAAATAGCGATGGTAACGACAACGCGGCTTTCGATCTCGGTCGCACCACGATTGAGAAGCGCGAGAAGGAATATCGCCCAGAACGCGACTATCGCGGCCACCCGGAAATAATCTTGAAATGCGGCCGGTCGCGGCGGCGAGAAGGACAGCGGTTCTGACTGGGCTTCGAATGGTGGCATGGGGTTCGGCTTTGTAAGAAGTTTGCGGCGACAGTGACGGAAACGAAAAGGCGCTATCCGCCACTTCGCATATTTTGCCTCACGACACGGGCTTGGAACGTTTCGTGCTACCCGCTGGCTCTTGCGGACAGGCATCCCGCAAGGTCCAGCGTAGAATTTCACCTTCCCTGCCACAGACGACCGCTGTGTCTGCGTCTCTGGCCGCTTCGGCCTGCGGCAGCGCTTCTTTTGAAAATTGTTGCCACATTACGAAACGTCCGCGTATCAGATTGGCGTCGGCCGGCCCGTAGAGATGGGAAAAATTCATCAGCACGGCAATTTCCAAGGGCGAGGCGTTGCGCAGCGCACGAACCATGGCAAGACGCAACCAAACATCGCCGTTTGCCGGAAAACAGAAGAGCGCGTGGCGAACATAGGTTTCGGCAAAACCAAGACGCGCCGCCCCGGCCTTAGATGCCACGTCTTTGCCATTCGCATCGAGATCGGCCAGAACCAGTCGCAATCCCGCTTTGACGATATCTGAACGGCAGATTCTTTCTGCAATGACGGGGCGAAGTCCATCGACCGCCTGGGCTAACATATCGGGTGCAAGGCCGTTGCGGTCGTCGGCAATTCCTGCCATCGCGACGACATCGGAGAAACGTCGCGTTTCGGAGAATGCCTGTGCCGCGATCGACAAAACGAACACGGAAACGATGAGAACCGGCACGACTGCGAAGACCTTGCGCAGGCGCATCACGCCGTCCCGTCTAGTCATGGTAATATCTGGTATAGCGCGAATGATAATATTCGCTCGAGCCGTAAGCCCGGTAGAGCTTCAGCTTTTCCGTATCCACCTTGTTGAGAATGACGCCGAGGCATTTCTTGCGGATATGGACTTCGTTTTCAATGGTATTTCGCACGGCCCTGCGGGCGGTTTTGCCCCATTCGGTGACGAAAACGAAACCGTCGATCCGGCTGGCCATGGCGCGGGCGTCGACCACCGGCCCGAGCGGCGGCAGGTCGACAATGATGTAGTCGAAGACGCTGCTCGCCTCGGCCAGCAATTTGTGCATCTGCGCTGACGTCAACAGTTCGGAGGAATGCGGCACGCGTTGCTTGACGACGGTCGGGAGGAAAGCAAGCCGGGTCTTTTCGTCATGCAGAAGCACATCGCGAATATTGCGGCCTTCCAGCAGTACTTCGAGCAGGCCCTCTGTGGCGTGACGCGCCAGAGCCCGTGTGGCGCCGGGATTGCGGATATCGGCATCCAGCAGCAGCACCCTTGCGCCCTGTCCAGCCAGAAGCTGCGCCAGATTGATGGAGATCGTCGATTTCCCCTCGCTCGGAAGGGCGGATACGACACCCACCACCCGCGCGCCATGTTTCGTGGCAATGCCAAGATCTATGGCAAGCCTTGTGCTGCGTAACGTTTCGGCAAAGGACGACAGCGGGTGGTCGACAGCGTAACGGGCGACGCTGGAAGGGCGTGTTGCGGCGGGTGCTTCATCTTGCCCCTTCGGCACCGCGTCCGCGCCAGGCTTGGTCTGGACGAGGGGGGTGTTGCCCAGGAACTCCAGCCCAAGAACGTCGCGCACCTGTTCCCCGGTCCGGAAGAAGCGGTCGCGGAATTCGCGGAACACGGCGATGCCGCCGCCGGCGGCTGCGCCCATGATCATGAACAGTGCCAGGATCATGGTCTTGTTTGGCTTGCTCGGCGTATATGGCGGCATCGCCTTGGAAATCACCCGTGCTTCTGTGACGGGAAAGGATTGCTGCTGCATCGCTTCCTGATAACGCTGCAGGAAGGTCTGATACATGTTCTTGTAGGTTTCGGCTTCACGCTGCAATTCGCGAAGCTGAACCTGGGTCTGGCTGGCGGAGGTGCTGACGTTGGTGGCCTTGGCGACGCTCTCCACGAGCGATTTTTCTCTTGCTTCAGCAACCTCCAGATCGCTTTTGTAACTTTGCGCGATCCGGCTGATTTCCTGGAACATCAGTCGGCGATATTCCTGCATTTCGTTGCGCAGACGCACCGCCTGAACATGGTTGCTGCCGAGCCGGCTTGTGATTTCCGCTTCGAGTTTTGAGGATTCGAGATATTTTTTGCGCAGATCATTTGCAACCGCGCTGTCGAGAATATCGGTGACGACCGCATCGACATCATCGGTGGCAAGAATATATTCGATGCGCTGCACGCGCGCCCGCGCCCGCGCCGTGTCGGACTGCGCGAGGATCAGTGCACTGTTGGACGCCGCCAGTTGCTGGTCGGACAGCAGGCCGCTGGTGCCCGTCTCGATCAGATTGTGCACGGCCCGAAATTTTTGCACGGCCAGATCGGTTTCAAGAGCGCGCTGGCGCAATTCGGCGATGCGGTCCGACAACCAGTCGCTCGCCCGCTTCGTCGCCTCATATTTGGAGTTGAGCTTATCCACCAGATAGGCTGACGCCACGGCGTTGACGATCTGTGCGGCGAGAACCGGCGACGTCGAATTATAGGTCAGTTCCAGCGCATAGGTTCGGCCGATGCGCTTGACGCTGAGGCCCTGAAGCAAACGGTCCGACAGCGATCTCTTCAGGGTTCCATCGTCAATGACAGTCTCTTTTTTGACGGGTGAAAACCATTGCGAAACATTGACCACCGAACGAACGGTGCTGAATATCGAACTCAGAAGCGATGCTCGCGTTGCCCGGAATTCCTGGTTTTCCGCCAGATTGAGACTGTCGACCACGGCAAGGCCGATTGTTTCGGATTGCAGGACTTCGACCTGGCTGAGAATGGAGGCTTCGTCCTCGATGACGCCGCCGATTGTCGATAGCTGCTCGACGATCTGGCTGTTGTTGCGATCAATCAAAAGGGTCGCCGAGGCTGAATAGATCGGAACGGCCGTTGCGGCGAAAGCGAGACCAATTGCCCCGGCGACGGCAATCGCGGCAAGGACGATGCGCCATTGCCGGCGGATCATCGCAAGAGCGGCGTCGATATCGATAAAGTCGGCTGTAAGTCCGCTCTTATCGTAATCGGTCATCGTCAGAGGATCGTGCCTTTGCAACAACTGTCAGCCTCGCTTTTTCCGGCGGGCGCAATGCCCGCCAAGTCTCGGTTGCATCGTGGAACAGTCGATCGCCATCTCCGGAGGAAATGGCAAAACCAGGCTCAGACGGGACTTGTGCTCGTTGGCGTGCTGGTGCTGCCGGTTGAAACCGTTATGGACAGCAAGGCGCCGGTGGCACCGGTTGTTGTCGTTGTTGTTCCACTTCCACTTCCTCCACCGCCGACGGGCGCTGCTCCACCCCCGGCTTGTACCGTCCCGCCCGTATCACCCGCAGCACCTGAGCCGCCGATGCTGTTGCCGCTGGCAGGCGTGGAACCGGCGCCGCCGATAGGAGATGCAGCTGCTGCGGCGGCTGCGGGTGCAGCCGGGCCGGCAGCCGTTCCCTGGACGTTTTCGCTAAAGGCGATCAGCAGGTCGGAGGGTACGCCGGTACCCTTTGTCTGCAACTGTATCGCGGCCGCAAGTATCGTATTGCCCCTCTGCATTGCCGTGGAGTAAGCAAGTGCGAGACCTTCGCCGACAACTTCGGAGAAGTCCTTGTTGGCGACCTTCTGAGCCAGTGCAACGACGACGGGCAATTGGCTGGAATCATTCAAAACCATGGCAGAAAGCTGTTCGGAGAATTGAGCAGCGCTGGTAGAGACGGCAATGATCGGAAACCCGTTCGTGACTTCTCCTGCGATGTCGGCGGTTGCCGCATCGGTGCTTGAGGCGATGGTGATCAGATCCTTGACCGTGCCAGGCGCCGGCGACTGCTTGAACAATTCTGCAGCGGAAAGAGCGACGGTGCCCGGATTGGCGCTATGAACGCGCGCCAGAAAAGCGGCGTTGGTTTCATCTGCGGCCTTGACGGGCGCGCTTGTCGCGGCGCTTTCAACGGGGGGCGTCTGCTCCTGAACAGCGGCAGGTGCGTTTTCGACAGTCTGGGCGTTGGCAGCTGCGGAAAAAAGGCCAATGCTGGTAACCAATATCGCACCAGCGAGCGTCGAGCCGTTACGAAGGCGGGACATTACAACTCTCCAAATTTTTAAAATACAAACTTAAGTATGCGTAATGTCGAACAGGGTTATCCAACATTTAAAATTTCTTCTTAAATCGCACAGGCCAAGCAAACGATCAAGTGTTAAAATACGCCTCGGGCCGCAAGCTGCAGCTATCCTTAATGTCCAACTAGTATGGATTTCCGTTGAGAGGATCAGGATACGGCGATCTTTGTTCGAGGCGCTATAATCCTGTCACGAAGCCATGTTGTCGTCGGCATTTCGACGAGGCGGTGAAAGGCGTGCGCTATCGCGATGGTGCTGACCACGACAAGCAAGTAAACCCCATTGTTCCATCCCTGCGGAAGCGCGAGAACACCTAAAGCTCCCTTGAATCCGAGAAAAATGAATGGATGCAGCAGGTAAAGCGCATAGGAGGAGTCTCCGAGCGCTGCGAAAGGCTGCGCGAAGCGCGGTAGAGTAATCCCTTTCGTCAAAGTGGCAGCGATCATGAGCAAAATTGCGCCGCCACCCAAGACAAACAGCCTCGGAAATGAATAGAAGCCCGGATTTCCATAGGATTCGAACACACTCAGGTCGACAAGTGTCCAAATCGCCAGCCCGCAGGCACCTGCCGCAAAACCAACCGCTGGCGGAAGGCGCAAGCCCCTCAGAAAAAATACGGCGAGTACCATCCCCGCAACAAATTCGAGAACGATAGGCTGGAGCCAGAAACCGAAAGGCAAGGTAAAATCAAAAACGGAGCCGATCAGGACGCCGGCGCACAGGGTGCCTGCTGTCGCCCAAACAGCGCGTTCCAGCGGCAGGACGATGAAAAGTGCAAACACGGCATAAAAAAACATTTCGTAGTTCAGTGTCCAGCCGAGATCGAGGATCGGGAACGGATAGGCGTCGCCGTAACCCATGCTGTCATACGGAATGAAGAAATAAGAAGTCAGGATTGCCTGTAATGACGGGAAAGCCTTGACCCCGAGAAGGGCGGCTGCTGCCAGCGCCGTCAACCGCAGCGTGAGCGCAAACCAGTATAGAGGAAGAATGCGGATTAGCCTTCGCAGGAGAAAGGCAGATCGTCCGCCGGTCGTCGCGAAATAGGGTCTTGAAGCGTAAACGATGACGAAGCCGGAAATAACGAAAAACAGATCAACACCGGCACCGAGCTTTGTGGTGGGGAGTGGAAAAAGAGAAAATTCCCAATTGGCGTGCGCGTGTAGTGCAACAATCATCGCTGCTGCTGCTGCGCGCATGATCTGAAGCACGTCTAGACGTTGTGAGCCAGTGACTGGCGAGTTTTTTGATGTTTGTGTTATCATTTTTATCTACAAAAAATATATTTAATAGGATTTTCTGCTCGGCCGTACAATATGCATTTTCCCATCTCATAACATGCCGCCGACGAAGCAATGCATGAAATCAAGGGAGTAGGAACGCACCCCTTATGCCACTAAAACACTTCCAAAACCGTGAGCTGGTCGCTAGTGGGAAGCCTGTATTGCCCCTCTTCCTGCGCAATCACCTGCTGCGTTACAGACCCGTCATCGTGGAACCTGTGTGCGATGACCTGGCTATGTGTGCCCGTTACCGAAAAGACCGCGGACCGTTCAGCAGGCGGGTTTTCAATCCCTGCAGGCCATTGCCAGCCCCGGATTGCGAGCCACACCGGCACGAGTAAAGCGCCATCGGGTCTTGTCAGCCGCAAGGATACTCTTTGGAGATCGTTCTGGATAAAATCGACGCGGCGTTCGGCTGGCGCTGTTTGCCGTCTCGCCTTGCAAAGCGAAAGCAGGGCGCGGACGGCCTCGTAGGCGGGCGTGCGGCTTAGGTCGTAGCGCAACAGACCGAAGGATGTTTCTGGATTTGTGTCATCATCAGCGAAGCTGGAAACCATCTCGTAAATATAGGACCGGCGGATACCGCTTACGAAACACCATAAAAGCATGCGTGGCATATAGCGCGCCTTGATGCCTTCGGTCACAGGAAAATGGAAGCTCTTGGTCTTCAGGGAGGTGTGGTAGCCGATCTCTGTGGCGAGTATCGGCCGGCGCGGCGCGATGGGCGCCGATGCGGTCACAAATTTTGAAAGCTCCCCAGGACCGGTCGTTTCGGGATGTTCCATGCCTGCATAGGGGTGAATGTTGCCGAAGTCGCACATTTCCTCAAGATTTTGCGCCAGCGGTATGTTCGTCTGGATATAGCTCGGTGCGACAACGCCGAGGGCATTCAAGCGCGGAGTGGAGCGGATTGTCTGGTAAAGTGCCGCCTGATGTTGCGCGGAGCGGCGCGGCGCATTTTGAGGATCCTTCGTCAACACCGGTTCGTTGCTGCCTTCGAAAAGCTCGATGCCGCCATCACACCAGTCATAGAAATCCGCGAGCCTGTCGAGCGGCGTGGAGACGTAGGGGTTGAGATCGTCGTAGCAGATGATTGTGAGGCGAATATTTGCCGCCACGATCTGCCGCAGACGCTGGAACACGGGGCTGTTGCGTCGGTCTGTAGCGTTAATCAGGCCCTCGTCACGCAGGTGGCGTATGCCGAGGGCTTCCAGTTCGGGCAGGATTTGTTCAAAGCGTTCCGGATAGACGCCGTTCGTGCGGGCAAAATGACCACACACGCCGACACTGTCCAGAAATGCTTCCGTGTCGGCAGAAACGGCGGGCTGCGCCTCTGCAGTTGTGGAACGCAGCCCCGTCGCGGCGACCAATGCGGCAGGTGCGGCGGAAAGAAGACCACGCCGTGTCAGACGGCCCATGGCAATCGGCAGTTTTCCGTTCATCTGCGTCTCCTGGCAATCCGGGCGAAAGTCTATCGTAGCCGCCATCGGGCGAGATGGCGCTGGTTTAAACGGCAGCGAAGCCTGTCAGAATGTCCTGGAAGTTTTCGGCATTTTCGGTCGCCATCAAATCCATTTTTCTGAAACAAAATAAATATATAAAGCAGTAATATTTCGATCTGGCGTGGCGGAGATTTCCCACGTGAGCCTAAACATTTCTCATATAAAAGGAGCCTAACACGAGACTGGTTCTTTTCGCAACACGGGATGGCTTTTGCCGCGCCGCGAAAAAAATGACTTGAAATGGCGTCAATTACCGTGCTCTTTAAAAGCAGATTTTTGGTTATTCATATTTTCAAGCGTTAGATCTGTTCCGTCTTTGTATTTTTGCAAATGTCCATTTGTTCTCGATCGTTCGGGGATATGGGCGAGGCCGGAGTGGATGTCATAAATTTTCGATGAAGGAAAATAGAGCGTATCCGCATGCGAATTCTCCATCTCAGCAGCCTTTATCCGCCGCATATTGTCGGTGGATGCGAACGCTCGGTCGAACATCTCGCCGAGGAACTCGTCTCCATGGGACATGACGTCGGCGCCGCCTGCATAGAGCGGCAGGCCGAACCCAAAACGGTGCGCAACGGCGTCAGCGTTTACCGCATGTTCCACAACAACGATTTCTGGCTCGAGGACTGGCCGCAATATACGCCGCAGCAAAGGCGCATGCAGAAGCTCAAGCAGCAATGGAATTTCGACGTCGAGAAGCAGTTCGAAGCTGTTCTTGACGATTTCAGGCCGGATGTTCTCAACACCCATTCGCTGCTGGACGTTACAACGCTGGTGTGGCGCGCGGCCCATAAGCGCGGCATTCCGATTGTTCACACGATCTGCGAATATGATCTCCTGTGCGGCAACGCGGCGATGTTCAAGGGCGGCAAGCCCTGTGAGCACATCCATTTCGGCTGTCAGGTGGTGAATTTCACCAAGAAATTCACGCAGCGTTATATTGGCGCAGTTGCAAGCGTCGGCACGGAAATCCTGAAGACGCATGTTAATCACGGGCTATTCCATCACATTCCGGAAAGCCTGCGCCGCGTCATCTTTTATTCCTGCACCGTTCCGGATGGCGATCCCGTCGCACGCCGGCAGATCGACCGGGCCGGACGGCCGCTGACCTTCGGTTATATAGGCCGCATCAACACCGAAAAAGGCGTCGGCAACATGGTCGATGCCTTCAGGGAAATCGGCCACGGCAACTGGCGCTGTCTGGTTGCCGGTCAGGCCATGGACGATTCCATCGAGCGGTTCAAGGCTCAGGCGGGTGACCTGCCGATCGAGTTTATCGGCTGGGCAAAGCCCAAGGAATTTTTCGAAGAGATCGATGTTCTCATCGTCCCATCCTTTTGGGCAGAACCTTCGCCGCGCACGATATACGAGGCCTATGCCATGGGCGTGCCCGTTATCGGTGCCGCATCCGGCGGGATTCCGGAACTGATTGGCGAGACCAACCACGACTGGCTGTTCGAGCCGGGCAATGCCGCAGATCTTGCCGCGCGTATTCGTCGCGTATTGACGCTTTCGCGCGAAGAATTGCCGACCGAGGCGGATTTCGGAAACATCGTCGAGGAGTCCACCTCGCGGCGAGTGGGCGAGAATTATGTGAAGCTTTACGAGGACGTGCTGGCAAAGCAGGGCGAAAACCGGACCTTGCGCGCATCGTAAAACCGGTAAGGGCTCTCCCTGAGAGCCTGGTTTTCTTCGAAGGAAATGGCACATGGCGGAAAGTAATACCGATAGAGTCCGTTTTTATATGCTGGACTTGGATCGTTTTCTGGTTGCCAGGGATGTCGTTCCGTGTCGACTGGCTTTGCAGGCGGCTAATTGATGACCACTTCAAATTCGATAGGCAGCGCGGCGGTTCGGGGAGTTTTCTGGTCCATCGTCCAGAACTGGGGCGGGAAGCTTTTTACATCCGTCCTCTTCATCGTTCTCGCCCGTTTCCTCAACCCCACAGATTACGGCATGGTCGCGACTGCGGGGCTGGTTCTGATGCTGATCCAGATGCTGTCGGAATTCGGGTTCGCGGATGCGATTGTGCAGAAACGCGATCTGGAGCCGAGCGACGTCAATCTGCCATTCTATGTCTCGGTCGCGGTTGCGACGCTGCTGGCCATCGCCGTTTGTGTGTTTTCGCCGGAACTGGAAAGCTGGTTCGAGGTGGATGGGCTGGCACCGATCATTGTGGCGATCTGCATATTGCTGCCGCTGAATACCGCCTCGCTTTTTCAGGAAGTGAGCTATCGGCGTGCACTCGCCTTCAAGCCGCTGGCGATCAGAACGTTCATTTCGAATATTATCGGCGGTGTCTTTGCGATTGTTTTCGCCATAACGGGCCTC
The DNA here is from genome assembly GCF_018873185.1 of Rhizobium sp. X9. Lineage (NCBI taxonomy): Bacteria > Pseudomonadati > Pseudomonadota > Alphaproteobacteria > Hyphomicrobiales > Rhizobiaceae > Rhizobium > Rhizobium sp. X9. The sequence continues at coordinate 726,812 of NZ_CP071312.1, read as the reverse complement.
GGCGTCTGGAGCCTTGTCGTTCAGGGCTATGTCGCGACCGTCGTCAACCTCGTTTGGCTGTGGCGGAAGCCCTACTGGCTCCCAGGGTTTACGCTCAGGCCTGACAGTTTTATCGGATTGCTTCGCTTCGGTTCGTCGGCGCTCGGCTTGCGTATTGTGGAGTTCGCGTCAACGCGCCTGATCGATTTCATCATTCTGGGACGTTATGGCGTGGCTGCCTTTGGGCTCTACACCGTTGGCAGTCGTCTCTACCAACTTATGATGCAACTGCTTCAGTCGGCACTTTATGACGTGTCCCTGACGGTTCTTTCCCGCGTATCGCACGAGCGTGAGCGCATGGCGGAACTCTACAAGCAGTTGATCGCCATATCCGCAATCGTCTCGACGCCGGCCTTCGTGCTTTTTGCCGCTTTGGCGCCGGAGATTTGTCGTGTGCTGTTCGGGGCGCAGTGGCAAGGGGCGGATGAAATCGCGCGGCCCCTGCTTCTTCTCGGCGCCTTGCAATGTGTGCAGTTTCAGAACGGCCCGTTTCTCTCCGCGCGCGGAAACCCGAACAAGGTCTTGATTGCCGGTACCGTCAAGTCGGTTGCAACAATCCTCATGATCCTGTTGATACCAACAGACAGTATCGGTGAACTCGTCGTCGTCTACGTTTTCGGGCAACTGGCATCCACACCCTTCACCTTCTTTTTTGTCTCGCGTGAACTGGATGTTCCGCTCCGGCGCATATTTCTTGTGCTGCTACCGAGTTTTGCCGCGAGCGGTTTGTGCTTCGCGCTGGTTCACTGGATGCGACCTGAAATCGCCGGACTGGGCCTGGGCGATTTCATATCCGGCATCCTGCTCGGATCCACCTTCGTCGTCACTTACTTCTTGCTCATGGCGTTGGTTGCCCGGACACAGGCTCGATCGGCGCTGATGTTCATCATGAGCAAGGTGCTCTCACGGAAGGAAGCGCATGCGTAAACTTGTCAAAAAGATACTCCCCGCACCGCTGCATCGTGAATGGGTGAAATACAACGAGCGCCGTAATCAAGATATTGCGATTCATCGCTTTTTTGATGCTCTGCAAGAGCAGAAACAACAGATAAAGCCGCTTGGCGGTGGAGATCAATTAAGCCGGCTTTTGATAGTCGCTTGCGATCCTTTTTCCGTTTTTGGCTCCATTGGTGATGACGCCATGATCACCGCGACGATACAACATGCCTACGCCAGGAACTCCAATGTTGAAATTGATGTCCTTGTTGAAGGGGACGGTGCTGTGGATGTGGTTCGGCAGAGGGGATTAAATCCCATCAATATCTTCGGCGAAGCTGATTTCATCGGAGCGCTTTGCAACCAGTTCGCGGCCAGGCAGTATGATTTTGTCGTGGTAGTGGGTGCCGACGTCATGGATGGATATTATCATCCGCTGGTCACCGCGAAACTTCTGGCAAGTGCTGATTTGGCCGCAGCTGCGGGTATCAAAAATGTCATCCTCGGTTTCAGTTTCAATGAAGCACCTCACGCCATTCTTTCCATGTTTTATAGCGCGCTTCATCCGGGTGTCTCGATCAATGTTCGCGACCCAGTCTCTCTCGACCGATTAAAATCCTTTGCTGAAACAAAGGCGGCGCTGGTTGCTGATTCAGCATTCAGTCTCGTTGCGTCAGAGCCTGATGAGGACACGAGCGCTTGGATCGCGCGGAAGCGCGCCGAGGGCTACAGGGTGATGGGCTTCAACCTGCATCCCATGCTGTTCAAAAATGCGGATCGGAGCCAGATTGAAACGATCATCAGGCGCGGGGCCGAAGCGTTACGGTTTGTGGCTGATGAACGGCCAGTATGCTGGCTGCTTATACCGCATGATTACCGGGAAGGTTTTGGTGACCAGTTCTGCCTTCAGGGGGTTGCCGGTCTCGTGCCCGCATCATTGGCGGATCGGGTTCGATATCTGCACGGTCAATGGTCGGCACCTGTTCTCAAGGGGATCGCAGGGCGGCTTGATGGAATTGTCAGTGGGAGAATGCATCTTGCCATAGCAGGACTTGGCAAAGGCGTTCCGGTCATATGCATCGCCTATCAGGGAAAGTTCGAAGGGCTTTATCAGCATTTTGGACTGTCGTCCTCGGATCTGCTGTCTCCCTCCGCGTTCTATACGGATGACGGTATCAGAAATGCGTTGATGGAGTTCGTCGACAATGTCGATGCCCTCCAGGAGCAGGTCAAACAGAAACTGCCCGATGTCCTCGCCCTATCAAAAAATAATTTCAAGATATTCGAGACCTTTCCAAAACAAAATTGATTGATGTCATGAAAGTCGCTTTTGTCTCAGCTATCTCTGCCGTTCCTGCCAATGAGGGTAACCGTAGCCGGATACTCCAGTTGACGCGGGCTGTCCGCCGCCTTGGGCACGACGTGCATTTTGTCTATATTGATACGCCGATAATAGCCGATTTCGATCCTGCGGCTCATGAAGCAGAATTCGGCTCTGGGCACCTGCATTTTGTCTCGCGGCAGCCTGGCGGCGTTAAAACACGGCTTGTCCAGGATCTGGGTTTCGAGCTTGGGTTCACAGCGTTTCGCGGCGTCCGAAAGGTTCACCGGCTTCTCGGTCACGATCGTGGTTTCTACAATTACCTGGACGAGTTCTATTATCCGGAAATAGGCCGGCAGGTCCGCGATATTCAGCGCCGGCTGGGAATTGACGCCGTTATCGTGGAATATGCTTTTCATTCGAGGGCTTTTTTGGGCCTGCCTGACGATGTGCGTCGCATCCTCGATACCCATGATTCCTTTGCCGACCGTCACAAGGCATTCATCAACACCGCCAACAAATACGGCTATTGGTTCTCGGTCCCCCCGCAGGTGGAATGCAAAGCGTTCCGCCGCGCCGATGTGGTTGTCGCCATACAGGAGGAAGAGGAGCGTACCTTCAGGCAGCGGCTGGGCAAAGAGGCACCGGCCGTCGCAACTGTCAGTCATATTCTCGACCTTGACGGAAGGGTGGAAGACCTCACCTCGAGTGACTTCCTGTTCCTTGGCTCAGGCAATGATGCCAATATTATTTCCCTGAATGCATTCCTTGATAACGTCCTGCCTCTCATCAGGGCGGCGCGTCCGGATGTTCGTCTGGTCGTGGCCGGTAGCATATGCGGCAAGATCGAAGACAGGGAAGGGGTTGTTAAACTTGGCCGGGTGGACAGCCTGAAGGATGCGTTTACACGCGCACCCCTTTCGATCAATCCCATCGCGCTTGGCACGGGCATCAACATAAAGCTGCTCGATGCGCTGGCAGCCGGTATTCCCACGATCAGCAGCCGGACCGGCGTAAGGGGGGTGCCTGAGCGCTATCGCAGCGGTGTGGTCGTCGTGGAAGACAATGATCATCAGGCTTTTGCCGAGGCTATCCTGCAGCTCTCCGCCAGCCGGGATCAGCGTGAGGCGCTGGGAAACAAGGCGTTTGAGGACGCTGTGGAATGGAACCGCCAGCAAATGACGGCGCTCGGCAACATTCTCAGTGGCAGGTAACCTTGATTTCAGGCAAATCGCGATCGTCGTGACGCGACCCACCGCCATGATCAAATCAGGTACAATCCCGCATCCGATAATTTCAGCACAGTAAGCCTGCCGGTCGTAAAAGCGCCGGTGTCGATGCCGATGCGTTGCGGGCCGCTTTCCGGTTCCGCGACCGGCGTGTGGCCGTGGATGACGAGAAGGTCGAGGCCCGCACCTTCCGAAAGGAAGGGTTCCCTGATCCACAGCATATCCTCATCCGTCTGCATCTCGAGCGGTATCCCGGGCCTCAAGCCGGCATGCACGAAAATGTAAGGCCCGATGCGGGCGTAGATTGGCAGGCTGGACAAAAGCTGGCGGTGGGTCTGTGGGACTGCGCCGATCAGTGCGTCCTTGAACGGCTGAAGCCGCAGGCGACCCTTGTGCAGGAAATAGTCTATATCGACGCCGTAGGACAGAAGCGTCTGGCGGCCCCCGAAATCCAGCCAGTGCATGTTGTCTTGCGGATTTTCAAGAAAATCGCTGAATAGCTGCTCGTGATTGCCGCACAGAGCAATGCGACGCAGCGGCGCCGGCGGCGGTTGCAGCAGATGCTGGAGAACACCGCAGGAATCGCGTCCGCGATCGACATAGTCGCCAAGGAGAATGACCAGAGCGGGGGATGAACTGCCTGCCAGGTCCGCGAGGATTTTCCGTTCCGCCTGCAGCAGCAGATCAAGGCTGCCATGCACATCGCCGATGGCGTAGATCGGAAAGGAGACCGGCCTGTCGCCAAGGTCCAGTCTGCGCCGCCTCCGGTCGTCGCGGGGGGCTGGCTGCTTACGACCGCGAATCCAGTTGAACACCTTGGGCATAGCTGGCGATACTGTCTCTCCGGCACCAGGTCAATAGCGTTGAAGGCGGATGCCTGCTGCCCGCCAATAGAGGGTTGGTTAGAGGGCTTGCTGGCTTCCGTCAAAACCCTTCTGAGGGACATGTCCAGAGGCCTGCATGGGCTGATGCTGGCGGCATCGACAGCAAAGCAGGCGCCGGTTTTTCGGAAGGTTCAGCGGGGGCAACTGAGGGGGCATGGCCCCCTTTCTTGTTCGAACGAGAATATCCCGAAAGGCCCTGGCCTAGAGTTTCAGCCAGACACGCGGGTTTTCATGCGACTGGATCTTGATCCATTTCAGATCCACCGATTTCCACGGCTTGACGACATTGGTGCGGTTGTCCAGCACCAGATCGCCCTGACTTGTGCTGACCACCAGAACGGCGTGGCCGACGCCATCGGTGGTGCGGGCGGTGGCGATGCGCAGGGCGCCCGAGGGCCAGCCGGCGCGCAAAAGGCGTTGCCGCTTGGTCACTGCGTAATCATCGCAGTCGCCGCTTGCCGGGTTGAGCTTCCATTCATCCTGTCCGTCCAGTTCGCCGACATAGGCTATCGACGTATTGATCTCCGAGTTGATGCGCTGCAGTTCTGTGCGCTTCTGTTTCGTCAGCTCAACCGTGTCGCGATCGCCAATCCGCACACATTGGTCGGCGGCATTGTCGCAGAATTTCGCAAAGGCGATGGGCGCGATGGTTGGACGGCTTGTGGTCATGAACTGGCCGGGCCGCGATGCGGCGGGGTTCTTTGCCAGGCCACCAAGCGGGACGGCAGATACCGTTGTTGCGATACTTACGGATATACCCGTGGCGACTGCCAAAGTCTTTGCCAGACGGAATGCTTTATTCGCCATGTCTTGCCCCTGCACAGTTGTTTTCTCTTGTACCAGGGAAGATAGCGGCCCTTTCTTGCAGGCCGTTTAAGTCGATAGATTGCTTTTTAAGGAAATTGAATTTTATCCTCCGTTGATAAAAGACGGTGAAATCGGTGTTAAGATCTCAGTTGCAGCGGGTTCGGCCCTGGGTGTTGTCGATAATGCAGGTCTGCTGCGGGGCGGCATTGCGCTGGTCGCGCCGGGCCTCCGGCGAGACGCGGTTGCCCGCCGGTGGCCGGTCATGATTGCGATAGACTTCGAAATTGCGCCCGCCAATCGTGCCCTGCGCACCGCCGCGTCCATCCGGCGTGACTTCGAAATTCTGATATTGCTGTGCCTGGGCGAAGGTGGTGAGAGCCATCAGCACGGCAAAAGCACCTACCGCCGGACCTTTCCGCAATCTTTCTGCTTGATGCCTGTGCGAGACCATGGCCATTTCTTCCGTTCACGGAACGATGGTTGATTGTATCACCGATGCCCCGTCGTGCGTGAGAATGATTTCGCGTCCACTAGCCCGAATCGCCGCCGCGCCACCGTTGCGCATCAGCAAATGGCCGGGGAGGAGGCCGACCCGCCGCCCGGTCGTCAGAACGTAAAAAAGACGTTTTTTAAGCCGAAAAATTAAGCTCTTCTCCGCTGCATTTATAGGCTTCACAATCCTGTAACAACGGACCTAATATACAAGTGCAGATGCCGAATCGCTCAGGAGAAGCCCTTGACGATTGCAGTTTCACCACAGGCCCTGCCGGCGCTCGTTCTGAACGCAGACTACAGGCCACTGAGTTATTATCCCTTGTCGTTATGGTCCTGGCAGGACGCGATCAAGGCTGTCTTTCTAGACCGTGTGAACATCATTGCAGAATATGATCACGCGGTGTCGTCCCCCAGCTTTTCCATGCGGCTGCCGAGTGTCGTCAGCCTCAAGACCTATGTGCAGCCCACCCGCAACCCCGCCTTCACACGCTTCAACGTTTTCCTTCGGGACAAGTTCGAATGCCAGTATTGCGGCACGCGGGACGAACTGACCTTCGACCACGTGGTTCCCCGCGCACATGGCGGCGAAACCACTTGGCACAATGTCGTGGCGGCGTGCTCACCCTGCAACCTTAGAAAAGGCAGCAAGCTTCCCAAGCAGGCGGGCATGTTCCCGGCGCAGAAGCCCTTCCAGCCGACGGTTCAGGATCTGCACAATAATGGGCGTCTTTTCCCGCCCAACTATCTGCACGAAAGCTGGATGGACTATCTCTACTGGGATACCGAGCTGCAGCCCTGATTTTTTGAGGACTGCAACGCGGCTTTCCGATTATCGGCTTTTACGGCTTGCGCCAAAGAAGGCGATGGCCGCCAGTGCGATGCTTGCAATGACGTTCCAGCCGGCGAAGGAAAGGCCGAGCACCCGAAGAGCGGCGTCGTTGCAGGAAGGTGCCTTGATGGCATTGAGATTGCCCAGCAGATCACCGGCATTGGTGGTGATGGACGGTGCGCCGGTGGCGCAGGTGATCGGGCCTTCCCAGAAACCCCATTCCACACCGGCGTGATAGACGCCAAGCCCGGCGCCGATCAGCATCGCCACACCGATGAGGGCAAGCAGCAGGCGGGTGATCTGAACCGGCAGCTTGAAGACGCTGGTGGCAATGGCCAATATGCCCAGCGGAATGGCGTAGTAGTAGGGGTCGCGCTGCAACAGGCACAAGGCGCAGGGCGTGTAACCGCCAATATGCTGGAAGCCGAGGGCGGAGCCCACGGTGAAGATCATTCCCGCCGTTACGCCAAGAGCGGCGAGCGTGCGGCTGTTGTCGGCGGTCGTTGCAGTGGCCATGATGTTTTCCCCAAACTTCGCGAAGAAGCAGATATCCCGAACGGGCTTTCAAAAAGGCGGGCGTGATGGCGAAATTAAGTCGCCAGGTCTCAACGGTTTGTCACAGGATGCGTCTAATCCAGTCCGTTGCGTCTGGCAAATGAAAGCCCGGTAATAAACCAGGTACGTGAGCAAAGTTTCGTGAGGATGCCGGCGGCCAGTGCCAGCTGTAGCTTGCGACTGTCAGATAGCGAACAACCTGCTTAGGGTTCTGACGGGCGTCGCGGCTCGCGAGGCTAATTTTGTGATCTTCGAGTCATGTTGGCGACATGTACGCCAACCGTGCTTGTTCTACCGCTCGCAAGCATCAAGGACGCGGACTTGTCTGAAGGTGGGCAAAATCACGAAAACATTCTGAAAATCGGCGGATAAGACGCGGGCGGGGTTTGGAACGGCCGCAATATCGCATCGTTAAAGACAATACACGTTACGCAGCTTCAGGCTGTTTATCGTAGTAAAAACGCCGTTCGTCGCGATGAGCTCACATATTTTAAGCCTTGCTAAAGTCAGCATCGTAAAAAAATAAGCAGCGCCGGTGATGGGGTGACATGTTTTATTTTGTTTAGAATGGATCTTATTTGTTTCCGATTATTCATCGAAGTATATTGTAGCATCGATCTAATAATTCGATGGATAGTCACGCTTCTGTTGCACTGCAGTGCAAGGAATCCATCGCATCCCGGGTGAACGCCCAAACCTATCACAGCAGGAACAGTGAGACCTCAACCTAGCGGCGGCAGCGGTGCCGCGCGAACCTGTGCAGGAGCCGACAATGCCTGATTTCTCGATGACGCGTCGCAACCTTATAGCGGCTGGGGCGGCAAGCGGCTTTCTGGCCGCAAGCGGTGCGCCCTTCGCAATGGCGCAGAATGCTGCCCGCCGGACCCTGCGTGTCGGCATGAGTGGTTTTCCGGCCACTCTCGATCCGGCAATGGCCAATGCCACGGCGGTACGGCGCGTCGTAACCAATATGTTCGACAAGCTGGTCGCTTTTGATCAAAGCGCCAACATGGCGCTGCGTCCGGCGCTGGCTGAGCGCTGGGAGCGCGTGAGCGGCAGCGCATTGCGTCTTTTCCTGCGAAAAGGTGTGATGTTTCACGACGGCAGTCCGTTCACGGCCGAAGACGTTGCCTTTAGCCTCAGCCCGGATCATCTGCTTGGTCCGGACAAGGCCGGGAAAACCACGGCCATGCAAACTCTCGATACAATCGACCAGGTGGAAATTATCGACAGCCATACTGTGATCGTCCACACCAAAGGGGACGACGGGTTGATCGAGAAGCGGCTGGCATCCTGGCATTCGGAAATCGTCAGCAAGCGCGCTTTCCTGGCTGCGGGTAACTGGGATGCCTGGCTGGCGGCGCCGGTGGGCACCGGACCCTACAAAATCGTCAGCAAGACCCTCGACGTCGATATCGTGCTCGCCTCGCACGACGCTTATTGGGGTGGGTTGCCGCCGTTTTCCGGCGTCCATTTCCGCATTATTCGTGAACTGGCGTCGCGAATGAACGCGCTGGTCGCAAAGGAAGTCGACTTCATCACCGACATCTCGCCGGACATGTTCCCTGAAATCGAACGGCACGGCGAGCTCGAGATTGCCGGCGGCCCTGTGCAGAATATCCGTTCCCTGACGATCGACACGACGGACCCGGTCTTGGGCAAAGTCGGGGTTCGGCGCGCGCTCAGCCTGGCCCTCGATCGCAAGGCTCTGGTGCAGGCGCTTTGGCAGGGCCGGCTTCCGGTTCCAAACGGATACCAGCTCGCGACTTTCGGCGAAGCCTATATCGAAGACTTCCCGGCGCTGGCCCATGATCCTGAACTCGCACGCAAGCTCCTGCGCGAGGCCGGCTATAATGGTGAGAAGATTACCTACAAGCTGCTCAACAACTATTACCCCAACCAGGTATCCGGTGCGCAGATCATGATCGAGATGTGGCGCGGGGTAGGGATCAATGTCGAAATCCAGATGATGGAGAATTTTGCGCAGATACAGAAAAAACCGATCCACGCTATCTATGACAACTCCAACACAGCGATCTTTCCCGATCCGCTGGCCCATGCGTGGCGTCTGTTCGGACCCAATGGGGAGATGCCTAAATTGGGTATCTGGAGCAATGAAGAATATTTCCGCATCGGCGAGACACTGAAGAAGACCATCGATCCCGCAGCACGGCGGCCAATTCTCCGCAGAATGCTGGAAATCACCACCAATGACGACCCCGGTTGCATCATCCTGCACGGCTCGGGCCAGTTCTACGCAAAGCGCAAGGATTTTGGCTGGACGCCGGAACCGAGCCTCGATCTGGACTTCGGCCCTCTCAACCTCGCCTATGCGAAGACGTAGCCTGTGACGCCAGAAAACAGGCAAGGAATCGCCCCGATGCAACCTGTGGCCGATTCCGCGCCGGGACCCGCCCTGATGGCGGGTTCCCAGGTGCGGCCTTTTCTTGAAATCGAGGCCCTGAATGTCGCCTTTGACGGTATTCCGGTCCTGCGTGGCATCGACTTTGCTGTGGGGCAAGGCGAAGCGATCGGTATCGTCGGAGAGTCGGGCAGCGGTAAGTCTGTGACATGGCTTGCCGCGCTCGGGCTGCTGCCGAAAACCGCTGTTATATCGGGAAATGTGCGGCTTGAAGGTAAAGAGCTGCTGTCGGCCGGAAGTGCTGAACTCGATCGGATCAGGGGCCGGCGGATCGCTATGATCTTTCAGGACCCGTCGAGTTCTCTCAATCCGGTCATCCGCGTCGGACGCCAGATTGGAGAGGTGCTTTCCCGCCATTGCGGGTTTTCCGGGCGTGCCATAGCCGCCGAGGCGAGGCGGCTGTTCGAACTGGTTGGCATGCCCGATGCCACTCGCAGGCTGGACGCCTATCCCCACGAATTGTCGGGCGGCCAGAACCAGCGGGTCATGATCGCCATGGCTCTGGCTGGCAAGCCGGATCTGCTTATCGCAGACGAGCCGACGACGGCCCTCGATGCGACGATACAGGCTCAGATACTGGACCTTCTGACGACGATCCGGCGGGAAACCGGCATGGCGCTGGTTCTCATCAGCCACGATCTCGGTGTTGTTTCCGAAACATGTGACCGTATCGCGGTGATGTATGGAGGGAAGATTGCCGAAGTGGCGTCCGCCGAAGCGATTTTCGAAAGTCCCGCGCATCCCTATACGCAAGGGCTGCTGGCAGCAATTCCTTCCTTCGAAGGCGAATTGCATCGGCTGATACCGATCGAGGGACATGTGCCGGAACCGGCGCGGATGCCGCCCGGCTGCGCCTTCGCGCCGCGCTGTCCGCAACGCCAGCGAATCTGCGAAACCGTGGCTCCGAACCTCGCTGGAATCGGCGATGGGCAGTTCTGCGCCTGCGTTGCGCCCGTCAAAGCACTGAAATCCGCACCGCAGCGACAGGAAAGCATGCCGGCATGACGATGAACATCCTGGAATTGCGCGGCATTTCTAGACGCTATGCAATGCGCCGAGGTTTTTTGGGCCGCAAGATGGTGGTACACGCGGTCGATAATGTCACGCTTGCGGTTGAGGCTGGGCGGACATTGGCGCTGGTCGGTGAATCCGGTTCGGGCAAATCCACCACCGGGCGGATTGCCCTCGGCCTCGAAAGGCCGGACGGAGGTCTTGTCACGTTTCGCGGCGAAGAGCTGCCGGCCGCAGACACGCCGGCCTGGCGGCATATGCGGGCCGCGATGCAGATGGTCTATCAGGATCCCCTGGCGGCAATGGACCGGCGGCTTCCCATCGTTGAACAGGTGCGTGAGCCGCTGGACATTCACAGGATAGGACCCGCGGCGGGGCGGCGGCAAAAGGCGCTGGCGACGCTTGATACGGTTGGCATCAATGCCGATTTGGCGCAGCGGCGTCCTGAGGAGCTTTCGGGTGGGCAGCGCCAGCGTGCGGTCATCGCCCGGGCTCTTGTAATGAAACCGGCCCTTTTGGTTTGCGACGAGCCGGTCTCGGCACTGGACGTATCAATCCAGGCACAGATCGTTAACCTTTTGATGGATCTGCAGCGCGATCTCGGCCTCAGCATGTTGTTCATCAGTCACGATCTGAAGGTGGTACGCCACATCAGCCATCGCATCGCGGTCATGTATCTCGGCCGTATTGTGGAATATGGCGAGACGCTAAGCGTATTGTCGCAGCCGGCACATCCCTATACGCAGGCGCTCGTTTCGGCGGTTCCCGTGGCGGGACGGCGCACACGCCAGCAGATCATCCTCAAGGGCGAGCCACCCAGCCCTGCATCGCGGCCATCAGGTTGTGCTTTCCATCCTCGCTGTTCAATAGCAGCCACCCTGTGCCGAAGCGTCTCTCCGTCTTTGTCGGCCACGGCACTCGGGCGAATGGTCGCCTGCCACGCGGCCGTGGACGGTTTCCTTGCCGGGGAGGTGGGAAATTGATGGTGCGTTTCGTTGCCGTTCGCCTGCTTCGCGCCCTTCTGACCATCGTGCTGGTCGTCACCTTTGCCTTCATTGTTCTCAGGCTTTCCGGTGATCCGGCTCTTGCCATTATGGGTAATGAGGCTCCGCCGGAAGCGCTGGCCGCCTTTCGTCGCGAATGGGGTCTCGACGATCCGCTATGGCTGCAATATCTGACCTATTTCCGTGCTATTTTCCGAGGGGAGTTCGGGATTTCGATGCGTGGCGGCGGGCGGGCCCTCGATCTCGTGATGTCGCGTATTCCCGCCACGCTGGCCCTCACTTTGCCGGCACTGGTTCTCAAGCTTTCGATCGGCATTCCAGCGGGTATCTATGCGGCACTGCACCGGAACACACGCATCGACCGTGCGGTGATGGTCGCCGCGGTTACGGGATATACGGTCCCAAGCTTCGTGCTCGGCCTTCTATTGGTGCAATGGTTCTCTATCTGGCTGGGCTGGCTGCCGACCGGCGGTGGCGGCGGTTGGCCGCACCTTCTCCTGCCGGTCCTCACGCTCGGCATTGGCGGCGGGGCGGTTCTGGCGCGCTTCGTGCGCAGCGCAATGCTGGAGGTGCTGGGTCAACCCTATATTCGTACTGCCAGTGCCAAGGGCATCCCCTGGGCGGCAGTCGTGCGCGGGCACGCTTTGCCAAATGCCGCCATTCCAACCGTCACCATCATCGGCTTCCTCGTCGGCAATCTGATCGCTGGCGCGGTGGTGGTGGAAAGCGTGTTTTCCTGGCCCGGCATAGGCAACCTGCTGGTGGTTTCCGTGACGGCGCGTGACCTGTCCGTCGTGCAGTGCATTTTGCTGTTCGTGACGGTTACCATGGTCTTTTCTAACCTGACCGTGGATTTCCTTTACGGCGTTCTCGACCCGCGCCTGCGAAACACCGGCCAAAGTGGGGGACACTGATATGAGCGCCTCGAAGGAAGGCCAGGACAGCGCCGCCCGAACCGTCATGACCGAAAGGAAAGCGAAGCTTCGCACAGTGCCGCCCGCGGTATTCGTGGCGATGCTGTGGCTCGGTCTGGTGCTGATCGTGGCAATCGCTGCGAGTTTGATCGCGCCTTACTCCTATACCGCACTCGATCTGGCCAACCGGCTTGCCCCGCCACTCCATCCGCAACATTGGCTCGGAACGGACGAGCTTGGCCGCGATATCCTGTCACGCCTGATCTTCTCCGTGCGCATCTCGCTGCTGGTCGCCTTCGGAGCGACTCTGATTTCGGCCTGTTTCGGTACGGTGATGGGCTTTGTCGCAGCCTATTTTCGCGGCGGCGTAGAACATGCGATCCTGATGCTGGCGGATTTCCAGGCCGCCATTCCTTTCCTCATCCTGTCGCTCTCGGTGCTGGCCTTCCTTGGCAATTCGCTGCCGCTGTTCATCGGCTTGATGGGGCTTTATGGTTGGGAGCGCTATGCGCGCATCTCCCGGAGTCTTGCCATATCCGCAAGCGTACAAGGCTATGCCAGCGCCGTGCGCCAGACGGGTGCCGGACCGCTGCGGGTCTATCTCCGCCACATCCTGCCGAACATCTCGTCCACCCTCATCGTCTCCATGACGCTGACCTTTCCGGAAGTCATCCTCATGGAAAGCAGCCTTTCCTTTCTCGGTCTTGGCGTTCAGCCGCCGATGACGAGTCTCGGCAATATGGTCGGTTACGGTCGGGAATATATGACGCGCGCGCCGTGGATCATGCTCTCACCGGCAATGCTCATCGTGGTGACGACGCTGTCGGTAAGCCTTGTCGGCGACTGGCTTCGTGACCGGCTGGATGCCGACCTGAAATGATTTTCATTCGGCAGGGAGTATGACTTTGACACTGCACCTCCTTAACCGGCATAGGGCTCAAACCCTGATGCAACGCAAAGGGTTGGACGGCCTCGTGCTTATACAGCCTGAAACAATCCTCTATGCCACCGGCGCGCGGCCCGGTAGTGCCACGGCCTGGCGGCGAGCCGGCGCGGCTTTTCTGATTGTGCCCGCGAACGCCGCAGAACCGATGACCGCCATTATCGGCGATTTCCACGCGCGCGAATTTCATGCCGCCTCGGGCATCGAGGATATCGTTACATTTCCGATCTGGGTTGATCTCATCGATATCGCCGATGTTCCGGGCCAGTCGCTCGTCGAACGCCTCGCAACCGCCCGCCCGCCGCAACAGGCGCGCGCCAGACCCGCAACTTTTGACCGGCAGGAAACATTCGCCCTTCTCGCGGACACGCTCCTGCGGCGCGGCCTTCATTCCGCACAACTGGGTACGGAATATGCTTTTCTCCCGGCGGCGGATATGGCCTGTTTTGCCGAGGCCTGCCCGAATGTCCGATGGCAAGACGCGTCGGATATTGTTGGCCGTCTGCGGATGATAAAATCGGCAGAAGAAATTGAGCGGCTCACCGCCGCCGCCATTGCGACGGAGGCGGGAGCAAGGGCCGCAATTGCGCATATCCGTCCAGGATGCACCGCCGACGATCTGCTGGCGGTGTTTCGCAGCGCTTCCAGCCTGCGCGCGGCCGAACTTGGATATGGCGCACCGAGCTTTCCGATCAGTTCAATCACCATTGGTCCCGGTGCAACTGGAAAGGGGCGGCGGGCGGAGAAGGGTGACATCGTCCGGCTCGACCTGGCCTGCTGCATTGACGGTTATGTTTCCGACTGCGCGCGCACGGCGGTGATCGGCCGGCCTAGCGCCAACCAGCAGGCGATATACGATGCGCTGCGCACAGCTTTCGATGCTGGCGCGGTGCTGTTGCGCCCGGGCGTTGCCTTGGGAGACGTGTTTAGGGCAGTCATGTCGTCGATGCACGGACAGGGCTTCGATATGTATCGTCGCGGCCATTTCGGGCACGGTGTCGGCGCTTCGCTCTTTGTCGAGGAGTGGCCATTCATCGCCGCCGATGAGCCAACCGAGATCGAACCGGGCATGGTGCTGGCCTATGAGGTGCCGTGGTATATTCGCGGGCTTGGTGCTTTTACGATTGAAGATCAGTTCACAATCGGTCGGGAAACTTCCGATCCCTGCTGGGGTCTGTCTCGGGACTTGTTGATATGCGACTGAAACGCTTCTTGTTCATCGCCAAGAACGATAAATCTACTGTACGGACGTGATCGCGGTCACCTGTCTGCACAGGCGAACGAGCCAACGGCAGAATGTTCTGGAGAGATCAGGGTTGCCGCTACGGTCGATGGAGTAAGCGCGATACTGCATGCCGCTGGGAGCTTGTGACCCGGGAATGACCTTGTAAAGCCCGTCGCGCACAAGATCGCTGACGACGATTTCAGGAGCGACGAGAAGGCATTTTCCAGTCGTCACCGCCGGGAGAGCGAGATAGTGATGATCGTAGCGCGCGCCGGAATGGATATCGGTCGATGTCAGGTTCATGGACCGCAGCCAGGTTGGCAGAATATCCGGTCTTGAAGTGATGTTGAGAATGGGCATCGAACGAACAATCGAAAAGTCTTTGCCTGTGACATGCGCGGATGCTCCGACGCACACGATCTGCTCATTATAGATCTCCCAATGATCGGCGGGCTCGATGATCGACAGATCTCGGGTAATCAGCACGTCGAAGACATCGGAGGACGTCGGCATCGAAAGCGAACTGATGACATCGACAACGGCCCCTCCCATTTCATTTGAGAATTTCTGAAGATTGGGGATCAGCATCGTATAGGCAAAGGTCGCGAGTGAGGTTCGCACGACGATCCGGTTGACGTCCGCCCGATTGTGTCGGCGCATGCGCCGTGCGGTGTACCAGATTGTGTCGAGCGGCTCCGCGACTGTGTTGGCGAAAAGCCGACCAAATTCCGTCAGTTCGCTGTTGCGCCCGCGCCTCTCCATCAATTTGGCACCAAGATAATCCTCGAGCACCGCCAGATGCCGGCTTACCGAGCTTTGCGTAACGCCCATGGCCTGCGCAGCCCTCGTAACGCTTTTTTCGCGTGCGATGGTCACGAAGGCGCGGATCGCGTTGAGAGGCACGTCTTGATCGTCTTCGGTCATGTCCCTGCTCCAACGTTCCTCGCAGCCGGCGAACAGATCGAATCCTTTTGGCCTATCCATCGTATTATTCGATGTTTGTCACGGTTTTGTTGCAGGTCGACAATAAACAGAGTGACCTGTTACGCAGCGGTATTGCTGGAAATAAGTTTTTTATTTCTTGCTGTGAGAACCAGTTTGTGAAGGCTGTAATTGTCGGTTTTGATTGGACTGCGCCCCTATCTCATCAGTGAAGACCTCGTTGCCTTGCCGCAACACACTTCGATGACCGGGCGGAGGCTTCGCAAAGTGCTGGGACAAGCGTTGACAACCTGCCGCCCCCCACACCGGTGATCAACATGGAGATTAACACGGCTCCGCGCTGGCGAAACGTGTGGCGCAAGCTGATAGGGGGCGCTCGCCCGTTAAGTGTGTTGAAAATCAATGCTGATTTTGGAAATGGTACCCCAAGCCGGGATCGAACCAGCACTCCTTTCGGAACCGCATTTTGAGTGCGGCGCGTCTACCAATTCCGCCATTGGGGCAACGGTGGTAATTCCACGGCGTCTATCACGGTCAAGGCCATGCGTGCAACCCCAAAGCTGACTTATCCTTCTTAATTGCGCGCGTTTGCGGCTGCCATTCGTTCTCTTTACGGGGCCTGGAAAGAAGGTGCTGCGGGCCTCCTCCATCCCACATCGATACACCTCCAGTTGCGCCAGTAATGTAATATTAGGCACCTCTAATAAATTAGAATATACGCAATTGCTAATTGAATTATGATGCCCGGGTGGAGTTTCCACGCGGGGCGGGATTGGCCTAACTCATATGGAGGAAACTATGAGGGCGCTTTCTCGCAATTTGTTATTGTCTGCCTGTCTGATTCTGCCGGTCAACGCTCACGCGCTGGATATCGGGATCGGCGGTGAGAATGGGGTGAATGCCAGTGTCGGCGGCAATGGCAGCGGTGGGCTCGGTGTCGATGCCTCCGTTGGCGGTAGCAATGGCGTCAATGCAAGCGCTGATGTCGGCGGCAGAAGTGGCGGCGGGCTGGGTGCGGATGTCAACGCTTCGGTCGGTGGCAGCAATGGGGTCAATGCGGATGTCAATGCATCCGTAGGTGGATCGAGTGGTATCAACGCGGGTGTTAATGCCTCGGTTGGCGGCTCGGGCGGCATCAATGCCAATGTCGGTGCCAATGTGGGCGGATCGAGTGGTCTTGGCCTTGGCGTCGGGGTTGGCATCGGAGGCTCAGGCTCCTCAGGGAACCCCGGAAATCCCGGAAACCCGGGCAATCCATCCAATCCCGGCAATCCGGGAACGGTTTCTCCCGGTGGCATGCGCAATGCGCTGCAGGCTTATAATGATATGTCACGCACCGAGCAGATCAAGCTCGCCCGCCGTTGCATTGATATTCTGGGCGGCGGCTACGATGCGGCCCTGACGCAATTGTGCAAGATGATCCGCACAGCCTCGCGCTGAGACCGCAGGCACTGAGACCGAAGGGCGTCATCCGCGGCCTTCGGTTTCAATTGCCCTTGCGTCCGAAGGACAGGATTTTCTGTCGCAGGCTGCGGGCGAGATTGCGGGTATTGCGGTACATATCCACCTGCGTGGACACCTGCCGCACGTCGCGGTCGCTGTTCTGGGTCAAACCCACGACCAATGTGCCCATTTCCTGACGTTCCTGCCAGAAACGGCTCATGATCGGATGATCGGGCACGGCACAGCTGTCGCTGCGCATGATATTGGCGTCGTCCAGATGCCAGCCGGTCAGTTTCTGTACCAGCAGCTTGCCGGGCGAAAACTGCGCATAGTTTTCGTCAAAGGCGGTTTTCCACGTATAGGCCTCGCCGGCTGTCATGAAGACGACCATGGACGCGATGGCGCTGCCGTTGAGATCGATGGTGTGAATGCGCACCGCATCCGCCTCGGCCAGATTGGTTATTGCTTCGCGGGCAAACGCTGCGCGATAACGATCATTGACCAGTGCAGTGCGTTTGCGGCCCTTCCAGCCGCTCGCCTCCAGCGCCAGGAATTCCTCCATCCGGTAGCGGATGTCTTTCGGCTGCCGGGCAACGGTGTAGGTGAGGGGGCCAAGCTTTTCGAGCTGCCGCCACTGTCGGCGCATTTCCCGCATGTGGTGCGGCGCAAGTGAGCCGCGCAGATAGGCCTCGCCGTCGAGAAGGCTCTCCAGCATCGGCCGCTGATAGCTTCCGGTCGTCGTCAGCGGCAGGTTGCGGCTGAGCGCGATGGCCCTGAACATGCTGGCGAAAGGCCCTTCAAGCCGCACATCCGGCAGCACGAGCACATTTGGCAGACGCATCGCCGGGTCCGAGAGCGCATCGAAAAGATTGTCGAGCGTTTCCGCAGCACCTTCGGTATCGACCAGCGGCGTGCCGAGAGGGCCAAAAGGATTGGCCCAGACGCGGATAATGGAAGGGCCGATGGAAAAGCCCGGCTTTTCCACCGTGAAGGGCATCAAAAAGCGCATGCGGCTTCTGGCACCGTTTTCGTCGCGAATAAGGGCGAAGCGCACGGACTTGTCATCGATGCGCGGCATGGCGGGTGCAAGAAGCCGACCGGTGAAGAAGACATTGGCTTCCATGACGCGGTTGGACAGGAAGTCGAGCTCCTCCTGCATCTCGTAACCGAGCTGCCCCGGATAGATGCAGAATTCGCGGCCCTCGCGTCCCACGCGCCGGCTACTGTCCGCCACGGGGCGGTCACGCTCCGCAGCCGCCATCAGCGCAGCAATGCGCGGGTCCTGAAAATCCGGATTCTTTGGGTCGCTGGACATGCTTATCGTTACACCGCCTTCCCAGTGTCTTGACCCGCCCGGGGATCGTTGAAGGCAAAAAGGACGATCCCGAGTGTACGGCGAATGGCAATATGCAATAGCACAGCTTCTATGCACATGGCTATCGCCACCGCCGCCGCGGCTCCTGTCAGACCATAGACCGGAATCAGCGCCATGTTGAGCAGAATATTACAACCGAAGATAATAATATAAAGCGCCACGCACAATTTTTGTTTGCCGGCCATATTCAACAGGGTCTCTCCGGGGCCGATCAACGCTTTTGCAAGGAAGCCCGCAAACAGGAAGAACATCAACTCGTAACCCTGAACGAAGCCCGGACCGAATAGCGACAGCAGGAAAGGGCCCGCCAGAAGCACGACGCTGCCGACCGCCAGCGACGGCCAGAAGGCCCAGCGCGCCGCCTGGCTGGCGAAACCGGCGAGCCCCTGCCTGTCATTTGCCGAAATCAGGGCGGCGAGACGCGGCGCTGCCGCTGCCTGCACCGAGAAAAACACGAATTGCATCAGCACGATGGTTTTTGCCGCGGCGAAATAGATGCCGACCTGATCGGGCGGCAGATAGAGACCAACGATCACCACATCGGAATTGGTCATCAGAAAACCGATGCCGTCGATCAGGAAAACGGGAAAGGCGAACCGCAGCCAGTGGCGGAAATGGACCTTGCGGGTAACGCTGCGGAAATGCCGGTTGAGCCGGCGGTTCATGAAGGCGAAATGGAAAAGCGTGGTCACATAGGTTGCCATGAGGGCCGTCAGCATCGCCGTCGTCGCGGTCTTTTCAGCGCCGAGGCCGATTGCCACCAGCATGAACAGCAGGATCAGCACAGGACGGACAATATAGGTGGGGCTGAGCGCGGAGATCGCCCAGCCATTGGCGCGTGCGGTGCCGTTCAGCACGTCTCCAAGCGCCACCATCGGCAGGGTGAAAAGCGCCAGTGCAACGGGAATGAGATAATAGCCAGCGATCCGCTCGCCGAAGAAATGGAGAAAGATGAAACCGAACAACGCCAGCGCGCTCGCCGAAAGCATGGCGAAGATACGCGCGGTCGAGGTCAGGCCCATGATCTTGTCATGGGCTTCCTCCAGACGGTAGCCGGGTAAAAAGCGGATGACGGTGGTGTGGAAGCCGAGACAGGACAGATTGCCGAACAGGATCACCAGAACCCAGACGAAGGCGAACAGGCCATATTCGAATTCGCCCATCAGGCGGGCAAGGATGATCTGAGAGATAAAAGCGATGCCGGCGCTGACGATACGCACTGCGAAGGCGACCAGCGCCATGCGCTGGGCGCGGGAGACGTCATCTCCACCGGAGGTAATGACAGCGATTTTCGCTCCCAGCGGCGCGAGTTTCGCACGCAGGCCTGCGGGTAGGGCTTTTTCCGCCGTGTTGAGGATAGCCATGATCCACACGCCATCATTTCCAGTTGAGTAGGCAAGCCGATTGTAAGCGCTCTATCATTAACGAAGGGTGTGGGAGGCGGTAACCTGTGTCCCGATATCGTTTGCCACAGGCGGTTTGCGGATGCCGTTGAACAGAAAAAGGGCAAGCGGACTGCGGCGTATCGCCTGATGCAGCATATAGGCCGCTACCGTGGTCGCCACGACGATGATGGCGAATTCGAAGGCAGGTGGCAGCGAGATGAGGATGAAAAGCGTACCGAAGGCATAGATCAGCGGGTGATGAAGCAGGTAGATGGTGAAGGAGGCATCCGTCATCCGTCTGGCAAGCGGGCTCGGCCTGTCGAAATAGCGGCAGGCGAGGTCGATGAGCAATCGGCTCATCGTCACCGCGGCGATTGCCGAGGCCAGAACCAGCATCGCGGAGTTTACGAAGGGATTTTGCAGCCGCAGCGTTACCGCCGTCGCGATCGAGCCTGATGCAACGATACCCGTCAGCATCCCCGTTTGTCGAAAGCGGTGAAAAAGCGCTCGATCACGCCGAAGCAGAGCTCCAATGAGGAAGAACGGCAGGTAGCGCGCATAGGGATCGGAGGCCCGTTCATATATAAGAAAAAGGCCGTTTTCGCTTTTTGCTGCAAGCAGGCCGGAGCCGTAGACCATCCATTCCCAGAGGACGGGAAAGATACAGAGAGCGGTGAAAAACAGGAGCGGATATCGTCCACTCACCCTGTAAAACCAGTCTTTTGCCTCCACCAATGGTGGTCGTTCCAGAAGATATAGCAGGCCCGCAAGCAGAACCGAGTAGGTGATGAGGGCGGGCAGGAACCATAGATGCATGATCCATTGTTCGCTCGGCTGCAGCAGATCCGGCAGGCTCTCCATCATCTGGGTGACGGTGATGTCGCCTTTGGCAATAGCGGACAATTGCAGCATGAAAAGTTGCAACGGCCCAAGCAAGAGCACGGCGACAATGAAGGGTAGGCCGAGCCGAAGGAAACGCTGCCTGAGCCAGCGCATCTTGCCCTTCTTGCCGATGACCATGATCGAGAAATACCCGGCGACCAGAAAAAACGCCGGCATTCGGAAAGTCACGAGTGCCGCGCCAAGCGCGCTCAGAACCGGGCTGGTCTCGAAGTCCTTGATGTCCCAGGGCAGGGCATGGCTATAGAGCAGGGAGGCGTGATAGGGAACGCCGAGCAGCATCAGGAGAGCCCTGAGAGGGTCCCAATAGTGCTCATAATCTGAAGTGTCCGGTTGCATTTTCCCCTCGCGTCGAAAACGCGATCCCCGTGTGATCTGTCACGATCGGCACGACTATTAGTCGAAAACGCTAATAAAGCCTTCATGCACCGGAAGGCGTGGGCGGAGCCTTTCTCTTGGGCAGGAGATCGAGCACCAGGGCGCAGCCCAGAATGATGATGCCGGCGCCAAAAAGCTGGGGAAGCGACAGGGGTTCATCAAGCACCAGGGCGCCGACAAGCACTGCGACGACCGTTACCGCGAACTCCACGCTGATCGCCTTGGTCGCGCCGATGGAGGAGACAAGCCGGAAATAGGTGATGTAGGTGAGGCCGCTCATGACGACCGCCTGGATGAGAAGATATCCGTAATCGACAAGACCCGGCGTTCCGGGCAAGGGTACGGCGAGAAGAAGCGGGAAGGTCATCAGGCCGCCAGTCAGGAAGGAGCCGATGGTGATTTCCCAGGAGCCCACCCCTTTCAGGTGAAGGCTCGCGTAATTGCTGCCATAGGCGGCGCAGATGCAGGCGGCGACAGCGGCGGCGCAGCCGATGATGAAGCCGGTGGTAACGGGCACGGCGGGAAAACCGACAAGCAGGACAATGCCGGCAAAACCGATGACGAGACCCGCAATTCCCTGTCGTGTCAGCCGCTCGATCCCCCATATCTGCGAAATGAGCATGGAAAAAAGTGGGATTGTGGCGACCAGAATGGCGGCCATTGCGGTGCCGATCTGGGGTGTCGCGTAGGACAGGCCGATCAATTGCCCGGCGACCGTCGTTGCGCCGACAATTGCAAATGCCCGCCAGCCTGCGGAAAATGTGAGCTTCCGGCGCGCCGCGAGCGCGATGAGAAAGAGGGCCACGGCGGTCATCAGTGAACGAAGCGTCACTGCGCCTATCCAGCCGAAGGCGGCCACAACATGGAGAAGCAGCAGGAAAGACACACCCCATGCGAGTGCGAGAAAAATATAGGCGGCGAGATCGCGAGGGGCCATGGGGCAGTTTCCAGCAGATGATCCGGCTCCCATATGGAAAGTGCCAATACCAGTCAACACCCCGATCGGTGGCAACGATCCGCCACAAACAAAATCGCCCGTAACGCGGGTTACGGGCGATTTTTCATTTCTGGTCGACCGGGCTTAGGCCTGTTCGTAAACGCCGTGGCAGTGCTTGTATTTCTTGCCCGAACCGCAGGGGCACATTTCGTTACGCCCGATACGGCCCCAGGTGGCGGGGTTGTTCGGATCACGTTCCTCACTTGGAACGAAAGCAACCGGCGCGACTTGTCCAATATGCGACATCTCGTCTTCGCCCGTGACCGGATCGAGGTGGTGCGCGGTCATTTCCGGCAGTTCCGGCTGCTGCGGCTCCTGCTGCACCAGTTCAACGCGCATCAGCTGGGCGGTGACGGCTTCGCGCAGATTGGTCAGCAGCGTCTGGAACAGCTCGAAGGCTTCCGCCTTGTATTCCTGCAGCGGGTCGCGCTGGGCATAACCGCGGAAACCGACGACGGAACGCAGGTGATCGAGGTTGACGATATGTTCGCGCCACAGATGGTCGATCGTCTGCAGCACGACCGAGCGCTCGACATAGGCCATGATCTCGGGGCCGAAACGCTCTGCCCGCTCGGCGGCGTATTTATCGGCAGCCTCGGTGACACGCTCCAGAATATCGTCTTCGGCGATGCCTTCTTCCTTGGCCCATTCCTCCACCGGCAGGTTGAGGTTCAGGAACTGCTCGATACCGGCTTTCAGGCCCGCAATATCCCACTGTTCAGCATAGGCATTTTCCGGAATATGCTTGGTGACGAGCGCTTCGATGACTTCATGGCGCATATCGGCTGCGGTTTCGCCGATATTGTCGGATTCCATCAGTTCGAGGCGTTGCTCGAAGATCACCTTGCGCTGATCGTTCAGCACGTCGTCATATTTCAGAAGGTTCTTGCGGGTCTCGAAGTTGCGGGCTTCGACCTTCTTCTGGGCGCGTTCCAGCGCCTTGTTGATCCAGGGATGGACGATGGCCTCGCCTTCCTTCAGGCCGAGCTTCTGCAGCATCGAGTCCATGCGCTCGGAGCCGAAGATGCGCATCAGGTCGTCCTGGAGCGACAGGTAGAATTTCGAACGGCCGGGGTCACCCTGACGGCCGGAGCGGCCGCGCAGCTGATTGTCGATACGGCGGCTTTCGTGGCGTTCGGTAGCGATGACGTAAAGACCGCCGGCGGCGAGCGCCTTTTCCTTCAGAACCTTGATCTCGGCGCGGATCGCCTCTTCCTTGGCGTCACGCTCAGGACCCGGCTCCATGCCTTCCAGCTCGCGCTCGAGGCGCATGTCGACGTTGCCGCCGAGCTGGATGTCCGTGCCGCGGCCAGCCATGTTGGTGGCGATGGTGACAGCGCCGGGAACGCCGGCCTGCGAAACGATGTAAGCTTCCTGCTCGTGGTAACGGGCGTTCAGAACCTGGAAATCGGTAAAGCCCGACTGGCGCAGCATATGGGCCAGAAGTTCCGATTTTTCGATCGAGGTCGTGCCGACGAGAACCGGCTGGCCACGCTCATGCGCCGCCTTGATCTCGGTGATAATCGCCAGGAATTTTTCCTCGCCGGTGCGGTAAACCTCGTCGTCTTCGTCGATACGCTGGATCGGCAGGTTGGTCGGCACTTCGATGACATCGAGACCGTAGATGTTGCCGAATTCTTCCGCTTCCGTCGATGCCGTACCGGTCATGCCGGCAAGCTTTGCGTACATGCGGAAATAGTTCTGGAAGGTGACGGAGGAAAGCGTCTGGTTTTCCGGCTGGATCTGCACCTTTTCCTTGGCTTCCAGAGCCTGGTGCTGGCCTTCGGAATAACGGCGACCCGGCATCATGCGGCCGGTGAATTCGTCGATAATGACGATCTCGTCGTTGCGGACGATGTAGTCCTTGTCGCGGGTGAAGAGCTTGTGGGCCTTCAGCGCGTTGTTGATGTGGTGAACGATGGCGACGTTTTCGATGTCGTAAAGCGATTCGCCCTTCAGAAGGCCCGCCTGCCGCAGCAGGTTCTCGAGCTTCTCGGTGCCGTCTTCGGAGAAGTTGGCCGAACGCTGCTTTTCATCGATCTCATAGTCTTCCGGCGACAGAAGCGGAATGAAGGCGTCGATCGTGTTGTAGAGATCGGAGCGGTCGTCCAGCGGGCCGGAGATGATGAGAGGCGTGCGCGCCTCATCAACGAGGATGGAGTCGACTTCGTCGACGATCGCATAATTGTGGCTCCGCTGCACCATCTGGGCGCGGTCGTATTTCATGTTGTCGCGCAGATAATCGAAGCCGAGTTCGTTATTCGTCGCGTAGGTAATGTCGCAGGCATAGGCCTCGCGTCGCTGGTCGTCATCAAGCCCATGCACGATGACGCCGGTCGTCAGCCCGAGGAAGCCATAAAGCCTGCTCATCGTGGCCGCGTCGCGCTTGGCGAGATAGTCATTGACGGTGACGACATGCACGCCCTTGCCGGCGAGCGCATTGAGGTAGACCGCAAGGGTCGCCACCAGCGTCTTGCCTTCACCTGTCTTCATTTCGGCGATGGCGCCGCCATGCAGGATCATGCCGCCAGTCAGCTGCACGTCGAAGGGGCGCATGTGCAGAACACGGCGCGACGCCTCACGGGCGACCGCGAAAGCCGGGATCAGCAGATCGTCCAGCGACTTGCCGTCCGCAAGCTGCTGGCGGAACTCCGCCGTCTTTGCCGCCAGTGCTTCGTCGGAAAGAGCCTTGGTGGCCTCCTCCAGCGCATTGATGGCTGCGATCTTGCTTTTATAGGAGCGGACGCGGCGTTCATTTGCCGAACCGAACAATTTGCGGGCTATTCCGCCGAGGCTGACCATCTTACTGGCCCTTTCTGAAATTCCGTTTTCGCAGGCGCTTTTTTCCATCACGCCGATTTCGGCAACAAATGACAGACTTCGCCCTTCAACGTATCTGGACGCGAGGTTGCGTGACAGATAAGAGGGGGGGCAAATGATGTCAACGGTTCTGCCCGTTACAGAATGGCCACAATCAGGTGTTTGGAAGTTTTTTCAGAGCCGGAAACCATGTCTGGAGCCGGCATTGTCCCCGAAAGGTTCAAAATGTTGCGCTATAATAAAATTGCGGCTGCGGTGATTGTGGCCACGCTCGGCCTTCAGTTCCCTGCTTTTGCACAGGAAGACAAGGTTGTTGCCAAGGTCGGTGATCTGGAAATCCACCAGTCCGAACTCGACCTCGCCATGGGCAATCTCGATCCGCAGCTCGCGCAGCTTCCCGATGAGCAGAAAAAGGTCGCAGCCCTTTCCGGCGCGATCGACGTCAAGCTTCTCGTGAAGAATGCCAGCGCCGAAGGTCTGGAAAAGACCGAAGATTTCAAGAAGCGCATGGAATTCATTCAGGACCGTGAGCTGCACAATGCCTATTTCCGCAAGCATGTGGTCGATGCCGTCACCAATGAAGAGGTGAAGGCGCGCTACGACAAGGAAGTCGCAGCCCTGCCGCAGGAAGAAGAAATCAAGGCCGCCCATATTCTGGTCGCGAGCGAAGACGAAGCCAAGGACGTCATCAAGCAGCTTGATTCGGGCAA
The DNA here is from genome assembly GCF_018873185.1 of Rhizobium sp. X9. Taxonomy (NCBI): domain Bacteria; kingdom Pseudomonadati; phylum Pseudomonadota; class Alphaproteobacteria; order Hyphomicrobiales; family Rhizobiaceae; genus Rhizobium; species Rhizobium sp. X9. The sequence continues at coordinate 701,248 of NZ_CP071312.1, read as the reverse complement.
GGATTTCGCAGCCCTCGCCAAGGAAAAGTCGACCGATTCCAACAAGGATGACGGCGGCGATCTCGGCTGGTTCGGCAAGGGCCGCATGGTGCCGGAATTCGAAGAGGCTGCTTTCGGCCTCGAAAAGGGCGCTTACACCAAGGCCCCGGTGAAGACCCAGTTCGGCTTCCACGTCATCAAGCTGGAAGACAAGCGCATCGCTCCGCCGCCGGCTTTCGAGCAGGTCGAGCCGCAGGTTCGTCAGCTTGTCATGCGTGACAAGTACGTTGCCCTCATCGAGAAGGCAAAGGCTGACCAGAAGATCGAAATCATGGATGAGACGCTGAAGAAGGGCTACGACGAAGCCACGAAGGAACAGCAGGCTCAGCCGCAGCAGTAATAACTACTCTTGTTACGGGGCGGCCTAGAGGCTGCCCCGTTTCATCTCAGGCATTCCATACTCCTCGTTTCCAGAATTTCAGGCGCTTCCCCATGTCCGTTGCCGTTTCCCCGCTCGCTCCGAACTCCTATCCCGATATGCCCGCGCTGCGTGGCGTTCGCATGGCGACGGCCGCGGCCGGCATCAAGTACAAGAACCGCACTGACGTTCTTCTGATGGTGTTCGACAAGCCGGCAAGTGTGGCCGGCGTCTTCACAAAATCGAAATGCCCGTCTGCCCCCGTCGATTTCTGCCGCGCCAATCTTGGCGGCGGCGTGGCGCGCGCCGTGGTGGTTAATTCCGGCAATGCCAACGCCTTTACCGGCGTCAAGGGCAAGGCTGCGACCGAGCTGACGGCGAAATCCGCCGCCGCGGCCGTCGGCTGCTCTGAACGTGAAGTGTTTCTCGCATCGACGGGCGTGATCGGCGAACCGCTCGATGCCTCGAAATTTGCCGGTGTTCTCGGCGACATGAATGTCAGGGCGGAAGCCGATTTCTGGCAGGAAGCTGCCAAGGCGATCATGACCACCGACACCTATCCCAAGGTCGCGACCCGCACAGCCGAAATCGGCGGCGTGATCGTGACGATCAATGGTATTTCCAAGGGGGCGGGCATGATTGCTCCCGATATGGCGACGATGCTCTCTTTTGTGGTGACGGATGCCGACATTGAGCCTGCCGCCTTGCAATCCCTGCTTTCCGCCGGTGTCGGCCCAACCTTCAATTCCGTGACGGTCGACAGCGACACGTCCACGTCGGACACGCTGATGCTGTTTGCCACGGGTGCGGCGGCTGAAGATGGCCAGGTGAAGATAACGAGCGCCGATGACGAGCGCCTGTCGTCCTTCCGCGCCGCGCTCAACGATCTTTTGAAGGATCTGGCGTTGCAGGTGGTGCGTGACGGTGAGGGTGCGCGCAAGATGGTGGAAGTCACCGTCACCGGTGCGGAAAACGATGCCGCCGCCAAGAAGATAGCCCTGTCCATTGCCAATTCCCCGCTGGTCAAGACTGCGGTTGCGGGCGAAGACGCCAATTGGGGCCGCGTCGTCATGGCCGTCGGCAAATCCGGCGAAATGGCGGATCGTGACCGTCTCGCCATCTGGTTCGGCGATGTGCGCGTGGCCGTCAATGGCGAGCGCGATCCGGCTTATTCGGAAGCCGAGACCACCGCCGTGATGCGGCTCGAAGACATTCCGGTAAAGGTGGATATCGGTCTCGGCCAGGGCACTGCCACCGTCTGGACCTGCGATCTGACCAAGGAATATGTTGCAATCAACGGCGACTACCGGAGCTGACCGTTGGAGCCGCAAAGAATGCAGGAAAACAAGCCCGTCAATCTGCCGCTGGTGCGTCGTCTGGAAGCTGTCAGCTTCCGGGCATGGCCGGCCTCGTCGGTGATTTATGACGGCAGCTGGCAAATCCGCCTGACGGGTTCGCATCCCTCCAAGCGCATCAACTGCGTGGTGCCGCTCGATCCGTCCGACTATGGAAACTGTGCCGTGCGGCTGGAGAAGGCACGCAAGCGTTTCGAAGATTTCGGCCGTCCGCTGGTGGTGCGTGAAACGACGCTGATGCCGCCGCAGCTCAAGGCCTTCCTTGTGGAGGATGGCTGGTCCGTGTTCGAAGAGGTCAAGGTCATGACGGCTGACCTCGCGGCCATGGAATTGCCGGAAACCCTCGTCAGCCTGCCAAGCCACGATATTGGCCGTTTTGTCGAAGCGAGCATCAAGGTCAGTGACGGTGATCCGGCCCAGCGGCCGGCAATCGCGGAAATCGTCAGTTCGATCAAGCCGACGCTCGGCCTCTTCATCAATGAAGAAGTCGAAGGCAGCGCGCTTGCGACGGTCATCTGTGTGCAGGATAACGATCTTGCCGGCATTCTCTCGCTCGATGTCGCCAAAACGCAGCGCCGGAAGGGCCTTGGCACACAGATTCTGGCGTCAGCGCTGCGCTGGGCGCGGATCAGTGGTGCCAAAAGCGCCTGGTTGCAGGTTGTTTCAACCAACGCCCCAGCGATCGCTCTCTATGAGAAGTTCGGTTTCACCGAGGCCTATACCTATCGTTATTGGCGCAAGGGTGCAGAAGAATGAGCGAAGCGGGCAAAAAAATCCTGCTGGTTGCCGCCTGCGCGCTTCTCGATCAGGACGGTCGCATTCTTCTGGCCCAGCGTCCGGAAGGCAAGTCGCTTGCCGGTCTCTGGGAGTTTCCGGGTGGTAAGGTGGAGCATGGTGAGACGCCGGAGGAAACCCTCGTCCGTGAACTGGATGAGGAACTCGGTGTGAAAACCAAGGTCGCCTGCCTTGCGCCGCTCACTTTCGCCAGCCACACCTACGAGACGTTTCACCTGCTGATGCCGCTTTACGTGTGCCGCCGTTATGAAGGCATTGCGCATGGGCGGGAAGGGCAGGCGATCAAATGGGTGAAGCCGCAGGCTCTGCGCGACTACCCCATGCCGCCGGCCGACGAGCCGCTCATCCCCTTCCTCCAGGATCTGCTTTAAGGCTCAGCCTGCGCGCCTTACATCGTAACAGCTTCGTGAAAAGCCTCTGTCTCCCCCGTTTTGCCGTGCCAAAACGGGGCTGCGTTAAGAGATCGTTCAGCACCCTCTGGCAGATTGTTAATCTAAAGAAGCGGTAAACTGCGCGAGACGAGGTTGGTCATGAACGAGGATTTCTGGAAGACGGTGGAAGGTCGTCACTCCTATTCCAACAAATCCCGTCGCACCGGCGTTCTCAATGTCGCGCTGCTTTTCGGGACGGCGGTGATTGCGCTTTCCCTGATCGTCACCCCTATGCTGGCAGGCAAGTCCTCGACCCGGGTGGCGCAGTTTCCTGATAATTACGACATGATAAGCACAGGCTCCATCAAGAAGACCGATGCCGGCAAGACCTATTCCATCCGTCGCAGCATAACACAGCCGATGCCGGAAATGCCCTGTGTCGTCACTGGCTATAGCAATGAAAGCGGTTGCTGATCGTTTACCATCATCGGTAACGAATCCCTCATGCGCTCGGCCTTAAGATAAATCCGATTTCAATATGTCATAATGCCGGCTGGCTGAGCGCACCGGATGGCGGATGGGGAATATCCTGTGCTGCATTTTTTGATCGGTTTCTATAAGGACGAACGTGGCGCGACCGCGGTCGAATATGGCTTAATTGTCGGACTGATTTCCGCCGCACTCATCGGTGGCGCAACCGCCATCAGCAGCAATATCAATACAGTGTTCCAGCTTATCGCCGACACTTTCGCCAACAGCTGAACCCGCCCCGGTAGCTCAGGACAGTTTTACCTCAGTTGTCTTCAGAGCGTCGGCAAGGCGCATCTTGGCGGAGCCAGGCTTCAGTGGTTTCTGCTGGCTCTCATGCGGTGCCCAGCCTGAAACATAGATGATGGAGAACGTGGCTCTTATCCGCCCGTCCGGATCGGAATAACGCTCGGCGTAAAGTTCCGCTGCCCGCAGGAAAAACCCCCGATTGAGCGGTTTTCTGCTGCGGCTTGCCAGCGGATTGGCCATGCCCATGGCGCGCAGGTCGCGCATCAGGGGGAAAATCGAGTCGTAACGCACCGTATAGGTTTCCGAATCGGTGACGGGGAGCGCAAAACCGGCGCGCTGCAAAAGCGCACCGACGTCGCGCACATCGGCAAAGGGAATGACGCGCGGGCTTGCACCGCCGGTCAGTTCCGCCTCGGCGGTCAGCAGCACGTCGCGCAATTCCTGCAAGGTGCCGCTGCCGGGAATGGCGCCGAGAAACAGCCCGTCCGGTTTCAATGCCCGCCTTATCTGGATCAACGCACCGGGCGTATCATTGGTAAGATGCAGGGCAAGCGGCGAAACGACGAGATTGGCAGAAGCCTCCTCAAGCGGCAGATGCTCCATGGAAGCGGCCTCGGGCCTATTTCCATCCGTCGTAAAACTGCTCTCGGTCTCGATGCGACGGATGGTATCCACCTTGCCGGTCTCGGCCACGCGCCGGGCGGTGACGCCCGTTCCGCCATGCAGTTCGATTGCGGTCTCGAACCGGCGCTCGACGATGGCAAGCCTGTCGGCAAGCTCCTCGGCTGCCATGTCGAGAAGAAACAGGGCCTTGTCGTCACGCCGGCTCCACGCCCGGTGGCGGTTTTGTTCAATCAGGGCCTGGTCAAAGAGAATATCCATCGTCTTGCCTGCTCGGCCTCCAGCGCCCTCATGATCGGCGGGCCGCGTCGTTGCTGTCATGCCGCTTCGGCATCGTTTTGCCGGTGTGAGACCGGACCACATCGCTCTCGCAAAGGCACCCGTTCGGCGGTAAAGTCAACCTCATGGGTGCTGGTGACGATCTGTTTTCGGAATTGCTGTCGAAGACTGCGGCCGTATCGGCGGCGGCACGCGGCACGTTGCGCTCGGCCTTCCACCTGGTCTACCCGCCGACCTGCGCAGGCTGCGCCCGCATGACCGGCGGCGAGGCCGCCCTGTGTTCGGATTGCTGGCGGGATGTCACCTTTATCGATCGCCCCTTCTGCGAAGTTCTGGGCATTCCCTTTGCACGCGATCACGGGGACGGCGTCGTCAGCGCGCAGGCCATTGCGGACCCGCCGCCTTTTGATCGCCTGCGTGCTGCTGCAAGCCATGAGGGAACCGCGCGCAAGCTCGTGCATCGGCTGAAATATCAGGATCGGACCGATCTTGCCCGGCTCATGGCGCTGTGGATGCTGAGGGCGAGCGACGGCACGGTGGATGCCTGCGATTGCATTGTGCCGGTGCCGCTGCATCGTCACCGTTTCTGGCGTCGCCGGTTCAACCAGTCCGCGGAACTCGCGCGGCATCTGGCCAAGGCTGCCGGCAAGCCTCTGCTTGTGGATACGCTGTTGCGGGTAAAGAAGACCGAGCGGCAGGTAGGCCTTTCGGCACTTGCCAGAAGAGACAATGTGCGTGGCGCTTTCGCCATAGCGCCCGGTCGGGAAATCGGAATTTCCGGCAGGCGTGTGGTGCTGGTGGACGATGTTTACACCACAGGTGCGACGGTTGGTGCGACAAGTCGCGCGCTGCGGAAAGCGGGTGCCGTGGATGTGACCGTTTTGACCTTTGCAATGGCCATTTCCGGGCCTATATGAAGCCTGAATACCATGAGGAAATAGTGCGCTTCGGCGCATGTTTGCGAGGCTTTGAAGAACATGGCACCGGTGACGATCTATACGCGGGATTTTTGTGGTTATTGCGCGCGCGCCAAGGCGCTACTGGACAGCAAGGGCGTCGACTACGCTGAATACAACGCCACGACGACGCCGGAATACCGGCAGGAAATGATCGAAAAATCCGGCGGCACGACCTTCCCGCAAATCTTCATCAATGGCGAACATGTCGGCGGTTGCGACGATCTGCATGCACTGGAGCGTGCCGGTAAACTCGACGAAATGCTGGCCGCCTGATTGGCGCAATTTTTGGCATGGAGGATGTGATGACTTTCAAGGCTGCCGCCATTCAGATGCGCTCCGGGGTCGATCCGGTAAGGAATGCCGCCGATATGGAGCGTCTGGTGCGCGCCGCTGCGGCTGAAGGTGCCGTCTATGTCCAGACGCCGGAAATGACCGGCGCCCTGCAGAAGGACAGGCAGGCGCTTCGCGCCCAGCTACGTGATGACGATGGCGATATTATCGTTGCGACCGCTGCGCGGCTGGCGCGCGAACTTGGCATTTATGTCCATGTCGGTTCGACGGCGATTGCCCGTCCGGATGGCAAGATCGCCAATCGCGGTTTTCTTTTCGCGCCGGATGGTTCGCGCATCTGCAGCTATGACAAGATCCACATGTTCGATGTCGATCTCGACAATGGCGAAAGCTGGCGTGAAAGCGCTGCCTATGAACCCGGCGTGGAGGCGCGCGTCGCCGAACTTCCGCTGGCGAAATTCGGCTTTGCAATCTGCTATGACGTCCGGTTTCCGCAGCTTTTCCGGGCGGAAGCGCTTGCCGGTGCCGAGGTTCTGACGGTTCCGGCCGCCTTCACCCGCCAGACGGGGGAAGCCCATTGGGAAATTCTGCTGCGCGCCCGCGCCATTGAAAACGGCGCTTTCGTCATCGCCGCCGCCCAGGCCGGGGTGCATGAGGACGGGCGAGAGACCTACGGCCATTCCATCATTATCGACCCCTGGGGCAGGGTGCTGGCAATTGCCGGCGGTGTCGGGGAAGAAATCATTTTCGCCGAGATCGACACGTCGCTCGTGGCTGCCGCGCGCGGAAAAATTCCCAATCTGCGCAATTCCCGCGAATTCGCGCTGGACACGGTTATTCCCCTTAAATCTGCCGGAGGTGAGGCGGCGTGATCCGTTATGCGCTGGCCTGTGAAAAAGGCCATGAGTTCGAAGGCTGGTTTTCCGGGAGTGACGATTTCGACAATCAGTTGCAGCGCGGCTTCCTGTCCTGTCCGGTCTGCAATTCCGTGCAGGTCTCCAAACTTTTAATGGCGCCTTCGGTCTCCACCGCCCGCAAGAAGGATGAACGCCAGACGCTCGCCATGGACACGGCGAAAAAAGAAGCGCTGGCAAAAATCCGCGAAGCCGTCGCCAATATTCGCGCGAATGCGGAAGATGTCGGCGATAAATTTCCCGAAGAGGCCCGCAAGATCCACTATGGCGAGGCCGACGAACGCGGCATCATCGGCCATGCCTCGGCTCAGGATGCCAAGGCATTGATTGACGAAGGCATCGAGATTGCGCCGCTGCCGGTGCTGCCCGACGATGTTAATTGAGTTTACCTTTTTAGAACCTTACCCACATACTCGGCGTCATCCTCGGGCCTGGCCCGAGTATCCATCCCGACAAGCGGCGATCGATGGTCGGTTCAAGCCCGACCATGACGGAGAGTTGGGTGCACTACCTTCACGACGGCCTTTTCGCCAGCATCATATAATTGACATCCATATCCGGCGAGAGATTCCAGCTGTCCTGCAGCACGTTGTAGAAGACGCCGGTGCGGTGGACGATATCCATGCCGCTCGCCACCAGCGGCCGTTCAAGCTCTTCCGGGCGAACCAGCTTTTCATATTGGTGTGTGCCGCGCGGCAACCAGCGCAGCACGTTTTCAGCGGCGAAGATCGCGAGCGCCCGGGCTTTGAGCGTGCGGTTGATGGTGGCGGCAAACATCAGCCCGCCGGGGCGCACCATTTTCGCGCAGGTGGTGACGAAGAGATCGACATTGGCCACATGCTCCACCACCTCCATATTGAGAACCACGTCGAAGGTTTCGCCTACCTCCAGCAACTGTTCGGCGGTTACGGCGCGGTAGTCGACGGTGACGCCGCTTTCGCGGGCATGGGTGGAGGCAATGCCGATATTCTTTTCTGAGGGATCGGCACCCACCACATCCGCGCCCATGCGTGCCACGGGTTCGGAAAGCAGGCCGCCGCCGCAGCCGATATCCAGCACGCGCAGGCCTTCCAGCGGGCGGTGCGCCTTCGGGTCACGGCCGAAATTGTCGCAGATGCGGTTGCGGATATATTCCAGCCGCACGGGATTGAATTTGTGCAGCGGGCGAAACTTGCCCGTCGGGCTCCACCATTCCGCAGCCATCGCGGAGAAGCGATCCACCTCGCTCTGGTCGACGGTCGTCTTTGCGGTTTCGCTCATGGTTCTGCTCCATATTGCTGTTGCATTGAAGTCGGATGATTGCCCCCCGAAGTCAAGACCGGCGGTCCATTCGGCGGTCAAATTGTCGGGTGCGTCATTGCCGCAGGTGGAACTGAAGCGGACCGTCATTTGTTTCATGCTGCGTTCATGGAGGAACGCGTATTTTCAGATCGTGGCAGTATGCGGAACGCATACTCGTCCATCGATAGCGATGGATGCCGACAAGGGCAAAGCGGGCCTTTGCTTGAGGAGAGAGAAGTGAAGAAAAAACTGTTTGGCGCAATCGCGCTGGTGGCCATGCTCGCCGCGCCGGCACTGGCCGAAGCCGCGACGCGCGGCTTTGCCACCGTGAATGTGAATATGCGCTCCGGCCCGAGCACGGCCTATCCGGCCGTCGTTGTCATCCCGGCTGGCGCGCCATTGACGGTGCATGGCTGCCTGTCCGATACGCCGTGGTGCGATGTCTCCTTCGTCAGTGGTCGCGGCTGGGTTGCCGGTCGCTATATCCAGACGACGTACCGGCAAAACCGGGTCTATGTCGAGCCGCGTTATTACCGTGATCTCGGCGTTCCGGTGATCACCTTCGAAGCCGGTCGTTACTGGGACCGTTATTACCGCGACCGCGATTTCTATCGCGAGCGTGACCGCTGGCGCCGCCCGCCGCCTTCCGGTGGCTATTGGAACGCTCCGCCGCCACGCGGCGACTGGGATCGCCCGCGTCCGCGTGACGAATGGCGGGATGGACGTCGCGATGAATGGCGCGATCCGCGTCAGGGCGGCGGACCAAATGACGGCCGCTGGGAGCGCCGTTACGGTGACTGGAACCAGGGCGATAGAAACCAGGGTGACAGAAATCAGGGCGACAGGCCCCGTCGTGAGGAAAACCGTCCTCGCTTCGAGGAAGAGAACCGGGATCGCAATCGCGATCGCCAGCCAAATCAGGACGAAGGCCAGCGTCGTCCGGAACGCCGCCAGTGGGATGATCCACGCCGCGCGCCCGCCTCGGAAAACTTCCAGGGTGGATGCCGGATCGGCGACCCGGGCTGCGACCCGCGCTAAACAGACAAAGCCCGGCGAGATTTCGTCGGGCTTTTCATTTGCTGCTCTTGATTATTGATAGAGTGCGTTTACTTCGCAGTGGCAGCCTTGCGTGCACGGGCCTTGGGTTTCGCCGGGGCTTCCACATCCGGTGCGGCTTCAGCGGAAACGGCCTTGGGAGCTGCCTTCTTGCGCTGCGCGGGCTTTGTCGCTTCCGATGTCTTCAGAAGTGAAAATTCGTGTTTTGCCTGTGCCCAGTGGTCCGCATCGCGGCCATGCGGGTGGCCTTCCTTTTCCCAAAGAGTATAGGCCCGTTTGCTGATCCATTCGTTTTCCGAAACCTGCATGCTCGTCTCCCGTTGCTGTTTACAGCGCCTTTGAGAAGGCGACATTACGCTTGGTCCGGCACACGCTCGACAGGAATCAATGCCGGCATTTCCAGGACCCATTACATGCCATGATTTTCCGGGCGTCAAGCAAACATGCTGCATTGCGAAAGCGGATTTCAGGCATTTTACGCCGGTGAAAGCGGTTTGAGCGAAAGACGTTCCCAAACGATAACATCAACGTTGCGTGATCGCGCCAACCCCGCCAAGATAGGCGGATGAATGGCAGCGGAGGAGGCGAGCTTGGAACTTGCAACGGCAGCGGAGGCGCAGGTCATCGTCGAGAGGCAGGGAGGGGCTGGTATCATCCGTCTCAACCGCCCGAAAGCCATCAACAGCCTGACATTACCGATGGTCCGCCTCCTGTTTCAGGCGCTTGCCCGTTTTGAGGATGACCTCGACGTTTCCTGCGTGGTGCTGACGGGAGAGGGCGAAAGAGGCCTTTGCGCCGGTGGAGATGTGCGGATCATTCATGATCTCGGCAAGGCGGGCGATCCTCAGGTGCTTGATTTCTGGCGGGAAGAGTTTCCGCTGAATTATCGCATAGCCCGCTTCTCCAAGCCCTATGTGGCGCTGATGGACGGCATCGTCATGGGTGGCGGCGTCGGCATTTCCGCCCATGGCAGCCACCGCATCGTCACGGAGCGGACAAAGCTCGCCATGCCGGAGACGGGTATCGGTTACTTTCCTGACGTCGGAGGCTCCTGGCTTCTGCCGAAAGCGCCGGGCGAATGCGGCACATGGCTGGGATTGACCGGTAATGCCGTCGCTGGCGCCGATGCGATCTATGCCGGTTTTGCCGACTATCTCGTTCCTTCGGACGGTCTCGAAGCCTTGGTGGGGGATTTGTCGCGGGCGACGGATATCGAAGGTCTCGAAGCGGCGATCACGGCCTATGCCGTCGATGCGGGTAAAGGCGTCCTGGCTGTAAACCGTGATATCATCGACGCGACATTCCGTTTCGACACCGTGGAGGAGATTTTCGCAGCACTTTCGGCGCGCGACGATCCGTTTTCGCGCGAGACCCTGGAAGCCCTTCAAAAACGCTCACCCACCAGTCTGAAACTGACCCTGAAATTGCTGCGCCTCGGCCGGGAAAGCGCGAGCCTCATCGAATGCCTGGAGCGCGAATTTGCCGCCGGCACGGAAATATTGCGGGGCCATGATTTTTATGAGGGCGTGCGTGCTGCACTGGTCGACAAGGATCGCAATCCCCACTGGCGACCGTTGCTGCTGGAAGAAGTGCGCGAAGAAGACCTGTCGCCGTATTTTGCCGCACATTCCGGCAATCTGTTTCCCGATCATCGCCTTTAGATCAGGATGGGTTCGTATCGGGCTTGCTGCTTCAAAACTGGCGAATCTCCCCTCATTCCTGTGCTTGTCACAGAAATGAGGGCTGCGCTCGATATGAATATATGTTTCGGGCGCCATGAATTTCATGTTTCTCCTCGAGATTTTTGGGAATGGTGGCGCAAAAGAAATCCGGCTTCTCGCCCTATATGAAATCATCACCTTTTGAACTTCTGTTGTTTGGGTGAAATTTCCAATCCCTGCCCCCCTAACGCACGGCTGTTTCTCGCGGGCGTTGCCGCCGGCCGCTATGTTGGCGACCATTCGATTTTCCGGGGGTATTCATGAAACGTCTTCTCATTATCGGCACTGCCATTGCCGCTCTTTTTGCAGGTGCGGCGCAGGCGCAGTCTCCGACCACCATTCTCAATGCCTCCTACGATGTTGCCCGTGAGGTTTTTGCCGCCGAGAACGAGGCTTTCATCAAGTTGCATCCTGGCATCACTGTCGACCAGTCGCATGCCGGCACCTCCAAGCAGGCGCGTGCCATCGTTGAGGGACTGGAAGCCGACGTCGTTACCTTCAACCAGGTGACCGATGTGGATTTTCTGGTGAAGCAGGGTTTCGTTTCCGCCGACTGGCAGAAGGATTTCCCGAACGATGCCTCGCCGTTCTATTCCTTCCCGTCCTTCCTCGTGCGCGCCGGCAACCCCAAGCACATCAAGGACTGGGACGATCTTGCCCGTGACGATGTGAAGGTGGTTTTCCCCAATCCGAAGACCTCGGGTAATGCCCGTTACACCTATCTTGCCGCCACGGCCTACGCCAAGGAGAAGTTCAACGGCGACGAGAAGAAGGTTCAGGAATTCGTTAAGAAAATCTTCGACAACACCCCGGTTTTCGATACCGGAGGCCGCGCTGCCACCACCACTTTCGTTGAGCGTGAGATCGGCGACGTGCTGATCACTTTTGAGGCCGAGACCCGCGGCATTGCCAAGCAATATGGCGCCGACAAGGTTGAAGGCGTCGTGCCCTCCGTCAGCCTGCTCGCCGAATTTCCTGTGGCCGTGGTGGACAAGGTGGTCGACAAGCGCGGTTCGCGCGATCTGGCGAAAAGCTACCTCGATTTCCTCTATACCGAAGAGGGCCAGCGCATCGCTGCCGAATTCGGCCATCGCGTCCACAATGAAAAGGTCGTCGGCGAGTTCAAGGACAAGTTCCCGGCTATCCGTCTCGTCAACGTCAATGATGCCTTCGGCGGCTGGAATAAAATCCAGAAAGAGCATTTTGCGTCCGGCGCGACGCTTGATACGCTCTACGGCAGCCGTTAATCACGACGATATACAACAGGTAAAAGACCCGGCGGGAAACTGCCGGGTCGCTTTATGATGAATGGGGGCGGGGTTTGAAGCGGAATGTTCTGCCGGGGCTTAAATTATCCCTCGGCGTTACCCTCACTTACGTCGCCATCATCGTGCTTCTGCCGCTTTCAGCGCTGGTGTTCAAGGCGGCAAGCCTCGGGCCTGCCGAATATTGGTCCATCATCTCTTCGCCGCGCGCCGTCGCAAGTTATCGCGTCACCGTGCTCTGCGCGCTGGCCGCCACGCTGTTCAACGTCATTTTCGGACTGGCGCTCGCCTGGGTACTGACGCGCTACCGTTTCCCCGGCTGGCGCATAGTCGATGCCATTGTCGATCTGCCTTTTGCGCTTCCCACCGCCGTTGCCGGTATCGCGCTGACGACGCTGTTTGCGGGCAATGGCTGGTTCGGCTCGCTGCTTGCCCCGCTCGGCATCAAGGTGGCCTATACGCCGCTCGGCATCATGGTGGCGATGGCCTTTACCAGCCTGCCCTTCATCGTGCGTACCGTTCAACCGGTGCTGGAGGATCTCGATCCGGCGCTGGAAGAGGCGGCGCAATCGCTCGGCGGTTCCGATCTCGAGATCTTCCGCAAGGTCATCCTGCCGCTTCTGACGCCGGCGCTGCTGGCCGGTCTTTCGCTCTCCTTCGCACGCAGCCTCGGCGAGTTTGGGGCAATCATCTTTATTGCCGGCAACCAGCCGTTCTCGACGGAAATCACCGCACTGCTGATCTTCATCCGGCTTGAGGAATATGATTATCAGGCCGCCGCCGCCATTGCCTCGGTGCTGCTCATCGCGGCCTTCGTGATGCTGGCGGTGACCAACGCCCTGCAGGCACGCGCGCTTCGTTATACGGTGAGGAGCTGAGACATGAGCGCCTTTTCTTCCCGCCGCAAGCCGCCACGCGTTGGTGACGCACCCTGGGTTCGCCGCAGCCTGATTGCTTTCGTGCTCGTCATCGGCGCGTTTCTGGTGGTCGCTCCTCTCACCATCATCGGTGTCGAGGCATTTTCGCAAGGCTGGAAGGTTTACTCAGCCACGATCACCCACCCCGATACCCGCCACGCCATCATGTTGACGGTGCTGACAGCGCTGATCGTCGTGCCGATCAACACCGCCTTCGGCGTCGCGGCCGCATGGGCGATCACCAAGTTCGATTTCCCCGGCCGGCGCTTCCTGCTGGTGCTGATCGAGATACCCTTCTCCATCTCGCCCATTGTCGCGGGTGTCGCCTATCTCTTCGTTTACGGGTTGCAGGGGCTTTTCGGGCCGTTCCTCGACGCGCACAACATTAAGATACTCTTTGCGCTTCCCGGCATCGTCATTGCGTCGATGTTCGTCACAGCACCCTTCGTGGCGCGCGAGCTGATCCCGCTGATGCAGGCGCAGGGGCGTGATCTGGAGGAGGCGGCGACGTCGCTTGGCGCATCCGGCTGGCGCACTTTCTTTTCGGTGACGTTGCCGAATATCAAATGGGCGCTGCTTTACGGTGTCGTGCTGTGCAACGCCCGCGTGATGGGTGAATTCGGCGCGGTATCGGTCGTGTCAGGCAATATTCGCGGCCAGACCAATACGCTGCCGCTGCATATCGAGCTGCTTTATCACGATTATCAGACGGCGGGCGCCTTTGCGTCGGCCTCCATCCTCGCTCTGCTCGCCGTCATCACCATCATCGCCAAGGTGGCGCTGGAAGGGCGTGGCGCCGGGCGCGGGGCCAAGAAGACCAACGGCGATGCCGCCATCGCCACGGAGACCTGATTCCCATGAAAATCCGCCTCGAAAATGTGGTGAAGACCTTCGACACCTTCCGCGCGGTACGCGATGTCTCGCTGGATATCGAAAGCGGCGAGCTTCTGGCGCTGCTCGGGCCTTCCGGTTCCGGCAAGACGACGATTTTGCGCATGGTCGCCGGTCTGGAATATAGCGATGGCGGCCGTATCTTTTTCGGGGATGAGGATGCCACCAATATTCCGGTGCGCGACCGCGGCGTCGGTTTCGTGTTCCAGCATTACGCGCTTTTCCCGCACATGACGCTCAACGAAAACATCGCTTTCGGTATGAAGGTCTCGAAGGTGAAGCGCGACAAGGCGGCGATCGATGCGCGGGTCAGGGAACTGTTGAACCTGGTCAAGCTCGACGGTCTGGGCGACCGTTTCCCGGCGCAGATTTCCGGTGGGCAGCGGCAGCGCGTAGCGCTGGCGCGCGCGCTTTCGGTCGATCCCAAAGTGCTTCTGCTTGATGAGCCTTTCGGTGCGCTGGACGCCAATGTGCGCCGCGATCTGCGCCGCTGGCTGCGTGAAATTCACGGTGCGCTGGGCATCACCACGATTTTCGTGACACATGATCAGGAAGAGGCGCTCGATCTCGCCGACCGTGTTGTCATCCTCAATCAGGGTGAGATCGTTCAACAGGGCACGCCGAAGGAAGTCTGCCGCCAGCCGAACAGCGCTTTCGTCATGCGCTTTCTCGGCGACGCCAACCGTGTGTCCGGCGTGGCGCGCGGCGGCAAGGTCTATGTCGGTGACAACGAGTTGCCTTTTTCCTACGGTCAGGCGGATGGTGCCGTCGAGATCTACGCCCGTCCCTCCGATCTGGAGTGGGAGGATCTGCACGAGGGCATTCCGGCCTCCGTGGCACGGGTTCTCGACCGGGCGGGTGAGCGGCGGGTGATCGCCAGCACCGATGGCGGCGATCTTCTCGAATTCGACGTGCCGCCGGAAAATGATGTCGCGGCAGGTGACCGCGGTTCCGTCATCATCCGCCGGGCGAAGATTTTCCCGGCGGCGTAACTCGCCTCGCCGGTCTCAGATCAGAAGCTCGAAAGAGGCCTCGGCCACAAGCCTGCCATTGACCAGGAGATCAACCTTGTGGACACCCGCATAGTGCTTGCGGGTGGTGAAATCGCGCATGGCGCGGCTTATCGACAGCCCACATGTTTCGCCCGGCTGAAGTTCGATCTCCTTCCATTTGAAGACTTTCGCCGAGGCGTCACCGCTCTTCTTCACGTAATGGACGGCATAATCGATCACCAGCTTCTGCGGGCCTTTCGCTGTCGAGGTGAAAGCGGCTGAAATCCGCACCGGATTACCGAGAGCAACCTTGTCAGGCGAAACCTCAAACGTTTCCAGCGCGATCTGCGCTGCTTCATGCGCGCCGAGATGGGCGAGTGCGGCGGCGTCACCCTTCTTGATCAGCGTGCGCAGGGCCTGCCGCACGATCCAGCGCGTATGCGGGTTCTCCTTAGGCCATGAGTCGATGAGCGTCAGCACGAAAGCGGGATTGTCCTTGGTGATGTCGTTCAGATGATTGGCGACGGATTTGCGCACGTAAAGCGCATCATCGGCTTTCATGGCATCGAGGATTGCCGTGACCGGGGAGGGATCATCGATGAGGGGTTTGAGCTGGAACGACCAGGGCAGGCGTGGCCGGCAGCCCTCGCTCGCCAGTCGCCGTACATGCTCGTTGTCGTGGCGCGACCAGGTTTCCATCACCGCAAGGGTGCGGGCGATATCCTTTTGCAGAAAATGGCGGATGGCGAATTCCGACGAGCCGAAACGGGTGAAAAATTGCAACGCCTGCATGGAAAGATCGAAATCGTTGAGCCCATAGAGCGCAACATATTCCGGCAGCGAGATGGACGCGAAACCGTTGCCGATGCCGGGGGCTGCGGCGGTCAGAATGTCGATATTGCGGGCGTAGTCACCGGGAAGCGTGGCGTGCAGGCTCGTCGCCACCTGCCGCATGCGCTGCATGATGCCCAGAGCCTCGAGATTTTCCGTGGCGAGCGACATGAAGGCGGAGACATCGAAAGGCGCATGAACGGCTTTGGTCTGATCGGCTATATGCTGCAGTTTTTCACGGTTGAAGATTTCCTTCAGCGCCGGTGCCGCTGTCTCGCTCATGTCTGCCCTCGAAAGTTCACTTTTTGTTCTTTTAAGGGAAGAAGAGGTTTGAGGCAAGCAGGGGGAGGGCATTGGCAAGGAGAAGACGGGCAAATTTTCCCCATCCTCAGACGTAGGAGGAGGGATTCGTACTTTCCTCCGTCATGCCGGACTCGATCCGGCATCCAGACACGGCGCGTCTGCGCCGTGAAACGACTTTTTCCCGATCACTTGATCGCACTGGACCCCGGATCGAGTCCGGGGTGACGGAGTATGGGTACTCCAGGTTCGCCAAACTCAAGCGTTTGGCGGATATTGTCATCCACCCAGAGCCGGAGCCAAGGCCTTCAGCTCATCTGGCTGACGAATTTCGTTTCCAGATAGGCCTGAACCGCTTCCGAACCGCCTTCCGTGCCATAACCGGAATCCTTGATGCCGCCGAAGGGGACTTCGGGAAGGGCAAGGCCGTTATGATTGATGGTCAGCATGCCGGCCTCGACCTGATGGCCGAGCGCATGCGCGGTCTTGACCGAGCCGGTGAAGGCATAGGATGCAAGGCCGAAGGGCAGGCGGTTTGCTTCGGTGACCGCGTCATCGAAGGTCGAGAAGCGGTTGATGATGGCAACGGGACCGAAGGGCTCGTCGTTCATGATCTTTGCCGTGGTCGGCACATTGGCGAGAACTGTCGGCTCGAAGAAGTTGCCCTTGTTGCCGATGCGGCGGCCGCCGGTCTTCAGCTCGCCGCCATGGGAAACGGCGTCGCTGATAAGGCCTTCGAGCGCCGGGATGCGGCGTTCATTGGCGAGCGGGCCCATGATGACGCCGTCTTCCATGCCGTTGCCGACCTTGATGGCCTTCGTCGCTTCCACGAAACCTTCAAGGAAGCGGTCCGCCACGCCGTCCTGCACGAGGAAGCGGGTGGGGGCGACACAGACCTGGCCGGCGTTGCGGAACTTGGCGAGCGACGTCACCTCGATTGCCTTTTCGATATCGGCGTCATCGAAGATCATCACCGGCGCATGGCCGCCGAGTTCCATCGTGGCGCGCTTCATGTGCTTGCCGGCCAGCGCCGCGAGGTGCTTGCCGATCGGCGTGGAGCCGGTGAAGGAAATCTTGCGGATGACCGGATGCGGGATCAGATATTCCGAAATCTCGGAGGGAACACCGTAAACCAGACCGATGACGCCCGCTGGCACGCCCGCATCCACAAAGGCGCGGATGAGCTCGGCCGGTGATGCCGGCGTTTCCTCAGGCGCCTTGACGATGATCGAGCAGCCGGTGGCGAGCGCCGCTGAGAGCTTGCGGACGATCTGGTTGATCGGGAAGTTCCAGGGCGTGAAGGCTGCAACGGGCCCTACGGGCAGCTTGATGGCAAGCTGGGAAACGCCGGTCGCACGCGCGGGAATGACCTGGCCATAGGTGCGGCGCGCTTCTTCGGCAAACCAGTCGATCGTGTCGGCGGCGCCCATGACCTCGGTGCCCGATTGTGCCAGCGGCTTGCCCTGTTCGCGGGTCATAATATAGGCGATCTTGTCCTTGCGCTCGCGCAGGATATCGGCCGCCCTGCGCATGATCTTCGAACGCTCGAAGGGCGAGGTGTCGCGCCACACCTTGAAACCGCGCTCGGCGGCAGCAAGCGCCAGATCGAGGTCTTCCTTTTCGGCGTGGGCGATTGCGCCGATGATCTCGTCGGTTGCCGGATCGGACACGGCGATCGTCTTGCCGGAAACGGCGTCTCGCCATTCGCCATCAATGAGAAGTTTGATGTCGGGATAGGTGTGCATGGGAACTACCTTCATGATGCGGCCGATACGGCGAGCTGCCGTTTGGCCCGGAGACGTGAACAGAATTTTCCTGGCCGGACGATATCCGGCATCGCGGCTTTCGCTGCGCGGAACGGGTGTCTGGGTATCCCCGGCAAAGAGGCTTCTGGAATTGCCGGAAACAGAAACGACAGTCTTTATATTAAGTTCCGGGCGGTATGTTTCAACCGTCCGCTGCGGCAATCGCCATGATTTTTCTGCGACATGGAACTTGTTTTCGGTCATTCCGGTTTGCAACGCATGCGATGCTAAATTGCCGATGACCTCGCCCGGTCCGCGTGCGAATCACGCATTTCTGTCCGTTCGCGGGAAAGTGTCTGCCTCAATTCGGCCCTTGTCGCGCCTGACGGATTGACGGGAGGAGGCAAAGTGGGCTGCCGCTTGCGTCATAACAGTGCGCGAAACATGAAAAAGTACAATAAGACGGAAAAATTATCCAAAGGGTTTACTCAAAACCTAGAGAAAATACGGATAAAATCTCAGTGAGGATATAACATCCATTCCTGATATATATTGCGGGCGTCGGTTCCCTTGACCTTCTGAGGTTGGCGAAAACCCTCGACCCGAACGTTATCGATGGAGAAAAAGTATGAGTTTCGCCCGGGTACTTCTCAGTGCGTTCTTGTCACTCGTGTGGCTTTCCTGTGCCGAAGCCGGAACGATCGCCAAGCCGCAAGGCAAGCCGATATTAACCATATCCGGAAACATCACCAACACCAACGCCGAGGGCGCCGCGCAATTCGACCGCGACATGCTGGAAGCGCTTGGAATGGTGACGGTGGAGACGACAACACCCTGGCACGATGGCCGCGTCCGATTCGATGGTGTTTCGCTGGCGAAATTGATGGATATCGTCGGCGCAAAAGGCACCACGGTCACGGCAGTCGCGCTCAACGACTATGTCAGCACCATACCGGTTGAGGATTTTAAGAAATTCAACGTTATCCTCGCGATCAAACTGGATGGCAATTACATGACAGTTCGCGAAAAAGGCCCGTTGTTCGTCATCTATCCCTATGACAGCGACCCGGAGCTGCAGAAGCAGACTTATTATTCGCGGTCTGCATGGCAAGTTGCCAAACTGATAGTGGAATAAAGGTGCCGTTTGCGAAAACTTGTGGCGGTGATCATCTGTTGCTTCGTCCTGGCAACGGGCTATATCGCTTTCGTCATTGCCGAGCGACAGACCGCTCTGCAGAAATTCGCCCGCTATAACGATTCGTGGGCGGTCAGCCAGACCGTGGCGGAATATCTGCGGCTTCAGAACAAGCTCGCGGTTTTCGCGCTCAGTCCCGGCAAGATTGACCGGGACGAACTGCAGCTGCGTCTGGACATCATGCTGAGCCGTCTTGAATTGTTGAAGCAGGGCAATCTGGGGGCTTTCATCAATGAAAAGCAGCAGTGGCGGGACCTTGTAACGCAGCTCAATGCGGTTCTGGCCGATCTGGAGCAGCGGGTTAATCGTCTGGAGCCCGCCGATGTTCCGGCAATGCTTTCGGCGATGAGCGCGCTCGATGCACCGATGACGACGCTCGCCTCGTCTTCCGTCGCCTATGACGTCAATCTGATCGATACCGCCCATGAGGACGTGCGCAAGCTGCATATCGTCTATACCGCGCTGGCCGGGGGCCTGATCCTGTGCGGCATCGCGCTCGTCATATTGCTGCTCCGGCAGAACGATCTTTTGAACCGCGCGCAAAAAAGCATGCGCGGCCTGACGGACGACCTGCGCGCCGCCACGCTGGAATTGCAGGCGAAGAATGTCCGGCTGGAGCATGATGCCTATCACGATGCGCTGACGGGTCTGCCCAACCGCTCGCTGTTCCGGCAGGAGCTGATCGAGCGGCTGCGACGATCCTTCGGCGGCAGCGGCACGACGGCCATCCTTCTGCTCGATCTCGACGGCTTCAAGGACGTCAACGACACGCTCGGTCATGATGCGGGCGATGCCCTGCTTCAGGCCGTCGCGCAGCGCCTTTCAGGCATCAGCGGCGATTACGATATGGTCTGCCGCCTGGGCGGCGATGAATTCGCCGTCGTCTCCGACGATCTCAACGAAGATGCAGCACGCCGTCTCGCCTCCAAGCTCATCGACCAGATCAGCCGGACCTACCAGCTCGGCGAGCAGGAGGTCAAAATCGGCACCTGCATCGGTATTGCCATCTCGCACGGCGCCGTTGATGCGGACGAATTGTTCAAGCGCGCGGATCTGGCTCTTTACGAGGCCAAGGCCATCGGCCCGGGCCGGGCGAGCGTTTTCAAGGTCCGCATGCAGAAGCAGCTGACCGAGAAGAAATCCTTCGAGGCCGATCTGCAAACCGCGCTGCAGAACGACGAGATGGAGGTCTATTACCAGCCGCAGGTGGCGACGCAGACCCGCGAACTCTGCGGCTTCGAGGCGCTCTTGCGCTGGAAGCATCCGGTGCGGGGCGATGTGCCGCCCAGCGTATTCATTCCCGTCGCGGAAAGAACGGGCCTTATCCACTCGCTCGGAAAATGGGTGATGGAAACCGCCTGCCGCGAGGCGATGCGATGGGACGAGGACATGAAGGTGGCGGTCAATCTCTCGCCGGTTCAGTTTCACAGTACCAACCTCATCCAGAACGTGATGGGCGCGCTGGAAAAAAGCGGGCTGGAGCCAAGCCGGCTCGAGCTTGAGATCACCGAATCCATCCTGCTCAACAAGAGCGATCAGACGATCAACACGCTGACGCGGCTGAAGGATGTCGGCATCCAGATCGCCATGGACGATTTCGGCACCGGATATTCGTCTCTCGCCAATCTGCGCGGCGTGCCCTTTGACAAGATAAAGATCGACCGCTCCTTTCTGCGCGATATCACCAGCGACCGAGACGCGCTGGCGATCGTTGAGTTCGTGGTCGGTGTCGGCCGCAGCCTGCGGATGACCACGATTGCCGAAGGCATCGAGACGGAGGAACAATATGAATGTGTCAGACGTCTGGGATGTGATCAGGTCCAGGGATATCTGATCAGCCGGCCGTTGCCGGCCAAGGAGCTGGTGGCCTGGAGCTCCGTCTGAAAACGGGCGGCGTTGGCGAAGGCGTGTCCTATTTCAGGAAGATGCATCGCTCTTTGCGAAAACCGATACCGGTTGGCGTGCCGATGTTGTAGAGCATTCCCGGTCGATACGGGATCATTCTGGCGAAGCGACCGGGTTTTGCGAAAAGGTTTGAGACATGGAAATAATGGACGTGCATGGCGTAGCTCTTCCCCTCTCTTCCCATGAGGTGTCGCCCGTCATCTGGCAGGCGTTGACCGATGGCAGCTATGAGGCGAAGGAGGCCCGCAGCGTCCTGAAAGCCATCAAGCCGGGCGACCGCGTGCTGGAACTGGGATCCGGTATCGGGATCATCACCTCGATCATCGCCGGCATAAAGGATGTGTCGGTATGGGCCTTCGAGGCCAATCCCTCCACGGCGGCGCTGGCGGAGCGGGTGATAAAAGCCAATTGCCGCGGCAATGTCGAGTTTTCGCAGGGGTTGCTTACCGCCGACGAGCCGCGCTCCTATTCGTTTTATGTCCGCAAGGATCTCTGGATGTCGTCGATGGACGAAAATCAGGGTCCCTATGAAAAACGCATCGAAATTTCGTCCGAGAATATCGACGAATTTGTTGCAAGCAAGGGCATCACCGCACTGGTCATGGATATCGAGGGCGCGGAACGCGATCTGCTCGGCAGGGCCGAGCTTGCCGGCGTGGAGCGGATATTCGTCGAACTGCACGATCACCTTTATGGCCTCGCCGGCGTCCGCGACATCATGCGGTCGCTGACCGCCAAGGGATATGCCTATGATCCGCGTGGTTCGCGCGGTCCCTGCGTGTTGTTCTCCAAGGACGAAAGCCCGAGGGAATACGATCCCGACGTGGATTGACCGCCGTCTCGCAGCCCCAAAAGTTCACAGCGAATTCGCGGAACCGTCTGCGCATCATCTCGTTCTTTCCCGGGAATGAGAATGTGCGGGAGCAGGGCGGCGTATGCCCTGAGGTGGGTTGCGGATCGTCATGATAATTTCATAAACGGCAATTCAATCGCAATTATTATTGCAATTGTCGCAATCGCTCTCCTGCGTCATCATCACTCCATCAGACCGGCGCAGAATTCAGACCACGCTGGACGATGCCACCGCAACCGAAGGAGAACGATCATGGGCTTTGTGACAACGACAGACGGAACCGAAATCTTCTACAAGGACTGGGGCCCGAAGGATGCTCAGCCCATCGTGTTTCACCACGGCTGGCCGCTGAGTTCCGACGACTGGGACGCGCAGATGCTGTTTTTCCTCTCGAAAGGATATCGGGTCGTCGCCCATGATCGCCGTGGCCACGGCCGGTCTGCCCAGGTGGCTGGAGGTCACGACATGGATCACTACGCTGCCGACGCCTTTGCCGTCGTTGAGGCGCTCGATCTGAAGAATGCCGTCCATATCGGCCACTCCACCGGTGGCGGCGAAGTTGCCCGTTACGTTGCCAGACATGGCGAGCCCGCTGGCCGCGTCGCCAAGGCGGTTCTGGTTTCCGCCGTGCCGCCGCTGATGCTGAAGACCGAGGCCAACCCGGAAGGTCTGCCGATGGAGCTCTTCGACGGCTTCCGCTCGTCGCTTGCCGCAAACCGCGCGCAGTTCTTCCGCGATGTGCCCTCCGGCCCATTCTACGGCTTCAACCGAGATGGAGCGACCGCCCAGGAAGGCGTGATCCAGAACTGGTGGCGTCAGGGCATGATGGGCGGCGCAAAGGCCCATTATGACGGCATCAAGGCCTTCTCGGAAACCGATCAGACCGAAGACCTGAAGGCGATCGGCGTTCCGACGCTGGTGCTGCACGGCGAAGACGACCAGATCGTGCCGATTGCGGACTCCGCGCTGAAATCGGTGAAGCTTTTGAAAAACGGCACGCTGAAGACCTATCCCGGCTTCTCGCACGGCATGCTGACGATCAATGCCGATGTGCTGAACGCCGATCTGTTGGCCTTCATCAAGGCTTGATCTTTGGGCGAAACGGGAATGCGGCCTGATATGAGGCCGCATTTCGTGATTGGTCGACGACCTCTCCCCGCACTTGGCGTCATCCTCGGGCTTGTCCCGAGGATCCATTGTTTCGCGCGGGAGTGGATCCTCGGGTCAAGCCCGAGGATGACGTTGCTTGTGTGGGGACGGCGGAGGCCACTTCCCGCATCATGTCGTCAGACTAGCTTTGCTTTCCAAACCTGGCGATAGGAACCAAGTCCTTCAATAGCGCCGGGAGCGAAATAACGCTCGCGGCCCGCAAGCGGCTTGATGCCTGTGAGGAGCGCTGCCCCGGCGCTGGTGCCGGTGGAGCCGCTGACGGCGATCACATCCGTATCGGCAAAAACGGCAAGCGCCTTGAGATAAAGAGCGTTGCTGGCAAATGGGCCTTCAACCAGCACCGGGCCCTTCCTCCCGATCAGCGAAAGACTAAACTCCGTCATCAGGGCAAGATACAGCGCCGTTGCCGCGTGTCGTTCCGCAACCGTGGCATTGTCGTCGGCGATCCAGCGCGCTGTTTTAGCGGGGAAGGGGCCGGAGCCTCCAACGATGCTTGGAAGCAGCATCATGCCTTTGGCAATTGCGCTGCCGAGCGCGGCTTCGATTTCCTCGTCCGGCGCTGGCCCGAATTGCTGTGTCAGCTTTTCATACTCCCTGCCGCCCATGAAGCGGGAGGAAGGAACGGGACGTCCGAGAGCATCGACATTCAAAAGTGTGTCACGGCCGGGATCCAGCCCATCCGCCATGCCGCCAATTGCGAAATTCACCACCCAGGTGCCGGTGGAGACGACGGAAAAGTCACCCTCCCGCCGCAGCAGATGCGGCAGGAGCGACGCATTGGAATCGTGAATGCCGCAATAGACCGGCATGTCTGGCGACATACCTGTTTCCTGCGCCACCGATTTGCGGACTGGTCCGAGCACATCGAAGGCCGAGCGCACCGGCGCCATCAATTGCTCGATGCCAAGACGCGTCACCAGCGATGAAAACGTTTTACGTCGAGGGTTCCACAGGTCGGTGTGGCAACCAAGCGAGGTCGTTTCGGTGGCCTGAACGCCGGTCAGTCGCCCCGCCCAATATTGCGCATAGGTGACGATGCTGCGCACCGTCGCGAATTCCTGCGGAAAGGCGGTTTTCTGGAAATGGATTTGCGCGCCAAGGTTCAGCCCGGCAGGAAGCGATGGCGAGCCGGTCTCGGAGAAGTCGGGCCGGATGCCAAGATAGGCCTCACGTATCTCAACGGGATAGCTGTGCTCGTAGTCCAACACCGGCATGGCAAGATCGCCGTTTTCATCGAGAAGTGCCGCTGACGCGCCATGGGTGGTGATGGAGATCGCGTCGAAACCCGGCTCTTGGGCGAACTGCCGTAGAGAGGCGAGAATGAAACTCCACAGCATCTCCACATCGTAATGCGGATAGATACCATCACGAAGGACAGGGTTCGAACGCCTGTCGCCGGCGATCTCTTCGCCACTTCTGGTGTCGATGACGACGACCTTGGCGTTGGTCTTGCCGATATCGATGACCGCGACGCGGCGTGGCTTTGTCATGTCGGTCATGGCAGATGGAACACCGTCACGAGGTCCGTCGCGATTGGCGAATTATCCGGATTGCTCTCCATGATATCGGCCATGTGCGCCCACCATTTCTTCATCACGGGATGCTCGGGTAATGCCGCCATACCGTGGTTCTTCGGGCGCGTCAGCACGCCGAACAGGATGTTGGTTTCCGGATCGAGATGGATCGAATAGTCGCTCACACCTGCCTCGTGCAGCAGCGCCACCAGTTCCGGCCATATCTCATCATGGCAGCGTTTGTACTCTGCCTCCTTGCCGGCGAAGAGCTTCATCTTGAAGGCGTGTTTTTCGAATTCCGGCATGGCTCAGCTTCTCATGGCGCGCAGACGGCGTACAACGATTGGAATGGCGATGGTGATGATCAGCAGCAGGCCGACGAAGATCGACATGACGATACCCGGCACGTTCAGAAGCCCCAGCCCGAAGGTGACGAGGCCCATGACGAAAGCCGCGATGACGACGCCCGCAATGGTGCCGGCGCCGCCGAGAATGGAAACGCCGCCAAGCACCACCATGGTCACCACCTCAAGCTCCCATCCTTGAGCAATCGAGGGGCGGGTGGAGCCGAGCCGCGAGGTGAGGCAGACGGCAGCGATGCCGCTCATCAGGCCGGTCAGAAGGAAAAGGATGAACTTCACCCGTTCGACGGGAATACCGGAAAAACGGGCAGCAAACGGGTTGTTGCCGATCACATAGACCTGCCGGCCAAAATTGGTGGCGTGCAGCAGAATGGCGAAGAGAACGGCCATGGCGATGAACAGCACAAATTCGAAGGAGATGACCGAGAAAACGTAACCCTGACCGAAATAGGCGAAATCCGCCGGATATTTGCCATAGGCCTGATCACCCAGCACCATGTAGGAAACGCCGCGAAACAGGCTCATCGTGCCGATGGTGACGACGATGGATGGCAGCTTCAGGCCAGCGACGAGAAAGCCGTTGAAAGCCCCGCAGAGAAGGCCGGTGCCGATGCCGATGGCGACGAGGCCCGGCGTACCGACGCCCATCTGCACCGCAGCACCCATGGCGGTGGAGGCGAGCGCGATAATGGCGGCAACGGAAAGATCGATTTCACCGGCGATGATCAGGAGTGCCATGGCAAAGGCGATGATCGCCTTTTCGGTGAAGTTGAAGGTCGCGTCCGACAGGTTCCAGGCATTGAGGAAATAGGGCGAGGCGAGCGAATTGGCGATGAAGATGAGGATCGCGACGCCAAGCAGCAGCACTTCCCAGCTAGCCAAAAGACGGCGCAGCGGCGTGCCGAGCTTGTCTGGAATGATGCGCGGCTTCTGAGCCGGTTGAGAATTCGTGCTCATACTGTGGCCTCCTTGGCCTGGTCGCTTGCCGCCCGGTCGCGCAGGATGATGCGACCTTTTCGAGCTTCGGCGCGGGCGTTGAAGACGACGGCGAGCACGATAACCACGCCGGAAATCGCCATCTGCGCGAAGGGCGAGATGCCGATGACGGGCAGGGCATTCTTGATGACACCGAGAAACAGCGCGCCGAGCACGGCACCCGCCACCGAGCCGATGCCGCCGGCAATGGAGATGCCGCCGATGACATTTGCCGCCACGCTGTCCAGTTCGAAACCGGCGGCGATATCCACATAGGCGACGGCATAACGTGAAACCCAGAGGTAGCTCGCAAGTCCAGCAAGCGCACCCGACAGCACGAAAGCGAGAAAGCGCGTGCGGCCGACATCGATGCCCGCATAGACCGCAGCGCCCGGATTACCGCCGGAGGCATAGGCGGAGCGGCCGAACGAGGTCCGGCTGAGCACGAGCCAGGCGCCGGCGATGATGAGGATGGCCACCCAGGAAAGAACTGGCATGCCGAGGATCATGGTGCGCGGCACGTTGAGGAAGGTGGGTGAAAGCTGGTGCGCATTCACCCAGCCGCCGCCCGAAAGCACGAAGGCCATGCCGCGATAGATAGTGAGCGTGCCGAGTGTGACGACGATGGGCGGAATGCCGAGCCACCAGACGAGAATGCCGTTGATCGACCCTAAAACCGCGCCGATGCCGACCGCCATGGCGATGAGAAACGGCAGTGGAATGCCCGGAAAGGCGGCATTGGTCATCGCCACCGCCATGCCGGTGAAGGCGAGGTTGGCGGCAACCGAAAGATCGATGGATTTGGTCAGAATGACCGCCATCTGGCCAAGCGCCAGAATGATGAGGATGGAGGTATCGTTGAAGATATTGACCAGATTGGCGGGCCTGCCGAAACCGGGCGCGCGCAGCGCAAAGCCAGCGATCATGATAACGATGATGCCCGCCAGCAGCCATTCGCGATTCTTGAGAAAACGTTGCATGGTTTGCCCCTCTCAGGCGTTGCCGGTGGCGGCGCGCACCAGCTTTTCCGGAGAAAAATCGGCGCGTTCGAACAGGCCCGCCATCAGGCCTTCGCGCATGACGATGGCGCGGTCGGACATGCCGAGGATTTCGGGAAGTTCGGATGAAATCATGATGATGGAGAGACCTTCGGCCGCAAGCTCGCTGATGAAGCCGTGCACGGCGGCCTTGGAACCGATATCGATGCCCTTGGTCGGCTCGTCGAGAATGATGACTTTCGGCTGCGTGGCGAGCCATTTGCCGATCACCACCTTCTGCTGGTTGCCGCCCGAAAGCGTGCCGACCGGCACCGACAGCGCGGCGGCGCGCAGGTCGAGACGCGAGGCATATTTGCGCGCCAGCGCGAATTCATTGGCGGCGGCGAGAAATCCCTTGCGCGAGGTGCGTGTAAGGGAAGGCAGCGACATGTTCTGGTAGATCGGCATTTCCAGCGCCAGCCCATGGCGTCCGCGCTCTTCGGGCACATAAACGATGCCGGCGCGGATCGCATCTTCCGGCGAACGGATGAGGATCGGTTCGCCATTGAGTGTAATCTGTCCGGAGGCCGGGCGGGTGATGCCGAAAAGCGACTGGCAGAGTTCCGATCGCCCGGCGCCGATCAGCCCGTAGAGGCCGAGAATCTCGCCCTTGCGCAGATCGAGCGAAATATCGCGAAACTCGGTCTGGTGAGAATAATTGCGGATCGACAGAACCGTCGGGCCGAGCATGACCGCTTGCTTCGGAAAGGCATTCGTCACGTCGCGGCCAACCATCAGACGCACGATCTCGTCCTGCGGGGTGGCGGTAAGATTGCCCGCGCCGACCATCTTGCCGTCCCGGAACACCGCGTAGTTTTCGGCGATCTCATAGACTTCATCGAACTTGTGGCTGATGAAGAGGATCGCCTTGCCCTGCCGCTTCAGATTTTCGACGATGCGGAAGAGATCGTCGATCTCCTTGCGGGAAAGGGCGGCTGTCGGTTCGTCCATGATGACGATGCGCGCCTCGACGGAAAGCGCCCTCGCTATTGCCACGAGGTGGCGTTGCGCGATGGAAAGGTCCCTCAGCCGAATGGACGGATCGATGGTGCTTTCGAGTTGTTCCAGCAGAGCCTTGGCGCGCGCATTGATGGTCTTCCAGTCAATGAGGCCGAAACGGCCTTTTGGCGCATGGCCGAGGAAGATGTTTTCACCCACCGAAAGCTCGTCGAACAGTACGGTTTCCTGATGAATGGCGGTGACGCCGGCATCGATGGCATCCTGCGCGCCGTGAAAATGGACGGGCTGGCCATCTAGAAGGATTTCGCCTTCGTTCGGGCGGTAGATGCCGGTGAGGATTTTGACGAGCGTGGATTTTCCCGCACCGTTCTCACCGATTAGCGCGGTGACCTTGCCGGGATAAAGCGCGATATCGACGCCATCCAGCGCTTTGACGCCGGGAAATATCTGGCTGATGCCGCGCATTTCGAGAATGGGCGCGCCGCTGGAAGTCGCTGGGATGTCTATGGTTTGGGTTTCAGCACGCATCATTCCGTCTTACCGGTCAGTTTTGATTGAAGCGGCGAGGGGCACCCCCCTCTGCCCTGCCGGGCATCTCCCCCTCAAGGGGGGAGATCGGCAAGCGGATAGCGCCCCGCTTTATGGAACGAGCGAGTGGGGCATATCGATCTCCCCCCTTGAGGGGGAGATGCCCGGCAGGGCAGAGGGGGTGCCCTCCGCACACTGCCGTCACTTCTCAGATCAAAAAATCTTTGAGAACTGATCGATATTCTTCGCATCATAAACGAATGGATCGGCCATCGCCGCTTCGCTGTTTTCGCCAACCTTGATCTTGCCCATGCGGCCCGCTTCGATTTCCGAGCCCGGCTTGCCGTCGGTTTCGCCCTTCACGAGGCGATAGGCAATCTGGGTGGCGGAGTAACCGAGGTCGATCGGGTTCCAGATGGCGAATTCCTTGGTGGCGCCCGACTTGATGGCGCCGGCCATTTCAGACGGCAGGCCAAGGCCGGTCACATAGACCTGACCGATCTTGCCCGCATCCTTCACGGCCTGCGAGGCGGCGAGAACGCCAACCGTCGTCGGCGCGACGATGACCTTCACATTCGGCTGCGAGGAGAGCAGGCCCTGCGCTTCGCGGTAGCTCTTGTCGGCAAGGTCGTCGCCGTAAACCGTGGTGACGAGGTTGAGGCCGGGGAAATCCTTCAGCTGCTTCTTCATCTCGTCGATCCAGATATTCTGGTTCGTGGAGGTGGTGGTGGCTGAAAGAATGGCGAAATCGCCCTTGCCGCCTTCCAGATGCGATGCGGCGAGCTGCAGGCACATCTTGCCGATCAGCGCGTTGGATGACGGATTGAGCTGAAGAATACGGCCTTCAGGTGCGACGCCCGAATCCCAGGAGATGACCTTGATGCCGCGCTGGGTCGCCTTCTTAAGCACCGGAACCACGGCATCGGGGTCGTTGGCGGAAATGGCGATGGCGTCGACGCCCTGCGCGATCAGCGAATTGATGACTTCGATCTGGCCTTCCGCCGTTGTGCTGGTCGGGCCGGTATAGATGATCTCGACGCCGCCGAGGTCCTTTGCGGCCTCCTGCGCGCCCTTGTTGGCGGCTTCGAAAAAGCCGTTGCCGAGCGATTTGACCACCAGTGCGATCTTTACATCGGCGGCCTGGGCAACGCTGCCCAGTCCTGCGACGGAGAGCGCCGCGCTGAGCGCGAGAGCGCTCGTCAATGTTCTGCGTGTAAGTTTCATGTCCCTTTTCCTCCCGTTTTGAACCTTTTCCTCCCTCCGGTGCTCCTCAGGCGACCGAAGAAGAATCCTCTTCATCCGGAGGGGCGGCTGTCTTGCCATCCCTCACCGCGCCGACGACCAGCAATTCGACGCCGGCATCTTCCACCATCCTCGCCGCCTCATCGGAAATCCCGTCATCGGTGATGATGGTCGAGACATTTTCGAGCGGGCATAAGATGAGGCTGGATCGCTTTCTGAATTTCGAAGAATCGACCATCACGATCAGCTCTTCCGCCTGCCGCATCAGCTTCTGCTCGCTCTGGATAACCAGCGCGTCGGATTCCATGATGCCGAGCGCGCCCACGCCTTGCGCACCAAGAAAAATCCGCCGCGCATAAAAATTGCGGATCGCATCATTCTCGAAAGGCGACAGGATAAGGCTCTGATCCCGATAGATCGCGCCACCCGGCACGCTGACATTGCACTTGGAATGCTTGACCAGATGCTCCGCAATTGCGAAAGAATTGGTCATCACCTGCAACCGTCGCGCCGCCATGTAATGCACCATCTGGAATGTGGTCGTGCCGCCATTCAAAATGATCGCATCGCCATCGTTGCAGAGATCGACCGCCTTGCGCGCAATTGCGCGTTTCTTGTCGATATTGACCGATTCGGACACGCGGAACGGCCTTGCGGCCAGATTGCCGAGCTGCGGCGGATGCACCGCTTCGGCTCCGCCACGCACGCGCCGCAACTTGCCCTGAACATGCAGGGACGCGATATCCCTGCGGATCGTCGCTTCCGACGCATCCGTCAGTTCGGCAATATCCTGCACCGTCACGACAGCTTTTTCCTGTGTGGCGCTCAAGATGATGCGATGGCGTTCGCGTTCGTGCATGGGGTCCTCCTGATTGTGATTATTCGCAATCTCTTTACGTTGTCAATCAAGAACGATCAAATTATTCAATATCGCGCTGCAACATGAAAATTTATGATCGTTTTTGATTGACATTGTGCTTTTGGATGCGCGATACCTGCCGTCAAAGGAGGCGGGCCGATATCGGTTCCGCGAATGCAGACATATCTGGCCAGATTGATAGGGAGGAAGACATGACGGGAAAATCCCGCCTTCTCGAAAGCCGTTGGGACGACGCCTATGCCAAAACGCTCGATGAGCCGGGCAAGCTGCTTTACCGCTCCAATCTGCTGGGTGCAGACAAGCGCATCACCAATTACGGCGGCGGAAACACCTCCGCGAAAGTGCTCGAAACCGATCCGCTGACCGGCGAAAAGGTTCGCGTCATGTGGGTGAAAGGGTCCGGCGGCGATGTCGGCACCATCAAGCTCGATGGTTTTGCGACGCTCTATCTCGACAAGCTGGAAGCGCTGAAGGGCATTTACAAGGGTGTCGCGGATGAAGACCGCATGGTCGGCTTTCTGCCGCATTGCACCTTCAACCTCAACCCGCGCGCCGCCTCCATCGATACGCCTCTGCACGGTTTCGTGCCTTATGAGCATGTCGATCACATGCATCCTGATGCGATCATCGCCGTCGCCGCTTCGAAGAATTCGAAAGAATTGACGCAGCAGATTTTCGGCGAGGAGATCGGCTGGTTGCCCTGGCGTCGTCCCGGTTTCCAGCTCGGTCTCGATCTGGAGGCTTTCGTCAAGGCCAACCCCAGAGCCAAGGGCGTTGTGCTGGAAAGCCACGGCCTGTTCACGTGGGATAATGACGCCAAGGCGTGTTACGAACTGACGCTCGCCATCATCAACAAGGCGATTGAATGGTTTGCCGCTAAGTCCGAAGGCAAGACGATTTTCGGCGGTGCTGTTGCCAAGAGCCTTCCGGTTGCCGAACGCCGCGCCATTGCTGCCCGACTGATGCCGGAAATCCGCGGTCGCATCGGTCATGAGGAGCGCAAGCTCGGCCATTTCGACGATCAGGATGCGGTTCTCGAATTCGTCAACTCCAAGGATTTGAAACCGCTCGGAAATCTCGGCACATCCTGCCCGGATCATTTCCTGCGCACGAAAATCCGCCCGCTGATCCTCGATCTCGATACGGCAAATCCCGATGTGGATGCGTTGACGGCCGGTCTCAACAAGGCGCTAGAGGCCTATCGCGCTGACTACAGCCGCTATTATGAGGCCTGCCGTCACGACAATTCGCCAAAGATGCGCGACCCTAACCCGGTTATCTTTCTGATCCCCGGCGTCGGCATGTTGTCCTTCGCCAAGGACAAGGCCACCGCCCGCATTGCCGGCGAATTTTACGTCAACGCCATCAATGTCATGCGTGGTGCTTCCACCGTGTCCGAATATCAGGGCCTTCCCGAACAGGAAGCCTTCGACATCGAATATTGGCTGCTGGAAGAGGCGAAGCTTCAGCGCATGCCGAAGCCGAAAAGCCTTGCCGGCCGCGTGGCTTTCGTTACCGGTGGCGCCGGCGGCATCGGCCGGGCGACGGCGGAAAGGCTGGCGGCCGAGGGTGCCTGCGTTGTGCTCGCCGACATAGATGAGGCCGCACTTGAAGCCGCCAAGGGCGATTTCGTCAAGCGTTACAGCGCGGATGCGGTGCGCAGCGTGAAGCTGGATGTGACGAAGGAAGATGCTGTCATTTCGGCCTTTGCGGAAGCGAGCGTGGAATTCGGCGGCGTGGATATTCTCGTCTCCAATGCCGGTATTGCTTCCTCCGCACCGGTGGAAGACACCACGCTTGCCATGTGGAACAAGAATATCGACATTCTCGCTACGGGTTATTTCCTCGTTTCGCGCGAAGCGTTCCGTCTGCTGCGGCGTCAGAATCTCGGCGGCAACGTGGTGTTCGTCGCCTCGAAAAACGGTCTTGCCTCTTCGCCCAATGCGTCGGCCTATTGCACGGCCAAGGCTGCGGAAATCCATCTTGCCCGTTGCCTTGCTCTCGAGGGAGCGGAGGCGGGCATTCGCGTCAATACCGTCAATCCCGATGCCGTGTTGCGCGGTTCGAAGATCTGGAACGGCGAATGGCGCGAGCAGCGCGCGGCCTCGTCCAAGATCGAGGTGACCGATCTGGAGGAACATTATCGCAAGCGCTCGATGCTGAAGCTCAACGTGTTCCCGGAAGACATCGCCGAGGCGATCTACTTCCTGGCGTCCGACGCTTCCGCCAAATCGACCGGCAACATCATCAACGTCGATGCCGGCAACGCGCAGAGCTTCACACGATAGGATGTTCGGCACGTTCTAACTTCCGTCATTCCGGCCTTGTGCCGGAATCCAGCCAGCCCAAGTCCTTGGGCTGAAAAGACTCTCTCCGCCGCACAGACGTGCGTCGACTGGATTCCGGCTCAAGGCCGGAATGACGGAAGTGAGCGGGATGAACTAACATGCACTGGACCGATTCCGGGGAGGAAGAGATGGCCGAGACGAAAATCGCCGTTGATGTGATTGCGGCAGAAAACGATAAGTGCGCCGCCGCGCTGAAGGATGATTATGACGCGCTGGGCAACCAGCTTGCGCGCCGCAATATCGATATCGATGCCATCACCGCCAAAGTTGCGGAATTCTTCGTCGCAGTCCCATCCTGGGGCGTAGGCACCGGCGGCACCCGTTTTGCCCGTTTTCCGGGTGCGGGTGAGCCGCGCGGCATTTTTGACAAGCTGGACGATTGCGCCGTCATCAACCAGCTGACGCGTGCGACGCCGAATGTTTCCCTGCATATTCCATGGGACAAACAGGACCCGAAGCGCTTGAAGGCTCACGCCGACGCGCTCGGTCTCGGTTTCGACGCCATGAATTCGAACACCTTCTCGGATGCGCCGGATCAGAGCCATTCCTACAAATACGGTTCGCTTAGCCACACGGATGCCGCAACGCGCCAGCAGGCTGTCGAACACAACATCGAATGTATCGAGATCGGTAAAGCCATCGGTTCCAAGGCGCTGACGGTGTGGGTGGGCGATGGTTCCAACTTCCCGGGCCAAAGCAACTTCACCAGAAGTTTCGAGCGTTATCTCGCCGCCATGGCCGATATCTACAAGGCGCTGCCGGATGACTGGCGCATTTTTTCCGAACACAAGATGTTCGAACCGGCCTTCTATTCCACCGTCGTGCAGGATTGGGGCACCAACTACCTCATCGCCAATACACTCGGCGAAAAGGCCTTCTGCCTCGTTGATCTCGGCCACCATGCGCCGAACACCAATATCGAGATGATCGTCGCCCGGCTCATCCAGTTCGGCAAGCTTGGCGGTTTCCACTTCAACGACAGCAAATATGGCGATGACGATCTGGATGCCGGCTCAATCGAGCCTTACCGCCTGTTCCTCGTCTTCAACGAGCTGGTGGATGCCGAATATCGCGGCGTGAAGGGGTTCCATCCCGCCCATATGATCGACCAGTCGCACAATGTGACGGACCCGATCGAAAGCCTGATCTCCAGCGCCAACGAAATTCGCCGCGCCTATGCGCAGGCGCTTCTGGTCGATCGTGCGGCTCTGGACGGTTACCAGCAGGACAATGATGCGCTGATGGCATCCGATACGCTGAAACGGGCCTATCGCACGGATGTCGAGCCGGTTCTCGCCAGGGCGCGGCAACTGGCGGGCGGTGCGATTGATCCGATTGCGACCTACCGGGCGAGCGGTCATCGCCGCCATGTTGCGGCGGAACGCCCGGCTTCGGTGGGCGGCAGCGGCGGGATTGTATAGTCGTTAGCTTTGCTGGATGTGCAATGCCTGTGGTCAGGCCGAGTATACTGCTGAGAGCTGATAGCATCGCCTCAACCTTTCCACCGTCATCCTCGGGCCTGACCCGAGGATCCACAACCCCACGCCATGGATCCTCGGGTCAAGCCCGAGGATGACGTCGAGTTTTTGGCGAGGCGTTGTTCCATCAGCACGGCTCACTCACTCTGAAGGCGCTTGTCGACGAACCTGAAACGTATGCTCCGGCCCCGGAAACGCGCCGGAGCGCACCTCATCGGCGTAACTTGCCGCTGCCTCAGAAACGGTCGCCCCCAGATCGGCGAAACGCTTTACGAATTTCGGTTTGAAATCGGTGAAGAGGCCGAGCATGTCGTCGGAAACCAGCACCTGCCCGTCACAGGCGGGCGATGCGCCGATGCCGACCGTAGGCGCGGCGAGTTTTTCTGTCAGTTCGCGGGCAAGCGGCTCGACGGTGCCTTCCACGACGATGGCGAAGGCGCCTGCCTGATCAACCGCAATCGCATCGCGCCAGATTTTCTGCGTTTCGGCATCCGAATGCCCGAGAGAGCGGAAGCCACCGGCGGTGTGGACCAGTTGCGGCATCAGCCCGACATGGCCGAAGACCGGAATACCGCGCGCCACGAGGAAGGCGATCGTCTCGGCCATTTCCTCGCCGCCTTCCAGCTTCACGCCATCACAGCCGGTCTCCTGCATCAGCCGCACGGCGTTGCGGAACGCCTGCTCCTTCGATTCCTGATAGGTGCCGAAGGGAAGATCGACGATGACGCAGGCGTGGTCGACGCCGCGCATGACCGCGCGGCCATGGGCGATCATCATATCCAGCGTGACGCCGACCGTCGTGTCCATGCCGTAAAGCACCATGCCGAGGGAATCGCCGACCAGCAGCAGGTCGCAATGCGGATCGAGCAGGCGGGCAATCGGCGTTGTATAAGCGGTCAGGCAAACGATGCGCGCACCGCCTTTCATCTGCCGGATGGAGGCCGTCGTCAGCCGCTTTTGTTTCCCGTGCGTGCTCATGATGCAGCCTCCTGTTTGCCGGTTTTATCACGTCCGATGACGCGGTTGTCGAGAAGGCGGGTGCTGCCCACCCGCACGAACAGCGCCACCAGCACAGGCCCCGCCTGCAGCGAAGCGACGGGAGCCAACGTATCCGGATCGCGCACCGCCACGACTTCGGGCGACGCCAGCGTCTCGGCGGCGATGAATTTTTCTATTGCCGCTTCGAAAGTGGCCGGGTCGTCGCAGCCGTCATGATACAGCCGCTGCGCCTCATCGAGTGCGTGCGGCACGATCACGGCGGCGGCGCGTTCCTCAGGGCTCAGATAGACATTGCGCGAGGAGCAGGCGAGCCCATCCGCCTCACGCACGGTGGCGACCGGGACGACGCGGACCGGCTGGGCGAGATCTTCGACCATGCGGCGGATCAGCGTTACCTGCTGGTAGTCCTTTTCGCCGAAATAGGCGGCATCCGGCTGCACGAGATTAAAAAGCTTGGTCACGACGGTCGTCACACCGGCGAAATGCCCAGGCCGTACCGCACCTTCCAGCTGGCTCCCCAGTTCTGGCACATCCACCACCGTCTGCATCGGGCGCGGATACATCTCGGTAACCTCGGGTGCGAAAAGAATATCGACGCCTGCCTCTTTCAGCAATGCGCTGTCGCGAGCGAGATCGCGGGGGTAACGGGCGAGGTCTTCATTCGCACCGAATTGTAGCGGATTGACGAAGATCGAGACCACCGTGATGTCGTTTTCCGCCTTCGCTTTGGCAACGAGTGTCAGATGACCAATATGGAGAAAACCCATGGTCGGCACGAAGCCGACGGTCTTGCCATCGCGGCGAAATGTGGCGGTCAGGCCGCGCAATTCGGCGACGGTTTTTACAAGGCGCATGGGCTTTCCTCCGGCTCCCCGATCGCCCTCCGGCGAAAGGTGCTGGATAGAACTCGATTTGCCGAACGGGGTCAACGCGGCTGCGGGCATTATATCGATTAAGACCCTGAGCGGTGGTTCAGGACCCGTCAGCCCAGATCGGCGGGTGTTTCCCGGCGAAGGCGTCTCTGCCTTCGCGTGCCTCGTCGCTGCTGCTGATCTTCGCGATGACGCTTTCGGCAAAGGCGAGCCGCTCGCTGGCCGGCATGTCGCGCATTGCCAGCAGCGCTGCCTTTCCGGCTGCGATTGCGCCCGGCGCGTTCTGCCGCAAGCGGGAAAGGACCTCCTCGATCACGCCATCGAGTTCGGCGGATGGCACCGTGCGGTTGATAAGGCCAATGCGTTCGGCTTCTGCGGCAGTGATCGATTGCCCGAGATAAGCCATTTCGTGCAGACGGCTCAGCGGTATTTTGGCCAGAAGTGTCGCCGCCACCATGGCCGGGAAAAGCCCGACCCGCACTTCCGGCAGGCCGAATTGCGTTTGATCGGCGGCATAAGCGAGATCACAGGCGGCGACAAGGCCGAGTCCGCCCGCCAGCACGCGCCCGTTGATGCGGGCAATGACGATCTTGCCGCAGGTCTCGATGGCGCGTATCACATCGGCGATGGGGTTTGTTCCGTCTCGCGAACGGAACATGCCGCCGGCGCTTTCCTTCAGGTCTGCACCAGAACAGAAGCTGCGGTCGCCCGCGGCCGTTATGACCACGGCACGAAGGCTGCCATCGCTGGAGGCCGTCCGGATCGCATGCGTCAAGGCGTCCGTCATCGCAGCGTTCATGGCGTTGTGGACGTCCGGTCGGTTGAGCGTGAGCCACAGAACGTCTTTTCGCTTTTCGCTCAACAGCTCATCCGCCATGCGCATCATCCTCCCTTTTTGCGGCAAGCAGCGCTTTGCCGGCGCGGGCTGCATTTGCCCTGCCGAGATGGCGGCTGATCCAGTCCCCGGTTCTCGCCACCGCCATCAGGTCGATGCCGGTTTTAATACCAAGTCCGTGCAGCAGATAGACAACGTCTTCGGTAGCGACATTGCCGCTGGCGCCCGGCGCAAAGGGGCAACCGCCCAGCCCGGCGACGGAGCTGTCGAAAACGGAGATGCCTTCCTCAAGCGAGGCCAGCACATTGGCGACGCCCTGGCCATAGGTGTCGTGGAAATGCATGGCGAGTTTTTCGCGCGGGATTCGCGTCGAAATATGTTCGATGAGCTTGCGGATCTGGCCGGCCGTGCCGACGCCGATCGTATCGCCGAGCGAAATTTCGTAACAGCCGAGAGCGACTAGCGCCTCGGCCATCGCCGCCACATCATCGGGCGCAACCGCGCCGTCATAGGGGCAACCGGCGATGCAGGAGACGTAACCGCGCATACGGACATCGCGGTCGGTGGCGGCCTCCGCGACATCGCGCAGTCGCTCGAGGCTTTCCGCGCGCGAGCAGGCGATATTGTGCTGGCTGAAACCTTCGGAGGCGGACACGAAAACGGCGATCTCCGTCACGCCGGTCTCGATGGCCGCCTCGAAACCTTTCATATTGGGAACGAGGGCCGGATAGGTGGTGCCGCGCCGGCGTTTGAGGCCCTGCAAAACATCCCTCGAACCGGCCATCTGCGGAACTTTTTTGGGTGAAACGAAAGCTCCCGTCTCCACCGCCGTCAGTCCCGCCGCCGCCAGCCGCTCGATCAACTCGATTCTGATGGCGGTGGAAACCTCGCCACTTTCGTTTTGCAGGCCATCGCGTGCACCCACCTCGACGATCTTGACGGTTTGGGGCCAAGCCATGTCACGCGCCCTCCGGCTCGAAATCCACCAGCACCGCACCGGCCTCGACCATATCGCCTTCGGCGCAATTGATGGCGCTGACAGTACCTTTTGCCGGTGCGCGGATCGTGTGCTCCATTTTCATCGCCTCCATCACCACAAGCGCCTCACCGGCGGAGACGGTCGCGCCGTTCTCGCTCAGTATGGCGCGGATGACACCGGGCATGGGCGCTTCCAGACCACCGGCATGGGTGGCGGCATCAGCGATGTCGACGGGGTCTGGCTGGCTGACACGATATTGCTCGCCATCCAGAAACAGTGCGGGGCCGTTATCGCTGGCGAAGAAATGGCCCCGCTTTTGCCAGCCATCGATAGTCGCACTGAGTGTGCCGTCTTGTGAGATGCTGCCATGAGCGCGGATGGCCCGCGTGCCGATTGCCAGCGAAAAACCGTCTGGCTCATGCGTAACGTTGACCTCGGTCGGCTGTTGATCGAGGGCAAAACGCAGGGTTTCCCGCGCCGGCGCGTTGAGGCGGAAAGCGTTCGTCTTGTTCCACGGGCTATAGGGATCGGCCTGTGGCCCAGGCCCGTTTCGGCCTGAAAGGAGCAGGCCAAGCGTGGCGAGAGCGATTTCGTTGTCCCCCGTGGCTCCGGGGGCAAAAAGCGTGGCCTCGTTGCGGGAAATGAAGCCGGTATCGAGATCGGCATCTGCAAACGCATCCAGTCCCGCAAGCCGCGTCAGAAAGGCGGCATTGCTGGTGACGCCGCAGATCGCCAGTTTTTCGAGTGCAAGCCGCAGACGCCGCACGGCCGAGGGGCGATCGTGATCCCAGACGATCAGCTTGGCGATCATCGGGTCGTAATGCACGGTAATGGCGTCGCAGGCGCGAATGCCGCTGTCTATCCTGAGATGAGGTCCTTCGTCGGGAAAGACGAGATGGTCGATCGTGCCGATTGACGGCAGAAAATCATGCGCCGGGTCTTCCGCGTAAATCCGCGCTTCGATGGCATGGCCGTTGATGCGCAGATTGCCCCAGTCTTCCGGCAGGGTTTCACCGTTCGCGACACGGATCTGCCATTCCACCAGATCGAGCCCGGTAATATATTCCGTGACCGGATGTTCGACCTGCAGCCTTGTGTTCATTTCCATGAAATAGAACTCGCCGGAAGGGTCGAGCAGGAATTCCACCGTTCCCGCGCCGCGATAATCAATGGCGCGGGCGGCGGCGACCGCCGCGTCATACATGCGTTGCCTGAGCGTATCGGGCAGGCCGGGGGCCGGGGCCTCCTCTATGACTTTCTGGTGCCGGCGCTGGATGGAGCAATCGCGCTCGAAAAGCGAAACACAATTGCCTTGGCCATCGGCAAAGACCTGCACTTCCACATGACGCGGCCGTTCCAGATATTTTTCGATCAGCATGCGGTCGTTGCCGAAGGCGGCAAGCGCTTCGCGTTTGGCGCCGGTAAGTTCGGCTGCGAATTCGCGTTTCTTGCGCACGATGCGCATGCCCTTGCCGCCGCCGCCGGCCGAGGCCTTGATCAGCACCGGATAGCCTATGCCTTTGGCTTCGTCGGCAAGCCGCTCCTCCGCCTGGTCCTCACCATGATAGCCCGGAACGACGGGAACGCCCGCTTGCGCCATCAGCGCCTTCGCCTCGCTTTTTCCGCCCATGGCGCGGATGGCATCGGGCGTCGGGCCGATGAAAACGAGACCTGCGGAAGCGCAGGCTTCGGCGAAACCGGCGTTTTCAGAGAGGAAGCCGTAACCCGGATGAATGGCCTCTGCGCCGCTCGCGTGCGCGGCGGCAATGATCTTTTCCGCGTCGAGATAGGACGAGCGCGCCGGCGCAGGGCCGATGCCAATGGCCTCGTCGGCCAGCGCCACATGCATGGCGTCGCGGTCGGCGTCCGAATAGACCGCGACGGTGCGGATGCCCATCCTGGCGGCGGTGCGGATGATCCGGCAGGCGATTTCGCCGCGATTGGCGATCAGTATTTTTGAGAACATGGTCGCCTCACATCCTGAATATGCCGAAACGGGTGGTTTCAATCGGCGCGTTCAACGCGGCCGACAGTCCAAGACCAAGTACGAGGCGGGTGTCCTTCGGATCGATGATGCCATCGTCCCAAAGTCTCGCGCTGGCGTAATAGGGATGTCCCTCCCGCTCGTATTTTTCCCGGATCGGCTGTTTGAACGCCTCTTCCCCTTCCTTGGACCAGTGGCGGCCATCGGCCTCGATGCCGTCCCGCCGGATTTGCGCCAGAACGGATGCCGCCTGTTCGCCGCCCATTACGGAAATGCGGGCATTCGGCCACATCCACAAAAAGCGCGGCGAATAGGCGCGGCCGCACATGCCGTAATTGCCGGCGCCGAAGGAGCCGCCGATGATGACGGTGAATTTCGGCACTTTAGCCGATGCGACGGCGGTCACGAGCTTTGCGCCATCCTTGGCGATGCCGCCCGCCTCATAGGCTTTGCCGACCATGAAGCCGGTAATATTTTGCAGGAAAACCAGGGGAATGCCGCGCTGGCAGCAGAGCTCGATGAAATGCGCGCCTTTCAGCGCCGATTCCGAAAACAGAATGCCGTTATTGGCGATGATGCCGACGGGATAACCGTGGATATGGGCAAAGCCGCAGACCAGCGTCGTGCCGTAAAGCGCCTTGAACTCATCGAATTCGGAACCATCCACCAGACGCGCGATGATCTCGCGCACCTCGAAAGGCTTGCGCGTATCGGCGGGCACGATGCCGTAAAGTTCTTCCGGCGGATAAAGCGGCTCCGTTGGCGGGCGGATATCCAGCTCCACCTGTTTGCGGCGGTTGAGGGTGGAAACGATCCGCCGGGTCAGCGACAGCGCGTGGCGGTCGTCATGAGCGTAGTGATCGGTAACGCCGGACTGTCGAGAATGTACATCCGCGCCGCCAAGTTCTTCCGCGCTCACCACCTCGCCGGTCGCGGCCTTAACCAGCGGCGGGCCGCCGAGGAAGATCGTGCCCTGATTTTTGACGATCACGGACTGGTCGCTCATGGCAGGCACATAGGCCCCGCCCGCCGTGCAGCTGCCCATCACCACGGCAATCTGGGCGATGCCTTCCGCCGACATATTGGCCTGATTGTAGAAGATGCGGCCGAAATGATCGCGGTCGGGAAACACCTCGTCCTGATTGGGCAGGTTGGCACCACCGGAATCCACCAGATAGATGCAGGGCAGGCGATTCTCCGTGGCGATTTCCTGCGCGCGCAGGTGTTTCTTGACGGTCAGTGGATAATAGGTGCCGCCTTTTACCGTCGCATCATTGGCGACGATGACGCACTCACGACCCGAGACCCGGCCGATGCCGGTGACGATGCCGGCGGCGGGAACGGGTTCGTCATAGACCTCATAAGCTGCGAATTGCGAAAATTCGAGAAATGGGCTGCCGGGATCGAGAAGCGCCTCGATCCGGTCCCGCGCGAGCAACTTGCCGCGTGAGAGATGCCGTTCGCGTGCCTTGTCGCCGCCGCCCCTAGAAATTTTTTCGACGTGCTGCCGCAGGTCATCCACCAGCCCCGACATGAAGGTGGCGTTGTCGGAAAAGGTGGGGTCGCGGTTCAGACTGGATGTAAGCTTCATCGCGTTCCTCACCCGTTGCCTTTGACCAGTTCGCGGCCGATCAGCATCCGGCGGATTTCGCTGGTGCCTGCGCCGATTTCATAAAGCTTGGCATCCCTGAGCAGTCGCCCGGCCGGGCTTTCATTGACATAACCGGAACCACCGAGAAGCTGGATCGCATCCAGCGCCACCTGCGTAGCGCGCTCGGCGGCAAAGAGGATCGCGCCCGCCGCATCCTGTCGTGTGATGCGGCCGTTGTCGCAGGCCCGCGCCACGGCATAGACATAGGCGCGCGACGCATTCATGGCCGAATAGATATCGGCAAGCTTTCCCTGCACCAGCTGGAATTCGCCAATCGGCTTGCCGAATTGCTTGCGCTCACGCGCATAGGGCAACACCAGATCGATAGCTGCCTGCATGATGCCAACAGGGCCGGCGGCCAACACGGCGCGCTCGTAATCCAGCCCGCTCATCAGCACCGTCACGCCGTCGTTCAAGCGCCCGAGAATGTTCTCCTCCGGCACCTCGCAATCCTCAAACACCAGCTCCGAGGTTGGCGAGCCGCGCATGCCGAGCTTGTCGAGTTTCTGCGCGGGGCGAAAACCCTTGAAGCCTTTTTCGATCAGGAAGGCCGTGATGCCGCGTGGGCCGGCAGACATATCCGTCTTGGCATAGACAACCAGCGTATCCGCCTCGTGGCCGTTGGTGATCCACATCTTCGTGCCGTTCAACACATAAACGTCACCCTTGCGTTCCGCCTTCAGCTTCATCGAGACAACATCCGATCCGGCTTCCGTCTCGCTCATGGCGAGCGAACCGACATATTCGCCGGAAACGAGCTTCGGTAGATATCTGCGTTTTTGCTCTTGCGTTCCCCAGCGGTGAATCTGGTTGATGCACAGGTTGGAATGGGCGCCATAGGAAAGGCCGATGGAAGCCGATGCCCGGCTTATCTCCTCCATTGCCACGCAATGGGCGAGATAGCCCATGTCAGCACCGCCGTACTCTTCCGAAACGGTGATGCCGTGCAGGCCGAGTTCGCCCATCTGCGGCCAGAGCTTGCGCGGAAACCGGTCGTCGCGATCGATTTCGGCGGCGAGTGGCGCTATTTCATCGTCGGCGAATGCACTTGCGCTGTCGCGCAATGCTGCGATTTCCGGGCCGAGATCGGCGTCGAAAATGGCGGCGAGGTTCAAACTCATCGCGTCTCCTCCTCCGGACGGCCGTTTGTCTCCGTCCCTCTCATCAGCGGCCAGCACCTCCTCCGTGCTGGCAACCCTCATTTATGGCGCGTCACCCCCGGTGAAGGCGGCGGAACGGCGCACGAATGTCTTGATGGCGAAATTGGACTGGATGCGCGACACGCCGGGAACCGTGGTCAGGAAATCCAGAAGCTGCTGATAATGCGGTAGATCCCGCACCATGGCATGAATGAGATAATCGGAACTGCCGCTCGTCTGGTAGCCGCCCACCACTTCCGGAATGGAAGCGACATGGTGCTCGAAGGTCGTCAGCGCTTCCTTGATCTGCCGTTCCAGCGTGACGGAAATGAAGACGCCCATATTGCCGAGCAGCCGGTTCTCATCGAACACGGCGGTATAACCGCGAATGATGCCTTCCTCTTCCAGCTTGCGCACGCGGCGCAGCGTCGGCGTGAAGGAGAGGCCGATCCGGGCCGCCAGATCGCGCCAGCTCACCCGCCCGTCATCGCCGAGCACATGAAGAATCTTCTGGTCGAAACTGTCGAGCTCAATCATGGATCATTTGCTCTATGATATGACTAATTGTTGGATCAAAGATATCGTCAATCAAAAAACTGTCAATCAAAATAGCTTTGAAATGAATTCGAGATAGTGATAGCGTTCACCTAGAACGATGGGCCGCTCTAGGTTTTGCTTGGCATCGGATTATCCGAAAAGCGCGGCACACTTTTCGGTCCGATGCTCTTGTCGCAGTCTGGAGGAGATTGCGATGACGGTCGTTCTCTCGGTGGGAGGATGGCCAAGGGAGGTGAATTTGGCTGTGCATGACCCTGTCGTTATCGTCGGGGCCGCCCGTACTGCTATGGGTGGGTTCCAAGGCGAATTCAAATCGGTGGCCGCGCCCGATCTCGGTGCGGCGGCGATCCGCGCGGCCGTCGAACGGGCCGTAATTTCACCCGCTGATATTGACGATGTGCTGATGGGCTGCGTGCTCTCGGCCGGGCAGGGGCAGGCTCCGGCGAGACAGGCGGCCATTGCCGCCGGCATTCCCAACTCGGTTGGCGCGACGACCATCAACAAGATGTGCGGCTCAGGCATGAAGGCGATCATGCTGGCGCATGACCAGCTTGCCGCGGGAAGCTCTTCCATCGTGCTTGCGGGCGGTATGGAAAGCATGAGCAACGCGCCCTATCTGCTGGATCGC
The DNA here is from genome assembly GCF_018873185.1 of Rhizobium sp. X9. Classification (NCBI taxonomy): domain Bacteria; kingdom Pseudomonadati; phylum Pseudomonadota; class Alphaproteobacteria; order Hyphomicrobiales; family Rhizobiaceae; genus Rhizobium; species Rhizobium sp. X9. The sequence goes on along the minus strand of NZ_CP071312.1, from coordinate 657,398 downwards.
GCCCGCAATGGCTATCGTCTCGGCCACGGCAAGCTCACCGACCACATGTTTCTCGACGGTCTCGAAGACGCCTATGAAAAGGGCAGGCTGATGGGGACTTTCGCGGAAGATTGCGCGCAAGACTACCAATTTACCCGCGCCATGCAGGATGACTTTGCGCTTGCCTCACTGGAGCGCGCTCGTCGCGCCATAGCGGAAGGTGCGTTCGAAGCGGAGATAGCGTCCGTCGGCGATATTGCCGTGGACGAGCAGCCAGGCAAGGCGCGGCCGGAAAAAATACCGCAGCTGAAGCCCGCATTTCGTGACGGCGGAACGGTGACGGCGGCGAATTCCAGTTCTATCTCCGACGGTGCGGCCGCTCTTGTTCTCATGCGTCGCTCCGAAGCAGAAAGGCGGGGTCTTTCACCGCTGGCAACCATTATCGGTCAGGCCTCCTATGCGGATGCACCCGCCGGATATCCCACGGCTCCCATCGGCGCGATGAAAAAGCTGTTCGAAAAAACCGGCTGGTCGGCAAAGGATGTCGATCTGTTCGAAATCAACGAGGCTTTCGCGGTTGTGGCGATGGCGGCGATGCGCGATCTGGATCTGCCGCATGAGAAGGTGAATGTGCATGGCGGCGCCTGCGCACTCGGCCATCCCATCGGGGCTTCAGGCGCGCGGATCGTCGTCACCTTGCTTGCGGCCTTACAGCGTCATGGGCTGAAGCGCGGCGTGGCCGCCGTCTGCATCGGCGGCGGCGAAGCGACGGCGCTTGCTGTCGAGCGGCACTGAAGGGAGGCGGTGATGATCCTGAATGACGCCCAACAGCAGATCAGGGACATGGCCCGCGATTTTGCCCGTGAGCGGCTCGCCCCCGGTGCTGGCGCGCGCGACCGGGAAAGCCGGTTTCCGAAAGACGAGCTGAAAGAAATGGGTGAACTCGGCTTTCTCGGCATGCTGGTCTCTGAGGATTATGGCGGGTCGGAAACCGGTGCCGTGGCCTATGCCCTGGCGCTGGAGGAGATCGCCGCCGGTGACGGCGCCTGTTCCACCATCATGAGCGTTCACAATTCGGTCGGTTGCGTGCCTATCCTCAAATTCGGGACCGAAGACCAGAAACAGCGCTTCCTGCCGAAATTGTCTTCCGGCGAGTGGATCGGCGGCTTTGCCTTGACCGAACCGCAGGCCGGGTCTGACGCCTCTAATCTGAAAACACGCGCCCGGCGAGACGGCGACCGATACATTCTGGATGGCGCGAAACAGTTCATAACATCAGGCAAAAATGGCGATGTCGTCATCGTTTTTGCCGTCACCGATGCGGCAGCGGGCAAGAAGGGCATCACGGCCTTCATCGTGCCGACCGATACGCCGGGTTACGAGGTAATCAGGGTCGAGGAAAAACTCGGCCTGCATTCGTCCGATACCTGCCAGATCGCTTTCACCGACATGGCGGTCCCGGCAGAAATGCGGCTGGGCGAAGAGGGGCAGGGTTATCGCATCGCGCTCGCCAATCTGGAAGGCGGACGCATCGGCATTGCCGCGCAGGCCGTCGGCATGGCGCAGGCCGCCTTCGAGGCGGCGCGGGATTATGCCCGGGAGCGCAAGGCCTTCGGACAGGCAATCATCGAGCATCAGGCGGTGGCGTTTCGCCTCGCGGACATGGCGACGCGCATTGAGGCGGCGCGGCAGCTGGTGCTGCATGCAGCGGCGCTGAAGGAAGCGGGTGAGCCCTGCCTTTCTGAAGCCTCGATGGCAAAACTCTTCGCGTCCGAAATGGCCGAGCGCGTCTGCTCGGACGCCATCCAGATTCACGGCGGTTACGGTTACATGGCGGATTATCCGGTGGAGCGGATCTATCGCGATGTGCGCATCTGCCAGATTTACGAGGGAACCAGCGATGTCCAGCGCATGGTCATCGCGCGAAACCTCTGAAAATTGTTTCGTCGTCTGGAGGAGATGGCGATGGGAGGAGTAGAATGGATATTACCGAAACCACGCATCTCAGCCTGCATGTGCCGGAGCCCGCGGTGCGGCCCGGCGACCAGCCGGATTTCTCCAATGTGAAAATACCCAATGCCGGCTCCGTGCCGCGCCCGGAGGTGGATGCCGCGCCCGAAAGCATGCGCGATCTCGCCTATTCCATCATTCGCGTCCTCAACCACCAGGGCGAGGCCGTCGGGCCATGGGCAGGGCTGCTCTCGGACGAGGAATTGCTGGTGGGCCTTAGAAACATGATGCGGCTTCGCGCTTTCGATGCCCGCATGCTGATGGCGCAACGGCAGGGCAAAACCTCCTTTTACATGCAGCATCTGGGCGAGGAGGCGGTCAGCTGCGCCTTCCGCAAGGCGCTTTCCAAAGGCGACATGAATTTCCCGACTTACCGGCAGGCGGGTCTCTTGATCGCCGACGACTATCCGCTCGTCACCATGATGAACCAGATCTATTCCAACGAGCTGGACCCGCTGCATGGGCGGCAAATGCCGGTTCTCCATTCCTCGAAGGAGCACGGCTTCTTCACCGTGTCCGGCAACCTTGCCACGCAATATGTGCAGGCGGTCGGATGGGCGATGGCCTCGGCCATCAAGGGCGATACGAAAATCGCGGCCGCCTGGATCGGCGACGGCTCGACGGCGGAATCGGATTTCCATTCCGCGCTCGTCTTTGCCTCCACCTACAAGGCGCCGGTGATCCTCAACATCGTCAACAACCAATGGGCCATTTCCACTTTTCAGGGCATTGCGCGCGGCGGTTCCGGCACCTTTGCGGCGCGTGGACTTGGTTTCGGCATTCCCGCACTTCGGGTCGACGGCAATGATTATCTCGCCGTCTATGCCGTGGCGCGATGGGCGGTGGAGCGCGCACGCCGCAATCTCGGCCCGACGCTGATCGAATATGTGACCTACCGCGTCGGCGCACATTCCACCTCCGACGATCCGAGCGCCTATCGTCCCAAGACCGAATCCGAGGCCTGGCCGCTGGGCGACCCGGTTTTGAGACTGAAGAAGCACCTCATCCTGCGTGGTTTCTGGTCCGAGGAGCGGCACCGGCAGGCGGAAGCGGAAATCGCCGATGAGGTGATCGAGGCGCAGCGCGAGGCGGAAAGCCACGGCACGCTGCATGCGGGCGGCAAGCCGCCGACCAAGGATATTTTCGAGGGCGTATATGCCGAGATGCCGCCGCATCTCGTCCGTCAACGCCAGAAAGCCGGGTACTGACATGACGAGAATGACGATGATCGAAGCCGTCCGCAGCGCCATGGATGTATCCATGGAGCGCAACGACGATGTGGTGGTGTTCGGCGAGGACGTGGGTTATTTCGGCGGGGTCTTCCGCGCCACGCAGGGGCTGCAGGGAAAATATGGCAAGACGCGCTGTTTCGACGCGCCCATCAGCGAATCCGGCATTGTCGGCACCGCCATCGGCATGGCCGCTTATGGCTTGCGCCCCTGTGTCGAAATCCAGTTCGCCGATTACATGTATCCCGCCTACGACCAGATCACCCAGGAAGCGGCCCGCATTCGCTATCGCTCCAATGGCGATTTCACCTGCCCCATCGTTCTCAGAATGCCCACTGGTGGCGGCATTTTCGGCGGGCAGACCCATAGCCAGAGCCCCGAGGCGCTTTTTACCCATGTCTGCGGGCTGAAGGTGGTGGTCCCCTCCAACCCTTACGATGCCAAGGGGCTGCTGATCGCGTCGATCGAAGACCCGGATCCGGTGATGTTCCTGGAGCCGAAGCGACTTTACAACGGTCCTTTCGACGGCCATCACGACCGACCGGTAACGCCCTGGTCGAAGCATGACATGGGCGAGGTGCCGGAAGGCCACTACACCATTCCGATCGGCAAGGCGGAAATCCGCCGCGCCGGGCAGGATGTCACCGTCATCACCTACGGCACCATGGTGCATGTGGCGCTGGCGGCGGCGGAAGAGACCGGTGTGGATGCCGAGATCATTGATCTTCGCAGCCTGCTGCCGCTTGACCTCGACACCATCGTGAAGTCCGTTTCCAAGACCGGCCGCTGTGTCATGGTGCATGAGGCGACGCTCACTTCCGGCTTTGGCGCGGAAGTCGTGTCGCTGGTGCAGGAACATTGCTTTTATCATCTCGAGGCTCCCGTCGTCCGCGTTGCCGGTTGGGATACGCCTTACCCCCATGCGCAGGAATGGGACTATTTTCCGGGACCTGCCCGTGTCGGGCGCGCCCTCGTCGAAGTCATGGAGGCCTGAAGATGGCGGAATTTGTTCTCACTATGCCCGATGTCGGTGAAGGTGTGGCGGAAGCCGAACTGGTGGAATGGAACATCAAGCCCGGTGATCCCGTGCATGAGGACATGGTGCTGGCTGCCGTGATGACCGACAAGGCGACTGTCGAAATCCCCTCACCGGTTGCTGGCATCGTCACATGGCTGGCGGCGGAAGTGGGGGACACGGTGGCGGTGAAGGCGCCGCTTGTGCGTATCGAAACCGATGTGGCTGCTGCCGCTCCGGCCGGGGATGTGGCGGAACCGGAAGCGCAATCCGACATGACGGAAGAGCCGCCAGCAGCTGAAATCCAGCCGGCCCGTGAAATCGACGATGCACCGCCGTCTCCGGAGGTCGAACACCATAAACCTCTGGCGTCCCCTGCCGTGCGCCAGCGCGCCGACGATCTCGATATCGATCTCGCACAGGTGCGGGGAACGGGGCCGGACGGGCACATCACCCACGCCGATCTCGATACGTTTCTCACCGCAAGGTCTCAGCCTGAACGTCCCGTGGTGCCGAGGGCGCCGCGCGATAGCGCCGTAGAAGAGGTGAAGGTGACGGGGCTGAGGCGCAGGATCGCCGAAAAGATGACGCTGTCCGTCTCCCGTATTCCCCACATCACCTATGTCGAGGAAATCGACGTGACCGATCTGGAGGATTTGCGAACCACCATGAACGCCAACCGACGTTCCGGACAGCCGAAGCTGACGATCCTGCCGTTCCTCATGCGCGGGCTTGTGAAAACGGTCGCGGATCATCCCGGCATGAATGCAACCTTCGATGACGAAAAAGGGGTCGTCAGCCATTATGAAGCGGTTCATATCGGCATCGCCACGCAGACGCCGGCGGGATTGACGGTACCGGTCGTTCGCCACACGGAAGCGCTCGGCCTTTGGGAATGCGCAGAGGAAGTGGCCCGCGTTGCCGAGGCGGCCCGCACCGGCACGGCGCAGCGCGACGAGCTGACGGGCTCCACCATCACTATCAGTTCGCTCGGCGCATTGGGCGGTGTCGTGTCAACGCCCATCATCAACCATCCCGAGGTGGCGATCATCGGCGTCAACAAGATCATGACGAGGCCGGTCTGGGATGGCAGCCGTTTCGTGCCGCGCAAGATGATGAACCTTTCCTCCAGCTTCGATCACCGGGTTGTCGACGGCTGGGATGCCGCCGTCTTCATCCAGGCCCTCAAGGCGCTGCTGGAAAAGCCGGCGCTGATCTTCATCGATTGAAAGGCGACTCGCGACCGATCCATCACACCCCCCTCATTCCTGTGCTCGTCACAGGAATCCAGTCAGCCCAAGTCTTTGGGCTGAAACGACTCTTCCCGCCACGCAGATGCGTGTCGGCTGGATTCCTTCGACGAGCAGAGGAATGAGGGGGAGCGAGCATCGAGCAAATGATCGTCGTTTTTGAGGGGGTCGTTTTCGACCTTCACGGAACTGTTTCGGTGTCGGTATAGGCTTGCGTTCGCGATCTTCGGGTATAGAAGAGAAAGAACGAGAAGCCGTGTTTTCTCATCATGATCATAGTGGCGGACGGGGGCGCTCCGGTGCCCAGCGCTTCGCTGTTCGTCGGCAACCGAATGAAGAAGAAGGTCCTTTCATGAGCATTCCCAAACCTGTTGTCCTGACTATTCTCGATGGCTGGGGGCTAAGCGAGGACAAATCCAGCAATGCGCCGGTGCTGGCGAACACGCCCACCATGGATCGGCTTTTTGCCACCTGCCCGAATGCGACGCTAACCACCTTCGGCCCGAATGTCGGCCTGCCGAGCGGCCAGATGGGCAATTCCGAAGTCGGGCACACCAATATCGGTGCGGGCCGCATCGTCGCCATGGATCTCGGCCAGATCGATCTGGCAATCGAGGATGGCAGCTTTTTCCAGAATGCCGAGATGCTCGATTTCGCCGCCAAGGTGAAGGCGGCAGGCGGCGTGGCGCACCTGATGTGTGTCATCTCGGACGGCGGCGTTCATGGCCACATCGTCCACGGTCAGGCGGCGGTGAAGCTGGTGACCGATCTGGGGCTGAAGGTCGTCGTACATGCCATCACCGATGGACGCGATGTCGCGCCGCAATCGGCGGAAGGTTTCGTCACCGCTTTTTCGCAGAGCCTGCCCGAAGGCGCCAGCATCGGCACGGTAATCGGCCGTTATTACGCGATGGACCGCGACAATCGCTGGGAACGCGTTGAAAAAGCCTATGACGCCATGGTTCTCGGCAAGGGCGAGCATGCGCCGGACGCGGTGAGCGCTGTGGCCGCAAGCTACAAAAACAACGTCACCGATGAATTCATCCTGCCGACGGTGATCGGCGACTATCAAGGGTTCAAGGCCGGTGATGGCCTCTTCTGCCTGAATTTCCGCGCCGACCGCGCCCGCGAAATCCTGCTCGCCATCGGCGCGGATGATTTCGACGGGTTCGCGCGCGAAAAGCCCGTGCTTTCGGCCTTGCTTGGTATGGTGGAATATTCCACCCGCCACAGTGCCTTCATGACGACGGCTTACCCCAAGCGCGATATCGTCAACACGCTGGGCGCCTGGGTGGCCAAGAAAGGCCTGCGGCAGTTCCGGCTGGCCGAGACGGAAAAATATCCGCACGTCACCTTCTTCCTGAATGGCGGCAAGGAAGAGCCGGAAGTGGGCGAAGACCGCTTCATGCCCAAGTCTCCGAAGGTTGCGACCTATGACCTGCAGCCGGAAATGAGCGCGCCGGAAGTGACGGAGAAATTCGTCGAGGCGATCGGCAAAGGTTACGACCTCATCGTCACCAATTATGCCAATCCGGACATGGTGGGCCATACCGGTGATCTGCAGGCCGCAATCAAGGCCTGTGAAGCCGTGGATCGTGGGCTTGCCGCCGTCGTTGCGGCACTGGACAAGGTGGGTGGCGCCATGCTGGTGATTGCCGACCACGGCAATTGCGAAACCATGGTGGATCCGGTGACCGGTGGCCCGCACACGGCGCACACAACCAATCCGGTGCCGGTGATCCTGTATGGCGGACCGGAAGGTGCAAAGCTGCATAACGGTATTCTCGCTGATGTCGCTCCGACCCTGCTGCAACTGATGAACGTGCCGTTGCCGGCGGAAATGACGGGCAAGAGCCTGATCGACCTGTAATAGGGCGCGCCTGCGCGGGAGTTTTTCGCTTCCGCGCAGGCCGTTTCATGCGCATCGAATTAAGAGGCCTATCGCTGTTTGGCGTAGATGCGGTCGTGGATGAGCATGCCGGTAATCATCGCCGCCACGAAGAGCATGACCGGTAGTAATCCCAGAGCAAAGGCCGAGATTGCAGGGCCGGGGCAAAAGCCCGCAAGCCCCCAGCCTGTGCCAAAAATAGCCGAACCCACGACCAGCGGCCTGTCGATGCGCGTTTTCGAGGGAAGGCTGAAATCTTCCCCGAGGACGGGTTTGGCAAGGAAACGGCGTAGCTGAACGCCCGGTACCGCGACCAGGAGCGCGCCGCCGAGAACGAACATCAGGCTCGGATCCCAATGGCCGCTCGCCACGTCTAGAAAACCTGACACGCGGGCCGGATCGATCATGCCGGAGAGGGAAAGGCCGAAGCCGAACAGCGCCCCTGCCGCGAGTGCCAGCGCGACACGCGCAATGACCGGATTTTTCATGAGAGGGCTCCCGTTATCGTCGCAGCGAGCATGCCGGTGATCAGGAACGTTACGGTCGCGACGATGGAGCGCCGGGAAAATCGCGCCAGCCCCATGATGCCGTGGCCGGAAGTGCAGCCGGAGCCCATGCGTGTGCCGAAACCCACCAGCAGACCGGCAACGAGGATCAGCGGCCACGGTGTGGTTATGGTAAGGGCGGGAAATTGGCCGGATGCGGTGGCATAAAGATAAGGCCCGGCCAGCAGGCCGGCAACAAATGCCAGATCAGTAAAATGCCGCTCTCTTCCAAGCACATTGCCCATGATGCCGCTGATACCGGCAATGCGGCCGTTAAAGAGAAACAGGAGGATGCTTGCAAGACCAAGCAGCATGCCGCCGAAAAGGGAGGGCCAATAGGGCGTCACGGGTTTTCCTCCGGCGCACAGAAAATCGCATAAAGAGCCTCGATCAGCTGCGCTGCCTTTTCCTCCGTCAGCCGGTAAAAGATTTGTTTGGCGTCACGCCGGGTCTCGACGATGCCGGCTTCCCGCAAGACTCCGAGCTGCTGGGAAAGCGTCGGTTGGCGAATGTCCAGCTTGGTCTCCAGTTCGCCAACGGAAAACTCTCCCTGCGCCAGCGTGCAGGCGAGCATCAGCCGCGCCGGATGGGCGAGTGTCTTCAAAAGTATCGCAACCTCGACGGCACGTTCCTCCATTTCGGGAAGGGGGATTTCGGTGATGTGCAGAGGCTGTTTCAGCGTGTTTTGCTTCACCATGTGCTGCCCTCCAGCACATCGAGCGGGAATTTCAGATAACGCTTGCCGTCAGCCTCCGGCTCCGGCAGGCGGCCGCCGCGAATATTGACCTGCAGGGCGTGCAGAATGAGCTTCGGCATTGGCAGGGTGCGATCCCGGGCCTCGCGCAGCTGGATGAAGCCTTCTGCCGTCATGCCGGCCAGATGCGGATTGCTGCGCTTCTGTTCGCCAACCGTGCTTTCCCATTTCGGGGCGCGGCCACCGGGCTGGTAATCATGGCCGGTGAAAAGCCGCGTTTCGTCTGGGAGGGCGAGAATGTTCTGGATGGAGGCCCAGAGTTCTCTGGCGCTTCCGCCGGGAAAATCGGCCCGCGCCGTGCCAGAATCGGGCATGAACAGCGTATCGTGCACGAAGGCGGCGTCCCCCACCACATAAGTAACGGAGGCCAGCGTGTGCCCGGGTGAAAACAGCACGCGCGCTTCAAGCGAACCGATGCTGAAACGCTCTTCCGCTTCAAACAGCCGGTCCCATTGCGAGCCATCGGTCTCAAGGTCGGGCCAGTTGTATTTCTCCTGCCAGAGTTTCTGTACGCCGCTGATTCTGGCGCCGATAGCCGTTTTCGCGCCGGTTTTTTGGCTGAGATAGTGGGCGGCGGAAAAATGGTCGGCATGGGGATGCGTATCGAGAATCCACTCCACCGTCAGGTTCTGTTCTTTCACATAGTCCAGAATGGCTTCGGCATTCATCGTTCCGGTCGCGCCGGATTTTTCGTCGAAGTCATAGACGGGATCGATGATGGCGCAGCGTCCGGTCGAAGGATCCGAAACGATATATTGTACGCTCGATGTACGCGGATCGAAGAAAGCCTTCACATGCGGCTTTGCCACAGCCCGCCGCTCCAGCCAGCGAACGGCGCCGGAAAGGTCGAAGCCATGTTCCTTGCCGAAAGCGCCGATCTCGGATGGCTCCATGCGCCCGTCCAGCGTTTCGCCGAGAACGTAGAGCGTGAGTGCACGGGTGCCGCCCTTGCAATGGGCGAATATCGGGCCCTTGGCTTCGGCCATCGTCTGTTGGAAAGCACGAATATCGGCCTCTGTCATTGTCGGGCCGCTGACCGGAATGAAACTATAGGCCAGACCCGCCGCGCCGGCGGCGCTTCGTTCATGCGCATTGCCCGGCTGGCCGGGCTCTTCGCCATCCGGTCGGGCATTGATGATGGTTTTGTATCCTTGAGCGGAGAGCGATGGAAAGTCGGTGATCTCCGGCTGGCCTGCGACTGTCAGACGTTCGTTGATCCTGACGGCGTTCATCGGCATCTCCTGTTGTTCTAACTTAATATACGTTATTGTATAATGTATATTGAATGGCCGCAAGAGGCGCATTTCATCGGAAATGCCTATCGGAAAACACACCCCATGCCCGACGCTGTGCGGGCATGGGGTGTGTTTGCCTGAAGCCGGTTTGCCTGAAGCCGGTTTGCGTGGCGGCTGGTCTCAGGCGACGAGCCTGCGGCGTGTCGCCTTCCAGCCGAGACAGATCGCCGCGATGAACAGAACCGTCTGGGCGACGAGAAACGGTGGCTCGTTGCCGTTCGGCGCCAGGGCGTTCAGCGTTTCGACTTTGAGGAACGCCTGAACGATCAGCACGAACATGTTCAGATAGAGGCCCATCGTGGCGGTGATCGTATAAATGATGCGCGCCCTGCCATTGAGACCGTATCCATAGAGCGCCACCAGCGCGATCGCCAGAATGGCGGTCGAAATGATGCCGACGCCGAGTGCAGGCGTGAAGTTGCCGATCGGAAACAGAAAGCCGGTGAGCGTGGTGGCGAGCGTCGTGACGAGAAAAAGCGCCATCATGCGCGGCATCCACCGCCCCGCCGCATAAGCCGGCAGGGCGATCAGTCCGGTTGCGATGCCGATGAAGCTTAAGGCAACGTGCAATGCAGTGAATTGGGGAATGGTCAGTCCGAGGATCATGATGCGTCTCCCTCTATTCGGTTTGAGTTGCACGATACCGGCTGGCGGCAAGTGCATGCGACAGATTGGGCCTCAATGCCGCGCGGGCGGCAAGGAAATTTTCAAGATCGGCCGTATCAGGCAGGGAAGGAATGGTCAGAACCTCGCCGAGATCCAGACCGGCCAGGGCCGCATCCACCATCTCGTAAACATCCATGACCATGGCGGCCGGAATGGCGTCCAGCCGTTCCTCTTCCCAGATCGCCGTGCGGGTGATGCCGGGCAGGACGCCCTGAACCCGCACACCGGAAGGCGAAAGCTGCGCATGCATCGCTTCGGTGAAGGCGAGCACGAAGGCCTTGGTCGCCGGATAGACGGCGGTAAAGGCCTCAGGCATCAGCGCCGTGACCGAGGTGATGTTGATGATCGTGCCCTTTCCATCGGCGGCAAGGCGCGGTGCGATGGCCGCCGCAAGCCGGGTGACGGCGAGAATGTTGAGGTTGATCATCGTCGTCACATAGGCCGGCTCCAGCGCCGTTATCGCGCCTTCACCGGCAATGCCGGCATTGTTGACGAGGCCGGTAATCTGCCGGTCCTCACGCAGCCGTACCTCTACCTTTTCGAGGTCTTCCGCCCTGGAAAGATCGGCGGAGAGAACCTCGACTGCGATGTGATGATCCTTTTCCAGCTGTGCTGCCAGAGCCTTCAGCTTTTCGGCACGCCTTGCCACGAGAATGAGATCATGGCCGCGTTTTGCCAGACGTTCGGCATAGACCGCGCCAATGCCATCGGATGCGCCGGTGATGAGAAATGTATTCCGTGTCATGTCCGTGTCTCCTGTATCTGGTGGTTTCAGGTGTTGATGAAGGCGAGAAGGTCGGCGTTGAACCGGTCCTGATGGGTCTGAGTCAGGCCATGGTCGGCGCCCTCATAGATTTTGAGAACCGCATGTTTGACGATTTTGACCGTGGAAAGCGCGGAAGCGCCGATCGGCACGATCTGGTCGTCATCGCCATGCAGAACCAGCGTCGGTTTGTCGAAGGCCTTCAGGTCCTGATGGAAATCGCTTTCCGAAAAGGCGCGAATGCTGTCGAGCTGACCTTTCAGGCCGCCCATCATGCCCTGCCGCCAGAATTCCTCGCGGATGCCTTCGGATATCTCGGCGCCTTCGCGGTTGTAGCCGTAAAAGGGAATGGTCAGGTCCGTGAAGAACTGGCTGCGATTGTCATAGGTGCCCTTACGGATACCGTCGAAAACATCGATCGGGAGACCGATGGCATTGTTTTCCGTCTTCAGCATCAGCGGCGGAACCGCGCCGATGAGGGCGATTTTCGCGACGCGGGCCGTGCCGTGGCGGCCGATATAGCGGGTGACCTCGCCGCCGCCGGTGGAATGGCCGACCAGAATGATGTCGTGAAGATCGAGCTGTTCGATCAACTCGGCCAGGTCGTCGGCATATTGATCCATGGTATTGTTGTGCCAGACCTGATCGGAGCGACCGTGGCTGCGGCGATCATGGGCGATGGTGCGGAAACCGTTGTTAGCGAAGAACACCATCTGCGCATCCCAGGCATCGGCGCTGAGCGGCCAGCCATGGGAGAAGATAATCGGCTGGCCGTCTTTCGGGCCCCAGTCCTTGTAGAAAATATGCGTTCCGTCTCTGGTGGTGATCGTTGTCATGGCTCTCTCTCCTGTTGCGGGTGGTTTGCTTGCGTCCCGTGGGAATAGAGATACTCTGGAGATAGCGGGGCTGGATTGGCGCTTCTGACAGAAAACGAGCCGAAACTGACAAAACGGGGGTGCGGGGCATGGCGGGTGTAACGGGAAGCGCGCTGGAAGTCGGTCTGGTCCTCTATCGGGACTGTCAGATTGCGATGGTGCACGGCATCACCGATCTTTTCGCCATCGCATCGGTTTTTTCAGAGGATCGCGGCGGACCGAAATTGCGTGTCAGCCACTGGAGCATAAGTGAGGGCGGTGAATTTTCGCGCTGTCATGACACCGAGCCGGGCAGGCCGGGGCATCCCGATATCTTCGTCGTACCCGGTCGGCTGACCGGGCCTGCCGAAATCGAGGAGGCCGCGCCCTATGCCCGCTGGCTGCTGGACCGCCACGCGCAGGGGGCGACACTGGCTGCCAGTTGCGGCGGCTCCTTCATCATCGCTGCGACCGGTCTCCTGTCCGGCCGCCCCGCCACCACCCACTGGCTGTTTGCCGAACGGTTTCGCGAGCGCTTTCCCGATGTGCGTCTGGAGATAGACAAGATCGTCATCGAGGACGGCGATATCATCACGGCAGGCGGGCTGATGGCATGGACCGATCTTGGCCTGCGTATCGTTGATCGCCTGCTTGGACCTTCGGTGATGATCGAGACCGGCAAATTCCTGCTGATCGATCCTTCCGGACGGGAGCAGCGACATTACAGCAGTTTCGCACCAAGGCTGACGCATGGCGACGAGATGATATTAAAGGTGCAGCACTGGTTGCAGGCGCGCGCGGGGCGGGCGACAAGCGTTGCAGATATGGCCGGCCATGCCGGACTGGAGGAGCGAACCTTCCTGCGCCGCTTCAAGTCCGCCACCGGCATGAAGCCAATCGAATATGTTCAGCATCTTCGTGTCGGCAAGGCGCGGGAACTGCTGGAGTTCACCCGTCGTTCGGTCGACCAGATCGCCTGGTCGGTGGGTTATGAGGATGCGGCCGCCTTCCGTCGCGTGTTTCACCGTATTCTCGGCCTTTCTCCGGGGGAATATCGAAGCCGTTTTTCCAGCAGTTCGGCCATGGCGGCTGCCTGAGGACAATCCCGCGGCTCCGGCGGCGGCGATGGCCGGCCCTTGCAATGTGGCGGGTGTTTGCTAACATGCCAGACAAGTTTAAAACAGGTGGGCCGGAATGGACGTTGAGAGCAGCACGAAGCCGGGAGTATCGCTCGCGGCGAAAATCAGCTCCGCATTGCGGCGGGATTTGTCAGAAGGCGTGTTCCGTCCCGGTGACCGGCTTCCGAGCGAAAGCGCGCTGACGCGGGAATATTCCGTCAGCCGGACGGTGGTGCGTGAGGCCATCGCCATTCTGCGCGCCGATGGTCTTGTTGAGGCCCGCAAGGGGGCAGGCGTGTTTGCCATTGAGGCGAAACCGGCCAAGGAAGTGCCTTTCAACGATCTCGCCGTGGGGCGGATCTCCTCGGTAATCGAACTGCTGGAACTGCGCACCGTTTTTGAGGTTGAATCGGCCGGGCTTGCGGCATCGCGCCGTTCCGCCGTGCAGGTTGAAGCCATCGTCGATGCGCATCGGCGTGTCGGCGACTGTCTCGCGGCCGGACTGCCGACGCGGGACGCCGACTTCGAGTTCCATCTGGCCATTGCACAGGCGACGCAGAACCGGCGGTTTCCCGAGTTTCTTCAACTCATCCGCTCCGGCATCATTCCGCGTGGCGAATTGCAGGGGGCAGCGCCCGGGTCGCGCCCGAAGGACTACAATCTTCACCTCCAGGAGGAGCATGCGAGGATCGTCGACGCCATCATCGAGGGTGATGCTGATGCCGCCCGCCAATATATGGCAGCGCATCTGCGCGGCAGTCTTGAACGCTACAAGGTGCTTCTGCGTTCCCGCACCGCTGCTGAATAACCCGCTTTGTCAATAGGTTACGCGCTCGCCCGTCGATAGAAGGCCAAGGAGGCGGCAAGCGTCAAAAGCGCGCCGCCGCAAATTCGGTCGAGCCATAGCGCCCCTGATTTCCGCAAAAGTCTGACAGCCTGCGAGCCAAGCAGGGCATACCCGAACATCACGATGAAATCGATGGCGGCGATAACCAGCGCAAGCACCGCATATTGCTGGATTTGCGGGGCTGCCGGATCGATGAATTGCGGCAAGAATGCCGAAAAGAACAAATATCCCTTGGGGTTGGTCACGGCCACAAGGAAGCTTTTGAGGAAAATCGAGCGGGCGTAAGTGGCCCCGACAGTGTCTGCCGATTGAAGAGCGCCATCGAGCGAGCCCCTGGAGCGCAACAGCATGACGCCGAGGAAGGCAAGATAACAAGCGCCGACCCATTTGACGACGCCGAACCAGAATTCCGAAGCGGCGAGCAATGCTCCCAATCCCAGCGCAACCGCGCCGATGAGGACGAAATCGGAGAGAACGGCGCCGGCCATGCCGGTCAAGGCGCGGCGGACGCCGAAGCGTGAGCCATTCGCAAGCGCCAGCAAAACGGTAGGGTCGGGCGTGGCAATGCCGATAAAGGCGACTATCGCAAATGCCAGAAGTGTCATTTCCGCCATTTTCTTCCTCTCCCTTGGGGTAGGAGATGGCAGGTATCGGACCGGCATCTCCGCAGGCATTTCGAAGCGAAAGAATACAGGCTTTTGCAATTGCGGCAATGTGTGTGGGTTCTTTTGCGGCAAGGCAAAGAGGGCTGGATTTCAGAAGAAACTTCGGCCTCGAAAGGCAGCGTTGTGTCCGGTTCCGTAATCTTCCTAGCTCTCCCGCAGCACCAATTTCACCGACATATGCTTGACAGTTTTCAACACCTGTGACAACTTGCGAATAGTTGTCAGACAGGATTGTGCCTTTGTTCTTTTGTACAATCGACTTCTGGCAAGGGAGGAACCATGCCAAAAAGACGCCTTTCGCTGTATGGCCTATCCGGCCAGATCGGAAGTATTGCGGTCACGCTGCTCGGATTGCTGCTGCTGACCTTTTTTATCGGCCGACTGATGCCGGCCGATCCGGTGCGGGCCATCGTCGGTGAGGACGCGACCCGCGAAACCTATGAGCAGGTCTACCATGCGCTCGGCTTCGACCGGCCGCTCTGGCAACAATTCATCTATTATCTCGGCGATGTCTTCACCGGCGATTTTGGAACCTCGATCCGCACGGGCCAGCCCGTCATCCAGGATATCATACGCGTCATGCCGGCGACGATGGAGCTTGCGACCTTCGCGATCCTGATCGGCGCCGGCCTTGGCATTCCCATGGGTGTTTACGCAGCAGTCAAGAAAGACCGCTGGCAGGACCATCTCGTGCGGGTGCTCAGCCTGTTCGGCCATTCCATGCCGATCTTCTGGACCGGCATGATCGCGCTGATCGTTTTTTACGCCCATCTAGGCCTTGTCGGCGGCGGTGGCCGTATGGACCAGTTCTATATCGGTCTCGTGGAGGAACGAACCGGCTTCCTGCTGATCGACAGCCTGCTTGCGGGTGATATGGAAGTCTTCTGGTCGGCCATCAATCACCTCATCCTGCCCGCCGCTCTGCTCGGTTATTCATCGTCGGCCTATATCACCCGCATGACGCGCAGCTTCATGCTGGACCAGCTCGGCCAGGAATATGTGACGACCGCCCGCGTTAAAGGCCTGTCGCAGCGACAGACGGTTTGGCTGCATGCCTTTGGCAATATCCGCGTGCAGCTCGTCACCATCATCGCGCTTGCTTACGGCTCGCTGCTGGAAGGCGCGGTTCTTATCGAGACCGTCTTCGCCTGGCCGGGTTTCGGCCAATATCTCACCAGCAATCTTATCATCGGCGACATGAATGCCGTGATGACCTGCGTGCTTATCGTCGGCGTCATCTTCATCGGGCTCAATCTCCTGTCCGACATTCTCTACCGCTTTTTCGATCCGAGGACCCGCTGATGACGGCCCGTGCTGAAACCTCCCTGCGTCTTCCCGTGCCGTTGAATGCACTGAAGAACATCATCGTCTTCCTGCTGAAAAGCCCGACATCGGCCTTCGGCCTGGCTATCCTGCTGCTTCTCGTCATTGCGGCGATCTTCGCGCCCTGGCTTGCGACGCATGATCCTTATGTGCAGGATCTCGCCAAGACGCTGCAGCCGCCCGGCAACGGTCATTTCTTCGGCACGGACGAGCTGGGGCGCGATATCTACAGCCGCCTGCTCTGGGGCGCGCGCATTACTCTCACCATCATTTCGCTGGTGTCGATCATCGTCGGCCCGGTCGGTCTTCTGGTCGGCACCGCGTCGGGTTATCTCGGCGGCAAGTTCGATACGGTGATGATGCGCATCACGGATATTTTCCTGTCCTTCCCGAGCCTCATCCTGTCGCTCGCCTTCGTGGCGGCGCTCGGACCCAGCCTCAACAATGCGATCATAGCGATCGCGCTAACCTCATGGCCGCCGATCGCACGGCTTGCCCGTGCCGAAGCCATGACCTTCCGCAAGGCGGATTACATCGCCGCCGCAAGGCTTCAGGGCGCCTCGCCGTTGCGTATCATTGTCAAATCGATCATGCCCATGTGCCTGCCTTCGGTGCTCATCCGCCTGACGCTGAACATGGCGACGGTTATTCTGACCGCCGCCGGGCTCGGCTTCCTCGGTCTCGGCGCGCAGCCGCCCTTGCCGGAATGGGGAGCGATGATCGCCACCGGCCGCCGCTACATGCTCGACAGCTGGTGGCTCGTCACCTTTCCCGGCGTTGCGATCCTTTCCGTCAGCCTTGCCTTCAACCTTCTGGGTGACGGCCTGCGGGATGCGCTCGATCCGAAGCAGATGAACCGGAAATAGGGCCATGGAAAAACCAATCCTCGACGTCGAAAATCTTCGCATCCGTTATGGCGGTTCGCCCACCGAGGCCGTGCGCGGCATCTCCTTCACCCTTGGCCGGGAACGGCTCGGCATTGTCGGCGAAAGCGGCTCGGGCAAATCCACCGTCGGCAGGGCCTTGCTGCGCCTCCTGCCATCGGCGACGATCACCGCCGACAGGCTTGATTTCGACGGTCTCGATCTTCTGTCTCTGAGTGAAAAGGAGATGCTGAAAGTTCGCGGACGGCGCATGTCGATGATCCTTCAGGATCCGAAATTCTCCCTCAATCCCATCCGCCGTGTCGGCGATCAGGTGACGGAGACCTATCTGCGTCATTTCAAGGCATCGAAATCGGAAGCGCGGGAAAAGGCGCTCGCCATGCTCGGTGCGGTGAAAATCCGCGACGCCGCACGCGTCTACGAGCAATATCCGCACGAGATTTCCGGCGGCATGGGCCAGCGCGTCATGATCGCCATGATGCTGCTTGCCGATCCCGATCTCGTCATCGCCGACGAGCCGACGTCGGCGCTGGATGTGACGGTGCGGCTGCAGGTTTTGAATATTCTCGACAGCCTCGTGCGGGATAGAGGCATCGGTCTGATCATGATCAGCCACGATCTCAATCTGGTGCGTAATTTCTGCGACCGGGTACTCATCATGTATGCCGGACGCGTGGTGGAAACGCTTGCCGCACGCGATCTCGATCAGGCGCAGCATCCCTATACGCGCGGCCTGCTTGCGGCGCAGCCGCGCATCGGCGGCACGCGCGCGCCGCTTGCGGTGCTGGATCGCCGCCCCGAATGGCTGGAGGAGAAAGTATAATGGCCGTTTCCGTTGAAACCCGCGATCTTTCCATCACCTTCGGCAGCGGCCACACGGCGCTGAAAGTGCTGCCTTCGGTTTCCTTTCGTGTCGAGCCGGGCGAGTGTTTCGGGCTGGTCGGCGAAAGCGGTTCGGGCAAATCCACTGTGTTGCGCTGCGTGTCGATGCTGAATGATTTCTGGAGCGGCGAAATACTCATCAATGGCAGGTCGGTTCGCGACATGCCGCTGATCGAGCGATGCCGCACCCTGCAGATGGTGTTTCAGGATCCCTATGGCTCGCTGCACCCCCGCCAGTCGGTGCGCACCGTTCTCGGGGAATCGCTCTCGATCCACAAGCTCGGCGACCGCGAAGAGCGCATGCGCAAGGTCATCACGGATGTTGGTCTGCCCGTGTCGTTCCTCGATCGCTTCCCGCACCAGCTTTCCGGCGGCCAGCGGCAGCGCGTGGCGATTGCGCGCGCATTGATCCTCGAGCCGTCGCTGCTTCTGCTCGACGAACCAACCTCGGCGCTCGATGTCTCCGTGCAGGCGGAAATCCTCAACCTGCTGCAGCGCCTGCGCGAAGAACGCGGCTTCACCTATATCATGGTGACGCACGATCTCGCGGTGGTCGACCACATGTGTGATCGCTTCGCCGTGATGCTGCGCGGCGAAATCACCGAAATCCTGCCGCGCGAAGCCATCGCCGGCAATGGCGCGACGCATCCCTATGCGCGCGAACTGATAGGCGCCTCGCTCGAATATGAAGGCGCGTGACAGCTCCCAAAGCGTGATCGTCCTCCTCCGGGGCGTCACGAATAATAAAATCCTCCTTCCTTGCCCGGCCTTCAGTGCCGGGCAATTTTTTGGACGGTTTTGGGGCAAGTTGGAAAGGCGGACCGGCAACTGCGCCTTGGCCTGTTAACGAAGTACGAAACCCTTCCTTCCGTCATGCCGGACTTGATCCGGCATCCAGCCACGGCGCGTCTGCGCCGTGAAAGCACTCTTTCGCGATCAAGGACTTGATCGCACTGGACCCCGGATCAAGTCCGGGGTGACGGAGTGTGGATGTCCCGATTTCGTCGAACGCATCGGCTTTGTAAACCTCGTTACCAGCAAAAAGGCGCGGGGTTAGCCGCGCCTTCGGTATCGTAAAACGAAATTTCTTCGCCGGCATCTTCGCTTCCCTCCGCCGTCATCCTCGCCCTTGAGGCGAGGATCCATAGACGGTTGGAGCCATGGCTCCTCGGGTCGAGCCCGAGGATGACGGCGAGTGGGATGCCTTACCGCTCCTTGCTCACCTCTTCAAAGCGCGAGAGCCAGGGGCTGACAATCATGCCCTTGATGTCGCTGCGGAAGGCGGCGGTGTCGATGACTTCGGAGAAGGGCTGAATGGACATGACGATTTCGTCCATATAGGCCTGCAGGTCTTCATAAAGCTTCGTCTGTTTCGCCACATCGCGTTCAACCAGCGCTTCCTCGATCATCTTGTTCAGCTTCTCATCGAAGAAGCTCGTGCGCCAGCTCTGATAGTTGGTCAGTTTGGCGTCGTCCGCATTGTTCGGATTATAGGCGATGGAGCGCAGGTTGTTGTCCGGATGCGGCTGCTGGCCGCCGCCGCCGCGGCCGAGAAGCAGTTCGAAGTTGCGCTCACGCATGGCGCCGTAAATCTGGTCGCCGGAACCGCTGATCAACTCGGCCTGAATGCCGGCCTGGGCCAGCGTGTTCTGGATTGCCGTTGCCGCTTTCATGAAGGGGTCTTCCGAAAGCACGCGCAGCGTCGTCTTGAAACCGTTTGGATAACCGGCTTCAGCCAGAAGCGCCTTGGCTTTTGCAATATCGAGCTTGTAACCCTGATCGGGTAGTGCGCCCATGACGCCGGTGCTGAGGGAGCGCTGATGCAGCTTGCCGTAATAGGGCATGACCGCCTTGTCGAGGCCGTCGTAATCGATCAGGTAACGCAAGGCCTCGCGCACCTTCCTGTTCGCGAATTTCTCGTCCTTCATCGAAACGCTGAGGTAATAAAAACCGGAGCCGGGTGTGGATTCGATGGCGATGGTCTTGTCGGCTTCGAGCGATTTCAGGTCCGGCGCCTGCAGGGAATAGGCGACATCGATATCGCCTTTTTCCAGCATCAGCCGCTGCGACTGCGATTCCGGTAGATGGCGCATCAGGATGCGCTTCATCTTTGCCTTCTCACCCCAATAATCATCGTTGCGGGTGAGGATGATATATTCGTTGGACTTCCATTGGGTGAGCTTGAAGGGACCGGAGCCTGCCGAATTCAGCGTCAGCCATGCGCCGCCGAGATCGCCGTCCTTTTCATTGACAAGCGCCGTCTGGCTGTCGATGATCGAGCCCGGACCATTCTGTGCAAGGATCATCAGCAGCAGATTGGGATCATCGGGCTTTGGAATATTGAGCACGAAGGTCTGGTCGTTTTCGGCAACGAAGAGCTTCTCGGCCTCTTCCAGCTTGAAACCGCGCGTTTTGAGGAAAGACGATTGCGCCAGATTGCGGGCGAGCAGCCGCTTCAGGCTCCACGCTACGTCCTTTGCCGTCACGGCGTTGCCGGAGGCGAATTTGGCGTCGCCGCGCAGGTGGAAACGGATCGATTTCCGGTCCTCGGCAATTTCCCAGCGTTCGGCAAGGCGGGGCTGGACGCTGCGATCTTCAGGGGAAAGCACCACCAGCGTGTCATAGACGTTGTTGAGAACCTGCACCGTCTCGCGGCCGGTAATGGCGGCGGGATCGAGGGTCAGGATATTGCTCATGGTCGTGGCGACGATGAGCTGGTCCTTCGGCGTTTCGGCAAAGACGCTGAGCGGCACGGCGCCGATCAGCAGTGCGCCCAGTGCGGCGGTTGCAAGAAAATGTCTCATTTTTCCTCCCATACGGCCGGTTCATACGGCCTTTCCACGTTTCGATCCGCGCGCCTGTTCCTCCACAGGCTGCGCATGATCAGCCAAGAATGTCCCTGACCGGAGCGGCGAGCGCCCGGCCGATCGCGGCCGTTGCCTGCGCCTCCAGATGCACGCCATCCACCGGTGAGGCGCTGGCGACCGATCCGGCATCGAAGAAGTGATGCCCAAGTTCGGCGGCGAGTTTGCGGTAGAGCGGCGCAAGCCGCATTGATTGTTCGATATCGCGACCGCCTGCGGGCTCTCCGCCGGGGCCTGCAACGCAGGGCGGCGGTGCGACGATCAGAAGTTTCGGCACCGCCTCTCGCGGCTTGTAGATGAAGGTCTCGACGATCTGCGCCAGCCGCCGCATGCCGGAAACGGCGGCTTCCGCGCGACCGCCATGCACCGGTTTGATGTCGTTGGTGCCGAGCATGACGATGACGAGATCAAGCGGCATGTGGCACGAAAGCGCGACTTCCAGCGCCCGCGCGCCGTTGCGGCAGGCCGGACCGGCATGGTCGTCGTAACAGGTGGTGCGCCCGCCGAGCCCTTCGGCATGAACCTTCGCCTTTCCGGAAAGCTCGGTTTCCAGCACCTCCGGCCAGCGATGCTCAGGCCGGTGCCTCAGACCTGTTGCCGGGTCTGCGCCCCAGGTGAGACTGTCTCCAAAGGCGAGCACCGTTTTCATCGCCTACCTCACCCGGTTATTGTCGATGAAGGTGAAATCGATATCCTCGCCAAGGCCCGGCCGGTCGGGAACGTGGACGAAGCCGTCGCGGTCCATCGGGTCCGACAGCGACTTCAGATAGTCGTGGCCGTCATCATATTCGAGGAAGGGGTGCAAGAGGCCGCGCTCATACCAGCGGCAATTCTTGGTGGCGGCGACCACATGTAGGTTCATCGCCGTGTTGCCATGCACCTCGCATTCCATGCCAAAGGCTTCGGCCAGATGCATGGTCTTCAGCGCCGGCGTGATGCCGCCGACATCGTTGACGCCGGTGCGAAGAATATCGCAGGCGCCGGCCTTGATCCATTCCGCGCGATGCCAGTGCTTGCCGGCCGCACTTTCCGGGCCGACGACGGGAATATCGAGATTGTCGGAAAGCCACTTGTAGGAGGAGAGCGACTGCTCATCCATCGGCTCTTCGATCCAGTCGAAGCCGAGCTTTTCAAGGCCGCGACCGAGCGTCAGCGCATCGGTGCGGGAATACCAGTGAAAGGCGTCGATCATCAGGCGAATATCGGGGCCGACCGCCTCGCGCACGGCCGCGCAGGCCTTGAGGTCCATCTTCACATCTGGCGCCCAGCTGACGGGCGGCATCCAGGTGTGGAGCTTGATGCCCTTGTAGCCGCGCTTCACCAGTGTTTCGGCAAACCGGCCGTAATCTTCAGGGGTTGCAAGGCCGCCTTCCAGCTCGTCGCCGCACATGATCGAGCCATAGGCGGGCACCTTGTCGCGATAACCGCCGATCAACTTGTATACAGGTTGCCCGAGGCTGCGACCGGCAAGGTCCCAGAGCGCGCAATCCACCACCGCCAGCGTGCGGTCCGTTAGCTGCGCCGCCGAGCCGCGTTGCCAGTGGGCAAGGTCCTGCCACAGACGTTCCCGGTCGCGGTGGTCTTCGCCGATCAGCACTTTCTTGACGAATTTTTCGATGACATGCGGGCGAACGATCTCCGGCGCGGTGAAGGAGTAGCCTTCCTGACCGTCTTCCGTGCGGATGGTCAACATGGCCTGTTCCACCTGATGCGCCGGACCCGGATGTGCGTGACCGGCACTGTCCGAGTGCCGACGGGTCGTTGTGCGGAAAACACGGACCTCGACGTCGGTGATGATCATAATTCCTCCCTCATGCAGGTATCGCGGCGCTTGTAGCTGCTGCAATGTCATACATGTCTGCGTTATTTGTCAACATGTATGATAATCTGTATTACATGTTGGTGCAGACAATCAAGGCCATTTGCGCACTGTGTCGCACAGCTCTTCAATGTGAGAGGGCAACAAAGGATATTTGCCTCTTCGGAAAAGAAAATCTGACTGGAGGCGTGAGTGCGGCCTATTCAAAGGAGGGGTACAGTAATCCATGATTTTAGTAGACTATTGAATCGCGCAATGATCTTTCAACAAAGGCCGGGACTATAAACGAACATGCCGTGCCAGCCGTGCCTGTCATCATGCATTCTGCGTGGGCATGCGCCGCATTGAACGGCTGTCCGGAACGGGGATGGCTGCATCTGCGCTGCTAAGCTTCAACACTCATTTCCGGACCTTACAGCCATGCCCCTTTCCCATATCTCCCACTTCGCCTTTCTGGTTCCCGGCAATTATCATGATGATGATCCGGCGCTGGGGCTGGAGGAAACCCTGCAGCTTTTCGAAGCCGGGGAGGCGCTGGGTTATGACAGCGCCTGGGTTCGCCAGCGCCATCTGGAACGCGGCGTGTCCTCGGCTGCCACCTTTCTCGCAGCTGTGTCGCAGCGCACGAAGCGGATCGGGCTCGGCACCGCCGTCATCCAGCTTGGTTACGAGAACCCTTTCCGGCTGGCCGAAGATCTCGCCACCGTGGATGTGCTGTCACACGGACGGCTGAATGTGGGTGTCTCTGTGGGCGCGCCGCCCTTCGCCCATCTGATTTCGGATTACGTCGATACGGCACCCGATGCGGATTACACCCATGCCCGTGCCGAGAAGCTCGCCAGGGCCTTGAGATCGGAACCGCTGTCCAGCGAAACGGAGGCGGGCAATGCGGCGGGCGCGCAGGTGCCGCGCCTTCGGCCCTTCGCCAGGGGTTTGACCGACCGGCTGTGGTATGGCGGCGGATCGCAGAATTCCGCGCGCTGGGCGGGCAAGGCGGGCTTTAATCTCCTGACCGGCAATATCGTCAGCGGTGAAAATACCGATGATTTTCTGGCGGCACAGGCGGCCCTCGTTGCCCGCTTCCGGCAGGAATGGGCGCATGAGCGCCAGCCGCGCGTCGCACTCGGTCGCGTGATCCTGCCGACGGACAGCGCCAGCCCGGCGACACGCCGCCGTTACGCGGAATTTGCGGCCGAGCGCGACAAGCGCACGCATACGCCGCATGGTGCGCGCCGCACGCTTTTTCTGCCTGACATCGTTGGGACGACGGGTGAAATTCTGGAGAAGCTGTCGCGCGATCCCGTTCTGCCGCATGTCTCGGAATTCCGTCTGGAATTGCCCTATGAATTCCAGTCAGAAGACTATCGCCAGATCGTGACGGATTTCGCGTCCGTCGTGCCGCAGCTTTCCGGCGGGCGGCCGGTTTTGAAAGTGGCGACAGCTCAATAGCGTCGTCACGATTTCGCCATTCCTGCGCCGAGCGTCGGAATGGCGAACGACGGGAACAGCGTCAGTCCGCTTGGGGCAGGCCGTATCTGTCGCGTATAGTCGTGCCTTCGTATTCGCGCGGGTAAACGCCACGATCCTGAAGCACGGGCACGACTTGTTCGACGAATTCGGCGATATCATCAGGGGCGCGGGGCGGCTGCAATGTGTAGCCGTCAACCGTGCCGTCCTGCCAGAGGTCGATAATGCCGTCCGCCACCTCTTCCGGTGTGCCAAGCAGCAGCCGATGGTGCCCCTCCGAGCGCCGCACGGCCTCGCGGGCGGTGAGCTTTTCATGGCTCAGCAGATCGGAAAGGCCAAGCCCCATGCCGACTGCCCATTGCCGGTTCTGGTCGGGGACGAAGCGCTCCGCATCCAGCTTCGCGTCGGGGTCAAAGTCGCGGGGATCGATGCCGTTTTCCTTGGCGAACCGTGCCAGAAGACCGTCTTCCGAGCCGGTTCCGCTGTAAAGTTCGTGTTTGCGCAACGCTTCCTCACGCGTCTCTCCGAGAATGACGACGAGGCCCGGAACGATGCGGATGCCCGAGGGATCGCGGCCGAAGGAGACGGCGCGGTCGCGAACCTTTTTGCCAAAGGCCTGGCCGGCGGGGCGGGACAATATGTTGCAATAGATGATCTCGCCGTGACGCGCCGCCAGATCAATGCCGCCTTCGGAAGCGCCGGCCTGGGCAATGACGGGGTGACCCTGCGGTCCGCGCGGCACGTTGAGCGGGCCTTTCACATGGAAATATTGCCCCTCATGATCGATCGTCTCGGCTGTAGCCGCATCCCAGAAGCGGCCTTCGGGCACCTCGCCTTCGCGGCGGGGATCCCAGCTCGCCCAGAGCTTTTTCGCGACATCGAGAAATTCGGTCGCCTTGGCATATCGCTCATTGCGCGGCGGCAGCGGGTCATTGCCGAAATTGGCGGCGACACTGGGATTGAAGGAGGAGACGATGTTGACGATCAACCGGCCGCCGGTGATGATATCGATGGATTGCGTTCGTCTCGCAAAATTATAGGGCGAATTATAGGTGGAGGACACCGTCGCCACAAAGCCGATATCCGGCACCTGTGCGGCAAGCGATGTGGAGAGGATGAGCGGATCGATGGTGTGAAACGGCCGGCTTGTCGGGTCGGTCAGTAATGCTGGATGATCCGAAAGGAACACGGCGTCGAACCGGCCTTTGTGGGCCAGTTCCGTCAGTCGCCGGTAATAGCCGATGTCATTGATATCGTGCCGGTCTCCGCTCCTGTATTTCCAGGCATTGGCGAGGTATCCGGTGGTGTTGATGCCGACATTGAGATTGAGCCGGCGTTTGTTCGTGCTCATGCTGCCACTTTTTCTTTTTGGGTCTGTTGGATTGCCGGCTTGCACATCCGGCGCAATTGCGGGGAAGCGTAACAGCCGGGGTTCCGGTCGCGAGTTAAAAATCCTTGCTGTCAGGAGAAGAAAAACTTTCGCACCATGGCTGTCCGCTCCCAGGAGACGCCCCACGTCGAGCGCCGCTCCCCGCCGGAACTTCGTCCGAAAATGATGCCATTTCCGAAAGGATATTTTGTCGGAAGCGTGAAGCGCCGGTGATATGGAAACGAATTTCCTCAACGGCCTCTCAAAAGGTACACTTTATCTATAGAAAATATTTTATGGCGTGTAGCGTGTCGTCCAGATCACAATTGAGAGGACGAACGCCATGGCTGATGCGGCCCTTCGCCAAGCAACCCACCTAGAAACCGTCTGGTATACGCGCTGCCCGGCGCCCACGCCGCTTTCCATCGCGGTGCAGCTTGGCTGGATCGAGGAAAGTTTCGCCCACCATGGCATCACCGTCTCCTCCATTCGCGATGCAGCTGACCCGGCCATTCGTCAGAGTCATTTCGATCACCGTCTGGACTGGTCTTTCCGCCAAGGCGGCAATATTCCGCCTATCTGGGCAAAATCCGGCGGACGCCAGACGCGTCTTGTCGGGTTGACAAGGACCGACGAGTTTCAGGCGGTCATAGCCCTGCCGGCCAGCGGGATAACAAAGGGCGGCGAACTGAAGGGCCGGCGCATCGGGCTGCCGAAACGGCCGAACGAAACCATCGACTTCCAGCGCGCGACATCGCTCAAGGGCATCGTATCGGCACTGACCGTTTCCGGCCTTTCCGTCGCGGAGGTCGAGCTGGTCGATCTCACCGCTACCGAGCCAGTGCTGCTCGGGCCGGCTGACGACAGGTTCCATGGCTTGCGCCGCCGGCTGCCCTATGGGGAGGAGATCGCGGCATTGCATCGCGGGCAGATCGATGCGTTTTTTGTCAAAGGAGCGGAAGGCGTCACCGTCGCCAATCTCATTGGCGCGCACGTCGTCGTGTCGACCGGCTTTCACCCGGATCCGAAAATCCGCATCAATAACGGCACGCCACGTCCTTTGACCGTGGATGCCAGATTTGCCGATGAAAGGCCCGATCTCGTCGCCGACCTCTTGGCCACGGTACAGCGGGTTTCCGGCTGGGCGAATGATAATCCGGCGGAAGCGGTGCGTTTCATCGCCCGCGAGATCGGTGTCAGCGAGGAAGCGGTAATCGCCGCCAACGGGGCGGATGTGTACCGAAGCCTGAGGCTCGATCTCGATCCGGCGGAGCTGGATGCGCTCAGCCACTTCAAGGATTTCCTTCTGGAATGGAAATTCATCCCTGACGATTTCGATGTGAACGACTGGGCCGATCCGCGCGCCCTTTCTTCACTGCAACCGGCTGCGGCGAAGTGAGGGCGTCATGACGGCAACCATTCTTGTAACGGGTGCAACCGGCAAGCTCGGCCAACGGGTCGTCAGCCGCCTTTTGCAGAAAGAGGCGAAGGTTCGGGTGCTGACCCGCCGGCGTGAGGATGCGCTCAAGCTTTGGGGCGACAGGGTGGATATCGCGGAGGGAAACTTTTCCGATCCGGCCAGTCTGAAAGAGGCCTCACGCGGAATAGGCACGGTGTTCCTGCTTTCCCCCATCGGTGAAACGCTGGCGGCGGACCAGAATGCGGTCATCGATGCCGCTCTCTCCGCCGGCGTATCGCTGATCGTGAAAATCTCCGGCTCCGACTGGACCATCGCCAATGCCGCACGCTCCATCTCGGGTGCGGCCCATGCCGAGGTGGAAAAACATCTGACCGGGAGCGGCATTGCGCATGCGGTGCTGCGGCCGAATGCCTGGATGCAGGTGGCGCTGGAGCCCGTTGTCGCAGCACTACGCAAGGGGGAAGATGTTCCCGCCCGTCTCGGCGATGCGGCCGTTTCCTTCATCGATGCCGACGATATAGCCGATGTAGCGGTTCACGCCCTGACCGCGAGCGTGCCTGTTTCCAGCACCTTCGTGCTGACCGGTGGCGAAGCCTTGACGGCGCTGGAAATCGCCCGCATCGCGGCTCGTATCCTGCATCGTCCCGTCGGGATATCGCATAATTCCGGCACAGCATTTCCGCCAGATATCGGTGTGTTCGAACAGAAGGCGATTGGCGAATTCGGCCAACTCATCCGCGAAGGCCTCGCGGCCTCCATCAACGACACCATCCACCAGATCACCGGCCGGTTGCCCCGCAGCGTGGAAGACTATCTGCGTGCCCGGCTAGCAGCGACCACCCCGCAGGGCGATCATTCCGAGGGAGAAAAGACATGGCGCTGACTGTTCCTTTGCCTGAAGGTCCCGAGCTGAAAGGCCCAACTGATTTCGAAGACAGCCCGCTCAGCCGCGCGGTAAAACAGCCGCTGATGCTGGGACTGTTCCTCAATCTGCAGGATATCAACTTCTCCAGCCTGCCGACCAGCAATAGCTGGACCTTCGACTACAATGCGGGGCTGGTGAAACGCGCGGAGGAACTTGGTTTCGAAATCGCCTTCAGCCGCACGCAATGGCTGCCCAAGGGCGGATATGATGGCGAATCCTCGCTCGACAGTTTCATTGCGCTGGGCGCCATGGCGGCGGTCACGAAGAGCATTCTGCTGATCTCTACCATCCATGTGCTTTACGGCCCCCTGCACCCGCTTCATCTAGCAAAATATGGCGCGACGCTGGATCATATCGCCAAGGGGCGCTGGGGCATCAACATCGTCACGGGCCACCGCGCCGTCGAGCATGAAATGTTCGGCTGGCAGCGGATCGACCATGACAAGCGCTACGATATGGCGGGCGAATTGTTCGATGTGCTTCACCACCTGTGGGGTGAAACCGAAAACTTTTCCTATGAGGGCAAGTTGAACCCCTGGGCCATCAACAGTGGCTGGATAACGCCGAAGCCCGCCTTTGGCCGCCCGCCGCTGGTGACGGCGACCGGTTCACCGGCCGGCATTGATTTCGCCGCCCGCCATTCCGATCTGGTTTTCGTTACCTCGCCCGGCGGCGCGCATATCGACAGCGCGCTGGAAACGCTTCCCGATCATGTCGCCACCATCAAGAACCGCGCCAAGGCCTATGGCAGGCAGGTGAAGACGCTCATCAACCCGATCATCGTCAGCCGTGACACGGAAAGGGAGGCGATCGCCTATGCCGACGCCATTGAGGCAGGAAAACCGCAGCCCGGCACCCGTGCCTTTGCGACCAACAATTACGACAGCGACGCCCATGCCTGGCGCGGCCGCGGCGATGCGCGCCATAAGCAGGGACGCAATCTCGGCGGCAATATCGAAATCATCGGCTCGCCGGAGCAGGTGGTCGCGCAGCTTGTCGGCCTGAAAAAGGCCGGCATCGATGGCGTGCAGCTGAATTTCTACGATTTCCGCGAAGACCTCGAATATTTCGCTGAGCGCATTCTGCCCTTGATGAAGGAAGCTGGCCTAAGGCTCTGACGCCTCTCCCGCCTCAGCTTTCCAGTTCCGAAGCTTAGCACTTCGCAATCGCCGAGATTGCGAGAACGATATTTTTTGCCCTGAGGAGGTACCGTGAATATTGCCGTCGATCCCGTCAAAAAGCCCGCGCCGAAAGTCATACACCGGATCGGGACCTATGTTCCCGAACTCGTCTCCATCCGCCACGATCTGCACCAGCATCCGGAAATCGGTTTCGAAGAGGCGCGCACCTCCGGCATCGTCGCCGAAAAGCTCGCCTCCTGGGGCATCGAGGTGCATCGCGGTTATGGCAAGACCGGCGTGGTCGGCGTGCTGCACGGTCGGCACTCGGGCAACCGTTCCATCGGGCTGAGGGCCGATATGGATGCACTGCCGATGCCGGAAGAAACCGGGCTGCCCTATGCATCGGTCTATCCCGGCAAGTTCCACGGTTGCGGGCATGATGTGCACACCACCATATTGCTCGGCACTGCCCGCTATCTGGCGGAAACCCGTGATTTTGCCGGCACGGTGATCTTCATTTTCCAGCCGGCCGAGGAAGGTCTGGGCGGCGCACGCGCCATGATCGCTGATGGGCTGTTCAAGGATTTTCCGGTCGATGAGATTTATGGGCTGCACAATTCTTCCCATGCAGCGCCCAATCATCTGAAAGTCTCGCCCGGCACCATTCTGGCGGGAGCGGATTTCTTCGATATCCGGCTGAAGGGCAGGGGCGCGCATGCCGCCCATCCGGATGTCTCGCGTGATCCGGTGCCGGCGACGGGCGAACTCATTCAGGCCCTGCAGACGATCGTCAGCCGCAATGTGCCGCCGACCGATCCCGCCGTCCTGTCGATCACCCGCATCGAGGCGGGGTCGGCCTATAACGTCATTCCCGAAACGGCCTCTATCGCGGGCACGGTGCGCGCCTTCTCCGACAGCGTGCGAGAAACCATCAGGGGCCGCATCCGCACGATTTCCGAGCACATTGCCGCAGCTCATGGCCTCACCGCCGAGGTGGATATTCGCGACATATTCTCGGTTCTGACCAATGACGACGCGTCCGTGGAGATCGTAGCCGGGGTGGCGCGCGAGGTTCTGGGAGACGAGCGCGTTTCCACGGAGCCCAGCCGTTTCATGGGCAGCGAGGATTTCGCCGACCTCCTGAAACACGCACCGGGTGCGTTTTTCACCCTCGGACATTCCGGCACCGTGCCGGCCCATAATCCCGGTTTCATTGTCGACGACGCCATTCTGCCGGTCGGTGCCACTCTGTTTGCCCGGCTGGTGGAAACCCGGCTGAAGCCTGCCTGAAAATTTTAAAAACAAGCCTGCAAGAGGAAACATCCATGGATATTACAAGACGTAAGACACTGCTTTTGAGTGCCGCGCTTGCCGGGGCCATGCTGCTGCCATCCCTGCCTGTACTGGCGACGGAAACGCCAAAAAATGGTGGCATCGTCACCCTCGCGGGTCTCGGTGAGCCGACGACGCTGGTGCCGCTTTCCGATTCCAACACCCGCACCCGCGCCATTTCCACCAAAATCCTCGAAGGGCTGGTGCGCTTCGACAGCGAGTTCAAGCCGCATCCGGTTCTCGCCGAAAGCTGGGAAACCTCCGCTGACGGGCTGCGCTACACCTTCAAGCTGCGCAAGGGCGTCAAATGGCATGATGGCAAGGATTTCACCGCGCAGGATGTGAAATTTTCCCTGCTCGCCTTCAAGAAGGTGGGCCCACGCGGCCGCATCACCTTCGCCAATGTTTCCGATATCGAAACGCCCGATCCGCTCACGGCCGTGGTGGTGCTGTCCAAACCCGCGCCCTATCTTCTGCGGGCGTTGACCGGCGGCGAAACGCCCATTCTGCCGGCCCATGCCTATGCTTCGGAAAACTACAATGAGAGCCCGAACGGCAACGCGCCCGTTGGCACGGGCCCCTTCGTGTTCGAGGAATGGAAACGCGGCAGCTATGTAAAGCTCAGGAAGAACCCGAACTACTGGCAGGCCGATCTTCCCTATCTCGATGGCTTCGTGGCGCGGTTCGTCGCCGATGCGGCCTCCACCACCATCTCGGTGGAAACGGGCGAGGCAGATTACACCGCCGATGTCTCCTACAGCGATCTGGAGCGCCTTCGGCAAAATCCCAAGCTTTCGGTGGAAGTCTATACCGACTCCTATCTCAACAATGCCGCCATATTCGAGTTCAATCTGGAGAACCCGATCCTCGCGAAAAAGGAGGTTCGGCACGCGCTGGCCCATGCCATTGACCGTAATTTCATCAATGACGCCATCTTCTTCGGCACGGCAAAACCCGCCGGTTCGAACATTCCGGCGGTCTTCACCACCTATAATGACGAGAAGCCTTTCACCTATCCCTTTGATCTGGCCAAAGCGAACGAGCTGCTCGATAAAGCGGGGTATCCGAAGGGCGCGGATGGCACCCGTTTTTCGCTGCGGCTGGCCTTCCTGCCCTCCGATGTCTTCCGCAAAACCGCTGAATATCTGCGCTCATCATTCGGCAAACTTGGCGTGAAGGTGGATATTGTGGAAGGCGATCTCGCCACCTTCATCAAGCGTGTCTATACGGAGCGCGGATTTGACCTGACGGTGAACGGCATCAGCCGGCTGTTTGATCCGACGGCAGGCGTGCAGCGCCTCTATTGGTCCGACGGCATCAAGAAACCCGCGCCCTATGTCAACGCCGCCCACTACAACAATCCCAGGGTGGACGATCTTTTCCGTGCCGCTGCGATCGAGGTGGATGAAACGAAACGGGCGGGGCAGTTCCACGACATCCAGAAAATCACCGGCGACGAATTGCCGAATTTCTCGATCGTCGCCCTGCCGACCGTCATTCTGCGCAACACCAGCCTCCGGTCGCTCGTCACCACGATTGATATCGCCTATGGCGATTTGTCGACTGCCTGGAAAAGCGAGTGAGCTTTGGCAAAGTGGCATCCTCCACACTCCGTCACCCCGGACCAGTTCCGGGGTCCAGCGCGATCAAGTCCTTGATCGCGAAAGACTCTCCTCACGACGCAGACGCGCCGTGGCTGGATGCCGGGTCAAGCCCGGCATGACGGAAGAGAGGTCTGCGATCATCAACATTAACCCGGCCATTCCGTCGGGTTTTTTATTGTCGAAATCCGCCCTCCATTCTTTTTGCACCTTCGCGCAGCAGCCGCGTTTTCGGGAAAAACGTTGCTTGTGACAAGGTCTGGTCGGAACAGCGATGCCGTCTATCGGAATTATAAAAAATTCAATTTCTTCAATAATTTAATGCGAAGGAATTCTTCGTTTCAAAGCAAGAATTGCTTTCTGGACCCACGCTTTTCCCACCTGCACTGTGTCTATGAAATCTCACCCGCACACGATGGATGCCATGGCCAAGGATACGCTTTTTTTGATCGCCCCCGGTTTTGAAGACCCCAAGCACCCCGGTGTCCGGTTCGTCTGCCCGCATTGTAACCAGATCGAAGGCCTGCTTGCCGCCTTTCCGGACCTTGCCGCCGGGATCGATATCCACCGGGTCGGTTTTCAGCGTCCGCGCGAAGCGGTCATCGCCGTCGTGGGTGAGGAAAACCAGTCGTTGCCGCTGTTCGTCTTTACCGGCGATGCACCAGCCGATGCGACGACCAAAGGCGACACGCACTTCATTCAGGACACGAAACGCATTTTGCAAATCCTCGCCGAGCGTCACGGGTTCCCGCAACTGCACTGAGATGCCGCACCCCGCACATCGGATTTTTATCGGAGACAGACATGACCTTTTCCAGACGCCAGTTTCATAAAATTGCACTCGCCGCCGGCGCTTTCGTGGCGCTTCCAGGTGGTTCTTTCGCTGCTGCTGAAGAGCCGGTTTCGGGCGGTACGCTCAAGATCGTCTATTTTCCCGAGCCGACGCAGCTCGTGGCAATCAATACCAGTGCGGGCGGTCCGCAGTTCATCGGCTCGAAGATTTATGACGGGCTTTTGACGTACGATTACGAACTTTCGCCTAAGCCGAGCCTTGCCAAAGAATGGAGCGTTTCCGCCGACGGGCTGGAATATGTCTTTCATCTGCAGCCGAATGCGAAGTTCCATGACGGCAAGCCGGTGACATCGGCAGATGTGGAGTTCTCGATCCTGCGGCTGAAGGAAGCCCATCCGCGCGGCCGGGCGACTTTCTCGCATGTTGAAAGCGTCGATACTTCCGATCCGCTGGTCGCGAAGGTGAAGCTTTCCAAGCCGGCGCCGGGATTGATAACCGCGCTCGCCTCGTCGGAATCGCCTGTTGTGCCAAAGCACATCTTCGAGACCTTCAAGCCGACCGACAATCCAAAACCCGCCCAGATCATCGGCAGCGGCCCCTTCGTGCTGAAGGAATGGGTGCCGGGCAGCCATATTCTTCTCGAAAAAAATGCCGACTACTGGGATGCGCCGCGTCCGCATCTTGACCGCGTCATCATCCGCCTCATCAACGATGCCGGCGCACGCGCGGCGGCGCTGGAAACCGGGGAGGGCGACATTGGCCCGAACCCGGTGGCGCTTGCCGATCTGGAACGGCTGAAATCCATCCCGACGCTGAAGGTGGATGACCGCATCTATGCCTATGCCGGCCAGCAAAACCAGCTCGTCATCAACCTTGAGAACGAATATCTGAAAGAGCTGAAGGTGAGGCAGGCCATCGCTCACGCGATCGACGTTCCGGCGCTGATCGATACCGTGCTTTACGGTTATGCCGTGCCATCGCCCACGCCGATCAGCCCCGGCCTTGCGAAGTTCCACAATCCGGATATCGGCTTTGCCAAATTCGACGTCGCGCTGGCGGAAAAACTGCTGGATGAGGCAGGCTTCCCCCGCAAGGAAGGTGGCAAGCGCTTCAAGCTCCGGGTCACCACCAACCCGTTCAATCCGCAGACCTATTCGGATTTCATCGCACAGGCGCTATCGAAGATCGGCATCGAGGCGGATATCCAGAAATTCGATTTCGGCACCTATGTGAAGGTCGTTTATACCGACCGCGCCTGGGACCTTTCGGTCGAATCCCTCTCCAATACTTTCGATCCGACGGCCGGCGTGCAGCGCGTCTACTGGAGCAAGAACTTCAAGATCGGCCTGCCGTTCTCGAATGCCAGCCATTATTCCAGCCCGGAAGTGGACCGGCTGCTGGAAGCGGCGGCGGTGGAGCCGGATATCGAAAAGCGCGCGGCCTTCTTCAAGGAGTTTCAGGCTGTCGTCGCCAAGGATCTTCCCGTCATCAATCTCGTCTCGCCGATCCAGCCGGTCGTCGGCAGCGTCCGCATCACGGATTACGCGACGGGGGCGGAGGGGCTCAGCGGCAATCTCGCCAAAGCGTGGGTGACGAAGGAGGCGTAAGCGCCTCCTCACCTCTCGTTTCAAGCCGCGTCAAAGTTGAAAAGGGTTCATCGCCATGAGCAGAAAATCCGAGAAGCTGGTCCTCAATGCGTTCATCTATCCGGGTGGGCACCATGAAGCAGCCTGGCGCCACCCCGAGTCGGAGCCTCTGCGCGTCACCGATATAAGGCTCTACCAAGATATCGCCCGCAAGGCCGAGGCGGCAAAGCTGGATGCCATTTTCTTTGCCGATGCGCCGGTGCTGGATGCCAATATCCGCTATGCCGCCCGCCACCGGCTGGAGCCGATCACCATGCTGGCGGCTCTGGCCGCCGTCACCGAAAAGATCGGCTTCATTGCGACGGCGTCCACTACTTATTACGAGCCATATAATCTCGCGCGGCTGTTTGCTTCTGTTGACCACATCAGCGGCGGCCGGGTGGGCTGGAACATCGTGACGACCTCGGCCGATGCGGCGGCCGGAAACTTCAATCTCCAGCGGCATCCGCCACATGCCGACCGTTACCGTCAGGCGACTGAATTTGTCGATGTGGTGACGAAGCTCTGGGACAGCTGGGAAGACGATGCCATCGTCGCCGACAAGGAGAGCGGTCTTTTTGCCGATACTGACCGCATTCATCCCGCCAGTCATGAGGGCGAATTCTACCGGGTGCGGGGTGCGCTCAACCTGCCGCGTTCGCCGCAGGGTCGCCCGGTCTATGTGCAGGCCGGTTCCTCGGAGGAAGGGCGTGGCTTTGCCGCCCGTTACGCCGAGGCAATCTTTACCGCGCATCAAACTCTGGAGAGTGCGCGGTCTTTTTATTCCGACATCAAGAGGCGCGTGGCGGCCACGGGGCGCAATCCCGCCCATGTGAAAATCCTGCCGGGCATCAGCCCCTTCATCGCCTCCACCGAAGAGGAGGCGCGAAAGCTCGAGGCGAGTTTCAACGATCTCATTCAGCCGGCCTTTTCGCTCGGGCAGTTGCAGCGCATCACCGGTATTGATCTGTCATCCGCCGATCTCGACAAGCCCTTGCCCAAGGAGGCTGTGGAAGCGACACGGGCGCAGGCGGATAGCAGCCGCCATCAGCTGGTTCTCGACGTCATCGACCGGGAAAATCCGACGATCCGGCAATTGCTGCACCGGCTTGCCGGCGGCCGTGGCCACAAGGTGATTTCGGGAACGCCGGAACAGGTGGCGGACTGGATAGAGACCTGGTTCCGCGAGGGCGCGGCCGACGGCTTCAACATCATGCCGCCATGGTTGAATGGCGGGTTCGATAACTTCGTCGACGGGGTCGTGCCGATCCTCAAGCAGCGCGGACTGTTCCGCGAGGATTACGAGGGCGATACGCTGCGCGATCATTACGGCCTGCCCCGGCCGGAAAACATCCATGCGACGAAGGAGTTGCAAAAGGAACGCGCCTGAGGTGGGACGGGCGTGTTCAGGCGGCGGCCTCGAGAGAGCGTATATCCTCGCGCAACAAGGCGAGTAGAGATGCGATTTCCGGCAGCCGCCGCCTGTCAGGACTTGTCAGCAGATGATACCTGCTGGCGGTCGGCTGTGGTGCGCCGAAAGGTGCGATCAGACGACCGGTTTTCAGCTCATCCGAAATCAGCGAGTGGCGCGCAAGGCCGATGCCGTGGCCGGATAAGATTGCCTCTATCAATGCGCCCTGGCGCGAAAAACGCGGTCCGGTTGCCGAAAGTCTGAGCGGAATGCGGCAGGCGCGAAGCCAGTTGGACCATTCGAAGGCGGCATCCGTGCCATTGCCGCGCAACATCGCAAAAGAGAGATCCCGCAACCGCTCAGATTCGCCGTAGAGGCGATGACGGTCTGCAAAATCCGGCGTGCAGACGGCACTGACGGTGTCGGCAAAAAGCGGTTCCTGAATGAAGCCGGGGATTTGTCCCTGGGTCGCGACGATCGCGCAATCGGCATCGAAATGCGTGAGGTCTATGGCATTGCCTTCCATGGATTCGATCGAGATATCCACGTCTCCAAGGGCGGGGACGATGTTTCCCAGCCGCGGCGCCAGCCATCGCGCCGCAAAACAGCCTTCCGCCAGAACCTTCACCTGCCGACGGCCGCCGGAGACCATGAGATCGGAAAGGCTGCCGATCATGGTCTCGAAAGCGTCAGCGAGGCCGGGGTAAAGCGTGCTGCCGGCCTCGGTCAGCACCAATTCGCCACGCTGCCGGCTGAAGAGCGGTTGCCCGAGATGGGTTTCGAGAATGCGGACCTGCTGGCCGATTGCGGCGGTCGAGACATGCAGCTCCTCCGCCGCCCGCGAGAAGCTGGCGTGACGGGCGGCGACGACGAATGCCCGCAGGGCCGTCAGCGGCGGCAGCCGGGAAAGCGTCGGCAACCGGAAAGCCGCTCTTGCGACCGAAGGAGGGATAAATTCCGTTCTCATGGCCGTTTTCCCTTCATGGCTAGAATACCCGGCCTTCCCTGAGGTGCGTCGTGGTGCCGTTGAGGTAATAATCGCCGATGACGCGCGCCTTATGGGCAAGCGGATTGTGGTTGTAGACCGTGCGGATATTGCGCCAGTGGCGGTCGAAATTCCGGTCGCTTGACGTCGCCGAGCCACCACCGAGTTCGTAGAGATTGGTGGCGACCGTCAGCGAAAGCTGCGATGCGATGATCTGGGTTCGCGCGGTGGCGAGCGAGCCTTCCAGCAGAGCCGCTTCTATCGCCTCTTCGTCGCCGCTGGCGAAGGCAGCGGCGGTCCTGTCGAGCGTTCTTGCCGCCTCGCGGATCAGCGTCTTGACGGCGAAGGCACCGGCGCTGATCTCGCCGAGCATCTTTTGCACAAAGGGGTCCTGATTGGCGGTTTCCGCGCTGCTGTGCAGCGTAGTGCGCGCCTGGCGCAGAACATAGTCGATGCCATCGTTGAGTGCACCCTGAACGGCGCCAGCGGCGGAGGCTGCGAGATGCAACTGTCGCATGGCCGAGCTGTGGCGCCCGACCTGGCTGCCGAGCTTGCGGGTCGTCAGTTCATGCGGGAGCACCTCGACATTCTCGAGCAAAACGCCGCCGCTTGCCGTCATGCGCTGGCCCATGCTGTCCCAGTCATCGAGAATGGTGATGCCGGCGCGATCAAGCGGAATGAGAACGCCGATCGGCTGCTCGTCATCGCCAATGGCGCTGAAGGTGCCGAAATCGGCAAAGGCCGTGCCGGTCGCATACCATTTGCGGCCGTTCAGGCGATAACGGTCGCCATCGGCGCTGAGGCGCGTGGTGATTTCGCCGGGGCGCTTGGTCCCCTGTTCGGTGCTGGCGCCCGCGAAGAGCTTGCCGGTGAGAACATTTTCGAGGTGCCGCCGATCCTCAAGCTCGATCGGTGTGAGAGCGAGATTCTCGGTAAAATTGAAATGGCTGCGGAGTGCGTGCGGAATATTGCTGTCGGCTTCGCCGAGGATCATCAGCACTTCGATATAGTTGGCAATCGACCCGCCCGGGCCGCCCTTGGCCTCGGGGATGCGCAGCGTGCCGATCTTCGCCTGCTTGATCAGGCCGAAGATTTCGAAGGGAAGTTCCCGCTGGCGCTCACGGCGAGCGGCATCCCTGGCGGCGACAGCCGCAATGTCCCTGGCGCGGGCCAGAATGTCGTCTCGGCTCGGCACGCCGGAATTGTCGGTGGTTGCGGTCTGTATTTTAGGATTGGACATTGCGTGTTTCCCTGAGCGGATGTGATGACCTGCGGCACGGTCGCGCCGCAGGCATTGTCTTCTGAACGATCAGGCGACCGCGCGCGGCTTGACGACCGGGCGGGGAGCGGGTTCGACATTGCGCGGCACGCGGCCTTCGACGGGATGGCTCGGATCGTTGAAGCCGGGTGTCGAGGGATGGCCTGTCGTTACAAGGCTGTCGACCAGCGCCTCGTCTTCCGCATCGATCTTCACATCGAGGGCGCGGACGTAGCCGTCCCAATGCTCCTCTGTGCGCGGGCCGGTGATAGCGGCGGTGACAAACTTGTTGTTCAGTACCCAGGCGAGCGCGAAATCCGCTGCCGAAACGCCCTTCGATGCGGCGTGTGCCGCAACCTTCTGAGCGATTTCGACCGATTCCGGACGCCATTCCGTTTCCAGAACACGCTTGTCGCCGCGGCCGACGCGGGTATCGGCGCCCGGCTGCTCGCCCGGTTGATATTTGCCGGTGAGCACACCACGTGCGAGCGGCGAATAGGAAACGACGCCCAGCCCGTAATTATGTGCCGCGGGCAGCTGCTCGGCTTCGGCCGTGCGGTTGACGATGTTGTAGAGCGGCTGGCTGGCGATAGGCCGGTCGATGCCGAGCTGATCGGCCAGATGCGAAATTTCGGCAATACGCCAACCGCGGAAGTTCGAAACGCCGAAATAGCGCAGCTTGCCGGCTCGGATGAGATCGGCAATCGCGCGTACCGGCTCTTCCAGCGGCGCGTCGAAGACCGCGCGGTGGAAATAGAGAATATCGATGTAGTCGGTGTTGAGACGGCGAAGCGAATTCTCAACGGTCTCGATCACCCATTTGCGCGAATGTCCGCCGAGGTTCGGACCCTTGGTATGGGAATTGACGAATTTCGTTGCCAGAACCCAGTGATCGCGACTGGCCTTGATGCCGCGACCGACGACTTCCTCTGACTTGCCGTCGTGATAGACATCGGCGGTGTCGATGAAGTTGATGCCCTGCTCGCGTGCCTTGTCGATGATGCGGAAGGCCGCGTCATCCGGTGTCGGGCCTCCGAACATCATCGTGCCGAGGCTCAGCGGTGAGACTTTCAGCGCGCTGCGCCCGAGATAGCGATAGTCGACCATTATGGTTGCTCCTTCAGTTTATTGGGCATGGTGGCAGGCCACGGCGTGGTTCTTGCCGAAAAGAGTGTAATCCGGCGCTTTTTCGCGACAGAGATCGGTGGCGAGCGGGCAGCGGGTGTGAAACCGGCAGCCGGATGGCGGGTCGTGCGGGCTCGGCAGGTCACCGGAAATGGGGGCTGCCTGTTTGCGGCGGGCGGGATCGGGAACAGCTGCGAGAAGCGCGCGGGTATAGGGGTGTTTTGGCGACGCCCAGAGTTCGGTGGTCGGCGCGCTTTCCACGATCTTGCCGAGATACATGACCAGCACGCGATCGGAAAAATAGCGCACGACCGAAAGGTCGTGGGACACGAAGAGGTAGGACAGCGAAAGCCGCTTCTTCATCTCCACCAGAAGATTGAGGATCTGCGCCTGTATGGAAAGATCGAGCGCCGAAACCGGCTCGTCGCAGACCACCAGTTCCGGTTCCAGAACCAGCGCGCGGGCAATGCCGATGCGCTGGCGCTGTCCGCCGGAAAATTCATGCGGATAACGGTCGAGCGAATCCGCCGGCAGGCCCACCTGTGCCACGATGGCCTCGACGATCTCCCGCTGGCGCGCCCGGTCACCGATGCCATGCACCTTCAGTGGTCCGGTGAGAATGGTGCGCGCCGTCTGGCGCGGGTTGAGCGAGGCGAAGGGATCCTGAAAGATCATCTGGATGCGGCGGCGGATGCCGCGCAGTTCGGAAGATGTCATTGCCGTGACGTCGGCACCCTTGAAGGTGATCCTGCCGGATGACGGTTCGACCAGACGCATCAGCGACTTGCCGAGCGAGGATTTGCCGCAGCCGGATTCGCCCACCAGCGCCACGGTCTCGCCCGCCTCGATGTCGAGCGACACATCGTCGACGGCGCGCACGGTTCCGCGTCCTCCCGAATAGTGGGTGGAAAGACTATGCACTGACAAGAGCGTCATCGGATACTTCCTTGGATGTGGGAGCAACGAAGGGGCAGGCGGCGTAACGGCCTTGCGAGATTTGCCGCAGCGGTGGCACGAACTGCCCGCAGAAA
Source organism: Rhizobium sp. X9 (assembly GCF_018873185.1). Taxonomy (NCBI): domain Bacteria; kingdom Pseudomonadati; phylum Pseudomonadota; class Alphaproteobacteria; order Hyphomicrobiales; family Rhizobiaceae; genus Rhizobium; species Rhizobium sp. X9. The sequence continues at coordinate 617,285 of NZ_CP071312.1, read as the reverse complement.
CCGCGGGCGCTCGGACAGCGTGGCCGGAAGGCGCAGCCGCGTTCCCCCGTTGCGGAAACGATGGAACCCGGAATTTCGATGAGCGGCCCATCACGATAATGCTGGCCGTCTTCCGTGCGCGGAGAGGCAGCCAGCAGGCCGCGCGTATAGGGATGATAGGGATTGGAGAAAACCGGTTCCGGCAATCCCTCTTCCACCTTGCGGCCGGCATACATGACCATCACCCGGTCCGCCCATTGCGCCACGATGCCGAGATCGTGGGTGATGAGGATGACGGCCATGTTGAGATCGCGGCGCAGATTGTCGAGCAATTGCAGGATTTGCGCCTGTATCGTCACGTCGAGCGCGGTCGTCGCCTCGTCGGCGATCAGCAGTTTGGGATTGCAGGCAACGCCGATAGCGATCATCACACGCTGGCGCATGCCGCCGGAAAGCTGGTGCGGATAATCGTCCACACGGCGCCGGGCGTCGGGAATATTGACGAGGTCCAGAAGCTCGATGGCGCGTTTGCGGGCCTGATGCCGGTCGATCTTCTCGTGGATGCGCAGCACCTCGATGATCTGCTCGCCGACCGTCAGCACGGGGTTGAGCGAGGTCATCGGCTCCTGAAAGATCATGCCGATATCCCGGCCGCGAATGCCGCGCCATTGCCGCTCGGAAAGCGGCAGCAGATCGCGGCCCTCGAGCAGAACCCGGCCGCCGGTCTTGGCGTGGGAGGGCAACAAGCCGATCAGGCCGAGCGCGGTCAGCGATTTGCCCGAGCCGCTTTCGCCGACGATGGCCAGCATTTCACCGGACTGCACATCGAAGCTGACGCCTTTAACCGGTTGAGCGGAGCCGAAGCTGACGGAGAGATCGTGGACTTCGATCAGTTTGCTCATCGGCGTTCCTCCGAGAAGCGGGGGTTGAGCGCATCGTTGAGACCATCGCTGATGAGGTTCAGCGAAATGACGGTGAAGACGATGGCGAGGCCGGGAAGGGCGGTGAGATACCAGGCGGTGCGGATGACATCGCGTCCCGAACCGATCATCGAGCCCCAGGAAACGCGGTTGGGGTCGCCAAGCCCCATGAAGGAAAGTGCCGCCTCCATGAGGATCGCACCCGCCACCATGACGGAGGAGGTGACGATAATCGGCGGCAGGGCGTTGGGCAGGATTTCCTGGAATACGATGCGCGCATGGCCGTAACCAAGGCTGCGGGCGGCCAGCACATAGTCCTTCTCGCGGATGGCGCGGAATTCGGCGCGGGTCAGGCGTGCAACGAGCGGCCAGGTGATGATGCCGATCGCCGAGGTTACCGTGGTGACCGAAGGCTGGGCGATGGCGACGAGCACCACCAGCAGCACGAAGTTCGGCAATGTCTGGAAGATTTCGATGATCTTCACCAGAATATCGTCGATGACGCCGCCGAAATAGCCGGCGAAAGCGCCGATTGTAATGCCGATCGTCAGCCCGATCAGAGTGGCGACGACACCCACGGTGAGCGAGATGCGCGCACCGTGCACGATGCCGGCCAGAACATCCCGGCCCATGGAATCGGTGCCGAGCGGGTAGGCGGCATTCTGCCCCGGCCACAGGAAGGGACGAGCCACCATTTCCAAGGGATCACCGGGATAGATCAGCGGAGCCAGAAGCGCGGTGACGATGACGGTGGCGAGAAACAAAAGCCCGACGATGGCGTTGGGATTGGTGAGAAAAATCTTCAGTTCCCGCCGCAGGCCGCGCCGCGGCACGGAGACGGAGCGGGCTGAAAGCGCGTCCGGCGCATGAATATAGGGCCAGACCTTTTCTTCCGGTTTTTTCGGTTTGGGATTTCTCTCTTCAGCGCTGAGTTCGGCCGGGTCGAGAACTGCTGATGTATGGGAGGAATTCATCGGCTTTCTCCGATGCGGGGATCAAGCCATGCCTGCAACAGGTCCACGGCCGCATTGACGATGATGACGACGAGGGAAGAGAGAAGCAGAATGCCGAGCAGCACGCTGAAATCGCGGGCCATGACGGCCTCGAAAGCAAGACGGCCAAGGCCTGGCCAGCTGAAGACGGTCTCAACCACGACCGCGCCGCCGAGCAGGCCGCCAATATGCATGCCGGCCATGGTGGTGATCGGGATGAGCGCATTGCGCAGAATATGGCGTGTGGTCAGGCGGAGCGGTGATACGCCTTTTGCCCGTGCCGTGCGCACGTAGTCCTGGGATTTGACTTCCAGCATCGCCGCGCGGGTAAGGCGGGCATAAATCGCCAGAAAATAAAGCGCCAGCGAAAGGGCGGGGAGAACGATGTAGCGCAGCCTGTCCAGAAGGGCGTCAAGGCCGGTGAGGCTGCTGCCGATGGTGCTGTCGCCGCCAGACGGAAGCCAGCCGAGCTTGACCGAGAAGGTCAGGATAAGCATCAGGCCGATCCAGAAGCCCGGTACGGAATAAAAGATCAGGGAACCTATCGAAATGATCCGGTCCGGCAGCTTTCCGGAAAAGAGCGCCATCATGGAGCCGAGGAACACGCCGACGAAAATCGCAATGCCAAGTGCGGCTCCCATCAGGGCGAGCGTGCCGGGCAACCGCTGGCCGATGAGATCGGCGACCGGCATGCCGTAGCGCGGTGAAAAACCGAGGCTGAACTGGGCGAGATTGCCGAGATAGTTCATCAGCTGATGCACGACGGGCAGATCCAGCCCAAAGCGGTTGCGGATTTCGGCCATGGTCTCGACGGTCGCTGAACCCGCTTCCGCCGCCAGCACATCGGCGGCATCGCCGGGCGCCAGCTGCAGCAGGAAGAAGTTCAGGATGACGATACCGAGAACCGTCGGAATGGCCTGAATGGCGACCCGCCTTGCCTGCGATAAAATCCGTTTCGAATTCGACATCGGCTCCAGTCCGTAAGCGTGGAAAACATGAAATCAGCCCCTGAAGGCGTGGGTATTAGTTGACTAATTTTATGGAATTTGTCAAAGAGTAATGGAATTATTTTCTGAAATTTACGGAAAAATGCGCCATAAAGAAAAGATAATTCCTATTTATGAGAATGGTTGGTGCTTCATGCCAATCTCACTCTTGTCTGCGGAACAAACTTCTTCCCAAGCGCGGCCGTTCAGTTTTGCCGGTTTTTCGCCGGTTCAATTAAGGAGAGGTATCGCATGACTGTTTTCAACCAGACGACGCGGCGCGGATTTCTGCTGGCGTCTGTAGCGCTTGGCGTGGTGTCATTGCCGGGGCTGAAGCTCAACGCGGCAGAGCCGGCACGCGGTGGCACGGCCACCCTGCTCATCTCATCGGAGCCGCCGGTGCTGACGACGATCGCGCACACGGCCTATAATTCCGTCTACATATCGCCCAAGGTCACGGAAGGGCTGCTGACCTATGATTTCGACCTCAATCCTAAGCCGCTACTGGCCAAATCATGGAATGTGAGCGCGGATGGCCTGCGTTACACCTTCAATTTGAGGCCCGGTGTAAAATGGCATGACGGCAAGCCTTTCACATCCGCCGATGTGGCGTTCTCCATCAACACCATCAAGGAAGTGCATCCGCGCGGGCGCAATACCTTCCTGAACCTTACCAGTGTCGAGACCCCGGATGATCTGACGGCGGTGCTGGTTCTTTCCAAGCCTGCGCCGTATCTGATAACGGCGCTCGCCGCCGCCGAAACGCCTATCGTGCCCAAGCATCTTTATGAAGGCACCAAAGTCACCGAAAACCCCATCAACCTCGCGCCTGTCGGCACCGGCCCATTCAAGTTCAAGGAATGGGTGCGCGGCAGCCATATCGTTTTTGAGCGCAATGCCGATTATTGGGATGCGCCGCGTCCTTATCTCGACAAGCTTATTGTCCGCTTCATTCCTGACGCGTCGGCCCGTGCCATCGCAATCGAAACAGGTGAGATCGATCTCGCTCCGAGCACCCCGGTCGCCTATAGCGATCTCGACCGCCTGAAGGAGCTGCCGAGCCTCGGCTTCGAGACGAACGGCTATCAATATTCGAATTCCGTCAGCCGCGTTGAGTTCAATCTCGAAAAGGATGTGTTCAAGGACGTCCGCGTCCGCCGTGCCTTCGCGCATGTGATCGACCGCAACGTCATCTTCAACACGGTCAATTACGGCTATGGCGCGACGATCACCGGGCCGATCAATCCGAAGCTGACGAAATGGTTTGTCGAGGATCTGAAGACCTATCCGATCGATCTGAAGGCGGCCGAAGCGCTGCTGGACGAGGCGGGATACAAGCGCGGGGCTGATGGCATCCGCTTCAAGCTCAACCTGGACTATGTGCCGAGCACCGAGGCCTATCCACGCGGCGCGGATTATATTCGCCAGGCGCTGGCAAAGGTCGGCGTGGATGTGACGGTACGCACCCAGGATTTCGCCACCTACACGAAGCGCATCTACACGGATCGGGATTTCGATTTTGCCTATGAGGGCATGAGCAATCTCTTCGACCCGACCGTCGGCGTCCAGCGGCTCTACTGGTCCAAGAACTTCAAGAAGGGTGTGCCTTTCTCCAATGGCGCCGCCTACAGCAATCCGAAGGTGGATGCGCTGCTGGAAGCTGCCGCTGTCGAGATCGATCCGGACAAGCGCGTCGCGCAATGGAAGGAAATACAGCAGATTCTCGTCGAAGACGTGCCGGCCATCGACATCGTCGCAGCACCCGAGATTACCATCTTCAACAAGCGCATTGCCGACCACACCATCGGTGCGGAAGGTGTGGCGGGAAGCCTCGCCTTCGCGCATATCGCCGCATCCTGATCTTTTTGCCGAACCCGGTCCGCCTTTGCGGCGGGCCGGGACTTCTCCCTTCCGTCGAAAGGCACCGCAGCATCGCTTTCTGGTGCCATCGTTTTCATCGAGGCCAAAGCCATGAGCACGACACTTTCTGAAATCTGGTACACACGCTGCCCGGTGCCCACGCCCGTGGGGCTGGCGGCGCAGCTCGGGTATCTCGGGCAGACCTTCGCGGAGGTCGGCATATCGCTGAAATCCATCATCGATTCGCCTGACCGTTCCGTCCGGCAGAGCCATTTCAACCACACGCTGGAATGGTCCTTCCGTCACGGCGGCAATGTGCCGCCCATCCGCGCCCGCTCGGAAGGGCGCAATACGCGGCTCATCGGGGTGACGTGGACGGATGAGTTTCAGGCGATCATCACCCTGCCGGAAACCGGCATCCGCTCGCTTGCCGATCTCGTCGGTCGCCGTTTCGGTGTGCCGCGCAGGCCGGACGGCATTGTCGATTTCATGCGCGCAACGGCGCTGAAGGGCATTACCTCGGCGCTCTCTCTGGAGGGGCTGAAAATCGAGGATATCGAGCTGAAGGATATCGTCATCAAGGATTCCGTACTGGCGACACAGGAAGGACCATCCCTTTTCGGCCTGAAGCGGCGACAATCCTTCGGGGAGGAGATTATTGCGCTGTTGCGCGGTGAGGTCGATGCGATTTTCGTCAAGGGAACCGCCGGCATCGCCGCCGCGAACCTGATCGGCGCCGTGCAGGTGGCAGAATTCGGGTTTCACCCTGACCCGAAGATACGCATCAATTCCGGTTCGCCCCGGGTGCTGACGGTTGACGGACGGCTTGCCGATGAGCGCCCCGACCTGGTGGAGCGGCTGGTTGCCGCCATTGCCAAAGCCTCGCTCTGGGCGGAGCAGCATCCGGAAGAGACCCGCCGTTTCATCGCGCGCGAGGCGGGTGCGACCGAAGAGCAGGTTCTGGCCGCCAATGGCCCGGATGTTCATCGCCATCTTGGCCTCGGCCTCGATGCGGACCTCGTTGCCGCTGTCGGCCATTACAAGGATTTCCTGCATCAATGGGGCTTCCTTGAAAACGACTTCGATCTCGCTGCGTGGATCGATGACCGTTTCGTCAAGGCCAGTGAAAGGGCGGTGGCATGAGCGGCGCTTTATCCGCCGTTCCGAGCCCGGAGCAGGCCTCAAACCCCGTCGCCATCGCAACCGCGCTCGCCGAAGTTTTCAGCCTGACTGCGGCGAACCATGACAAAAGCGGCGAATTCGCCGCCGGCAATTTCGAGGCGCTTTTCAAGTCGGGACTGCTCGGACTGGTGACGGCTGAAAAGGATGGCGGCTGGGGGGAGGGCATGGAAACCGCGCATGCCGTGATTGCCGCCATTGCCAAGGGCGATCCATCCACCGCCCTCATCCTTGCCATGCATTACAGCGTCCACGCCGCCATCCGGCGCGGCAAGTGGCCAGCAGTGCTTGCGGCAAAAGTGCTGGCCGCCAATAACAGGGAGCCGGCGCTCCTGAACAATGCGCAGGCGGAGCCGGGCATCGGCTCGCCTGCCCATGGCGGCCTGCCAGAAACGACGGCGCGGATAGAGGGCGATGTCTGGGTGGTCAATGGCCGCAAGAGCTTCGTTACCGGCCTGCCGGGGCTGAAATGGGCGATCGTGCTTGCCGCCACGACGGAAGAGACGCCGCGCCTGATCCAGCTTCTGGTCCCGCTCGATGCGCCGGGTATCCGCTCGGAAAAGGCGTGGGAAGCGACCGGCATGTATGCGACCGCCAGCGACGATCTGCTGCTTGAAGAGGTGAAGGTGCCGCTTGCCGATATCGTTGCCGAACAACCGGCGGACGAGCCGCTGCGACGCGATGAAGCGGATGGTTATAATTTCTTCGTGCTTTTGGCTTCCGTCTATCACGGTGTCGCGCTTTCGGCGCGTGACGCCCTGTTGCGCCATCTCACGGGCCATGTTCCGGCAAGCCTGGGTGCGCCGCTATCCTCCATTCCGCGCATTCAGGAAGGTCTCGGTCAGATCGAGGTTCTGCTTGCGGCGAACCGGCGTCTGCTTCTCTCTGTCGCCCGCGATATCGATGCGGGAGAAAGGGTGGGAACGGATGCGCTCGCTGTCCGTCATGTGGTGATCGACAATGCGGTGGCGGTGACGGATCTGGCGCTGGAGCTTGGCGGCAATCGCGGCCTTCGCCGGGATTACAATCTTGAGCGCCATCATCGCGACGCCATAACGGCAAGGGCGCATGCGCCGCAGAGCCATATGATCCGAACCATCCTCGGCCGTCAGAGCATCAAGGCTGTCGGCGGCTGATCCCAGAAGACATGGGCGGCTTTGTTCGACAGGCCGCCCATTTTGTCCTCGCCCGCATCAGTCCCGGAGTAGCGGTAAAAGCCTGTCGCCCTGGCGTTCAATCTCCTGAAGATATGGCGTGTCGGAAAGAACGAAATGGGTGATGCCAAGCGCGCGGTATTTGCGCAGCGATGCGGCGACATCTTCCGCCGAACCGACGAGCCATGTCGTTGCGGCACCGCCGCCACCGAATTTGCCGGGTGCGGTGTAGAGATTATCGTCCAGCACGTCGCTCTGCCTGTGCAGATCCAGCAGGCGGCGCTGGCCGACTGCCACGCCCTGAAGATGGTCATTCCAGCGTACGCCATTGCTTGCAGCCATCTCGGCCACCTTCGCCTCCGCATCGCGCCACGCCTCGGCGGTCGTTTCACGCACCAGTGTGGTGATCCGCAGGCCGAATTGCAGCGGCGGCAGGTCGCGGCCGAGCGTTTCACTGAAGTGCTTCAGCCGTTCGATCCGTTCGCGCACGCCGGCAAGCGGTTCGCCCCAGAAGAGCTGCACATCGGCCTCGGTTGCCGCGACCTGCTCGGCGGCCTCGGACGCGCCGCCGAAATAAAGCTTGGGATGTGGCCGGCCGGCGCGTTCAGCGATTCGCGGCGAGACGGTGGAGTTCCTGACCCGGAAATGGTCGCCATCGAAAGTGACGTTTTCCTCGGTCCAGAGCCGTCGCACCAGCCGCATGAACTCCTTCGTGCGCGCATAACGCTGCGCCTGATCGCCTTCTTCGTCGCCATAGGCCGCAAGCTCGTCCCGGCCGGAAACGACATTGATTCGTACCCGGCCGCCGGAAAGCTGATCGAGCGTGGCAGCGGCCGATGCGAGATTGGCCGGCTTCCAGTAGCCGGGGCGGATGGCGATCAGCGGCTCGAATGTGGTGGTACGCGCCGCAAGCGACGCCGCAACCGTAAAGGTATCCGGACGCCCCCAGCCGGTGCCGATCAACGCGCCCTTCCAGCCATGGTTTTCCAGCGCCCTGGCATGGGTAGTTAAAGTATCGAGGCTGTTGTGGTTTTCGCTGACGGCGTCGCCCCGATGGCCGGGTTTGACGTCATTGGGGATGTACCAGAGAAATTCGCTCGTGCTGCTCACATTATCCGCCTGAATTTTCGTTTTATGTCGCGGTGGAATGGCCCTGCCGAGGCTCGGCATTTGCCATTTCAGGGTTCGGGAGATTGAGGTCTCCGATAGTGCGAGAATGGCAAACCGGCGGCGGTCCGGCCAAGCAGCAGCGTTTCTTTTGGAAAGCGGCAGAGGAAAAGCTTTCCGCGCGGCTCATTCAATTAGAACATATTTTCTATGGAAAATATTTTAGGTAATGATTCCTCTGGTGCGGCACTAAAGCTGTTATGGAGAACGTATTTTTCGCGTGATCGGAATTGTCTGGATTGATTTTTCCTGAGTTCGGAAAAGCTGAGCAAGGCAATAGTCGACTACAATCTTGAAATTCACCATTCTTGGCGCACACCGCCCGCAAACAACGGAGTAGGCATGTGTACCACCTTGATTGTCCCCGGTCTCAATGGTTCGGACGAGGGACATTGGCAGAGACATTGGCTGCTGGATAATCCTGAGGCGCGGCTGGTCGAGCAGGAGAATTGGGAGTGCCCTGTTCTTGCAGACTGGCTAGGTCGCCTCGAAGCGGCGCTCGCCACAACCGAAAGCGCCTATATTGTCGCCCACAGTCTCGGTTGCCTGCTGGTCGCGAACATGGCGTCGCGACCCATAGCCAGCAGGATCAAGGGTGCGCTTCTGGTGGCGCCCGCCCATCTCGACCGGGTGGAGGCAATGCATCCCTGCATCGTCCGCTTCGGCGCATTTCCTCAAGCGCCGCTCGCCTTTCCGAGCCTTGTCGTGGGCAGCATGAACGACCCCTATATGAGCCCGGATGAGCTGGCCAGCACCGCTGCCGACTGGGGAAGCGATCTCGTCAACCTCGGCGCCGTTGGGCACATCAATATTGCTGCCGGTTTCGGCCGGTGGCCTGAGGGCTATGCTCTTTTCGAACGCCTGAAAACGGCGTCCGACATCACGGGGACAAGATCGAGGAAGCGCGGACTGCTTGCCCTGCACGGTGCGCTGCTGCAGGGAGATGCCGGGGCTCTATAGTTTTTCCATTCGCCATGCATGCGCTTCAGGCGTCGGTCCAATTTGCTCCGGACTACAACCTTTGGGAGTTTTTAATCCAAAATTTCCATAAAAAATTTTGAATCTCACCTTTTGATTGTTTTTGAGTGACTGTATTTATTTTCTACAGAAAATATGAAAAAGCGTTTCTTCGCTCCATCAGGTTTTGTTGTCACCTTTTATCGGTCATCAAATCAGGAAGGGGTAAGGAAATGTCCAGGATCAAGCTTGTAACGTCGGCTCTCGGCGGATTGTTGTTGTCGACGGTGTCGTTGGCCGCAGCCGGGGCGTCTGAAGCGCTGGTTACGGCCGACTGGCTGAAGGAAAATCTCGACAATCCGAAAGTGCGGGTCTTTGAGGTAAGCGTCGATACCGGCGTCTATGAGCGCGGGCATATTCCTGGCGCGGTGAACCTCAACTGGCACACGGATCTCGTGGACAAGGAAAAGCGCGACATTGCGGCCCCCGAGAATTTCCAGTCCCTTTTGCAGAAGGCCGGTGTGGGCGACGATACTACGATCGTTTTGTATGGCGACAATAATAACTGGTTTGCCGCCTGGGGAGCCTGGATTTTCGAAACCTACGGCCTTGGCGACCGGGTGAAGCTTCTTGATGGAGGCCGCAAGCTGTGGGAGGCGCAGGGCCTGCCTTTAGACACATCCGCGCCGGCAACGGTCGAGACGAAACTGAAGCTCGGTGAGCCCGACACGTCGGTCCGGGCGAGGTTCGTGGATGTTGTCGCGGTGGCCGAGGGTAAGCACAACATCAAGCTGGTGGATATCCGCTCTGCGGATGAATATTCGGGCAAGATTTTTGCGCCTGATGGCGTCAAGGAATTGTCCGTCCGGGCCGGCCATATTCCCGGCGCCGTCAACGTTCCATGGGGCACCATCGTCAACAAGGACGGAACCTTCAAATCGGCAGACGAGATCAAGACCATCTATGCCGAAAAGGGCATCGACGGCTCGACGCCCGTCATCACCTATTGCCGCATCGGCGAGCGCTCCAGCCACACATGGTTCGCGCTGAAGAAAATACTTGGCTACGACGTCCGTAACTATGACGGGTCATGGACCGAATACGGAAATGCGGTTGGTGTTCCGATCAGCAACCCGACCGGCACGGTCTGGACCGGAAAATAAGCCGCAGGCGTCTTTATTCCTCAGGCCGGTGCGCCGACATGGCGCGCCGGCATTTGTTCTTCCGAGATCCCGGTATTTCATGCATTCGATTACTCTCCGTTTCGCGGCACTCGCCATTTTATCTGCGCTGGCTGCCGCGACCTATCCGCTCGGGGCGCTTGAAAATGGCAGGCAGCTTGCGTTCTCGCTGCTGGCCGGTGCTGCTTTCGGCATCGTGATGCAGCGTGGGCGCTTCTGCTTTCTCTGCAATTTTCGCGATTTCATCGACAACAGGCGCTCGGATGGTGTTGTTTCAATCCTTGTCGCGCTTCTGGCTGGCGTGGTGTTTTACCAGATCGTCACCATGGCCTGGATGCCGGTTCCGCAGCCCGGTCGCCTGCCGCCAAATGCACATATTGGCCCGGTCGGCTGGATTCTGGCGGTTGCGTCGACTGTCTTCGGCGTGGGTGCGGCCCTGTCCGGTTCCTGCCTGTCCGGACATTTCTACCGGCTGGGCGAAGGGGCTTTTGGGTCGGTGCTTGCCATAGTCGGTGCTGGCTTCGGTTTTCTGCTGGCATTTCTCAGCTGGAATTTTCTCTACACGCTTACCGTTTTCGACGATCTTCCCGTCTGGTTACCACACCATCTGGGATATGGCTCGGCGGTGTTGATTGCCTGCGCTCTATTGGCCATCCTTATTATCGTTGTGCTCTTTTTCGATAAGGCAGCGCCCGGTCTTTCGGCTGCGATCCCGGCAAGTCGGCTGCATCAGGCATTTCGCAGCATTTTCGTCGAACGCTGGCCTCCGGTCGTCACGGGGGTGCTTGTGGCGGCCGTCAGCGCCTTTTCCTATTTCCGCGTGGCACCTCTCGGGGTAACGGCCGAACTCGGCAGCATCGTCAGAACAGCCGGGGCTTCGGCAGGTTGGGTACCTGAGACGCTTGCGGGCCTTGATACGGTCCGGGGATGCATCAGCGCCATTAAAACGACGATCCTGTCGCCAAATGGCGTCTTCGTTGGCGGATTGATTGTTGCGAGCTTTGCATCCGCTCTTTCTGCCGGAAAATTTCAGCCGTCCTGGCCTTCCGCCGGCGGTCTTGCGACACGTTTTGCCGGTGGCGTGCTGATGGGCTGGGGAGGGATGACAGCGCTGGGCTGCACCATCGGCGTGCTGCTGTCGGGCATTCATGCGGGTGCGCTGTCGGGATGGGTGTTCCTGGTTTTTTGCGGTTTCGGCGCCTTTGCGGGGCTCCTTTTCAAACGCCGTTTTACATGGCCGTGAAGGTCAGCCGTCGAAATTCTCGGCCAGTTTGCCCGCACGTACGCCATCATCCCCTTTTTGGCGGTTCGGAACGGAATTTTTCCCGCTGCGGCAGCCTTAGTTCACAATTGCCGATGGTCCGCCAATTATAGAATAGTAATTTTATGGAAAATATTGACCATTTCGGGCGCTGGCCGGAGGATAGAGCAAGTTGACCAAAGGAGGCGCACATGCCGCAGGGATTTCATGCGTTTACTTTCAGTCTGTTCGGTTTGACGCGGCGACGTTCGCGCGAGGATGAACAGGGCAACCTTCATCCGCTGGATCATTCCGGGCGCTTCAGGCAGGACAAAAGCGATCTTGAACTTGAACGGGAAGAGATCTGCGAAATGAATTTCGCGATGCTCGGCCTCTATCCTGTCCTGTGACGCGCGGGAAGATTGTTCGCCTCTTCGTCGCTTCCGGGTCTTTCCGTGGAGATAAACTCTCCTCCCGGCACGGAAATTGGAACAAAATTTCTTAAAGGCATCGGGGAATTGGCTACCCTTTTATCATCAAGCCGCATTGCCCGATGGGCGGATTGCAAAGGACCTGTCGATGAGCGCAGCTGACAAACCACTCGATTTTCTGTGGTTCATACCCACCTCAGGCGATGGCAGCTATCTTGGCTCCGACGATCTTTCGCGTCCGGCCGATCCCGGATATTTCCGGGAAATAGCACAGGCTGCGGATCGGCTCGGTTATTCCGGCGTGCTCATTCCTACCGGTGTCGCCTGCGAAGAATCCTTCATCCTCGCGGCCAATCTTGCCGCCTATACCGAAAAACTGAAATTCCTCGTCGCCATCCGTCCAGGCGTCGCCTCGCCAGCCTATTACGCGCGGCTGGCCTCTACGCTCGACCGCGTTTCCAACGGCCGGCTGCTTCTCAACATTGTGGTGGGCGGTAGCGCGCAGGAACTGGCCGGCGACGGCATTTTCCTGCCGCATGACGAGCGTTACGATCACGCGGACGAGTTCTTCCAGGTGTTCAATTCGCTGATCGAAACCGGCAAGGGAGATCTCGACGGCAAATATATCAAGGCGCAGGGTGCCAGGCTCGGCCTGCCGCCGGTGCAGGAACCGCGCCCGCCGCTTTATTTCGGCGGTTCTTCCGATGCCGGTATCGAATTCTCGGCCGGTATTACCGACAAATATCTGACCTGGGGTGAGCCGCCCGCACAGGTGGCGGAAAAAATCACCAAGGTTCGCGCCGCCGCCGCGAAAAAGGGGCGGGAGGTGACATTCGGCATTCGCCTGCATTTCATCGTGCGTGAAACCGACGAGGAAGCCTGGGCCGATGCAGACAGGCTCATTTCAAAGCTGTCCGACGAAACCATCGCTTCGGCGCAGGAGGCCTTCTCCAAGGCATCCGATTCCGTTGGGCAGGCCAGAATGCAGGCGCTGCACAATGGCCGGCGTGACGGGTTGGAAGTCTCTCCCAATTTGTGGGCGGGCATCGGTCTTGTCCGCTCAGGTGCGGGCACGGCGCTGGTCGGTTCGCCGAAGACAGTTGCCGCGCGGCTCCGGGAATATCAGGCGCTGGGCATCGATACCGTCATCGCATCGGGTTATCCGCATCTGGAAGAAGCCTATCGGTTATCCGAATTGCTGTTTCCCGAAATCGGGCTTGAAGGCCCGCGCAATCAGATCCGTTCCTCCTTCGGTGCGAAACAGGTTTTCGGTGGCGGCGGCCACGGCGGAAACGTCAAGCTGGTGTCCGGATCCTGATCCATCATCGGGAGGCGGTTGTGCCGTCTCCCCTTGTCAGTTTGGGAAGGCATTCACGCGGCGTCGTCTCCCATGGCAGAGGGAAAGGCACATAAAACATTATTTCTATAGAATATTATGATTATGGAAAACGATGCCTATTTCACACCCCGCCGACGCTGCTAGCTATTGAACAATTCAGCTGTTTTCAGGAGCCTCCGATGACATTGCAATACGCGGCAAAGGACCAACAATTCATCAATCTCCGCGATCCCGTCTCCGGCAGGGCGCCGGATGCCGACAGCCTGAAGGCCGCACTCAGAACGCTGGGCGGTGGCGTCAGCGTCATCACGGCAGGCGAGGGTGATGCGCGCACGGGCGCTACGGTGACATCCGCCACCGCTCTGTCGGTCGATCCGCCGAGAATCCTGGTCGCGCTCAACCGCTCCTCATCCACATGGCCCGTGGTGGAGCGTTTCGGTCATCTTGCGGTGAACATTATCGGCCAGAACCATCAGTTCGTCGCCAACCAGTTTGCCGGCATTGGCGGCCTGAAAGGCGAAGAGCGTTATCGCGGCGCGGAATGGACCCGGCTGGCGAGCGGCGCGCCCATTCTTGAGGATGCCGTTGCCGCGATCGATTGCACCATCGAAGAGGCTATCGAGCGGCACAGCCACGTCATCGTCATCGGCAAGGTCGAGGCGATCCGCCTCGGTTCGGGCCATTCGCTGGTCTACCAAAACGGCCGTTATCATTCGCTGGACTGAGCGCCGGCCTTTCCGGCGCTTTCACTCGGTCATTCTTTTTGAGGGAGTTGAGCATGGGATCCGTCACGCCACTCGGCGAAAGAATTCGTTTCGTGTCTCCGCGTCTTGGCGCGGATGGCGATGTGCTGACCGTCGCCCGTACGATCGCTGAAAAATGCGCCGTGGAAACGCCGGGCCAAATCCATGCGCGGATAGCCCGCTCCGGCCTTCTCGCCCTCTCCGTTCCGAATGAACTGGGCGGGGCGGATATAACCAACGACATTCTCTCGCAGGCGCTTTCGATCATTTCCGCAGCCGATGCGGCGGCTGCGCATGATCTCGTCGAACATTTCACCGCACTTGAATTCATCCGGAATGCGGGAAGCGAAGAGCAGCGCAAGGCGCTATTCGCCCGCCTCGATCTTGGCGAGACCTTTGCGCTTGCATCGTCTGATGGCGGGGTGGATCGGGCGTTTCTGGTGACTGGCGATGACTATGCCTTGCGGCTTCCCGATGATGCCGCGCGATCGGTCACCGCCGATGCGGACTGGATCGTCGTTCCGGCCGTTAACACGGCCGGGCAGGCACTGCTCGTTGTCCTGCGCAATCGTCCCAATACGTCATGGGACGGCCTGTTGCGCGCCGATCAGGTAGCATTCCTTGCCCAAGGGGCCGGAAATCTTGCCGCCTCCGTTTCCACGCTCCTGAAGGCCGCCGTGGCCCTGGGCGAAAAACAGCGTGAGCTATCAGCGCTGCTGATTGACCGATTGGCCGACGACGGCGGTACTCGGCCCGTCATCGGCGAAGTGTTTCTCGCCATTGAACTGCTGAAAGCGCAAATCTCCCGGCTTGCGGCCAATATCGATGCGGCGCAGGTGGGAGCGGAAAACGTCACCTTTCGCTCCGTCCGGAACAATGCCATCACGCTGGAAATCCTGATGGCGCGCCTCGGCCTTATTGACGGCGTAAGCGAGCCCGGGCTGATCGCCTCTCTCGGCGACGAGCTGCGCCGGCAGTAAGCGACGCTTATTTGCCCGCGGGAATCGAACGCGTGTCCTGACCGTCTTTTGCGACGAACTGTGCGAGCGTCATATTGTCCAGGATTGTTGCGATGGCGTCCCGCACGTCCGTCATCGAAACCCTGACCTGACAGGTCTCGGGATCATCACAGTCGTCGCAGGCTTCAAAAGCGGTGCGGCTGGCACAGCGAATGGGGGCCAAAGGCCCGTCCAGCGTGCGGATGACCTGGCCGATCATGATTTCCGATGGCATTTTCGACAGCGAATAACCGCCATTCGGTCCCTTCTTGGAGCGCAGGATGCCGCTGTTGCGAAGCTCGAGAAGGATCGTATCCAGAAATTTTTTCGGAATATTGTTACGGGTCGCAATCTCGGTCACGAAAGCGGTCTCGCCCTGGGGCAACCGCGCCAGATCGACAAGAGCCTTTAACCCGTATTTGCCTTTTTTGGTCAGCATCGCATGATCCGAAAAGAGAGCCGGCATAGTCTGGAATGCCGGATCATGTTGTTCTCAACTTACTAAGTAGTTTTTACCGAATTCCGGCGCAAGCCCATTTCGTCCCGGCACCGGGCCTGACGCGCCTCTGTATCGGCCTTTCTACCCGCGTCTCACCAGGGTTGCGGATTGCTTTGCCAAGGACGCCTGCTGAAACCATCGGGGAAAACAATATTTTCTCTGATCCCGACGCAACGTGGAACGAACGTCCTTTATTAGCATATAAAATCAGTAGACAAAGTATGCATCAAAAGACGTGCGAGGTGATGATGTATACTCTCAGTTTGCTGGACAAGAGCCCGGTTCCGACGGGTGAGAACGCGGCAAGCGCGTTCCGCGACACGATCAATCTCGCCAAACGCGCCGAAGAACTGGGTTATCGCCGTTTCTGGGTCGCCGAACATCACAATTCGCCGGAGCTTGCGGGTTCCGCACCTGAGGCGCTGGTCGCCTGGATTCTGGCGAAGACCTCGCGTATCCGTGTCGGCTCGGGAGGCGTGATGTTGCAGCACTACAGCCCCTACAAGGTTGCCGAGGTTTTCAACGTGCTGTCGTCACTTTCCCCCGGCCGGGTCGATCTGGGCGTCGGCAAGACACCGGGCGGGCTGCCGCTTGCGACCTCTGCCTTGCAGCAGGCCTTTGATCCCGCCCGCAAGCCGGATTTCGAAACGGCTTTTGGTGAACTTACCACGTTTCTCTCCGGTGCCGCGCCGCAGGGGCATGCGCAGGCCGGGCTGCAGGCAACGCCGGTGCCGCCGGTTGCGGTGGACAGATTTCTGCTCGGCGCCAGCCCCGAAAGCGCAAGGCTTGCAGCGTCCAGAGGATGGAATTTTGTCTTTGCCGGTCATCTCAATGGTGATCCGGAGGTTCTCCGCAGCAGCCTCTCGGCTTTCCGCGAGGAGAGCGGTGGCAGGGCACCGATCCTTGCCCTCTCGGTCTTTGCCGCCAGCGATCCGGACCATGCGGCAAGACAGGTTGAGGGGCAGCGCATCTACCGGGTGTTCCTCAGCGACGGCAGGGCATTCAACCTTGGTCGCCGCGAACAGGCCGAAGAATTCGCCCGCCAGTCCGGCGATACCGATTATCGCATCGATGAGCGCAAGCCCAACGTCCTGCATGGCGGGCCGGAGGATATTCACAAGGCGCTGCGCGCGCTTTCCGATGAGCACGGTATCGAGGAGTTCATCGTCGAGCCGCCGCATGTCGGAGCCGATCAGCGACTTGCCTCTATTGAATTGCTGGCCACACACCGCCTTTCCAAGGCTGCGTGAACTTGTCCTCAGGAGGGAATGACATGACGAAAAAGACAATCCGTTTCGGCATCATGCTCCAGGGCCCCGGCGGGCACATGAACGCCTGGCGGCACCCGAAAAGCCCTGTTGATGCCAGCGTCAACTTTGATTTCTTCAGGAAGAACGCGCTGAAGGCGGAAGCAGCCGGCATCGCCTTCGCTTTCGTTGCCGACGGGCTTTACATCAACGACAAGTCCATCCCGCATTTCCTCAACCGGTTCGAGCCTTTGACCATCCTTTCGGCGCTGGCTTCCGTCACCTCGAAGATCGGTCTCGCCGGCACGGTTTCGACCTCCTACAGCGATCCCTTCACGATCGCGCGGCAGTTTGCTTCGCTCGATCTTCTGAGTGGCGGCCGGGCTGGCTGGAATGCCGTGACGACGCCACTCGAAGGCACGGCCAAAAACTACAGCCGCAACCATCCCGAACATGCGCTGCGTTACGAGATCGCCGATGAATATCTGGAGGTGATCAAGGGGCTGTGGGACAGCTGGGACGACGATGCCTTCGTGCGCAACCGCGAGACCGGGCAATTCTTCGACAGGCAAAAACTCCATACGCTCGGTCACAAGGGGCGTTTCTTCCAGGTGGAAGGCCCGCTGAACATCCAGCGTTCGCCGCAGGGCCAACCGGTGGTATTCCAGGCGGGTTCTTCCAATGCCGGTATCGGCCTTGCGGGCAAACATGCCGATGCCGTCTTCACCAATTCCGCCTCGCTCGAGGAAAACCAGACATTCCTCAAGCGCGTGAAGCAGAGCGCTGTCGCGCAGGGCCGGTCCGCTTCCGACGTGAAGATTTTCCCCGGTATCGGACCCATTGTCGGTGAAACGCAGGAGGAAGCAGAAGCGAAATACGACATCATCCGCAACCTCATCACCATCGAGGATGCGCTCGCTTATCTCGGCCGCTTCTTCGACCACCACGACTTCAGCGTCTATCCGCTGAATGAACCCTTCCCCGAACTCGGCGAGATCGGCAAGAACAGTTTCCGTTCCACGACCGACCGCATCAAGCGTCGTGCGAAGGAAAAGAACCAGACGCTGCGCGAGGCGGCGCTCGAAGCCGCAACCCCGCGCGAAGGCTTCATCGGCACCCCGGACAAGGTGGCGGACGAGATCATCCGCTGGGTGGAGCACGATGCGGCCGATGGTTTCATTCTGGGCTTCCCGGTCATTGCCGAAGGGCTGGATGATTTCATCCGCCTCGTCATTCCGGTGCTGCAACGTCGCGGATATTTCGAGCCACATCTGGAAGGCGCGACGTTGCGTGAGCATCTCGGTCTGCCGTTCAAGGAGAGCATCTATTCCGGCGCCGAAAGCGGTCCCAGCAAGGCGATCGCATAAAGCGGAGTTCGGCGGGGACCATTGCCGCCCGGAGAGAATTTCAAGGTGCTGTGCGGGTGAAGCGCGGTGCAGGAGACCAGAACCATGAATATCCGCATTGACGGCGCGCGTCCGCAGGACGACGCCGAACGGGGAATCCTTGCCTTTATCGAGGAAAGCATCGCCATCCGGCACGATCTTCACCGGCATCCGGAGCTTTCGCTTGGGGAAAAACGCACGGCGGCGCTCATTGCCCGTTATCTCCTGTCTTTCGGATATGAGGTGACGGAGGGCGTTGGCGGCCATGGCGTCGTCGCCACCCTGAAACGCGGTCACGGTGACAAACGTCTGGGCATTCGCGCCGATATCGACGCCCTGCCCATCGCCGAGGAGACAGGCCTTGCCTATGCCAGCCAGACGCAGGGTGTCATGCATGCCTGCGGTCATGACGGCCACACGACGATCCTGCTCGCCGCCGCCCGTTACCTTGCCGAAACATCGCGCTTTTCCGGTACGCTGACGCTGATTTTCCAGCCTGCCGAGGAAATCGGCGCAGGCGCGAGAGCGATGATAAAAGACCGGCTTTTCGAGCGGTTTCCCGTCGACGCCGTGTTCGGGCTGCACAACTGGCCGGGCGTCGAAACCGGACAATTCGGCTTTGTCGAGGGGCCTGCCATGGCCTCCGTCGACAAGGCGAAGGTTCGGATCATCGGCAAGGGCGGGCACGGGGCCGCACCGCATGAAACGGTCGATCCGGTTCTTGCCTCGGCAAGCTTCGTCACCGCCTTGCAGAGCATCGTCTCGCGCAATGTCGATCCGCGGGACATGGCGGTCCTGACGGTGGGGTCGATCCATGGCGGAACTGCCTCCAACGTCATTCCCGAGAGTGTCGAACTGCAAATCACCGCGCGGGCCTTTTCGCCCGCCGTGCGCGACAGGCTGGAGGAGCGGCTTCCCGCCCTTGCCAAAGCACAGGCGGAAAGCTTCGGCGCAATTGCCGATGTCACTTACTCCCGTGGCTTCCCGCCCGTCATCAATCACGTCAGGCAGACGGCTTTTGCCCGCAATGTCGCCAAGCGGCATTTCCCGGCCGAACAAGTGGCCGAAGGCTTTCAGCCACGAACGGCGAGCGAGGATTTCGCCTTCATGCTGCTGGAGCGACCGGGCTCCTATCTCTTCGTCGGCAATGGCGACAGCGCGCCGCTGCATAGCCCTCACTACGATTTCAATGATGCGATCATTGCGCCTGCGGCACGCTTCTGGGTGCGCCTGGCCGAAGCATACCTCTCCTGATGCAACGAGTTTAGGACAATGAGATGAGCGACAGTTTTCTCTACACATCGGTCAAGAATCCGCTCGCAACCCCGCTGCTGGAGGAGTTGCTGTTCGAATATGACAGCCGCTACGGCACATATTTCAATGCGGAAGGCGCCAGGGCGGAAATGAACAAATATCCGCCGGAGGCGTTCAGCCCGCCATCGGGCAATTTCCTGTTGCTCCTGCGCGGCGGCAGGGCGATCGCCGGCGGTGCCTTCATGCGTTACGACGAGGAAACCGCCGAGTTCAAGCGTGTCTGGACCCATTCGGCCCACCGCCGGCAGGGGCTTGCCAAAATCGTGCTTCAGGAGCTGGAGCAGCAGGCGATCCGGCAGGGTTACGCCCGTGTCTATCTGACCACGGGCTTCCGCCAGCCGGAAGCGGTGGGCCTTTATCTCACCAACGGTTATCGCGCCTTGTTCGACACGTCGGCCGACCCTGAAACGATCAGGTCGCTGCCTTTCGAAAAATGGCTTGCCGAGAGCGTCTCCGCCTCCGTTGCGGAAGGCGCGCCGATACCGGCGGCTCGGACGCAATCTTCCCCGGCCCACCCGTGAAAGGTTTTTTCCGATGACGATAGCCTCTGATTTTCCGCATGTTGCGGTGAGCGAGCAGAAGGGTGAACCGATCAAGGGTGGTTACGCCCATTTCCGCATCGTGCCGGCCCGTTATCCCTTGCGGACGGTGGGAACGGTCTTCTCCGTCCTCATCATTGCGGCCGTTCTGCATTCCGTCTTCGGCAATCCGCGCTGGGGCTGGGATGTTTTTGCGGAATGGTTCTTTGCTGAACCGGTGCTGGTCGGCCTCGGGCGGACGCTGCTGCTGACGGCGCTGGGTGCGCTGTTCGGTTTTGTACTGGGAACGCTGCTGGCACTTGCCCGCGTTTCCCGCTCGCCGCTGCTGGTTGCCGTATCGTGGACCTATATCTGGATTTTCCGGTCGATCCCGCTGATCGTGCTTCTGCTGATCCTCAACAATCTCGGTTATCTCTATGAGACCGTGACGATCGGCGTGCCCTATACCGGCATCAATTTCATCAGCTGGAATACCACACAGCTGATGACGCCGTTTGCGGCCGCCGTTCTGGGGCTGACGCTCAATCAGGCCGCTTTCGCATCCGAAATCGTCCGTGGCGGCATCCTTTCGGTCGATCAGGGCCAGCTGGAAGCTGCCGCAGCACTTGGTCTTCCCCGGCGGCGGCAGG
Organism: Rhizobium sp. X9; assembly: GCF_018873185.1. Classification (NCBI taxonomy): domain Bacteria; kingdom Pseudomonadati; phylum Pseudomonadota; class Alphaproteobacteria; order Hyphomicrobiales; family Rhizobiaceae; genus Rhizobium; species Rhizobium sp. X9. Next base: position 596,546 of record NZ_CP071312.1, on the reverse strand, counting down.
CGTCCCGCATCGTTCTGCCGCAGGCGATGCGCTCCATCCTGCCCACCGCCTTCAACGATATCATCGGCCTCGCCAAGGGCACCTCGCAGGTTTACATCCTTGCCCTGCCGGAGCTGTTCTACACGATCCAGATCATCTATCGCCGCAATCTGGAAGTGATCCCGCTGCTGATGGTCGCGACCGTCTGGTATCTGGTGATCCTGACGGCGCTTTCGATCGTGCAGCATCATATCGAGCGGCATTTTTCACGCGGTGCGCTGCGCAACCCGCCGCCGTCCCTGTTTGCCACGATCTATCGTACTTTCCTCCCACGCAAGCCTTTGCCTGAAACCGTGGAAACGGTGACGGTCGCCGCTGCCAGGCCCGAGCGTGTGGCGCCTGCCCGTGCCGCGAGCTTCCAGCTCGGAAATCGCGGCGGTTCGGTCAATATCCACGGCGTTTCGAAATCCTTCGGGTCGCTGAAGGTGCTGGATGATATCAGCCTTTCCATTCCGGCCGGTAGCGTCACCACCATTCTTGGCCAATCGGGCTCCGGCAAGTCCACATTGCTGCGCTCCATCAATCATCTGGAGCGCGTCGATGACGGTTTCATCGCCATAGACGGTGAACTGGTCGGTTATCGTCAAAAGGGCGACACGCTTTACGAGCTGAAGGAACGGGAAATCCTCAAGCGCCGCGCCGAAGTGGGCATGGTGTTCCAGAGCTTCAACCTGTTCCCGCATCTGACTGCGCTTGAAAACATCATCGAAGCGCCCATCGCCGTTCGAGGTATTTCGAAAGAGCAGGCCGAAGCTGAGGCGCGCGATCTTCTGGCCCGCGTCGGACTTGCCGAAAAAGCCGGCGCCTATCCACGTCAGCTTTCCGGTGGACAGCAACAGCGCGTGGCGATTGCCCGGGCGCTGGCGTTGCGGCCGAAGGTGCTGCTGTTCGACGAGCCGACATCCGCGCTCGATCCTGAACTCGTCAACGAGGTGCTTGACGTCATCAAGGAGCTTTCCCGCTCCGGTGTCACGCTCATCATCGTTACCCATGAAATCGGTTTTGCCCGCGAAGTTTCCGACAGGGTCGTCTTCATGGAGCAGGGCCGCATCATCGAAACGGGTACGCCGGAAAAGGTGTTCAGCAGCCCGGATCACCCCCGCACCGCCGAATTCCTCGCAAAAGTTCTCTAACCAAAAAACAAGGGAAACACTCACATGGCATTTTCATCGAAACTATTATCATTGCTTGCCGGCGGTCTTTTCTCCGCCACCACCGCGCTCATCCCGGCCGCACACGCGCAGGAGGTCGATCTTTCTCCGGAACAGAAGGGGCGGGTGCGCGCCGATAAGGTTGAAGAGGCGATCAAGCTTCTTCCGGCCAGCCACAAGTTCATCGCCGACGGAAAGCTGACGGTCGCGACCGTACCGTTCCGCCTGCCACTGGTCGATTATGCGAGCGACACGAAAACGCCGATTGGCGTGGAGCCCGATATCGCCCAGCTGGTTGCTGACAGCCTCGGCCTTGAACTTCAGCTCGTTCCGATCGCATGGGCCGATTGGCCTCTGGGTCTGACATTCGGCAAATACGATGCCGTCACTTCCAACATCACGGTGACGGAAGCGCGCAAGGAAAAGTTCGATTTTTCCAGCTACCGCAATGACCTGCTCGGCTTTTACGTGGGCAATAACAGCAAGGTGACGACCGTCAGCAAGCCCGAGGACGTTGCCGGGCTGAAGGTCATTGTCGGCGCTGCCACCAATCAGGAACAGATCCTGCTGAAATGGATCAAGGACAACAAGGCCAAGGGCTTGGCCGACACCGAGGTGCAATATTACGACGATCAGGCCGTGCTTGACGTTGCCCTGCAATCCGGCCGCGCGGACGCCTATCTCGGCCCCAACGCAACATCGGCCTTCCAGGCGGCAAGCCAGAAGAAGACCCGGCTCGTTGGCACCTTCTCCGGCGGCTGGCCGGAAGCGGCGGAAATCGCCGTCGCCTCCAAAAAGGACGCCGGTATTGCCGAAGCCATCACGGCGGCGCTGAACGCCCAGATCAAGAACGGCAATTACGGCAAGGTTCTTGCCCGCTGGAACCTTGGCTCTGAGGCCATCACCGAATCCCGCACCAATCCGCCCGGCCTGCCCAAGAGCTAACCGCCGATTTTCCAAAAAAGCGGAGTTGCCAACACGCTGAGTTGAAGGTGGGACATCACTCAGCCGGTAGCGCGGGCTCCTCCCGTCCGCGCTACCTCCGTCCCGCAATCATTTTATCGGGAAACCAGAATGACTTTCACCTCTCGTCTAGCGACAGCCGCGCTCGGTGCTCTTCTCTCCATCGCCGGTTTCGGACCGGCTTTCGCAACGGATGTTTTCGACCTGTCGCCGGACCAGCCTGGTCGGATCAGGGTTGAAAAAGACCCCGCCGCGATTGCTGCCATTCCGAAAGATTTCAAATTCATTACCCCGGGCAAATTCACCGTCGCGGTTGCACCCGGAGGACCACCGCTCGCGACCTATGCGACGGACGCAAAGACGGTGGTCGGGGCCGATCCGGACTATGCGCTTGCGGTGGCTGACAGTCTTGGCCTCGAGCTGGAACTGGTGGCTGTTGCCTGGGCCGACTGGCCGCTGGGGCTTGCTTCCGGCAAATACGATGCTGTCATCTCCAATGTCGGGGTGACCGAACAACGCAAGGAGAAGTTCGACTTTTCTACCTATCGTCAGGGCCTGCATGGTTTCTTCGTGAAGTCCGATAGCGGCATCACCGCCATCAAGGAGCCGAAGGATGCGGCGGGCCTGAGGATCATCGTCGGTGCGGGCACCAATCAGGAGCGCATTCTGCTGAAATGGAACGACGAGAACGTCGCCGCCGGACTTAAGCCGCTTGAGCTGCAATATTATGACGACGAGGCCACCCGGCTTGTCGCGCTTTCTGCCGGGCGGGCGGATGTGATCGTCCAGCCGCATGCGCAGCTGGTCTTCATCGCCGCTCGCGACAAGACCATCAAGCGTGTCGGAACGCTCTCCGCCGGCTGGCCGGAGCGCTCCGATGTCGCCATCACTACCCGCAAAGGTTCGGGACTGGCCGATGCCCTGACGCTGGCCACCAACGATCTGATCAAGAGCGGCGCTTATGCGAAAATATTGGAACGCTGGCAGCTTGCGGAAGAGGCCTTGCCGGAATCGCGAACCAATCCACCCGGCCTGCCAAAGAGCTGACCGGTCGAAAAAACGCGGTGGACGGCAATACCCGCAGGTCATGCCTGCGGGTATTGTGTTACGCGTCGGTCGCGCAGCGCAAAAAACTCAGAAGTCCGCGACCTTGCCCCAGGATGAACCAAGGAAACGGCTGGGGTGATAGGGAGCAGGATCGACAATCGGGTTTGAACCCGTGACGATATCGGCGATCAGATGGCCAGCGCCCGGGCCGATGCCGAAACCGTGTCCGCTGAAGCCGGCGGCGAGGATGAAGCCGGGCAATTCGCTGGTCTCACCGATGGCGGGCACACCATCCGGCGTGCTGTCGATAAAACCGGCCCAGGCGGCTGAAATCTGGGTTTTGCGAAGGGCGGGCAGAAGTTCGAGTGCCCTTTTGTGGGTCTCCTGGATGGCGGCGGCATTCGGTTTCGGATCGAGAATGCGAACTCGTTCCATCGGCGTCGGCGCATCGAGCCGCCAATGTTTCAACGTTTCATGGCCGCCACGGATACCCTCCAGCCCGCCCGGACGCAGGCTGCGCCAGCGCTTGAGGAACATCGGCACGAATTCGCGCGCGAATCGCATTTGCTGTGCGGTTGGGTCGATGCGTCCAAGGCCGCTGATCGCAAGGGTGTAACCGCCGTTTTTACGCCGTGTGGCCGAAACGGCTGCGGTATGCAACGCATCCGGCAGGTCTTCCGCACCCGGTGTGACCGACAGGATGGAGGAACGCACGGAGGCTTGTGGAAATCGAATGCCCAACTGGCGGCAGAAAGACGATGCCCAGGCACCGCCGGACATGATGGCGGTTTTGGTGCGGATGGTGCCTTTTTCGGTGATGACGGCACTGACGCGGCCGCCTTCCGTCTCCAGACCACGCGCCGCGCAATTCTGATGCACCGTGCCACCCAGTTTCATGATGGCGCGCGCAACGGCGGGTGCCGCCATCGAAGGATCGGCCGTGCCGTCCGTTGGCGAAAAGACGCCGCCCTTCCAGCGTTTGCCTGTGGCGCGTCCGCGTTCGCTTGCCTCATCCGTACTCAGCATATGGGTTGTTACGCCCGCGGTGATGGCAAAATCGCGCCAGCGCGCCCAGCCGGCAAGTTCGGCCTCGTTGTCGCTCAGGTAAAACAATCCGCAGCGACGGAAGCCTGTATCCTCGCCGCTTTCTGCGGCAAACTGGTCCCAGAGCGTCAGGCTCTGCGTCGAGATCGGCAATTCGCGGGCATCGCGGTTTTGCTGCCGGCACCAGCCCCAGTTACGGCTGGATTGCTCCGCGCCAACGAGACCTTTTTCGACGAGGGTCACTTTCAGGCCGCGCCGCGCGAGGTAATAGGCGGCGAAAACCCCGACGATGCCGCCACCGATAATGACGGCGTCCGCGGATTTCGGCAATTCCGGCGAGGTCGTGATCTGTTGCAGCGGCGCAGGCATATGGGGCTCCTTATCTTCCTACTAATTTACCTTGGTCGCCGGGTAAACGCTGCCAGACTGGGCCGATTGCCGGAATCTCCTGCTGTTCGGGGCCACGTCTGCAACTCTTTATGCTGGATGAAAAAAATATCCCCGCGTCGACAGGGCTTGCGCATGTGATAAGATTTCCATTGCCACGTCAGAATTTTATGCTGTGTGCTCAAAAAACAAAAAAGGGGTTCCTCACGTGATGAAACTTGACCGGATCGATATCAAGATCCTCTACGAACTCCAGAAGAACGGGCGCATCACCAATGTGGAACTGGCGGAGCTTGTCAATCTCTCGCCAAGCCCCTGTCTGATGCGGGTCAAGAAGCTTCAGGCCGAAGGGTATATCGAAGGCTATTCGGCGCAGATCAACATCAACAAGCTCGGCCAGACCCTGACGGTCTTCACTGAAATCACGCTCAAGAACCACCGCCAGATCGATTTTGCCCGCTTTCTCGGCGTCGTTGAAAAGATCGACCAGGTGGTGGAATGCCATCTCGTTTCCGGCGGTTACGATTATCTGTTGAAATTCGTCACGTCCGGCATTATCGAATATCAGTCGATCATGGAGCGCCTGACGGACATGGATGTCGGCATAGACAAATATTTCAGCTTCGTGGTGCTGAAATCACCGATCATCAAAGCGCATATGCCACTGACGAGCCTGTTTCCTCTTTGAAATAAAAGTGCGTCTCCTCCCCAATCTCGACGTCATCCTCGGGCTCGACCCGAGGATCCATAGTCCGTCGAGATGGATGGATCCTCGCTTCAAGGGCGAGGATGACGTCGAAATTTGTCGCGGCGTGCTTACGTCGTAATCCGGGCAGCTTCCGGCCTATCACCTCTTGGAAAACGCCCGCACCAGTTCCGCATCCTGCTGGAGATTGTCGAGCCATTTCGGGTCGAGCTTCGGCACCGAGGAAAACAGGAGCTTCGAATAGGGATGCGTCGGTGATTTGATCGCTTCGGTCGCCAGATGCTCCACCTTCTGCCCGCCATACATCACAACGATTTCGTCGCAGATGGTTTCCACCACCGAAAGATCGTGGCTGATGAAAATATAGGAGAGGTTGAGTTCGCGTTGCAATTCACCGAGCAGGTCGATGATGGCGGCTGCAACGACCGTATCCAGTGCCGATGTGATTTCATCGCAGATGATGAGCGACGGTTCGGCTGCCAGCGCGCGGGCGAAGTTGACGCGCTGTTTCTGCCCGCCTGACAGGCCGGAAGGGTGGCGGTGGCGGACGGAACGCGGCAGCTTCACCATATCCAGCAGTTCGTCGATCCGGGCGTCGCGGGCCTTGCCTCGCATGCCATGATAAAAGGTCAGCGGCCGGCCGAGAATGTCCTCGATGGGTTTTGACGGGTTAAGCGCGGTATCGGCATATTGGAAAACGATCTGCATGCGGCGCAGCTGATCGCTGGTGCGTCTGCGCGCATCGGCATCCAGTTGCTTTCCTTCGAAGATGACATGACCGCTCGCGGCGGGCAGAATGCCGGCAATGGCGCGCGCCAGCGTCGATTTTCCGCAGCCGGATTCGCCGATGATGCCAAGATTGCGGCCGGGATAAACCGCAAGGCTGACGGAATCCACCGCACGCACCAGCGGCATCCGGTCGTCGCCTTTCGTGCCGTAGCCGGCGATCAGACTTTCGATATCGAGGAGCGGCGTCGCCTGGCTCTGTGCGAGCGGCGCGACCGCGCGCACCTTGTCGTTAAAGGCGGTCAGCAACTCGCGCGTATAAGGATGCTGCGCATTCTCCAGAATGTCCGTGGTCGTGCCGGTTTCCTGAACCTCGCCGCCTTTCAGCACCACGATCCGGTCGGCGATCTGGGCAACGACGGCAAGATCGTGGGACACATAAACGCCGCCGATGCCACCCTTGCGCATTGCCGATTTGAAAGCGCGCAGAACCTCGATCTGTGTCGTCACGTCGAGTGCTGTGGTCGGTTCGTCGAAGATCACCAGTTCCGGGTTGCCGATCAGCGCCATGGCGGCGGAGAGACGCTGCAGCTGACCGCCGGAAACCTGATGCGGATAACGCTCGCCGATGGTTTCCGGATTGGGAAGCGACAGGGCCTTGAAGAGTTCTACCGCTTTGACGCGTGCCTCCTGCTGCGGCATCAAATGATGGATGCGGGTGACTTCAATGACCTGATCGATGATCTTTTGCGCCGGGTTGAAGGCGGCCGCCGCACTCTGAGGGACGTAGGAGATTTTCGTGCCGCGGATCCTGGCGCGTTCGGCTTCCGAAAGCTGCACCATGTCGCGACCAGCAACCGTAACGCTGCCGCCGGAAATGCGGCAGCCCGGACGGGCATAACCCATCAATGTCAGCGCGATTGTGGTCTTGCCGGAGCCGCTTTCGCCGATCAGTGCGACGATCTCGCCTTCGGCTATATCAATATCGACGCCCTTGATGATCTGGATGCGGCGGCCGGAATCGGTGGTCGCCTCGACTTTCAGTCCACGGATTTCAACGAGATTGGTCATTATTGGCTCCTGTCGCGGATTTTCTGCGGCAGATTGTCGATCAGCAGATTGACGCTGATCGTCAGGCTGGCAATCGCCAGCGACGGGAAGATCACTGCCGGCGCGGCAAAGGGCAGGCCGCCGATGTTTTCACGCACCAGCGCGCCCCAGTCGGCATTCGGCGGCTGCAGGCCGAGGCCGAGGAAGGAGAGGCCCGACAGAAGCAGCACGATGAAGACGAAGCGCACGCCAAGATCCGCAAGCACGGGGCGGATGATGTTCGGCAGGATTTCGGAGCCGATGAGATAGAGCAGGCTCTCGCCACGCACCCGGGCGACGGTGACGAAGTCCATGGTATTGATGTTGACCGCGAGCGCCCGGGCGAAACGATAGGCGCCCGGCGTATAGATCACCGACAGGGTGACGATCAGCACCGGGATGGACGAGCCGACAGCGGCAACCACCACAAGGCCGAAGAGCTTGCTCGGAATGGAGTTCACCGCATCGAGAAAACGGCTGAGCGCCGCATCGAACCAGCCGCCCACCACGGCGGCGCACATGCCGAGAACGACGCCGGACACGCAGGCGATCGTGACCGCCGCAAGCGAGATGCCAACCGTGAAACGTGCGCCCATGAGAATGCGGGAAAAGACATCGCGGCCGAGATAATCGGAACCGAGCCAGAGGTCGGAGGTCATGGGGCCGAAATAATCGAGATCGACGATTTCACCAACCGGATGGGGGATGAGATAGGGCGCGAATATCGCAACCATCGCCCAGAGGAAAATGACGAGAAAGCCGAAAACACCGACTGCGTTGATCCTGTAACCCAAACGCGAAGTCCCCGAAGTTGTGTTGATACGATCGGCCATCAGCGCAGCCTCGGATTGGACATGATGGCGATGATATCAGCCGTGGTGATGAGGAGGAGATAACCCACGCAGAAAATCATCGCGCAGCTCTGGATCAGCGGCAGGTCGCGTGTCGCGACACCATCGACCATCAGCTTGGCGATACCCGGATAGTTGAAGATGGTCTCGACGATGATGACGCCGCCCACGAGATAGGAGAGCGACAATGCCACCGCATTGACGATCGGGCCGAGCGCATTGGGCAGCGCGTGGCGCAGCACGATCCGCATGCGCGGTGCGCCCTTTAAAAGCGCCATTTCCACATAGGGCGTATCAAGCGTCTCGATGACGGCGGCGCGGCTCATGCGGATCATCTGCGCCGACACCACGAAGGTGAGGGTGATGACCGGCATGGCGTAAACGCGCAGCATATCGAACACGCTATGGACCTCGCTGATGAGCGACAGGGCCGGCAGCCATTTGAGATAGACAGCGAAAAGCAAAACGGCCAGCGTCGCTATCATGAATTCCGGCACGGAAATGATGCCGATGGTGAGGATCGTGACGGCGCGGTCATAAAGCGTCCCGCGCAGCATGGCGGAGCTGATGCCAAGCGTCAGGGCCAGCGGCACGGCGATGAGTGTGGTGATGCCGGCAAGCTTCATGGAGTTGACGAAACGCGGGCCGATGAGGTCGGCGATCGCCATATTATTGGCGTAGGAGGTGCCGAGTTCACCCTGCAGCAGGCCGAAGAGCCAGCGAACGAAACGCAGGAGGGCCGGATCATCGAGATGCATGGCGGTGCGCAGACCGGCGACGGCTTCAGGCGTCGCCGACTGGCCGAGAAGGATCGTCGCCGTGTCGCCGGGCAGCAGGCTGGTGGCGGAAAAGACGATAAACGACACGATAAGCAGGGTCGTCAACATGACGACCAGCCGCCTGGCAATAAGGGACAATATCCGGCTGTTCATTCACATGCTCCTGCGACCTGCCTGGCCATTAGAGCGCCTCGCATCCTACAGGACGCATAAACGCTCTAACTCTTTGAATCCACGAATCGCTATAGAAGAAAATCGAACATGATCTTCTGCCCGATGCGCTAGGCTTTCCGCACTGGCGGAACGTTGCCGGGTACTTTTCAGCACCCGGCCCCATTTGGTCTATCAGGCTTCGAGCCAGACGTATTCAGCAAAGGCGTAACCCATCATGCCGCCGAGCGGATTGGCTTCCAGACCCTTCAGCTTGGAGGTGATGGCATCGACATTGGTAATATAGGCGGGAATGATGGTGCCGGCTTCGTCGGCGATCATCGTTTCCATCTCGAAGTAGATCTGCTTGCGCTTTTCCATGTCCAGCATGCCGCGTGCTTCGAGCATCATCTTGTCGAACTTCGGCGACTTGTACTGGCTTTCGTTCCACGGCGCATCGGAGGCGTAAAGCAGCGAGAACAGAATGTCCGGCGTCGGGCGCGGGTTGATGTTGCCGAAGTGAACCGGCGCCTTCAGCCAGTAATTGCTCCAGTAACCATCGGAGGGAACGCGCTGCACATCCAGCTTGACGCCGATTTCCGCGGCGGACGCTTGGATGATCATCGCCATGTCCACGGCGGAGTTTGCGGCATCCGAGGTGATGACCGGGATGGACTGGCCGATGAGACCCGCTTTTTCGAAGTGGAACTTCGCCTTGTCGGGATCGAAGGCTTTCGGCTTCAGGTCCGGATTGTGGTAGGGGCTCATTGGCGGCACGGGCTGGTCGTTGCCGACTTCACCGAGACCACGCAGAGCCGCCTTGACGATCTGCTCGCGATTGACGATCGACTTCATGCCGGCGACGAAATCGGCATTGTTGCCCGGTGCCTGGTCCAGCCGCATGTTGAGGTTGGTATAATTGCCGGACGTGCCCTTGGACAGAACGATACCCTCCTGCTTGTCGAGCAGGCGCAGCGAACGTGGATTGATGGCTGCCGCAAGGTGGATATCGCCCGAAATGAGTGCGTTGACGCGGGCATTGTCTTCGGCGATCGCGAAGAACTCGAAGCTGTCGACGTGCGGGCCGCCGGACTTCCAGTAATTGGCATTCTTGGTCATGACCGAACGTACGCCCGGCTCGAATTTCTCAAGCTTGAAGGCGCCGGTGCCGTTGCCCTTGGAGAAATCCGTGGTGCCATCGGCGACGATCATGAAGTGGTGCAGGGCGAGGATGGACGGCAGGTCGGCATTCGCATTTGCGAGTGTAATCTCGACGGTGCTCTTGTCGAGGGCCTTGAAGCCGGTCATCTGGGCGGCGATCTTGGCAACCTTGGAACCGACGGCCGGATCGAGATGGCGTTTCAGCGAATAGACCACGTCGTCTGCGGTCAGCGCCTTGCCGTCATGGAACGTGACGCCGGAACGCAGCTTTACGGTCCAGGTCTTGGCGTCCTTCGTTTCGATGGATTCAGCAAGCTCCATCTGTGGAGTGCCGGAAATATCAAGGAAGCTCAATCGGTTGTAGAGTGCGCAGCAACGCACGTAGTCCGTGGAAAGCGACGCCTTTGCAGGGTCGAGCGTGTCGGCCGTGGAGGCGGACCAGCCGGCCGCCTTCAGCGTGCCGCCGGAAACGGGGGTGGCCGCCACGGCCTGCGAGGCGCGGCCGAGAATGGCCGAACCGGCGGAAAGCGCAACGCCGCCGGCCAGCATCATGTGAAGCAGCTCTCGCCGCGTCGCGCCGCGACGGATCGCCTGTTCAACGGCGGCATCGTCAGAGCGGGTCCAGTTTGTAATCCTGTCACTCATGGTCTTCCCCTTTTGTATGTTTGTTGAAATGGCGTCTGCAAAGATTTCCGGCATGTCGCGTCCCAGTTCGCGCCATGCCATCGGCAAAGGCGGTTCAGCCGCCCGCCTGTCGCACGGCTTCCGCAAGGTCGGCCATGGACGTGAAGTGATAGTCCGGTTCGGTAAAGTTTTCCGGCTCGATCGTGCCGCCATATCCCTTCTGGGCGTGGCGTCGCTCGATCCAGCAATTGGTCATTCCGAGTTTCCGTGAAATGCCGATATCGTGGTACTGGCTTTGCGCAACGTGCAGAATGTCGTCCTTCGATGCGCCTTCGCTTTCAACGAAGGCGAAAACCTTCTCGAAGAATGCGGGATCCGGCTTTTCCGTGCCGGTATCATCCGCCGTGAAAGCGGCATGAAAAGGACTGCCGAGTTCTTTCGAGAAATATTCGAAGGCCCAGCGCTGGGCATTGGTCATGGCGATGAGGCGATGCGTCTTTGCAAGCTCGGCCATGGCCGCACGGCTGTCCTCGAAACCCTTCCAGCTCCGGGCAGCATCGCGCAGGCGCTCGCCAAGGGCGCGCTCCCCCGGCAGGCCCAGTTCCGGAGCGATGATCAGATAGACGCGGACGAGATCGTCGGGAAACAGGTCGGTTGCGTCGGAGTAACGCGCCGCGCGGTAAAGGCCGAGTGCCTTTTCACCGTCCACCTCGACGCCGTTTTCAGCGCCAATCTGGATCAGCGTCGATTTAAGGCCGCCTTCGAAATCGATGAGAGTTCCCACAACGTCGAAGCTCATATATTTGAAGTCGTTCAGTTTTTTGGGCAATGTTGGTCTCCGCTCTGCCGCCCTGGCCTCTTGGGAAGGCTGCGGCATTTTATTCTGTTCCCGGACGGGATCCTTGCCCCGTTCCCTTTCTTGATTACGCCTGTTTTCATGGCGTTTAGTGCTTTTTCCAAGGGTAGTTTGGCACTACCAGCACGCCGGATTCGCCGAAAAGGATCGGCTCTTCGGCAGAATATTGCGAATATGTATGGCGTTGCGACATTTCGAGACGGTGTCGCAACGCAATTCGCGTTTGGCCTCAGGCCACGGCGGCCCGCACAGCCGGGTCCTCGAGTGTCTGGTCGAGGGTTTTCAGCGTTCGTTCGATAATGGCGTCGATCTCGTCATCGGTGCAGCAGAGCGGCGGCGCATAGCCGAGGGTGCCGTTGGCGAAGGCGCGCACGATCAGACCGTTCTCCCAGGCGCGATCGAACACCTTGCGCGCCGGAACTGCCGCAGCCGGCAGCGGGGTCTTCTTTTCCTTGTCGGTCACAAGCTCGATGGCAGCGAGCATGCCGCGGCCGCGAACATCGCCGACCAGCGGGTGGCTTCTCAATCCTTCCAGCCCGGCCATCAGCCGCGCACCGGCGCGACGGCCATTTTCCAGCAGCCCGCCTTCGTAGAGTTTCAGCACTTCGAGGCCAACCGCGGCGCTGACGGGATGGGCGGAATAGGTGTAACCATGCCCGACAGCCGCATCGCCCGCAAAGTCGGCTATTGTATCATAAACATGATCGGCCATGAAGACGGCGCCCATCGGCACATAACCGGAGGTGAGGCCCTTGGCGGCGGTGATGAAGTCCGGCACGATATCCTCGTCGGCACAGGCAAACAACGGTCCGGTGCGGCCGAAGCCGGTAATTACTTCGTCGGCGACGAAGAGAATGCCGTAGGAACTGCAAAGGTCGCGGATGGCCTTGATCCAGCCAGTCGGCGGTACGAGAACGCCGCCCGAACCCTGAATGGGCTCGGCATAAAAGGCGGCGACCCGCTCCGGCCCGATAGCCTCGATCTTGTCTTTCAGGATTTGCAGCGAAGAGGCGATGATGGCGGCGGGATCGTTGCCGACCGGATTGCGATAGGCATAATGCGACGGGATTTTGTGCTGCCAGTCGTAAGGCACGCCGAACCCGGCATGGAAGGCGGGCAGGGCGGTCAGGCCGGAGCCGGCTGTGGTGGAGCCGTGGTACCCTTGTTCGATGGAGATGAACTGATCGCGCTGCGGCTCACCCTTTGCGTGCCAGTAATAGCGGATGAAGCGGATGGTGCTGTCCACCGCGTCGGATCCACCAAGCGTGAAGTAGACGTGGTTGAGATCGCCGGGCGCACGGTCGGCAAGTTCGGAGGCCAGCCGAATGGCCGGTTCGCTGCCAATGTCGAAATAGGCGGTGGCATAGGGCAATTCGCGCATCTGCTTTGCAGCCGCCTCGACGATGCTGTCATGACCATAACCGGCATTGACGCACCAGAGGCCGGCAAAACCGTCGATCAGCTGGTGGCCGGTCATGTCGGTGATGGTGGCGCCCTTTGCCGACTTCAGCACCCGCACGCCTAGCTTTTCATGGCCGCGGAACGAAGAGACGGGGTGGACCAGATGGGCGCGGTCCAGTTCGATCAGTGAATTGCTTAACATGGGTCTCTCCGGATTCAGCCCAGCGCCTGGCTGGTCAGTGCGAATGTTTTCAGTTTTTTGTCGGCTGAGATTTCGGCCTTCGGCCGGCGCATGGCGATGCCGCCGCCGACATGGCCAAGCCCGTGTTCGGCAAACCAGGGGCCAAGGCCCGTATCGGCGGTGGTGTCCACGCGCAGGAATGCGCCGGGGCGCTCGGAAAATACGAAGGTGATCAGATCTCGCGCGATTTCGGCATTTTCCGCCACGACTGGGCCGATGACCTCGCCGCGGCCGAAGTCGCGCAGGCCTGCAAAGCCTTTGATGACGCCCTGCTCCTGCACGACCGCGAAACGCGCCCTGTCTGCAAGTTCTGCAAAAAGCGCCGTGCGGTCCGCACCGAAAGCCTGTGCATCGAGCGCCGCAAGCTCTGCCGGAGCGACGGTTTCCACCCACGCCACACCGGCTGGCTTGTCGGTCGCGGCTGGAATGCCCTGATGCTGCAGCACCTCGCCGCAGGCGGCGAAGCCCATTTTCTCGTAGAGCGGCAGGCCGTCGGCAGTGGCGACCAGACGGCATTCGCGATTTTCTGCGGCATCGATTGCCGCCTGCATCAGCTGGCGTCCAAGGCCCCGGCCGCGCATGGTTTCGTCCACGATAACCATATTGACGGTTGCGCAGGTGTCTCCGAGAAGCGTCGCCATCGCTGTTCCGACGACACGCCCGTTTTCGAGCGCGACAAAGCCTTTGCTTAAGGAAAGAACGAGCGCCCAGTCTTGCCTGCGGTGCGGCCAGCCGGCCTGCCGGGAAAGCTCGACGGCGGCATCGAGGTGTTGAGGCTCAAAATTCTGGATATCGATCAGGCTGGCTTGCATGGCCCAACTCCCGTTTTATTCTTCTCGTTTATTGATAGACCGGGGGTAAAAGAACATTGTCCCGACGAATGGCAAGGTTCGATATGTTTCACTGTTGCTTTCACCCGCCGCCGCATCTTATGCCGCCTGTTATTCGCATCACGAGGCAAGACGGGGGCTGAAGGGGGAGGGCCTAGCGCGCGAACGCAACTCTCTGCCAAACAGGCGGGTGCATACGCAACAATCTGCTTTCGCTGATGGCAATTGCGGTGCGCCGACCGGGCAAAGGCTTTCTATGATCAATTCATTCCGGCACGGCCGATCTCCAAGCAAGGATGACGACGACATGACCATCTTCCGCCCGAAATACATTTCCTTCGACTGCTACGGTACGCTCATCAATTTCCAGATGGCCGAGGCTGCCCGCGATCTCTACGGTGATCGTCTCGACGAAGCGCAGATGCAGCAGTTCATCAAGAATTTCGCGGCCTACCGTCTGGATGAGATCATGGGCGCCTGGCAGCCCTATGCCCAGGTGGTTCACAATTCGCTGTCGCGCAGCTGCAAGCGCAATGGCGTGGCCTTCAAGGATGAGGACGCCACCTTCGTTTACGAGCGCGTTCCGACCTGGGGTCCGCATGCGGATGTTCCGGCCGGTCTTGCCAAGGTGGCGAAGGAAATTCCGCTCGTCATCCTGTCCAACGCCATGAACTCACAGATCATGTCGAATGTCGAAAAGCTCGGCGCGCCGTTCCACGCGGTCTATACCGCCGAGCAGGCGCAGGCCTACAAGCCGCGCTTCAAGGCTTTCGAATATATGTTCGACATGCTCGGCTGCGGCCCGGAAGACATGCTGCACGTCTCGTCGTCGTTCCGTTACGACCTGATGTCGGCCCATGATCTCGGCATCAAGAACAAGGTCTGGGTTAACAGAGGCCACGAGCCTGCCAACCCCTATTACGGTTATGTAGAGATTGCCGATATTTCCGGCCTCGCCGGCGTGGTTGGATTGTAAGGAAAGGTCGGGACCATGAAGTTCGTTTCCTATTGGCACGACACGGCGCCCCTGTTTGCGGGGGCGGCGCAAGGTCCCGTCGAAGGTCATTATGACGTCGCCGTCATCGGTGGAGGTTTCACGGGTCTCGGTGCTGCGCGCCAGCTTGCCAAGGCGGGCGCGCGCGTTGTCGTTCTGGAGGGCGAGCGCGTCGGCTGGGGTGCCTCGGGCCGCAATGGCGGGCATCTCAACAATGGTCTTGCTCATTCCTATCTCTCCGCCAAGGCGGAGCTTGGCAAGGAACGCGCAATCGCCCTCTACAGGGCGCTCGATACTTCCATAGATACGCTGGAAGCCCTGATCGCTGAAGAAGGCATAGACTGCAATTTCCGCCGCTCGGGCAAGCTGAAGCTCGCCTCCAAGCCGCAGCATTTCGAAGGGCTGGCGAAGAACTTCGAGGCGCTGCATGCCGAGGTCGATCCCGACACGGCGCTGCTGTCCGTCGCCGACCTCAAGGCTGAGATTGGCTCGCCCTTTTATGGCGCCATGCTGTCGAAGAAGAGCGCCATGATGCATATGGGCCGCTATGTGGCGGGCCTCGCCGAGGCTGCGAGCCGACATGGTGCGGTGATCTTCGAAAATGCGGCGGTGACGAAGCATATCCAGAACGGCAGGACCCACGCGCTGGAAACGCCGCGGGGCAAGGTGACGGCAGATAATGTTCTGGTGGCGACCGGCGCTTACACGCCGTCCGGCTTCGGTTATTTCCGTCGCCGCATCATCGCTGTCGGTAGTTTCATCATCGCGACGCGACCGCTGACGGATGCCGAGGTCAGGGCTTCGGTTCCGGGCAACCGCACCTATGTCAACTCCATGAATATCGGCAATTATTTCCGGCTCGCGCCGGATAACCGGCTGATCTTCGGCGGCCGTGCGCGCTTTTCCGCCACGTCGGACCAGCGTTCGGACGCCAAAAGCGGTGCTATCCTGACGGAAAGCCTGCATCGCATTTTCCCGCAGCTCTCGCATGTGCCGATCGATTATTGCTGGGGCGGTCTGGTTGATATGACCAAGGACCGTTATCCGCGTGCCGGTTTCCATGACGGCGTCTGGTACGCCATGGGCTATTCCGGCCACGGTGCGCAGCTTTCCACCCATCTCGGCATGATCATGGCCGATGCCATTCTGGGGCGACCGGATAACAACCCCCTGAAGGGGATGGACTGGCCGGCAGTGCCGGGCCATTTCGGTAAGCCCTGGTTCCTGCCGCTGGTGGGCTTTTATTACAAGATGCTGGATAAGATTCAGTAGAAGTCGGGGTCGACGCCGAGACGCCGCTCACACACGCGACGTCATCCTCGGGCTTGACCCGAGGATACACGGCCGCGCGAAAAACGGATCCCCGGATCAAGCCCGAGGATGACGGAGGAGAGAGGCATCTCCCTATCTCGGCGGCCGTTTCGGCCGCTTTTTTGTTGCATCGGCACAAAAAGAAGGGCCGCAGAGCGGCCCTTTAGGCGGGGAGAAAGAAACAGTCCTCAGGCAAGTCCGCCGATGTGAAATGTCTTTATTTCCAGATATTCCTCGATACCGATCTGCGCGCCCTCGCGGCCGAGGCCGGATTGCTTGACGCCGCCGAAGGGGGCGACTTCGGTGGAGATCGCCCCGGTGTTGAGGCCGACCATGCCGAATTCCAGCGCCTCGCCCACACGCCAGGCGCGTTTCAGGCTTTCGGTATAAAAATAGGCGGCAAGGCCGAAGGGCGTGCCATTGGCAATGGCGATGGCTTCTTCTTCGGTCTCGAAGCGGAAGAGCGGGGCGACAGGTCCGAAGGTCTCTTCGCTCGCCAGCCGCATGCCCGTGGTGGCGCCGGTCAGCACAACCGGTGCGGTATATTGCGGACCTTCCGGCAGATCATGCTGCTTGGTGATGATCGTCGCGCCCTTTGACACGGCATCATCGATGTGCGCGCGGATTTTGGCGATGGCTGGCTCATTGATCATCGGGCCGATGGAGACGCCTGCCTCCGTTCCGGGGCCGACCCGCATGGCGTCGACGCGGGCCGCCAGTTTTTTGGCGAAGGTGTCATAGACGCTCGCCTGAACGAGAATGCGGTTGGCGCAGACGCAGGTCTGGCCGCCATTGCGGAATTTCGAAACGAGCGCGCCTTCGATGGCAAGATCGAGATCGGCATCGTCGAACACGATGAAGGGCGCATTGCCGCCAAGCTCCAGCGACAGCCGCTTGACGCTGTCGGCAGCACCACGCATCAAAAGCGAGCCGACGCGGGTGGAGCCGGTGAAGGAAATTTTCCGCACCGTCTCGTTCGCCATGATCTCATTGCCGATCTCCGTCGGCATACCGGTGACGATGTTGATGACGCCTGAGGGGATACCGGCCCGTTCGGCGAGAACGCCGAGCGCCAAGGCTGAATAGGGCGTGAATTCCGAAGGCTTGATGACGACGGTACAGCCGGCGGCAAGGGCGGGTGCCACCTTGCGGGTGATCATGGCGTTCGGAAAATTCCACGGCGTGATGATGCCGCAGACGCCGACAGGCTCCTTCAGCACGACGATACGGCGATCCGGTGTGGGTGAGGGAATGGTGCCGCCGCTGATGCGCCGCGCCTCTTCCGCGAACCATTTCACGAAGGAGGCACCATAGCGGATTTCACCCTTCGCCTCGTCGAGCGGCTTGCCCTGTTCCGTAGTCAGGATCAGGCCGAGATCGTCGACATGCTCGATCATCAGCGCGAACCATTTTTCGAGAAGCGCTGCGCGTTCCGCGTGGGTTTTCTTCTTCCATGGTCCGAAAGCGGCGTTGGCGGCTTCGATCGCCGCGCGGGTCTCCGCGCCGCCCATATCCGGCACGGTGCCGATCACCGCCTGTGTCGCAGGGTCGATCACGTCGACCACTTTTTCCGATGCGGCCGTTTTCCATGCGCCGCCGATCAAACCCGTCTGGCGAAAGAGTTCCTTGTCCTTCAAGCCCTGCATCATCTCTCTCCGAAATCAGTCGAGCGCCGCGAGAATTGCGGCCGTTATGGCATCCGTCTTGTCCTTGCCCGGCACCGTGCCGATACCCCGGCCGGTCGCCGTTTCCAACGCCGCCATGATCCTGACGGCCGCGTCCGTTTGGCCCAGATGCTCGAGCATCATGGCGCCGGACCAGATGGCCGCGATGGGGTTGGCGATGCCGAGATGGGCGATATCCGGGGCGGAACCGTGCACCGGTTCGAACATGGATGGCGCTGTGCGGTCGGGATTGATATTGGCGGAGGCCGCAAAACCGAGGCCGCCCTGGATGGCTGCGCCGAGATCGGTCAGAATATCGCCGAAGAGGTTGGAGGCGACCACCACATCAAGGCTTTCCGGGGCCATCACCATGCGGGCCGCCATGGCGTCGATATGATAGCTCGATACTTCGACGTCTGGATATTCCGCAGCGAGCCTGTGGGTCACCTCGTCCCAGAACACCATCGAATATTTCTGGGCATTGGACTTGGTGATGGAGGCGAGCTTGCCGCGACGCTTCTGCGCCTGTTCGAAACCGAAGCGCAGGATGCGCTCCACGCCCTTACGCGTGAAGATCGAGGTTTCAACGGCAACCTCGTCGTCGGTGCCCTGATGCACGCGCCCGCCTGCACCGGAATATTCACCCTCGGTGTTTTCCCGGATGCAGAGAATGTCGAACCCATCCGCTTTCAGCGGGCCCTGCACACCGGGCAGAAGCCGATGAGGGCGGATATTGGCATATTGCACGAAAGCCTTGCGGATCGGCAGCAGCAGGCCGTGCAGCGATACGGAATCCGGCACCTCCGCCGGCCAGCCGACTGCACCGAGCAGAATGGCGTCGAAGCCGCGGAGGGTCTCGATACCGTCCTTCGGCATCATCGCGCCGCTTTCCTTGTAGAAGGCGCAGGACCAGGGGAATTCGGTGCCTTCGAGCGCAAAATCGGAGCCTTTAGCGGCGGCGTTGAGAACCTGCCAGGCGGCATCAGTCACGCTTTTGCCGATGCCGTCTCCGGGAATGAGTGCGATGCGATGCGTTTTCAAGACATTTCCCCTGTTACAGTCCGATAAGGACGCTTTTGCTCTTGCGGTTGGCGAGATAGGCCTCTCGTCCGAGATCTTTGCCGATGCCTGAGCGTTTGTAACCACCGGTCGGCAAAATATGGTCGCGTGAGCGGCCATAACGATTGACCCAGATCGTTCCCGCCTGAATGGCGCGCGACAGGCGCATGACGCGCGAGATATCGCGGCTGAAAAGACCCGCCGCCAGACCGTAGGTCGGATGATCGGCAAGCGCCAGCGCCTCTTCTTCCGTGCGGAAGGTCTGCAACGTCAGCACCGGCCCGAAGATTTCCTCGGTAACGGCGGGTGAGGTCCGGTCGACATTGGCAATCAGCGTCGGCTGGTAGAAATAGCCGGGGCCGTCCATGTTTGCGCCGCCCGTCAGGCATTCGCCGCCATGGGCGACCGCCGCCTGCACGATGCCGTCGATGCGCCTGCGCTGCACCTCGGAGATGATCGGCGAATATTGCGTCGTCTCGTCCCAGGTCGGACCGGGCTTCACTGCCTTCATGCGGGCAATGATCGCGGCGGAAAGGGCGTCGGCCGCACTTTCCTCAACGATGATGCGCGAGCCGGCTACGCAGGCCTGCCCGGCGTTGGAAAGAATATTGCCGGCGATGGCGGCGGCTGCTTTTTCGATATCGGCATCTGCAAAGACCAGCTGCGGGCTTTTGCCGCCCAGTTCCAACGTCATGGGCCTGATGCCGGTGCGGGCGATATTGGCCATGATCGCCGCTCCCGCTGCGGTGGAACCGGTGAAGCTGACCTTGGAGATATCAGGGTGCCCGGTGATGGCATTGCCAGTCACGGGCCCATCGCCGAGCACGATGTTGATGAGACCGGCGGGCAGTCCGGCCTTGATCGCCAGCTGCGCCATGAAAATACTGGAGAAGGGCGTCATTTCCGATGGTTTCAGTACCACGGCGTTGCCGGCTGCAAGTGCCGGGCCAAGCTTCCAGCCGGCCATGGACACCGGAAAATTCCACGGCGTGATGGCGCCGACCACGCCATAGGGTTCGGTCATGATCATGCCGAGGCTCGCATCGTCGGTCGGCACGAGATCGCCGCCTTCCTTGTCCGCGAATTCGGCGAAGAAGCGGATTTGCTCGGCGGTGACGGCGATATCGCCGGCGATCAGCTGGCCCACCGGCCGGGTTGAGGAGAGCGCCTCGATTTTCGCCAGCGTTTCGGCTTCCGCTTCGATCAGGTCGGCCCAGCGCTGCAAGACCTTGGTGCGCTCACGCGGCCGCACGCCGCCCCAGTTGCTGCTCTTCAGCGCGGCCTTGGCGGTCTGCACCGCCTCATCGACCAGCGCCGCATCGGCCTTCGGGCAGCCGGCATATTCGATGCCGTCCGAGGGGCGGTGCATGTCGATGCCATTTTTAGCCGGGATCAGCCGGTCGCCGATGAAATGGCCGATCGGCAGGGACAGGCTGTCTGGATCGAAGCTGAGCGTCATGGGGAATCCTCTGTGGATATGCCTTTACGCTACCCCCTGATGGCAAGCAGCATCCACCGACTGCGGTGTGGGTGGTGAACGAAAATCCTGTTTTGCAGGCGGCACACGGCGCAATCTTCGGCGCGCATAAGTCCCTCATTGAGAATTGCGGCAGCCGGGCCAAAAGACGATCAGGTATGATACCCATACCGGCATCGGTCTGACATCCTGTTGCGGGCTGGCGGTTTCCTGCACGCCAGCCCGCAATGCTTACAATTCCGCTTAACAAATTACCCGGTGACCGTAACGTAAATCTTGCGCACGGTTTCGATGGTCTTCCAGACGCCGACGAAGCCGGGCTTCATCACGAAGCTGTCGCCTGCGGTGTAACGCTGCGGTTCGCCACCATCCGGCGTGATTTCGATAACGCCCTCAACGATGTGGCAAAACTCAAAGGTCTCGCCCTTGATCGAGCGGTTTTCCCCGGGGGTTGCTTCAAAGATGCCGGTGCGCACGGTGCCGTCGCGGGCTTCGTCCAGCGCCCAAACCCTGGTTGTCGGATCGCCGGAGACAAGGCGTTCAGGCAGGACCTTGGAGGTCTTCGGCTCGAAAGCGGGGTGGGTGTCGATGGTCTTGAGAAGTGGCATGGGTGTCCTTTCCTGGAACGGGATGATCAATATCCGCGATTGCGGTCGACGAGGCCGAGCGGTTCGAGACCGGACTGGTATCGTTTGATGTTCTCGACAACGGTGCGGGCGGCGGAATGCGGCTGGGTGACGCTGGCGATATGCGGCGTCAGGAGAATTTTCGGGTGCGACCAGAAGCGATGGTCTTCCGGCAGGGGCTCCGGATCGGTGACATCGATGACGGCGCCTGAAAGCCAGCCGCTATCCAGCGTGTCGATGAGAGCCTCGTGGTCAAGCTGTTTGCCGCGCCCGGCATGAACCAGGCCAGCCCCTTCGGGCAGCATGGCCAGATGCTTGGCATTCAGAAGCCCTGTCGTCTCGTCGGTCAGCGGCAGCAGGCAGACGAGAATATCGCTGGTGGAGAGGATGGTGGCCAGCCCCTCAGCGCCATGGAGGCAGGTCACGCCATCGATGTCGCGCGGTGAGCGGCTCCAGCCGGAAAGCGGGAAACCGAAAGGTTTCAGCCGCTCCAGCGCCGCAACGCCCAGCATGCCGAGACCAAGAACGCCCACCCGGCACTCTTCCGCCTGCCGCTGCGGCAGGGCCTTCCACAATTGCTCGCGCTGCTGGTTCAGATAGACCGGCAGGTTGCGGTGAAGGGCAAGCACGCCGAGGCAGATATATTCCTGCATCATGCGGATGATGCCCTCATCCACCATGCGCACGACTTTCACCGTTTCGGGGATGGTCTCGATGTGAAACTGGTCGACGCCAGCGCCGATCGAAAACAGCACTTCGAGATTGCGATACCGGGCGATATCCTGCGGCACCGTCCAGGTGATGAGGTAACGGACGGCATCCGGATCGACACTGGACGCATCCATCGAAAACGGTAGATCAGGCAGCTCTGCGGCCAGAGCCTGCCGGAATATCTCGCCGCGCTTTGCGTCGGAATTGAAGAGAAATGTCATCTGAAATCCATGCTTCCCGAAGGTTTAAGCCGTGCAGCGGCGGCCAAGCGTTTCCAGTATCGACTGGCAGGCGGAAAGTTCGCTTGTCGTTATGAACTCGTCCGGTTTGTGGGCGCGGCCGATATCGCCCGGCCCGCAGATGATGGCGTCGATGCCCGCCGCCTGGAACAGCCCCGCCTCCGTGCCGTAGCTGACGGCGGCGAGACAAGCGGTGCCGGTCAGTTCCTCCAGAAGCAGGACGAGCGGAGTATCGGCCTCCAATGAAAGCGCCGAATAATCGCTCATCGGCGTCCAGTCGATATCGATGCCCTTTGCGGCAAATGCCTCCACGCTCTCCCGCACCGGCTGCAGCAGGGCAAGTGGCGAGACGCCTGAAATGGCCCGTGCCTCCAGCTCGATGGCTGAGAAATCGGGGATGATGTTGATCGCCTGACCGCCTTTGACCGTGCCGATCTGAAGCGAGGAATAGGGTGGCTCGAAGGTTGTTTCGAACGGTCCGCGCGTCAGCGCATCCGCCGTCTCGACGGCCTTCGCCATAATGCTCGTCATCAGGTGGATGGCGTTCAGGCCCTGATCGGGACGCGACGAATGGCCGGAGCGGCCACGGATGGTGATGCGTGCTGCGGCCTTGCCCTTGTGAGCGCGCACGGCCCGCATATGGCTTGGCTCGCCGATGATCGCCCCCGCCGGTCTCGTGCACAACTCCGGCAATCGGGCAATGAGGTGGGGAACGCCACGGCAGCCCGCCTCCTCGTCATAGGAAAAGGCAATGTGTATGGGCCGCTTCAGCGCCATGCGTGAAAAAGCCGGAGCTGCAGCGAGAACCGTGGCCAGGAAGCCCTTCATGTCGGTGGTTCCGCGTCCGTAAAGACGGTCCCCTTCGGTTCTGAGCGTAAAGGGATCGGAAGACCATTCCGGCTCTCCGGCGGGAACCACATCCATGTGGCCGGACAGAACATAGCCGGCGGCGTCGGCAGGTCCGAAGGTGGCAAACAGATTGGCGCGGTCGCCCTCGGGCCCCGGCAGCAGCGATACTGTCGCGCCTTGGCTCTCCAGATAATCGGCAATCCATCCGGCAATGTCGCCATTGGCGGTGCCAACCACCGATGGGAAACCGACAAGACGCTCAAGGATTTCGATTGCGTTCATGGCCGTCTCCGCTGGCCGGCCGCTTACGCTTGACCGGATTGTCATCGCAAAAGCTTAGAATGGTCTGCGGCGTTTATCTGCCGAAATGCGGATGATTTCGGTAGATTGTTGTGTCCTTCCAGTGCTTTCAGGAAATTCGTGCTGGTGAGGCTGGTTATCTTCGGGTGTCGTGGCTGGGCTGCCTGGACCGAATGACGGTTCCGCGCAGAAGGGATGAGGGCCTTTTGGTATGGACCTGCTCAAAGTCGATAGTTTCGAGTTGCGGACGGTGGATATCGCCGAAATGGATGCCGATCATCTGCATGCGCTTTCCATGGCTGTCGGGTGGCGTTATCACGCAAATGAATGGTGTTTCCTGCGCCAGTGCGGCGTTGGACTTGCCGCGCTGGACGAGATTGACCGCGTTGTCGCAACCGCGATGCTCTTTCCCTATGCCGAGGGTTTTGCAACACTCGGCATGGTCATCGTTTCCCCCCGCCTGCAGGGGCAGGGCGTCGCACCATGGCTGGTGCGGCAGTTGATCGCGAAATTCCCCACCGTCTCCCTGCGGCTGAACGCGACGGACGTGTCGCGGCGGCTGTTTTCCGGGCTCGGCTTTGTGGGAGATACGGAAAAAGTGCATCTCCTTCGGGGAAAGCCGCTGTGCCCTGTCGAAATGCCCACACCTGGTAAGAAAAGAAGGATCGAGCCACTGTCGGAAGATCATCTGGCGGACGTGGTGGCGATCGACCGGCTAGCCTTCGGCGTCTCGCGCCGTGGCGTCCTCCAGCGGCTTCTGAAGGAGAATACGGGTTACGGATTGTTCGAGGCGGATCACCTCATCGCTTTTGCATTGCGCCGAGTGGCGGGGCGGGGCCACATCGTCGGCCCGGTCGTTGCGCGCGAGGAAACCGATGCGATCGCGCTGGTCCAGCGGCATTTTGCCGATCTGGATGATCAGCTGGTGCGCCTCGATGCCGTGTGCGACAGCGGGCTTTTCACCGATTTTCTGGTGCAATCCGGGTTGGTGGTGATCGAGACGCTGACCACCATGTCGAAAGATGGGCCTCAACCGGTCGGCTCGGGCGCGGCGAAAATTTTCGCGCTGGCAGGTCCGTCTTTGTGTTGAGCTGCGGCACTATCGCAATTGACGCCCCGCCGCTTGGCCCGTATGTCAGAAACCGACGGTTCCTGAAGCCGAAGGGCAAAGGGATTAATAGGGAACATGGTGCGGGTGATGTTTTTCGCCCAATGCCGTGGCTGCCCCCGCAACTGTAAGCGGATTGCCGCTCATCCCCGTGACGCCTGAAAGCGTCATGCCACTGTATCCTCCGGGATACGGGAAGGCAGATGAACGGTGCATATTCGCGAGCCAGGAGACCTGCCGTCATAATATGGACCATCGTTACGGGCGGGGATGCCCGGAAGAGGAGCTGATTATGACCTTTCCGTCTGCGGAAACGTATTCCGTGCCCCGTTCTCCATCTCCACACACGCCATCCGTTTGTCGCCACGCGTTTTGATACGCGCCGCTTCGGATCACGCCACCTAATTTAGACTGGAGAACATATGTTTTATTTCAAACACCTGCCGGTTACGGCCGCTCTTATGGCCGTCGCATTTGCCGCCGGCACTGCCCATGCCACTGAGACCGTCTATCCGCTGACGATCAACAGCTGCGGCGAGGATATCACCTTCAGGCAGGCGCCTTCGCGCACTGTCTCCGTTGGCCAGAGCACGACAGAGGTTCTTTATCTGCTCGGTGTTGCCGACAGGGTGGTTGGCACGGCGCTGTGGATCGGCCCGGTTCTGAAGGGTTACGAGGAGGCCAATGCAAAGGTCGAGCGGCTGGCTGACAATGATCCGAGTTTCGAGGCCGTGGTCGGCAAGAAGCCGGACCTCGTGACGACGCAGTTCCAGTGGCAGATCGGCCCGGAGGGTGTTGTCGGAACACCGGCGCAATTCGCCGAGCTCGGTATCCCCGTTTATACCTCGCCCGCCGATTGCATGGGCAAGGACAATTCCGGCGGTGGCGATGGCGTGCGCAACACCGTCTTCACCATGGACCTCATCTATCAGGAAATCCGCGACCTCGCCAAGATCTTCAACGTGCAGGATCGCGGCGAGGAAGTTGTTGCCGACCTGAAGAAGCGCGAAGAGGCAGCCCGCGCCAAGATTGCATCGGCGAATGGCAAGCTTTCCGCCGTCTTCTGGTTCTCCAGCGCCGAACTCGATATCGATCCCTATGTGGCCGGCCGCAAGGGTGCGCCAGGTTACATCATGTCCGCGCTCGGGCTGAAAAATGTCATCGAAAGCGATGAGGAATGGCCAACCGTCGGCTGGGAAACCATCGCCAAGGCCAATCCGACCGTGATCGTCGCCGGCCAGATGGATCGCCGCCGTTTCCCTGCCGATGATGTTGCCGTCAAGCGCAAGTTCCTTGCGACCGATCCGGTTGCCAGCATCATGCCGGCCGTCAAGGACAAACACGTCTTCGACATGGACGCACAGGCGATGAACCCGACCATCCGCACGATCGAGGGCATCGAAACGCTGGCCGACGCGATTTCCGCCGCCGGCCTCGCCAAGTGAACGGTTTTTCCGTCCATCTAGGCAGGGCTGGTCTGGCTTTTGCCGCGCTGGCCCTGCTGCTCGTCGCGCTGATGGCCGGAGCGGCCATCGGTGAGACTGCCATTCCCTTCGATGTGGTGGCCAAAACCATCGCCAACCGTGTCTTCCACGCGGGTTATCCGCTGGAGCCGCTGGATGAGGGCATCGTGTGGAGCTACCGTCTCAGCCGCGCCGTCGTCGCCGCCTGTTGCGGTGCTTCGCTGGCGCTCGCCGGTGCGGTGCTGCAATCGCTTTTGCGCAATCCGCTCGCCGATCCCTATATTCTCGGCATCTCCGCCGGTGCGTCCACTGGCGCCGTCGCGGTGGCGCTTCTGGGCTTCGGCGCCGGGTTTCTGACGATGCCGGCAGGCGCTCTGATCGGTGCTTTTGTCGCTTTTTCGCTGGTCAGCCTTCTGGCGGTCAGGGCAGGACACGGCAACAGCGCCATCATTCTGGCGGGGGTCGCCGGTTCGCAGCTGTTCAACGCCCTGACATCTTTCATCGTCACCAAATCCGCCAATGCAGAACAGGCGCGCGGCATCATGTTCTGGCTTCTGGGCAATCTTTCGGGGGTACGCTGGCCGGATGCCTGGCTGGCTTTGCCGGTCAGCCTTGCGGGTCTTGCGGTCTGCCTCTGGTATGCCCGCGCACTCGATGCCTTCGCCTTCGGCGGTCAGGCCGCAGCCTCGCTTGGCATCCCCGTGCGCTGGGTCTATGCGGTGCTGATCTCGGTTTCGGCGATCATGACGGCGGTCATGGTGTCGCTTGTCGGCTCCATCGGCTTCGTCGGCCTCGTCATTCCGCATGCGGCGCGCATCTTCGTGGGCGTTCGCCATGGGCTGTTGCTGCCGGTGACGGCGCTGACCGGTGCGATTTTCATGATCGTCGCCGATATTCTCTCCCGCATCGTCATTCCCGGCCAGGTCCTGCCGATCGGGGTCATCACCGCGCTCGTCGGTGCGCCCGCCTTTGCCTTCATCCTCGGGCAGAAAAGGGGGCGGTCATGAGATTGTCCGCCCACGATCTGCATTTCCATGCCGGCAACATCGAAATCGTCCGCGGCGTTTCGCTGGATGTGGGTTCCGGCCAGTTCCTCGGCATTATCGGGCCGAACGGCTCGGGCAAAAGCACGCTTCTTTCCATGCTGGCCGGCATCCGCAAACCGCGCAGAGGTCACGTCACGCTTGGCGAGGAGCCGCTTGCCTCATTCGGGCGGCGCGAGCTTGCCCGCAGGCTCGCCTTCGTGGAGCAGCAGGCCGAAACCACCGAACGTATCAGCGCGCGACAGGCTGTCGAACTTGGACGCACACCCTATCTCGGCCCGCTTTCCGCATGGTCGTCAAAGGATGATGCTATCGTCGATGCGGCGCTTGAAAATGTCGACATGGCGGACAAGGCGGATCGCAACTGGCATCACCTTTCCGGCGGCGAACGCCAGAGGCTGCACCTCGCCCGCGCGCTGGCGCAGGAGCCACATATCCTGCTTCTGGATGAGCCGACCAATCATCTCGACATCGGCCACCAGATCGGCCTGCTCGATCTGGTGCGCCGGCAGGGCCTGACGGTCGTGGCGGCGCTGCACGATCTCAACCATGCCGCCATGTTCTGCGACCGCGTCGCCATCTTGCACCGGGGCGAATTGATCGCGGTCGGTCCGCCGCAGGAGGTTCTGACTTCGGCGACGATCGCTTCCGTTTTCGGGGTGCAATCCGTTGTCACCACCGATGAGGGCGGCTTTTCCCACATTCGTTTTCTGCCCGCCCACGGGGCGGCCGATCATGCAAGGAAAGTACTGGCACGATGATGAAACTGATTGCTCCTGATGCGAAATGGCTTTGCGCTTTAGCTGGCATTGCCTTGGCGGCAAACGCAGTTTTTCCCCTTCCCACCACAGCCGAAACCTTCGAGGTGAAGATGCTGAACCGGGGCGAAAAAGGCCCGATGGTGTTTGAACCCGATTTTCTCGAGATCGCCCCCGGTGATCGCGTCCGCTTCGTGCCGACGCATAAGAGCCACAATGCCGCGACCATTGACGGCATGGTTCCCGAAGGTGTCGAGGGGTTCAAAAGCCGGATCAATGAAGAATTCGAGACCGGTTTCGAGCAGCCGGGCTTTTATGGCATCAAATGCTCGCCGCATTACGGCATGGGCATGGTGATGTTGATCAAGGTGGGTGAGGCGGCCTTGCCGGACAGCTATAAGACGGTGGATGTGCCCGGTCGCGCGAAGCCCCGCTTCGAGGAATTCTTCGAACGGGCGGAAAAATGAGGTGTTGGCACTGAGTTCTCTGCCGTCATGCCGGACTAGATCCGGCATCCAGCCACGGCGCGTCCGCGTCGTGAGGAAAGTCTTTCGCGATTAATGACTTGATCGCGCTGGACCCCGGATCTAGTCCGGGGTGACGGAGTACTCGCCCGGCTTAACCGCACAGACCGCATAACGGTGCTGCAGGCCGCGCAAAATGCCCTTCATGAGGCTGAAATTCTTCGCCTGGGCGCGATGAATCGCCTGAAGCTGCTGATCGATCGCGACGTGCTCGAAG
The DNA here is from genome assembly GCF_018873185.1 of Rhizobium sp. X9. Taxonomy (NCBI): domain Bacteria; kingdom Pseudomonadati; phylum Pseudomonadota; class Alphaproteobacteria; order Hyphomicrobiales; family Rhizobiaceae; genus Rhizobium; species Rhizobium sp. X9. Next base: position 568,158 of record NZ_CP071312.1, on the reverse strand, counting down.
CCTGTTTCGCGCAGAAGTGCGGCGACATCACCGGCTCTTGCGCCTTTTGAAAAATAGACCCGCGAGAGGATGCTGTTGAATGTATTTTCCGGATCTGCCGGCCTGTGCGGCTGGTCGGGTTTCACAAGGCCGATATTTTCCAGACCGGCAGCCAGTTTCTTGACCAGTTTTTCGCGCCAGCCGGTATTGACGAAATCACCGTCGACGATCAGAAGCCGCCCGCCCGGTTTCAATACGCGGAACCATTCGGCAAAACTCGCCTGCGGGTTCACCAGCGTCCACACCAGATGGCGCGTGATGATGACATCGGCGCTTTCGTCCGGCTCCATCGTGTTTTCGGCATCGCCGACGAAGAAGCGAATGTTGCGTCCACGGCTTTTCGCTTTTTCCCTTGCAAGCGCCAGCATGGTTTCCGACCAGTCCATGCCGGTAACCTGAAAACCGAGATCGTCCATCAGATGCGAGATGACGCCGGTTCCGCTGGCGAGATCAAGCGCCTTGCGGCCTTCACCCTGTCCCAGATGCTTCAAAACCAGCGCGTGCCAGGCCGCGCGCTCTTCCTCCGAGAAAATTTCGTGCCCTGGCGAAAGGTCGAAGGTCGCGGCGCGGCCCGACCAGTAAGCCTTGATTTCGTCTCTCAGGCTGTCGTTTTTGCCATACTGGATAGTGTCGATCATTAGACTTCAACTCATGCGCCGGTCAGTTGAGAACGGCTCTAAAACATAAAACTTGACTAGTATAGTCAGAAAATCATACAGCCGCGCCAGTCAACACTGGAGAGCAATATCCGATGCGCATCTCAGCCAAATCTGCGGCACTTGCCCTTGGCCTTCTCGTCTCCGCCGCCTGGCCGGCATTTGCCGAAAAGGTCACCGTCAAGGATGTGACGGGCCGGGATGTCGAAGTCAACGTCCCTGTTTCGCATATTATCCTCGGCGAAGGCCGGCAGATCTATTTCCTGGCGGCGCTCGACAAGGACAATCCTTTCCAGCACGTGGTCGGCTGGCGGGACGATCTGGCGAAAGCCGATCCGGAAACCTATGACGCCTATATCTCCAAATACCCCGATATCGCCAAGCTGCCCACCTTCGGCGGCATGAAGGATGGCACGTTCGACATCGAACAGGCGGTTTCGCTGAAGCCGGACGTAATCCTGATGAACATCGACGCTAAGACGGCGACGGAAGAGGCGGGATACATTGAAAAACTCGCCAAGGTCGGCATTCCGCTGGTCTATGTCGACTTCCGTGAAAAGCCGATGGAAAATACCGAGCCCAGCATGCGCCTGATGGGTAAGCTGACCGGTAAGGAAAAGGTTGCCGAGGACTTCATCAAGTTCCGCGCCGATTCCATCGCCGGGGTCACCGATACGCTTGAAAAGGCCAATCCGAAGAAGCCTGTCGTGTTCATCGAGCGCGCCGGCGGTTATTCCGACGATTGCTGCATGTCCTTCGGCAACGAGAATTTCGGCAAGATGGTGGAGCTTGCCGGCGGCATCAACATGGCCAAGGGCATCATTCCCGGCACCTTCGGCACCGTTAATCCGGAACAGATCATCGCGTCTAATCCGGAGCAGATCATCATCACCGGCGGTAACTGGAACGGTTATGTTCCGGGCGGCAACTGGGTCGGCGTCGGTTATGGCGCGGATGTGAAGGAAGCACACCGGAAGCTGGAAAACCTGACCAAGCGCCCGGCCTTTACCGGCGTGCAGGCGGTGAAGGACGGTAATGTCCATGCCATCTGGCACCAGTTCTACAACAATCCCTATCAGTTCGTGGCCATTCAGGAAATTGCCAAGTGGCTGCATCCGGACCTGTTTAAGGATCTCGATCCCGAGGCAACTTTCAAGGAATTGCATGCCCGCTTCCTGCCGCTTGATTACAAGCCCGGCTACTTCGTTTCGCTGAAAGACGCGAAATAAGACAGGGACGGTGAAGAGGAGCGCCGTCTGATCCATGGATGAAGCCGCAGCCATGCGGCTTCATCATTTGCTTTTGGAACTCAATGAGGACTTCTCATGCGGCTCAACGCTCTCAGGCATCTTGCGGTGCTGGCTTTCTCTCTTCTCGCTATGCCCGCTTTGGCAGCGGAGATCACCGACGTCACCGGACGCAAGGTCGAGCTGGATCTGCCGGCCAAGCGTGTCCTCGTCGGCGAGGCACGCCAGATTCACGTCATCGCGACGCTCAAGGGCGACCAGACTTTCGACAACATCGTCGGCTGGCGTGATGATCTTCTGAAGAAAGACCCCGACAGCTACACGGCCTATGTGAAACGTTTTCCGCAGATCGAAAAACTGCCTCGTTTCGGTTATCTGCCGCAGGGCGACTTCAGCCTGGAAACGGCGATCACCCTTTCGCCTGATGTCATTACCCTCAATCTGGAAACAGAAAAAACCGCCAAGGAAAGCGGCTTCGAAGAGAAGGCTGCCGCCGCTGGCATCAAGATCGTCTATCTCGATTTCCGCATCGATCCCGACAAGAACAGCGAAGCTTCGATTGAAATTCTCGGAAAACTGTTTGGTGCTGAAGAGCGCGCCAAAGAATTCATCGCCTATCGCCGCGCGGAAATCGCCCGCGTGACAGACCGGATTGCCAGCGCCAGGGACCTGAAGCGTCCGAACGTCTTCATCGAGCGCTCGCCCGGCATTTCCGGCGAGAACAATTGCTGCCGCACCTTCGGCCCGGCCAATTTCGGCGCCATGGTCGATCTCGCCGGCGGTCACAATATTGCTGATGGCATCATCAAGACGACCTTTGGCGATCTGCAATCCAGAGCAGCTCGTCGTTGCCGATCCGGACCACATCATTGTCACCGGCTCGAACTGGGCGGCGGAATCCGACATCAACCAGTTCGTTCCTCTTGGGCTTGGCGCAGACATGGCGCTCTCGCGCGAACGGCTCGCCGGTCTCATGAAGCGTACGCCGTTTCCGGAATTGAAGGCTGTCAAGCAGGGCAATGTCCATGCCGTCTGGCACCAGTTCTACGGCGCTCCTTACGAGTTCCTGCCGATCCAGCAATTCGCCAAGTGGTTCCATCCCGATCTCTTTGCCGATCTCGATCCGGAAAAGAACTTTGAGGAATTTTACCGGAAATTCCTCCCCGTGACCTATAAGCCGGGCTATTTCGCCTCCCTCGAAAAAGGTACGACTGAATGACTTCGTTGAATGAAGACGCCATTGGCGTGAGCGGGCGCGATCAATATCGCGCCCTTGCCGCTCGAAGGATCGTCATTCTGTTCGGGCTTTTTATCGCCCTGTGTTTCAGCATGGCCGCCGACATGGCGCTCGGCCCGGCGCGCTATACGATCTCCGAAGTTCTGGCGACCATTGCCGATCCGGCTGCTGCCGCAAACCAGCTTCGGGTGGTAATCTGGGATATCCGCATGCCGATCGCGCTGATGGCGGTTACCGTTGGCGCGTCTCTGTCGGTTGCGGGCGCACAGATGCAGACCATCCTGTCCAACCCTCTTGCAAGCCCTTTCACGCTCGGCATTTCAGCTGCGGCAAGCTTTGGTGCAGCACTTGCCCTCGTCGGTGGCGTGGCGATCTTTCCAGGCGCTGTGCATTACATGGTGCCGATCAACGCCTTCATCATGGCCATGGTCGCAGCCCTGTTCATCCATTTCGCCTCGACGATGCGCGGTGTGACGGTGGAGACAATCGTTCTCCTCGGCATCGCGCTGGTGTTCACCTTCAATGCGGCCCTGTCACTGCTGGAATATCTGGCCTCCGAACAGGCGCTCGCCGCCGTCGTGTTCTGGACCATGGGCAGCCTGACGAAGGCGACATGGGAAAAGGTCTATATTACCGCTGCCATTCTCGTCATCACCGTGCCGATGTTCATGCGCAATGCCTGGGCGCTGACGGCACTCCGGCTGGGCGATGATAAGGCGGCGAGCATGGGCATCAATGTCCGGCGGTTGCGGTTGACGACCATGCTGACGGTCAGTCTTCTGGCGGCCATTCCGGTCTCCTTTGTCGGCACAATCGGTTTCGTCGGGCTGGTCGGTCCGCACATCGCCCGCATGGTGGTGGGTGAGGATCAGCGTTTCTTCCTGCCAGGCTCGGTGATCTGTGGTGCGCTGCTTTTGTCGGCCACCTCGGTCATCAGCAAAATCCTCATTCCCGGTGCAATTCTGCCGATCGGGGTCATCACGGCGCTTGTCGGCGTACCGTTCTTTTTCGCGCTTATTTTCGGCAACAGGAGACGCGCATGGTAGCGCTCGCACTGAAGGATGTCGGCGCCGCCTATGGGCGCACCACCGTTCTCTCCAAGGTCGGCATCGATACGCTGGAAAGCGGCAGCGTCACAGCGGTCATCGGCCCGAACGCCGCCGGCAAGTCGACGCTTTTCAAGCGCATCGCCAGCCTGATTTCGGGTCCCGGACTGGTCGAACTCTCCGATACGGCGCGCGGTGAGCGCGCTATCTGCTACATGCCGCAGGATACCGGCGCCAATGCCGTGCTGACGGTTTACGAATCCGTGCTGCTTTCCGCCAAGCAGGGCGGCGGCTGGCGTGTGCATGACGATGAACTGTTCGAGATCGACGCCATTCTCAAGGCGCTGAAAATCCACGATCTCGCCTTTCGTGGTCTGGGCGAACTGTCGGGTGGCCAGCGCCAGCTCGTGTCGCTGGCGCAGGCGCTGGCGCGCAAGCCGGAAGTGCTGTTGATGGACGAGCCGACCTCCGCGCTCGATCTTCACCGGCAGATCGAGGTTCTGGGCTTCGTCACCGATCTTGCCCAGAAGACCGGAATGATCGTGCTGATCGCCCTGCACGATCTCAACCACGCGCTTCGCTATTGCGAGAACACGATGGTGATCGCCCGCGGCGAAATGGTGGTGAGCGGCAGCACCGAGGCGGTGATTACCTCGGCGATGCTGCGCGATATTTATCGCATCGATGCGCGTATCGAACCCTGTTCGCAGGGCAGGCCGATGGTCATCGTCGATGGGGCGATCTGACGGATAAGGACCCGGCCGCATCCGCTGCCGGGTCCGATTGCCGACGCCTCAGACACGTCCTGCGCCGGCCGAGGCGCGAGCTAAGCTCGCACAAATTCTTGATAATTATAGTCATGAAATATCTGTTCGATCCGCAGTTTGAATGCTAGAGGTTTGGGCGGAAAACTGCGTTGTCATTTTGGGGCCGGCAGTGTCGTTGATCCTTCAGATTTCTCTCGGTTGAGACATGGGCATACGGGAAGATGACAAGCGTTATAACGCTTACGTCGCGCATAGGGTCGACCTGATCAAATACGCCACCCTGATTTTAGGGTCGCGGGCGGATGCGGAGGACGTGGTTCAGGAAGCGTTCCTGAAATTCGTTCCGGAAGCCTCCGGCAATCCCTCCAACCTCAAATCCTATCTTTTTCGCATCGTTCGCAATCTTGCGCTCGACAACCGCCGGCGCAATCGGCAAGACCTGCGGGAGCGACCGGATGACACCCCCTTCTGGGGCGTGCCGCAGGACCATGGCACGCCGGAGGAGCATGCGCTCTTCTGCGATGAAGTCCGGCAGATGCAGACTATTTTGGCGGCCCTGCCGGTGCAGGCGCGCGTGGCGTTGGAAATGCACAGATTCGGTGGTTACAATATGGAAGAGATCGCTCGTCACCTCGGCGTGTCCGTGGCCAGCGCTCATCGTCTGATCAGGGGTAGCATTGCCGCGATTACCAAAGAAATGAAGTGAAAAACCTCTGATTGCCCCATCTCGTGAAAAAAATCTTTTCGTCAAACGTCTATATAGCAACGCGGAAGACGAGGCGGCTATTGCGCCTTGCAAAGGAACTGGCCCGGTTCAATGACCATTGATCCAGATAAGAAAATAGAATTGCCGACCGGGAAGGCGGAAGAGGCGGCCGACTGGCTTCTGCGCCTGCATGCGGGATCGGCAGAGCCGCGGCTGAAGGCCGAGTTCGATCGATGGCTCGCCGCATCGCCGGCAAACAGGCTTGCCTGGGAGCGGACGTGCAAGACCTGGCGCAACCTCGGCCTGGTCGAACCGGCTCTCAAGAACCTCTGGGAAGACGCACCACATCTGCCGGCCAAGGCCGAAAAACCGATATCGCGGCGGCGCTTGTCCGTTCGCCATTATGCCGGCATGGCGATGGCTGCGGCGTCCCTCTGTCTTGCGGTGCTGTTCGTGCCTGCGTTTTTCATCCGCATCGAGGCCGATTATCAGACCAGCACCGCCGAAAGCCGCACTATAACCCTCGAAGACGGCAGCCGGGTGCAGCTTGCCGCTGCGAGCGCCCTTTCCACCGATTTCACCGATGGCCGCCGCAACGTGAAGGTGCTGAAGGGCGAAGCCTTTTTTGATGTCGTGCCGGACAGCGCGCGACCCTTTGTGGTGGAGGCGAAAAACGTCACCGTTGAGGTGCTGGGCACTGCTTTCGATGTCGATCTGACCGATGGCGTAACACAGGTCGCGCTTGCGCATGGTTCCGTGGAAGCCTCCTTTCGCAATGCGGCGTCAACGCGGCTTGTTCCGGGCGAGATGCTGATTGTTGACGCCTCCGGCGCGATCCGAAAGGAAAACGTGTCGGTGGAGGATATTGGCGGCTGGCGTAACGGCGAGCTTTATGTGGTGGATGCGACGATCGGCTCGGTCGTGGAGCAGATACAGCGCTATCATCCGGCATGGCTGACGATGGCGGACAAGAGGCTGGCCGAGCAGCGGGTGACGGGTTTCTACGATCTTCGCAACCCGGACCGCGCGCTGGAAGCCTTGGTGGAACCTTATAACGGCAAGGTGCATGCGATTGGCGGCAGCGCCCGCATCATCACCCGCTTCTGAAACAGGTGGAAACAAAAAATCATATTTATTTTCAGTAATTTATAAAATTTCTTCCGAAAGCCTGAAAAAAATTGCCGCGGCAATCGTCTTTTTGTTGAGTAATCCGGTCAAGATATTTCCGGAGAGAAAGACAGGAAGACGAAAGCAATATGCGCTGCCACATACGTATGAACGGTTCAGGGACAAAAGCGGGGAACCGGGCACGCAGAACCGTGCTTTTGGCGACGACGGCAGTCGTCGTTTCAATCTCGATGCCGGTTTTTGCGCAGACCGGGCCCAACGCCGCCAATAGCCAAGGCCCGAGCGGCGAGCAGGGTACAACGCGGCCCTTTAACATTCCCGCCCAGTCGCTGTCCTCCGTCGTGGGTGCTTTCGGACGCCAGTCCGGGCTTCAGGTCACGCTTGCCACACCATCGGCCGGCAATGTGCGCACCAATGCCGTCACCGGCAGTTTCACGGTGCGGGAGGCGCTTTCCCGGCTTCTGGCCGGCACCGGCGTTAATTTCCGGATCGCTGGAAACGGCAGAACCGTCATCATCGGCACAGGGCAGGGCGCCGCAGACCTTTCCGGGGCGGAAGGCACGACCGTTCTGGAAGAAATTACCGTGACCGGCAAGACGGGACGTAATTCCATCGACGGTGCCGGTTATCAGGGGACGCCCGACTGGGTTTATGAAACCCCCGCCAGCGTCAGCGTCGTCAGCCGCCAGGCGATACAGTCCGCCGGCGTGCGCAACACACGCGATGTCTTCAATCGCGTATCGGGCGTTTACGCCGGTGAAGGCAACGGCAGTTTCCCGACCGTTTCACCCAATGTGCGCGGCTTGCAGGAAAGCGGCCGCGTGGTCGTTTCCATCGACGGGGCGCGACAGAATGCGCAGCGTGGTTTCAGCACCGGTGGCGCCTCGATTTATTCTGCCAATAACGGCCAGGCCTATGTGGATGTGGCCTTCATCCGCGCCGTCGAGGTGGAAAAAATGACCAACGCCACATCCGGCAATGCCGGTTCGCTGGGCGGAAAGGTCGAGTTTCGAACCGTCAGCGCCGCCGATCTCATCCCTGAGGGTGCAAACAAGGGCGGAGAGGTGAATGTTTCCCGCGGCACCAATGGTTACGATTTTCAGGGTTCGGTTTTGGCTGCTGTCCGAGAGCCGGATGGCCCACTCTCCTTCGTTGCCGGTTACAGCCGTACAGTCATGGATGAATACAAGATCGGCACCAGAGGCGAGGCCCGAAGCACCGCCTTGACCATGAAGGACCTGCTTGGCCGGGATGGCTGGTCTAGTTTTTTCAAGGGTGAAGGTGACTTCGGGGATGTGAAGGCGTCGCTGTCGTGGATGCACCAGCAGAATGATTTCGTTCAGGGCGCCGCCGAACAGATAGACCGGGAGAGTGTGCGTAACGACAGCATCGTTGCCAAGCTGGACTGGGATCCTCAAAGCGAACTCATAGACTTCAAGTCGTCGCTGTGGCTGAACGACAATATGACGCACGAGTTGCGATCGGCGCGCAAAGGATATGCTGTTGAAACGAACCTTGATATGGGCCTGCGCAGTTTCGGCGGCAGTGTCGAAAACACTAGTCGCTTCGATACGAAGGCCGGTGCGCTCAGCCTAAACTACGGTGCGGAAGCTTTCAGGGACATTTCCTCATCGGTTGCTACAAGTGCTGCCATCGCGAACAATCCCGCCTTTGCCAGCAGCTACACCGCTTTCAGCCCGCCCGGGCGGCGTGACGTGGCGAGCCTGTTTTTAAACGGTGAACTTGAGCCTGCGGACTGGATAGTGATAAGCGGCGGCGTACGGTACGACTGGTCGCGTCTGAAGGGCAAGTCGACATATTACGATGAAATTTCGTATTTGAGCACGATCACCGTTGCATGTGATCCGATTGGAAACAACTACACAGCATCTCAATATTATTACGCTGTTTTCCTTCCGCAGAATCCCGGCACCAATATTACCGAGGCGAGGTTTCTTAGCCGGGTCTGGAGCACAGTTTCTTCCACCTGTATGCCGGGAACCGGGCCATCGGCTACGCGATACGATCCCGTCACCGAAAATCCCGCCTATGAGATGGATATCGACCGTACCTATAGTGCTTGGCTGCCCTCCGCCACGATAGAATTCAAGCCGTTCGACTGGTTCCGCCCCTATGTGAGCTATTCCCAGAGCTTGCGTCCGCCAACAACTCTTGAGGCTTTTTTCGCCGGTGCGCGTCCAGGGGATTCCGTTGGCTACGAGTATGCGCCGAACCAATTTCTGAGAGCCGAAAAAGCCACAACCTATGAAATCGGCGCGAATATGAGTTTCGACGGTGTGCTGCTGGACCACGATTCCGTGCGCATCAAAATGGCCGCCTTCCGCCGCGAGGTTAAGGATTATATCGCTCTTGGTTATCTCGTCACGGATCAGGTCGCGAACCGCACCTATACCAGCTTCGTCAATCTCGATGGAACGACTTACATGCGTGGGCTCGAATTCGAGGGCAATTATGATGCGCGGAGCTTTTGGCTCGGCGGCTCGGCAACGCTGCTGAAGACTGACTGGCCGGACAAAACACAGGTATTTTCGAACGGCACGACCACGACAAGCGGTGAGATCGTCGCGTGGCCAGGCGATGTCGCGCCCAAGGTGAAGCTCACGCTCGATGGTGGCATGCGTTTTCTAGACGAAAAACTCTCTCTGGGAGCACGGCTCAACCATGTCACGCCGACACAGTCACGCACGCTCGATACGGAGGGCAATCTGCGCGAGGTGACCGATCCCTACACGACGGTGGATCTCTATGGTTCCTATGCCTTCAACGATAAGGCGACACTTCGTTTCGCCGTCAACAATCTGACGGACCGCAAATATATTCCGGCCACAAGCGCCTACACCGCGCCGGGCCGCACCTTTATCGCGACGATGAACGTGAAGTTTTGATGCGCGGAAGAAACTCTCCGGGCTGGGTTGCAGCCCCTCCCGGAGATGAAACGCCTTCGTCTCATGACAAAGGTATCCCTATTGGCCAGCAAAGGAGTACACCTATGGCTACCACAATTCAACTGACGCAGTCTTCCTCCGACCTGATCGGTTATCTGAACGGTTGGACGAGCGGTTTTGGTTCGACCTATGGTGCGTTCTACGACGCTCAGACCAGCTCTCTCGCCACGACCACCATCGATCCGAACACGACCTATGAGGCTTGGGGCGATGGCAGCAACGGCGGCAAGGGCATCGTCATGAGCGGCGCTCTGCAATACTCCCAGGGTAACCTGACGGGGTCGGTTGACAGCATCGTTCTGGGTACCGGCTACAGCCAGTCCACCAGCGGCATCGCCGTCAGCCAGCAGGAACTGCTGATCGATCCTGACAGCTCCTATTCGCTCGCTGGTGCGCGCGACCTGCTCGATCTCGCCGTTTACCAGCTTGCGCGTTTCGGCTCGCTGGCCGGTTTCTATGACTACTTCGCTGCCACTGGCACTGTGATCGAGGATACCGCGTCTTCGAACACGCTGACCGGCTTTGCCGGCGCTGATACATTTGTGTTCTCGGGTGGTAACGATATCGTAACCGCAGGACCAACCGGCACCTATGGTTATCAGGATGGTACTGATAAGCTTGATGTATCGGGTTGGGGCTCGACCTCGGTCGCTGACCTGTTCTGGTATAACCTCAACGGCAATGCGGTAGTGGAATCTGACTCCAACGCATCAGTTTCGATCACACTCGTAGGCGTCGATGCAAATGTACTCGACGCATCGGACTTCATTTTCGCCAGCGCAACGGCGCTTGCCGCGTAAAGGAAAATCAGGCTGTGGGCTTTCAAAACCACCAGCAGACACCGCCGCAGTCCCTCACTGCGGCGGTTGTTTCGCCCCTTAAAAGCACGTTTCTCGGCGTTGCGCTCGTCAGTGGCGTGGTCAATATACTCGCGCTCACGTCGCCGCTCTTTATGTTGCAGGTTTATGACCGGGTGCTGGCAAGCGGCAGCCTGCCGACGCTGGTCGGGCTCGCCCTTCTCGCGCTTGGCCTTTACGGCTTTCAGTGCCTGCTCGATATCATCCGTGCCCGCGTTCTGATCCGCATCGGTGAAGATTTCGACATGCGTTATTCCGGCAGGGTGCATGATGCGGTGGTGCGTCTTCCGCTCGTCAACCGCATGCCGGGTGACGGTCTGCAGCCGCTGCGCGATCTCGACAATGTGCGCGGTTTTCTCTCCGGCACGGGACCGACCGCCTTTTTTGATCTGCCGTGGATGCCGCTTTATCTCGGCATATGTTTTCTGTTTCATTTCTGGATCGGCGTAACGGCGCTTGCTGGCGCGGTGCTGCTCGTTTCCCTCACGATCCTCACCAACATCTTCTCGCAGAAGCCGATCCGCGACACTATGGTGGAAAACATGGCGCGCAACCGGCAATTGGAGGCCTCGCGCCGCAATGCCGAGGTCGTGCAGGCCATGGGGCTCGGCGGCCGGCTCGGCAAACGCTGGCAGATCTCCAACGAGGCCTATCTCGCCGCCAATCGCAAGGCGGGAGATGTGGCCGGCGGTCTCGGCAATATTGCGAAATCCCTGCGGGTCGTGCTGCAATCGGCCATTCTGGCGGTTGGTGCGTGGCTGGTCATCAACCAGGAAGCCTCTGGCGGCGTGATGATCGCAAGCTCGATCATGATGGGTCGGGCGCTCGCGCCCGTCGATCTGGCGATTTCCAACTGGAAATCCTTCGTGGCGGCCCGGCAGAGCTGGGCGCGGCTGAAAGAGCTTTTCGCGCAGATGCCGGCCACGGCCGCAGCAATGGCTCTGCCGAAGCCCGAGACGGAACTGCGGGTCGAAAACGTCACCATCGTTCCGCCGGGGGAGAGAAAGCCGACCGTTGTAGGACTTGGTTTTGTCGTGACCGCCGGAAACGCGCTCGGCGTCATCGGCCCGTCCGGCTCGGGCAAATCCACCCTTTCGCGCATTCTCACCGGTGCCTGGATGCCGGCCGCCGGCAAGGTGCGGCTCGATGGCGCGAGCTTCGATCAATGGGATCGCGAAGCTCTCGGCCGCCACATCGGTTATCTGCCGCAGGGCGTGGAGCTTTTCGACGGCACGATCGGCGAAAACATCTCCCGTTTCGAGGACAAACCCGATCCCGAGGCCATCATCATGGCGGCGAAAGCTGCGGGTGCCCACGAACTGATCCTGCGTTTCGAAAAGGGTTACGACAGCGACATAGGTGAAGCCGGCTCCGCGCTTTCGGCAGGACAGCGCCAGCGCATCGGTCTTGCCCGTGCACTTTATGGCGATCCTTTCATTGTGGTGCTGGACGAGCCGAACGCCAATCTCGATGCGGAAGGCGAAGCGGCCGTCGTCAGGGCGATTGCGTCTGTCAAGGCGCGCAACGGCATCGCCGTTGTCGTTGCGCATCGGCCGAGCGCGATTGGTGCCGTCGATTTCATTTTGATGATGGAGGAGGGGCGGATGAAAGCCTTCGGCCCGCGCGACGAGGTGCTGTCAAAGGTGCTGCGCGTTCCGCAGGGGCAGGCGGTCAAGGGATTTGCCGCATCCGCCCAGACGGTCTCACCGCTGCGTGTCGTTGCCAATACCCAGGTTCAGCCGGTTGTCCTGGAAGAGGGTAATCAGGAAGGAGATGCGGATGTCAAAAATTGATCAGCGCACCCATGTGTCCCGCTCCATCCGCAAACATCTTCTTGCCGGCCTTGCCGCAAGTGTTGCGCTGCTGGCCGGTGTCGGCGGGTGGGCCGCGACGACCAATCTTGCCGGTGCGGTCGTGGCGTCCGGGCATCTAGTCGTGGATTCCTACAGCAAGAAAGTGCAGCACCCCAAAGGTGGCGTCGTCGGCGAAATTCTGGTGAGCGAGGGTGGCAGGGTAAAGGCCGGCGATGTCGTCATGCGTCTCGACGCGACCCAGACCCGCGCCAATCTCGCCATCGTCACCAAGCGGCTGGACGAGCTCAGCGCACGCATGGCAAGGCTGGAGGCCGAGCGTGACGATCTGGCGGAACTCACTTTTCCGCAGGCTCTTGTCGCGCGCAAGGACGATCCGGATGTCGCTTCCGCCATGCGCAGCGAAACCAAGCTGTTCGAATTCCGCAAATCTTACCGCGAGGGGCGCAAAGCGCAGCTATCCGAGCGCATCACCCAGTTCGAGCACGAGATTGAAGGCCTGAAGGCGCAGGAGGTTGCCTATGACAATGGCCTTGCCGTTCTGCAGGCCGAGATCATCTCGCAGAAATCCCTCCGGGAACAGGGTGTCGTCTCCGTGCAGCGGCTGAACAGCCTGCAGACCCAGGCCGCGACATTTGGCGGCGAGCGTGGCGAAAAAATCGCCTATCAGGCGCAGACGGCAGGCCGGATCACCGAGACGAAACTGCAAATTCTCCAGATCGATCAGGAACTCCGCACCGAGGTCGGGCGCGAACTTCGCGAGATACAGGCTCAGATGGGCGAATATGTCGAGCGGAAGGTGGCTGCCGAGGATGAGCTGAAACGTATCGATATCATCGCGCCGCAATCCGGCATGGTGCATGAAATGGCGGTGCATACCGTGGGCGGCGTGGTGACACCCGCCGATCCGATCATGCTCATCGTGCCCGACGGAGATGAGCTGGCGCTGGAGGTGCAGATCGTACCGAAGGATATCGACCAGCTGCAGCTGGGGCAAAAAGCCATGCTGCGCATGACAGCCTTCAACCAGCGCGTCACGCCGGAACTGGAAGGCCATGTCAGTCGCATCGCGGCGGATATCACCACCGACCAGCGCAGCGGTCTGTCCTATTATCTGGCGAGAATTTCAGTGCCGGTCTCCGAGCGGGAAAAGCTGAACAATGCGCCGCTGGTGCCGGGCATGCCTGCTGAGGCCTTCATCCAGACCAGCGAAAGGACCGCATTGTCCTATATCGCCAAACCGCTGACGGACCAGATCAGCCGCGCCTTCCGGGAGGACTGAAGCTTCAGGCAGACAGCGGACGGGTCATGCCCCGTCCGCAAAGCGGAAGGCAGGAAAACCATGAACATCGGCCGGAATGGCCCAGACGCCGCCGGAATGGGGAAAGCGCGAACGGGTCTCCTCACTCATCTTGTTTCCGTGTGAGGTGACGAACAGGGTCCGGAAATCCTCGCCACCAAAACAGGACATGGTGGGATGCGGTACGGGCATCCGGATTTTATTGAATGGCTTGCCGTCATCATCGTAAACATTCAGCACGCCAGCGGAAACGCCGGCGCTCCAGTACCTGCCGGCGCCATCCACGCAGCCGCCGTCCGGACGGCCATCTTCCTCGGTTGGCCGAGCGATGATCCGGCCGTCGTCGAAAGTGCCGCTGCTCTTGTCGAAACGTCGCCTGCGAATCCATTGCTGAACGGAATCGCTATGCCACATCACCGATCCGTCGGCGGAAAAGGCGAGGCCGTTGGGACAGGTCATCCCCGTCTCCATAAGACGTATGTCGTTTGCGGTGACCCGCCATAATTGACCTTTCGGTCGTATCTCGCTGAACGGCCCACCATCCATGGTGCCAACCCAGAATGCGCCGTCCGGGCCGACACGGCCATCATTCAGCCGGCAGGGCAGGGCATCGGGCGCGGGTATGGTGACGAGTATTTGCACCGTGTCGCTTTCAGGATCAACCAGCAGGATCTGCATTCCACACGCGACGATCAGCCTGCCGCTTTCACAAAGGCCAAGACAGGAGACGGTGTCCGCAAGGGTGCATGTCCAGTATGTCCGGCTGGAAGGGGCGAAGGAATGGAGCTTTTTCTCCACGATATCGCACCAGAAAAGGGCTTGTCGCCGTTCGTCCCATACGGGGGATTCCGCAAGCGTGCCGATCACGTCGCAGAAAAGTTCCGCCTGTCCCAAATTCCGCATTATCTCTGCCATTGTAATTTCAGTTCGTCCGGTCTGATGTTTGCAGGATTTTCGCCCTAGTCGAAATATTCGCGGTGAGCCTCGTATATTTGCGACAAAATGCCAAGGACGCGTCGCAGATGCTGGCGCAGCCATTCCACGGCGCGCTCTTCATCCCTGGCTTTGACCGCGTCATAGACAGCCTCATGTTCGGAAAGCAGGCGGGCCATATGGGCCTCATCGGTTATGGCGAGCACCCGCAACCGGTCCAGTGCCGCCTTTTCCCGCATCAGCAGTGTTTCCAGACGGTCAAGGCCGGTGGCGGCGGCCAGCGCGCTATGAAACTGATCGTCATGCATGCGGAACGCTTTTCTGTCGCCGTCCACGATCGCCTGGCGCTGGGCGGCCAGAGCCTGTTCGATGTCGCGCATCGCCCGGGTGGACAAATCCATCTGGCAAAGCCTGCGAATGGCGGCCACTTCAAGCGCCTCGCGGATGAATTGAGCGCTTCTGATCTGCTGTTCCGAAAGCTTTGAAACATAGGTTCCCCGGCTTGGCAGGGTAACGATCAGCCCGTCATCGCGAAGACGGCTCAATGCCTCGCGAACAGGCGTGCGGCTGGAATTGAAAAGCTGGCCGATATCGTTTTCCGACACGGCCTGACCCGGTGCAAGCTGTCTTGCGAGGATGGCGCCCTTCAGCGCGGCATAGATTTGGTCCACCGCGGGACGGTTCAAATCCAGCGGCTCCATCTCCGGGGTCGGGCGCTCTGTCGTCAGGCCTTTTCGCATTTTTCCCCCTGCTTCCGGCAATTCTCATAATCCTGTTTACCGGAATGCAAATTTATTGACAACCGGCATACCGGTATGCACTTTTACCGCCAAGCGTGGGTTGGGAGGCTCGCGGTCATGCGGACAGGCAAAACTTTTGTCATTGTTGGTGCGGGAATGGTGGCCAGAACCCATGTGCTGGCAGCGGCCGCCTGTGCCGATAAAATGACGCTCAAGGGACTTGTCGATGGCGGCTCCGGGCGGGCGGCACGCCTTGCAGAAGAGGCATCCAAACTTGTCGGGAATGATGTCGCCGTCTATCGATCCATTGAGGAGGTCGCCGACGATCCCGAGGTGGATTTTGCCATTGTTGCGACACCGCCGAACGCCCGCGCAAGCGTGGTCCAGCCGCTCGCGCGCGCCGGCAAACATATCCTTCTTGAAAAGCCGGTTGCCCGCGGCACAGTGGAAGCCGAGGAACTTGTTGCTTTCTGCCGCGGGGCCGGTGTCACGCTCGGCATTGTTTTCCAGCACCGTATGCGGGCGGCATCCCGAAAGGCGAAAGAGCTGATTGCCAGCGGCACCCTCGGTGCACTCGGTGTCTGCGAGATTTCCGTGCCCTGGTGGCGCACCCAGGCCTACTACGACGAGCCGGGGCGCGGATCGCGGGAGCGGGATGGCGGCGGCGTTCTGATATCGCAGGCGATCCATACGATCGATCTAGCGCTCAGCCTTGCCGGTCCGGTCGCGCGGGTGCAGGCCATGGCGGCAACGACGCGGTTTCACAGGATGGAGACGGAGGATTTCGTCTCTGCCGGGCTGCGTTTCGAAAACGGCGCCGTAGGCTCACTGGTGGCAAGTACCGCCAGTTTTCCCGGCGGGGCGGAAACAATTACCCTGCATTTTGAAAAGGCAAGTCTGAGACTCGCTTCCGGAGTGCTGCATGTGGACTGGAGGGACGGGCGCAACGAGGCTTTTGGCGGTGCTGCGTCCGGCACCGGCGGCGGCGCCGATCCCATGGCCTTCACCCATGAATGGCATCAGGCTGTCCTTGAGGATTTCGTCGATGCCCTCGTTTCGGAGCGTGATCCGGTGGTAACCGGTAAGGCCGCGCTCCTTTCTCACCGACTGATCGATGCAATTGTCAAATCCGCCGAAGGCGGCAAGGAAGTGGAACTGCGCAATGACTAAACCAATCAAATTTGCGGCTCTCGGTATCGAGCACCGGCATATTTTTGGCATGTCACAGAACATGCTGAATGCCGGGGCGGAATTTGCCGGCTGGTGGACGGAAGGCGAACCAGAAGTCGTGGAAGGTTTCCTGAAACGGTTCCCCGACGTTCCGCGCATGAAGAGCGTTGAAGACGTGCTTGACGACCCGACCATCGACCTTGTCCTGATCGCCGATGTTCCGAAGAACCGTGCCGATCTTGCTGTCCGTGCCATGGATGCGGGCAAGGATGTGATGTCGGACAAGCCGGGATGCACGACTCTCGCGCAACTGGAACGTTTGCGCGAGGCCGTTGCCCGGACCAAACGCATCTGGTCGGTCAATTTTTCGGAACGTTTCGAGGTGCCAAGCGTGACGAAGGCCACGGAGCTGGTGGCCGCAGGCGCAATCGGACGGGTGGTACAGACCATCGGCATGGGGCCGCACCGTCTCAACCGGGCGCTGCGCGCCAACTGGTTTTTCGATCTGGAGTCCTATGGCGGCATCCTGACCGATATTGCCAGCCACCAGATCGACCAGTTCATGTTCTTTACTGGCTCGACGCAGGTGGAAGTGGTTTCGGCGACGGTGGCGAATTACGCCAATCCCGGCGATCCGGGTTTGCAGGACTTCGGTGAGGTGCTGCTGCGCGGTGACCGGGGCCACGGTTACATCCGCGTCGACTGGTATACGCCCGATGCGCTGCCGACCTGGGGCGATGGCCGCCTGACCATTCTGGGAACGGAAGGCTATATCGAGCTCCGGAAATATGTCGATCTCGGCAACAAGCCGGGCACTGACCGGCTCATTCTCGTCAATGGCGACCGCTGCGAATATATCGATGCTTCCGATGCCGGCCTGCCCTATTTCGACCGCCTGTCGGCCGATATCCGCAACCGCACCGAAACCGCCATGCCGCAAGCGCACGTGTTCAAGGTTTGCGAACTGGCGCTTCAGGCGCAGGCAAAGGCTGAAGGGAGAGCGGCATGATCGGCGTTGCAATCATCGGCGCCGGCATCGGCGCATTGCATCTGAAGGGGTATCGCGCACTTTCCGGGCGTTACGCGGTCAAGGCAATCTGCGATCTCGATCTGGAGCGGGCGCGCAAGCTTGCCGAGGATGACCCCTCGATAAAGGTGACCGCCAGCCTGGATGAGGTACTGGCGGATGAGAGCATCTCGCTGATCGACATATGCCTGCCGCCGCACCTGCATTTTCCGGTTGCCCTGCAGGCCCATGCCGCCGGCAAGGATGTGATCTGCGAAAAGCCGCTGGTGCGTTCGCTGGAAGAGGCGAATGCGCTGCTGCTTTCGGTGAAGAACACGGGGCGTCAGGTCTTCCCGGTTTTCCAGTATCGTTTCGGCCATGCCATGCGGCAGCTGCGCGCGCTCATCGATGCCGGTCTTGCGGGCAAAGCCTTTGTCGCCAGTTCCGAAGTGCACTGGAACCGGGGCGCAGACTACTACTCCATTCCTTGGCGCGGCACGTGGAAAGGCGAATGCGGCGGCGCGACCCTCGGCCATGCCATTCATGCCCATGATCTCATCTGCCACGTGCTGGGTCCCGTCGAGGAAGTATTCGCGTTTGCCGATACGCGGGTGAACACCATCGAAACGGAAGATTGCGCCGCCATCAGTCTGCGCATGAAGAGTGGGGCATTGGTCACAAGCTCCGTCACGCTCGGCGCGGGTAATGATACGTCACGGCTGCGCTTCTGTTTCGAGGGGCTGACCGCCGAAAGCGGCACCAAGCCTTATGCGCCGGCCGAAGACACCTGGCGCTTCACGGCACGCGCGCCGACGACGCAGGAGGAGATCGACGCGGTTCTGGCAAAGGTCGGCACAGGGCTGGATGGCTTTGCCGGTTTCCTCGAAGCTATCGCGGATGCGGTGGAGGGCCGTGGCGGCAATGAAGTGACCGTGGCTGACGGGTTGCGATCCATCGAACTCGTCACCGCCATCTACAAATCCGTGCGTCAGGGACAGCCGGTGCGGTTGCCGCTGACTTCCGATGACGATCTCTACAAGGGCTGGGCGCCGCAGGCGCCGGTTTTGCGGGAAGCCTGACATGACCGACAGGAAATTGAGATCCGACCGCTGGTTCGCTCCTGACGACCTGCGCAGTTTCGGCCATCGCTCGCGCATGATGCAGCTCGGTTATGCGGAAGAGGATTTTGTCGGCAAGCCGGTTATCGGCATCCTCAACACCTGGTCGGAGCTGAATACCTGCCACGCGCATTTTCCCGAACGCGTGAAGGATGTGAAGCGCGGTGTCTTGCAGGCGGGCGGCTTCCCGGTCGAGATGCCGTCTCTCTCGGTCGATGAGAGTTTCACCAAGCCGACATCGATGCTCTACCGCAACATGCTGGCGATGGAGACGGAGGAAATGATCCGCTCTCATCCGCTTGATGGCGTGGTGCTGATGGGCGGTTGTGACAAGACGACGCCCGGCCTCGTCATGGGTGCAATCTCGGCCGGCGTGCCGATGATCTATCTGCCGGCCGGGCCGATGCTGCGCGGCAATTATGCCGGCAAGGTGCTGGGGTCCGGCTCCGACGCCTGGAAATATTGGGACGAGAGGCGGGCCGGCAATGTCAGCGATGAGGAGTGGCGTGGGCTTCAGGGCGGTATCGCCCGTTCCGCCGGCGTCTGCATGACCATGGGCACCGCATCGACCATGACGGCTATTGCCGATGCCCTGGGGCTCACCCTGCCGGGCGCGTCTTCCATTCCGGCGGTGGATGCCGAACACCAGCGCATGTCTGCCGCCTGTGGGCGCCGCATCGTGGAAATGGTGGGTGAGGATCTGACCCCGGACGGCATTCTGACGGCGGCCGCGTTCCGCAATGCCGCCATCGTCGCGATGGCGACCGGCTGTTCGACCAATGCCGTCGTGCACTTGATCGCCATGGCGCGCCGCGCCGGTGTGCCGCTGACGCTTGACGATCTGGATGAGCTTGGCCGCGTCACGCCGCTCATCGCCAATGTCCGCCCCTCCGGCAAGGACTATCTGATGGAGGACTTCTATTATGCGGGCGGCCTGCGTGCGTTGATGAAGCAGCTTGAAAGCCGCCTCGACTGTTCCGCCTTGACGGTGACCGGCCGCAGCATGGGCGAAAATCTCGAGGGCGCAAAGGTTTATAATGACGATGTGATCCGTTCACTCGACAATCCGGTTTATGCGGAAGGTTCACTCGCCGTTTTGCGCGGCAATCTCTGTCCGGACGGTGCGGTCATCAAACCCGCCGCCTGCGATCCGAAATTTCACATCCATGAAGGTCCGGCACTGGTTTTTGACAGCTATCCCGAGATGAAGGCGGCGATCGACGATGAAAATCTCGATGTGACGCCGGATCATGTGCTGGTGTTGCGCAATGCCGGCCCGCTTGGCGGCCCCGGTTTTCCAGAGTGGGGCATGCTGCCGATCCCCAAGGCGCTGATCAGACAAGGCCATCGCGACATGCTGCGCATCTCCGATGCCCGCATGTCCGGCACTTCTTATGGCGCCTGCGTTCTGCATGTCGCGCCGGAGAGCTTTATCGGCGGACCGCTCGCCTTGCTGAAGTCAGGCGATATCGTGCGGCTTGATCTGCCGCAGCGTCGTCTGGACATGCTGGTTAGCGATGAGGAGGTCGCTCGCCGTCGGGCCACCTGGCAGGCACCGCCGCCGCGTTATGAGCGCGGCTATGGCTACATTTTCTCGAAACACGTGAGCCAGGCCGATCAGGGATGCGATTTCGACTTCTTGCAGACCGATTTCGGCCGCTCGGCCGGTGAGCCGGATATTTTTTAGGCCATGTGCCATCAAGCAGAATGACAGGAGACACCGGATGAACAACGAGACGCGCGAAAAGCTGATGACGATTTCCGTCGCAACACTGGCAACGGCGCTTTATAAGCGCGGCTTGCGAAACCAGGTCATTCAGGGCGTGCATCCGCTCGGTTACAAGGGCACGAATATGGTCGGCCCGGCTTTTACCCTCAGATACATGCCCGCGCGTGAGGATCGCAACCAGCTCGTTGAATTTCGCAATCCCGCCCATCCGCAACGCGTCGCCATTGAAACCTGCCCGCCGGGCCATGTGATGGTGATCGACAGCCGCAAGGATGCGAGCGCCGCCTCGGCCGGTGATATTCTGGTCACGCGGCTGATGGTTCGCGGCGGTGCGGGCATCGTTACCGATGGCGGTTTTCGTGACGCGGCCACGATTGCCGAGCTGGATATTCCGGCCTACCACACACGCCCTTCCAGCCCGACCAATCTGACCAAACACGAGGCGATCGAGATCAACGGCCCGATCGGCTGCGGTGACGCGCCGGTCTTTCCCGGCGACATCATCGTTGGCGACGCTGACTGCGTCATCGTCATTCCCGCCGGCATTGCCGACGAGATTGCCACCGAGGCGGTGGAAATGACGGCTTATGAGGATTTCGTGGTGGAGCAGGTCAAGGCGGGTCAGTCGATCATCGGGCTTTATCCCTGCACCAAGGAAGAACACCAGACAGCCTTTGCCGAATGGCGCAAGACGAACAACCGCTGAGCCCGGTTACAGCCATCCAAGTGCTTTCGCCGCGCGGATTGCCTCCGCGCGGCGTTTGCAATCCAGCTTGCGGAACAGGTTTCCAAGATGGAATTTCACCGTCACTTCCGAGATGTTGAGCGTCTGAGCGATCTTCTTGTTTGACATGCCGCTGGCCAGCAGTTGCAGCATCTGTGCTTCCCGCTGTGAAAGCCCGCCATGCAGGGCGCGTGCCTGCGGTGAATTCACCGAAGCGGCGAAAATCGACAGCGCGGTTCGGACATCGGAAGAGGTTTCGATGAAACTGCGGATACGGCGATTGTTCAGAAGCGGCGACAGGAATATGCGCTCCTCCGACAGGACGCCGTTGCAGCCAAGGCGCGTTGCCGATTCAAGAGCGGTGAGGATATGGGCGCGGGCGCCGGCATTGTCGCGGCGCTGGTGTGCGGCATAGCTCTGCCAGATTCTGAGCGCGACCTTTTCACGGTTGGTAACCTTGGGATTGGCGATCATCGCGTCGATCTGGCGGGAGAGATAGGCGCGCGGCGTGAAAAGATGCACCGCATCGCGCAACCAGGCCATCACATAGGCGATTTCGTCGCGGCGCATCAGCCGGGAAAGGTCCTCATGCGCACTTTCCACCCAGTTGCGGCCCATCGGCATGCGGATTGCCGAAAGCGTCGCAGCGGCGTCCGCCCAGCGGGTGGCGTTCTGATAGGCAAGGGCTGTTCTGATCTCCATCATTGCATGGAACTGCAGCCCTTCCGAAAGATGGATCCACAGGCCATCAAGAAAGCCCGGACGAACGGTCATCGGAAAATGGTCGATCAACACCTGCGAGGCGTAAAACAGGGCAAACTGCATCAGGCTCGGCCATATCTCGGCGGCAGCGAAATGATCGAATTCATGCTCGACGAAATGCAGCAGGTCGCGCGGCTTTCCCGCCTCATAGGCAAGACAGGCTTCCGCCAGCCGCAACATCCGGAACTCCTGCGCAGCATCATGCGGCACCTGTTCCAGCTGCGCGCGCGCCTCCTGCGCCGCTCGACGGGCGAGAAGCACATCGCCGCTCATCAGCCGCAGCACGATCTGGTGCAGATGGATGAAAAATTCCAGCAGGGGCTGCCCGCCCATCTTGCGCAGATAGATCAGAGCGCGGGCGGCGGCGGCCTCGGCCTCGCGGAAATTGCGGCGGCGGATTTCGAATTCCAGCAGCGCATTGTAGTAGGCCGCCCATTTGCCGTGATCGTCCATGGGATAATCGGCCATGAACTCCGCGAGACGCGTTATCACGGCGTCATTGGGGGTCAGGTCCTCGGCGATCATCAGGTTCAGCCGGAAAGTGCGGGCGGCAAAGGAAAACCGCGAGCCACGGGAAAGCACCTTGAGTGGGTCGAGATAATCCGAACCGAGGCTCTTGCCGAGCAGATGGCGCACGCGCTGCAATTCCCCCTGTTTCAGAAGAGCGCGGGTAACGGCAAAGAGCACGGTTTCATTGGCCGCGATCATGTCCTGCGAAAACCGCATGATGATATCGCGAAACCTGTCGACGCTGCTTCGATAGATCAGTTCGCGCCCATGGGCGCGTTCGAGAATTTGCGCGGCATGGGTCTCATAACCGCGGTCGAGCAGCATCGCCATTGCCGCAAGCGCTCGCCCTTCTCTTTCGAAAGCCGAGGCGACCTCCACCACGGCGCTGCCAGCCTGCAATGTGGCGAGACGGTCTTTCGCCGCCACGGTCAGAAGCCTTATCAGCGTGCCGTGTTTTTCCGGGTTTGCGGTCAGGAACGGCGGCAGGAGTTCGGCCCAGTCCGCGCCTGGTGCTGCCGAGGGATTTTCGAGCCAGAGCGAAAGCGCAACCGTCTGCGCCGGTGACAGGTGTGGAAGATAATTTTCCCGCAGATAGTCGACGCACAGTTTTTCGTCGGCCAGGCGGGCGAGAGACAGAAAGGCAGGCCACCCCGCATAGTCATCAAGCGCGAGGCGCTTCTGTTCCGTTGGGAGGCCCGCGGCCTCATCTTGGCCGAAGACCAGTTCATCCGCCCCGATCGTCAGCGAGCCGCGATGCAGGATCTGCCGTGCCAGCCCGCTGACACGTTGATCCGGACGGCAGGCAATGACCACGAAACGCACGGTTTCCAGAATAGGGGCGGGCATGCGGACCGCGCGTGCGAAGACCGGCACATCCCAAAGCAGACAGCCTTTTGCCGCATCATCACTTCTAGGCTGGTGCGTCCGGCATACCTCGGTTCCCAGCTCGTGTGCCAGCAAGTCCATGAGAACGCTTTTTCCCGCACCTGCGGGTGCGCGCAGAAAGATCACGCCTGCGGTTTCGCTGGCGATGCGGCGGCAGAGGTGGGTGCGCGGCAGAAGCGTCATTGAGAAAGGGATAGGCGATTTGAATTCAAAAACCTATACTCATTCATCAAAAAACTATACCTTTCGGCGATTGTTCGAAAGGACATGTGGTGAAAACTTGTGCTCAGGCAACTGATGCACAAGGAACGTTCCAACGATGCAGCAACATCCGCTGGTCGCGATTTTGAACAGGCTCGGCGCTTTCGTGCTGGTCATGATCGCCCTGTCCATCATGATTTTCGTTCTCGCCCGCGTGGTGCCGGGTGATCCCGCCCGCATGGCGCTCGGCCCCGCGGCAACGCAGGAACAGGTGGATGCGCTGCGCGGCGAGATGGGTCTCGATAAGCCGCTCGCCGCCCAATATCTCGACTATATCGGCAATGCCCTGCACGGCGATCTTGGTTTCTCACTGGTTTCCCAGCGTCCGGTCACCACCGATCTGGCGCAGACCGTTCCCGCCACCGTCGAACTTGTTCTGGTCTCGGTCATCTTCATGTTTGCCGTCGCCATCCCGCTCGGCGTCATCACCGCGCATTACCGCGACCGGCCGCTCGACCATATCGGCCGCATCCTGTCGCTCACAGGCGTGACGATCCCGAGCTTTCTCTTTGCGATCACGCTGCAATTGCTCGCCGCCCGCTTTCTCTCCGGCTGGCCGATCATCGGCAGGCTCGATCACTCGCTCGGCTGGCAGGGCGGCCCGACGGGCTTCATCCTGATCGACGGGACGCTTGCCGGACGGTTCGATGTGGTGCTGGATGCGCTGAAGCACCTTGCGCTGCCGGCCTTTGCGCTCTCCATGGCCGGCATCGGCCAGATCACCCGCATCACGCGTTCCTCGATGATCGAGAACCAGCGCAAGGATCACGTGCTCACCCTGCAAAGCTTCGGCGTGCCGGAGCGGGTCATCATCTTCCGTTATCTCTTGAAGCTCTCCTCCATCGCGCCGCTGACGATCATGGGGCTCGAATTCGCCTCGCTGATCGGCAATGCCTTCGTGATCGAAATGGTCTTCGCCTGGGGCGGCTTCGCTTCCTACGGGCTGAACGCCATCCTGCAGAAAGACCTCAATGCCGTGACCGCCGTGGTGCTGGTGGCCGGCCTGTTCTTCATCGTTGCGAACCTGATCGTGGATGTCCTGATCTCGATCATCGATCCGCGCCTGCGCCGCAAGGAGGCTCGCTGATGGCTGATATGAAAATGCTCGAACCCACCGATCGCGGTTTAAGCGCCGGTTACATGATGTGGTACCGTTTCAGCCGCAACCCGGCGGCGGTCATCGGCTCGCTGATCCTCCTGTCGGTCTTGGTTCTGGCGATCTTTGCGCCCTGGCTCACGCCCTATCCCAAACATATCGGCGCTGTCGTCGATTTCCGTGCCCGCCACATGCCGCCGGATCTGGAGCACTGGTTCGGCACGGACAAGGCCGGACGCGACATTTTCTCCCGTACCGTCTTCGGGCTCAGGGTCTCGCTTCTTCTCGTCATCGGCGTGCTCGGCATTTCGGTTCCCGTCGGTACGGTGCTTGGCCTAGTCGCCGGGTATTTCGGTGGCTGGACTGAAAAAATCATCAGTGGACTGACGAATGTAATGCTGGCCATGCCGCCGCTCGTCATGGCGCTGGCGGTCTCCAACCTGCTGGAACCCACCTTGATGAACGCCATGATCGCGATCACGCTTCTGTGGTGGACCTGGCATGCGCGGCTGATCTATTCGGTGTCGAAATCCATCGCATCCGAGGATTATATCGAAGCCGCGCGTCTTGCCGGTGCCGGACCGCTGCACATTCTCTTTCGCGAAATCCTGCCCAATTGCGTCTCAGTCATATCAGTCAAGACGACGCTGGATGCGGCTTTCGTCATCCTCTTCGGCGCGACGCTGAGCTTCCTCGGTTTTGGCGTCAAGCCGCCGACCCCCGATCTCGGATCGATGGTTGCCGACGGGCGCCAGTTCATGCCGGATTTCTGGTGGGAAGTCCTCTGCCCCGGTGCGGCCGTGCTTTACGTGACGCTGGGTTTCAATCTGCTGGGCGACGGCCTGCGTGACATGTTCGACGTGGAAAGCTAAGCCATGACTGAACCGCTTCTCAAGGTCGAAAACCTCAACGTCACCTTCACCAATTATGGCCGCACGCGCCAGGTGTTGCGCGATGTCGCCTTTACGGTTGCCGCTGGTGAGCGCGTGGCGCTGATCGGTGAAACCGGATCGGGTAAATCCGTCACCGCCAAGGCGATCATCGGCACTTTGCCGAAGAATGCCTCGATCACCTCCGGTGCGATCGTGATCGATGGCCGGGATGTGCTCGCCATGCCGAGAAGGGAACGCGAGGCGCTGAAGGGCACGGCATTTTCGCTGATCATGCAGGACCCGCTGTCTTCCTTCAATCCGGTCTTCAAGATCGGCACGCATCTTGATGATGTCATGCGCTTTGCCGACAAACGCGATGGCATCAACTCGTCCAAGGCCGAGCGCCGCACCCGCATTGCGGCGGTTCTGCGCCGGGTGCAGCTTGCTGATACCGAGCGGGTGATGAATGCCTATCCGTCCGAGCTGTCTGGAGGCATGCGCCAGCGTGTGTTGATCGGGCTTGCGCTGCTGCACCAGCCGAAGCTCCTGATCGCCGATGAGCCCGGCACGGCGCTGGACGTCACCACGCAGGATGAAATTCTCAATCTCATCAACCAGCTGGTTGCCGAAGAAAACATGGCGCTGCTGATGATAACCCACAATCTCGGCGTCGTGCGCAAGGTGGCCGACAGGGTCGTGGTTATGCACCATGGCGATATCGTCGAGACCGGTCCCTGCGCGCAAATCCTGCATGCTCCCGCTGCGGATTACACGCGGTCGCTGCTGGATGCGGTGCCGCCGCTCTATGGCCCGCGCGTCACCGATCTGGCGCAGAGCACACGCTCGCCGATCGTCACCATCGAGGGGCTGAACAAGATTTACGGCAGACGCAACGGTTACCACGCCGTGCGCGACGTGAACCTGACGCTGAAGGATGGCGAGATTTTCGGTCTTGCGGGTGAATCCGGTTCCGGCAAGACCTCGGTCGCCCGCATGATCATGGGCCTTTCGCGTCCCACGTCTGGCAATCTTGTCATCGACGCCCCGGCACCAGAGCGCGGCAAACGGCTGACGCAGATCGTTTATCAAAATCCAGGCACGTCCCTCAATCCGAAGCGCACGGTGAAACAGACGCTGACCCTGCCGCTGAAATCCATCGGCATGGATGGGCAGGCGCGTGAAAGCCGTATGCAGGAACTGATGGGGCTGGTGCGGTTGCCGCAATCCTATCTCGGCAAATATCCGCACGAACTTTCCGGCGGCCAGAAGCAGCGCGTGGCGATAGCCCGCGCGCTGGCGGCGGAGCCGAAAATCCTCATCCTCGATGAGCCGACGGCCGCGCTTGATGTCTCCGTGCAGAAGACCGTTATCGACCTTCTGCTGCAGCTGCGGGAGGAGCTTGGCCTGACCTACCTGATGATCTCGCACGACCTGTCGCTGATGCGCAATTTCTGTTCGCGCATCGCCATCATGCTGCGTGGCGAGATCGTCGAGGAGGGGGTGACATCTGCGGTCTTCGCTGAGCCGTCGCATCCCTATACCCGCGCCCTGATCGCGGCGATCCCCGTCGTCACCGACGAGGAAGAGCGTCTGAAACCCACCGTGACCGAGGAAGAGCGCATGCGCTTCCTCGTAAAAACGACCGATTGATAAAAGAGGAGCCTGACGTGTATCGCGTTGGAATTGACGTCGGCGGCACGAATACCGATGCCGTTGTGTTACAGGATAAAACCGTTCTGGCGGGGGTGAAAGCCTCCACCACCGAAGATGTGACGTCCGGTGTCATCGAAGCCCTTGAAAAGGTGATCGGGGCGTCGGGCATCGACAGGGCACGCATCGGCGCCGTCATGATCGGCACCACGCATTTCACCAATGCGGTGATCGAGCGGCGGCATATGGACGAGGTGGCCGCCATCCGGCTCGGCCTGCCGTCGGGCGCTGGTCTGCCGCCCATGGTCGACTGGCCGGATGACCTCAGGGAAATCGTCGGCAACCATGGGTATCAGGTTCGGGGCGGATATGAATTCGACGGTCGTGAAATCTCAGCCCTTGATGAGGACGAAATCGTCCGCATCGCCGCCGACATCCGCGCCAAGGGCCTGAAGGCGGCCGCCGTCACCTGCGTTTTCAGCGGCATCAATGATGCGATGGAAGTGCGGGCGAAGGAGATCCTTCAGGAACGCTGCCCCGGCCTGCCGGTGGTGATGTCCAAGGATATCGGTCGGCACGGTCTGCTCGCCCGCGAGAGTGCGGCGATCATGAACGCCAGCCTCCTGTCGCTTGCCGACCGCACCGTTGCGGCTTTCGGCGAGGCGCTGAAGGCGGCGGGGATTACCTGCCCGTTCTACATCACCCAGAACGACGGCACGCTGATGGCGGCGGATGTGGTGCGCGGCTTCCCTGTGCTTACCTTCGCCTCCGGTCCGACGAACTCCATGCGTGGTGCTGCCTTCCTCACTGGCCTCAAGGATGCCGTGGTCGTGGATGTTGGCGGCACCACCTCCGATGTCGGGTCGCTGTCGCATGGCTTCCCGCGCCAGGCGTCCACGACGGTGGATATTGGCGGCGTGCGCACCAATTTCCGCATGCCTGACGTCTTCTCCATCGGTCTTGGCGGCGGGTCGCTGGTCGTCAATGGCGACCATGGCCTGACCGTCGGCCCGAAATCCGTCGGTTACCGCGTCCGCCGCGAGGCGCTCTGCTTCGGTGGCACGACCCTGACGGCAACCGATATCGCGGTTGCATCCGGCAAGGCGGATGTGGGCGAAAAGGCGCTGGTTTCCACTCTGGACAAGCGGCTGGTGGATGCTGCGGTCAAAAAAATCAACGACATGCTCGAGTCCTGCGTGGAACGCAGCCGCATTTCGTCATCGCCGGTGCCGGTGATCGCCGTTGGCGGCGGCTCCATTCTGATGCCTGACCGTATCGGTGATCTGGAGGTTATCCGGCCTGAGAATTTCGCGGTGGCGAATGCTGTCGGTGCGGCGATCGCGCAGATCAGCGGCGAGACGGACCGCGTCTTCTCGCTGATCGAGGGGCGCACGCGTGAGAGCGCGCTTGCCGAGGCCGAGGCCGAGGCACGCGAGAAGGCGATTGCGGCAGGCGCACTGGCCGAAACGCTGGAAGTCATCGAGCGCGAGGACATGCCGCTTGCCTATCTGCCCGGCAATGCCACCCGCATTCATGTGAAAGTCGTTGGAGAAATGGGAGCCAATCATGGCTGAGACGCGCAAGCTTAAATATGACGAAGCGGCATTGCGAACGCTGACCCGTGAAGATCTCGATGCGCTGGAAATCGGCGCCGGCATTCTCGGCACGGGCGGCGGCGGCAATCCCTATCTGGGCAAGCTGCTTGCACTCGAGGCCATGAAGGCCGGTTACGAGATGAAGATTCTTGCAACCGACGCCATCGAGCCGGACGCGCTCTGCATGTCCATCGGCGGCATCGGCGCACCTGTCGTTGGTGTCGAGCGCATTCGCGAAGGCCGTGAGGGCCTGCGTTGCCTCAGGGCGATGGAAGAGCTGATCCGCACCCCGGTCGACGCCATCGTCTGCGAGGAAATCGGCGGTTCCAATTCCATGAACCCGCTGGTCACTGCGGCGCTGGGCGGCCTGCCGATCCTCGATTGCGATGGCATGGGCCGGGCTTTCCCGGAAATGCAGATGACCACCTTCTCCATCTACGGCCACAGTTCCACGCCGTCGGTGATGTGCGATCTGCACGGCAATGCTGTTATCTTCAGCCACGCCGTTTCCGAAGTCTGGCACGAGCGCATGGCGCGCGCCTGCGTCGTTTCGCAGGGCGGCGGCGCGATGCTGGCGACCGCGCCGATGCAGGCGCATTACGTGCACCAATACGGCATTCCGAAAACCTACACCAAGGCGATCGCCATCGGTGAGGCGGTGATCCGCGCCCGCAAGCAGCAGGACGACCCGATTGCCGCGGTCTGTGCACTGGAAGGCGGAAAGCGCATCTTCAACGGCAAGATCACCGATCTGAAGCGCCACCTGCGTGGCGGTTTTGCGGTCGGCGATCTCACGCTCTCCGGCTTCGATGATTGCGCGGGCCAGACGGCGGGCGTCGCCATCCAGAACGAATTCCTGCTGTTCCGCCGTGACGGCAAGGTGGAAGTGACCGTGCCGGACCTGATCGTCCTGCTCGATGTCGACACCGGTTATCCGATCACCACCGAAGTGCTGCGCTACGGCCAGCGCGTGGCCGTCATCGCCATCCCCTGCCACGACCTGCTGCGCAGCGCCCGCGCGCTTGAGGTCGTTGGGCCGGCGGCCTTCGGTTACCCGGACATTCCTTTCTCACCGCTGCCCGTCCCGGTCAGCAAGGCTGCCTAACCATAAGCGGGGCCAATGACCCGCAATAAAGAGGAGAACGACAATGAAAATGAAAATGCCTGTACTTTCTTCCCGTCTCGCCGCGCTGGCGCTCGGCACGGCGCTCGTGCTGCCACTTGTGTCTTCCGCAGCCCTTGCGGAAGACAAGGTATCGGTCGCAGTCAATACCATGCAGATATTCAGCTCGCTCGACCCGGCGAAGGTGACCGATTATACCGGCTACATGGCCATCGTGAACATGTATGACGGCCTCACCACGGTGAACGCCAAGGGCGAAATCGTGCCGCATCTGGCGAAATCCTGGGAGATTTCCGAGGACGGCCTGACCTATACCTTCCATCTTCGCGACGACGCGAAGTTCCAGGACGGCACGGCGGTGAAGGCTGGCGATCTTGTCTGGTCGGTGCAGCGTCTGCTCGGCATCAACAAGGGCCCGTCGAACCTCATCGTCGGCGTGCTGAAGCCTGAGAACGTTACCGCACCTGATGATGCGACGCTCGTCATGAAGATCGAACGTCAGTTCTCGCCCTTCATGGCGGCCACGCCGCTGATGATGGCGCTGAACAAGACGCTCATCGAAACCAATGCCAAGCCCGAAGATAAATGGGGCGAGGCCTATGTCGGCGAACATTCCGCCGGTTCCGGCCCCTACAAGCTCGTCAGCTACAACCGTTCTGCCGATATGGTTATCGCCCGCAATGCGGACTATTTCCTTGGCTGGACCAAGGGCAAGCCGATCGATGAAGTGCGCTTCGTGCAGACGAGCGACGACGCCACTGTCAAGGCGCTGGCGGAAAAGGGCGAACTTGGCCTTTCCTCGCACGGTCTTGGCAACGACACCTATGAATCTATTGGCCGGATGAAGGGTTACAAGCTGATCCAGACCCGCACCGCCGGCGGTTTCGTCATCAAGCTCAACACCAAGGTCTATCCGACCGATGATGTCCACGTTCGTCGCGCCATTGCCTATGCGACCGACTACAAGACTATCCAGGAAGTGATCTATCCCGGTTTCGACATGCAGGGACCGCTCTCCGACGCCTTCAAGGACGCACATAATGGCGATATCCAGCCCGGCGTCTACGATCTGGAAAAGGCGAAGGAAGAACTGGCGAAGTCGAAATATGCCGGCCAGAAGATCACGCTGGTCAACAGCTATGTCGCTTCGCTGGCCTTTGAGGCGGAAGTGGCGCTGCTTTTGCAGTCCAGCCTCGAGCAGATCGGCATCACGCTCGATATCAAGCCGGAGCCGTGGAACCGCATCGTGGAGCTGTCCTCCAAGCCTGAAACGACGCCCGCATCGACGCAGGTGAACATCTCGCCCACCTATCCGTCGCCGGATGCGATGTTCTACAACCAGTACCATTCCAAGGCCTCCGGCACCTGGATGTCGATGGAATGGCTGCAGAACGCGGAAATCGACGGCCTCATCGACAAGGTCCGCGCCACCACCGATGTCGGCGAGCAGAACGCCACCTACAAGGAACTGCAGACGAAGATCGCCGATCTCCAGCCGGATGTCTGGGCGGTTGCACCGAACCGCCGTTATGCGGCGAACAAGTGCCTTCAGGGTTACGAGTTCATTCCCATGCAGAGCTGGGACCTGAACTTCTCCAACTTCCATTGGGACTGCAAGGCGGAGTGATTTCCGCCGCATGAAACCGGTCCCGCCTGAGGGCGGGGCCGATGAGACTTGGGACTTCAAAGGGAAGGAGCATCGCTTGCGCCGGAACGGCCGCGGCATGCCCGAGGATGACGCATGATCCAGGAATTTTCCGAAGACGATATCGAACCTCTTGCCACCGGCGCCTGGATTCTGGGAACCGGCGGTGGAGGCAATCCCTATATCTCGACGCTCAACCTGCGCCGTCTTTATGCCGAAGGCAGACGCGTGAAGGTCATGGATCCCATGGCGCTCGCCGATGACGACATGGTTGCCGTCGTCTCCAAGATGGGTGCGCCGCTTGTCGGTCAGGAGCGGCTGGGGGATCCCGTGCATCTCGCCCGCGCCGTCGAGGTGATGGAGGATTATCTCGGCAAGCCGTTCCGGGCGATCATGAGCGTGGAAATCGGCGGCTCGAATGCGCTTTCCTCCTTCCTCGCCGCCGCCGTGCTCGACCGGCCGGTCGTGAATGCCGATGCCATGGGACGCGCCTATCCCGAAGCGCAGATGACATCCTTCGCCATCGGCAACCTGCCGATGTTTCCGCTGTCGCTGGTCGATGTGCGCGACAATGAGGTGATCGTGACGCGTGCGGCTTCTTGGAAATGGATGGAGCGCATCTCGCGCAAGGTCTGCACCGAAGTCGGTTCCACCGCCGCCACCTGCAAGGCACCGCGCACCGGCAAGGAAGTCAAGGAATGGGGCATTCACTACACCGTCACCAAGGCGACCGAACTCGGGCGTGCGGTGATGGCAGCGCGTGCACGCCATGACGATCCGGTTCAGGCGGTTCTTGACCATGAGGGCGGCAAGCAGCTGTTCCGCGGCAAGGTGGTGGATGTCGCCCGCGAGACCACCGGTGGTTTCCTGCGCGGCAGCACGACCATTGAAGGTATCGATGCCGACCGCGGTTCGCGCATGAAGCTGGCCTTCCAGAACGAATGGGCGGTCGCCTTCCGCGATGGCCAGCCGGTCGCCATGACGCCGGACCTGCTCTGCCTTCTCGACACTGTCTCGGGCGGCGCCATTGGCACGGAATCGGTGCGTTACGGCCAGCGCGTCACGGTTGTCGCCCTGCCGGCGCCGGAGCTTTTGACGACACCTGCCGGCATCGCCGCCGTCGGCCCGCGCGCCTTCGGTTATGACATTGATTTCAGATCGGTATTCCCATGAAACGCATCGGTATTGACGTTGGCGGCACCAATACGGATGCCGTTCTGATCGATGGAGACACCATTGTCGCTTCCATCAAGGTTCCGACCACGCAGGATGTCCTCTCCGGCGTAAAGGCGGCGCTTGCCCATGTGGCGGGCCATGTCGGCGCGGCGGATCGCCCGATCGACGCGGTGATGATCGGCACGACGCATTTCACCAATGCGGTGGTGGAGCGTGCCCGGCTGGAGCGGGTTGCGGCCATCCGCATCGCGCTACCAACAGGTTCTTCGCTGCCGCCCATGTGCGACTGGCCGAGGGATCTGCACGAGGCCGTCGATCCGCTGATCTTCATGGTTCATGGCGGCCACGAATATGATGGCAGCCCGCTGGTGCCGATGATCCCGGATGAAATCCGTGAAGCGGCGATGAAAATCCGCGATGCGGGCATCACCTCCATCGCCATTTCCGCAACCTTTTCGCCGCTGACCACGGAGTGCGAGGTGAGGGCGGCGGAGATCGTCCGTTCGGTAATCCCCGATGCACGCATCACGCTTTCCCATACGCTCGGCCGCATCGGACTACTGGAGCGGGAAAATGTCGCTCTCCTGAACGCGGCGCTGCAGACGCTTGGCAAGACCACGGTACAGGCATTTTCGGATGCGCTGCGAGAAGCGGGTGTGAAGGCGCCGTTCTATCTGACCCAGAACGACGGCACCGTGGCGCTTGCGGATATCGCTGCTACCAACCCCGTGCACAGCTTCGCTTCCGGCCCGACCAATTCGATGCGCGGTGCCGCCTTCCTCACCGGGCTTTCCGACGCCATGGTGGTGGATGTCGGCGGCACCACCTCCGATATTGGTTGCCTTGTCGGCGGGTTCCCGCGTGAGGCGAACAATATCGTTCATATCGGCGGGGTGCGCACCCTTTTCCGCATGCCCGATCTTCTGCCGATCGCACTTGGCGGCGGCACCATTGTCGACCCGCAGACAGGCAAGATCGGCCCGCGCTCGGTGGGGTATCGCATCCTGACCGAAGCCCGCGTTTTCGGTGGCGAGACACTGACGACATCGGATATCGCCGTTGCCGCAGGCCTGATCGAGATGGGCGACAGGGATCGTGTTAAGGACCTCGATCCGGCATTCGTGCAGGCGACGCTCGGCCGTATCCGCGACATGGTGGCCGACAGTTTCGATCAGATGAAGACATCAGCCGAAGACGTGCCGCTGGTTGCGGTCGGCGGCGGCGCATTCCTGATACCGGAGCAGGTGCCGGGCGCATCCGAGGTGCTGCGTGTGGAAAATGCAGGTGTTGCCAATGCGCTGGGTGCAGCCATGGCGCAGGTTTCCGGCGAGGTGGATCAGGTCTTTTCCGGGTTGAGCCGCGACGAGGCCCTTGCGAAGGCCGAGACCGAAGCGCAGAACGCGGCGGTTGCTTCGGGAGCGGAGCGCGCGAGCCTCAAGACGCTTGAGGTGGAGGATATTCCGATCGCCTATCTGCCTGGCGGCGCGCGGCGGGTCCGCGTGCGGGTCATCGGCGATATCGCCTTTCATTGATGATTTAAGAGGCCCTGCCTGTGGCGGGGCGACAGTGGAGTGAGGACATGACGAAGATCGCATTGGCCATTCACGGTGGTTGCGGCGTGATGCCGGAGGACAGCATGACGCCGCAGGAGTGGGAGGCGGCGCGCCACGATCTGGCGGCGGCGCTGCGCGCCGGTTATGGCGTGCTGAAGGCTGGCGGCACTGCGCTGGAAGCGGTTGAGGCGGCGGTCGTCGTCATGGAAGACAGCCCGCATTTCAACGCAGGTCATGGGGCGGCGCTCAACGAGAATGGCGTTCACGAACTCGACGCGTCGATCATGGACGGCAAGACCCTGGCGGCAGGCGCGATCAGCGCCTCCCGCGCCATCCGCAACCCGGTAAAGGCGGCCCGGGCGCTCATGGAGGATGAACGCGCAGTCTATCTCACCGGTGAAGCGGCTGACCGGTTTGCGCAGGAGAAGGGGCTTGCCACGGAGCCTCAATCCTATTTCACCACGCAAAAGCGTGTCGAGGCGCTGACGGCCATGAAGGTCCATGCTGCATCTGGTACGGAAGCGACCGAAAACGAAAAGCACGGAACCGTCGGTGCGGTGGCGCTCGATGCGGCGGGGCATCTCGCAGCGGCGACCTCCACCGGCGGCTACACCAACAAGCCTGACGGCCGGGTGGGTGACAGCCCGGTGATCGGGGCCGGCACCTATGCCCGTAACGGTGTCTGCGCCGTTTCCGGCACCGGCAAGGGTGAATTTTTCATCCGTTATGTCGTCGGCCATGAGATCGCGTCCCGTGTCGCCTATCTCGGGCAGGATCTGGAAACCGCCGCCGGCAATCTCGTCCACAAGGATCTGGCGCCTTACGATATCGGCGCGGGCCTCGTCGCAATCGATGCTGAAGGCGGCATATCCGCGCCCTATAATACATCAGGCATGTTCCGGGGCTGGGTGACACCATCAGGAGAGGCCCGCGTTGCCACCCACGACAGGGTCTATGAGGTGGAATTGTAACCGGCAACCGAGCGGACCGCATGACAATGCAAAAAAAACCGGTGACATGAAGGCTTATCGGCGGCAAAAGGTCAGAACCGAAACCGGCTCGTCTTTCATCCATGGTGCTGGCCTCATGAATATCAAGCAGCTCGAAGTCCTGCGCACGCTTCTGTCCACCGGCTCGACCATCGCCACCGCCAAGGCCATGGGGCTCAGCCAGTCCGGTATCAGCCGGCTTCTGGCGCAGCTCGAGGCGGATCTGTCGCTGACGCTGTTTGCCCGCGACAAGGGGCGGCTGATCCCGACGCCGGAGGCGGCGCTTCTTGCCCGGGACGCGGAAAATGTGCTGCTTGCCGTCGACCGCATGTCCGGCCACGCCGAGGATTTGCGTAATGGCGCGGCCGGTCCGGAAATCGTCCGCATCGGCCTGCCGAGCAGCATGTGGGAGAATTTCGCGCCCGCCATGCTGATCGACTATGTCAGGGATTTCCCCGGTGTGCGCATCGAGACTTTTTTCGAAACGACCACTGCCATCAACAAGCTGGTTGGCGAGCGGGTGATCGATCTTGGTTTCCTGCGTATGGAAGGTGAGATCGGACCGGGCATCGATGTCGAGCGTGTTGCCACCGGCAAAAGCGTCTGCGTGGTCCGGCAGGATCACCCGCTGGCCGAGCTTGCCGAGATAACGGTGAAGGACCTGCGCAACGTTCCGCTTATTCTGATCGGTCGGCAGCGGCCGAACCGCATGGCGCTTGATCAGGTTTTCAAGAAGGCGGGCGTCAAGCCGATGGTGAAGATCGAAACCCACACCAACAGTTCCGCCTGCGCCTATGTCGCGCATGGGCTGGGCGTTACGATCATCAGCAGTTTTTATGCCAACCTCTACAGGCACCTTCCAGTCGTTGCGCGGCCCTTCATTCCGCAATCGACGCAGGAGTTCGGTCTTGCTCGGGCCTCGGGCGCACCGCTGTCCATTGCCGCGCAGGCACTTAGCGACGCCTTGAAGCAGCAGATCCAGCTTTCGCAAAAAATCGACTGAAAACAGGGTTTTTCGCGGGAAATCTCAATGTCCCTGTCAGGATGAAACGTGCCACCATTCTGCATAGATATATGACGTTTATGCATAATATTGCGTGTTATTTATCAATCCGTCATAGTCGCCAGCAACGAAACCGATAGAGGCGGGAGCACGTTCCCGGCCATCAATCGTGGGGAACCGATGATAAGATTCATACTGAGCCGTCTTTTGATGGCGCTGCCGACGATCGCCTTTGTGTCGATCACGGTCTTTGCGCTCATCCGCTTCATTCCGGGTGATCCGGCCGCCCTGATGCTGGGCGACATGGCGCAACCGGAACAGATCGAGGCGATGAGAACAGAGCTTGGCCTCGACAAGTCCATGCCGCAACAGTTCGTCATCTGGGCGGGCAATGTGCTACAGGGCGATTTCGGCCGCTCCATCGTCAATGACGAGGCAGTGCTTCCGCTGGTCGTGTCACGCTTCCTCGTCAGCGCCGAGATCGTCGTGGTCGCGGTGCTGCTCGCCAGCCTGATTGCGGTTCCGGCGGGTGTGATCGCCGCCTGGAAACAGAACAGCCTGACCGATCTCGCGCTGGTGGGAACGGCGACTCTCTTGTTGTCCATCCCGACATTCTGGCTCGGGCTTTTGCTTCTCTTGTTCTTCGGTCTCAAGCTCGGCTGGCTGCCGGTGCTGGGATACGTCTCGATCAGCGACAATCTCGTTGGCGGCATGCTCTATCTCGTCCTGCCGGTGATGACGCTGGTGATTCATGAAATGGGTGTTCTGATCCGCATGGCGCGCGCCTCCACGCTTGAGGTTCTGCGGCTGGACTATATCACCCATGCCCGCGCCAAGGGCCTTTCGGAAAGTGCGGTTCTCTGGCGGCACGCCTTCAAGAATGCCTTTGGTCCGACATGGACGATGATCGGCCTCATCCTCGGCAATCTTCTCGGTGGCATCGCGGTCATCGAGACGGTGTTCAGCATTCCGGGGCTCGGGCGGCTGATGGTCGACAGCATCTTCGCGCGTGACTACCCCGTCATACAGGGCTGCCTGCTGTTCGTTTCCCTGTCCTACGTGCTGGTCAATCTCTTCGTCGACCTTCTTTATCCCCTCTTCGATCCGCGTGTGGTTGCCGAATGAAAAAGTTCACACTCAACGGGCTTATCGGCGGCTTCCTCATCGCCCTCCTGCTCATCACCGCAGTGACCGGCCTGTTCTGGACGCCCTATGATCCGATGAAACTTGGTTTCGCCTCGCGTCTGGCCGCACCCGGCCCAAGCCATCTTCTCGGCACCGACGAGTTCGGGCGCGATGTTTTGAGCCGCCTGATGGTCGGCGCGCGCGCCAGCGTCTGGATTGGCTTCCTGACGGTCAGTTTCGCGACGATCTGCGGCACTTTGATCGGTCTTGTCAGCGGTTATGCGCGCGGCTGGGTGGATGGCGTCATCATGGCCGTCAACAATGCGCTTCTCGCCTTTCCGGGCATCCTATTGGCGCTCGGTCTTCTCGCGGTCTTCGGCGCCAACCAGTACGGCATCATCTTCGCGCTCGGCATCGCCTACACGCCGTCCATGGCGCGTGTGGTGCGCGGCGCGGTATTGTCGCTGCGTGAGCGCGAGTTCATCGAGGCATCGCTGGTGATGGGCAATGGCGAGATCTACACCATGTTCCGCCACATCCTGCCCAATTGCATAGCGCCGATCACGGTGCTCGCCACCTCCATGTTCGGCTGGGCTATCCTCTCGGAAAGTGCGCTGTCCTTCCTTGGCCTCGGCGTGCCGCCACCGGCCCCCACCTGGGGCAACATGCTGGCCGCCGGCCGTCCCTTCATCCAGCAGGCCGTCTGGCTCGGGCTTTTCCCCGGTCTCTGCATCGCGCTGACACTGCTTGGCATCAATCTTCTGGGCGATGCCCTTCGCGACAGGCTTGATCCGCGCATGAGAGGTCTCAAATGACTGTTAATACACTTCTCACCGTTCGCGGCCTTTCGCTCGAAGTCGCCAGAACGGGCCATCGGGTGGTCAAGGATGTCTCCTTCGATATTGCTGCGGGCGAAATCTTCGGCATCGTCGGCGAAAGCGGATCGGGAAAGACGCTGGCCACCCGCGCGCTCATCTCGCTTCTGCCTCCGGCGATCGCCGTTACCGGCGGATCGGTCGTCTACAAGGGAAAGGACGTGATGTCCCTGCCGGTCAGGGAACTTCGACGCCTGCGCGGCGCGGAGATCGGCGTCGTTTTCCAGGAGCCGATGACCTCTCTCAATCCGTCGATGACAATCGGCCGGCAGCTGGAAGAAGGCCTGATCCTTCACACGAAACTGTCGCCGGAAGAGCGCCGCGAGAAAATTCTCGACATGCTGAAGCGGGTCGGCATCCGCGATCCCGAAGGCGCGCTTGTTGCCTATCCACATGAGTTTTCCGGCGGTATGCGCCAGCGCATCATGCTGGCCTCGGTCATGCTTCTGAAGCCGGCCTTGCTGATCGCCGACGAGCCGACGACGGCGCTCGATGCCGTCATCCAGCGCGACGTCATGGAACTGATGGTCGAATTGACGCGGGCGGAAGGGACTGCCGTCCTCCTCATCAGTCACGATCTGCCGATGGTGGCGCGTTATACGAGCCGTATCGTGGTAATGGAAAAGGGCGCGATCGTCGAACAGGGCAGAACCGAAGACCTGCTGGACGCGCCGCAGCATCCCTATACGAAAAAGCTGCTTTCCTCACTGCCCTTCCGGGGCGAGCCGCGTGTCGTCGACACCAGCAAGGCGCCGATGGTTTCAGCCAGAAACATCGTCGTCGATTATCCCGGTCGCAAGTCGCTGCTCAAGAAAGCCAAGCCGAAGCGGGCGCTGCACGGCGTCAGCATCGATATTCACGAAGGTGAAGTTGTGGCGCTCGTGGGTGGCTCCGGCTCCGGCAAGACCACGCTTGGCCGCACCATCGCCGGTCTCGTGCAGGAAAGCGAAGGGCAAATCCGGTTTCAGGGGCGGCAGCGCAACGAGGACTGGAACGACTATCGCCTGAATTGCCAGATGGTGTTTCAGGATCCCTATTCCTCGCTCGATCCGCGCATGACCATTCAGGCGCTGGTGGAGGAGGCGTTGCGCCTCGTGCCCGGTCTCGACCAGGCCGCCAAGCGCAAGCGGGCGCTGGAAACGCTGGAAGAGGTGGGGCTTGGCGCCGACTATGCCGCCCGTTACCCGCATGAGCTTTCCGGCGGCCAGCGCCAGCGCGTGGCGATTGCCCGCGCCATTGCCCGTCGTCCGCGGTTTCTGATCGCCGACGAACCGGTTTCAGCACTTGACGTGACGGTGCGGGCGCAGGTGCTCGATCTCTTTTCCGATCTGCAGAAACGTTACGGTTTCTCCTGCCTGTTCATCAGCCACGATCTCGGCGTGGTCGAACAGGTGGCGGACCGCGTCGTCGTCATGCAGGACGGCCGCATCATCGAAGAGGGCGACCGCGACACGATTTTCGACAGCCCGAGAGAGGCCTACACACGCCGGCTCCTCTCGGCCATTCCCGCCCTCGACCAGAATGAAAAGGGCGGTGTGACACTCAAATGGCGTCTGGAAGAAGAAGTTTAACAGGAAGATGACAATGACTGTGGCTGCCCAACTGAATGCTATCTGTGATTCACAGCCTTTCGTGACACGTTTCATGGTGCGCAATCTCCTGACCGGCGAAGAGATCGGGCGGGGAGAAAACGAGGAGACGCCATCGGGCAGCACCCGCAAGACGTCGATCATGATGGCCGTGCTCAAGGCGGCCAGCGAAGGGCGGATCGACCTCGACCAGCCCGTCACCTATGAAAAGCGGCTGGCGGAAGAAGTGGCGAGCGGCATGTTCCGTTATATGACGCCGGGCATCGTCATTTCGCTTCGCGATGCCGTCGCCGGCATGATGGTGCTGAGCGACAATGTCTGCACCAAGATGGTGCTGGAAAGGCTGACGCTGGAAGAGGTGGACGGCTATTGCAAATCGCTCGGCATGGCCAATACCCACCACCGTTTCCTCATTCCGCCGCTAGCGCTGGCGGCGGATCATCCGTTGAAAACCGTCACCACCACCTCGGCTGCGGACCAGGTTCTGCTGCTTCAGACCATTCTCGATGCGCAATCCTCGCTCGAGGCGCAGGCAAAGCTCGGCTGCAGCCCGCAATTGTGCGAGTGGGCGATGCAGACGCTGAAAAACCAGATATTGCGCTATGGAATCCGCTCCCGCCTGCCTTTCGAGGCGATGGTGGCGAGCAAAAGCGGACGCGGCAAGCGCGGGCGTATGGATGCCGGCATCGTCTACAGAAACGGCGCGCCGTCTTTCATCATCACCGCCTATACCGACGAGGTGCCGCAGGTCATGCCTGACGGCACGCCGGGATACACCGTCGCGCTCGAAACAATCGGCCGGCTGGCACAAGCCTGCTGGGACGGCTTTTAATCAAACACGATCAACGACAACAAAGAGGGTAGAACAGTGAAAAAACTTCTTCTCGCAGGCGCGGCCCTGCTCGTAACAGCCAATATCGCAGCGGCCCGCGATATCACCATCGCGCAAAGTTCCGATCTGCGCAGCAGCAATCCCGGGGTCAACCGTGACGGCAATACGGACGGTGTTATCCTGCACATCGTCGAAGGCCTCGTCGGTTACAACAATGGCGGTGAAGTAAAGCCGCTGCTTGCCGAGAGCTTCGAGGTTTCGCCAGATGGTCTCACCTATACATTCAAGCTGCGCACGGATGTGAAATTCCATAACGGCAAGCCGCTCACCGCGGAGGATGTCGTCTGGAACTGGACGCGCTACCTGAAGCCGGAAACCAAATGGGCCTGCCTGAATGATTTCGTGGAAGGCGGCGCCTCGCATGTCACCGGCGTCAAGGCCACCGATGCATCCACGGTTGAGATTGCGCTTGAGAAGCCGTCCGCCGTTTTCCTCGGCCTGATGTCGCGGCCCGAATGCGGTTATACCGGCATGATCTCGCCGGAATCCGTTGCGGCTGACGGCAGCTTCGTCAAGCCCATCGGTACCGGCCCGTTCCAGTGGGACGAATGGAAGAAGGGTGAATATATCCGCCTCGCCAAATTCGCGGATTATGTTTCGCCGGCAAATGACGGCAAGCCGGACGGCATGGTCGGTTCCAAGCGGCCTCTAGCCGACGGCATCAAGTTCATGGTTATTCCGGACGCCTCGACCGTGAAGGCGGGCCTCGAATCCGGCGTGCTCGACACCGCCGAGATTTCTCCCGATCTCATTCCGGAGTTCAAGACCAATGAGAAGATGCAGCTCATTGTCGCCCGCAACAACGGCAAGAACCTGTTCTATATCCAGACCCGCGACAAGGTGCTGAGCAATCCCGGCGTGCGCCGCGCCATGGCGATGGCACTCGATCTCGACGAACTGGTCGCCGCCGCATCGAACGGTACGGGCGAAGCCAATGGTTCGATGGTTTCGCAGGACTCGGTCTATTTCGACGAGACGCAGAAGAAGCGTCCGGCCTATGACATCGAGGCGGCGAAGAAGGAACTGGAGGCAGCCGGTTACAAGGGCGAGCCGATCTCGATCATCGCCAACAAGCGCGGCAACGTGCCGAGCTTCCCGGCCGCCGTCATGGCGCAGGCCATGATGCAGCAGGCGGGTCTCAACGTACAGATCGAGGTGCTGGATTACGCCACGCAGGTGGATCGTCGCCGTTCCGGCAATTATCAGGTGATCTCGCAGTCGGTCGCCCCGCGTCTCGATCCGGCCCTGATGTATGCCTTCTACGTCGGCAACAAGGACAAGAACGCCTCCCTGATGTGGGATGATCCGAAGGCTATCGAGCTGATGAAGGCCGCCTATGTCGAGGCCGACCAGACCAAGCGCCAGAAGATTTTCGACGAGTTCCATGAGCTGATGCTGAAGGAAATGCCCGGCATCTTCCTCTACGACATGGTCGATGTCTGGGGCGCTACGAAGAAGCTCAAGGGCCAGCCGGTCTGGCAGTCGAACGCCCGCCTCTGGGAAGTCTCGGTCGATAACTGACCCAATATCGCCCGCGCCGGACGCAAAGCCTGGCGCGGGCATTTTCCATCATAGACCGTAATGATTTGGCGGCCCTCCGCCGAAGCGTTTGCGTGCGCCCTTAAAGGGCAGGAATGCGAGGACAAGCCATGAACCGTGAAGCCGTGATGTCGATTGCCGCCAAGATCGAGGCAATGAAGCCCGATTTCACCAGAATGAGCGACAGCATCTGGGATTTTGCCGAACTCAAATTCGAGGAAAAGCAATCGGCCGGGATGCTTGCAAGTGCGCTTGAGGAGAATGGCTTTGCGGTGCGCCGCGGCGT
Source organism: Rhizobium sp. X9 (assembly GCF_018873185.1). Classification (NCBI taxonomy): domain Bacteria; kingdom Pseudomonadati; phylum Pseudomonadota; class Alphaproteobacteria; order Hyphomicrobiales; family Rhizobiaceae; genus Rhizobium; species Rhizobium sp. X9. Next base: position 525,552 of record NZ_CP071312.1, on the reverse strand, counting down.
TGCGGGCATGGACACGGCCTTCATCGGCGAATTCGGCGCCGGCAAACCGGTCATCGCCCTGCTTGGTGAATTCGACGCGCTGGCCGGCATGAGCCAACTCGCCGATGTGGCTGAGGTTCAACCGCGTGAACCCGGCGCCACTGGCCATGGCTGCGGCCACAATCTGCTCGGGGTCGGTTCGCTGATGGCCGCCATCGCGCTCGCCCGGTATCTCAAAGCCAACAATCTGCCCGGCACCGTGCGCTATTATGGCTGCCCCGGTGAAGAGGGCGGTTCCGGCAAGACCTTCATGGTCCGCGCCGGTCTGTTTGACGATGTCGATGCGGCGCTGACCTGGCACCCGGCGCCCTTCAACGGCGTGCGCTCCACCAACAATCTCGCGGTTCTGGAATATTTCTACCGTTTCAAAGGCGTCGCTTCCCATGCCTCCAACGCCGCCCATCTCGGCCGCTCGGCGCTCGATGCCGTTGAACTGATGAATGTGGGCGTCAACTTTCTGCGCGAACACATGCCGCAGGACTGCCGGGTGCATTATGCCATCACCGATACCGGCGGCAAGGCGGCGAATGTGGTGCAGGCAAAGGCGGAAGTACTCTATCTGATCCGTGCACCGGAAATGCGCCAGGCGCTCGATCTCGCTGCAAGGGTGGACAAGGTCGCGCGTGGTGCTGCCATGATGACCGAAACGGAAGTGGAGATCGTCTTTGATACTGCCTCCACCAATCTCCTGCCCAACATCACGCTTGAAACCGCAATGCATGAAAACATGGTGGCGCTCGGACCCATCGCCTTTGACGAAGCGGATATCGCCTTCGCCAAACGCATTCAGGATACCTTCACCGAAGAGGCGATCAAAAGCAGCATCGGGCTTTATCAGATCAAGGGCGATGTCTTTTCCAATCGGAAGATCGACGGGTCGATGCCGCTGCATCTCGGCCTGCGCGATTTCGAAGGCGAGTCGCATTTCCGGGCGGGATCGACCGATGTCGGTGATGTCAGCTGGGTGACGCCGACCGCGCAGTGCTGGACGCCCGCATGGGCGATCGGGACCAATCCGCATACGTGGCAGGTGGTGGCGCAGGGCAAAAGCCCGGCCGCCCACAAGGCCATGGCGCATGCCGCCAAAACGCTCGCATCGACCGGCCTTTCGCTGATGACCTCGCCCGAACTGCTAGAAAGCGTCAAGAATGAATGGCGGGAGAAGACCGAAGGCAGCGATTATGTCTGCCCCATTCCGGCGGATGTCATGCCCGGTTCGCACGGCTGAAACACGCACGTTCCGGCGTCCGTCTCAACGGAGGTCTGCGGGTCCGAGATTGAAAGCGGACCTTTCACCATACTCGACGTCATCCTCGGACTTGATCCGAGGATCCATAATTTCAACGGCTTATGGATCCTCGCCTCAAGGGCGAGGATGACGCAGGAGGGGTTTGGCACCCCTATCGGCATCCGCCTTCGAGGCCCTTCCCCTCCAAAACCCCCGATTATCACCGCCTTGTGTGCCGCTTCGCCGACCGGCCGCGAAGAAACCATTGACGTTCGAACTAAAAATGGAATAAATATACCGAACAACAGAAAATCGGTTTCATTATTCCGTTTTCTGAATGTGAGGAGGTAGCGACGGGCTCTAGGGTCCGTTTCCGGCTGGGAGAGGTGGCGCCGGACACCACGGAGGAGAAAACAATGAAAAAGCTTATCATCAGTGCGGCCATGTCTGTGCTTTTGGGCACGGCGGCACATGCCGAGACCGTCGGTGTTTCGATGGCCCTGTTCGACGACAACTTCCTGACCGTGCTGCGCAACGGCATGCAGGATTATGCCAAGGAACAGAAAGGCGTCACCCTGCAGGTTGAGGACGCGCAGAACGACGTTGCCAAGCAGCAGAGCCAGATCCAGAATTTCATCGCCTCCAAGGTGGATGCGATCATCGTCAACCCGGTTGACACGGATGCGACGGCAGCCATGTCGAAGCTTGCCGCCGACGCGAAAATCCCGCTGGTCTACGTCAACCGTCAGCCGGTGAACGTGGACACCCTGCCCGATGGCCAGGCCTTCGTGGCATCGGAAGAAACCGTTGCCGGCACGCTGGAAACCAAGGAAGTCTGCCGCCTTCTCGGTGGCAAGGGCAAGGCCGTGGTCATGATGGGCGAATTGTCCAATCAGGGCGCGCGGATGCGCACGCAGGCCGTTCACGATGTTCTGAAGACCGATGAATGCAAGGGCATTTCGGTGGTTGAAGAGCAGACGGCAAACTGGCAGCGCACGCAGGGTGCTGACCTTGTTACCAACTGGCTGTCCAGCGGTATCGAGTTCAACGCCGTCATCGCCAACAACGATGAAATGGCGATCGGCGCGATCCAGGCCCTGAAGGCCGCAGGCAAGGACATGAAGGAATATGTCGTTGCCGGTGTGGACGCCACGCAGGACGCACTTGCCGCCATGCAGGCGGGCGATCTCGATGTGACGGTGTTCCAGGATGCTGCGGGCCAGGGCAAGGGTGCTCTCGACGCCGCGCTGAAGCTCGTCAAGGGCGACAAGGTGGAGAAGAAGGTTTACATTCCTTTCCAGCTCGTCACGCCGGAAAACGTCAAGGACTACGTGGCCAAGAACTGACGAAACCGGTTCCGGCATTTGCCACCGTTTAAATCAATCTCGGAAGCAAATGCCGGATCTGGACGGCTTGCGGAGCTTATGCTCCGGGCCAGGTAGAGTAATAGAATTTCAGTGAATTCAAAGTGTTACAGCGCCTTTGTGTCATAACCGACACGGCGCTGTGAGCCTCCCCGGAAAACGGACGCCGTTGGGCAGAGCCATTTTTCCGGTTATTTTTGTCTATTGTGGAGGGTGAGATGGTCGTCAGTCCATCGACAATGGCCGCCGTGCGTGCCAGCGGCGCCGTGCCGAATGCAGAATTTCTTCTCGCCGCGGACGGTATTCGCAAGGAATTTCCCGGCGTCGTCGCGCTTGATGACGTTTCGTTCCACCTCAAGCGCGGCACCGTGCATGCGCTGATGGGCGAGAACGGCGCCGGCAAATCGACGCTGATGAAGATCCTCGCGGGTATCTATCAGCCCGATGTCGGTGAAATTCGCCTGAAGGGGGCTGCCATACGCCTCGATTCACCGCTCGACGCGCTCGAAAACGGTATTGCGATGATCCATCAGGAACTCAACCTGATGGCCTATATGACTGTCGCGGAAAACATCTGGATCCGCCGCGAGCCGAAAAACCGGCTGGGCTTCATCGACCATGGTGAAATGTATCGCCGCACGGAGACGCTGCTGGAAAGGCTCGGCATCGATCTCGATCCGGAAACGCGCGTCGGCGAATTGTCGGTCGCAAGCCGCCAGATGGTCGAGATCGCCAAGGCGGTTTCCTACGATTCCGACGTTCTCATCATGGACGAACCGACATCGGCGCTGACGGAGCGTGAGGTCGAGCATCTTTTCCGCATCATCCGGGATCTCAGGGAACGCGGTATCGGCATCGTCTACATCACCCACAAGATGAACGAGCTGTTTGAGATCGCCGACGAGTTTTCCGTCTTCCGCGACGGCAAGTATATCGGCACCCACGCTTCCACCGATGTGACGCGTGACGACATCATCCGCATGATGGTGGGCCGCGAAATCACGCAGATGTTTCCGAAGGAAGAGGTTCCGATCGGCGACGTGGTGCTGTCGGTCAAGAACCTGACGCTCGACGGCGTGTTCCGTGACGTTTCCTTCGAGGTGCGCGCCGGTGAAATTCTCGGCGTGGCGGGCCTCGTCGGCTCGGGCCGCTCCAATGTCGCCGAAACGGTGTTTGGCGTAACGCCCGCATCCTCGGGCACGGTTGCAATCGACGGCAAGGCGGTTTCCATCGCCAGCCCGACAGAGGCTATCCGTCATCGCATGGCGTTTTTGACGGAGGACCGCAAGGATACCGGATGTCTGCTGATCCTCAACATTCTGGAGAACATGCAGATCGCGGTCCTGCAGGACAAATATGTCGCCAATGGCTTTGTACAGGAAAACGCGCTTTCGGATGCCTGCGAGGAAATGTGCCGCAAGCTGAGGGTCAAGACGCCGCATCTATACGAGCGTATTGAGAATCTGTCGGGCGGTAACCAGCAGAAGGTGCTGATCGGCCGCTGGATGCTGACCAAGCCGCGCATTCTTATTCTGGACGAGCCGACGCGCGGCATCGATGTCGGGGCGAAGGCTGAAATTCACAAGCTGGTTGGCGAGATGGCGCGTCAGGGCGTCGCCGTCATCATGATTTCCTCCGAAATGCCGGAGGTTCTGGGAATGAGCGACCGCATCATGGTCATGCATGAAGGTCGGGTGACGGGCTTCCTTGATAGAAGTGAAGCCACACAGGTGAAAGTGATGGATCTCGCATCGCGGTGAGGCGCGCCGGGATTTCTCGAGGAGGAACACGCAATGAATACGAACGCCGCCGCCAACGCAGAGTTGGACGCAAAATCCGGACGCAAGCCGCATAGGCGCATTCCACCGGAAGCGAATATATTTTTCATCTTGATCGGCATCGCGCTGGTTTACGAGCTGCTCGGCTGGATTTTCATCGGCCAGAGCTTTCTGATGAACCAGCAGCGCCTGACGATCATGATCCTGCAGGTGTCGGTCATCGGCATCATTGCGGTCGGCGTCACGCAGGTCATCATCACCGGCGGCATCGATCTGTCCTCCGGGTCGGTCGTCGGCCTGACGGCGATGTTATCCGCCAGCGTCGCGCAATCCTCGACATGGCCGCGCGCCCTTTATCCGGGCCTCACAGATCTGCCTTTCTTCATACCGCTGGCTGTCGGCATATTGGCCGGGGCTTTGGCCGGGTTCATCAACGGACAGCTTATCGCCCGCACCAAGATTCCGCCCTTCATCGCGACGCTTGGCATGATGGTGACGGCGCGTGGCCTTTCCAAATGGTACACGAAGGGCCAGCCGATTTCCGGTCTGACCGACGGTTTTACCTTCATCGGCACGGGTGTCTGGCCTGTCGTGGTATTTCTCGCCGTCGCGGTCATCTTCCATATTGCGCTTCGTTACACGCGCTATGGCAAGTTTACCTATGCGATTGGCGCCAACCAGCAGGCAGCCCGCGTTTCCGGTATCAACATCGAGGCGCATCTGATCAAGGTCTATGCCATTGCCGGCATGCTCGCAGGTCTTGCCGGCATCGTCACGGCCGCCCGCGCGCAGACGGCGCAGGCCGGCATGGGCGTGATGTATGAACTGGACGCCATTGCAGCGGCCGTTATCGGCGGCACGTCGCTCGCCGGTGGCGCCGGCCGCATTACCGGAACGGTGATCGGCACCATCATTCTCGGTGTCATGACGTCCGGTTTCACGTTCCTCAGGGTCGACGCCTACTACCAGGAGATCGTCAAGGGTCTCATCATCGTGGCTGCCGTCGTTGCCGACGTCTACCGCCAGAAGAAACGCGCAAAGCGCTGAACACTCCTCCTCCCGGACTTGGGGCAAGCTTCCATGCTTGCCCCTTTTTTTATGTTCTGGCGAGAAGGAGCTGATTTGTGTTGGAGCGCAGGGCGGACGCTCTCAGGCCTTGCTGTTTCGGTATTCGTGAACGGCCTTGCCGAAGGCTTCGAACAAAGCGCGCGATGGCGCGTCCGTCTCGGCCCAATATTCCGGATGCCATTGCACGCCGACGGCGAAACCCTTGGCGTCAATGACCGAAACGGCCTCGATCGTGCCGTCCGCTGCGGTTGCCTCCACCTGCAGGCGCGGCGCCGTTTCAGCAATTGCCTGCCGGTGCAGTGAATTGATCTGTATTTCACCCGACATGCCGAGATGCTGCGCAATGCAGGAGCCTTCCCGCACATGCACCGGCTGGCGGATCGCGAAGGCCACGTCGCGGTCGTCATGTTCCGGCTTACGATGGTCCCAGATGCCGGGCTGTTCCTGAATTTCGGAAGCAAGCGTGCCGCCCAGCGCCACGTTCAGCTCCTGAATGCCGCGACAGATGGCGAGCATTGGAATGCCGCGTTCGATGGCGCGATGGATCAGTGGCAGGCTGGTGGCGTCACGGGCCTGATCGAAGGGGCCGTCGCTATCCTGCGCTTCCTTTCCGTAAAGGGAAGGGTGCACATTGGTGGCGGAACCGGAGACGAGCAGGCCGTCCACACGGTCGAGGATGGCGTCCACCTCGTTGCCGTCCTCGAAGGCCGGAATGATGAAGGACATGACGCCCGCCACCTTCAACGCGGCGGCAAGATACTGGTTCTGCGCCGCGTGCCAGTCGGCTCCGGTGAAATGCCGGATGTCGGCGGGAACGGCGATAATCGGTTTTGGCATGATGGCTCCGGGGCGAATCTCCAAAAATTTGTGCGACTGCCGGCGGGCCAAGTCAAGCATGCCTTTTGCGTTCTGTCGGCAATGTATGCGCCTAAAGTATAAGGCGGGGTCATGATATTTCAGTTGCAAATAAAATAGAGAGGAGACTTCCGGAAATTTCTCCAAAAGGCCGGTTTGTGTGCGGTTAATTCTTGGCGCGGGTGCTTGTCAGCCGGGCGGTAACCGTGCTTACTTTGCTGCGATGCCTGAACAGCAAAGAGGGGAATTCAAAGCTGCGGGCAGCGTTCATATCTGGGAGGATATAGATGGATCGCCGTTCCTTTATGAAAAAAGGTGCGCTTGCGGGAGCCGCCACAGCGGCCCTGGCCGCACCCGCCATTGCACAGCAGAATACCAAGATTACCTGGCGCCTGACCTCGTCGTTTCCGAAATCGCTCGATACGATCTATGGCGGCGCCGAGGATATTGCCAAGCACGTTGCTGCCGCGACCGATGGCAATTTCACCATCCAGACCTTTGCCGCCGGTGAAATCGTGCCCGGCCTGCAGGCGGCCGATGCCGTGTCATCCGGCACGGTGGAAATGTGCCATACCTGCTCCTATTATTACGTCGGCAAGGACCCGACCTTCGCCATCGGCACGGCGATACCCTTCGGCCTTAACGCCCGCTTGACCAACTCCTGGTTCTATGAAGGCAACGGCAACAAGCTGCTTAACGAGTTTTACGCCAAGCATAATCTCTACGGCATGATCGCCGGCAATACCGGTGCGCAGATGGGCGGCTGGTTCCGCAAGGAAATCAACACCGTCGACGATTTCAAGGGCGTGAAGATGCGCATTGCCGGCCTGGCCGGCAAGGTGGTGGAAAAACTCGGCGTCGTGCCGCAGCAGATCGCCGGCGGCGATATCTATCCGGCGCTTGAAAAAGGCACCATCGATGCCGCCGAATGGGTCGGTCCCTATGACGACCATAAGCTCGGCTTCTACAAGGTTGCGAAATATTATTATTACCCGGCGTTCTGGGAAGGCGGCCCTGTCATCCATTCCTTCGTCAATCTGGAGAAATGGAACAGCCTTCCGAAGAATTACCAGATGGTGCTGCAGGATGCATGTGCCTTCGCCAATACCAGCATGATGGCGAAGTACGACGCCAAAAACCCGATTGCGGTGCGGCAACTGGTGGCGGAGGGTGCTATCCTGCGGCCATTCAGCCAGGAAATCCTTGAGGCCTGTTACAAAGCGGCGCTGGAAGTTTACGCCAGCATTTCCGCATCAAATCCTGACTTCAAGAAGATTTACGAGGATCAGGTGGCCTTCAAGCGTGAGGGTTATCTCTGGATGCAGCTTGCGGAATATACGTTCGATACCTTCATGATGATTCAGCAGCGCAACGGAAAGCTCTGATCTTTCGGTAAAAGGCGGACCGGCAAAAAGCCCCCGAAGCTTCGGACTCGGGGGCTTTTTGTGTGTTTGCAACAATGATTTCAGGGCCGCGAGGCCTCTGGATGAATGTGCAACTGGTTGCGAATTCATTGCGGGGCATTGGGAAAGCGCAGCGCTGCCGGGCCGATCTCCCGGATCAACGCTGCGCCATGCCGCTACGGTCCGATCTTGGGCGGTTGGCCAAGATCGGGCTGGGTGTTCTCCGGTTGCGGTCCACCCAAATTAAGGGGTGGCAGACCGAGCGCCGGCTGCGGGGCCGGTGGCTGACTTTCCTGACCTGACGTTGTGGGTGACGGCCCGCCAAGGTTGAGCGGCGGCAGTCCGATGGACGGCTGCTGCGGAGAAGCGCCGCCGCCGAGAGGCGGCAGGGAGAAGCCGCCGCTTCCTGGGCCGCCGGGTATCTCGATCTTGATCGTACTGGGATCGACGCTGGTGTGGCTGCTCTTGTAGTTCATCACCAGGCCGGGAAACGCTATGACCACAAGGATCATCACGAACTGGATGACGATATAGGGAAATACCCCCTTATAGATTTCCGTTGTTTTCACGCCGGGCATCTTTTTACCCGTCACTTTGTCCACCCATGTCGAGTTCGGAGCGATGGAGCGCAGGAAGAATAGCGAAAACCCGAAGGGGGGCGTCAGGAACGAGGTTTGCAGGTTGATGCCGAGAATGATGCCGAACCATACCAGATCGATCCCGAGCTTGTCTGCCACCGGCGCCAACAACGGCACCATGATGAAGGCGATCTCGAAGAAATCCAGAAAGCAGCCAAGAATGAAAATAATGATCGTGACCACGATCAGGAAGCCGTACTCCCCGCCGGGCAGGGCAAGCAGCAGTTCTTCGATCCAGACATTGCCATTGATGCCGTAGAAGGTGAGGCCGAAAACGCGGGCGCCGATGAGGATCATCATAACGAAGGCGGAAAGCTTCGTTGTCGCGTCGAGCGCATTTTTGACCGTTGCAATGGAGAGTCTGCCCTTGGCGAGCGCCAGGATCAGTGCTCCGGTTGCGCCCATCGCGCCGCCCTCGGTCGGTGTGGCGATGCCGAGGAAGATTGTGCCGAGAACGAGAAAGATAAGTGCCAGAGGCGGCACCAGAACGATGATGACCTGTTCAGCCAGGCGCGAAATGATCTTGGTACTTGCCGCGCTATTAAAGAGGGCGACGAGATAAACCGCGACCACGGCAAAGGCGAGCGCGGCGACCAGCTGCCATTCAGGGCTTGTTATGCCGGAGAAGAGGACGTGCATGCCCAGGAAATATAGCGCTATCGAAATGGCAATCATCACGAAAAGCGAGGTAATGCCGTTGCCAAGCGTGCGGGCCTCCTTCGGAAGGGCGGGCACGAGTGACGGTTTGAAGATAGAGATCGCAAAGATATATGCGCAATAGGCCGCCACGATCATAAGCGCGGGGTAAAGCGCGCCGACATACATATCGCCGACGGAGCGGCCGAGCTGGTCCGCCATGACGATCAGAACCAGAGAGGGCGGAACGATCTGCGCAAGAGTGCCCGAAGCGGCAATGGTGCCTGCGACGAGGGGGCGACTATAACCATAACGCATCATGATCGGCAGCGAAATGAGGCCCATGGCCATGACGGAAGCCGCTACGACGCCGGTGGTGGCGCCCAGCAGAGCGCCGACAAGAATGACCGCATAAGCGAGACCGCCACGAATAGGGCCGAAAAGCTGACCGATCGTATCGAGGAGATCTTCGGCCATGCGGGAGCGCTCAAGAATGATGCCCATGAATGTGAAGAACGGGATGGACAGCAGGGTGTCGTTGTACATGATCCCGTAGATGCGTTCGGGATGGGATTGCAATAGCGGCCAGAACAGTCGGATTTCCGGGGAAATCCACGATAGTTCCACGCCCAGTACGAAATAGATGAGGCCGCCGGCGGCGAGCGTAAAGGCGACGGGATAGCCCAGCAAGAGCATCAGCATCACGCTGCTGAACATGACCAGCGGCAGGTTATGCGCAATCAGATCTATCATGTCAGTTTCCTGCCGTTCCGTTGGTTTCTGCTTCGGATTCCGACAGTACCGTCTCACGGGGATCGGCAATATATCCGGCAATCACCGCATAACGCTTGATGATTTCCGAGAATGCCTGGACGAGAAGCAGGGCAAAGCCCAAAAGGACGACAAATTTGGCGGGCCAGATGATAAGGCCGCCGGCATTGGACGACATTTCTCCAGAATTGAAGGAATTCCAGAACCATGGCCAGGCGAGATAGGTCATCAGACCGGCGAAAGGAACGAGGAAAATGATATGGAGGACAAAGTCGACGATATCGCGCGTGCGCTTCGACCACGTGGACGACAGTATGTCGATCCTCACATGCTCGTTCTTGAGGAGCGCGTAAGCTGCCGCCAGCATGAAAACGGTGCCGTAAAGATACCATTGAACTTCGAGCCATGCATTCGACGACATGTCGAACATCTTGCGCACCACCGCGTTGGTGGCGCTGATCAGCACTGCGGCCAGCAATAACCAGGACACAGATTGGCCGATAACCGTGGTGACCGTGTCGACGGCCCGGCTTATTCCCAATAAAAACTTCACTTTCCCCTCCTCAGGACCAGATCCAAGGTCCGGACCGCGGCTTTTTTATCGGCGTTTTATTTGCCATTTCGACCGGCAAGTCCGATTTTTTCTTGTTTGCGGGTGCTTATTGAACAGCTTTTCGAAAATCAACTCCGAACGGTCATTCTTCCTCCAAGAATTCTGTACGGCATGCACCCTGTAACGATTTATCGTGCACTGATTTTATCTGGCGCGCTACAGGATGCGCCCAATTTGCAGTGCATTAATTTTACTTTTCCAACGTTACGGAAGGCAATCGGGTGGCTGACGATCCATTGCGCTTCTGCATGACTTCATGTTACCTCTGCGGATGGAGAATCCGGCATAAGCCCGCCATTGTTTGCAGGATGATGGTCTTGCGCGGCGGATCTGCGGATGGAGCATAAGGGGAAGCGAAATGAGCGAACACCATACGGGTCCGGTCGAAGTTGGCGCCGAGATGAATTACGGCGAGCACGAAAAGACCTATAACGCTTTTCTGGCCATGACGAAGTATGGCACGATGCTGGTATGCGTGCTGATGCTGGCCATGGTCGCTGGTTTCTTTACCTCAGCCGGTTTCCTTGGCGGATTGATCGTCTTTGTCTTCCTTTCGGCCGCAGGCTTCGTGCTGCTGCGCTGAACGACCCCACATAATGGAGCGGTGCCGGCCAACCCGAAAGGCAAAGCCATGAGACGCCTGTTATCCTGTCTGCTCTTGCTGGCGGCGATGTCGCATCATGCCTGGGCTCGCGATCTTTCGCCGTCCGAGCAGGACAAGCTCAAGACGCAGATCGAACGGTTCAGCACGGCGCTGAATACGCAGGATTTCGAGACCGTCGGCAGGACTGTGCCGCCGAAAATCTTCGAGTTCATTGCAGGCGACGCGGGTATTTCCGTCGACCAATTGCGCAGCGCCTTGACGGCGCAGATGCAGATGGCGCTTGCGGCGGTCAAGATAACCGAATTCACCATGGATACAGGGGCGATCAGCGTCGGGGAAACGCCCGACGGAACGCCTTATGCGCTCATTCCGACAAAAACGGTGATGGAAACCGGTGGCCAGACGATCGAGGCGAAATCCCACACGCTGGCGCTGATCGATGACGCAGACTGGTATTTGCTGCGTGTCAGCGACCAGCAGCAGGTGACCATCCTGCGGAAGGTCTATCCGGCCTTCGCTAACGTGAAGTTCCCTGAAGATTCAATGCAGCCTGTCAAATAAAGCAGTGTTTCCGTTTAAACCGGAAACACTCGAGCTGGCATTAACCGGGATCCCGCACGCTCAGGAAAAACGCCCCGGACGGAAGGGATCAACCGAGATCGCGGTCTCTTCGCCACTTGCGAGTTGCGTCACGAGGCGGGCGGTGGCTGCCGATTGCGTCAGTCCCAGATGGCCGTGGCCGAAGGCATAGATGACGGAGGGCGTGGCGCGCGCCGTGCCGATGACGGGAAGACAGTCCGGCATTGACGGGCGAAAGCCCATCCATTGCCGGCCGCCTTCCACCTTGAGGCCCGGCAGGAAACGTCCCGCCTTCTTGAGCATGGCTTCGGAGCGTTTGAAATTCGGTTTCAACTCCAGCCCGCCAAGTTCGACAGCGCCGCCGACGCGGATGCCGGAGGACAGCGGCGTCACGACGAAACCATGGTCGTTGAAATAAAGCTGCCGCGTAACGTTGAAGGCGTCGGCAGGCAGGGTGGTGTTGTAACCGCGCTCGGTTTCCAGCGGCACGATGTTGCCAAGCGTGGCGGCAAGTTTCTTCGACCATGCGCCGCAGGCGATCACCACCTTGTCAGCGTCGATCTTGTCGCCGTTTTCCAGCGTCACGATCGTGCTTTCGCCAACGGCATCGATGCGTTCGGCCTCGCCCTTGCGAAGGCTTGCCCCACGGGCGATCACCAGATCGAAAATCGCACGGGTGAAATCGTAAGGGTCGGAGACCTGCAGGCCGTCCGGCGAGAACATGGCATGACGGAACTGCGACGCAAGACCCGGCTGCAGCGTCTCGATTTCGGCGCGGCCGACGCGCTCAAAGGAGAAACCGGCCTGTTCCTTCTCATTCCAGTCCTTGAGGGCGGCATTAAAGCTTGTTTCGCTATCATAAAGATCGAGCGTGCCGGTCTTCGACACGAAGGGGGAAAGCTCCGGCATGGCGGTGACATGGGCCATTTCCGTGGCCGCCAGCCGGTTGATGTCGCTGAGCGCCTTCAGGCCGTAGCGGAAATTTCGCTCGGCGCTGGCGCGCCAGAAACGCCACAGCCAAGGGGCGATCCTCGCCGCATAGGCAGGCGGCACGCTGAGAGGACCGAGCGGGTCGAACAGCCAGCGCGGTGCCTTTTTCATGATGCCGGGAGCGGGAATGGGAATGATTTCCGGAAAGGCCAGGATGCCGGCATTGCCGGAACTCGCACCGCGGGCGATTTCGCCGCGCTCCAGAAGAACGACCTCGCGCCCGGCATTTTGCAGGTAAAGCGCCGCCATGGAACCGATAATGCCGCTGCCGATCACCAGCACGTCGCATTTCAGGGTTTTGGTCATCGGCGCTCCTGCAACACAAATCTTTCAGGCCCGCCATAACAACGAATGCTGTCTGGATGAAAGGCCGCATTGTGCCGCGGCTGCAGAAATATCAGCACTGTGGCAAATAAGCGGTGCCCATCCGGGAAAGATTCACAGGTAAAGGGCGCGTGTCTGAAGAATTTTTCGCTGGCAGATTCAGTCGTCGGATCAATAGTTATGGATCATTATTAATCGCTATTTAACGGTGTCGCGCTAGGTTGCGCGTGCAGGCAGACCGATCCGTTTTTTCATCTCTCCAGCATCGAGGGGGAGAGGTCCGCATACTGGTCATCTTTGGGGGTTCAAAGGCATGTCTCAATTTTTCAAACTCGGTACGGATGCATCCGCGGTGCTTGATGCACTCAGCCGCTCTCAGGCCATCATCGAGTTCGATCTGACCGGCAAAATTTTGAAAGCAAATGACAATTTCTGCAAGGCGATCGGCTATCAGGAGGCTGAAATCGTCGGACGGAGCCACAGCATGTTCCTGTCTCCCGATGACGCCGCCTCAGCAGAATACAAGACCTTCTGGGCAAAGCTGTCGCGCGGCGAATATGATCAGGGCCAGTACCGGCGCCGCGCAAAGAACGGCGACGATATCTGGATCGAGGCCTCCTACAATCCGGTTTTCCGTTTCGGCAAGCCTTACAAGGTCGTCAAGATCGCAACCGACATCACATCGATCAAGCGCAAGAGCGCCGAGGATGATGGCAAGCTGGCGGCACTTTCCCGGGCGCAGGCCATGATCGAATTTACACCCGACGGAAAAATCCTCAGCGCCAATGAGAATTTCCTGGCCGCACTCGGTTACACGGCGGAAGAAATCGTCGGCAAACATCATTCGATGTTCTGCGAGCAGGCCTATGCCCAGTCCCAGGATTATCGCAGCTTCTGGGACGAACTCCGGACTGGCAGATTCTCGTCCGGACAGTTCATGCGGCTTGGCAAGGATGGTAAACGCGTCTTCATCCAGGCTTCCTATAATCCGATCCTCGATGACCGGGGCCATGTCTTCAAGGTCGTAAAATTTGCTTTCGACGTCACCGACCGGATGCACGCGGTTGAAGAACTGGGTGCTGCACTCGAGCGGCTTTCACAGTGCAATATCCGTGTCACGCTGGACAAACCATTCGTGGGCGAATTTGAAAGGCTGCGCCGGGATTTCAACAAATCCATCGCGGAATTCCAGAAGACGCTGGAGAATGTTCTCGGCCAGACCGACGATCTGACCAGAAGCAGCCAGGAAGTCAGCGAAGCCTCCGTCAATCTCGCCGAGCGCTCGCGCGAGCAGGCGGTAGCGCTCGAAGAAACCTCGGCAGCGCTTGAAGAGATCACCGCCACGGTTCGCTCATCGACCGAAAATACCAAAGAGACCCGAAAGCTCGTTCAGAGCGCCCGGACATCCACGGCTGCTTCAACCGAAGTCGTCGAACGGACCGTCAACGCCATGCAGCGCATCGAGACGGCATCGCGTGAAATCAGCCAGATCATTGGCGTAATCGATGAGATTGCCTTCCAGACGAACCTTCTGGCGCTGAACGCCGGCGTGGAAGCGGCGCGTGCGGGCGAAGCCGGCAAGGGCTTTGCCGTGGTGGCGCAGGAAGTGCGCGAACTTGCCCAGCGCTCCGCCAATGCCGCAAAGGAAATCAAGGCGCTCATCAACAATTCCGGCACCGAGGTTCTCGAGGGCGTCAGGCTGGTGGGCGAGACCGGCGAGGCATTGAAGCAGATCGACGCGCTGGTAAGGCATATCGACGGCAACGTCGACATGATTGCCAAGGCAGCCGACGAACAGGCCATCGGCATCGGCGAAATCAACAAGGCGGTTAACCGGCTCGACCGGATGACGCAGGAGAACGCCGCCATGAGCGCCCGCACCACCGCGATCAGCACCACGCTGGCGCAGGGAGCCGATGTGCTCGCACAGCTTGTCAGCCTGTTCAAACTCAACCGCCGCACGACCCAGCGCGAAGACGGGTCGTCCATCCGGTCGGAGTTTTCGAATCCTAGCCGGCGCGATCAGCAGCCGGGGCGAGCGGCCGCGTGAAGGGGCGGGCTTTTGCCCGCTTCAACGTGTTGATGAGGTTTGGTGATGCGGATGCGTCTGGTGAGGCATCCGCATTCCGTCATCCGCGCAATGCCGGTCGTTCGATGCCGAGGTGATCGCGCAGCGTCGAGCCTTCGTACTCCCGGCGGAACAGGCCGCGTTCCTGCAGCAGCGGCACCACTTCGCGGTTGAATTCCTCCAGCCCGCCGGGGAAGAAGGGCGGCATAACGTTGAAGCCGTCGGCGGCGCCGTTTTCGAACCATTCCTGCATGCGGTCGGCCACGTCTTTTGCCGTGCCCATGACGATGTGGTGGCCGCGACCTGCGGCAACGCGCAGCGCAAGTTCACGGATTGTCAGCTTTTCGCGGCGCGCCAGCTCGGTCAGAAGTTCGGCGCGGCTGCGCAGCTGGTCGGAGATCGGCAGGTCCGGCAAGGGGCCGTCGAGATCGTATTCGGCAAGGCTGTGGCCGATGCGCTCTTCCAGCAGCGGCATGGCGCTTTTGATGTCGGTCCAGCGGTTCAGTTCCTTCAGCTTTTCGCCGGCCTCTTCGAAGCTCCTGCCGATGATCGGCATGAAACCCGGCATTACCGCGACGCTGGCCGGATCGCGGCCAAACTTCGCGACCCGCGCCTTGAGGCTGGTGTAGAAGGCCTGCGCTTCGGAAATAGCCTGCTGGGCGGTGAAGACGATATCGGCGGTGCGGGCGGCAAGATCCTGGCCCGGGCCGGAGGAGCCGGCCTGAATGAGAACCGGGTGCCCCTGCGGCGAGCGCGGAATATTGAGCGGTCCCTTGACCGTGAAATATTTGCCTTCGTGGTTGAGAATATGGACCTTTTCCGGATCGACGTAACGACCTGCCTGCTTGTCCTTGACGAAAGCGTCGTCATCCCAGCTGTCCCACAGACCGCGCACCACATTCACATATTCTTCCGCCACCGCATAACGCTCGTCATGCTCGGGGTGGTCCTTGGAAAAGTTTGCCGCCGTGCGGGCATAGGAGGTGGTGACGATGTTCCACGCTGCGCGGCCGTGGCTCAGATGGTCGATGGAGGCGAAGGCGCGGGCGGTGTGGTAGGGCTCGCCATAGGTGGTGGAGGCGGTGGCAGCCAGACCGATCTTGTCGGTCACCATCGCAAGCGCCGCCAGCAGGGTCAGCGGCTCGAAACGGGCGATCATCGAGGGATGGGCGTCGACGCCGCTGGTGAGGCCATCGGCCAGGAATACCATGTCGAATTTTGCCGCCTCGGCCATTTTCGTGACGCGGGTCAGGAGATCGAAATTCTCGCTGCCGGCCTCCGCATCCGGGTGGCGCCAGCCGGAAACGTGGTGTCCGGCGCCCTGCAGGAAAAGGCCGAGATGCATCTGTCTTTTGCGGGTCGTGGTGGTCATGGGGATCATGCCTTCATGTCGGTCGAGTTATATCTGTGTTGCCAGAAGCGTATCGAGCTTCCTGAGGTCGGCTGCGGTTTTCATGGACCGCACCAGTGCCGGAATTCCGGCGAATTTTTCACTGCCACCGGTGGCGTCGGCAAATTTTTCGGTCGGGTCATCGATGCCCGGAAGGCCGTCGATACGGCGCGATAGCACCGTGCCATCCTTCTTCGTCACGTCGATGACGACGAAACGGGTGGTCGGATCGGGTGAGAGACGGCGGGCGGTTTCATCATGCTGGCGCGAGACTTTTGCCGAAAGTGCGAGCAGGTCGGCGCGGGCCGGGCGTTCGTCGAAATGGCCGATGCCGAGTGCACCATCTGCCAGCGCTGCGGCAAAGACATATTCGGCGCTGAAGCGCGCATCGATGCCGGTGGCGGGAGAGGCTGAGCCGACAAGGGCGGCATCGCCGCCGGGCGGAAAGGTTATGACGACGGTTTCGACCTCGTCCGGCGTCAGTTCATGCGCGTTGCGCAGGGCAATTGCGCCGACGGCGACCGGGTGGCTGGCGGTGCAGCAGGGAAAGGCCTTGAGCGTCAATCCGGGAGAGATGATCTGCCATGGTGCGCCCCAGCCGGAGAGAACGCGCTTGGGCTGCTCCGCGCCGAAGGCGAAGGCGGAATAAAAGCCGATGGGATTTTCCAGAAAATCCGGTGCGCCCTGAAACCCTGATCGTGCCAGCCGTGCAGCCGTTAGGCCGGCGCGCGTGGCAAGCCCGGCATGCAGGGGCTTCGCATCAAACCCGAATTGCAGGCGCAGCCCGGCCGATTGCGTGGCGGCAAGCCCGAGCGCCACCGCCGTGGTTTGCGGATCGAATTTCAGAAGATGGGCGATGGCTGCCGCAGCACCGATCGGACCAAGCGTGGCCGTGGCATGGAAGCCATTTTCATAATGTTTGGTGCCGAGTGAGAGGCCAAGCCGCGCCATTGTTTCGAGCCCGACGATATAAGCGGCGATGAAGGCGTCGGCCGTCGAACCTTCCTCGACTGCAACAGTCAGCAGGCCGGGAATGATGGCGACAGTCGGGTGCCCGCGCACGCTGCCATGCACATCATCATAGTCAAGCACATGCCCGGCATGGCCATTGATGAGGGCCGCGGTAAAGCCATCCGTGCGCAGATCATGGCCGATAATGCCTGCGGTGCCTGATGTGCCCGGTGTAAAAGTGTCGATGAGGATTTTCGTGCTTCTGTCCGAAGCACCGCCCAGCACGCACGCGAAAAAGTCGATCAGCGCGGTGCGGGCGATTGTCACCGCTTCGTCGTCACGCAGCGGATCTGAGGCGGCGATGGCTTCGGCCAGATGAAGGGTGAGTTTTTCGTCGGCTGTCATGGCGTCAGATCCCTTCGCCGTCAGTGACCCGCGCCACCTGTCCCCCGAGACCCTTGACGAAGGCATTGATACGCGGATTGGTCGACTTGTAGAAGATATGCTCCGGCGTACCCTGATCGACGATCAGGCCGTTTTCCGTGAAGACGATATTGTCGCTGATTTCCTCGGCAAAGCGCATTTCATGGGTGACGAGAATGCTGGTCATGCCGTCATTAACGAGATCGCGGATGACGGCGAGCACTTCACCCACGGTTTCCGGGTCGAGCGCGGAGGTGACCTCGTCGAACAGCACCAGTTCCGGCCGCATCGCAAGTGCGCGTGCAATCGCCACGCGCTGCTGCTGGCCGCCGGAAAGCTGGCCGGGATAGGCGTCGACCTTTTGGGAAAGACGGACTTTTTCCAGCAGTTCGCGGGCATGACGTTCGGCTTCCGCCTTCGGCGTGCCGAGGATTTTGATGGGTGCGATGGTGATGTTTTCCATCACCGTCAGATGCGGGAAGAGGTTGAACTGCTGGAAGACGATGCCGATGCGCTTGCGCAGCGCGATACGCTCCGCCTCGGTCTTTAACAGGTCCACCCGGGTGCCGCCGACGGTGATCTTGCCGGATTGCGGGATCAGCAGGCCGTTGATGCAGCGCAGGATCGTGGATTTGCCGGAGCCGGATGGGCCGATGATGGAAACGGCGTCGCCCTTGTTCACCGAGAGGTCGATGCCCTTCAGGACCTGATTGTCGCCGAAGGACAGGTGTACGCCTTCAAGCTCAACCAGAGCTTTGGCGGCGGTTTGTGGTGCGGATGCGGACATGGCTTGTTCCAATCAGCGGGAAGCGAAGCGCCGCTCGAGGCGCTGCGTGAAACGGGATACGGGATAGCAGAACAGGAAGAATGCCATCAGGACGGTGAGATAGACCACGACGGTGAAATCATTGCGCTGAACGGCGGTGCTGGCATCCGTTGCCGCATGAAGAAGTTCATGCACGCCGACCAGGGAGGCCAGCGCCGTGCCCATTGTAATCGATGCATAGAGATTCATCCATGGTGGCAGCGAGCGCTTCACGCATTGCGGCAGGATGATCCAGCGCAGTGTCTGGTTACGCGAAAAGCCGAGGCCCTGCGCCGCTTCCCATTGCGCCGTCGGGATCGACTGGATGGCGCCGCGGGTGATTTCGGCGATATGGGCGCTAGCCGGAATGGCAAGGCCGACGACGGCCTTGATCCAGTCCGGGAAGGGAATATAGTTGCCGAAGGCGACGATCTCGAAGGGGAAGATGTAGGTCGCCGCGAAAATCAGCACCAGATGCGGCGCGTTGCGGAAGATCTGCACATAGGTGAGTGCGGGTGCGCGCACCAGACGATAGGGCGCAAGCTCCATGATGCCGAGGAGGACGCCGATGAAGGTGCCGATGGTGATCGCCAGAATGCTGATCAGCACATTCATCGCGAAACCCTTGCCGAGATAGGGCAGCCATTGCAGCAGCACCTGGCCGAGCGAAGGATCGAGGACCAGCCACAGCACGACGGCAACGAGCACGCCGCACAGGAGAATGGTGCCGAAGGGCAGCTTTTTTGCCGCCTGCTGCTGGGAAACTACCGCGCTCATTGACCGAACCCCGGAACCGCAAGACGCCGCTCGAGCCAAAGGCCCACCCTTGCGACGATGAAATTGATGACGCTGAAGAAAAGGAGGATGACGAGCATCAGCTCGACCACATTGTCGCGCTGCGTCCAGATCAGGATCGAGGCATAGGTGATTTCACCGACCGCAATCGCCGAGCCGACGGTGGTGAGCTTCACCAGATTGACGAGATTGTTGATGATGGAAGGGAGTGCTGTGCGGATCGCCAGCGGAAATTCGACGTAACGCAGCACCTCGAAGGAGCTGAAGCCGATCGCGCGCGCCGCCTCGATGGTGGTGGCGGGCACCGCCTCGATACCGCCACGCAACGCTTCCGCGTGGAAAGCGGCAATGTGCAGGCCGGTGATGGCGACGACCCAGAAGAACGGTGTCAGCGGGTTGTTCTGTGCCCCGCCGAGCACATTGGAAATCAGCATGTTGAGCACGAGGAAGCCGCACATCAGCTGCACCAGCGTCGGTGTATTGCGCGTCAGTTCCACATAGGCACGCACGGGGCCGGCGAGCCAGACCTTGCCGGAGGTGAGCATGGCCGCGAAAATGAAACCGAAGATGAGGCTGAGCGGCAGGGTGACGGCCACGAGGATCAGCGTCATCTTCATGCCGTCGAGCCAGATCTGGACCTCGTAGCCACTGTTCAGAAAATCATAGTTGAGGCCGATATGCGCGGCCAGTTCTATGAAGCGCGCTATAAATGCATCCTGCATCGGAAATCCATGCTGTTATCGCGGTGCCGCCCGGCAGGCGGCGCCAGAATGGCCTGTCTTGCTATAAAGCAGAAAAGAACGGCGGGCGAAACCAGCCGTTCCTGATGGTCATGGGAAGTCACCCCGCCTGTTCGGCATCATCCCCACCCTGCGGTGGAGGAGAGGCAAGGAACGGAGAGACCCTGCGCCGGTCTTATTGCGCGGCCGAAAGCTTCGTCTTCTGCTCTTCCATATAGCCGATGCTCGGCAGGCGGTTGGCCTTGGCGAATTCGATCATCTTGCCGGAAGCGTGCAGCTCCTTGACGATCTTGTCGAGAGCGGCCTGCGTGTCGGCCTCGCCCTTGCGCAGCCAGATGACGGAGTCCGAAGGGATAAGGTCGGTGGGGATGAGGATGCCGTAATCCTTCCACTCATCGGCGCGGTCCTGGAGCATCAGGCTCAGCGTGCCGTTGACGTGTACGGAAACATCGCAATTGCCGCCCTTCAGCGCCAGCAGCGATTCCGGCTGGCTCGGCAGCGCCTTTACCTGCGCGCCATATTGCTCGATCAGCGGCTGCGTGTAGTTCGATCCCTGCGAAACGCAGGCGATCTTGCCCTTCAGATCCGGCCAGTCCTTGATGCCCGAATCCTTGCGGCCGATGGCGGCGCCACCCTGGCGGTCATAGGGTGTCGGCACATAGTCAAGCGTTTTGGCGCGCTCTTCCGTATACTGCATGTTGGCGATCAGAATATCGACCTTGCCCTGCTGCAGGAACTGCACGCGGTTGGGCGGGGTCACGGTTTCGGTCACCAGTTCCACACCGAGACCGGCGGCCAGCGCCTTGGCGACGTCAATGTTGAGGCCCTTCTGCTCCTGCGTCTTCGGATCGATGAAGCCGAAAGGCGCGCCGGAGAGGATGACGCCGACGGTGAGCTTGCCACGACCCTTGATACGGTCGAGCGTCGCATCCGCGTGAGCGGCGGTGGCCAGCGAAGCGACAACGACGGTTCCGGCGATGAGTTTTGCGGCAAAACTGGAGAAAGAGAAGGCCATGGGTATTTCCTTTTGATTGTAGGAGGAAACTACATGAGGCACCCGCCAAGAGCGAGGATTGGCATTGCGTGAAAAATAGTATGAATAAAATCCGGTTCCAATAAATCTTTCAGGAAGAAAAATTATCCCAATAATTTGAAATCGTAGAATCCTGTTCTTTTCATCCGTTGTTTTACGTCTGGCCGTGAGGGCGGGAGGATAGTCCAGATAGTGTCTGCGGGCCAAATGGCCAGAGGGAGAACGAGCAAATACCGCTTGTTTCTTCTCCCCGTCGGGGAGAAGGTCGCGGCAGCGGGATGAGGGGCAAGCTCTCCGAAATCCGGCAACGTTGCCCCCTCATCCGACCCTTTGGGCCACCTTCTCCCGGGCGGGGAGAAGAAACGTGCCGCAAACGTTGTGCCCCGTCGTCAACGGCCGGCATTATAGGCCGCAATCGCCGCCATGTTGACGATATCGCTGTCCTTCGCTCCCATCGAGGTGATCTGCACCGATTTGTCGAGGCCGACGAGGAGTGGGCCGATGACGGTTGCGCCGCCCAGTTCCTGCAGCATCTTGGTGGAGATGGAGGCGGAATGGATGGCGGGCATGACCAGCACGTTGGCCGGGCCGGAAAGCCGGGCGAAGGGATACTGGCTCTGCATGCGATGATGGTTCAGTGCCACGTCGGCGGACATTTCACCGTCCACCTCGAAATTGACGTTGCGCCTGTCGAGGATTTTCACCGCCTCGCGCACCTTGTCGGAACGTTCGCCGGTCGGCTGGCCGAAGGTGGAGTAGGCCAGCATGGCAACGCGCGGCTCGTAACCGAAACGGCGGGCGAGGCCGGCTGCCTCTTCGGCGATATCGGCAAGATCTTCCGCGTTCGGCATGTCATGCACGGCGGTATCGGCAACGAAGACGGTGCGGTTGCGCGAGACAACAAGCGATACGCCGATGACACGATGGCCGGGTTTGGTGTTGATGCAGCGGCGGATATCCTCCAGCGCCGTGGAGTAGTTGCGGGTAACGCCGGTGACCACGGCATCCGCATCACCCATCGCCACCATGCAGGCGGCGAAATGGTTGCGGTCGTTGTGGACCAGACGTTGCACGTCGCGCAGCAGGAAGCCGCCACGCTGCAACCGCGCATAAAGATAATCGACATAGGCATCGACGCGGCTGGAAAGACGCGCATTGGTGATCTCGATATTGGCGCGGTCGAGATCGATGCCGGCGCGTTCCGCATTGGCCTTGATGATATCGTCACGGCCGAGCAGGATGGCGGTGCCGAGGCCCTGCGCAGTGAAGGAAATCGCCGCACGCATGACCTGTTCTTCTTCGGCTTCCGCAAAGACAACCCGCTTCGGCGAGCGGCGCACGCGCTCGTAAAGGCGCTGCGTGGTGGAGGCCATGGGGTCACGGCGGGCGGAAAGTTCGCGGGCGTAAGCGTCGAGGTCTGGCAGTTCACGGCGGGCGACACCGGTTTCGATGGCGGCCTTGGCGACAGCCACCGGAATGGCCGAGATCAGACGCGGATCGAAGGGCACCGGGATGATGTATTGCGATCCGAAGCGCGGGCGATTGCCCTGATAGGCGGCTGCCACGTCATCCGGCACGTCTTCGCGGGCGAGATCGGCCAGCGCCTGCGCTGCGGCGATCTTCATCGCATCGTTGATCTGGCTGGCGCGAACATCGAGCGCGCCACGGAAGATATAGGGAAAGCCGAGGACGTTGTTGACCTGGTTCGGATAATCCGAGCGCCCGGTCGCCATGATGGCGTCGTCGCGGATGCGCGAGACTTCTTCAGGTGTGATTTCCGGATCGGGGTTCGCCATGGCGAAGATGATCGGCTTCGGCGCCATGGAACGGATCATCTCTTCGGTGAAAGCGCCCTTCTGTGAGAGGCCGAATACGACATCCGCACCCTTCATGGCTTCAGTCAGCGTGCGGTTGTCCGTCTTCACCGCGTGCGCGGATTTCCATTGGTTCATGCCTTCGGTGCGGCCCTGATAGATCACGCCCTTGGTGTCGCAAAGCGTGATGTTTTCGGGGTTGAAACCCATGGCCTTGATGAGGTCCATGCAGGCGATTGCCGCGGCACCGGCGCCATTGCAGACGAGTTTCGTCGTCTTGAAGTCGCGGCCGGTCAGTTCGATGGCGTTGATAAGGCCGGCGGCGGCGATGATGGCGGTGCCGTGCTGGTCGTCATGGAAAACGGGAATGTCCATCAGCTCGCGCAGGCGGCTTTCGATGATGAAACATTCCGGCGCCTTGATGTCTTCCAGATTGATGCCGCCGAAGGAGGGGCCAAGGTAACGCACGCAATTGATGAATTCATCGGCGTCTTCGGTATCGACTTCAAGGTCGATGGAATCGACGTCGGCAAAGCGCTTGAACAGAACCGACTTGCCCTCCATGACGGGCTTGGAGGCGAGCGCGCCAAGATTGCCGAGACCTAGGATCGCCGTGCCGTTGGAGATGACCGCGACCATGTTGCCGCGCGTCGTATAGTCGTAAGCGGTTGCCGGATTTTCGGCGATGGCTTTCACCGGCACGGCCACGCCAGGCGAATAGGCGAGCGACAGATCCCGCTGCGTTGCCATCGGCTTGGTCGGGGTGATTTCCAGTTTCCCCGGTCTGCCCTGGGCGTGGAAATCCAGTGCTTCCTGATCCGTAACCGATGTTCTGGTGCTGGCGGGCTTTGTCGTGTCGGACATGGGCTGAGCGTGCTTTCCTGTCGATATTAATGTAAAAATATCCGCCGTTGTTATTGTATTTTTCGCGCCCCTGCCAAGCCTTGAATGTTGTTCAGTGCAGCAAATTTAGCCGTGATGAAATTTGCGGCCGATTCAATCGATTAAGTCCATGGGGTTGGTGTTAGAGAATGGATCGGTAAGCCTGTCGCGCCATATTCACGAAGGCTTCGACATGGAGCGCAAGCGCGCCGCGCCGGACAACCAGCACGCAATCTGACCAGGCGTCGGCGCTTTCCAGCGGGACGTCGGTGATGCCCCGTGTGGAGCGTACCGTGCTTTCCGGCAGGATGGAAATTCCCGCACCCGCTTCCACAAGCGCAAGGATGGTATTGACGTTGGCGATGCGCATGCCGATTTGCGGCTCGCAGCCAGCATCTTCAAAAAGCGAAAGCGCGCTGCTGCTGAGGCCAAGGCCGATCTCGTCAACCGGCAGCAGCAGTTTTTCCTGTGCGATATCGCCAATCGAAACGCTCGCTCGGGTGCCGAGCGGATGCCGTTCCGGCAGGGCTGCACACAGTTTCGACCTGTCGAAGGGCATGACCCGCAAGGTCTGCGGTAGCTGGGGAAGGGGCGCGCGAACAAAGGCGACGTCGGTCTTGCGCGTCGCCACCTGATCGATCAGCTGTTCCATCGTCATGCCGGGCAGAAGTTCCAGCGTGACCTCCCTGTGATCGCTGCCATAACGGGTAATCAGTGCCGGCAGTTTGCGTTCGGCCATCACGCTGGTGCCGTAACCGATGCGCAGCGTACCAAGCTGGCCGCGCCTTATCTGGTGCGCCTTCTCCAGCGCGCCACGGGTGCGGGCAAGGATTTCTTCCGCCTCTATCAGCATGGATTGCCCAGCCGGGGTGAGCTCCACGCCGCGATTGATGCGGTGAAAGAGTTTGAACCCAAGATTTTCCTCCAGTTGCCGGATGCGCTGCGTCACGGCAGGCTGGGCAATGCCGAGCTGCAGGGCGGCGGCCCGGAAATTTCTGGCTCTTGCGGCTTCCACGAAGATCGTGAGTTGGCGAATATCCATCGGCGGGCAGGTCTTTGTGTTGTCGGTTTGGTATGGTATAAGCATAGCTTATCAAAATTGCCTGTCTTGCGCATTGTCATCTTGTCGCAGGCGACGTTATACCGCGCCCAAGGTTTTGATCGCCGCCCGTCCGCAAGCGGGCTTTGCGATCCGGGCCGGGGAGGATTTGTTCTGGCACCTTGTCCGCCGCCAGTCGGGCCGGCGGTACCTGCAGTGAATGGGTCAAAAATGACAGTCACGACGGAAGTCTTCCCCACCATTGTTCCCCGTTCAGCCGCGCCGCCCTCATCGTATCCGCGCTCAGCCGCGCATGCGGCGGACTGTCCCGGTCTTTCCGGGCGCTGAACGATCATCGGGCGTCAGCCTTCAAGGCGGCTCTCCTAACCGGACATTCATTCCATGAGTAAACCAGCAACTTCAACGTCGCTTCCAGCCAGAGTATGGCTGTTTGTGCTCGGCGCGGTCATCGTCGCTGCAGGTCTGTTCTTCGCCATTCTCGGCGGCAAGCTCGCGGCACTTGGCGGCAGCCTCTATTTCATCACGGCGGGTATCGCGCTGATCGTTTCCGGCTTGCTGATCGTCTTGCGCAAACCGGCCGGCGCGCTTCTATTCGGTCTCGTCGTCATCTTCACCGGCGCCTGGGCGATCTGGGAAGCAGGATTGCACTTCTGGCCGCTCATCTCTCGCCTGCTGGCACTGGGCGTGGGGGCCACGGTCGTTGTCCTTTCTTACCCGCTGCTGCGTCGTGCGGCCGGCAAGACACCCGCTTATAGTGCTTCCTTTGCACTTGCTGCGGTTCTCGCCATCGCGTCCGGCGCGGGCATTGCCGGCATGTTCGTGCCGCATCCGACCGTTGCGTTTAATGGTGAAGTCGCTGCGCTGAAACCGGTGACGCCGGAAACGGAGCAGAAGAACTGGGTACATTACGGGAATACGGCGGGCGGCAGCCGCTTTGTCGCGCTTGACGAAATTACCCGTGACAATGTCCAGAACCTGAAGGTCGCATGGACTTATCGTACCGGCGACACCCCGATCAGCCCAGGCGCAAACGGTGCGGAAGATCAGGAAACGCCGCTGCAGGTTGGCGACACCGTGTTCCTGTGCACGCCGCACAACAATGTCATCGCTCTCGATGCCGATACCGGCGCTGAGAAGTGGAAGACGGAAATCAATGCGAAATCGACCGTCTGGATGCGTTGCCGCGGCCTTGCCTATTTCGATGCCAAGGCACCGCTGAAGCAGCCTACGGCGCCGGGCTCAACACCTGTCACACCGGCAATGGTTGCCGACGGCGCACTTTGCCAGCGCCGCGTTCTGATGAACACCATCAATGCCGAACTGATCGCGCTGGATGCCGACACTGGCGCGTTCTGCCCGGATTTCGGCACCAATGGCCGCGTCGATCTGAAGATCGGCCTCGGTGACGCGCCGGATCCGCAATATGTGCTGACATCGGCACCGACGCTCGCAGGCACCACCGTCGTCGTCGGCGGACGCATTGCCGACAATGTGCAGGTGGACATGCCTGGCGGCGTGATGCGCGGTTTCGACGTGGTGACGGGTGCGCTTCGCTGGGCTTTCGATCCCGGTAATCCCGAAATCACCGGATTGCCGCCTGCGGGCCAGACCTATACCCGCTCCACACCGAATGTCTGGGCGTCCATGTCCTATGATCCGGAGCTGAATACGGTCTTTATGCCCGTCGGCAGCCCCTCGGTCGATCTCTATGGCGCGACGCGCACGCCGCTCGACCATAAATACGGTGCTTCCATGCTGGCGCTCGATGCCACGACGGGACGCGAAAAGTGGGTGTACCAGACCGTTCATAACGACCTCTGGGATTTCGACGTGCCGATGCAGCCAAGCTTCATCGATTTCCCAAAGGCTGATGGTACGACCGTTCCGGCTCTGGTCTTCGGCACCAAGGCCGCCCAGATCTACGTGCTGGACCGGGCAACGGGCCAGCCGCTGACGAAGGTGGAGGAGGTGCCGGTCAAGGCGGCCAATATTCCGAACGAACCTTATTCGCCCACCCAGCCGCGTTCGGTCGGCATGCCCCAGATCGGCGCGCAGACGCTGACCGAGGCCGATATGTGGGGGGCGACCCCTTTTGACCAGCTTCTGTGCCGCGTCGCCTTCAAGGGCATGCGTTATGAAGGCCTCTACACCGCTCCCGGCACGGATGTGTCGCTGAGCTTCCCGGGTTCGCTCGGTGGCATGAACTGGGGCGGCCTTTCAACCGACCCGACCACCAACACCATCTTCGTCAACGACATGCGCCTCGGCCTGTGGATCCAGATGAAGGAGGCCGCTCCGACCAAGGCGACGGCGAGCGGTGGCGAAAGCGTCAATACGGGCATGGGTCTAGTACCAATGAAGGGCACACCCTATGCCGTCGACAAGAACCGCTTCCTCTCGGCTCTCGGCATTCCCTGCCAGGCTCCGCCCTATGGCACGATGACGGCGATCGACATGAAGACCCAGAAGATCAAGTGGCAGGTGCCAGTCGGCACTGTCGAGGATACGGGTCCGCTCGGCATCAAGATGGGCCTGCCGATTCCGATCGGCATGCCCACGCTCGGCGGCACGCTCGCCACCCAGGGCGGGCTGGTCTTCATCGCCGGCACGCAGGATTATTATCTGCGCGCCTTCGATACGGCGACCGGCAAGGAAGTCTGGAAGGCCCGCCTTCCGGTCGGCAGCCAGGGCGGCCCGATGAGCTACAAGTCTCCGAAGACCGGCAAGCAATATATCGTCATCTCGGCCGGCGGCGCCCGCCAGTCGCCCGACCGTGGCGACTATGTGATCGCTTATGCCCTGCCGAACTGATACTCACGGCTCATCATTATGAAAACGCAACCCCGGGCCGTTGGTCCGGGGTTTTTCTTTGCCGCTAGTGGGTGTGACCGATCCCGGGCAGGGAACCTCACCTTCTGCCTTGCGTTAGCAAAACGGTCCGTCGGCAAACACGGTCCGCTGTTCACCAAGCTTTCACAAGGCGGATTTATGAGCTTGCGCTTATCCGCCCGCGAACCGATGATGGCGGTATTGGCAAATATGTATATTGTCCGGCGCGCCGGGAATTTTTTAGTTGGAAAGGTTTTGTTGTGAACGCACATTCTCGAAAGATCACGCCGGTTCTTCTTGCAGGCGGGGCGGGATCGCGGCTTTGGCCGGTATCGCGCGATCAGTTGCCCAAGCAGTTCCAGCCGCTGGTCGGCAATCTTTCGACCTATCAGCAGACACTGACGCGGGTGGGTGACAAGACGCTTTATTCCGAGCCGCTGGTGATCACCAACGAGGATTTCCGCTTCTTCGCCCGCCGTCAGGCGGAAGAGATCGACCTGCCGGCAACGGTGGTTCTAGAACCCGCCCGCCGCGACAGCGCCGCCGCCATGGCCGCCGCCGCCGTGCTGGCTGAACGTCGTGAGCCCGGATGTCTGGTGCTGGCGCTTGCCGCCGACCATGTGGTTCTCGATGCCGACAAGTTCTCCGAGGCCGTGAAGCTTGGCGCGAAAGCCGCCGATCAGGGCAACATCGTCGTCTTCGGTCTGGTGCCGACCGAGCCGCGCACTTCCTACGGCTATATAAAGCCGGGTGAGGCGATCGACGGCGAGGCAGACCTCAGCACCGTCGAGGCTTTTGTGGAAAAGCCTGATGTGAAGACTGCGATTTCCTATCTGGAAAAGGGCTATCTCTGGAACTCCGGCAACTTCCTGTTCCGCTCCGACGTGATGATCGCCGAGTTGAAGGCCTTCGCACCGGAGATTCTTGCGGCGGTGACACAGGCAGTCGAGCAATATGAAAGCGACCTTGGCTTCGTGCGCCTGCATCAGGCGAGTTTCGAGGCCTCGCCGAAAAACTCCATCGACTATGCGGTGATCGAAAAGACCAAACGCATGGCGGTGGTGCACGGCCATTTCCGCTGGTCAGATATCGGCAGCTGGGATGCCATCTGGGAAATCGCCGAAAAGCACGGCAATGACAATGCGCTCGAAGGTGATGGCGTCTTCATCGATTCCGAGGGTTGCCTGATCCATTCCACGCAATTGCTGACGACCGTGGTGGGCGCGAAGGACTTGGTGGTGGTGGCCACCAAGGATGCGGTTCTGGTGGTGCCGAAAAACCGGGTGCAGGACGTGAAAGGCCTGGTGGAGAGGCTGAAGGATGGCGAA
Organism: Rhizobium sp. X9; assembly: GCF_018873185.1. NCBI lineage: Bacteria > Pseudomonadati > Pseudomonadota > Alphaproteobacteria > Hyphomicrobiales > Rhizobiaceae > Rhizobium > Rhizobium sp. X9. The sequence goes on along the minus strand of NZ_CP071312.1, from coordinate 496,544 downwards.
CATGCGCCGCGCACGCAATCTCACAAGCGGGTCTATCGTCCATGGGGTTACATCGAACACATGTATGTCGACGAGCGTTACCGCGTGGGCCACATCACGGTTGACCCTGGCCACCGCATCTCGTTCCAGAAACATTATCACCGCTCGGAGCACTGGATCATCGTCAAGGGCACCGCGACGGTGACGATCGGCGAGGAAACCCGGCTGCTGACGGAAAACCAGTCGGTCTATATTCCGATCGGCCAGCCGCACCGGCTTGCCAATGAGGGGCAGATCCCTCTCGAACTGGTCGAAATCCAGACCGGTGCGTATATTGGCGAGGATGATGTCATCCGCATCGAGGATGATTATAAGAGACAGTAGGATCGGGTGCGTGCCGACGCCGCATCCTAGAGGCGAGACGGGCCGCAGCCCGTCTCGCCATTCCACCTGCTCAGGTGGCCAGCGCATTCACGCAATGGGCGAAGGCATGGGAAAGCATCGCCGCCTCCAGTCCCCGACGCCAGAAAAGCCACCCGAACAACACGCCCGGGATAAAATTGGCGATCAGGATTGCGACGATCAGCGAAGGTTGCGGACCGGTTGTAATGGCAAACAATAAGGGCAGGTGGCCCGCCGCGAAAAGGGCTGCCGCAACCAGGATAGCGACCCACAGCATAGCCGGACGCAGCTGACCCCTTCCTGCCATGCGCCAGAGCGCCCATGCGAAAAACGACATCAAGCCCCATCGGGTCAGAAGCTCTTCCGTTATTCCACCGTAGAGAATTCGCGTCGCCAGCGGAACGGGAAAAGCGGTCATTATCGCCTTGGTCGTAGCATCCGTAACCGCAGACAGAATTACTGTCGAATAGGCAATCATCAGCAGGCCGACGGCAAGACCCGCCGACAATGCGGGCAACGCCTGTCTCCGCAACACTGCGCGCAAGCTGCCTCCTTGCACCAAAGCATCAATTAGCGGCGTGCCAAGCCCGACTCTTCCCGCCAAGGCCTGACCGATCGCCACTGCCGCAATGGTCAGGATTGCCGGCTGGATGAGCATCAGCAACCTTATCTGAAAGGATAGCTGCTGTCCCGGTGCAAGCTGCTCAAACGTTGCAAGCAAAAGCGATGCGACACCCGTCAATCCGGTGATCAAAAGAATGTGCCAACGTTTCATTGTCGCTTTCACCTGTTTGTCCCTTGGGGTTGGCGGTTAAGGCCGGAGCCTGATTCTGAAACCTTGTAAAACGCCTGCATTACCTGTGGGTTACGTTGTTGAATCCCGCTTGCTGCCCGGCCATCCGGTGTGGCCCTCGGTTGGCTGAAACACCTCCGGGAGCGCTTTTGAGATTCGTATTTAAGGCGGTTGCCTAATCAAAAATCTTCGCATACGTTCCAACTGCAACGTTTCAGTGAGGGAGGAGACTCATGCGAATGCGTGTTATTTCTGCGGCCTTTTTGGCCAGTGTAATGATTCCGGCGGGCATGGCGGGGGCCACGGATCTTGAGGTGACCCACTGGTGGACATCGGGCGGCGAAGCTGCCGCCGTCGCCGAACTGGCCAAGGCCTTCGATGCTACCGGCAACAAATGGGTGGATGGCGCCATCGCCGGTTCTGGCGGTACCGCCCGCCCGATCATGATCAGCCGCATCACCGGCGGCGACCCGATGGGCGCCACCCAGTTCAACCACGGCCGGCAGGCGGAAGAGCTGGTGCAGGCCGGCCTCATGCGCGACCTGAGCGACGTTGCCGAAAAGGGCAAGTGGAAAGACGTCATCAAGCCCGCAAGCCTGCTCGACAGCTGCACCATCGACGGCAAGATCTATTGCGCCCCGGTCAATATTCATTCCTGGCAATGGCTGTGGCTTTCCAACGAGGCCTTCAAGAAAGCGGGCGTCGAGGTTCCGAAGAACTGGACGGAGTTCGTTGCAGCCGCGCCGGCGCTGAAAAAAGCCGGTATCCAGCCGCTCGCGCTTGGCGGGCAGGCATGGCAGGCCAACGGCCTGTTCGACACGCTGACGCTTTCGATTGGCGGCAAGGACCTCTATCAGAAGGTCTATGGCGACAAGGATGCCGAAGCGGCGGCCGGTCCTGATATGGCGAAAATCTTCGCAGCGGCTGTCGAAGCACGCGAGATGGCCAAGGGGACCAATGTTCAGGACTGGAACCAGGCCACCAACATGGTCATAACGGGCAAGGCCGGCGGCCAGATCATGGGCGACTGGGCGCAGGGTGAGTTCCAGCTTGCAAACCAGAAGGCCGGTACTGATTATTCCTGCCTGCCGGGTCTCGGCCTCAATGACTATATCACCACCGGCGGCGATGCCTTTTATTTCCCGGTCCTGAAGGACGAGGCGAAAACCAAGGCGCAGGACGTGCTGGCTGAAACCATCGTCGATCCGAAAACGCAGGTCGCCTTCAACCTGAAGAAGGGCTCCTTGCCGATCCGTGGCGACGTCGATCTCAACGCTGCCAATGACTGCATGAAGAAGGGTCTGGCAATTCTGGCGAAGGGCAATGCGCTCACCAGCACTGACCAGCTGATTTCTGCCGATACGCAGAAGCAGAAGGAAGACCTGATGGCGGAATTCTTCGCTGGCTCGATGTCTGCGGCAGATGGCCAGAAGCGCTTCGCGGACCTCATCGGTTCCGCTGACTGATTGTGATCTCTCCGGGTCGGGGAGCGGTTTGCCGCTCCCCGCTCCAACGTCCGGTCCGTGCGATAGTCACCAGTGTGGGCAGGGGTTTCATGCGGTAGGGCTTTTGCCTGACCGTTTACTGTAACGTTACAGGAGGGAGGTAACATGGCAGGTCAAACGCGCTCCAGGCGTCCCAATCAGCTTTTTCGCAATCTCAATTCCAAGATTGCCTCCATTCCCATGATCTTGACCGCCATGGTGATCTTCCTCGGCGGCACGGTCTGGACGGTTGTTTATTCCTTCACCAATTCAAAGCTTCTGCCGCGGGCAAGCTTCATCGGTTTCGACCAATATGAACGTCTATGGGCCGCGCCGCGCTGGATCGTGTCGATCCAGAATCTGGCGATCTACGGCGTTTTGTCGCTGATCTTCAGCCTTGTCATCGGCTTCGTGCTGGCGGCGCTGATGGATCAGAAGATCCGCTTCGAAAACACTTTCCGCACCATCTTCCTTTATCCCTTCGCGCTGTCTTTCATTGTCACCGGCCTTGTCTGGCAATGGTTGCTCAACCCGGAATTCGGCATCCAGTCCGTGGTTCGTTCACTCGGTTGGGAAAGCTTCACTTTCGATCCGCTCTATAATTCGCAGATCGTCATTTACGGCATCCTGATCGCCGCACTCTGGCAGGGCACGGGGCTCGTCATGTGCCTGATGCTGGCCGGTCTTCGCGGTATCGACGAGGACATCTGGAAGGCAACGCGCGTCGATGGCATTCCAATGTGGAAGACCTACATCCTCATCATCATTCCCATGATGCGACCGGTCTTCATCACCACGCTGGTCATCATCGCCAGCGGCATCGTCAAGGTCTACGATCTGGTGGTGGCGCAGACGAGCGGCGGCCCGGGCATCGCGTCCGAAGTGCCGGCGAAATATGTCTATGACTACATGTTCCAGGCACAAAACCTGGGGCAGGGTTTCGCCGCCTCGACCATGATGCTTCTGACCGTCGCCATCATCGTCATTCCATGGGCCTACCTCGAATTCGGAGGCAAGAAGCGTGGCTAATATCAGCACATTGAACACAGTCGCCGCCGCCACAGATGCGGTCGCAAGCGACCTTTCCGGCCCGCGCGGCAGGAAGCCGAGGAAAACCTTTTCCCGCCGCAACATCATTCTTTACGGCACGCTGTTCGTCGCCGCCGCCTATTACCTGTTGCCGCTTTACGTCATGGTCGTCACCTCGCTAAAGGGCATGCCGGAAATCCGTCTCGGCAACATCTTCGCACCGCCGGTGGAAATCACCTTCGAGCCGTGGGTGAAGGCTTGGGCCAATGCCTGCACGGGCTTGAACTGCGACGGGCTTTCACGCGGCTTCTGGAATTCGGTGCGCATCCTCGTGCCTTCGGTCGTCATCTCAATCGTCGTCGCTTCCGTCAGCGGCTACGCCATGGCCAACTGGAAGTTCAAGGGATCGGAGCTGTTCTTCTCCATCCTCATCATCGGCGCCTTCATTCCCTATCAGGTGATGATCTACCCGATCGTCATCGTGCTGCGCGAAATGGGCGTTTATGGAACGCTGACCGGCCTCGTCATCGTGCACACCATCTTCGGTATGCCGATCCTGACGCTGCTGTTCCGCAATTATTTCGCCTCGCTGCCGGAGGAGCTGTTCAAGGCGGCGCGCATCGACGGCGCCAATTTCTGGCAGATTTATTTCCGCATCATGCTGCCCATGTCGTTGCCGATCTTCGTCGTGGCGATGATCCTGCAGGTGACCGGCATCTGGAACGACTTCCTGTTCGGCGTGGTGTTCACGCGGCCGGAATATTACCCGATGACGGTGCAGCTCAATAACATCGTCAACTCCGTGCAGGGGGTGAAGGAATACAACGTCAACATGGCCGCCACGCTTCTGACGGGTGCCGTGCCGCTGATCGTTTATTTCGTCTCCGGCAGGCTTTTCGTCCGCGGCATTGCTGCCGGCGCAGTAAAAGGTTGAGCTATATGAATAAAAGCGTTTCCATCCGCGATCTTTCCCTGTCCTTCGGTGCCGTTACCGTCCTGAAAGACCTCAATCTCGATATTTACGACGGCGAATTCCTCGTGCTGCTCGGCTCTTCCGGCTGCGGCAAGTCGACCCTTCTCAATTGCATTGCCGGCCTTCTGGAGCCGACCGATGGGCAAATCTTCATCAAGGACCGCAACGTTACCTGGGAAGAACCCAAGGATCGCGGCATCGGCATGGTGTTTCAGTCCTATGCGCTCTATCCGCAGATGACTGTCGAAAAGAACCTGTCCTTCGGCCTTCAGGTCGCCAAGGTGCCGAAGGAAGAAATTGACCGGCGCGTCAAAAGGGCGGCCGGTATCCTGCAGATCGAGCCGCTGCTGAAGCGCAAGCCGGCCGAGCTCTCCGGCGGCCAGCGCCAGCGCGTGGCGATCGGCCGGGCGCTGGTGCGGGATGTGGATGTGTTCCTATTCGATGAGCCGCTCTCCAATCTCGACGCCAAGCTGCGCTCCGAACTGCGCGTCGAGATCAAGCGGCTGCACCAGGCGCTGAAGAACACCATGATCTACGTAACGCATGACCAGATCGAAGCACTGACGCTGGCGGACCGCATCGCCATCATGAAAAGCGGCGTCATCCAGCAGCTCGCCGATCCCGTCACCATCTACAACAAGCCGCGAAACCTCTTCGTTGCCGGTTTCATCGGCTCGCCGTCGATGAATTTCCTGCGCGGCGAGTTGATCGAAAAGGACGGCAAGGTGGCCTTCACCACCAATGGCGTGACTTTTGCGCTGGATGGCTATCATGCGGAAGCGCCGCTCGCCGCGGGCCGTGCCGTGGTGCTGGGCGTGCGCCCCGAACATGTGCGCGTCGATGCCGATATTGTCGGCGGTGAAGTGCATGAGGCGATTGTCGATATCGAGGAGCCGATGGGCGCCGACAATCTGATCTGGCTGAAACATGCCGGCCATACACTTTCCGTGCGCGTTGGCGGCCACAGGCGGTTTTCGCCGGGCACCAAGGTCCGGCTTGGCCTCGACCTGACGATGGCCTCGCTGTTCGACGCTGAGAGCGAGGAGCGGCTTTAGACGCTGCGACACTTACCCCCACACCCTTTCCCAAGACCCAGCATCTCTATGGAGGAGACAATGACAGAACTCGGTTTTCAGCTTTACAGCGCCCGCAATTTCCAGCCTTTTTCCGGGATTTTGAGGAAACTTTCGGCCGCCGGTTACAAACAGGTTGAAGGTTATGGCGCCATGTACGCCGCACTGGATGATGCCGGGCTGAAGAGCCTGCGTGCCGAACTAGACGCCAACGGCCTTGCCATGCCGACAGGCCATTTCGGCCTCGACCTTCTTGAGGGCGATCCGAAAAAGGCCCTGAATATCGCCAAGGTTCTCGGCGTGGAGGCGATCTATTGCCCTTACCTGATGCCTGACCAGCGCCCTGCCGATGCGGCCGGATGGTTCGCCTTCGGCAAGCGTCTGCAAGAGGCGGGCAAGCCTTTCGTCGATGCCGGACTGACCTTCGGCTGGCACAACCACGATTTCGAGTTCAAGGTGCTTGGCGACGGCTCCACTCCGCAGGAGCAGATCCTTGCCGGCGGGCCGGATTTGAAATGGGAGGCGGATATCGCCTGGATTATCAGAGGCAATGCAGATCCGCTCGCCTGGATCGAAAGCTATGGCAAGCGCATCACCGCCGTGCATGTGAAGGACATCGCGCCATCGGGCGAAAACACGGATGAGGATGGCTGGGCTGATCTCGGTCATGGTACAGTCGACTGGAAGGGTATTGTCGCCGTGCTCAAGGCAAAATCGGCCACGAAACATTTTGTGCTGGAGCACGACAATCCGAAGGATATCGACCGGCTGATCACCCGCTCGATCGCTTCCTTCAAAGCCTATTGAGTTTCAATTTTTCGGAGTTTCCATCATGGCCAGAGATCTTGGCGTCGGCATCATCGGATGCGGCAATATCTCGTCTGCTTATTTCTCGCTGGCGCCGCTCTTCAAGGGCATCAAGGTGCTTGCCTGCGCCGACCTCAACCGCAATGCGGCGGAGCTGAGGGCGGAAGAATTCGGTGTTGTCGCGCAGTCCATCGAGGAACTGCTCGCCAACAAGGATATCGATGTGGTGGTGAACCTCACCATTCCCGCCGCGCATTTTCCGGTGTCGAAAGCCGCCCTTGAGGCGGGCAAACACGTCTATTCAGAAAAGCCGCTGGTGCTTTCGCTGGAGGAGGGCGAGGAGCTACGGCGCATCGCCCGCGAGAAGAAGCTTTCCGTCGGCTGCGCGCCGGATACCTTCCTTGGCGGCGCGCATCAGCTTGCCCGGCAATATATCGATGAGGGCAAGGTCGGGCGCATCACCTCCGGCACCTGCCATGTGATGAGCCCCGGCATGGAAATGTGGCACCCCAATCCGGGCTTCTTCTTCCTGAAGGGCGGCGGACCGATCCTCGATCTCGGTCCTTATTATGTCGCCAATCTCATCAACCTCATCGGTCCGGTGAAGCGTGTGGGGGCATTGACCTCCATGGCCAATCCGACCCGTACGGTGACCAGCCAGCCGCTGAACGGCGAGATTATTCCGGTCGAAACGCCGACCAACATCCATGCCCTGCTAGAATTCGGGAACGGCGCGACGATCACGCTTTCGGCAAGCTGGGATGTCTGGTCGCATCGCCACGCCAACATGGAGCTCTATGGCACGGAAGGCTCGATCTACGTGCCGGATCCGAATTTCTTCGGCGGTGTGGTGGAGGCAAGCGGCCGTGACAAGGATATCCAGCCGCTGGAAGACTGGGCGCATCCCTTCGGCATTGCCAATCAGGAAAGCCCGAACGGCCCGCGCGCCAATTATCGCACGGCGGGCCTTGCCGATATGGCAATCGCTATTCTGGAAGGCCGCGATGCCCGTTGCTCGCTGGATCGCTCCCTGCACGGCATCGATGTGATGACCTCCATCCTCAAATCCGGGGAAGAAGGGCGCTTCATCGAGATGAGAACGACCTGCACCCAGCCGGCAGCGCTCGGTATCGAGGAGGCGCAGGCGCTGCTGCGCTGAGCGCACAGCCAATGAAAAAAAGGCCCGGCGCACTGCCAGTTCGCCGGGCCTTTTCCGCTCTGCCATTTAGTGGCGAGCGTCGCGTGTTCGTTCGACTTCACAGCCCGATAAAAAGACCCAGCCAGCGCGCAACGGTCCTGACCATCCAGATCAGGAACACGAACGACGCTAAGCCGGTGGCGGTGACGAGCGCTGCAGAAGCGACGAGGAGGCCGGTTGTGAGATTGCGCCTGAACCGATGACGTTTTGGCTCGAGTGCTCTATCCATGGCGGAGAGCGGTGATCAGCCCGCGAATGGTGAGCGTGATATAAAGCATACCCGCCATCGCCATCAGGACGCCGGTGCCAAGAGAGCTGAGATTGCTCAGCGAAAACAGAATCTTATCAGCCACCATCATTGGCACAACCCTTCAAGAACAGTGAATTCGTCATCGTTCTAGATCGCGCCGGTTTCCGGCATATGTCCCGATTGTTTCGTCTTGTTTCTGCGGCGGGGCGATTTCGTGATGGAGCGGATTTCCCGCGAATTCGGCAAAGCCCTTCACAAATCCGCCGGTTTGGTTTAAAGCCGCGCCGTAATCCGGTCGCAGCCCACCCGGTCAAAACAAGGGATCCCAACTTATGAAAACCATCGTCATCTGCTCCGGCGGATTGGACTCCGTTTCGCTTGCGCATAAAATCGCAGCGGAACATGAACTTCTCGCTCTCGTCTCCTTCGATTATGGCCAGCGCCACAGGAAGGAGCTGGATTTTGCCGCCGATTGCGCAAAACGGCTCGGCGTGCCGCATCATGTCATCGATATCCGCACCATCGGTGCGCATCTCACTGGCTCGGCGCTGACGGACAACATTGCGGTGCCGGACGGACATTATGCGGAGGAGACCATGCGCTCCACCGTGGTGCCGAACCGCAACGCCATCATGCTCACCATCGCCTTCGGGCTGGCTGCCGCGCAGCAGGCGGATGCGGTGGCGATTGCCGTGCATGGCGGCGACCATTTCATCTATCCCGATTGCCGGCCGGGCTTCATCGACAGCTTCAACGCCATGCAGGCACATGCGCTGGAAGGTTATGCCAACGTCAAGCTTTTCGCGCCCTATGTGACGGTCTCCAAAGCGGCGATCGTCACCGACGGCGTGAAATACGGTACGCCGTTTGGGGAAACATGGTCCTGTTACAAGGGCGGCTTTCGCCATTGCGGCCGCTGCGGCACCTGCGTGGAACGGCGCGAGGCCTTTCATCTGGCCGGCGTTACCGATCCGACCGACTATGAAGACCCGGATTTCTGGGTGGCGGCCACCCATGCCTATGCGGCGCAGGAGGTGCGCTGATGTTCCGCATCACCAAGGAGTTTCACTTTTCCGCCTCGCACCAGCTGAAAAGCCTGCCGTCGGATCATCAGTGTAATCGCCTGCACGGGCATAATTACATCGTCGAGGTCGAACTATCGGGTGAAGAGCTAAACGAGCACGGTTTCGTGCGCGATTATCACGAGCTTGCGCCGCTGAAGCGCTATATCGATGATCATTTCGACCATCGCCATCTGAACGACGTTCTTGGCCATGACCGGGTGACGGCGGAATGCCTGGCCAAGCATTTTTATGACTGGTGCAAGGATCGTCTGCCGGAAACCAGCGCCGTACGGGTCAGCGAAACCACCAAGACCTGGGCGGAATACCGGCCATGACGGCGGCTGCACAGATGGTTGCAGCGAAGGAAACGGCGATCCGCATCAGCGAAATCTTCGGCCCGACCATTCAGGGTGAGGGGCCGCTGATCGGTCTGCCGACCGTTTTCGTGCGCACCGGCGGCTGCGATTACCGCTGCTCCTGGTGCGATACGCTGCATGCGGTCGACAGCGATTACCGCGACACATGGAAGCCGATGCCGGTCGAGGCGATCTGGCAGGAGGTGCGGCGGCTTTCCGGCGGCGTGCCGCTGACGGTCTCCTTGTCAGGCGGCAATCCGGCCATCCAGCCACTCGGGGCTTTGATCGCGAAGGGGCAAAGCGAGGGCTATCGTTTCGCGCTGGAAACGCAGGGCAGCATCGCGAAAGACTGGTTTGCCGATCTCGACCATCTGGTGCTGAGCCCCAAGCCGCCATCGAGCGGCATGGAAACGGACTGGCAGGCATTCGAAGACTGTCTTGCCGCCGCCGATGAGGGGCCGCAGGTGGCGCTGAAGATCGTGGTTTTCGATGATGCTGATTATGCCTATGCCAAGGCGGCATCCGCGCGGTTCCCGCATCTGCCGGTTTACCTCCAGCCCGGAAACCACACCCCGCCGCCGCCCGATGACGACGATGCGCGCGTGGATATCGATGGGGTGATGGACCGGACGCTGTGGCTGGTGGACAAAGTGAGCGAAGACCGCTGGTTTTCCGCCCGTGTGCTGCCGCAGCTTCATGTGCTGTTGTGGGGGAATAAGCGCGGCGTATAGATTGTGCGGGAGTGAAATTCCACGCCGTAGTCCGCGTCTTTGAGAAAGCACATAGCGGATTGAGCGAGCGGGTGCCACTTGCTTCTTCTCCCCGAGGGGGAGAAGTCCGCGGCAGCGGGATGAGGGGGCAAGGGCAGAGATCGACTGTGAGCTTGCCCCCTCATCCTACCCTTCGGGCCACCTTCTCCCCCTAGGGGAGAAGAAACATGCGGCAACGTCGTGCCGCATATTGTTCTTTCACATCAAGCCGAAACGGCCAACTCGCGCCTCTCCCGATCCGCGATGATCGATAGATCGAGCACCTTCTGCAGATTAGCCGCATGACGGAAATCCGGATCGGCAGGGCCACCTTCCATGACGGCCTTGGCGAATTTCTCGTAATTCGTCGCCACCGGCTCCACATCGATCGTTTTCCAGATCGCTTTCTCCACGTCTTCGCCTATGCAGGCCCGCAGGCTGGAATAGTCAGGCGTGTGGATGACTTCCAGCGCGCCCTTGTCGCCATGGATGCGCAGGCGCAGTTCGTTCAGGTGGCCCGTCGCCCAGCGGCTGGCATGGATGACGCCCATGGCGCCGTTTTCAAGCTCGGCGGTCATGGTGAAGCTGTCATTGGCGTCGAGATCGTAGACGCCGATCCTGTTGCCCTCATATTTGTCGAAGGTCTTCAGCCGCGTGAAGATACGCTCCACATCGCTGCCCGCGCCATAGGAAGCGAAGTCGAGAATGTGGATGCCGACATCGCCGAGAACGCCGTTCGAGCCGTGCTTGGTGGAGAGCCGCCACAGCCACTTGCTCTCCGTCATCCAGTCGCCCCAGGCCTTGGAAACGAGCCAGCTCTGGAGATAGGAAGCTTCGAGATGGCGTACCTTGCCGATCTTGCCCGCCAGCACCATTTCGCGTGCCGCCTGCAAGGGGGCGACATTGCGATAGGTGAGGTTGACCATGGCGACGAGGCCAGCCTTCTCGGCGGCATCGGCCATTTCGGCGGCCTTGGCGTAGTTTTCCGCCAGCGGCTTTTCGCAGAAGACGTGCTTGCCCGCCGCCAGCAGCTTCAGGCTGGTCGGATGGTGGATGGCATCCGGCGTGACATTCGCCGCCGCGTCGAATTCACCCCAGGCAATGGCGTCATCCAGCGAGGTGAAGGAGAGCGGAATGTTGTGACGGAGCGCGAAGCCCCGCACCACCACATCGTCCACATCCACCGCAGCCACCAGTTCGACACCGGGGATTTGAGAGAAATAGGTGGCATGGTTGTTGGCCATGCCGCCGGTTCCGAGAACGAGAAGTCTCATGGCTTTTTACCTGTAACCTGCTTCGCCGGCTTTGTGCAGCTTGGGGCCGCGTTCCTCGATCGGCTCCAGCGCCTTGTCGACGGGAACATTGGGGGCAGCGTGGATGCTCGTCAGTGCGCCGGCCGGATTATAGGCCCATTTCACCGAATTGCTGATGACCTTTTGCACATTGGCGTCGTGATAGGTCGGATAGGTCTCGTGACCCGGGCGGAAATAGAAAATATTGCCCGCGCCACGACGCCAGGTGAGGCCGGAACGGAAGACTTCACCGCCCTGGAACCAGGAGATGAAGACGGTTTCCAGCGGCTCCGGCACGGAGAACTGCTCGCCATACATTTCTTCGTTTTCCAGCTCGAAATGCTCGGGCAGGCCGGCTGCGATCGGGTGGCGCGGATTGATCGTCCACAGACGCTCGCGTTCACCGGCCTCACGCCATTTCAGTGCGCAGGGCGTGCCCATAAGCCGCTTGAACGGCTTGGAGAAATGGCCGGAATGCAGGACGATGAGGCCCATGCCTTCCCAGACGCGCTTGGCGACACGCTCGACGATCTCGTCCTGAACCGCGCCGTGGTCCTTGTGGCCCCACCAGACGAGCACGTCGGTCTTGTCCAGACGCTCCTGCGAAAGGCCGTGTTCCGGCTCCTGAAGCGTGGCGGTGGTGGCGTTGATCTCCGGGTTCTGGTTCAGCGCGTCGGCGATGGTGTTGTGCATACCGTTTGGATAGATCGAACGCACCGTCTCATTGATGTGTTCGTGAATATTTTCGCCCCATACAACGGTGTTGATGGTCATTTTCATGCTCCTCGGTGAAAGCCGGTATCTTGGGTGATCCCCGGCGAAAAGTTGAATGTTCAGGCCGCACCCCGGGCGGGATTGCGGGCGAGTGCCTGGCCTTCGGCATCGAAACGGTGGATCTGTGCCGCATCCGGCACAATGGCGACGCGCTCGCCCGGCTTGCGGCCGGTCACGCCCTCCTCGCGAACGACGATGGGCTCGCCGGCACCAATCTCGACATAGATGTAGCTGTCAGATCCGAGCATTTCCGAATGCACGATCTCGCCGCCCCACCCGTTCTCGCCGGTGGTGATGGTGATGTGTTCGGGGCGGATGCCGATGGTTTTGGCGCCTTCCGTCTCGGCATATTTGCCGGCAAGGAAGTTCATCTTCGGCGAGCCGATGAAGCCGGCAACGAAGGTGTTGACCGGGCTTTCGTAAAGCTCCAGCGGTGTGCCGATCTGTTCGACGCGGCCGTCGCGCAACACGCAGATGCGGTCGGCGAGCGTCATGGCCTCCACCTGGTCGTGGGTGACGTAGATCATCGTCGTATCATGCATCTCGCGGTGCAGCTTGGCGATCTCCAGCCGGGTTGCGACACGCAGCGCCGCATCGAGGTTGGAGAGCGGTTCATCGAACAGGAACACCTTCGGGTCGCGCACGATGGCACGGCCGATGGCGACACGCTGGCGCTGACCGCCGGAAAGCTGCTTCGGCAGGCGTTCCAGATAGGGCGTGAGCTGCAGCATCTCGGCCGCCGCTTCCACGCGCTTGCGGCGCTGTTCCTTGTCAGCACCTGACAGCTTCATGCCGAAGGCCATGTTCTCGAACACGGTCATATGCGGATAAAGCGCATAGGACTGGAAGACCATGGCGACGCCGCGTTTGGCGGGCGGCAGGCGGTTGACCGTCTCGCTGTCGAAGGAAAGCGTGCCACTGGAAATTTCCTCCAGCCCGCATATGAGGCGCAGAAGCGTGGACTTGCCGCAACCGGAAGGACCGACGAAGACCATGAATTCGCCGGAGCGGATATCCATGTCGATGCCCTTGATGACATCGAAAGCGCTGAAGGATTTGCGAAGATCGCGCAGTTGAATGGTGGTCATTTGGTTTTCTCCTAGCCTTTGACGCCACCGGCGGTGAGGCCGGAGATGATGCGTCGCTGGAAGATCAGAACGAGGACGACGAGGGGTGCGGTGACGATGACGGACGCGGCCATGATCGTTCCCCAGGGGATTTCGAACTGCGAGCCGCCCGACAGGAGCGCGATGGCGACCGGCACCGTGCGCTGCTCGTTCGATGAGGTGAAGGTGAGCGCGAAGAGGAACTCGTTCCATGCCGCAATGAAGGCAAGAAGCCCTGTCGTGACGAGCGCCGGCCACATCAGCGGCATGAAGACCTGGGTGATGATGACCCACGGCGTCGCGCCATCGACGATCGCCGCTTCCTCGATCTCGATCGGCAGGTCTCGCATGAAGGTTGTCAGCACCCACACCGTGAAGGGCAGGGTGAAGATCATGTAAGAGAAAATCAGCGCTAAGGGCGTGTTGAAGATTCCCGCCCAGCGGATCAGTTCGAACAGGCCGGCGAGAACGGCGATCTGCGGGAACATCGAAACCGAGAGGATGGTGAGCAGCAGCAGCGAGCGGCCCCGGAAGCGGACACGGGCCAGCGCATAGGAGGCCGTTACAGCAAGAAACAGCGACAGTACGACGACTGAAGATGCAACGAACAGCGAATTGCCGAGATTGCGCAGGAACGTGCCGTTGCCGATGACGAAGTTGTAGTTGGTCAGCGAGAATTCACGCGGCCAATAATTGACCTGGAACAGCGCCGAGCCGGATTTAAGACTCGTCAGGATCGCGTAGTAGAACGGGAATACCGAAATCACCATGATGATGGCGACCAGCACATAGAAGGCGGTGGTTTTCAGGATGCTTGGCACGGTCATCGCGAAGCTCCATCGGTGTTGACGCGCCCGAGCCACATATAAATCACTGTGATCGAGGCGATGATGAGAAACAGCATGGTGGAGGCGGCGGCACCATAGGCGAACTTGTCGAAATCGAACAGGTTCTCGCGCGCCAGCACCGACATGGTGCGGGTCTGTGCGTTGTTCGGCGTCAGGATGTAGATGAGATCGAAAACGCGCATCGCATCCAGCATGCGGAAGATGACCGCGACCATGAGCGCCGGGCGGATCATTGGCAAAGTGACGCGGAAGAACACTTTTACGGGATGGATGCCATCCACCTTGGCCGCCTCATACATGTCCTTCGGAACCATCTGCAGCCCGGCGAGGATGAGCAGCGCCATGAATGGCGTCGTCTTCCAGATGTCGACGATCAGGACGGCGACCATTGCGGTATCCGGATTGGCGGTCCATGCGATTTTGTGGGAGATCAGCCCGAGACTGAGGAAGAGGTCGTTCAATATGCCGAACTGGTCGTTCAGCATCCACGCCCACATCTGCGCCGAGACGATGGTGGGAATGGCCCATGGCACGAGGATGGCGGCGCGGACGAGGCCGCGCCCCTTGAACTCGGCATTCAGCACCAGCGCGACGATGAGGCCGAGCACCGTTTCGAGACTGACGGAAACGACGGTGAATTTCAGCGTGTTGAGAACCGCACCCCACCATGCGGGATCGGCAAGCAGGCCGCGATAAATGGTGCGGCCGCTGCTGAGCGTGATCCAGGTGAGATAGTTCTTGAGGCCGACAAATTGCGCGCCCTCGAGATTGGTGAGCGACGCGTCGGTAAGGCTGAACCAGACGGTGCGCACAAGCGGCCAGCCGGCCACCATCGCAAGCACCAGAAATGTCGGGGCAAGAAACAGCCAGGCGGATTTCAGTCTTTCCGACTGCAGATCGGAGCCGGTGGCAGATGCCACGACCGGTCTTTGAAGGGCGGTGTCGTTCATGGGTATATCTCGCGGTTGGGGCGCGGGAAACGATCATGAATGACCATGTCCCGCGCGAGCCGGATTACCAGCCGTTGCCTTTGAGATCGGTCAGTTCAACCTCGAGAAGTTCGAGATTTTCCGCCGCCGTGCCGTTGCCGGAGAGCGTGTTGTGAACAGCGCCCCAGAACTTGGCGGAAACCTCGTTATATTTCACCTTGGCGGAGGCGGATGGGCGAGGAACTGCGGTCTCGAAGATCGGCTTCCATGTCGGCATGAAGGGCTGTGCCTCCGCAACATCCTTGTCGTCGTAAAGCGAAGCGATCGTCGGCATGTTGGAAAGCTGGATCGCACGCATTTTCTGGGTGTCTTTCGACGCCAGGAATTTCACGAGCTGGATGGCGGCTTCCTTGTCGTCGGAATATTTCGAAACGGCAAGGTTCCAGCCGCCGAGTGTCGAAGCGGGCGCTGCACCCTCTTCGCCGGCCGGCAGCGGGGTGACACCGAACTTGCCCTTGATGGCGCTGTCGGCACCATTTCCAAGTGCGTAGGCATAGGGCCAGTTGCGCATGAAGACGGAATTGCCGGTCTGCCAGACGCCGCGCGCTTCCTCTTCCTTGTAGGCAAGCACGCCCTGCGGCGCGATGGTGCCGACCCAGCCCTTGGCCGCTTCAATCGCGGCTGCGGCTTTCTCGTTGTTGATGGAGATATCGCCATTGGTCTCGACGATATGGCCGCCGCCGGCGGATGCGATCCATTCCAGCGCGTTGCAGGTCAGGCCTTCATAGGCGCTGCCCTGGAAGACGAAGCCCCAGAGGTCCTTCTGTCCACCCTCGCGCTCCTTGTCCTGAATTTCCTTGGCGGTTTCGCTCAGCTCTTTCCAGGTTTTCGGCGGCTGCTTGCCGTATTTTTCCAAAAGGTCCTTGCGGTAGAAGAGGGCGGGTGCGTCGGTAAACATCGGCATGGCGACGAGCTTGCCGTCCACGGTCTGCGATGCCACGATGGAGGGGAAATGATCGCCGATGACATCCTTTGTCGCTTCGGTCAGATCCACGAATTGCTCGGCCAGCTGCGGCGCCCAGATCACGTCTGTCTGGTAGACGTCAACATCCTTGTTGCCGGCCGCAAGCCACAGCCGGTACTGGCTGAATTGCTCGCTGGACGACGAAGGCATCGTGACGAGATTGACCTTGTGGCCCGTCTCTTTCTCAAAGGCGGCGATCCGCTCGCGGAAGAATGCGACGTTCTTGCCGGTGGAATTGGCGGCGATGGAAAGCTCGGCGGCTTGAGCGGAGACGGCTGCAGAAAGTACACTGCCGCACAGGAACAAAGTCTTCATGGAAATATTCATTGTCAAACTCCTCCGTTGACGCTTCCGATCATCCTCAAAATTGAAAGCGCTTTTGACTGATGCGAGGCTCGCAAAAGCCAGGCAGTCTGTCAATACTCTTTCTAATGGTAGGGAAATCGGGCATTTTGGCGTGGGATTTTTAGGGGTTTGCCTTTCAGAATAGTGACCTGTAAGGTTTCAGGTGAAGAAAAATTGAAATCGTTTTCAATTTTTGTCGGCTTGAAAAATCCGCGGCGGCAACGCATGCAGTGGCAAATTGGCAAAAAACATGAAGCTCAAGGAATTCGCAGAAAAGGTCGGGCTGTCGCCCACCACCGTCAGCCGTGCGCTGGGCGGCTATCCCGAGGTGCGCGAGGAAACGCGCCGGCGGGTGATGGAGGCTGCGCTGAAGTACGGCTACCGGCCAAATGCCAATGCTGTCAGGCTGGCGACCGGCAGGGCGGGCGCCATCGGCGTCGTCATGGGCCGTTCGGGCGGCGGGCATTTCTTTTCGGAATTCATGGGCGGAATGGCGACCCGGCTCGAAGGCGAAGAGACCGATATTCTCGTCAGCGTGACCGTTGATAATAATATCGACGAAGAGCTGGCGATTTTCAGCAGGCTTGCCTCGAGCGGGCGTGTGGATGGCATCATCGTGCATTCACCGCGCCCGGAAGACGAACGTATTGAACTGCTCCACAGGCTTGGCATACCTTTCATCGTGCATGGCCGCTCGAAGACGCCTTTCGAGCATGCCTGGCTCGATATCGACAATCATGATGTGACCTATCGCCCGACGATCCATTTTCTGGAGCGCGGCCACCGTCGCATCGTACTGATCAACGGTCCGACCGGCCGTACTTTTGTGCAGGACCGCGAACAGGGTTTTCGTGATGCGCTGGCGACCCATGGCATCACGCCGGACCCGCGCTTGATGATGAGCGAGCATTTCAGTGAGGAAGCCGCTTTCCGCTTCGCCCGCTCGTTGCTGGAGCAGACGCCGCGCCCGACCGCCTTTGTCGCGGGCGCGATGATGACGGCGCAGGGGGTCTATCGCGCCGCAAGCCAGCTCGGTCTGACGATCGGCAAGGACGTCTCCGTCATCGCCCATGACGACGTTTTTCCCTATCTGACGCCACAGAGCATGATGCCGCCGCTTTCCACAACGCGTTCGCCGATGCGCATGGCGGGTATGCGGGTGACGGACCTGCTTTTGCAGATCGTTGGCGGCCGTCCGGTCCGCGAGGTTCAGGAATTGTGGCCTGTCGAACTGATCTTGCGGGAGTCAGTCGGTCCAGCCTGAACTTCTCGCCATAGCTCACTGATTCCACTCCATTTTGTGAACGTCAGTTGATAGCGTTCGCCTTTCGTCATCTATACGCCGACGCCATCTCATGTATAATCGGGACTGTCATGTTCGTTATGGAACAGGACTTGGGCCGGCGCGTTGAGGGGACGTGTCGAAGGAGGACGATGGATGTTTGAATTTCTAAAACCGCAACAGCAGCCTGTGATCGATGATGTGGAAGCAACCGGCACCTATGCCGATGCGCTTCTCAACGTTCCAAGCCCGGAACTTACCCGTTCAACGGCCCGTGAACATGGCCATGAGGCCCATTCTCGCGACTATTGCGAAAACCGCGATATTTCCCGCAGCGCGCTCGGTTTTGCCTGAGCCACTGCCAAAAGCTCTCCAAAAAAACGGAACGGACCGGCTTTCCCCGCGTTCTCCTTTCACGACCCACCGGGCGGCGCAACCGAACCGAAGGGACCTGACCGGCGTTTGACCGATGGGCGAATTGGGTGTTGCGCCGCCTGAAATCGACGGCGCAATGCGTTGTCCCTAAAACGCAGTCCCGATCCGTTCAGGACTAAGAGCGTTGACGCAAGGAGGCCGCAATGCCCGCTGTTCCAGTCGAGCCCTATCCCGAACCGCCGATGCCGGTGCCGCCGCAGCCCGATATTCCACCGGTGCAGGAACCGGAACCCGAAAGATTGCCAGACGAGGTGCCGACACCGAACCCCGACGAAAACGACCAGCCGCCAAAGGTACTATAGGTCGTTTAGTCTCTTTCGAACTTCTTGCTGACGAACGACGAACCTTCAAGCCCGAAGCGCCACGGATATTCCTGCGCGCGGCTGATGCCGATGCGTCTGCCGCTTTTCACTGAGGCCGCTTCTTTCGGCAGGCGGATAAAAAATGGCGGTGCGTCGAGCGGAGCGCCGTCCATGTCTCCGGTAATGGCCAGGGCCTGACACAGCCTGCCGGGACCGGAACAGAGAAGTTTCAGCTTGTCAGTTCCCCGCCGCAGTTTCATCATGTCTATGCCGGTGAGGGGCTCGATTGCGCGCAGAAGCACGGCGGAGCCCGGCGCGCAGACGAAGTTGGCGCACCAGTGAATGCCATAGGACCGGTAGACATAAAGATGACCAGCCGGGCCGAACATCGCCCTGTTGCGTGGGGTTTGACCGTTGAAGCTGTGAGATGCCGGATCGTCCGGGTGATAGGCTTCGGTTTCCACGATGATGCCGCCAGCATTGCCAATGCGAAACTCCGCACCGATGAGGGCGCGGGCCACGTCCACCGCATCGCGCAGGAAGAACCTCTCCTGCAATTCCGGGTCAAAGGCCTGATCCATCTGGAACCCCTTCTGCTCTGCCATCGTTGTGAATTCAGGTTTCAGTGTGTTTTTGCATCGGATTACGCCGATGTTTTTTCAAACCGGAGGGCATGTCATGCAACTTTCTACGACCTATGTAAAACGGGATAACGGGGTGATCTCCGTGGAATTTGTCGGCAGCGACGGCGATCAGGTCTCGGTTCGCCTTGCCGACGGCCTGGAGGGTATCGGCGATGCGGAGGCCATCAAACGCGCAAGCGCGGTCATGGTTCAGCTGACGGCATTCGGAACGCGCCAGGGCGCGGATGCATCTTCGCAATTCTCCGCCCTCGGCACGGCGCAGGGTGAAGCACCGCATGGGCAGGCGAGTGCACGCACGTCGAAAGATCGCGACATTCTGGAGGAGGAGCTGGAAGAGGGGCTGGAAGACAGCTTTCCGGCGAGCGACCCCGTTTCGGCGACGGTCACCTCGATCGCGTCGAGAAAAGGAGGGCTGTGACGTTGGCCAATGGTAAAGTCGCGCTCGTCACCGGTGCCGGCTCCGGCATCGGTCGGGCCGCCGCCCTTCATCTGGCTGCGGAAGGTTTTTCCGTCGGCCTTCTTGGACGTACCGAATCCGAATTGCAGGCGGTGGAAAATGAGATTTCCGCTGCAACGGGCGCGTCGAAGGTCCTTGTCGCCGATGTGGCGGACGAAACGGCCATGCGACATGCAGTCGCAACGCTTGTGCAAGATTTCGGCCGTCTGGATGTCGTGGTGGCCAATGCCGGCGTCAACGGCGTCTGGGCACCTATTGACGACCTGAAGCCTTCGGAGTGGGATGATACCATCCGCATCAACCTGCGCGGCACCTATCTCACCGTCCATGCCAGCGTGCCGCATATGAAGGCTGCAGGCGGCGGCTCCATCGTCATCATCTCTTCCATCAATGGCACCCGTACTTTCACCTCGCCGGGCGCCACTGCCTATTCGGTGACGAAGGCCGGGCAGCTTGCCATGGCCCAGCAATTGGCGCTTGAGCTTGGGCGTCATCGCATCCGTGTCAACGCGGTGTGTCCGGGCGAAATTGAAACGGCAATTGACGAAAATACCGACATACGCGGGCGCGACAAGACCGAGGTGCCGGTGCGTTTTCCGGAGGGCGACATTCCGGTCACAGGCGGGGTTGCAGGGACGAGCGAGGATGTCGCTGCGCTGATCGGTTTTCTGGCATCCGACCGGTCTCGCCACATCACCGGCACGCCGGTATGGATCGATGGCGGGCAGGGGCTCCTTCGGTAACAACAGTTCCATCACAGGCTTGTGTGCGTATGATTAACGAATGGGTAACGTCTGTTCACGAGACTTTGTCCATGTGCGAGGTTGCCGCGTTGTGGCCACCTTCGCTAGTTAAGCGTCTGCCGGAAAGGCGGGCAAATCAGGCGGGTAGAACGATCCATGGGCATGAAGGCATTGCTGGATTTCGCGGTTGCGGGGTTGCGGCACAGGGCAAAGGCGGGTGTGAGAATGGCTGCGATCGTTGCGATCGGCGGCAGCCTTGCCGCGTGCACCTCCATGGGTCTCGATAGCGTCAAGAAGGACCCGCCGAAGCTGTCGTCCAAGATGATGGCGCAGATGTCCGCCAAGAGCATGCGCCCGGAAAGCCCGGTTCTCGTTCGCATCTTCAAGCAGGAAAGCGAACTTGAGGTCTGGAAGATCGACAGAACCGGAAATTATGCGCTGCTGAAGACCTATCCGATGTGCCGCTGGTCCGGAAAGCTCGGACCGAAGATGAAAACGGGCGACAGGCAGGCGCCTGAAGGTTTTTATCATGTCTCAGCCGGCATGCTTAATCCCAATTCGCAATATTTCGTCTCCTTCAACCTCGGTTACCCCAATCGGCTGGAATCGGCGCTCGGTTACACCGGTGAAGCGCTGATGGTGCACGGCGCCTGTTCCTCTTCGGGCTGCTATGCCATGACCGATCAGCAGGTTGGCGAGATTTATGCGGTCGTCGCGCGCGCATTGCAGGGCGGTCAGGACCGTTTTCAGGTGCAGGCCTATCCGTTCCGCATGAGCGCCCGCAACATGGTGGCGCATCGGGATGATCCCAACATGCCCTTCTGGAAGACGCTGAAGGAAGGCTACGACTATTTCGAGGTGACGCGCCGGCAGCCAAAGGTATCCGTCTGCGGCAGGCGATATGTCTTCAATAGTGAATTTGCCGAAGGCGAACCTGCCGATCCGCTGGCCGCCTGCCCGCCTGCCATCAACCAGCAGGACCCGCTGGTCGCTTCGAAACTGGCCGAAGAACAACAAAAATTTGCCGCCGCTATGAACGAGGGAACCACAGCTCCCCTCAGCGCGTATGTAGACGGCGGCATGCATCCGAGCTTCCGTGCCATCCTGAAATCCAGTGGCGCCAAGGCCATGGCATCGCAGGTTTCCGGCACGAAGTACCCTATCAGCCGTCCCGAGGCGGCGCTGGCAGATCCCTTTGCCAGTGTGAGATGACGTAAATGAGGTTTTTCAATTGAACGACACGACAACGACCCGGCGGGGTTTCCTGCTTGGAGCAGGTGGACTGGCGCTTGCCGGCCTTGCTGGCTGTAACACCACGGCGCGTGAGGCCAGCCGGCCCGCCGCTCCGGCCGACGACCCGATGTATGCCCTGATGTACGGCCCCAAGCCGGACGAGCAATTTCCGCTGCCGGAAATTCCCTACAAGAGGATCCCGCGCCAGTTCCTGCGGCAGATGGTGGAAAACCCGACCGGCGAGCGCCCCGGCATCATCGTGGTCGATACCGCCAACCATTTCCTCTATCTCACCTATGAGAATAATCAGGCCATGCGTTACGGCGTCGGTCTTGGCCGCGCGGGCTTCGAGTGGTCCGGTCGTGGCGTGATCCAGTACAAGCGGCAATGGCCGCGCTGGACGCCGCCCGATGAGATGGTGGCCCGCCAGCCGGAACTCGAGCCCTATAGCAGCCGCAATGGCGGCATGGAGCCGGGGCTCAAGAATCCGCTCGGTGCGCGTGCGCTCTATATCTTCAAGGACGGCAAGGACACGATCTATCGTCTGCACGGCTCGCCCGAGTGGTGGACGATCGGCAAATCAGTCTCCTCGGGCTGCGTTCGTCTGCTGAACCAGGACATCGTCGATCTCTACAACCGTGTGCCGGATGGTACCCCGATTGTGGTTACGGCGCTTGGACCGGCACAGCAGGGCGTACCGATCGGTCAGGCAGGCGTGCCGGTCGCGCAATATGGCGGCGGCGTGGTTGGCGACGGCCTGTCGCAGCCGATGCAGACCTATTGATTAGATTAAGGTTTCCAGCCGCCTGCGATGGCGGCTGGAAATGACGGATGATGAAGACGCATTCGATGCGCTTCGATTCCGATCTTGCCGGCTCGATTCTGCGGCAGCCGCCTCAGGCCACGCGACGGGTAACGTCGTGACCACCGATGCTTTCCATCTCAAGACGGAAACGGGATACCAGCGCGCGCAACTTGGCCGTTTCGGCGGCGAGCATTGCCGAGGCGGCGGTTGATTGTTCCACCATGGCCGCATTTTGCTGGGTGGCCTGATCCATCGAATTCACCGCGGCGTTGATCTCGGCAAGACCGGTCGCCTGTTCGGCCGCCGATGTGGCGATGGCGTTCATATGGCGGTCGATGCCGGCGATGCGCTCGCCGATATCTTTGAGCGTCGTGCCGGTATCGAGCACCAGTTTGACGCCGCTCTCCACTTCGGTCGATGATTGCCGGATATGGCCGCGGATTTCGCTTGCGGCCTTTGCCGAGCGCTGCGCAAGATCACGCACTTCCTGCGCCACCACGGCAAAGCCTTTGCCGGCTTCGCCGGCACGGGCAGCCTCCACCCCGGCATTCAGCGCCAGAAGGTTGGTCTGGAAGGCGATTTCGTCGATGACGCCGATGATGCCGGTGATCTGCCGCGACGAGGCCTCGATGCGGCGCATGGCCTCTTCGGCATGGCCGACGACTTCGGCGGATTTCACTGCGCTTTGGTTGGCATCGGTGGCAGCAAGGCGGGCTTCGGCGGCACGCTTGTTGGCATTGGCGACATTGACGGTGATTTCTTCAAGGGCTGCGGCTGTCTCTTCGAGGGATGCGGCCTGATGTTCGGTGCGGCGAGAAAGATCGTCCGCGCCCGCTGCGATTTCGCGGGTGCTGCCATCGATGGTGGCGACGCCGTCGGAGATCGCGAGAAGCGTTTCAGCGAGCTGCTTGACCGAACTGTTGAAATCACGGCGCAGGGTTTCGAATTCCGGAGCAAAGGCGACATCGAGCTGGAAGGCGAGATCACCGGATGCAAGCCGCTTCAACCCTGCGGCAAGCCCGGATGTCGCGATGCGCAGCCGTTCCGATGCATCCTCTTCCGCCTGGTGTCGTGCCGCCTGCTGATCAAGTTCAGCCTTTTCACGCGCAGCGGCGGCTTCCTGTTCCAATGCCCGATTGGCGATCGCTGCTTGCCGGAATATTTCGACTGCGCCGGACATGGAACCGATCTCGTCCTTGCGGTCGACACCCGAGGGCGGCTGAGACGTATCGCCACTCGCAAGGATTTCCATCGTCTCCGACAGGCGCAGGATAGGACCCGTTACCGTTTTGCGGGTAAGGATGAAGAGGCTGACGCAGAAGAGTGTCGCCAGAGCCAGCAGCCCTTTCAAAAGAAAGTCGATGACGGCCTTGGTCTCCTGGCTTTTTGCGACGGTGGCCTGCGACAGCGTGTCGATCTGCTCGCCGGCTTTCTCCATCGCCGTTTCAAGCGTGGTGAACTGCCGCATGAAATCCGGGATCATTTTTGTCGCTGCGCCCGGATCGGACCCTACAAGGCCGACCACTGTCTTGGCTATTTCCAGATAGGAGTGAAGCGGTTTTTCCACGCTGCCGATAACGGCTTTGGCCTCGGTGCCTTCGGACAAAGCCGCGTTTTCCTTTATGGCCTCGAGGAATGTCGCTTCGTGTTCGGCAAGGTCGGCCTTTACCGCGTCGAAAGACAAACCCATCGTGTCATTGGTAGAAAGAATGGCTGCGAGCACATCCGAGCGCAACGCATCGTGCATCATGTCGGCGCGCATATGATTGTGAAGTATTTCGGCAGAGCGTGATACTTCCGCACTATTGCGGTTGAGCGTCTCCGTCGCCCAAATGCCGATGCCAACGGCGCTTCCGGTGAGAGAGAATATTGCGATGCTTGCTAATATTATCTTTTTTTGAATCGACGCCATGGGGTCGTTCCCGCTCCGTTGGTTATACTGCGGGAAAATAATAGAACGTGCTTAAGAAATGATATATTTTTATGATGGATTTGATAAAAAGCAAAAAAAGGCTGCAATTTGTATTGCAGCCTTTTCTATATTAGAGATTTATACTTTTAATTCGCTCTTTTCAGCGCGTCGCCGAGGATCGAGACGATGTCGTCGAAATGGGATTTCTCCGCGATCAGCGGCGGTGAAAGGGCGATAATGTCACCGGTGACGCGGATGAGCAGGCCGCGCTCGAAGCAATCCGTGAAGACCTCATAGGCGCGCGCGCCGATGGCGCCGTCGCGCGGCTGTAACTCGATGCCGGCGATGAAGCCGATGGTGCGGATGTCGATGACGTTCGGCAGGCCCTTCAGGGAATGGATGGCGTCGTGCCACACGTCCTGCATTTCGGCAGCGCGGGTGAAGAGCCCTTCGTCGCGATAGATGTCGAGTGTGGCGATGCCAGCGGCGCAGGCGACAGGATGGCCGGAATAGGTGTAGCCGTGGAAAAGCTCGATCTGGCTTTCCGGCCCGTGCATCAGCGCATCGTGAACCTTGCGGCTGGTGAAGACCGCGCCCATCGGGATTGCGCCATTGGTGAGGCCCTTTGCGGTGGTGACGATGTCAGGGGTCACACCGAAGTAATTGCTCGCAAAGGACGAGCCCATGCGGCCGAAGCCGGTGATGACTTCATCGAAGATCAGCAGAATGCCGTGCTTGTCGCAAATCGCGCGCAGGCGTTCCAGGTAACCCTTCGGCGGCACCAGCACGCCGGTGGAGCCGGCGACTGGCTCAACGATGCAGGCGGCGATGGTTTCCGCGCCATGCAGGGCAACCAGCCGTTCCAGATCGTCGGCAAGCTCGGCACCATGCTCGGGCTGGCCCTTGACGAAGCTGTTCTTCGAAAGATCGTGGGTGTGACGCAGATGGTCTGCGGGGATTTGCGGGAAAACGCGGCGGTTGTTAACGAGACCGCCGACAGAGATGCCGCCGAAACCGACACCGTGATAACCGCGCTCGCGGCCGATAAGTCGGCTGCGGGTGCCCTGGCCGATGGCGCGCTGATAGGCAATGGCGATCTTCAGGGCCGTATCGACCGATTCCGAGCCGGAGCCGGTGTAAAACACGCGATCAAGTTTTGCACCTTCCGGACCCGGCGCAATTTCCGCCAGCCGCTCGGCAAATTCAAAGGCGACGGGGTGGCCCATCTGGAAGGAGGGCGCATAATCCATGGTGGAAAGCTGGTGTTTCACGGCAGATGCGATCTGCTGGCGGCCGTGGCCGACATTGACGCACCATAGCCCAGCCGTGCCGTCGAGAACCTGGCGGCCGTCATTGCTGGTGTAATACATGCCCTCTGCGCTCGTCAGCAGGCGCGGATTGGCCTTGAACTGCCGGTTGGCGGTAAATGGCATCCAATAGCTGTCGAGTGAGGTGGAATTGGATCTGCTGGGGTTATCCATAGTGGCTCTCCTGTTCGGTGCCGATGATTGAAAGCTATTTTCCGGACTGAACAAGCCCTTTTCTCGCTGTGGCCAAGCCATTGAAAATGTTATAGGCGGAGAGGAGAGTTTTCGATATTTCGAACAAGGGCAACGGGGGCTCCTGCATGTCGGTGGATATAGGCGGGCGTTTGCGCCATTTGCGGCTGCGTCACAATATTTCCCAGCGTGAACTGGCAAGGCGCGCCGGTGTCACCAATTCGACGATTTCGCTGATTGAATCCAATACCTCCAATCCGTCCGTCGGCGCGCTGAAGCGTATTCTCGACGGCATACCGATCGGTCTTGCCGAGTTCTTCGCCTTCGAGCCGGAGACGAGCCGCAAGGCATTTTATCGCGCGGACGAACTGGTCGAAATCGGCAAGGGGCCGATATCCTTCCGGCAGGTTGGCGACAATGTTTTCGGCCGCAGCCTGCAGATCCTCAAGGAATGTTACCAGCCGGGCGCCGATACCGGCAAGGTGCCGCTGGTGCATGATGGTGAGGAAGGGGGGATAATCCTCTCCGGGCGTCTGGAAGTGACGGTGGACGAGGAGAGGCGGGTGCTTGGGCCGGGCGACGCTTATTATTTTGAAAGCCGCAGGCCGCATCGCTTCCGTTGCGTTGGACCCGTGCCCTGCGAGGTCATCAGCGCCTGCACGCCACCCACCTTCTGATTCCCGGGTCTTTTACCCGATATGGCACCCGGCGGACGTCCGGCCTATCTTGGTAGAGACAGAATCTCTGCCGAAGCCGGAAGATTTTCGACGATTGGTCGGGGCTTTGACAGGAATTTTTGCCATTGTTTCGCCACTTTTGCGCCGCTCTTGCAATTTTTCCATCGCTTTTTCTTGGCAAACACAAAATGCCAGACAGAAAAATCCCGGCTAATATGTCAAATTTTATATGCATTGCCGCAATCTTGCTGCGCCGCAAAAAAATTTATTAGTCTGTTACACGCATGGCTGTTCTTGGCGTTCCTGTCTCATCTCACCAAGTCATAAGAAACATATAAGAAAAGACTATCCGGGGTCGAAAACCCTATACATGCGGGACGGACACCCATGCTCTGGGAACATGGCCATCTGCACATTTGTTTCTTTTTTATGCAACCGTTAATATTGCCCGGACGTTGATCGGCCGCTCACGCAAGAAATCGCATAGACGGTCATAGGCAATGTGCCTTACAAAAAATCCATTAGCATCAAATTCAGAACACAGACTTGTTATCTCCTTTAGACGGAAAGACGCGCCTCCGGGCACCGACCAATCGCAAAACATAAATGGAGTTCTCTCTATGAAGTCCGCGACCCAATCGGCTGAACAGACACTCAGCAGCTCCGAAGACTTCGATGTCAGTTTTCCTATCGGGGGCATCGCAAAACGTAGCTTCGATATGACATCGGCTGCACTTGCGCTGCTCATATTCAGCCCGCTTTTCCTGTTGATCGCCGCGCTGGTGAAATTTTCCGACCCTGGCCCGATCTTCTACGGCCACCGGCGTGTGGGACATAATGGCCGCTATTTCCATTGCCTGAAATTCAGGACGATGGCGATGAATGGCGACGAGATGTTGCGCCAATATCTTGCCGCCAATCCGGAAGCCGCCGAGGAATGGCGTGCTACCCGCAAGCTCAAGAACGATCCGCGTGTTACGGCCGTTGGCGCCGTGCTGCGCAAGCTCTCCCTTGATGAGCTGCCGCAGCTCCTCAATATCATCCGCGGCGAAATGAGCGTGGTTGGCCCGCGCCCCGTCGTCGATGAAGAGCTGAGCTACTACGAAAGCGCTGCCGCTTATTATCTCAGCACCCGTCCGGGCCTGACCGGCCTGTGGCAGATCAGCGGCCGTAACGACGTCTCCTACAAGACCCGCGTGGCCTTCGACACGCAATATGTGCAGAACTGGTCGATGCGACAGGATGTCTTCATCATCGTCAAGACCATTCCAGCCGTGTGCCTGTCACGCGGAAGCTACTGACCAATATTGAGTTCGGTTTTATCGACCTTCATTTCGACACGCACCCTGACCGGGATCCCAAGTCCGGTCTTCGGGTGCGTCATTGGTGCTAATCATACTGGCCGCTTTTTGCGGCGCTGCGCAACCGGCACCGTCCGGTTGCTCTATCGCCTGATCGCCCGCGTGGCGATCCGCAAACAGGGAGTTTCCCGATGAACGGCCTTTTCGCCGCCTCCAATCGTCCGCTTGCCAAAAAGACGGCCAGACAGACCCTCACCGCACTTTTGCTTGCCGCAACCGTCGCTTTCGGCGCGCCGCTTTCCGCAATGGCTGCGGACGGTGGCCAGTACAAGCTCGGCACAGCCGACAAGCTGCGCATTCGCGTGGCCGAATGGCAACCAGCCGATGGCAGCATCCGCAACTGGGATGTCATCAATGGGGACTATTCCGTCGGTCCATCGGGCTCCTTGTCTCTGCCCTTCATCGGCCAGCTTGAGGTTGCGGGGAAAACACCATCTGAAGTCAGCGAGGCGATCGGCGCCCAGCTTCAGAGCAAGTTTGCCCTTCGCAACCTGCCATCGGCCTCCGTCGAAATCGCTCAGTTCCGGCCGATCTTTTTGAGCGGCGACGTGCAGACGCCGGGCGAATATCCATACGCCGCCAATCTGACAGTGCTGAAGGCCGTCAGCCTCGCCGGCGGCTTAAGGCGCTCCGATGCAGGCCAGCGTTTTGCCCGTGACTTCATCAATGCGCGCGGCGATGCCGCGGTCTATGACAACCAGCGGGCAAGGCTGCTTGCCCGTCAGGCGCGCCTCGTGGCCGAGGTCAAGGGTGATACGACCATTGCCAAGACGCCGGAAATGGAAAAGATTACCGAGATCGATACGCTTCTCGCGAGCGAAAGCGCGCTGATGAAGTCCCGGACCGAGCGATATACGCTTCAGCTCAAGGCGTTGACGGATCTGCATGCGCTGTTGCAGAGCGAAGTCGAATCCCTGAACAAGAAATCGGAGACACAGAACCGCCAGCTCCAGCTTGCCAATGAGGACCGCGACCGCGTCAACCGGCTGAACGAGCAGGGGCTTGCCCTGTCGCAGCGGCGTATTTCTGCGGAAGAACGGGCGGCGGAAGTGGAATCCACCCTGCTCGATATCGATACGCAGTCACTGCGCGCCAAGCAGGACATCAACAAGGCGACGCAGGACGAGATCAACCTGCGCAATGACTGGGTGGCGCAACGCTCCAAGGAATTGCAGGATACCGAAGCGGAACTCGACAAGCTCAATCTGCAGCTGACCACCAGCCGCGAATTGATGTCGGAGGCGCTGGCGCAATCTGCCGAGGCGATCCGTTTCGACCCATCGGGAAAATCCGCGACCATCAGCTACGTCGTGGTGCGTGAGGAAAACGGCAAGCCGAAGGAAGTGAAGGTGGATGAAAATGCCATGCTTCAGCCTGGCGACGTTATCAAGGTCTCGTCCGAAATCCTGATGCAGTGAGGTTTCCATGCGGATCGCCAAATCGGCGCTGATCGATCCCGAACGCAATGAAGTCTACGGAATGGCGGCAATCGCGCTGTCATTCTTCGTTTTCGCCTATTCGTCGCGTTTCGGGCAAATATCGGTTCTCGCCTATTATGGCATGTGGTTGCCGCTGGTGGTGGTCAACTACCGGCAGGTGCTCGGCAATTATCCGCGTTATCTGTGGATCTTCGCCTTCGGCATACTGACCGTGCTGTCCAGCTTCTGGTCTGAAGCAGCATCGGTGACCATGCGCGCCTCTATCCAGTACATGACGCATATCGTCTGCGCGCTCATTGCCATGCGGGTGATTTCCATCCGCACACTGACGCGTGGAGCATTGATCGGCATCGCCGTGGTGCTGCTGTATTCGCTGCTTTTCGGCATCTATCTCTTCGATGCGCTTGATGGCACCTATAGTTTCGTCGGCGCGTTCTCATCGAAGAACCAGCTTGGCTTTTATGCCTCGCTCGGCGTCATCTTTGCTGCCTCTTCCGTGCTGGTCCTCAAACAAAGGGGCATCTGGCTGCCGATTGCGGGTGTCACCGGGCTTTTATCGGCCTATAGCCTCATCGCGTCGCAATCGGCTACATCCGCCATCACAACGGCCGCCGTGGTCGCCCTCATCATCGGCTTCATTCCAATCGGCATGCTTTCGCCCGCCAACCGCAAGATGACCTTTTTCGCGCTTGGCGGTCTTGGCGCGCTGCTGGCCGTTGCCTCCCTGCAATTCGGCCTGCTGGACGCCATTCTCGGCATTTTCGGCAAGGATTCGACGCTGACAGGTCGTACCTATCTGTGGCAGCAGGGCATAGAAGCGGCGAAACAGACGCCCATTCTCGGTGTCGGCTATCAGGGTTTCTGGGTGGTGGGTTTTGCCGATGCCGAACGCCTGTGGAACGACTTCTTCATCACGGGCCGCAGCGGCTTCCACTTCCACAACACCTATATCGAAACGGTGGTGGAGAACGGTATCGTCGGCATGATCCTGCTCGGCATGGTGCTTTATGGCACGCTGCTTGGCCATCTGCGCTCGGTCCTGATGCGAAAGAGCGATCCGCAGGGCGTCATTCTCTTCGCCATTTGTGCGCTCTTTGTCGTTCGCTCCTTCGTGGAGATCGATATCATTTTCCCGTATCAGATCGGCTCGTTCCTGCTCTATTTCGCGGCCGGAAAACTGTGCCTTCCGGCGAAAGCTGCGCGGGGCAGCGTGCACCTGACGGGCGTTCTTGGCGGTTTCTCTCATCGTCATTCCCGCCTTGAGGCTGAATCCAGCCAGCCCAAGTCGTCGGGCTGAAACAACTCGTCTTCGCCGCGCGGACGCGCGTCGGCTACATCCCGGCCCAAGGGCGCAATGACGGAGAAGAGGTGGTTCTAAAGATAGTCCGCCGAGACATGCGGGCTGGCGTGGATGAAGCTCCACATATCCTTGCTGACCTCGACAATATCCGCGATCGACTTTTCGAGGTGCTCGATTTCCTTCTCGTCCATGCGTTCGACCTTGCCGTAACGAACCTTGCTGTCGTCCTCCACCAGCCGCATCAGCTGGGTGCTGGCGATTTCGCCCTTTTCGTCGAAGGAATAGATGCAATGATTGTATTTGTTGCGCGTCTTCGCTTCTTTTTTCAGCCGCGCCATGATGGAGAGAATGGTCTTGCGGTCCTTCGCGTCCGTGGACGGAAGCTTCGCCAGGCGCTCAATGAGATCCATGCGCGCCCGCGTGGTGTTGAGCGTCAGAAACACCACGATGGCCGCTTCCTTCTCCACTTTCAGGAGATGGACGATGAGATAGATCATCAGGCTTTCGGTGTTGGTCCACACGTAATTAAGCCTGCCGACCAGCAGCAATACATCCGACATTGCCGCCATGCTGCTTCTCCCGCCCCAACGAAATACATTGAGCCATCATATGCTGATTGCTGCGGAAAAGACAGTCTAGGTTACTGATATTTATTCATCTTTCCTTGAAGGCGCGGGACATGCTGTCAGAGATCGGCTTGGTCAGATATTCGAAGAAGGTGCGTTCCGACGTCTGGATCAGAACGTCGGCCGGCATGCCGGGCACGGGGTGGAAATTATGAACCTTGGCGATCTCCTCGTCGGGAACCTGCACGCGCACGATATAGACGTCCTTGACCTGCAGGCCGGCATTTTCCTCGATGCTGTCGGCGGAGACGTAGAAGACCTTGCCGTTCAGAACCGGTGTCGTGCGGCGGTTCAGCGCTGAGAGACGGATCGCGGCGGTCTGGCCTTCGTGCAACTGGTCGATCGATGTTCTGAGAACCTGTGCCTCAAGGATCAGGGGAACATGGGCGGGCAGGATTTCCATGATCGGCTTGCCGGTGGTGATGACGCCGCCCGGCGTGTGGTAATAGGCGCGCACAACGGTGCCGTTGACGGGGGAGCGGATGACGGTGCGTTCCAGCACTTCGGCGGCACCGCGAACCTGTTCGCGCACGCTGTCGAGATCGGACTCAGCCGTTTCGAGCGCGTCGAGCGCGGCCTGCTTGTTGGCGTTGACGGCGATGACAGCTTCCTGCTTGAACTTGGCGATTTCCGCCTCGCTCTGGTTCATCTCGCCAGTCAGGCGGGCGATATCTCCCATGGCATCGGCAATGGCGCGCTCCAGCGCCAGCATGTCGGTCTTGCGGATAACGCCGTCCTTGGCGAGCTTTTCCTTGGAGTCGCGCTCCTGTGTCAGAAGCGCCAGCTGCCGGTCGAAGGACTGTTTTTGTCCATCATAGCCGGTATAGCGAAATTCCAGCGACCGGATGTTCTTGTCGATCAGGTTCAGCTGCTCCTCAAGCTTTATGAGCTTGCTGTGGAACACGATGTTCTGGCTCTGGATGATTGAGTTGATATCCGGATCGCCGGCTTCCTTCATGACGATGTCAGGCACCTTGAAGCTTTTTTCGCCCTGCGCCTCGGCGCGCAGGCGCACCACGATGGTTTCGAGGCGAAGCCGCCGCAGCTGCAACATGCGCTCATTGGCGAGTGCCGTCGTCTTGTCGAGCGTCAGGAGAACGTCGCCTTCCTTGACGGTATCGCCCTCGCTGACCATCATTTCCTTGATGATGCCGCCTTCCAGATGCTGGACGACCTTGTTGTTGCCGGTGGCGACGAAGCTGCCCTGGGCGATAATGGCCGAGGAGAGCGGCGCGGTGCCGGCCCAGAATCCGAAGCCGCCGAATGAGGCGAGCAACACCGCAAGACCGATGGAGCTGTGCAGGCGGATGGAGCGTGGCACCTCGCTGTACCATTCAAGCTGGCCCTGGGGTTTGACTTCGACGATGGCGTTTTTCTTCTTGAACATGACGATCCTCAACCCTCGATCTGCGGGGACTGGCTGCCCTGACGGCCGCTGCCGGAAAGCGCTTTCAGCACCTCCATTCTTTCGCCGAACATGGCGACGGACCCATCCTTCAAAACCATGATCTTGTCGACACATTGCAGGAGTGCGGGCCGCTGGGTGATGGTGACGGTGGTGATGCCCTGTTTCTTGGCGTGCAGCAGCGCCTTGGCCAGCGCCTGTTCGCCCTGTGTGTCGAGGTTGGAGTTGGGCTCGTCCAGCACCACGAATTTGGGATCGCCGAAGAAGGCGCGGGCAAGCGCGATACGCTGCTTCTGGCCGCCGGAAAGCGGTGCGCCATCGGCCGCGACCACGGTCTCATAGCCCTGTGGGAAACCGGCGATCAACTCGTGCACATCGGCCAGCACCGCTGCCTCATAAATCTGGCGGTCTTCGACATCGTCGCGCATGCGGCAGATATTGGCCTTGATGGTGCCGGGGAACAGCTGCACGTCCTGCGGCAGATAACCGATGCTCTCACCGAACTGCCGCTGGTCCCAGTTGCGCAGGTCCATGAGGTCGAGGCGGACATTGCCTGACGTGGGGAGGATGGAGCCGACCAGCATCTTGCCAAGCGTCGTCTTGCCGGAGCCGGAATTGCCAATGATGGCGAGCGACTCTCCCTTTTTCAGCGAAAAGGAAATGCCGTTCAAGATCACCTTCTTCTGCGGCGGCGGCACGAAGAGGATGCGCTCCACATCCAGACGCCCTTCCGGGTTGGGCAGGCGCAGGCGTGGGAAGTTCAGCGGCGAGCTGATGAGAAGCTGCTTGATGCGGCCATAGGAGGCTGCGGATTTGTTGAACTGGTGCCAGCCTTCGATCGCCCCTTCGATGGGCGCAAGGGCACGGCCGGAAATGATGGATGCTGCGATCACCATGCCGCCGGTCAGTTCGCCTGATAGCGACAGATGCGCGCCCCAGCCCAGGAGCGCCACCTGGGTCATCATGCGGGCGGCCTTGGAGACGCCTGAGAACATGATGTTGCGATCCTGCGCCGCCACATGCGACTTCAGCGATCCGGCCGTTTCGCGGCCCCACATCTTCACCGCTTCGGGGATCATTGCCAGCGCATTGATGATCTGCGAGTTGCGCGACATGGAATCGAGATGGAAATTGGCGCGGCTCAGA
Organism: Rhizobium sp. X9; assembly: GCF_018873185.1. Lineage (NCBI taxonomy): Bacteria > Pseudomonadati > Pseudomonadota > Alphaproteobacteria > Hyphomicrobiales > Rhizobiaceae > Rhizobium > Rhizobium sp. X9. The sequence continues at coordinate 462,803 of NZ_CP071312.1, read as the reverse complement.
TAGCCGGAAGCTTCGGCAAATTGTCTCGCGGTAAAGCGCTGGTTCAGCCAGGCAATGATGAACAGCACCGCGCAGCAGACCATGATGATGATGCCGAGATGCGGATGGACGAGATAAACCACCACGATGAAGAGCGGCATCAGCGGCGCGTCGAGGAAGGCGATCAAGGTGCCGGAGGTGAGGAAGGAGCGCAGTTGCTGCAAATCCTGCAGGATCTGGTAGTCCTTGCCGCTGCCATGCAGGGAGGCGCGGGCGGCGGCCGAAAGGATGGGCGCACCAAGCTGGACTTCAAGCTCGACGGCGGTGCGCATCAGGATGAAGCGGCGAATGGCGTCCATGAAAGCCTGCAGCAGAACCGCGCCGAGCACGGCGACGGTTAGCATTATCAGCGTATCCATCGACCGGCTGGTCAGCACCCGGTCCGATATCTGGAAAAGATAAAGCGGAATGGCGAGCAGCAGGATGTTGATGGCGATGGTAAACAGCATCACCACCACCATGTTGCGGCGTACGGCGGCAATACCCTTGGCGAGACTTGCGGCGAAATTGATCGGCTCGCTGCGCTTGTGGAACCCGCTCTGGCTTCCGCCACCGCCGCCACCGCCGCCGCCATTATCCGTCGGCTCCTTGCCGTTGCCACCACCACCCGTCACCGGCCGGCGCTCGTTTTCCCGGATAGGCCCGTCATTATTGTCGATGGTCTTGACGAAGGGCAGGTCGGTATTGTCGACTTTCGCTTGGGGTTCGAGCGGGGAGGCGGGCTGCGGATCCTGTTGCGGAGCCGGTCTTTCCGGCGGAACGTCGCGCAATTGCGCCGGTTGTTCCGTTCTCGCCAGCGGTTGGGAAAGAGTTTGTGGGGGAGCAGCCTCCTGGGAGGAGGGAGTGTTTTTCGCCTGTTCTGCGCCGGATAATTGGCGAAGGTTCTCAACGGCTTCGTTGATGGCCGAAATGCAGGCATCGGTTAGCTTGCTGTCTTCCGCATCCTGATCCAGCGGCAAATCCAGCGAGCGCCCGTCGGCAATGGTTTTTCTTGAAATATGATCCATTTTTTATCGGTCCCCTGGTGATCTTGCGGTAACTGCGGTTTCGGCGGGGCGTGGGTTTCCCGTCCCGCTTGCCAAAACCTAGGCAGTGACCCCCTGCATGACGTCGGCCGAATGCGCGTTCGACCATGACAGGTCGTGACCGACATTGATGACGCCATCGGATTCGTTCTGGATGGTGGCGGGATCATCGTGAAGAAAGGCGATGACCTCGTTCGCAAGTTGGCCGGGCTGAGCCGGATGCGACGTGTCGTTTTCGATAATGCCGCCCTGAATGAGGATGGCATCGGAATAAAGGCCGCCGGCAACATAGGTGGTGGAGCCGAAGCTGTCGTAGTCGACGATCTGTGCGAGATTGACGACAGCATTGCTGCCGGTGTCGATATGGACGGTCGCATCCTGGTTGTTTTCCAGAACCTTGGCCGCGGCCTGAGTCACATCGTCGGAATCGCCCAGCACGCTCACCTGTTTGATGATGCTGACGTCGTAAAGATTGCCGGTGATGTAGAGAACATTCAGCCCCTGATAGCCGGCAAAGTTGGCGTCGTGGGCGAGCGCGTCCGGCATGTTCGGGTCACGCTGGTTGATCGCGTTCACCGTCTGGTTCATGTAGTCTGGCATGGCTTCGAAACGATCATTGCTGCCGACATTGTGGATGGAAGCATCGTTCCACAGAAGGTTATTGCCGGACTGGATGGTTGCGCCATCAGGCGCATCGGGATTGGCGCGAGCCCAGTCATTGTCGTAAAGCACGGCGATCTGGCTGATCAGGTTCATGTCCAGCACATTGCCGCCGACGATGATCAGATCATATTGCATGCCGATGCCGAGGAAATTGGCGATGTTCAGGGCAGCGTTGCCGCCTGTCAGCAGGCTGACGCTGGAGCCCGCCGTGGTGATCGTCATGGTGTCGTTGTCACTGATGAACTGATATTGCTCGATCCAGTGCACGAAGGATACGTCCCCCTCCAGCACGCTGACGCGCCAGGCGGTGGGGAATATCGGCGTTTCACCCGTATCATGGCTGTCGGCCGCGTTCTCTGCGCCGGGATAGACGGTGCGCTCGAAGCTGGCGATGTTGTACGCAGCCGTTGCCGCCTGATCTTCGGAATGGGTGAAGACGGACGAAATCTCGTCCCGATCGCTATAGATATAGGCCTGGGTGATCGCGTCGATCTGGTGATAGTCACCCATGACGGCGGTGACGGAGGTCATGACGCCGGTATTGACCAGCGTGGCGACATTGGCGACGATGTTGGCGCCTGCGGCCACATCGATGCTGTTGCCGGCGGGGCTGTCCTCATGCAGCGAAACATCGCTCTTTTCCGGCTCTTCCGCTGGCTTGGCAATGCCGCGATCCGGCATGAAGTCGTCGAGCATCGGCTTGTCGTAGGAAACCGCGCCATTGATATAAAGGCCATTGATATCGTTGCCAGCCAGGACGAAATCCTGATCCGCCCCGGTGCCGAGCGAGGTGACGTCGTTTTCGCGGGCATGGTCGATGTAATCATGTGCGGATTTGGCGAGCGCCTGCAATGCATCGTAGCTGTCAGTGCGCTGGAAAGTGGAAAAGGGCGTGAAGACGGCCGCTTCATTGTAGAACTCGACGGTGCGCTCGGTCACGAAGGTCGTGTCGCGCGCCACATTGGGGCCGTCCGTCATGTTCACATAGTCATCGTCCTGAAGAATATTGACCTGCGTGACATGAGCGGCAACAGAGCCGGGGCCGGTGTGAACCACCAGTTCGCGTTCTCCCTCGAAGGAAACACGGCCGGGAAAGCGGAAATGCGCGCCGGAAATATCGACCGGTATGGCATTTGCAAGCTGCTGCATGTCGTATTCGACAGCGCGCGCGAAATGCGGCCGCATGTAATCGAAATCATAATAGCCGGAACGATATTTGACGCCGGGATCGTAATCTTCAAGCGGAACGTCGTAATTCTTGTCGAGCAGCCGTGCCGCTTCATCGTCGGGCAAGTGGTCCGGATTGGACTGGGCCGGGCCTTCGCTATAATTGGTTCTCAGACGCGCATCCTCGACCTCGGTATCGAACAGGCCGATGAAATGCGCAATCATGTCGGAAATCTTGTCGATATGCATTGGAGGTCCCTCCCTGATCATCGCGGCAGGGCCTGAGCGTTGCGGACGGCACCCGTCTCACAGGCGGTGCTTCGTTTTCGCGCAAACCGGTCCTTTAACCGCGAACTGCACCGGCGGATGCCGGTGCAGCTCTTTTCGTCAAGAGGTGGTTATCAGGAGTGATCCTCACCGACATCCGATACATGCGAGTTGCCGCCTGTGATCGTGACGTCAACGGCATTGGAGAGCATGTTGGCGCCCTGCACCAGTTCCAGATGGAAGCCGGAATTTGCAAGGATTGCCGATGCATCTGCAGTGCTGGTACCTGCGGCGTCGTCGCCGGCCTTGAGGTCCCATCCCTTGCCGTCCATGCCTTCGGCGCCGTAAGCGTCACCGGCATTGGCGTTCAGGTGGTTCTGGGCGCCACCGTTGTCCATCTTGATATCCCAGGCCTGATCCTGATCCGCCAGGTGGTTGGCCTGCACGAGGCTGAAGCCCGTGTCGTTACCGTCGCCGTTAAGCGAGCTGTTGAGGATATTGTCGACGTCGAGTGTGAAGGAGAAGTCGTCACCCAGGTTTAAGGTGAGGTCTCCGCCAGCGATGCCGAGATTGCCGACATCCTTGACGCCGGAGATGTTACCGAAGTCGTCATCCGACTTGTAGTAGCTGTCTGCGGAGTTGAAGCTGTCGGAGGTCGTCGTGGTCTTGGTGGAGGTGTCGTTGTCGGAATAGGAGAATGTTTTGGTGTCCGTATCCGTGACCGTCTTCACATTGGTATCATTGTCGCTGTATGACTTGCTTTCATAGCTCCAGTCGTAGTCGACCTTGATATCTGTGTTGGTTTCGGTGCTTGTCTTGGTGGTTGTGTCGTTGTCGCTATACGACTTGCTGTCGTAGCTCCAGTCATAGTCGTTGTCGCGATTGTCACCGTTATTGGCGGCTACATCAATCTTGGCGTCAACATCCACATTGGTGCTGTGATCGCTGTTGTCGTTGTTGCGGTTTTCACCATTTGCGGTGCCGACGTTGCTATCTTCCACCTTGGCGTCATTGGTCGAGGTGTTGGCGAAACCATCGGAAAGCGCGCCGATCTTGGTGATGTCGTCGTCGCTACCGCCGGATGACTTTGGATCATAACCCATTTTTATTTCCTCCGAAAAAGCTCGGAGCAGCTTTCGAAATCCCTCTCATCTTAAATGGGATTTTTTCGCGCTTGCTCCGTGTTGCACAAAGATTGATGTTTTGCAGATGTACTCGTTACGCATCACCTGCGGTTTGGCATTGGCCCGTGACCGGGCTCTTTTCGTTCAGCCCCTGTGCGCTACTCGGTAAAAAGGCGCACAAATCCGTTCCTCGCTCCAATGGGGAGCGCGGTGGCTTTCGTCTTTTCGTTTTCATGTTTCTTGAAAAGGAACCGGCGTCTGCAAACACACGTCAAAGGCCGGGGTTGTCTTTCCATCGATCGCCGTTTCAGCGACGGTCAGACTGTGCAGCAGAAAAATTGCCGTTCCTAGATATCAATTCGGGTTAAACATATCGGCGCTTTCACCCCGATTATATATGTCAGAGGGTGGGCAACGGGGTGCATTTCGCCGGCTTGGCCGGAAATAATGCGGCTTCGACAGCCGGCAGCGGCTTTTTCGAAAAACATGGTTTATTTCGGTGAGAAAAGTCCAGCATCCCGAAATGGCACATTCTCCAGCGTCACTCGACGGGGAGGTATGCAAAGGGATTTCAACTGAAAGTTATATTTTCCCGGATTGCAAAACCGCAGCGAAAGCTTTTTCGATGTGTTTGTTTTTCCAACGTTTCCGGGATCAGTGATTCTGTCATTGCGTAACCTATTTTGTACGTCAATTGTAAAAAATAACCCGTTTGGGCCATTTATTTACACAGCTTTTCGTATTAGCCTCCTTAATTAACGGGTAATTAATGATAGTTGACATGGCTTGAGGCGGGGATTGCCCCATAAGTTTTCAGGGGCCGCTTCAGCAAACAGCAGACGACACAACCAAAAGACCGTAATGCGTAAGCGCTTTAGGGAGGCGTCAATGTTCATGGGAACTTCAGATTATGCGGCAAAACCAAGTGGTGCCGTTGCTCCTATAAATGGAACTTTATTAATCATAGCGGATCCGGACCTGTTTTCCGAGTGCCTCGTAGAGGCGTTGGGCAAAAAGTTCCCCACATTCGCCGTGGTGAGCGTCACGTCGTCGGCAACGATTGACGATGATTACGGTGCGAATGTCCGGTTGGTCCTGCCATACCGCATATCGTCGGAGCGGCTTCATGGCGTCCTTTCAGCCGTCCGCGAAAAACATCCGGACGCGCCGATCGCACTCGTCGTTGAAACCATCGAGAAGTTCGAAGAGTCGCTGAAGCAGCTGGTGGGGACGCGCATTATAGATGGCGTGCTGCCGCTCAATCTGCGGCTCGACGTCTTCATGGCGGCCGTTGACCTGCTCATGAAGGGCGGAGAGCATTTTCCGGCCGCGCTTCTCGGCAAGCTCACACCTTATTCCCAGGCGGTTCATGGCAAAAGCGTTCAAAGCAGCGCCGTGATCGCCAATCGTGCCGACGCCCTCTCTGCCAGTAGAAGCGAGATATCCGCGCTGACGACGCGCGAGGTTCAAATTCTCGACCTGCTGTGCAAGGGAACGCAAAACAAAATCATCGCGGACCGGCTTCATCTGTCGGAAAACACTGTGAAAGTACACGTCCGCAACATCTACAAGAAGATGCACGTCCGTAACCGCACGGAGGCGGCGTCACGCTTCTTTAATAAGGACGAGGACGCGGCCTTTTCCGGCTGGAGAAACTGAACGTCAGGCAGCGAAGGTTACCGGGCGCCAGTTTCAATCAGGTTTTCTTGCCGAGGCTCAGGGCCTCAGGAAACAACGGGACTTCTGACCAAATCCGCTCGGTGAGCAGATATAGGGAGAGGAACCGGAATAGGACGGCCGCGATATGGAGGGCGTCCCGGACGACGCGTCGGCAACAAGCGTCACTGCTGCATTGCCTGTCTTGTCGTAACCGTAGGAGGTCCTGGCCGGAGCAACCCGCGTCTTCATCGTGGCCGTATTCGCAGATGCGGTCTTGATGAGAACGGCGTCTTCGACCACGGAGCATGAAGCAGTGGCGAAGGTGAAAGCCGCAAGTGCTGTGGCAACAAGTGCGAAGTGACGGCGGCGAGCTGCTTTGCCGCTATGGGAATAAGGCATTTCATTCATCGTGTATGTCCCCTGAAACCGACTGTCTGTCGCATCTCGCCGGGCGGTTTTGTCCCGGTGGACCGAGCCTTACAAAACCAGGATAGCCCCGACTGGTTGAGCGAAGCTTGCGCTAATGCTCAATAAGAAAGGCATAATGGAGGCATAGTTAAAAAGTATTAAATCAAGGGCTAATTTGAGTAGTGAAGGGTAATCAATTGTAATATTTCGACAAAATGAAGTTGACCTGTTTTTCACCGCGCCTATCATAAAAGTTGAAATCTATCGAATCGAAATATTAAACCTCCAGAAGAAATAAAAACCGGAGGCTGATATTCAAGATACCGCACAATCGGAAGTTTGATCCAGTTCAAGTTGAATCAGCCGGGCTGATTCCTCATGGGGAGGAGTGTGTAATGCGTAATTTCGTTCCCAACGAGCATGACAACGGCGTCACAATCTATGACGAGTGGAGGCCAGGCCAGCGCGTTCTTGTTAATGGCGGTGCCGGTTTCCTTGGCTCCCACCTTTGCGAGCGTCTGCTGGGCTGCGGCCACGAAGTGGTCTGTCTCGACGATCTTTCGACCGGACGAACCGCAAATATCGAACATTTGCGCGACAATAAGCGCTTTCTGTTGGTTGAGCACGATGTGCGCAAACCCTATGACATCGATGTCTCGCTGATCTTCAACTTCGCCTCTCCGGCCTCGCCGCCGGATTATCAGCGCGATCCCGTCGGCACCCTGCTCACCAATGTGCTTGGCGCGGTCAACGTGCTGGAAGTTGCCCGCAGATGCGGTGCAACCGTGGTGCAATCTTCGACATCGGAGGTCTATGGCGATCCGCTCGTCAATCCGCAGCCGGAAACCTATTTCGGTAATGTAAATACAATCGGGCCGCGAGCTTGCTACGATGAAGGGAAACGCAGCGCTGAGACGCTGTTTTTCGATTATCACCGCTGCCACGGTGTCGATATCAAGGTGGGACGCATCTTCAACACCTATGGGCCGCGCATGCGCCCGGATGACGGACGCGTTGTTTCCAACTTCATCGTGCAGGCACTGAAGGGTGCCGACATCACCATTTATGGCGATGGCAGCCAGACGCGCTCCTTCTGCTATGTCGACGATCTCATTGACGGTTTCCTGCGATTTTCGGCCAAGCCGAAGGACTGCATCGGGCCGATCAATCTCGGCAATCCGAGTGAAATTCCGGTGCGGCAGCTCGCCGATATCGTCATCCGCATGACGAATTCCCGCTCGCGCATTGTCCATCTGCCCGCAGCGATCGACGATCCGCAGCAGCGCCGCCCAGATATTTCGCGGGCCAAGGAGCAGCTCCGGTGGCAACCCCGTGTACCGCTCGAAATGGGACTTGAAAGAACCATCGTCTATTTCGATGCGCTCCTCGCAGGCAGGAAAATGGCGGAGGCCGTATGAGATGCCCCGCACAATCCTCGTCACGGGCGGGGCCGGATTCATAGGCAGCCACATCTGCAAGGCGCTGGCTCAATCCGGCTTCAAGCCGATCGCATACGAAAATCTCTCAACGGGTCACGCGGATTCGGTTCGCTGGGGACCCTTCATCGAGGGTGACATTCTCGACCGCAGTCTGCTGAAGGCTACGCTCAAGGAGTTTGCGCCGGCCTTCGTCATTCATTGCGCGGCCAACGCCTATGTTGGCGAATCCGTCGAAGATCCGCGTAAATATTACCGCAACAATGTCGGCGGCAGCCTGGCGCTTCTGGATGCCTGTCTCGATCAGAATATTGGCGGGCTGGTGTTTTCCTCCAGCTGCGCCACCTATGGCGTGCCGCCGCACTTGCCGATCCGTGAGGAAACGGCGCAGATGCCCGTCAATCCTTACGGGCGCACGAAGCTGATCTTCGAAATGGCGCTCGATGATTACGCCGCCGCCTACGGTATGCGTTTCGTCGCATTGCGCTATTTCAACGCGGCAGGTGCCGACCCGGATGGTGAGCTCTGTGAACGCCACGAGCCGGAAACCCATCTGATCCCGCGGGCGCTGATGGCCGCCGCTGCGCGACTGCCGCAGCTTGATGTCTTCGGCGCGGATTACGATACCAGCGACGGCACCTGCATTCGCGACTATATCCATGTCAGCGATCTGGCTGATGCGCATGTCGCCGCCGTCAACTATCTGGCGGATGGCGGTGAGACGCTGCGCGTCAATCTCGGCTCCGGCCATGGCACGTCGGTTGGCGATATCATAAGGGCGATCCACCGGGTGACGGGGCAGGAGGTGCCGGTGCATTTCGGCGCAAGGCGTGCCGGCGATCCGCCAGCTCTCTTCGCGGATATAAAGCGGGCGGAAGAAACGCTCGGCTTTACCCCGAAACGCTCGGATATCGACACCATCATCCGCACGGCCGGTCCGGGCTTCGGGCTGGAGGTGCTGTCATGAAGACACGCTCCACTCCTTCTGTCACATCGTCGCGCGTCGCCAAAGGCGAATTGCGGATGCTGTCGGTCTTTACCGGATGGAACCGCACAGCCTATCTTCTCGGTATCGGCGGTTGGCTGGTCACACTTGCCTATTTCTGGATCTGGTGGCTGGACCGGGACCGGGTCATCGACTGGCCCTATTACACCATCGTCACGATGACTTTGGCGTGGATCACGCTGTTGCCGTCCTATTTCATTTTCATCTTCCTGAATGCAAGAGTCGTCGATCGGCGCTCTCCTCTGCCCAGGGGCCGAGTGGCGATGGTCGTCACCAAGGCGCCATCGGAACCCTTCGCCGTGGTGCGCAAGACGCTGCTGGCCATGCTGGAGCAAAAGGGGCTGGAATTCGACGTGTGGCTTGCGGATGAGGATCCGGATGCGCAAACGCTGAAATGGTGCGGCGCGCATGGTGTTTTCGTTTCGACCCGCAAAGGTGTTGCCGACTATCACCGCAAGACCTGGCCGCGTCGCACCCGTTGCAAGGAAGGCAATCTCGCTTATTTCTATGATCATTACGGTTACGAACGTTATGATTTCGTCGCCCAGTTCGACGCCGACCACGTGCCGGAGCCGGATTATCTGAGCGAGATCATCCGCCCCTTCGCCGATCCGGCGGTGGGATATGTCTCCGCGCCGAGCATCTGCGATGCCAATGCCGGTGAAAGCTGGGCCGCGCGCGGCAGGCTTTATGCAGAGGCGAGCCTGCACGGCGCGCTGCAGCTGGGTTACAACAACAGCTGGGCGCCGCTTTGCATCGGTTCGCATTATGCTGTGCGCACGAAAGCGCTGCGTGAAGTGGGCGGTCTGGGCCCCGAGCTTGCGGAGGACCATTCCACCACGCTTCTGATGAATGCCGGTGGCTGGCGCGGGGTCCACGCCGTCAACGCCATTGCGCATGGCGATGGGCCTTCGACCTTTGCCGACCTCATTGTGCAGGAATTCCAGTGGTCGCGCAGCCTGATGACGATCCTGCTGCAATATTCACGGCATTACGTGCCGAAACTGCCCCTGCGGCTGAAGTTCCAGTTCTTATTCTCGCAGCTTTGGTATCCGCTGTTTTCCGGCTTCATGGCGCTGATGTTCGTGCTTCCGGCCGTCGCGCTCCTGAGTGGGCATGTCCTCGTCAATGCATCCTATCCGGTGTTTCTCGCGCATTTCATGCCGATTTCGCTCATCATGATCGTGTTCGCGTTTTTCTGGCGGGCCACAGGGGCTTTCCGCCCGCATGATGCAAAACTCTTCAGCTGGGAAGCCACGGTGTTTCTGTTCCTGCGCTGGCCCTGGTCTTTGATGGGTGTGCTGGCAGCGATCCGGGATACGATCCGTGGCGACTTCGTCGACTTCCGCATCACGCCGAAGGGCACGCAGGCAAAACCCCCACTGCCGCTCCGGGTAATCGTGCCTTACATGGCTTTGGCCGCGTTGAGCCTTTTGGCCATGGTTTTGGCGCCGCGCGAAAGCGGAGCGGAAGGCTTCTTCGTCTTCGCCGCGATCAATGTGGCGATCTATGCGGGCCTCTCGGTGTTTCTGCTTATCCGCCACGCGATGGAAAACGGTTTGCCGAGGCTGCCGGCATTGCGCGGTGCGGCGACTGCCGCTGCCTGTTCGTTAATGCTTGTGGGCGGCAGTGCCGCGGAACTCAGCTCCCATGCAATTGGCGGGCTGGAAGCCCTGTCGCACGGGCAGCCCTATGTCAGCTTCACCGAAACGCGGTTCACCGTGGCCGGCGCTGGCGTGGAAGGAGCAAGATCGGTGCGTCTGAAATTGCGCATCGTACTGCCGGGAATGCCCGGAAATCGAAACATGCAGGCGGAACCCATGATGCCGCCACCGGCGATGACAACCGGAGAAATCATGCTGGCCGACAATAGGGTCGGACAATAGAAGGAGGAGGCTGTGATGAGAACAACAATAAGCAACTGCGGATTCTCCGCTTTCGTACTCTGCCTTGCGGTGATCGCACCAAGTGCCGTCCACGCCGCAGGCGGCACGAAGACGCCGAAACCGCTCCGGACCAGCGAAGTCGTTGACATGTATTACGACAAGACCTGGAAATGGGATACGGGCGGCGGGCGCTTCATCGCCGATGGACGCAAGTTCGTTGCCGCCACGGAAGAAAAAGGCGTCAAGTCGGTCGGCGATGGCCGTTGGACGGTGGATGCCAATGGCACGCTGTGCATGCGCGCCACCTGGAAAAGTATGGCGGGAAGCGGCAAGGCCGATACCTGCTTCGACCATGGTCGCATCGGCAAGGTGCTCTACCAGCGCAAGCAGGGCGGCCCGTGGTACGTCTTCCGGCATAACCCGCCACGGCCCGGAGATGAATTCCTGAAACTTGTCCGCAAGGACGATGTCACCCCGCAAGTCGCCGCCTATGGCAAGGCGACGATGGCGACGAGGTAGGAGGAAGTGTCATGCAAATAACAAGAAGAAAACTGCTTTTCGCCAGTGGGGCGGCTGTCGCTGCATCAGCCAGCATGTACCCCATGTTCAAACTGGACGCCCAGGGGGTCGCGCCCATGGGCTCCACCGGCATGAAGACACTTGCCGACAAACGTCCGACATTGCATGCGGACGGTATCCGCTTCGGCGCTTACGATCCGCACGGCGATTTCACCGGCCAGACCGGGGTGGCAACGGAACATCTGTTCCTGCCCTGGGAGGACGTGGATCTCGACAGTCTGGCGCTTGCGGACGCCTATGCCATGGAGCGCAAGCGCAATGTTCTGATCACGGTCGAGCCCTGGTCTTGGGACGTCAACTGGCGTCTCACCTCCGACGAGTTGCGCCGCAGGGTGCTGGGAGGCGACTACGACAAGAACATGCAGGCGATCGCCGCACGCATGTCGGCAATGAAAAGCCCGCTCATCCTTCGCTGGGGGCAGGAAATGGAAGACACGTCCGGCCGCTTCTCATGGTCGGGATGGAACCCGCAGGACTATATCACGGCCTATAAGCGCATGGTGGACATGACCCGCAGGGCGGTCCCCGGCGTCAAGGTGATGTGGTCACCGAAGGGGCTCGATGGTCTTCGCGCCTATTATCCCGGTGACAGCTACGCCGATCTGGTCGGGCTATCGGTCTTCGGTCTCGAGGACTACGACAAGATCGAATATGGCGGACCGCAGAAGTTCTCCGATCTGCTGCGCAAAGGCTATGGGCTTGTCGAAACCTTCAATAAGCCGGTCTGGGTCGCCGAACTCGGCTATGAAGGCGGCGATTCCTACGTCCGTCCATGGATGAACGACGTGACATTGAAACAGGCGGATTTTCCGAGGCTGGAAGAGGTCGTCTATTTCAATGACAAGGACGTGCATCCCTGGCCGCACAATCTCGGTAAGCCCGACTGGCGCGTCGTGCGCCCGGCCAAGGCTTGAACGAGGCCGGAGCGAGCTGAGCGGACGCCCGGCCCGCTCGCTCGCCCGGATATTTATTTGCTGACTGCCAGCACCGCCTCGGCCTCATAGATGGCGCAGACGATGTGATAGAACGTGCTTGCCGGTGCCGGCTCGTCGAGCATCGGCTTGTCGGCCGGCCATTTGTCGAACCACAGCCCTTTGACCGGCGTGTCGAGGAAGGGCTGCAGCGCGCCGATGGCTCTGAGGCCAGAGGCGAGGTAACGCTGCCTCTCCTCGCCGGACGTGACAGTGGCAAGGCGCACCGCCGCCTTCAGCCATTCCGTCTGCGGCCATAGCCGCGCCAGCCCGTCATGCACCGAAAAATCATCATAGAGGCTCATGATCGCGACCTTGCGGCGCGGGCAGGTGCCGTGCTCCTCGCCGATCTCGAACAGGCGCCTGGCCTTGGCGATCGCCACCTCATTGTTGCGCAGGCTGCCCCAGCGCACCAGAAGCCATGCCCATTCGAACTGATGGCCCGGCTCCATGATGCGGCCTTTGTCGCCCTCATAGGGTGCCCAGTCATGGCCGAAGAATTCCCGCAGGCCTCCATTGCCGCTATCGATGAAGCGGTTCAGCGCAAGATCGGCGATCTCATCGGCCAGAGCCGACCAGGGACCTTCCGGGTCCTGTACTTCCCAGGCAAGCATCGCCTCGAAAAGATGCATGTGCGGATTGGAGCAGAGCGGCGTGCGCGGCGGATTTTCTTCCTCGAAGCCGGCGACGGGATGTTTGTAGTCGCGCTTGAGGATAGCGAGAATATCGAGCGCCCGGCCGCGCATCTCGTCCTTGCGGTCGGGAAGGGCAGCCGCCGTCTGTGCGGCGGCGAAAAGCGCAAAAGCCTGATTGTAGAGATCGAAGGAGGGATCGATCAGCCTGCCGGTCTGGTCGGCGAGGTTGCCGTAAAGACCATTGTCGAGGCGATAGACCTTTTCGAACCAGCTCAAACCATGCAGCAGCGCGTCTTTCCAGGGTCCCTGCCAGCCGTGCTGGCCGGCTGCGGCGAAACAATAGGCCTGGCGCGGCTGGACACGGGCGCGGCGGTCATCGGAAAAAATCGGTTTCGCATCCTGGCCGAGGCGCTCGTAAAAACCGCCGTCCGGCCGGGCTGAACCCGCCTCCCACCACAAGGGCAGGGCGTCCTCATCCAGCCATTTCCGTAATGTTCCGATTTCTTCGGCAAGCGCCTGCGCGATACTCGGAAATTGCACAGTCATGCGTCAACTCTCTGTTTTTACAGTTGAATGAAAAATTAGACCAATAAGAATACGTAATTATAGAGGCAAGTAGACCATGGGACATATTGCGCTGCAACCGTAAAAATTATCGACCTAATGGTGAGCCAACCCGCGCGGGCGCGATTTGTTCCGCGCTCCTTTGTGGCAGATCACGGATCAGAAGTGATTCGAAACCCATAAAGTCTCAGAAATTACAACGCAAATTTGAGATTGCTTATTCGTAGTCCTCACGTATTTCGTAACAATGGTCTGGTCACGTTTGATTCGGTCTCTTTTTAACCTGGGTGGGATGGGGGACATAAAGGGGCACAAGGCAGTGAAATTTTCTGCCTATTCTTCATTGCTGTTCTCTGTTGCGGTTCTTGCGGGCTGCAATACTCCCTCGGGCGTTCGGTCGTTCGGGGGCGCGCAGATGCTGTCTCCGTCCGAGGCGCTGGTTTTCCCGCCGCCCGGTGGCCCGGAAATCGTGACCGTCATCAACCGCACCTATTCGAACGCCGTGGCGCAGCAGGTCATATTGCGCTCCGATGCCGCAACGCCCGGCCAGAACTATATCAAGGCGGAGTTTTTCGGTCCGCAGCAGGCTGGCGACACCGATCGTGACGCTTTGACGTTTACCGGTTTCAGGGCCGCATCCGTCGCACGCGAAATCCGTTCGGAGTTTCCGGGTGAAAACATCACCATGTCGGCCAATTACCTGCAAAACGGCTACGGCGCCTTTTCCTATGCGGCCGGCAGCGGCAGGGGTGGCGACACCTGCCTTTATGGCTGGCAGGATATTCGCTCGCCGGAAAGCATGCGGCAGGATTTCCGCAACCTCGGACGCATCAAGGTCAGGTTGCGGCTCTGCCAGTCGGGGTCGAGCGTCGAGCGGCTTCTGGCGGTCATGTATAATTACACCATCACCGGCACCTATGCTTCGCAAAGCTGGAACCCCTATGGCACGCCGCAGGCGGTGGATCAAAATCTCGGCCGGCCGGGCCATCCGGTCTATCCTGTCAGGTCGGATGACGTGCCGATGCGGCCGGGTGGCGAAGTGACGGCGAGCGTGCCGAGGCAGCCTGCGCGCCGTGCCGCCGCAGCCATCACGCCTGTTCAGCCGGAGGCGCAGCCGCTGCCGCCGGTGGCGGCAGTCAGCATTCCGTCGCCCGTCTCGGCCAGTGCGCCCGCCCAGCCCGCAAGGGACGCTGTGGCCGGCACTCGCGCGGAGAACGTCAAGGTGGGGAGCCAGCTGCCGTCGCAGGTGCCGCAGGTATCCATTCCCTCGCCAGCATGCGTGTCCGGTTCGGGGGTGGCTCAAGGATGCAGATGATCGCGGGACGAAGAGCGGAAGAGGGCGTTGCAGAAAATCCCGGTGAGACGTCCGGGTGGGGAAGAGAACGGAAAGTTTCTGGATGAACAAGGCCATCACGATCATTGTCTGGTTGCTTGTCTCGCTTTGCGTTCTGGCCATCATTACGATGCCGGTCAGCCTGCAGACGCATCTGGTCGCCACGGCGATTTCGCTCGTCCTCCTTGCAACGATCAAGAGTTTCAACGGGCAGGGGGCCTGGCGTCTGGTGGCGCTTGGTTTCGGCACGGCCATCGTGTTGCGTTATGTCTACTGGCGCACCACCAGCACATTGCCGCCCGTCAATCAGCTTGAGAACTTCATTCCGGGCTTTCTGCTCTACCTTGCGGAAATGTACAGCGTCGTGATGCTGGGCCTCAGCCTCGTCATCGTCTCGATGCCGCTGCCTTCGCGCAAGACCCGGCCGGGTTCGCCCGATTACCGGCCGACGGTCGATGTCTTCGTGCCGAGCTACAACGAGGATGCGGAGCTTCTCGCCAATACGCTGGCGGCCGCCAAGAACATGGATTATCCGGCCGACAGGTTCACCGTCTGGCTGCTGGACGATGGCGGTTCGGTGCAGAAGCGTAATGCCAGCAATATCGTCGAGGCACAGGCGGCGCAGCGCCGCCACGAGGAGCTGAAGAAGCTCTGCGAGGATCTTGACGTGCGTTATCTGACGCGCGAGCGCAACGTCCATGCCAAGGCCGGAAATCTCAATAACGGCCTTGCCCATTCGACCGGCGAACTGGTCACGGTGTTCGACGCCGACCATGCACCCGCCCGTGATTTCCTTCTGGAAACGGTGGGTTATTTCGAGGAGGATCCCCGGCTCTTTCTCGTGCAGACGCCGCACTTCTTCGTCAATCCCGATCCCATCGAGCGCAATCTGCGCACCTTCGAGACGATGCCCAGTGAGAATGAGATGTTCTACGGCATCATCCAGCGCGGCCTCGACAAATGGAACGGCGCGTTCTTCTGCGGCTCCGCCGCCGTGCTGCGGCGCGAGGCGCTGCAGGACACGGAAGGGTTCAGCGGCGTCAGCATCACCGAGGATTGCGAAACGGCGCTGGCGCTGCATTCGCGCGGCTGGAACAGCATCTATGTCGACAAGCCGTTGATCGCCGGGTTGCAGCCGGCCACCTTCGCCAGCTTCATCGGCCAGCGCAGCCGCTGGGCGCAGGGCATGATGCAGATCCTGATCTTTCGCCAGCCCCTGTTCCGGCGCGGCCTCTCCTTCACGCAGCGTCTTTGCTACATGTCATCGACGCTGTTCTGGCTGTTCCCGTTTCCGCGCACGATCTTCCTGTTTGCCCCGCTGTTCTACCTGTTCTTCGATCTTCAGATTTTCGTCGCCTCGGGTGGCGAGTTCCTGGCCTATACCGCCGCCTATATGCTCGTGAATCTGATGATGCAGAACTACCTCTATGGCAGCTTCAGATGGCCTTGGATTTCGGAGCTTTACGAATATGTGCAGACGGTCCATCTTCTGCCAGCCGTCGTTTCGGTGATCTTCAATCCTGGCAAGCCGACCTTCAAGGTGACGGCAAAGGATGAATCCATCGCAGAGGCGCGGCTTTCGGAAATCAGCCGGCCTTTCTTCGTCATTTTTGCGCTTCTGGTCGTAGCCATGGCCTTTGCCATCTGGCGTATCTACAGCGAGCCCTACAAAGCCGATGTCACACTCGTCGTCGGCGGCTGGAACCTGCTCAACCTCATCTTTGCTGGCTGCGCGCTCGGTGTCGTCTCGGAGCGCGGCGACAAATCGGCATCGCGCCGCATCACCGTGAAACGACGGTGCGAGGTCAAGCTTGAGGGCAGCGATGCATGGGTGCCGGCCTCCATCGAGAACGTCTCGGTGCATGGCCTGCTGATCAATCTGTTCGACAACGCCACGGCGATCGAAAAGAACACGACGGCGATCGTGAAGGTCAAACCCCATAGCGAGGGCGTGCCGGAAACCATGCCCATCAACGTCGTCCGCACGGTTCGCGGCGAAGGGTTTGTGTCCATCGGCTGCACGTTCTCGCCGCAGCGTGCCATCGATCATCGTCTGATCGCAGACCTCATCTTCGCCAATTCCGAACAATGGAGCGAATTCCAGCGCGTGCGCCGCAAGAACCCCGGCCTCATTCGTGGTACGGCGATCTTCCTGGCGATTTCGCTGTTCCAGACGCAGCGTGGCCTCTTTTATCTGGTCAAGGCGCTCCGCCCTGCCGCCAAAACCGTCAAACCTGCCGGAGCCGCGAAATGACCGGCCGCAAAACGATCAGAAGTTCACTGACAGTTTTGATGTGGGGTGCCGTTGCAACCGGTGCGATGGCGCAGTCCTCGCCCTTCGATATGTCGCCTGAAAGGCCGGCGCAGACGGCACCGGCACCCGTGCCGCCACCTGCCATCCCTCCTGCAGCGCCTCGCCAGCAGCCTCCGGCTCAAAGCCCAACCCAGCCGCCGCAGGTTCAGCCGCCCTTTGCGGTCCAGCCTTCACCCGCGCCGCAACCGCCACAGCGTCCTGCTGCCGTTCCGCCTTTACCATTGCCGCCCGTCGCCGTTCCGCCGCGGCAGGAGGGCGCACGGCCAGCATCTGCCCAGACACCGTCACTCGCCGCCGACAGCCGCCGCCGTTATATATTGCCCTATGAAAAGCTCAGCCTTTCCGGCGAGATAGACAGGCGGCAATGGAGCATCTACCTGACGCCTGAGCAGGTGAATGCCGCCGTCGCGCTGAATATCGGTTATCAGAACGCCATTGTCGTCGCGCCGGAAAGCTCGAACTTCCAGGTCAGCCTGAACAATGTTCCTCTCGATGCGGCGCGTATCGAAGCGCCGGATAGCGAAGGCAATATTTCGCTGAAAATTCCGCCTGGTGTCTTGCAGGTGGGGGCGAATGTCGTGACGCTTGGTGTGCAGCAGCGCCACAGAACCGATTGCACGATCCAGTCCACCTATGATCTTTGGACCGAGATTGACCCGGCAAGCACCTATATCGCCTTCAACGCCGATGTTGCCGGCAACTTCGCCAATATAGACGACATTCAGGCAACCGGGCCGGATGGCAAAGCGGCGACGTCGATCGAGATCGTCGCGCCCGGGCTCGGCAATCCGGCATTCGCGGATTCGCTCCTGCGGCTTTCGCAGGCTCTGGCGCTCAGAACCCAGATGCCGAACCAGACGATCCGTTTCGTTTCCACCCCGTCTGCCGAACCCAGGGCCGGAACGCTGGTGGTCCTCGTCGGCACCGCGCGTGAGATTGCGGGCCTTTCCGCTGCACTGCCGCCCGAAGCATCGGCGGGCGCCTTTGCCGGTTTCGGCAATGCCGCGCCGGGCGGTCTTTCTCCGCTCTTCGTCAGCGGCCCCTCCACGCAGGCGGTGCAGGCGGCGATAGAAACGCTGTTTTCTTCGATTTCGCGCACCCCCGGCGCGCAGAGAACGACCTTTTCGACCCGTAGCTGGCATGCGCCGGATGTACCGCTCATCATGTCGGACCGCCGCATCGCGCTTTCCGAGCTGGGCATTGAAAGCGCCGAATTTGGCGGGCGGCGTTTCCGCAACGAATTTTATATCGGCATGCCCGCCGATTTTTATGCCTCGGCCTATGGCGAGGCGTCCCTCCTGCTTGATGCCGCCTATTCGTCGCAGGTGTTGCCCGGCAGCCATATCGACATCTACGTCAATGACGAGATCGCTTCGACCGTACCGATTTCCAACAATGGCGGCGGCATTTTCCGGCATCTCCCCATCAAGGTGACGATGCGGCATTTCAAGCCGGGTCCGAACAAGGTGACGATCGAGGCCGTATTGATGACGGCGCAGGATCAGGCCTGTGCGCCCGGCGCACCGGCCAGCGCGACCCCGCGCTTTGCACTGTTCGACACCTCGGAAATCCAGGTGCCGGACTTTGCGCGGATCGGCCGCAAGCCGGATCTGGCGGCGATGGCGGGCGCCGGGCAGCCCTACAGGGCCGCTGGAAGCCCGGTTGCGCTTTCGCTTGACCGTTTCGACACTGATACGATGTCGGCGGCTGCGACGCTCGTCAGCCGGCTGGCGAGTGTGTCTGGCCATCCGATCAATGTCGAGACCGTGGCCTCGCCGCTGGTGATCGGCGATCGCGACGCCCTTTTCGTCGGAACGATTTCGCAAATCCCGCAGGCGCTGATCAGCCAGTTCAATCTCGTGCCCTCAAGTCAGATATCCTGGAAGATCGGGACCGGCGTTCAGCCGCCCACGCAAAACAGCGATACCCTCTTCAACGACTGGCGGGAGCGGGTGGATGGCGGCATCTGGGAGGGGCAGGTCTCCTCCCTTGAGGAATGGATGAAGCGGAATTTCGACCTCAGCTCGGACACGCTGCGCTTCCTGCCGGCACCCGAGCAGCCCTATGCGCCGACCGGAAATGTCTCCTTCATGATGGCGCAGGGTCTCAGCCCTTCCGGAGAAGGCGTCTGGACACTGGCCACTGCACCGACTTCGGCGGAGCTTCGTGACGGCATGACGGCAATGGTGCGCGAAAACCATTGGCGCGACGTCACGGGACGGGTCGCCGCTTATGATGCGGCAGCCGAAAAGATCGAGACAGTGGAAGTGGAGAGACCGTATTTTTATACGACACGGGATTTTTCCCTCTCGAACTGGAGGCTGATTGCGGCCAACTGGCTGTCTTCCAATGTGCTTTCCTATTCACTGGCATTCATCGGGTTTGTATCGCTTCTCGGCCTCGCCACCTTCGTGATGCTGCGTTTGATGGGGCGACATCGATGAAACTTGGGATCTCTCGACTTGTCGGCATTTTTTGTCTTTCGCTGATGGCATTGATTGCCAACATCCCCGCCAGCCGCGCCGCCTCGGTTTCCCCGGAGGCATGGGCGGCCTATAAAAGCGCATTCCTCGATCCCGGCGGTCGCATCATCGATACCGGCAACGGCAATATCAGCCACAGTGAAGGGCAGGGCTATGGCATGTGGCTTGCCGTTCTTTCCGACAACCTTGCCGATTTCGAACTGATCTGGAGCTTCACGCGCACCGAACTGCTCGTGCGCGATGACGGTCTTTCCGCCTGGAAATGGGATCCGCGCACCAGACCGCATGTGACTGACATCAACAACGCCACGGACGGCGATATTCTGATCGCTTACGCGCTGGCGCTCGCAGCTGGGCAATGGAACCGGCAGGACTATGCCGAGGCCTCGGCAGCCATAGCGTCGGCCATCCTCAAGAAGACCGTCGTGCAGCGCAGCGGGCGAACGCTGCTTTTGCCGGCCGCCAGCGGGTTTGGTGAAAATGACAGGGACGACGGGCCTGTGGTCAATCCCTCCTATCTGATCTTCGAGGCCTTTCCGGTCCTCAATCTCGTCGCGCCATCGCCGCTCTGGAAAGCCCTTTCCGATGATGGGGCGGCGCAGATCGGCGCATTCGCCTTCAGCGACAAAAAACTGCCCGCCGACTGGGTGTCGGTGAAGACGAAGCCGCAGCCGGCGTCGGGTTTTCCGGCGGAGTTCGGCTATAATGCGGTGCGGATACCGCTTTATCTTTCGCGGGCGAAAATGGGCTCTCCGGAACTGCTTGCCCGGCTGAAAGACGGCATGACGCTGGAAAGCGGTGCGGCGGGTACGTTCGATCTGAAGAGCGGGGCGGTCAAGGATGTGCTGTCAGACCCCGGCTACCGCGTCATTCCGGCGCTGGCGGCCTGCGCTGCCGGCGGCCCGGCCGTTTCCGCCGAACTTCACAGCTTTCAGCCAACACTTTATTATCCCTCTACATTGCATCTTCTGGCATTGTCGTTTCTGACAGGGAATAACGGGGAATGCCGATGAACAAGCCTCTGTCGACCTCGGCTCTCATCCTGCTTCTGATTGCGCTTGCCGCCTTTCACTGGCGTGACAGCATTCTCGGGCGGGTGTCGGACGTGCATACTTCGGCGGTCGGTGACAATCGTGGGGTGCCGCGCATTTCGCCGGCTGCGGCCAATCCCGCGCAGATCAATGCGTTCCTCAAGAACCGTGAAGTGGCGCAGGTAACGCAGCCTGCGACGCCACCGGTCACCGTGCCGGCTACAGACCCGCAGCCGATGACGCAGACACAGGCTGGCGGACAGACATCGCAGCCGCAAACGGCGCAGGCGCCCGCACCCCGAGCGACCCGGCCGGCAGCTCCCGATATGCCCGAGGTTGATCTCAGTGCGCTGCGCTATTTCGCGGCGAGGGGCGACACCCAGCGCCTTCAGGCCGAAATCGCCCGGCTGCGCACGCTTTATCCCAACTGGACACCGCCTGCCGACCCGCTCGCCATTCCAGAGAATGGTGATCCGCAGCTTGACGCCATGTGGCAGCTTTATACCGACGGCCGTTATGCCGAGGTAAGAAAAGCGATCGCCGACCGGCAGCAGGCGGAGCCCGGCTGGCAGCCGCCAGACAATCTGACAGGCATGCTTTCGCTTGCCGAAGCCCGCCAGCGGCTCGTCAACGCGTCCGATCTCAAGCAATATGCAACCGTGGTGGATGCAGCCGCCAACAATCCCGGATTGTTGACCTGCAGCGAGGTGGATGTGCTGTGGCGGGTTGCCGATGCCTTCGCCAATACTGACCGGATGGGACGGGCGCGGGACGCCTATCTCTACATCCTCAACAATTGCACGGTGCCAAGCGACCGGCTCGCCACGGTGCAGAAGGCATCAGCACTTCTGCCCGCGGAGATGATGGACGAGCTGCTGGCCAAGGAAAGACCCGGCGCGGACGGTCAGCTGGAATTCGAGCCGGTCAAGAATGATCTCGCGCGCCAGTTCGTGGCAAAGGCAGGGGAGAAAGAGGGTATTTCCGTTCCCTCCGCTTATCTGATGCGGCTTGAACGGCTTGCGGAGACAGATAAGCTTGCAAGCGATGCCCTGCTGCTCGGCTGGTACAATATCCGCCAGAAGAACATGACCGAAGCGGAAAAGTGGTTCCGCAAGGCGCGCGAAGACGATGATAGCGCCTCTGCCTCGCAAGGGCTGGCACTGGCGCTGATTGACCGCAACGAGCCGCGCGAGGCCGAAGACGTCATGTATAAATGGCGTAATGCATCCGATGATGCGCTTGCGACCTATCTGGCCGCAACCGCCAATCTTCTGGCACTCGAGCCGCCTGTCGTGCTGCCGCCTGACGTGCTGCAGCGCATTGCGACGGAAACGATGGCGCGCAAGGATGCCGCGACCGCGCAGCAATTCGGCTGGTATTCGCTTGCCTTCCGGCAGACGCCGCTCGCCTTGCAATGGTTCGGCACGGCGCTTGGCTGGAAAGCGGATGATGAGCCCTCTGCCTATGGCATGGCGGTCAGCTATCATAATCTGCGCAATCTCGCCGGTCTGCGTGCCATCCAGCAGCAATGGGCAAGCCGGTCGCAGCGCATCGCCGATGTCGGAACGGCACGCATGGTGGACCAGTCGAGACAGGCGATGACGCCCGTTGCCGCGCCGCCTCCCGCCTCAGCTTCTCCGTCAACAGCACCTGCGCCCTATGCGCCGCAGACCGCAGAGACGGCGGTGGCTTACAGCCAGCCGGTCGTGCAGCAGCCCGCTCCCGAACCCTCGCGCAAGCAGGCGCGCCTGCCTTCGCAGACGCAGAGGTCGAGCAGCGCCGCGTCACGTCCGCGCTCCTGCGCCGTCTATCCTGATCCGCAGCGTCTGCCGGCGCAGCAGGCGCTCGATCTCGGCTGGTGCCTGATGGAAACGAACCGGCCGGCGGAAGCCCTGAAGGCCTTCGAATCCGCCATTGCCAGCGGACAGTCGACTGTGAAAAGCGATGCGGCCTATGGCCAGAGCCTTGCCTATCTGCGCATGGGACTGACGGACCATGCCGCCGTTTCGGCAACGAAATCCCAGATGGAGCGTCCACGGGCGACGGAATTGCAGGTCTCGATCCTGGCTGACAGGGCGGTCTCAGCCTTCCAGTCGAAACGTTATGCGGAAACGCTTCTCCTGCTCGATCAGCGGGCACGGCTTGCCGATGAGCGCACCGATCTTATGGTGCTGCGCGGTTATTCCTATCTCGCCATGCGCCGCTACGCCGATGCAGCGCAGATTTTCGAAAGCCTGACGTCCATTGGCGATAAGGAGGGCATCAAGGGGCTGGCTGCGGTTCGCGCCGCCCGGCCAAGCAATGGGCCGCAGGGCGGCGGCTGATGGCGGTTGCCAAAGAGTGGTCGCCGCTTATGTCGCGTCTGTAAGGTTGCGGATGATGCGCATGAAGATGCGTGCGCCGATGTCGATCAGCCCGTCCGGAAAGTCATAGTCGGGATTGTGCAGGTTGGGGTAATCCCTGCCTGCGCCCAAAAAGAACATGGCCGATGATGAGACGGCTCGGAAGCGGCCGAAATCCTCAGAGGCCCGCATGGGCAGGCCTTCCGAACTACTGGAAATCTTCTCCTCGGTCAGCGCCTGCAGGATATGGGCGACGGCTTCCGGTGCATTCTCGCAATGCAGGAAAATATCGTCGTAGGTGATGTCGAGGCTCAGATTCCGTTCGTGCGCGACCTTTTTCGCCAGCAATTCCGCATCCGCGCAGAGCTTCTCCATCCGGTCGTCAGTCAGTGTCCTGAGCGTCGCCCAGATTTCCGCATCCGCCGGAGAAATGCCGAAGGCGGCTTCACCCATCGTGGCATGGGTGATCGTCACCATGGAAAAATCGGGCTGCGGGGGAAGGCCGGAGCCGAGATCGGTCAGGGCAGGCATCAGTTCTGATATCGCCCGCATGGGGGAGACGCCGTGCTCCGGGGAGGAAGCATGCGCGGTCTTGCCGGACAGGCGGATTTTAATGCCGCGCGAGGCGCAGTTGACCGGCCCTTCCACCACGCTGACATGGCCGAATGGCAGGCCGGGAAGATTGTGCAGCGAGAAGGAATAGTCCGGCTTTATCTCCTCAAAGCGCGGATCGGCGATGACGGCGGCCGCACCTGCACCGGTTTCTTCCGCCGGCTGGTAGAGAAGGATGACGCTGCCGGTCTGCGGACGCTGTCTGGAAAGGCCAAGCGCCAGCGCCGTCAGAATGGTCGAATGGCCGTCATGGCCGCAAAGATGGCCCTTGCCGTCGACGCTTGAGCGATATTCGGCCTCGCTCTTTTCCTGGATGGGCAGAGCGTCGAGTTCCGAGCGGATCAGGATCGCCGGACCGCTTTTTCCGCTGTCATAGACCGCTGCCACGCCATGACCGCCGAGATCGGCAACAATCCGGTCCGGTTTTGCCTGCTCAAGGAAATTGCGGATGCGCCGCGCGGTTTCCTTCTCTTCGCCGGAAATTTCCGGATGACGGTGCAGATCGTGACGCAGCTCAATGAGGTCGAGCATATCCCTGTTGGTCAGAAACATATAAAATCCTTGCAAGTCGTCCGGCCGGGGTTTCCTGCCGCAACTTACAGATCATTGTCTTCAATGCAAAACCTTTGGCGGGTGCCAGCGTTTGCCCGTTGTTTTCGGCTTGGCTACCAGCGTGATGACATCGGCCGGAACCGGAACCTTCGCCTTCGGCAGGTCCAGCCGGGCAAGTGCCGTGCGCGCCTTTTCGGCATATTCCAGATGGGCGGCGTCGTCCGAATGATAATGCTGCAGCCTGTCGAGGATTTCCGCACCTTCCACCGTTCTTTCGGCGGCAATGAGGGCGACGGCGCATTTATAGAGCGCCTCGCGGTGGAAGGGAGCGCGATTGGTCACCTGACGGAAGGCCTCGGAGGCTTCATTATATTGTTGCTGCGCCAGCCGGGCCTCGCCGATGCGCAGCCACAGGAGAACCGGGTCCTGACCGCTGCCGAGAAGCCCGAGGAAGGCGATTTCCGCTTCCCGAAATTCGCCCCGGTCGAATGTCAGATTGGCCAGCCCGAATTGCGCGCCGAGATGGTCGGGTGCTGCCGCCAGCACCTGGGAAAAGGCGATATTGGCGGCCGCCTTCTTGCCCATCTTGTAAAGCTTGAGGCCCTCCTGATAGACGAAGCGTATGCTGCGCGGGTGGAGCGTGCCGCCGAGATTGTCGCCGGAGCGGGTGCGGAACAGCGTGCAGCTGAGCTTGTGCTCCTCCGGTCCGAAGAAATATTTATATGGCTCGTTGCCGCGCAGGAAATCATAGGTCTTGAAACCCTGCTCGATCGCCCTGCGAATGCAGTGCCCGTGCAGCACGAGGCCGGGTGAAGGGGTCTTCCAGTTCTCGTCGCGGCCGGTGATGTAGAACAGCACCGACATTTTCTGCCGGTCGATGATGTTGGCGAGCGCCCCGAGCGGCTGGTCTCCGAACCAGAGGACCGGTACTTCCAGATCGCCGCGAATATAGACATCCATCAGCATTTGCCGCGTCGCGCCGATCAGGAGTTCCGTGCGCTCCTTGCCCTTGTGGGGCGCCCAGCGGATGCGCCAGAAATCGAACAGGATATCCATGTCCCGCTTGATCGTTTCGCGCGTCGCGAAAGTGATGCGATATTCGTCACCGCCTTCCACCTTCCTCATGAAACGCCGCAGCTTCTGACGTGTCTGGCTGCTCATGTGGCTGTCGAGATAGCCGTCGAAGGTATCCGGCAAGGCCACGACCGGGCAGATGCAATTGTTGATGTTGTAGGGGTTGGTCGGCATGTTGTCGCGGAACATGACGAGTGGCCCCTGAAGTGCGCGGATCATCGCATCGCGCCGCTCCGGCGGGCCGGAGAGATAGTCGAGCTTGAGTTCGGTCCAGTTCTGCTGCCGAATAAACGAACAGAAACCGGCAACCGCGTGATTTTCATATTCCGGCAGGGTAATGAAGCCGGTGTAGTCCGCCGCCGCATTGCCGGCCATGACGATGCTGTCGTGGAAGCGGCCGGTTTTCTTGTCCGGTTCAGTGACGATGCGCAGCGGAAAAAACGCCACATAGGGCGAGCCTTCGGGGCGTTCCCTGAGCGCCAGAATGAACCAGCGCTTGCGGCGCGGCATGTAATCCCGCAGCCAGCCCCAGGACAGGAAATGACGGGAATGGGGATCGGCCATGAACACCGCTTCCCAGTTTGGCCGGATCGCCTCGAAGCCGGCGTCGGTGTCGATGATGTCGATACGCATTCTTGCCCCCTCCCAATACAGATCACAGATTCGGGAGGTTTCATTTTATGGGCAAATGGCTGGCTTCAAATATTCCCTTCGGGTGAAAGGCCTGCATCAAATGGGATTAGCCCGTGGCCTTTTCCGCCATCACCCGGCCGCGACAAAAAAGCCCTTGTCAGCCGGTGGCAGCACTCTAACATGCGGGTCGAATGTGCGATCGGCTCAACGGTGCACATGGCACGGGAGTTCTCATATGGCTGTTCCTTATATGCTTCTGACCGGCGCGAGCCGCGGAATAGGGCATGCCACGGTCAAGCTGTTTCAGGAGAAGGGCTGGAGAATTCTCACCGTGTCGCGGCAACCCTTTTCGGAGGAATGCCGCTGGCCTTCGGCACGGGAGAGCCACATCCAGGCCGATCTCGAGGACCTGTCCCGCATCGATAACCTCGCCGACGAAGTGCGCTCGCGCCTGCCGGAAGGAAAGCTTGCCGCTCTCGTCAACAATGCCGGTATCTCGCCGAAGGGCGAAGGCGGCAGCCGTCTCGGCGTTGCAGATACCACGGCCGAGATGTGGACACGGGTGCTCAACGTCAATCTCGTCTCCACGGCGCTGCTTGCCCGCGCACTTTTGCCGGAACTGGAAGCGGCCAAAGGCTGTATCGTCAACGTCACATCCATTGTCGGTTCACGGGTGCACCCTTTTGCAGGGGTCGCCTATGCGACATCGAAGGCAGCGCTTGCGGCGCTGACGCGGGAGCTGGCGCATGAATTCGGCCCGCGCGGCGTGCGCGCCAACGCCATTGCGCCCGGCGAAATCAACACCGCCATCCTTTCCCCTGGAACCGCCGAACTGGTGGAGGCGCAGGTGCCGCTCGGGCGGCTCGGCACCACGGCGGAGGTGGCGCAGACCATCTATTTCCTGTGCTCGGAGCAGTCGAGCTACATCAACGGCGCGGAAATTCTCATCAATGGCGGCCAGCACGTCTGACGCTTCAGCCCATCCAACCGAAACGGAGCCTTTATCCATGACCATCCTGCCAAATTCCGTCGAGGCACGCGATATCGCCTACCAGATGCATCCGAACGTCAATCTGCGCAAATTCGAGAAGACCGGCGGTCTGGTGATCGAAAGCGGCGAAGGCATCTACGTGACCGATAGCAGCGGCAAGCGCTATATCGAGGCGATGGCGGGGTTATGGTCGGTGGCGCTTGGCTTCGGTGAACAGCGGCTGGTGGACGCAGCGACGAAGCAGATGCAGAAGCTGCCCTATTATCACACCTTCTCCTACAAGACGCATGGCCCGTCCGTCGATCTTGCCGAGTTGCTGATCGAGCTTTCGCCGG
This sequence comes from Rhizobium sp. X9, assembly GCF_018873185.1. NCBI lineage: Bacteria > Pseudomonadati > Pseudomonadota > Alphaproteobacteria > Hyphomicrobiales > Rhizobiaceae > Rhizobium > Rhizobium sp. X9. The sequence continues at coordinate 435,674 of NZ_CP071312.1, read as the reverse complement.
TGCCGATGTCGAAGGTGCACTTCACCTCTTCGGGGTCTGAGGCCAACGATCTTGTCGCCAAGATGGTGTGGTATCGCTCCAATGCGCTTGGCAAAAAGGAGAAGAAGAAGATCATTGGCCGCATCAAGGGCTATCATGGCGTGACGATTGCTTCCGCATCGATCACCGGCCTGCCGCGCAACCATGAAAGCTTCGACCTGCCGCTGGACCGCATGCTGCATACCGCCTGCCCTTCCTATGTGCATTTCGGCAGGGACGGCGAAAGCGAGGCGGATTTCACCGCACGCATCCTGAAGGAACTTGAGGACCTGATCCTCAGCGAAGGCCCCGAAACCGTCGCCGCCTTCTGGGGTGAGCCGGTGATGGGTGCGGGCGGGGTTCTTCTGCCGCCTGAAGGTTATTGGAAAGGCGTACAGGCAATCCTGAAGAAATACGACATTCTGCTTGTCGTAGACGAGGTGATCTGCGGTTTCGGCCGCACGGGCAAGATGTTCGCCTGCGAGACCTATGGGATCAAGCCGGATGTTCTGGTGGTTTCCAAGCAGATATCCTCATCCTACATGCCGCTTTCGGCGATCATCATGAGTGACGATTTTTACCAGCCGATCGCCGACGAGTCCGACCGCATCGGCTCCTTCGGCCATGGTTATACCGCCTCCGGCCACCCGGTTGCGACGGCCGTGGGCCTGGAGAACCTGAAGATCATTCAGGAGCGCGATCTGGTCGGCAATGTCGCCCGGCTTGAGGGCAGGTTCCTCGATCATCTGAAGGCGCTTGCCGATCACCCGCTGGTACACTCCTCGCGCGGTGTCGGCCTTCTCGGCGCGCTGGAGATAAAGCCATGGGAAGGCACAAAGCCGGGCGACGCAACGCTTGCCATCGCCGCTGCCATTGAGGACGAGGGCGTTATCACCCGTCCGATCGGCGAATCCATCTGCTTCTGCCCGCCGCTGATCATCACCGCCGAGCAGCTTGACGACCTGTTTGCCGGTGTGAAGCGTGGTCTGGACAAGGCTGCGGCGGCACGCGCCTGATGACTTTGCGAATGTCCCGGCCGGTTCGTCCGGCCGGGAGATTCGCTGCTAGCTCACCTTATCCCCGGTATGCCACAAGCACCGCGCCGCACGCGATCAGCACCACGCCCAGCCAGTTAGGCAGCGACAGCTTTTCCCCCAGAAACAAAACCGCGAAGACGGCGACGAACACGACGCTGAGCTTGTCGATGGGGGCGACACGGGCGGCATCGCCGATTTTCAGCGCCCGGAAGTAACATATCCACGAGGCGCCGGTTGCCAGACCGGAAAGCACGAGAAAGATCCAGGTCCGCCCCGAAATGGTGGAGGGCTGCTGCCAGTTGCCTGTGACATAAACCATCAGGCCGGCAGCGGCGAGGATGACGATAGTGCGGATGAAGGTGGCGAAATCGGAATTGACGTTTTCGATGCCGATCTTCGCGAAAATCGCGGTCAATGCAGCGAAAGCCGCCGATAGCAGTGCCCAGAATTGCCAGGCCAGAAACAGGTTCTTCATATGGGCCTACTCCGTTCTTCGCATTCGTTCTTCCTATTCGGCTCTACAACATCGGAAAGCTTATAAAAACCGTTTTCGGTACGCAGGTGGTTTTGAACGATGAAAGGCCGGAACATCGATCCCGATGCGCCGGCCTTCATGCGAGAGCCTGCCCGGACAAACCGGGACAGGCCGGACCTTGGGAGGTCGTATTATTCGGCGGGCTGAACCGAAGCCGGAAGCTGATCCACATCGGCGATGCCGGTGAATTCTTCCTTGCCGCTCAGGACGCGGGCGAGCTGGTCCTGGTCCAGTTCACCTTCCCAGCGGGCAACAACGATGGTGGCGACCGCATTGCCGACGAAGTTGGTGAGGGCGCGGCATTCCGACATGAAGCGGTCGATGCCGAGGATCAGCGCCATGCCGGCGACTGGAACGGAAGGCACGACGGAGAGCGTGGCAGCCAGCGTGATGAAGCCCGCGCCGGTGATACCGGCAGCACCCTTGGAGGAGAGCATGGCCACGAGCAGCAGCAGGATCTGTTCGCCAAAGGACAGGTGGATGCCGGTCGCCTGCGCGATGAAGAGGGCCGCCAGCGTCATGTAGATGTTGGTGCCGTCAAGGTTGAAGGAATAACCGGTGGGGATGACGAGACCGACGACGGAGCGCTTGCAGCCCGCCTTTTCCATCTTGCTCATCAGGCCCGGCAGGGCGGCTTCGGAAGACGAGGTGCCGAGAACCAGAAGCAGTTCTTCCTTGATGTAGCGGATCAGCGCGACGATGGAGAAGCCGTTATAACGGCAGACGGCGCCAAGAACCACGAACACGAACAGGAAGGACGTGACGTAGAATGTGCCGATCAGCATGGCGAGGTTGGTGACGGACGAGATGCCGTATTTGCCGATGGTAAACGCCATGGCGCCGAAAGCACCGATGGGGGCGGCCTTCATCAGGATCGCGACCAGCTTGAAGATCGGATACATCAGGGCATGCATGAAATCGGTGACGGGCTTGCCCTTTTCACCAACGATGCCGAGCGCGATGCCGAACAGAACCGAGAAGAACAGCACCTGCAGAATGTCACCGCTGGCGAAAGCGCCGACAATGGTTGTCGGGATGATGTTCATCAGGAAGCCGGTGATGGTCTGCTCATGGGCCTTGTCGGCGTAAGTGGCGACGGCCTTGGCGTCCAGCGTAGAAGGATCGATGTTCATGCCGGCGCCCGGCTGCACGGTGTTGGCGACGATGAGGCCGACAATGAGCGCGAGCGTGGAGAAGACCAGGAAGTAGATCATGGCCTTGCCGGCCACGCGTCCGACCTTCTTCATGTCGTTCATGCCGGCAATGCCGGTTGCGACGGTGAGGAAGATGACGGGGGCGATGATCATCTTGACGAGGCGAATGAAGCCATCACCAAGCGGCTTCAGCTGTTCTCCGAAGGTCGGATAGAAATGGCCGAGCGCGATACCGGCGATGATGGCCACCAGAACCTGGAAATACAGGTGCTTGTAAAATGGCAGTTTGGCGTGGCCCGCGGCCACGGCTGTCGTATCGATCATGTTTTTTCCTCCTCGGCCTCACCCTGCCTTTATTGGCCTCCCGGGTTCGCCGTGACGTTGACGGCTTCGCGCCGATTGAGGAGTCATGTGCAATACGCATGCCAGACTTGCTTATTTGGCGTAACTGACTGATTTGAAAAGTACTTTTTATTGATGCTTCCCCGGCTCACAGCCATTTGTGTGGAATTCCGGACAAAATCCCTTGCGGTCTGTGTGTAAATCCGCACAATTAGTGCATGAGCTATCAAGATCCGGCACCTCATTCCCAGGCGAAACGGCGAGCGCAATGGCTGGCGCTGGCCGGCCTGTGGCTGCTCGTCAGTCTGGGTATTTTGCTGGTGGCCGATGAGTTTGCGCGAAACCAGGCAATGCGCACCGCCGCGTCCGAGGCTTCCACCGATGCGGAACTGAAGATTGCGCTTCTGAATGTCGCGCTGGAGAGGCCGCGCGCCATTCCGCTGGTGCTGTCGGGTGATCCTGATCTTGCAACAGCGCTGGACGGTGGTGGCGCCGCCGCCCTCGACCGGCTGAACCGTAAGCTGGAAGGGCTGATCGAGGGCACGCAATCCTCGGTAATCTATGTGACCGGACCGACCGGATTGACCATCGCCTCCAGCAACTGGCGGCAGGCCGATAGTTTCGTGGGCTCCAATTATGCATTCCGGGAATATTTTCAGGCAGCGATGAAGACCGGCATGTCCGAACATTATGCGCTTGGCAATGTCAGCCGCCGGCCGGGTCTTTACATCTCCCGCCGCATCGATGCCGCGGATGGGCGGCCGCTCGGCGTCGTCATCGCCAAGGTTGAGTTCAACCGGCTGGAAGCGGATTGGAATATCGGCGGCAAGCCGGTCTATGTGGTCGACAGGAACGGCGTGGTGCTGATGACGAGCGTGCCGGAATGGCGCTTCAAGACCGTCACACCCATTGACGAGGCGCAGCGGAAAACCATTTCCGAGAGCCTGCAATTTGGCAATGAGGCGCTTTCATTATTGCCATTCCGGGCGGGCCGGTCGCCGCAGGATGGAACACCACTCATCCACGTTGACGAACCCGGCCGCGAGCGCGGCGATTATCTGCGGCTGGAAACGCCGGTGCCGACGACGTCCTGGACCCTGCATTATCTGCAACCGGTAGCGCCGGCGCTGAACGCCGCCATTCGCGAGGGCAGGGTGGTGGCGTTGGCGACGCTGATGCCGTTGATGGCGCTTTCGGCTCTGTGGCTGTGGCGCAGGCACAAGGCGCTCAAGGAAAAGGAAGAGGAGCAGCGTGCCCGCACCGAGCTGGAAATGAAGGTGCAGGAGCGGACCCGCGACCTGACGAAGACCCGCGACCATCTGCAGGCCGAAATCGCCCTGCACGAAAAGACCACGGGTGAGTTGCGCAACGTGCAGCACGAGTTGGTGCAGGCCAACCGCCTTTCCATTCTGGGGCAGGTGGCGGCGGGCGTGGCGCATGAGATCAACCAGCCGGTGGCGACAATCCGCGCCTTTGCCGACAATGCCCGCACCCTGCTCAAACGTGACCGCATGTCGGAGGCCACCGAAAACCTCGAAAACATCGCGGCGCTGACCGAGCGCATCGGCACGATTACCGGCGACCTGAAAATACTGGCCCGCAAGGGTCGCACCGCTGCTGAGCCTGTCAGTGTCAGACTGGTCATTGAAGGTGCGGTCATGCTGTTGCGCAGCCGTTTTTCCGGCCAGATGGATGCGCTGAATATCGTATTGCCGGATCAGGACCTGAAGGTGCTCGGCAGCCGCATCCGGCTCGAGCAGATCCTCATCAATCTTCTGCAAAACGCGCTGGAAGCCACTGAAGCGATTGAGGCGGCCCGTGTCGAAGTGCGTGTGCGCGACGAAGGTGACATGGTCGTGCTCTCGGTCAGCGACAATGGCACGGGCATTCCCGAAGCGATCCGCGCCCAGCTTTTTTCACCCTTCAATACTTCCAAGGAAAGCGGCCTTGGCCTTGGCCTCGTCATCTCCAACGATATCGCCTCCGACTATGGCGGGCGTATCGAGGTGGCGAGCGGCGCGGCGGGCACGTGTTTTTCCGTATATCTGAAGCGAGCATGACATGACGGTGGATGGAACCATATTCCTGGTGGATGACGACTCCCAGCTACGCAAGGCGATGGTGCAGACGCTGGAACTCGACGGACTGCCGGTCACCTCCTTTTCCCGTGCCGAGCAGGCGCTGGCGGCGCTGAACGAGGATTTCGATGGCGTCGTCATCACCGATGTGCGCATGCCCGGCATGACCGGGCTCGAATTTTTCGACCATGTCCGCAAGATCGATGCCGATCTTCCGGTCATTCTCATCACCGGCCACGGCGATGTGCCGATGGCGGTCGATGCGCTTCACAATGGCGCCTATGATTTCATCGCAAAGCCTTTTCCCGCCGAACGCATGGTGGAGAGCGCCCGCCGGGCGCTGGAAAAGCGCCGTCTCGTGCTGGAAAATCGTGCGCTTCGCCGGGCGGCGGGGCAGGCGGAAGACGATCTGCCGCTGATCGGCCAGACGCCCGCCATGGAGCGCCTGCGCACCACGCTTCGGCACATTGCCGATACGGATGTGGATGTGCTGGTGGCGGGCGAGACGGGCAGCGGCAAGGAAGTGGTGGCAACGGCGCTTCATCGCTGGAGCAAGAAGCGCGCCAAGGGCAATTTCGTGGCGCTGAATTGTGGGGCGCTGCCGGAAACGGTAATTGAAAGCGAGCTGTTCGGCCATGAGCCGGGGGCTTTCACCGGCGCACAGAAAAAGCGCGTGGGCCGCATCGAACATTCCAGCGGCGGCACGCTGTTTCTGGACGAGATCGAAAGCATGCCGCTTGCCGTGCAGGTGAAGATGCTGCGCGTTCTGGAAATGCGCGAGGTCTCCCCGCTTGGTTCCAACGAGGAGCGGCCGGTCGATATTCGTGTGGTGGCGGCGGCCAAGGTCGATCTTGGCGATCCGGCCGAACGCGGCACGTTTCGCGAGGACCTCTATTACAGGCTGAATGTGGTGACGCTGTCCATTCCGCCGCTGCGTGAACGCAAGGCGGATATTCCGCTCTTGTTTTCTCACTTCGTCACCAAGGCCGCCAACCGTTTCAACATGCCGGTGCCGCAGATCAGTGCCGGCATTTCCCGTCGTCTTAACGACCATGACTGGCCGGGCAATGTGCGTGAACTCGGGCATTTCGCTGAAAGGGTGGTGCTGGGTCTGGAGACGGAAGCGGCCGCCACGCCTGTTTCGCAATCGACCACTCTGGCTTCCGGCACTCTCCCGGAGCGGATGGACGAGATCGAGGCGCAGATCATTCGCGAAACACTGGTGCAGTCGAACGGCGATGTAGCGGAAAGTATCGCGACGCTCGGCATTGCCCGCAAGACCTTTTACGACAAGCTGCAACGCCACGGCATCAACCGGGCGGATTATGTGAAGAACGGTGGGGCGTGAAAAGAGCCGTGACGCTTTGAGCTGCGCTTCCCCAAACTAGGCGTCATCCTCGCCCCTGAGGCGAGGATCCATCGGCGCTCGGAAGTGTGGATCTTCGCCTCAGGGGCGAGGATGACGGAGAAGAAATTCTAGCGCGTTGCCAGCATTTGCGCTGAAGGCTTTCGGCTGTTGCTTCTGCCGGCACCCGCTTTCCCGATCAGCCCGCTACGCAGAAATGACGCTGACCGTCATAATCCGTGTAAGTGCCAGTGCGGGTGTTGAAGCTTCTGTAACGCTGCGAGCAATAGTCGTACCAGGCGTTGGTCCACGGCTCGATGGTGCGATAGGTCTGGCGCTGGTTATAGACCGGGCGGCTGTCGTAGACCGGCTGGGCGCGGTAAACGGGTGCCGGGCGGTAAACCGGCTGCGGCGCTGCACGGTAATAACGGTAGTCCGGCTCTTCGTAGACATAGCTTGGCTCATAGGCCTGATAACGGCGCGGCGGCTCATCTATGTAGACGCGCTCGTCGTCCACCGGTGCCGGGCGGGAGAGGGCGGAACCGACGGCGACACCGGCGGCAAGGCCAAGCACGCCACCCAGAATGGCGGCATCGCGACGGTCGCGGCGGCCCCAGTCATCAGCGGATGCACTGTTGAAGGGCACGATGGTGGCGGCGGCGACGGCGATAGCCAGAACGGTTTTAGCTGCAAAGGACGACATGGTCTTCTTCCATCCGGATGGCAGGGCGCTGCCAGTTGCAAATTCGATGGTTAAAGAAATATAGCCCCCCTGCTGAACGGGCGCTGAATGAATTGTGGCGGGCTGGCGGCAGCTCGCAATTCCTGTTTGCGCAGGCCGCGCTTCGCGCTAGAACTCAAGTTCAAACAGGACACGTCCATGAGCCTTGCCCATATAACCGTCAATTCCGATTCATCCCACGAAGATCGTGCCCAGGCTATTCGAGATACGTTGCGCGATGCGATTGTCGACAGACGGCTTGCACCGGGAACGAAACTGTCGGAATCGGAAGTGGGAACGCTGTTCGATGTCAGCCGCACGGTGGTGCGGGCGGCTCTTCAGATGCTGGCTTACGAAGGGCTGGTCAAGGCCGAGCGCAACCGCGGCGCTTTTGTCTCCAATCCCACACCGGACGAAGCACGGCAGGTTTTTGCTTCGCGCCGGCTGATCGAGCCCGGCGTTCTGGACGCCGCAATCGACAAGATTACGCCTGCGGCGGTCAAGCAGCTGAGAGAGCATCTTGTTCAGGAGAGCCGCCACCAGCATGAGCGCGGCCCGAACGCCAGACGCGCGGAAATCAAGGCATCAGGCGATTTTCACCTGATGCTGGCCTCGCTTGCCGGCAATGCCATCCTCGAGAAATTCATGGACGAACTGGTTGCCCGCTCGTCGCTGGTTATTGCGCTCTACGGGCGCTCGGGCGTTTCAAGCTGTGGCCACAACGATCATGCCGACCTGCTCGATGCATTGGAGGCGAAGGATGCGGCAAAGGCCCGGGCGCTGATGCTGCAGCATCTCGATCACATCGAAGCCGATCTCGACCTTCGCATGAAGGAAGGTCTGGCGCTGAAGGATGCACTGGCGCTTTAGGATAATTGTGCGACCCGCCCAGTCTGGTGAACCCTCGCCCCAAGGGCGAGGGTGACGGAAATTTATCCTTCGGACTAAGCCGCGTAACGGCTAAGAGCCAGATCGTGCGTGTCGATCTCCGGCTTGTTTCCGCTGATGAGATCGGCAAGCACACGGGCCGAGCCGCAGGACATGGTCCAGCCAAGCGTGCCGTGGCCGGTGTTGAGATAAAGATTGCTGTAGCGGGTGGCGCCGATCACAGGCGTGCCATCCGGCGTCATCGGGCGCAGACCGCACCAGAATTTCGCCTGGGTCTGGTCACCCGCGCCGCCGAACAGGTCTTCCACGGAGTGGGTCAGCGTTTCTTTTCTCGCTTCCGGCAAGTCCTTGCTGAAACCGGCAATCTCCGCCATGCCGCCAACGCGGATGCGTGAGCCGAGCCGGGTGATGGCAACTTTGTAGGCCTCGTCCATGACGGTGGAGACAGGCGCACGTTCTTCTTTCACCACCGGAACCGTGATGGAATAGCCCTTGACCGGATAGACCGGCAGATCAAGGCCGAGCTGGCGCACGAATTGCGGAGAATAGCTGCCCAAGGCGGCGACGAAAATATCCGCTTCCACCCGCCCCTTGGTGGTCTCCACGGCCTTGATGCGGCCTGCCTCGACAATGGGGCGCATGATGCCGGTATCGTAGATGAAGGTGACTCCCGCCTCTTCGGCCATACGCGCAAGTTCGGTGGTGAACATGAAGCAGTCGCCGGTCTCGTCGCCGGGCAGGCGCAGGCCGCCGACAATCTTTTCCTTCGAAGGGGAAAGGCCGGGTTCGATGGCGGCGCAGCCGTCGCGGTCGAGAATTTCAAAGGGCACGCCGCCCGCCGTCAGCACGTCCACGTCCTTGCCAATGGCATCGAACTGCTTCTGGGTGCGGAATACCTCCAGAGTGCCCTGCATGCGCTGGTCGTATTCTATGCCGGTCTCTTCGCGCAGCGCCATCAGGCAATCGCGACTATATTCGGCCACACGCACCATGCGGCTCTTGTTGGTGGCATAACGCGCCGAAGTGCAATTGCGCAGCATCTGGCTCATCCAGCGCCATGCGGCCGGATCGGCCGTCGGGCGAATGATGAGCGGGGCATGTTTCATGAACAGCCATTTCATCGCCTTCATCGGGATGCCTGGTGCGGCCCACGGTGAGGAATAGCCGGGGGAAACTTCGCCCGCATTGGCAAAGCTGGTTTCCAGCGCTGCAGCCGGCTGGCGGTCGATCACCGTGACCTTGTGTCCGGCTTTGGCCAGATACCAGGCGGAGGTCACGCCGACGACGCCGGCTCCGAGGATAGTGACGTTCATGATCGTCTCACTTATGGCTGACAGATGTTGAAGCGACTGCCGGGGTTTCGCCCGGCTGAATATAGGTGCGGCGGTAACGGCGTCCGAGCCCGGTCAGGATTTCATAGGCGATCGTGCCCGCATCCTCGGCAATGTCTTCCAGCGTCTGCTCGGGCCCGATCATCTGCACGAGACTGCCCTGGGTCAATGTTCCCTCGGGCAGGGCGGATATGTCGAGAATGATGCTGTCCATCGAAACGCGTCCCGCAATCGGCAGGCGTACGCCGTTATACCACGCCGCGCCGCGATTGCTGAGCGAACGCGGCAGCCCGTCAGCGTAACCGGCGGCGATCGTCGCAAGGCGCGTCGGGCCGGCTGTTTCGAAGGAACCGCCGTAACCGACCAGCGAACCTGCGGGCACCGTGCGGGTCTGGACGACGGCGAGATCCAGACGGACGACCGGCTTCATCGGGTTGGGACGGGCAATGGAGGGCGCGCCGCCATAAAGCGCGATGCCGGGGCGCAGCAGGTGGTTGTGGTAATCATTGCCGAGAAAGATGCCGCCGGAATTGGAAAAGCAGACAGGGGCATCAGGAAAGGCGACAGCGGCTTTTCGCATCACGGAAAGCTGCGCAGCATTGGAGAGGTGATCCGGCTCATCAGCGCAGGCGAGGTGGCTCATCACGAAGGCGATGTCGATACCCTCCAGCAGCTGCGGCCGGGAGGCGAGGACTTCAAGCTCTTCGGGAGAGAGGCCGAGACGGCACATGCCGGTATCGATCTGCACCGCGGCGGGCAGCGGCTTGCCGAGCTTTTTGGCATGGGCCGCCCATTGTGCGATCTGTTCCAGTGAATTCAAAACCGGAGTGACGGCCATGGCGGCGCAGGAGGTCTCGTTGCCGGGCTGAAGCCCGTTGAGGACGAAAATCCGCGCTTCCGCTGAAAGACGCAGCCGGAGCGCCAGCGCTTCATCAATGTGAGCGACGAAGAAATTGCGGCAACCTGCATCGAACAGGGTCTGTGAGACGATATCGGCACCGAGGCCGTAGGCGTCAGCCTTGACGACCGCTGCCGTCTGGGCTGTGGGGGCCATTGCCGCAAGGGTCAGGTAATTGTCGCGCAATGCGCCGAGATCGATGGTCAGATGGCCGCTTGCACCACCGGCTGCCTGCTGGCGGCTGATCTGCATGTCCATGGTCGTTCACCCTCATTCTTATCATATGAGAGTATTGCAACGATTATCGAATTTCTTGGCTATTGTTCGAAGAACATGCGATGAAATTCCACTCTACGCAACTTTCCTTGTCGTATTGGAATTTTCTATGTCGTCACTCGATGCGACCGACCGCCATATCATCCGCCTGCTCAGGCTCAATGCCCGCATCAGCAATGCGAAACTCGCCGCAGAGGTCGGCCTTTCGGCCTCCGCCTGCCTTCGCCGGGTCGATATTCTGGAGCGGGAAGGTATCATCAGGGGTTATACGGCGCTCACCAGCGGCCTTGCGGGCGGCGAGGTGATCTCGGTCATCGTGCAGATCACGCTCGATCGCCAGACGGAGGATTTTCTCAACCGTTTTGAAAACGCGGTGCGGCGTTATCCGGAAATCCGCGAATGTTACCTGATGACAGGCGGATCGGATTATTTCCTGCGTTGCGAGGCGGAAAGTGCGGGGGATTTCGAGCGTATTCACAAGGAGATTTTATCGAAGCTGCCGGGTGTTTCGCGGATTCATTCGAGTTTTGCGATCCGGAATGTGCTGGCGACGCCGAAGGCGCGGTAGCGTGGAGGGTGGGGCTTACCCCCCTCTGTCCTGCCGGAGATCTCCCCCTCAAGGGGGGAGATCGGGTGGGGCGACCGCCCGTTTCCTCGCAACCGTTTCACTATCGATACAGTGGTTTACTGAATGCGGTAAGCAAGCCGCTTGTCAATCTCCCCCCTTGAGGGGGAGATGTCCGGCAGGACAGAGGGGGGTGGTTGCGCACTCCATGCCCACCAATTCCCTCACCCCCACCACTTATAAAAATGATGCACCGGCCCCCGTCCCTGACCAACGGCAAGCCCCCGGCCAGCATCAAGCGCCCCATTCAGGTAGTCCTTCGCCAGCCCCACCGCTTCCGCCAACTCATAGCCCATGGCGAGATAGGCGGTAATCGCCGCCGCCAGCGTGCAGCCGGTGCCGTGGTCGTTTTTCGTGGCCACCCGTGTCGCGGAAAGCGCCTGCATCGTGCCGCTTGCGAACAGATAATCCGTACTCTCAGGCCCATCGCCATGGCCGCCCTTGATGAGCACGGCTTTCGCGCCCGCCGTCAGGATCTTTTCTGCCTGACGGGTGATTTCGCTCTGCGTGGTTGCCAGCGGCGTGCCTGTCAGCAACGCTGCCTCTGGCAGGTTCGGCGTGACGATGGCGGCGAGCGGCAGGAGGTCGCGACGCAACGTCTCGATGGCGTCCTCATGCAGCAGCCGGTCGCCTGATGTTGCCACCATGACCGGATCGAGCACCACCGGTTGGGGCTGCTGCCGAAGCCGCGCCGCGATGGCGGCGATGGTTTCGATCCGCGATACCATGCCGATTTTTACCGCATTGACGGCAAGATCGGAAAAAACCGCATCCATCTGCGCGACGATGCTTGCGACGGAAATATCCTCCACCGCCGTCACGCCCCTGGTGTTCTGCGCGGTGATGGCGGTGATGACGCTTGCGGCATAAGCGCCGAGCGCCGAGAAGGTCTTGATGTCGGCCTGGATACCCGCGCCGCCGCCGCTGTCGGAACCGGCAATGGTCAATGCAATCGCTGTCATGGCTGTCTCGCTTTCAGCGCCGTGTCGACTGCCGCGCGGAAGTCCTTGGTTGCGCTGGCAATATCGCCCGCGCGGAAGATGGCGGAAATGACCGCGACGCCATCCGCACCGGCGGTGACGACGGGTGGCACACGGGCAAGATCGATGCCGGCGATGGCGCCCACCGGCATCTCCGGTCGCCACTCACGCAAAAGGCCGCGCAGCAGCGTAAAACCATCGATACCGACCGGCTTGTCCGGATTGACCTTGGAAACCGTCTCGAACACGCCACCGATGCAGGCGTAGTCTGCGGGCATGGAGGCAGCCCGTTCGGCATCTGCCCGGTTCTTGACGGTAAGGCCGATGATCGCCTTTTCGCCGAGAATACGTCTGGCGGTTTTGGCATCCATGTCGTCTGCGCCAAGATGCACCCCGTCCGCACCGGATGCGAGCGCCACATCCACCCGGTCGTTGATGACGAGCGGCACGCCGGTGCCGGCGATAGCCTCGTGGATGGCCCGCGCGTTCTCGATCATTTCTCGAGTCGAGCCATGCTTGTCACGATATTGCAGGATGGTTGCGCCGTTGAGCGCGGCCGCCAGAGCAAGCTCGGCCAGGGGCGCGACATCGCCGAGGCTCGCATCGACCAGCGCATTCAGGCGGTAATCAACCTTGTTCATGCTCGATCCTTGCATGTCTTGTTATCTCCTCACTGGAAACTTCGGAAAGCGCATCCAGAAACGCCGGTTCGAATGTGCCCGGACCCTTTGCGTTGATGGCGGCGAGTTCGGCGGAAACGCCGGTGACGGCGAGTGCAGCGGCTGCAGCTGTCAGCGCGTCCTTTTCCACCGCCATAAAGGCGGCGATGACGCCGCCAGAGAGGCAACCGGTGCCCGTCACTTTCGCCATCCACGGGTGGCCGTTGACGATGCTGACGCTCCGGGTGGCATCGCGCAGATGATCGACCGGCCCGGTCTCGATCCGCACCGCATCCGGCACGTCGCCAATCAGGCTCATCTCCGCGCGGTTGCCGCGCACGATAGTGGGTGAAAGCGCGATCAGTTCGCGTGCGAATTCCAGCCGCGACGGCGAATAGTCGCAATGGACGGGGTCGACGATCCAGGGTTTTGCCGATGCATTGGCGATCTCGACCGCGAGCCGAATAACCCTGCGCCGTTCCGCATCCAGCGTGCCGAGATTGACGGTAAGCGCATCCGCCTTGGCGACGAAACTCTCGATTTCCTCAAGCGAGGTGGTCATCGATGGAATGCCGCCGACGACGGTGATGCCGTCGGCGGTGAATTTTTGCACGACGGTGTTCATCAGGCAATGCACGCGCGGGCGCGCTTGCCTCACACTTTCGAGGATCTCGGCGGCCTTTGCCGCTGTCGGAAAACTGTCTGCCATGGTCACTGCAGCTCCACGGCGATGTCGTCCGCCGCCGGCGCCTGCTTGATCAGCTGCATGTCCCGCATGAATTCGCCGAAGCGGGTGTAGCGGGTGCGATCGAGTGCGGCGGGACGCTTGGCGAAACGGGGCAACGTGTCGAAAAACGCCTGCTTGTTCAGCGCATCGTCAAGGTTCGGATAGGCCTTGATGAAGAGCTGCCAGGATTCCTGCGGATGGTTGGTGATGAAGATCGCGGCCTGTTCCACGGCGGAGAGGAAACGCGGCAGGCGGGTGTCCTTCGCAAGATCGCGATGGCTGACAAAGATCAGCTCGTCATAGGCAGGCACGCCATGTTCCTCTGGGAAGAAGGAGCGACCCTCGTGCCCCTCAAGCTTCATCTGCGTCAGTTCGAAATTGCGGAAGCCGCCAAGCGTGGCGTCCACCTTGCCGGCGATCAGGGAAGGCGAGAGCGAAAAGTTGACGTTGACGAGTTCCACATCGTCTTTCGTCAGGCCGTCCTTCTCCAGCATGCGCTTCAGCATGGCATCTTCAAAACCGGAAACGGAAAAGCCGATTTTCTTGCCCTTCAGGTCCTTCAGGCTTTTGATTGGCCCATCGGCCAGAACGGTGACGGTGTTGAGCGGCGTTTCCACCAGAGTACCGAAGCGGACGAGCGGCAGACCGGCATCGTGGTCGAGATAAAGGTTCGGCTGGTAGTGGACGCCGATATCGGCCTGTTTTGCCGAAACGAGGCGCGGCACGGCGGATGGGTCTGCCGGCGGAACCAGTTCGACCTCCAGCCCCGCATCGGCAAAGAGCCCGCGTTCCTTGGCGATCACCATCGGCGCGTGGTCCGGGTTCACGAACCATTCCAGCAACACGGTCAGCTTGTCGGCCGCCTGCGATTGCATGGGGGAAAGCACGCTTGCTGCCGCGACGACGAGGGAAAGAAGAGTTCGCTTCATGGTGCTGAAAGTCTCCGCAAATATTTGAAAGGAATGAGGTGTTCTGTCTCTTTGGCCCAGGGGGCCAGATTGGCTGTCGCCCGGTCGACGGCAAGCCGCAGCAGCACCGCCATGACGGCGAGAATGGCCATGGCGGCGAACATGGTGTCGGTCTGCATGCGGGCATTGGACTGGATCATGACGAAACCGAGCCCGGCCGAGGCGCCCACCCATTCGCCGATGACGGCGCCAAGCGGGGCGAGCGGTGCTGCGACCCTCAGACCGGAAATGAGCGAGGGAAGCGCCAGCGGCACACGCAGCCGGGTGAGGATCTGCCAGTGGCTCGCCTCCGTCAGCGAGGCGGCATCGAGGATCGCACGGTCGGTGCGGTTGAGACCATCGGTGAAAGAGGAGGCGACGGGAAAGAAGATGATGATCCCTGTCATGACCACTTTCGAGGCCATGCCGAAGCCGAACCAGAGGACGAGGATTGGGGCCAGCACGAAAACCGGAAAAGCCTGCAACACCAGAACCATCGGCCAGACGAGGCGGCCAAGCCGCGGGATGGCGGCAATAATGAACGCAACGAGAATGCCGGCCGTGACGCCCGCCGCAAGCCCGACGGCCATTTCGCCAAGCGTCACCATGGCCTGTCCGAACAGAAAACCCGGCTGGCGCAGGAAAGCGGCGGCGACATCGGCAGGCGAGGGCAGAATATAGCGCGGCGGCGCAAACAGCCATGTCCCTGTCTGCCACAGAATGAGCAGAAGCAGGACGCCGTTCAGCGCATGGGAGGGACGCATGGGCCGGACCTCAGACGCAACCGCACCATGTGCGAAGGACGGGAGGTTTCAGCATCATCATTCGGTCTCCAGATGTAACAATCACGGAGATCCGGGAAAAGCGGAGAAGAGAAAGGGCAGCACCTTAAAAGCGCGACAGTTTCCGTTCCTACGCCGGCATGACCCGGATCAGGTTCAAGGGTCCGGCTCATCGCCATCTCAGCACCGTCAGGTGCTCCCCTCGGAATGGGTCGGAAACTGTCGCTTTTTTAGCTGGCTGTCAACGGCTCAGATGCTGCGAAGCTGTTCAAACAGCTGCCGATGGCTGCTATCGGCGCGATAGAAGACAGCCGGTTGGCCAAGCGGCGCTTCGACGGTCGCCTCGCGCCCGCCGGGATGATGCTCGCCGCTCCACAAATGCACCCATTCCCCGTTGCCGGGAAGATAGAGCGTGCGCTGCCCTTCTCCGGCTTTCCAGACAGGTGCGACCAGCATATCGGCTCCGTAGAGATAGCAGTCCTGGAGGGTGTAGGTCTGCTGGTCATCCTCGTAATGAAGGAAAAGCGGGCGCTGCACAGGCAGTCCGGTCCTGGCCGCTTCGGCGGAAAGCGATTTCAGGTAGGGGGCGAGTGCGGTGTAGACGGTCGTCATGCGGGCGAAATGGGAAAGAACCGCGTCGTCCTGGTCGATCTGGAGGTTGTCGCGCGGGCGGTTGCCCTCATGGGTGCGCATGACGGGGGTGAAGGCGGCCATTTCCGCCCAGCGCATGATGAGTTCCGCTGTTCTGACATTGCCGAACAGGCTGGTATATCCGCCAATATCGGAATGGTGATAGGCGTTGCCCATGAGGCCGGAAGAGAGCGCGCCGCAGATGACGGTGACAAGGCCGTCGTGACGGGAGAAATCGACCGACTGGTCGCCGCCCCAGATGAGCGGGCAATGGGCCTGCACGCCGGTGAAGCCTGCCCGCATGAAGAACAGCGCCTCGCCAGTCTTGCCGCGACTTTCGACGCCTTTCGCATTGACCTCGGCCCAGAGTGTGGGCCAGGCATTATGCATCAGCTTGGCGTCGATGCCGTTCGACAGAGTGATGTCGATCGGCAGATATTCGCCGAAATCGGCCATCCAGCCGGAAAGGCCGAAATCCAGCATGTTCCTGCCGATGATCTCCTCGGCAAACCATTCGGCTGCGGCCGGATTGGTAAAATCGACCACGCCGCAATCGAATTCGCCGAAATCCACCAGCGCCGTCTTGCCGTCCGCGCCGGTGGCGAAATAACCGGCCGCTTCGGCCACGGGGAAAAGCGGTCCGTCGACGCAGAGATAGGGGTTCACGTAACCCAGAAAGCGGACGTCCTGATCGGCAAGCTCGGCTATCTTCTGGCGAAGATGCGGATAGCGGGTGTCATTGGCCTGCCAGTCCCAGAAAAGGCGCGCGCCGAAGGATGTCTGGCGAAGCCCCACCCAGTCCTCGCACCACAGGCCTGAGACCTTCGTTCCAGCCGCGCGGATTTTTTCCAGCCGGGCAAAGGAATTGGCGCCGTCTTTTAACCCGATGATCGCGCCATTATAGACCCATTCCGGCAGTTCCGGCTGGCGACCGAACCGCAGCGAGAGGGCGGAAACGATATCGGTGAAATGATCGCCCGCGAAGAATTCGATACGCTCCGGGATCGTCCAGATCTCGATTTCGTGGAAATCGGCATTGCGGAAATCGAAGACCGAATAGGCGGTGGTTTCCACATGCAGCGCATATTTGCGCGAGGAGAGATAGGTCGGCTGCGGGTAGTTGGTGTTGTAATAGTCACCACCCGCCTTGCCGCTGACATCCGACTTGAAGGTGATTTCCGTTGTCTTGTCGCGGCCGACACCGGGCTCCGACGTCCAGAGCGGGAAACGCCGGCCGCGCATGTCGAAATAGGACATTTGTTCGCCGCCGCCCCAGACATGCTCATCCGTTTCCGCGACGACCCGCAGCCACATGCGGTTTATGGTCTCATCCAGCGCCGTGAACTGAATGGCATTGCCGTTCAGTGTAAGGCGAAGGCGTGGGGCCTGTCCGGGTGCGGAGGAAAACGTGACGCTATCGCCGCTGACTTCGGCATGGCGCAGCGCGGTTCGTTCGATGACATAGTCTTCGATATCGAAATTGCCGCGATACATCTCCATCCGCTCCTTGCCGAAGCCGGCAAAGATGGCCGGGTTCTCAGGCGAATGGGAAAGGATGATGCGGCCGCCGATTGCAAGCGTGAAGCCGTTGCTGGTCTTTTCGAATGACATGATTGTACCTGTTTAGCCCTTGAGACCGCCGGCGGTGAGGCCGGAGACAACGCGTTCCTGAAAGATGACGATCAGGATGGCGACCGGCACGATGCCGACCACAAGCGCCGCCGAGATGACGGGCCAGGGGAAAGCGAACTCGCCCTGATAAAGCTGAATGCCGACCGGCAGCGTGCGCAGTGCTGGATTGGAATTGAAGGAAAGCGCCAGCAGGAATTCGTCCCAGGCATTCACGAAAGCAAGAATGCCGGCGGTGAATACGCCCGGTGCGCAGAGCGGCACCACCACCTTGAACAGCGCGCCGATGCGGGTGCAGCCATCGATCATGGCGGCGTTTTCCAGATCGCGCGGGATGCTTTCGAAGAAGGACACCAGCATCAGCGTGCAGACCGGCAGGGAGAGCACGGTGTAAGGCAGGATCAGCGCCGTCCAGCTATTGAGCAGGTTGAGCGCGCGCATGATTTCGAACAGCGGCACCAGCAGCGTCACTAGCGGGAATGTGGAAACGGCGATGATGAGCGAGAGGATCAGCGCCCGGTATTTGAGGTCAAGCCGCGCCAGCGCGTAAGCCGCCAGCACCGAAATCAGGATGGTGAGTGCGGTTGAAAGAAGCGCCACCATGAAGCTGTTGAAGAGAAACAGATGCAGCGGCTGGTCGGAAAAAGCCTGCATGTAATTGGCAAGCGTCGGTGCATGCGGAAACCATGTGATCGGTTTGACCGTCAGTTCCGCTTCGGTTTTCAGCGAGGTGAACAGGATCCAGATTGCCGGAAACAGGCCATTGACCAGCAATATGGAGGCCGCAATGAAGCGCAGCGGCTTGCCGGAAAAGAAGGAGGACAGGCCGGAGGAGGTCGCAACGGTGCTCATGGGATCAGTCCTTCGTCCGGATAATGCGGAGATAAACGGCGGTGACGCACATGGAGAGCGCAAACATCATGACCGCCAGCGCCGAACCGTAACCGAGATCGAGGAAGGAAACGGTGTTCTGGTGAATATACATGGCAAGCGTCGTGGTGGATGTGCCGGGTCCGCCGCCGGTCATCATGTAAGGGATATCAAAGGTCTGCAGCGCCGTGATCGTGCGGAAGATGAGGGCAACGACGATCGAGGGCTTGAGCAGCGGCAGCGTGATCTCGAAGAATTGCCTGAGCTTGCCGGCGCCATCCACATCGGCCGCTTCATAAAGCGAGCGCGGAATGGTCTGCAGCCCGGCAAGGATCATCAGCGCCATGAAGGAGGAGGTCTTCCAGATGATGGTCAGGCAGATGGCTGCAAAGGCCCAGTTCGGCGAGTTGAACCAGATGATGCCTTCAAAACCCAGCCGGTTCAGCACGTCGTTGACCACGCCATATTCGTAATGGAAGAACCATGCGAAGATGAGGCCGGCAAAGGACAGCGGCAGCGCCCACGGAATGAGCAGCGACAGGCGCATCGGCCACTGCATGGAAAAGGGCAGGTTGGCGAGCAGTGCCAGCCCGAGCCCCATGAACAGCGCGCCCGGCACGGTGATCAGCGTTATCAACACCGTGTTCCAGGTCGTTTCCCAGAAGATCGGGTCATCGAGCATCGCCGTGTAGTTTTCAAAACCGATGAATTCCGCCGGCAGGCCCGAGGTCAGCGAAAGGCTGAAAAACGAGGTATAAACGAGCCGCGCCACCGGATAGACGATGATGAGCGAGAGAAGAATGGCCGCAGGCGCCAGCAAAAGCACGGCAAGCGACCGGTCGCCGAGATCGAGCCACCGCGTCCAGCGCGGCTGCGGTTTCTCGTCCACCCTGACCATCGTTCGTTCCGGCATCGTCACGTCTGCCACTCCCGCAACTGGATTCACGTCATCGTCTCCCGATCGGACCGGTTAAGACCCGGCCCGTTTATCGCACCGCTTGCGCGGTTTTCACTGGTTCGATCAAAGCGGCCGGAAAGGGCATGGCAGGCATGCCGCTCCCCGGCCCTGAAGCTTAGCGCAGCACGCGCCGCAGACGGCTTTCCATCTGCTTTGCGCCGTCCTCCGGCGTCATCACACCCGCAAGCACGCCGTTGACGGTGGTGCGGATGGTTTCGCTGACCTCGTTGTAACGCGGCGTGACGGGGCGGGCCTTTGCCGTTTCGACGACGGGAAGGGCGTCCGCAAACCACGGGATCGCCTTGGTGACATCGGCATCCTTGTAGAGCGAGGCATAGGTGGGCAGCAGCGTGGCGTTGATGGCCATGAATTTCGACACATCCTGACTGGAGAGATATTCCACCAGCTTCTTTGCTTCATCCTGCTGCTTGGAATAGGCGGACACGCCGAATTCCCAGCCGCCGAGGCAGGTCGTCTGTTCACCGCCCTTGACGGCCGGCAGGCGGGCGACGCCGACCTTGTCATTCACCTGCGATTCCTTGCCCTGGAAATGGGTCCACGCGTAAGACCAGTTGACGGCGAAGAGAACCTTGCCCGCCTGGAATTCCTTGCGCGTGTCGTCGGTCGCCACTTCGGAAATATTCTTCTTCGAAATGCCTTCGTCGACGAAGCTCTTCCAGAGCTTCAGCGAATCCACGGCCGCCTGATTGTCGAAGTTCAGCTTGCCATTTTCGACCAGCGACTTGCCTCCGCTCCAGTAGGGTAGCAGGAATGTGCAGACGGCGCCTTCGATTGCCTTGCCCTGGAAGGAGAGACCTTGAAGTTCAGGGTTCTTTTCGCCTTCCATCACTTTCTTGGAGGCTTCCTTCAGCTCGTCCCAGGTGGTCGGCGGCTGGATGCCGTATTTGTCCAGCAGATCCTTGCGGTAATAAAGGAACATGGAATCGGCGAAGGCCGGCAATGCCACGATCTTGCCGTCCACGGTGTTGGCTTCGGCATAGGTCGGCAGATAGGCCGACATGTCCTTGCCGGAGAAGTCGCTGGTCCAGCCGGCAGTGGCGAATTGCGCGGGACGGATGACGTCGAGCATCAGCACGTCGAGGCTGGAATCCTTGGCCGACATGACGGTGTTGAGATATTGCGCCTGCATTTCGGACGTATTGCCGCCGGTCTCGATCACCACTTTCACGCCGGGCGTCTTCGCCTCATATTGATCGAGCGCCTTGCGCCAGACATCGGGCTGGTGCTGGCTGGAAACGAAGACTTTGAGTTCGGCGTCGGCGAAGGCCTGTCCCGAAAAGGTGAGCATGGTCGCGCAGAGCGCTGCCCCCGTGATGGCTTTAAATTTCATGTTTTCCTCCCGTTATATAAATCTTTGGCCGGGCCGGTTGCGGCCCTGGCCGGTCAGTGAATGGAGCGTTCCGTCGCAGTGTCGAAAAGATGGACCTTGGACGGATCGACGCCGATCTTCAGCTCCTCGTTCGGTGCGGGTCGGAGCTGCGGCGGCATCCTTGCGGTGAGCGCCGCATCGCCAAGGCTGAAATGCACCAGCGTATCGGAGCCGAGCGGCTCCACCACCTGCACCTTGACGGCAAGCTGCGTATCGAAGCCCTCGGCGGGGCCGAAATGTTCCGGGCGAATGCCGACGATGACCTCCCGTCCATCGAGCGCCGCTTCGCGGGAAGGCCGGATGGCCGCCATCGGCAGGGAATTGCCGTCGGCAAAGGCAAGCCTGTCGCCGGTGACCCTGGCGCGGGCGAAATTCATGGCGGGAGCGCCGACGAAACCGCCGACGAACACGCTTTCCGGTCGGTTATAAACCTCATCCGGTGTGCCGACCTGCTCGATGTCGCCGCCGCGCAGGATGACGATGCGGTCAGCCAGCGTCATGGCCTCCACCTGATCGTGGGTGACATAGATGATCGTGGTGCCGAGCTGCTGGTGCAGACGCTTGATTTCCGTGCGCACCTGGCCGCGCAGCTTGGCGTCGAGGTTGGAAAGGGGTTCGTCGAACAGGAACACCTGCGGGCGGCGCACGATGGCGCGGCCCATGGCCACGCGCTGGCGCTGGCCGCCGGAAAGCTGGCCCGGCCGCCGGTCCAGAAGATGCTCGATACCGAGCATCCTTGCCGCCTCGTCGATGCTGGCATTGGCCTGCGATGCGCTGACGCCGCGCACCTTCAGGCTGAAGCCCATGTTCTCGCGCACCGTCTTGTGCGGATAAAGTGCATAGTCCTGAAACACCATGGCGATGTCGCGTTCGCGCGGCGGCAGCTTGTTGACGACGCGATCACCGATCATGACCTCGCCGCCGCTGATGCTTTCAAGCCCCGCGACCATGCGCAGCGTCGTGGATTTGCCGCAGCCGGAAGGGCCGACGAAAACCACGAATTCACCATCGTTGATTTCAAGGTCGATGCCCTTGACGATGCGCAGGGCACCGTAACTCTTGTCCAGCTTGCGCAGGCTGACCGAAGCCATATTTTCCTCCTCACGACCGGCGCGTCCAAAATCCGGATGGACGCAAAAGCCGGCATCAACCTTCAAGTTCCACGCATCGCATATTTGAAAAATCTGTCTCGATTGTCCGGCGATACCGTGGGATGGCTCAACGCCTGTCTCCCTAATTCCGTGATATTACCTTTCATAAAAAGGAAATCAATAGTGTATCAATTTTATTTCTGACAGAAATCAAAAACTATTAAGTCTTTGATTTAAAGAAATATATCCGCAAAATCCGGTGCGCGACAGGCTGCTGCTTCCTTGTCTGCCGTCAAATTTCCCCATCGGCGTGGATCACGCGTATTTCTCGCAAACTCAACGTATGCGAGAAACGTATCTTGCGACCGTGTGGTCAAACCATGTCCATGAGACTTCGGCAACGGCGCCATCCTGCGCCTGGCTCAACCGCAGCACGCGGGGTACGGGCGTGCCCGGTTTCTGGCCAAAGGGCGCAGGCGCCCATTCGGGGACTTCGCCCAGATCGATCCGGTCCTCTGCCTTGGAGATCCAGAGGTTGAGGCGTGTGCGATAGTAAAGATAGAGAGATTCCGACATGTTCTCGATGGCGATCGTGTCGACATAGGAGCCGTCCAGCCAGATTTCCTCGATAGCCGCCGGCTTTCCGGCAATGCGCCGGAGGCGGCGGATGCGATGTCCTTCCGCCGATGTACCGAAAGCGGGAAGGGTGGAAGGCTTGGCAAGGCGCGCGACATCCAGAACCTCCGCCGTCGGCAGGCCGCCACCCTCGATCATCTCGAGGCGAAAGAAAGCATAGACGCTTTGCGGGTCGCTGACGGCGCGAATGTAATTGCCCGAACCCTGCACGCGCTCAAGGAGGCCGCGCTCCTGCAACTCCGCGAGCGATTTGCGAAGCGTGCCGACGGCAATGCCGAGATCGGCCGCCATATCGCGCTCGGGCGCGAGTTTCTCGCCGTCTATCAGTCGACCCGCCGCCACCTCGCGCACCAGCATTTCCGCGATCTGCAGATACATGGGCAGGCTGCCGCCAGTGTGTTTCATGATGCCGTTTCCTCCCCGAAACAAAAATTGATACATCATTGATTTACATATTTCTTGATGTTATGCAAGAAAAACGAGAGCGGCTTTGAGGAGGAATTGAATGACCGTCGTACCCGTAACATCCGCTGATCTCGATGCTGCCGAGGTCTCCTGGTTTTCCGCTTTGTGTTCCGATGATTACGCCTATCTCGGCGTGCCGGACGGTAGCCTGCGCTCCAGTTTCGACCATTGCTCCGACATCGTCAAAAAGGCTGAAGAACTCGGTTTCCGCAATATCCTCTGCCCCTCTTCCTATCAGGTCGGGCAGGATACGCTGAGTTTCGTCGCCGGCTGTGCGCCGATCAGCGACCGCATCAATTTCCTTGCCGCGATCCGCTGCGGCGAGATGCAGCCGATCATGCTGGCGCGCACGGTCGCCACGCTCGATCACATGCTGAAGGGTCGCCTGACGCTCAACGTCATCAGTTCCGATTTTCCTGGTGAGGTGGCCGACAGCGCGTTTCGTTATAAGCGCAGCCATGAGGTCGTGGAGATCCTGCGCCAGGCCTGGACGCGTGACACCATCGACCATGACGGTGAAATCTACCAGTTCAAGGGTATTTCAACCGAGCCGGCGCGGCCTTATCAGCAGAATGGCGGTCCGCTGCTCTATTTCGGCGGTTATTCGCCGGACGCGCTGGAGCTTTGCGGCGCGCAATGCGACGTCTATCTGATGTGGCCCGAAACGAAGGACCAGCTGGCAGACCGCATGCGCGCCGCCAATGAGCGTGCAGCCGCCCATGGCCGCACGCTGGATTACGGCCTGCGTGTCCATATGGTGGTGCGCGATACCGAACAGGAAGCACGGGAATATGCCGAGCATCTTGTCTCGAAGCTCGATGACGAATATGGGCAACTGATCCGCAACCGCGCGCATGACAGCGGTTCGCTCGGTGTGTCGCATCAGGCGCGTGCCCGCGAACTGGCCGACAAGTTCGGTTATGTCGAACCCAACCTGTGGACCGGCATCGGTCGGGCACGGTCGGGCTGTGGCGCGGCGCTGGTCGGTTCGACCGACAAGGTCCTGTCGGCGCTGGAGGAGTACCAGAAGATGGGCATTCGTGCCTTCATTCTTTCCGGTTATCCGCATCTCGATGAGGCGGAGCACTTCGGCACCAAGGTTCTGCCGCAGATGAAAACCTGCTCCCTGCCGCATGCTTACGGCCGGGTGCCTTCTGAAACACCTGCCACGCCGCTCGGCAACGGGGAACGCCACTGATGGAACGTATCGCTCTTTCTGAAAACCTGGAACTCAGCCGCATCGTTTACGGCATGTGGCGCATCGGCGACGATGCGGACACCTCGCCCGCCCATGTGCAGGCAAAGATCGAAGCCTGCCTGGCGCAGGGCATCACCACCATGGATCAGGCCGATATCTACGGCGGATACACGGCGGAAGCTATTCTCGGCGCGGGCCTGAAGGCTGCGCCCGGACTGCGCGACAAGATCGAAATCGTCACCAAATGCGGCATCGTGGCGCCGGCTGGACGTCACGCCGCCGCCCGCGTCAAGCATTACGATACGACGGCTGGCCATATCAACGCCTCGGTCGAGGCCTCGCTACGTGATATGGGAACGGATCATGTTGATCTGCTGCTCATTCACCGGCCCGATCCGCTGATCGACGCGGAAGAAACCGGCAAGGCGCTCGATGCACTGGTGGCGTCGGGCAAGGTCAAGGCCGTGGGCGTTTCCAATTTTCGCCCGTGGGATTTCTCGTTGCTGCAATCGGCCATGGAAAACCGGCTCGTCACGAACCAGATCGAAATGAGCCTTCTTGCCACCGATAGCTTCACCAATGGCGATCTGGCCTTCCTGCAGGAAAAGCGCGTTTCGCCAATGGCATGGTCGCCGCTTGGCGGTGGCTCGCTATTCTCCGGCGCACATGGTGGAACGATGGCTGCCCTGCAGCGCATTGGCAAGGAGCAGGGCGTCGATGCCACCGCTGTCGCCATTGCCTGGCTGCTGCGGCATCCGGCAAAGATAGTGCCGGTGCTAGGCACCAACAACATTCAGCGCATTAAAACGGCGGCTGATGCTCTCAGCGTCACGATCGACCGCCAGACCTGGTTTGAGCTCTACACACTTGCAACCGGAAGCGAGGTGCCGTGATGACAGTCGCAGAAGCGATCAAAATGCCCAATGAGCATGTATTTGTTCCCGGCGGCGAAAACAGCCGCAGCTTTCGCAACGCGCTCGGCGCTTTCACCACCGGCGTCACCGTGGTGACGGCAACGACGCCCGAAGGGCCGATCGGCATGACGGTCAACAGCTTCGCGTCGGTTTCGCTCGATCCGCCGCTGGTGCTGTGGTCGCCGGCAAAAAGTTCGTCCCGCTATTCGGCCTTCAGCGGTGCCACCCATTTCGCCATCCATGTGCTGAGCGCCGATCAGGACGTGCTGAGCGCCCGCTTCACCCGCAACGGCCGCGCCTTTGACGATCTGGACTGGGAAATGAATGACGAAGGCGTTCCGGTCATTCCCGGCACGCTCGCCCGTTTCGAATGCCGGCAGGCCGCCGCCCATGATGCGGGTGACCATACCATCATCGTCGGCGAAGTGCTGCGCGCAGCCCATCGCGATGGCGAACCCCTTTGTTTTTCAGGCGGTACCTTCGGCCGGTTTTCGAAACAATAGGCAGAGTGGGATTTTTCGCCCGGTCTGCGGCGAGATCCTGTTACTCCGGCCATCTATTGCTTATTTCACGGAGCACGCCTGTCGTGCTCCGTTTTTGTTTTCGTCTGCCAGTAAAAAACACGCTTTCCGCTATTCATACTGGAAATCATCTTTCAAACTGGCCTAGTTGATCTCATTCAACAAAATGATTCGCTTCGATCGAAGGAAGACCGCACGCCGCGCGGGTGAGGGAGACTGAATGTCCGCTTGTTTCTGCCATGTTTCGGAAGGGGAAACCTGTCCGACAGCAGAAATGCGCGCAGTAGCGCCGAGCCGGTTTTTCGTCCGTGGTACAACAGGTCTATTTTTCCTGACATTTTCCCTTGTCGCCGTGCCGCATGCTGTCGCCGAAACTTTGCGCTGGACCGGGGCCGATGGGGGCGACTGGTCGACCGACGCGGACTGGGGGCCCTCGCGCCGGGTACCGAATGCCGGCGATGATGTGATGATCAATTCCTACGGCCCGGTCATTACCATTGGTACGAGTGCTGAAGCCCATGAATTGTTGATAGGCACCGTACCAAGCGCCGGTACGCTGGTCGTGCAGGGCGACTTGCGGACAAATTCAGTTGTTCTCGGCACAGCCAGTGGCGCGTCCGGCACTGCGAATTTTATCGGTGCGAACTGGGTGAATGATGGCGACGTCTCCATCGGTGGCAGCGGCACGGGCAGCGTTTTCCTTTTACACGGCACGACGGCGTCGTCGGAGAATATACTTATTGGAGGAAGTGGGACTGGAAACGGTTCCCTCAAGCTCGATAATTCATCCTCCCTCACAGCGTCCGACACTGTTTTTGTGGGCAATGGCGGCGGGTCGTCTTCCGGAGCTGGCGGAAGTGGCAGCCTGGATGTGCTAGGCGCCAGTGCTCTCTACAGCGTGAGAGGCGTTCTGGCCGAGGACCCCGGCACGACGGGAACCGCACTGGTTTCCGGAGAGGACAGCCGGTGGACGATGTCTGGGGATATGGTCGTTGGTGAAGCAGGTGTTGGCACGCTCACCGTCACCGGAGGTGGCACAGTCTTCAGTCAGACGACAACGATAATTGCCAATCTGGCTTCTGCGGACGGAAGTTCTATCACGGTGAGCCGTCTGAACTCTTCACTGCAAAGCGGCGGAGCACTTGTCGTCGGCAATTCGGGCGCTGCGAAGCTTCTGGTCGAGGCTGCGGGGACCGTCACCAGTGGCGGGGCCATTATCGGCCGCCATTCGGCGAGTGAGGCGACCGTGACCGGCGACGGCTCCAACTGGAGGACCGGCAATCTGCAGATCGGCGGCGACACCGCCGATCCGGGCGGTGCCGCTGGCAATGGCAAGCTCAACGTCCTGGCAGGTGGCTCCGTGGATAGCACGGCGGCGCAACTCGGAGTTGTGGCGAGCGCGACCGGCGCTGCCGTTGTGGATGGGCAGCGGTCGATCTGGACAGTCGAGCGTGGCGATCTCGAAATAGGGGTAAATGGCACGGGTTTGCTGGAGGTCACCGGCGGCGGCCGTGTCGATGCCGCGAATATCATTATCGGAACAAACGCCGGTGGCACTGGCTCCGCGCGGGTATCCGGGGCAGGCAGCCAATTGCAAAGCCGTGCCGATCTCAATGTCGGCCTTTACGGCAATGGCTCCATGACCGTTGAGGCCGGTGGCGTGGTCGAAAGCCGCGACGGCTATGTGGCGGCCCATGGCGGTTCCACTTCCACGGTAACGGTGACCGGTGGTGGGTCGAGCTGGGCGATGGCCGGAACGTTTTTTGTCGGATACGGAGGCGGGGCCGCAGGAAATGTGTCGGTCAGCGCCGGTGGCGGTATCAAAGCGGCCAAGGTCATGCTCGGTGATCTTGCCGGTTCCTCCGGCACGATGACGATCACAGGAACGGGTTCGAACGTCACCGCTTATGTCGACAACGGCGTTGTAAACTCCGGCTCCGTCGATGTTGGCTTTGAAGGTTCCGGCAGCTTGACCGTTATGAACGGCGGATCGCTTGATGCCTATGATCTCTATGCAGGCAGTGCGGCTGGATCGAATGGTACCGTTCTCGTCAGCGGTGTGGGGTCGCGTCTTGCGGTTGGCAACCTTATGGTCATCGGCGATGCCGGAACCGGCTCCGTTGAGATAACCGGTGGCGCTGAACTGGCTGCGCCCACTATTCTCATTGCTGCTTCGGCGGGTTCCACAGGGGTGTTGAACATCGGTGCGGCCTCCGGGCAAACCGCCCGTTCCGCCGGTGCCTTGGAAGCTCGCACGATCGCCTTCGGTGCCGGCAACGGCAGCATCGTTTTCAATCATTCCGAGACCGACTATACGCTCTCAGCCGATATCTCAGGCGCAGGCAAAGTCGTTGTCGAAGGTGGCGTCACGACGCTTGCCGGCAATAACAGCTATTCCGGTGGCACCACAATTTCTGCGGGCACGCTGAAAGGCACCGCAAAAAGCTTCGGCTCGGGGGGCATCGCCAATGATGCGCAACTTGTCGTCGATGGCGCAGGCGCGCTTTCCAATGTCATCAGCGGTACTGGCACTTTTGAAAAGACCGGCGAAGGCAATCTGGTTCTGACCGGAAACAGCACGTATACGGGCGTCACCGCGGTTTCCTCTGGAAAGCTCAGCGTCAATGGCTCACTTTCAAGCGCTGTTTCTGTCGGCAGCGGAGCGACGCTTGGTGGTTCCGGCAGCATCGGCGGTTTGACCGTCGGCTCTGGTGGCACGCTTGCGCCCGGCAATTCGATCGGCACGCTGACTTCCACGGGCAATGCAACATTTGCAAGTGGCTCCAGCTATGCGGTCGAAATCGACGCTGCCGGCAATTCCGACCGGCTTGCCGTGACGGGAACCATCACCATCGACAATGATGTCAGCCTCGTCGTCACACCGCTGACGAACCATTCAGCCTTTAGCCTCGGCACCCGTTATTCGATCCTGACGGCAACGGGTGGAATTACCGGTACATTTTCAAGTATCGACGAAAATTTCGTCTATCTGACCGCAAGAGTAGCCCGGAGTACCGATGACGGCACCACCTATCTTTCCTTTCACCGGGCATCGCCGGATGCCGGCTTCCTGGCCGCCGCAACGTCTACCGCGAATGCGCGCGCGGCCGCCAATGCCATAGAGGCGCTTGGGGAAAGCTCGCCGCTCTATGGGGCGGCCGTGTTTCTGCAGCAGGGCGAAACGCAATCCGCCTTCTCGCAGCTTGCCGGGGAAATTCACCCCTCGCTCGCCATGGCGCTGATCAATCGCAGCGGGCAGACCCGGGATGTCATTCTCAGCCGGCTGCGCAGTGCCTTCGAGGGCGTCGATGCGCGTCCGATCCTGCCGGTCGCTTATGCGGAAGGTGGATCAAACCCGTTTGACTTTGACGAGGGTTCCCTCACATTCTGGTCGAGCGGGTTCGGGTCGCGCGCACGTATCGACGGGGACGGAAACGGCGCGGCAACCGATGTAAAGGGCGGCGGTGTTCTTTTCGGCGTTGATGGAGAATTCGGCGATGGCTGGCGCGGCGGTGTAGCGGCCGGCTACGGCCACGACAATATCAGCGAGGGCGCACTTGCTGCGTCGGCGGATGTGGACAGCTATTATCTGGCCGCCTATGCCGGCACGGCCATCGGTCCCGCCTCCCTTCGGCTCGGCGCAATCCACGCCTTTCAGGATGTCGAAACCCGCCGGGCTGTTTCCTTTTCGACGCTGAAGGAGGAGCTCAGCGCCGGCTACAATGCCTCCACCACCCAGGTCTTTGCGGAAGGCGCCTGGCGTTTCGATTTCGACCTTACCCATATCGAGCCCTACGCCAATATCGGCTATGTGAATACGCGCACGGACGCTTTCCAGGAGAAAGGCGGCATCGCCGCCGTTTCTGCCGGCTCTGCCAACCAAGGTCAGTTCTACACGACGCTCGGTGCGCGCATCAGCCGCGATATCGCGCTCGAAGGCATGCTCGGCCGCGCTATGTTCGATCTGGCATGGCGTCACAATTACGGCGATCCGACAATCGGCGGCACGTTGTTTTATGAGGGCGGCAGTTCCTTTTCCGTTACAAGTTCTGCAAGGGCGCGCGATGAGGCATTGCTGAATTTGGGGCTGAGCTACGATCTTAATCCATCCGCGACCTTGACGTTCCGCTACGGCGCGGTTTTCGGGTCAGGTTTGCTGGATCAATCCGCTTTTGCAGAACTGGGGGTTCGTTTCTGATGAAGCGCAGTCAAAACACGCTTGCAGCCCTCGCTGCTCTCCTTTTTGCTGGCGCGACAGCAGGTGGTGTACACGCGCAAGAGGTGGCCGCACCACTGCACGAGGTTTACGGAAACTGGCAGATTGCCTGCGCGGCGCCGGCGAAGAAAGAGGGTGGCGACCCGAATACCGCGGCGGCGGAAGGCGCAAAACCGCTTTGCGCCATCGCGCAGGTTCAGCTTGAGGAAAAGACGCGCAAGCTGGTCGTTTCCGCCGAATTCCGGCTTGATGATGTCGCCAGGCAGGACAAGCTCTCCGGCACCTTCGTCATGCCTTTCGGGCTTGCCGTCACAAAGCTGTTTTCGGTGAAATCGGGAAATGTGCGGTTGCAGGAAGTGCAGGTCAGTACCTGCCTGCCGGTGGGCTGCATCGTTACCTTCACGCCCTTTGTCGAGCTTGTTTCGGCGCTAAAGGCCGGCAAGACCCTGACAGTCGAGGCCCCTGATCTGCAAGGCCGCACGGTTTCTTTTCAGCTTCAGGCGGAAGGTTTTTCCGAGGCGCTCAAGCGCCTCGAAAGTCTGCGTTGAAAAAAGCAGGTCCGGTCTAAACGGAATCCCTTTTACGCACTTTTACGGCAATGCGTCAGGCGGCCACGGAATCCGGCTCGCTTGCCCCTTCCGGCTTTTGTGGTTCCGCATGCTTTCCAGCCGTTTTCTTGCGCGAAAACAGCCCGGTGAGGAAGTGACCAAACCGGTCCATTTCCACGAAGATGACCGGGGTGATGAACAGCGTCAGCAGTTGCGAGACAATGAGCCCGCCGACCACCGCGACACCGAGCGGCTGGCGCAGCTCGGAGCTTGCGCCTGAGCCGAGCGCGATGGGCAGGGCGCCGAGCAAAGCACAGAACGTCGTCATCATGATCGGCCGGAAACGGCGCACGCAGGCTTCGTGAATGGCGCGGGCGGGCGGCTCCGCCTGTTCGCGGATCAATTCCACCGCCACGTCGATCATCATGATCGCATTTTTCTTGACGATGCCGATCAGCATCAGCAGGCCGATCAGCGCGATGATCGAGAAATCCATGCCCATGACCTTCAGCGCCACCAGTGCGCCGAAGGCCGCCGCCGGCAGACCGGACAGGATGGTCAGCGGGTGGATGAAGCTTTCGTAGAGCACGCCGAGAACCACATAGATGGTCAGCACCGCCGCCAGAATGAGGATGCCGGTATTGCCCTGGCTCTGCTGGAAGATGGCCGCCGTGCCGCCATAACTGGTGAACACGTCCTGCGGCAGGCCTATCGTGCTTTTGATCTCGTTGATCCGGTTCGTGGCATCGGAAAGCGCCACGCCATCCGGCAGGTTGAAGGAGATCGTGGTGGAGACGAGCTGACCCGTCTGGTTGATGGTAACAGGCGCCTGTGTGCGGGTGAGGGCAGCGAAGTTGGAAAGCGGAACAAGCACACCAGATTTGGCGGAGAGGATATTGATATCGCTTAGGAAGTTGTCGTCCCATTGCTTCGAGCTGTCGAACTCCACGATCACGTCATAACTGTCGCCGGTCGATTGGATCTGCGCCGCCGTATAACCGCCAAATGACATTTCCAGCGTCTTGCGCAATTGATCGTTGGTGATGCCGAAGGCTGCGGCCTTTTCCGGATCGACCGAGATCGTTGCGGCGATCGCACCATTCTGGGCGTCAGAGGTGACGGCGGTGAATGTCCGGTCGCGACGCATTGCCTCCATCAGCTTGTTCGACCATTCATTGGTGGTATCGGCGTTCAGGCCCTGAACGACGAGCTGATACTGGCTGGCGGAACTGCGCCCACCGAAACGCAGGCTCTGCTGCGGATTGATATAGGTGCGGATACCGGCCACCTTTGATGTGGCCTGCCCCAGTTCGCTCAGCACCTGGCTGAGCGGCGCGCGCTCTTCCTTGGGCTTCAGTTCAACGAACATCGATCCGTTGTTCAGCGGATTGCGGGAATTGCCTCCAACGATGGAGGTGACATGCACGACGGCCGGGTTCTTGCGGATCTGATCGGCAACCTGCGCCTGGAGATCGCGCATCGCGGTGTAGGAAATATCCTCGCGCGCCTGCGTTGACACGGAAAGGCGGCCAATATCTTCCTGCGGGAAAAAGCTGGAAGGCAGCGTCTCGAACAGATAGAGCGAGGCGGCAATCGAGGCCAGAAACGCGCCCAGAACCACGCGGCGGTGCGTGAGGCACCAGCCGACCGCCTTGCCATAGTGGTGAAGCGTGCGCTCGAAACCGGCGTCGAACCAGCGGATGATGGCTGGAGGTCTGGAAGACTGGCCGGAAAGGCGCGATGCGAGCATCGGCGTCACCGTTAGCGACACAAGTGCAGACGCCATGATCGCGAGCGTGACGACCATGCCGAATTCGTTGAAGAGCCTGCCGATCACCCCGCCCATCAACAGAATGGGAATGAAAACAGCCACCAGCGAGACGGACATGGACAGGATGGTATTGCTGACTTCCGCCGCGCCCTGAAGCGCCGCCTCCCGCATCGTCAGGCCCTTTTCGTGCAGGCGCAGGATATTCTCAAGCATGACGATCGCATCGTCCACCACAAGCCCGACCGACAATGTCAGCCCGAGCAGCGAGATGTTGTCGATACTGTAGCCGAGGACATACATGGCGCCGAAGGCGGTGATCAGTGACAGCGGCACGGCAAGGCCCGGAATGATGGTCGCCGTCAGATGCCCGGTGAAAAGATAGATGACCGCAACCACCAGCCCGATGGTGAGGAACAGCGTGAACTGCACGTCGGAGATCGCATCCTTGATCGCGGTGGACGCGTCGTTCATGACGTTGATATTGACCGAGGGCGGCAATTGCTGGCGAAGCGCCGGCAGTTTTGCCCTGATTGCGTCCACCACAGCCACGGTGTTGGCGTCCGGCTGGCGCTGCACGGCGAGCACGATGGCCTGTTCGCCATCGAACCAGCTGCCGGCATCGGTGTTATCGATACTGTCCGTCACATTGGCGATATCGCCGAGATGAATGGGCGCGCCGTTATTCGTGGACACGACCAGCGTCCGGAAGGCCGCCGCATCGGTGCGCTGGGTATCGGCCTCGATCGTCAGGCGCTGATTGTCGTTCTGCAAGGCACCGACAGGCACCTGGTTATTCGCCTGTGCGATGGCGTTTGTGACGGTATCGACGCCAAGCCCCCTTGCCTGAAGCTGCGCCGGATCGAGGCCGATGCGCACCGCATAGGTCTGTGCGCCGTAGATGCTCACCTGTGCGACGCCGGAGATGGTCGACAGAAGCGGCGAGATGATATTCTCGGCGATTTCATCCACCTTGCTGGTCGGCATTTCCTTGCTGTTGACCGCAAGCAACAGAACCGGCGCATCGGCGGGGTTGGTCTTGCGGTAGCTCGGCGTCGTCGTCATGTTGCTTGGCAATTGCCGCTGCGCACGGGAAATCGCGGCCTGCACATCGGCGGCCGCCGCGTCGATATCGCGGTTGAGATCGAATTGCAGAACGATCGAGCTGTTGCCGAGCGTGTTGGTGGCGCTGATTTCGCTGACGCCCGGAATGGTTTCGAACTGCTTGACCAGCGGCGTGGTGACGGAGGTTGCCATTGTCTGCGGCGATGCGCCCGACAGCGACGACGAGACGCTGATCGTCGGAAAATCGACTTTCGGCAGGGCGGCGACCGGCAGCAGGCTGAAACCGGCAAGCCCGGCCAGCACGAGGCCTATGGCAAGAAGGGTGGTGGCGACGGGCCGGTTGATGCAGAAATTCGCGATCATGGGGTGCCAACCTTTTCCGGCGTAACATTGGCGGCCAGATTGCCGGCCGCGCCGCCCTTGTCGGAGAACTGCTCAACGACCTGCTGACCGTCGGTGAGTTCAGACTGGCCTTCGATGATCACGTGCTCGCCGCCGGTGAGGCCGCTTGCAATGGCGGTGAAATCACCGTTCGAGCGGGCGACTTCCACGGTCGTCATGTGAACACGATGATTGTCATCGACGGTATAAACAAAACTACCCTTCGGCCCTGGCCGAACGGCGACCGTCGGTACAACGATCATCTCCTCGTTCGAGACGAAGTGGGTCGTGACATTGACGGATTGACCCGGCCACAAAAGACCGCGCTCGTTCTCGAATTCCGCCTTCGCCAGGACGGTGCCGGAGGTCTGGTCGACAATGTTGTCGTAAAAACGCAGGACGCCGGATATGGCCTCGCCGCCGGTTGCAGCGGGATCGACGTCGACGGTCGTGTCCTTCTCTACGCCCTCACGCAATTGCGGCAGGTAGCGCTGGGACAGGCGGAAACTGACGAAGATGGGATCGTATTTCGTGATCGTCACGATATTCACGCCAGCGCTGAGATAAGCGCCCGGGCTGACGCTGATATCCCCCAGCCGCCCGTCAAAGGGCGCACGGATTTCCATGTTTTCGAGCGTAACCTGATCGGATGCAAGCGCGGCGCGGTCGGCGTCGGTCTTGGCGCTGGCGGAATCCCGTGCTGCCTTGGCCTGATCCAGCACCTGCTGGGCCTCGGCATTTTGCTTGACCAGATTGGCGGCGCGCTGGAAAGCCGCCTCGGCCTGATCCAGCGTTGCCTGATCCGCCGCAATGTTTGCCTTGTCCTTGTCGACGGCGGCGCGGGCAATACGGTCGTCCATTTTGAGGATCAAATCGCCAGCCTTGATATGCTGGCCGTCTTTTGCGGATATTTCCGTGACGAGACCGGCCTGAAGCGGGGCTATATTGGTAATGTCGGCCGCAACCGCCCAGCCAGTTGCGGCTGCATCCATCGGCAATGTCGCTTTGCCGGCAGCGACGGTGCTGACCGTGGGTGGGCCGCCATTGCGCCTTCCGCCACCCTGCCTCTGACCTTGCTGCGGCGCAGACTGGCCGTTTTGTGAGGGCTGCGTCGTCGCTCCGGCGGGCGCTTTGGCCGTCGTCGTTTCCGCCTGTGGTGAAACGCTGGCGAATTGTTTGAGATAGGGGATTTGGTCGAGCGGCAGGCGATCCTTGAAATACCACGCGCCGACGGCTGCGATGGCAAGGACGCTGAGGGCGGTCCAGAAACGTTTCATCTGACGGTTCCGCTTATGAGAGCGATACATGTTTACCGAACATGTGCGGCAAGCCTTGGGAGCAGCTTTTCCCCACAAGACACCCAATGCGCTGCGAAAGCACCTTAAACTTTTGTAATGGCGACGACAACGTCAGCTGGCATATCGCCTTGCGATGCAAGGCATATGGCGGCTTTCCGCATATGTTCGCCGCTGGGTTCAATGCAAGTCGGCTGAGGGTCTACGCCCCGGCTTCGATATGGAAGAGCGCGTTGATTTCCGCAAATCGCGATGGAAAGTAGGAAGAAAACCAGTCGCGCTTGGTGAGTAACTTGAACCACAGACTGGTTCTCCAACCATGCTCGGCCTGTCGGCATCTGAAGCACACCGGGCTCGCTTGCCCCTTTGGTTCCGACCAAACGAAAAAGCCGCCTCGTTTCAGAGGCGGCCTTGATGCGAGCGGTAAGATGTCGAGCGTCAGAAAGCCCGGATGGCGTTGCGTGTCGAGAGTACGTCCTCGGCGACATTGCCCGTCGTTGCGGGAACGGAGCCAACGAGATCCAGGAACTTATAAAGTTCGGTGGCCTGCGAATTCGTGACGTAGATGATGTCGCGATCCTGCATCGGGAACTTCGTGCTGGCGAAGAAGGTCGAGGGATCGCGAAGGTTGGCACGGAATATGACCGGAATTTCCTGGCCCGGGAATTTGGAGGTATCGATGCCGAGCTTCACGAGAAGATCGCGTCTGACGATACGATAAATATAGACCTGAGCGGGGTCCGCGCGGGAATCGAGCAATCCACCGGCCTTGCCAAGTGCATCCGACAGTTTGAGATCGGCGTCCTCGAACTCGAAACGTCCGTTGAGGCCGGAAGCGCCGAAGGCCAGATAGGTGCGGCGCTCACGCTCCACCATGATCGTGTCGCCCGGAACCACATAGATGTTCTCGGTGGGCGTGCTGACGAGATGATTGTAGTTGACGCGCGCAGTCTTTCCGCGACGGATCAGCGTAACGTAGGACTCGATATTCGGGGCGCTGAGGCCCTTTGCATAGGAGATGACGTCGAGAACGCGATCACCCGCTTCCGAAAGCTGGACCTTCGTGGGCTCCTTCACGTCGCCAAGCACGGAGGCCTGGGCGGAACGGCTGGAAATCTTGGTGATGAGAACTTGTGGTTCGATGGCGCGGTTGGCCAGCCGTTCTTCGATTTCGCTCTGAACGTCCTCGACATTGCGACCCGTCGCGCGGATCTTGCCGGCGTAGGGAACGCTGATATTGCCCTCCCGGTCCACCGTCTGGTTTGGCAGGCTGATATAATTGCCGGGACGGCTGCCTGCGTCGGCGGGGATGAAGAGGCCACCCGCCTGGCTTTCGAAGATCGCAACCTGCACCACGTCGCCGACACCCATCGGCAGCGCCGGAACGCCACCCTTGCCGCCGCCGAAGCTGCCGAGCAGGGTACTGGTGGTGGTATCGCCGACATAGTTCAGGACGGAGCTGTTCACATCGATGAGCGCGTAGTCGACGCCTGCGGTCTTCTTCTTGTCCTTGGTGCCGAACTTTACGGAAGCGTTGGATTCGATTGTCGCCGCATCAGGCCCTGATGCCGCAGTGACCGTGCAGCCTGCCAGTGCTGCAGAGGCAAGCAGAATCGAAACATTCAATAAACGCATTTGGTCCTCAAAATGAATTTTGTCCGAAAAGGAAATGACCCGGACGTCGGTATAATTTATAAAATAAGCACTTCATAAAGGATGCCGATAAAGGAAACCCTAATCGGCATTACATTCGTTCAGCAGAATCGCGTTCCGCAATATTGACGCTTTTATCAGGCATATGCCCAATTTCAGGCGCTGCTTCAAGTTCATTCAAAGTTCAAATGCGCCACCAAAGCCGGCACAACGCTCAATATCTCGCGTACCCGAATGGTGTGAGTTTTAGCCAGCCAGACGCCATAATCTCTTTGATTGCTGCAATGCGCTAGTGCAGTTTTGTCACGCTTGCGGGGTTTCTTTGGCGATTGATTCAAAGTATTGGTTAATCAATTGTTCTAAAACAGTCTTTTTAATCAGTCTCTGATTGCGTCACCCGATGGAGGGGCTGGGACGTATGGGGTTTTACCGTCCGGCGATGGGCGGAGGCGGGCAGCGCTAACCACTCATGTATCCCCAGACGGATTGCCACCATCTGAACGGAGGCCGGGAAGACAACGCCGATGAACGTCGTGATTGCCAGCAGGCTCACCATGTCGGTTAAATGAAACAGCTTCACCGCGACGGCCCGGGCGAAACCGATGGCCAGGATGTGCATGACATAGATGCCGACAGATAATTGGCCGAGTGTCTTGAGGATCGATGAAATCGCGTTTTCGCGGCTTGCGAGGATTTGCGATAGCACGACAACCAGCCCTATGCCGAGGATTGCTGACACGAAAGGAAGCCGTTCGGGAATTTGGGCTTGCCATGAAAAATAAGTGGAAATCGCAAAGGCAACGAAAAGCGCCAAGAATGAAGGTATCCCAAATCGCCTGTCCTGGAAGCCATATTGTTTGGCGACGCTGCCGAGTGTGAAATAGAGAAGCCCATAGGCGATATCCCAAAGGACCGAGTGGCTGGTGAAATAGAGAAGTGTGAAGAGAACGAGCGCGAATGCCAGACGGGTGAGCGCCTGCACATTTTTCAATTCATATGACGCCAACTGGCAGAAAACCAGCGCATAAAGAAACCAGAAAGGACTGATGGGGCTCCACAGGATTTCGAGAACTCTGGCAAAATCGATCGTCGTATTGGTGAGGCCCAGATGCCCCATAACCACCATCAGGCTACCATGCAGGAACGACCAGAACAGATAGGGGTACGCTATATTCTTACCGAGTTTGGCGATAAAACCAATCGAGCCTGTATTCTTCCCCGACGAGAAAAACAGTCCTGACACGAAGAAAAAAAACGGCATGTGAAAAGTGTAGATCGCATAGTCGGCAAAGCCCAGAAGGCTGAAATGCGGTGGTGCGCCTGAACTGCTCAAGCCCCTTTCCGCATGGCCGAATACAACGAGGATTATGCAGAGGCCTTTGGCGATGTCATAACTACTGTTGCGCGACTGTTTTTGTTCCATGCAAACACTCGATATGTATTTCGCTGACGTGGTCCTCGGTTGAATTTAGCCTGCTGTCAGGCCCGTGCTGCCAGCGCAAAATTCACGGTATCGGCAAATTCCCGCAGAAAACGTTCGCGGGAGAAGCGGGCGGCGTTGTCGATGCAGGCGTTCTTGTCGAAACGGTCGGAATTGTCGACGAATTCCTGGACGGCGGCGCAGATGGCCTCGGGGGTCTGTTCGCCGAAATAAAGGCCGGTCGGCTGGTTTGAGGCGCCAAGCGGAATGACGGTTTCGAGCACGCCGCCTTTGCCATAGGCGATGACCGGTGTGCCGAGCGCCTGGGATTCGACCGGCACGATGCCGAAATCGTCTTCTGCGGCGAAGACGAAGGCCTTGGCCTCCGCCATATATTTGTGAAGCTCTTCATTGCCGACAAAGCCGAGGATTTCGACGTTGGGGGTCGCGATGTCCCGGATGCGTTTCATGTCCGGGCCGTCGCCGATGACGACCAGCCGACGTTCCGGCATCTTCGCAAAGGCTTCAACGATCAGATGCACCTTCTTGTATGGCACCAAACGCGAGGCGGTGACGAAATAATCGCCTTTCCAGTCGGAAGGGGAGAGATGGGAGGTGTCCACCGGCGGATAGATCACGGTAGAATCGCGCCCGTAACATTTGCGCACGCGGCTGCGAATGAATTTGGAATTGACCGTCATCAGGTCGACGCCGTGCGAGGTGCGAATGTCCCACATGCGGATGTAGTGCAGGATCGCGCGCGCGATCCATGAAGCGAACCCGCGATTGAGCCTGGTTTCCTTGAGGTACTGGTGCTGGAGATCCCACGCATACCGGATGGGGCTGTGAATGTAAGAGACATGAAACTGGCCAGGGCCGGTGATGACGCCCTTGGCGACGGCATAACTTGAGGAAATCACCAGATCGTAGCCGCTCAGATCGAATTGCTCGATGGCGATCGGCATCAGCGGCAGATAGGAGCGGTATTTTTTCCGGGCGAAAGGCATCTTCTGGATGAAGGAGGTGTTGACCGGGCGGCCGCCGAGGAACCCCCGGTCGCGCTCGCTCATAAAATCGACGAGGCAAAAGAGATCCGCGTGAGGATAAATTTCAAGAAGGTTGTGAAGCACTTTTTCGGCGCCACCTCTGTCGGTGAGCCAGTCATGCACGATTGCCGTCTTCATGATTTCCTCAATAATTTCAACGTAATAAAAATTTATAATCCGCCCTGGAATAAAGCTCGGCGGTGTAGAATATCAGGTCGGTCTGCAGCCCTTAAAAACACGGCTGGTGGAGGCAAATGACGTAACGATTAATAGGGAAGTGAGGGTATGTCTGGCGTAATCTGGTCTTGGTATAATCCTCAATAGCACTTTGTTCGCAAATGCGAAATATCCAACCTGCTTAATTCGCTCCCTCGATTTCCCCGGCCGAAGGCCAGCCGCGCGCCCATTCCTGCAGCGATATTGATACCTGTCGATGGCTGGACGCTACGCCATTTCGGGCTGAAGCCCCGATTTTTCTGGCTTTGCGCATTGTTTTCGTCTCCGCCGAATCTGCCTTCCCATTTTGTCCAGCCAATGAATTCCGTCATCCCGCGGCAAGGTCATTGACAAGGCGTCTTATCGAGATATTCTGTTATAAAGATGCATATAACATAATAATGGAATACGTAAGGTTGGAACTAAGAGCTGGGAGCTTAACAATGAGACGTAAACTTGCATTTCTCGCCACCGCCGCTTTGTTGCTTGCGCCGGGTGTGATGATGGCTCAGGAAAAGGGCGGCGTCATCAACGTCGCCACGATCGGCGAGCCGCCGACGCTCGATCCGATGGCCTCGACGGCCGATCTCGTCGGCATCGTCACGCAGCATATTTTCGAAACGCTCTACACCTTTGACAAGGGCTGGAAGGTGACCCCGCTTCTAGCGGAAAGCCTGCCTGAAATCAGTGCTGATGGTAAAACCTACACGATCAAGCTGCGTCAGGGCGTCAAGTTCCATGACGGCAGCGACATGACCTCCGAAGATGTCGTCGCCTCGCTTGGCCGCTGGATGAAGATCGCCTCGCGCGGCAAGCAGGCCGCAGGGTTCATCGAGAATATCTCCGCACCGGATGCAGGGACGGTGGCGGTCACCCTCAAGCAGCCCTATGCGCCGCTGACCTCGCTGCTCGCCTTCAACAATTCCGCCGCCATCATCCTGCCCGCTGAAAAGCAGGCGGAGCCGATGGCGGAATTCATCGGCACCGGTCCCTACATGCTGAAGGAGCGCAAGGCCGACCAGTATATCCAGCTCGTCCGTTTCGACGGCTACAAGTCCCGCGATGGCGAAAGCGACGGTTACGGTGGCGCACGCCATCAATATCTCGATGAAATCCGCTTCGTTCCGGTGCCTGATCCGAATACCCGTGTCGAGGCCGCCGTGTCAGGCCAGTATGACTATGTCGATTCCATTCCGGTCGAATCTTTCGACAAGGTGAAGTCCTCGTCGGCGTCGCAGCCGCTGATGCTGAAACCTTTCGGTTTCCCGGTCTTCGTGTTCAACACCAAGGAGGGGCTGTCTTCCAAGCTTGAGGTGCGCAAGGCGATAACCGAGGCGCTGAACATGGAAGACATGCTGGCAGCCGCTTTCGGTAGCAAGGATTTTTACGCGCTTGACGGCGCCTATTATCCCGACAATTTCTCCTGGCACACGGAAGAGGGCGTCGAGGGCAATTACAATGTCGGCAATCCGGAAGCCGCAGCTGAAAAGCTGAAAGCGGCCGGTTATAATGGTGAGCCGCTGCGCATCCTCACCAGCCGCCAATATGAGTTCCACTACAAGATGGCGCAGGTCGCTGCGGAATATCTGAAGCTTGCCGGCTTCAAGGTGGATATGCAGGTGGTGGACTGGGCGACGCTGACGCAGCGCCGCGCCGACCCGAAGCTCTGGGACATCTATATCAGCCACAGCCCCTTCCTGCCGGAACCGGCGCTGATGGGCGCGCTGTCCACCAGCTCGCCGGGCTGGTGGGACACGCCGGCGCGCAAGGCGGCGGTTGACGCCTTCACCTCCGAAGCCGATCCGGACAAGCGTATCGCGCTCTGGGCCAATGTGCAGAAGACGATCTATGCCGAGCTGCCGCTCATCAAGATCGGTGATTTCAACGCCGTGGCGGCCAAGTCCACTAAGCTGGAAGGCGTCGATCCAGCTCCCTGGCCGTATTTCTGGAACGCCTCGGTTACGAAGTAAGGCCGGTTTGGCAATCGAGTGCCGGGTACTGCATCCGGCACTTCCGTCGCCACGGACCTCCTGTCCTTGCCGCGTCTCCATCCTCGTCCCTGTGCTTGTCACAGGGATCCAGCCGACGCGCGTCTGCGCGGCGAGAGGAGTCCTTCCAGCCCAAGGACTTGGGCTGGCTAGATTCCTGTGACGAGCACAGGAATGAGGGTGGAGTATAAAGCGGACGTGGGAAGAGACGTTCGATTTTACGACCGTGAGTGCCGGAATTGCCGGCGCTCATCGACAACTCTATTCAACCGTCGCCTGATAGCGGCCCATCACGCGCTTTGGAGCATACATACGTGATACGGTATATTTTCCAGAGACTTGCCGGAATGATCGTGGTGATGTTCCTCGTCGTCACCATCGTTTTCGTCATCCTGCGCGTCACGCCCGGAGATCCGGCTGCGGTGATGCTGGGGCCGGATGCCTCGGCGCAGGACATAACGGAGCTGCGCACCCGGCTCGGTCTCGATCAGTCGCTTGGCGTGCAATATGTCTATTATATCGGGCAATTGCTGAAGGGCGATCTCGGCCAGTCGATCTTTCTCAACATGCCGGTTGGCGCAGCACTTTTGGATCGGGCGGAACCGACCTTCTTCCTGACGATCTTTTCGCTGCTGATCGCCAGTGCCATCGCGCTTCCCATCGGCATTTATGCCGCTTACCGGCGCGGTTCCTTCGTGGATCAGGCCGCCACCACCATTGCGATGCTGGCGGCGAGCATTCCAAGCTTCTGGCTCGGCCTCATCCTCATGCAGTTCTTCGCCGTCCGGCTCGATATGTTCCCGGTCTCAGGATATGGAGGTCCAGGCGCAAGCTTCCTCGAGCGCATGTATCACCTGACCTTGCCGGCAATCGCGCTCGGCCTCGTTTCCTCGGCCCTCATTCTGCGTTTCACCCGCGCCTCGATGCTGGATGTTCTCGGCGACGATTATGTCCGCACCGCCAGAGCCAAGGGTGTCAAGGAGCGGCGGGTGGTGATGAAACATGCGCTGAAGAATGCGCTCATTCCCATCCTGACCGTGCTTGGTCTCACCGCCGCCGTGCTGATTTCCGGCGCGGTCGTCACGGAAACCGTCTTCGGCCTGCCCGGCATCGGCAATCTCGTCGTGTCGGCCGTGTTGAGACGCGATTATCCGGTCATTCAGGGCGCGCTTCTCGTCATCGCCGGGCTTTACGTGCTCATCAATTTTGCCATCGACATGCTGTATCTGCTGGTCGATCCGAGGGTTCGTTACTGATGGCCGATATCACCTCCACCGCCCAGCCGGCGCGCAACCCGACCGTCCTGTTCATTCGGCGTCTCTTGAAGCGCAAGACGGTCGCCGCCGGTCTGATCGTGCTGCTTGTTTTCGTGCTGCTCGCCGTTTTCGCGCCGATGATCGCGCCTTATTCACCGTCGAAACTGTCGATCGTCAATCGCCTGAAACCGCCGAGCGAACTCTACTGGTTCGGCACTGACGAATTCGGCCGTGACGTCTTTTCCCGCACCATCTTTGCCGGAAGGCTATCGCTTCTCGTTGGGGCCGCCGTGGTGGCGCTCTCGGCGTTGATCGGCATCACGCTCGGCCTGCTTGCCGGTTTCTTCCAGAAGCTGGATACGCCGATCGCGCGGTTGATCGATGCCATGATGGCGTTTCCGGATATTCTGCTGGCTATCGCGCTGGTGGCCGCGCTCGGCCCGTCGCTGACGACTGTCATCATCGCACTTGCCGTCGTCTACTCACCGCGTCTTGCCCGCATCGTGCGCGCTTCGACGCTGGTGATCCGGGAACTGCCCTATGTGGAAGCGGCCAAGGCGCTCGGCATCTCCACCTTCCACATCATGACGCGGCATGTGCTGCGCAATCTGATCTCGCCAATCCTCGTGCAATGCACCTTCCTTTTCGCCAGCGCCATGCTGGCCGAGGCTGGGCTTTCATTCCTGGGGCTTGGTGTCAGCCCCGAAATTCCGACCTGGGGAACCATGATCTCCGCCGGCCGCCAATATATCGGCCAGGCGGACTGGATGACCTATTTCCCCGGCTTTGCCATCATTCTTTCCGTGCTCTCGCTGCAAATGGTCGGCGATGGGCTGCGGGACATGCTCGACCCAAGACTGCGAAGGGATTTGTAATATGACGTCCGGTGAACAGGCGAAAGCGCCTCTTCAAGCTCCCATTCTTCTCTCCAATGTGAAACCCGTCGGCTTCGGAAAGGGCGCGCCACAGGCCTCGACCGATATTCTGATCGGCGGCGACGGCAAGATCGCCGCGGTCGGGCCTGCCCTTCAGGCGCCGGCGGATGCGCAGCGCATCGATGCCAAGGGTGCCTTTATCTCGCCCGGCTGGGTGGATCTGCACGTGCATATCTGGCACGGCGGCACTGATATTTCCATCCGCCCCTCCGAATGCGGGGCCGAGCGCGGCGTCACGACCCTGGTGGATGCCGGTTCGGCGGGAGAAGCGAATTTCCACGGTTTCCGCGAATATATCATCGAGCCCTCGAGGGAGCGCATCAAGGCCTTCCTCAATCTCGGCTCCATCGGGCTCGTCGCCTGCAACCGCGTGCCGGAACTGCGCGACATCAAGGATATCGATCTCGATCGTATCATCGAATGTTACGCCGAAAACAGCGAACATATTGTCGGCCTCAAGGTGCGGGCGAGCCATGTCATCACCGGCTCCTGGGGTGTGACGCCGGTCAAGCTCGGCAAGAAGATCGCCAAGATCCTGAAAGTGCCGATGATGGTGCATGTGGGCGAACCGCCTGCGCTCTACGACGAGGTGCTGGAAATTCTCGGCCCCGGCGATGTCGTGACCCACTGCTTCAACGGCAAGTCCGGCTCCAGCATCATGGAAGACGAGGACCTGTTCAATCTCGCGGAACGCTGCGCCGGTGAAGGCATCCGGCTGGATATCGGTCACGGCGGCGCATCCTTCTCCTTCAAGGTGGCGGAATCGGCGATTGCGCGCGGCCTTTTGCCCTTCTCAATCTCCACGGATTTGCACGGCCATTCTATGAATTTCCCGGTGTGGGATCTGGCGACGACCATGTCGAAGCTGCTTTCGGTGGATATGCCTTTCGAAAATGTCGTCGAGGCCGTCACCCGCAATCCCGCCTCCATCATCCGCCTCGACATGGAAAACCGCCTCGATGTCGGTCAGCGCGCCGATTTCACGGTTTTCGATCTTGTCGATGCCGATCTGGAAGCGACCGATTCCA
Source organism: Rhizobium sp. X9 (assembly GCF_018873185.1). Classification (NCBI taxonomy): domain Bacteria; kingdom Pseudomonadati; phylum Pseudomonadota; class Alphaproteobacteria; order Hyphomicrobiales; family Rhizobiaceae; genus Rhizobium; species Rhizobium sp. X9. The sequence continues at coordinate 391,214 of NZ_CP071312.1, read as the reverse complement.
ATGGCGACGTTTCGCGTCTGAAGCGGCTGTTCGAGCCGCGTTACGCGGTTATCGGTGCAGAGGCCATTGCTGCGAGCCGTTATGTGCCAAGAGCGCGCAAGCTCGTGCGCCACAGCCATGGTTATTCCTGGCGCTGAACCAGATTGGAGGCGCGGAGGGGCAGTCTCTCCGCCTTCCGCAGAGATTATTGGATACCCGTCCCGGCATTATGAGGAATTCGCGTGAAACAGTCTTCGCTTGAGGCAGAGGGGCGTCATTCGCCCTACGACCGGCTTGCCGCGCTCGGCATCTCGCTGCCGCCACCGCCGCCGCCGATCGCCAATTTCGTCACGCATGTGGTGGAAGGCAATATGCTTTATCTTTCGGGACAAGGCCCGAGGGAGGAGAACGGACACCTCTACGCCGGCAAGGTAGGTGCCGAGATCGGGCTGGATGAGGCGTACGAGCATGCGCGCCTCACCGGCATCAATCTTCTTGCCGTCATGCATGAGGCGCTGGGGGACCTGTCGCGGGTGAAGAAGGTGGTCAAGCTGCTCGGCATGGTCAATGCCGTCAGCGATTTCCGCGATCATCCGAGCGTCATCAATGGCTGCTCCGATCTCTTCATCGATGTGTTCGGCGATGCGGGACAGCACGCCCGCTCCGCCGTTGGTTTCGGCTCGCTGCCGGGCAACATCACCGTTGAGATTGAAGCGATCATCGCGCTGAGGGATTGAGGCCGTTCAATGGTTGCGCCAGCCCATCAGCTTCTCGATCCTTTCGGCCGAAACCCTGACCTGTTCGGTGTAGTGGTTCTCGTCCGCCAGCACCTTCTGTTCCGGCAGCACGATGGAAATCGTCGCCACGCATTCGCCCCTGTTGTCGCAGATCGGCGAGGCGATGCAGGCTACGGCGTAGTCGGACTCGGCGACCTGTATCGACAGCCGGTCGTGGAAGGCAGCGCCCGCCGATTGCGACAGGGTCTCCGGGTTGATTTCCGCGCGACCCGTGGGCGAGGTGCGGGCGCAGCGTTTGAACAGTTCCACGCGTTCCGCCTCCGGCAGATGCCCAACGAGCAGCCGGCCCGACGCCGTCCAGTTCAAGGGAACGCGGGTGCCGACGCGCGAGGCAACCTGAAAATGGCTGGGACCATCGGCCATGGCCAGCACCAGCATATGGTCGCCATCGCGGCCGCAAAGCTGGACGGTCTCGCCCGCATGGCGGCAGAGATCATGCATTTCGTGGGTCGCGACACCCATGAAATCCAGCGAGCGGGCATAGGCAAGGCCGTAGTGATAAAGCCGCGCGCCGAGCCAGATGTTGCCATCGGCATTGCGCGCCAGCATGTTCTTTTCGACAAGATCGTCAACGATCACATAGACGGTGGAAAGCGGCGCCTTGATTGCCTTGGCAATGGCGTAAGCGCCGGCTGGCGATCCGGTTTCGTAAAGGTAATCAATCACCTGAAGCGCGCGGTCGATACCGCTGACGCGCGAGCGCTTGGCCCCTTTCGCGTCCGGGTTTTCCTCGGTCGGGGACAGGGCGGGTGAAGACAATTCGTCCAGTCTATGGGCGTCCAATTTCCGGCTCCTCATGAGTTTTGAGAAGCTATTACATTATTATGGCATATATGTCGATGCCCATCGCATCGCAAAGACAGGAGAAAGACATGACCGAGGATATCAGAAGCAGGATCGGCCTTCGCCCGGTCATCAACGTCTCGGGCACCATGACGTCGCTTGGCGCTTCCATTGTCGTTCCTGAGGCAGTTGAGGCCATGGCGGCGATCCTGCCGCAATTCGTCGAGATTAACGATCTGCAGCGCACGGCAAGCGCGATCATCGCAAGGCTGACGGGCGGCGAGGCCGGTTTCGTGACAGCATCCTGCTCTTCCGGCATCAGCCTTGCGGTTGCGGGGGCCATTACCGGTAACAATCTCCTGGCCATCGAAAAGCTGCCTGATACCGCGCCGGAAAAGAACGAGGTACTGGTGCAGATGGGGCATGTGGTGAGCTACGGCGCGCCGGTGGATCAGGCAATCCGGCTCGCCGGTGGCAAGGTGGTCCTGGTCGGGCAGGCGACGTCCACTCATCGTTTTCACATGGAAAACGCCATCACCGACAAGACGGCGGCGGCGGTTTATGTCATCTCGCACCATGTGGTCGATTACGGCCTGCTGCATCTTTCCGAATTTGTCGAGATTGCACACGCCAAGGGCGTGCCGGTTATCGTTGATGCGGCTTCCGAATATGATCTGGAGCTGTTTCTGGCCACGGGTGCGGATGTCGTGCTCTATTCCGGCCACAAGTTCCTCGGCGGCCCCACCTCCGGCATCGTGGCCGGCAAAAAGGAACTGGTGCGCAACGCCTTCCTGCAGAATATGGGCATCGGCCGCGGCATGAAGGTCGGCAAGGAAAGCATCTATGGCGTCATGGCGGCACTGGAAGCCTGGGAAAAGCGCGACCATGCCGGCATCCGTGAGCGTGAGACCGGCTATCTCAATCTCTGGAAGGATACGCTGGATGGTCGTCCGGGCGTGACGGCGCTGATCGAGCCGGATCCGACCAATAACCCGCTCGACAGGCTGCGCGTTATCATCAATGCCGAGGAAGCGCATATCACCGCCTGGGACCTGACGACGGCACTAGCGAGAGGCAACCCGCCGATCATTACCCGCGACCACGAGGTGGAGCATCGCTATTTCTATCTTGACCCATGCAACCTTCATCCCGGACAGGAAACCATCGTGGCGTCGCGTCTGGCGGAGGAACTGGACAAGGCGCGCGCCTCCAACGAGGTGATTGCAACTCCGTTCGACGACCGCAGCCGCCACCGTTTCGATGGCATGCTGCGCTGGCCGGATTAATAACGACTGCATATGGAACGAGCGGGTGCCGCGTATTTCTTCTCCCCGCCGGGGAGAAGGTCGCGGCAGCGGGATGAGGGGGCGACGTCAGCGACATTCGGAGAGCTTGCCCCCTCATCCGACCCTTCGGGCCACCTTCTCCCAGGCGGGGAGAAGAAATTTGAAGCAGTTCAAACGAGAAGAAAAGAAGGGAACGATCATGACCATGCCGCAGGCAGTACCCCTTGGTGCCGAAGATGCCGTGCTTTCCGTCCGCAATCTCACCACGTCCTTTCACGTGGATGGCGGCTGGAAACCCGTGGTGCGTGATATTTCCTTCGATGTCGGGCCGGGCGAGACGGTCGCGATCGTCGGTGAAAGTGGCTCGGGCAAAAGCGTCACCTCGCTCTCCATCATGCGGTTGCTGGATCGGGAAAGCAGCAGGGTTCAGGGCGAAATCCTGCTTGGTGGGCGCAACCTGCTGTCCCTTTCAGAAGATGCCATGCGGCAGGTGCGGGGCAACGAGGTCGCGATGATCTTTCAGGAGCCGATGACCAGCCTCAATCCGCTATTCACCATCGGCGACCAGATTTCCGAGGCCTTGCTGTGTCACCAGCCGATGTCCAGGGCGGATGCGCGGGCTGAGACGATCCGCCTTCTCGAAAAAGTCCGTATTCCTTCGGCCTCATCGCGTTTCGATGAATATCCGCATCGTTTTTCCGGCGGCATGCGCCAGCGCGTGATGATCGCCATGGCGCTTGCGTCCCGGCCGAAGCTGCTGATTGCCGACGAGCCGACGACGGCGCTCGACGTGACCATTCAGGGCCAGATACTGGACCTCATCAAGACGCTGCAGGAAGAGGAAGGCACGTCGGTTCTGTTCATCACCCATGATATGGGCGTGGTGGCTGAGATCGCCGACCGCACCGTCGTCATGTATCGCGGCGAGCAGGTGGAAGTCGGCGCGACGGCCGATATTTTCCATCGCGGCAAACATCCCTATACCCGCGCGCTTTTGTCCGCCGTCCCGGTTCTCGGTTCCATGACGGGTGAGGAAAGACCGCTCCGGTTTCCCATCGTCAACACAACTACAGGGGAAACGCAGCAGCCGGCGCGCCCGGGCGATACCGTCGATGCGAGTGCCCAGCCAGTGCTGAAGGTGGAAGGGCTGACCAAGCGCTTCGACATTCACTCCGGCCTTTTGGGACGGCTCAGCGGCCGCGTGCATGCGGTGGAAAATGTGTCCTTTGATCTGCGAGCCGGCGAAACATTATCATTGGTCGGCGAAAGCGGTTGCGGCAAATCGACGACGGGACGAGCCATCATGCGGCTGATCGAGCCGGATGCCGGCTCGGTGGTGGTCAATGGCGAGAATATTCTCGCTCTCGACAAATCAGGCATGCGCGAGATGCGCAAGACGGTGCAGATGATCTTTCAGGACCCCTTCGCCTCGCTCAATCCACGCATGACGGTGGGTGCGGCGATTGCCGAACCGTTTCTGGAGCACCGCATGGGAAGCGCCCGCGAGGCGAAGGACGTGGTGGCCGACATGCTCAAAAAAGTCGGTCTCTCGCCCGATATGGCGGCGCGTTACCCCCACGAATTCTCGGGCGGCCAGCGCCAGCGCATCTGCATCGCCCGCGCGCTTGCGCTTCAGCCGAAGGTGATTGTCGCCGATGAGAGCGTTTCGGCGCTTGATGTTTCGATCAAGGCGCAGGTCATCAACCTGATGCTGGATTTGCAGCAGAGCCTCGATCTCGCCTTCCTGTTCATCAGCCATGACATGGCAGTGGTGGAACGTGTCAGCCACCGGGTGGCGGTGATGTATCTCGGCGAAATCGTCGAGATCGGCCCGCGCGCGGCGGTCTTCGACAATCCGCAGCATGATTACACCCGCAAGCTGATGGCCGCCGTGCCGGTGCCGGATCCGGACCGCAGAAATACCCGGCGGAATGCCGCGAATGACGAGCTGAAAAGCCCGATCCGCGTGGTCGACTACGTGGTGAAGCCGCGTGAGTATCGCGAGGTCTCGCCCGGCCACCTTGTCGCCTGTTAAAGCAGGTTAAAGACCCGGTACGTCGGACGTCGCGAAAGGCACACGGTAGCCGCGCTGGAAAGTTTCGCGCTGTCCGAGCTGGCGATACCATTGCTGTACCGCCGGAAAATCGTCGAGGTCGATTTTGTGGCGCGCGAAACGCGAGACCCATGGCCAGATGGCGATATCGGCTATGGAGAAATCTCCGGCGATGAATTCCCGGCCTGTCAGCCGGTCGTTCAATGTCTTGTATAGCCGCTCCACATCCGTCGTGAAACGCGTCTCCGCAAAGGGTGACTGTCCGGCATTATAGGTCAGGAAATAATGGGCATAACCGAGTGTCGGGCCAAAATTGGCGCCCTGCCACATCAGCCATTCGGTGACGGTCAGCCGCGCAGCCTTGGAGGCAGGCAGAAGCCGCCCGACTTTTTCGGCGAGGTAGATCAGGATCGCATTCGATTCCGTCAGGATGGTGCCGTTATCGCGATCGGCGATCGCCGGGATTTTCGAGCCGGGATTGATGCGGGTATAATCGGCTGAGAATTGCTCGCCTTTTTCGATGTCGATGGCGCGGCTGACATAGGGCAGGCCGAGTTCTTCCAGCGCAATCGAGATTTTCAGGCCGTTCGGGGTGATCCAGGTGTAAAGGTCGATCATGCTAATCGAACATCGCCTCATCCAGCGGCAAAGCCCGCCTGCCTTTCTTGCCGGTCACGTCGGAAAGATCAGTATAAAGACCGCGCAATGTCAGAACCAGCTGGACGATGCGCGGATCGGTGACGCGATAGATCACCTGTTTGCCTTCCCGCGAGCCTTCGATCACGCCGGCGTCGCGCAATTCGGCAAGCTGCTGGGAAAGGGTCGGTTGCTGAATGCCGAGCTCATATTCAAGTGCTGAAACGGAGGCTTCCGTTTCCATGAGATAACAGACGATGGCCAGGCGATTGGCGTTGGCGACAAGCTTCAAAAGCTCGCTCGCTTCCACCACGCTGCGGCAGATGAGATTGGAAACCGGTTTCGTCACGATTACAGGCCCATTTTTCAAACTATAAAAAAGTAAATTGTATCGCGATAAATTTCAATGGCTTGATTAATCCCCGTTTGACCAGATCAAGCATTTTTTAAAATCTACAGGATTAGTAGATTTCTCTTTCGCTTTCCGGACAAGGATCGCCAAAACATTCCTCGAAAACATTCTATAAAAAAGTAGATTGATTGCGAAATGAGGTGTCGACATGAAAATCGGGGTCCATCCCAACAATCTGCATTTGCGGCTCGCCCGGCTCTGGCCCGGCGCTTTTGAAGAATTCGATCCGGAGTTCGTGCCCTATCACGAAGGGCGCGATACGGCGGCGCTTCTGGAAAAGAGCGACATCCATTTCGGCGGCACGGGCTCGACCCCGCCCATTGAGGCGGATGCGCGCGGGCTTTCCGCAGCCTATATCGCCGCCTCTGCGCCGAGGCCAGCAAACGGCGCGATCCTCGTGCGGCGAGACAGCCCGATCCGTTCCGCCGCCGATCTCTCGGGAAAGCGCATATCGCTGATCGACGGATCGTTTCACACCTATCTTCTGGCGCGCAGTCTGGAAGGGGCCGGGCTTGGTCTAGCGGACGTGACACGCATCGAAAGCGGCGACAGCGATAGCCTTCGCGACCTCGTGGAAGGCCGCGTCGATGCCTGGGTGACGATGTCGCCACGGCTCGAAAAAGCCCTGACCCATGAAGAGATCAGTCTTCTGGTCCGTTGCGGCTCCACCATTCCCAACCGCTCGCTGTTCTGGACGCTTGCGCGTCACACTTTGGCACTGGAGAGGCGCGAGGCGATTGCCGCCGAACTGGACCGCGTTGGCCGGGCCGTCATGGCGGATATCGACAGGGCCGCAGCCCTTCTTGCCGCCGAGCCGGGCAGCGAAGGCGACGCGCAGTCATGGGCAAAGGTGCTGCGCTCGCGCGATCTTTCGGTGGTGCCCGCCACTGAGAATATCCTTGCCGAACAGCAGGAGGAGGCCGATACGCTTTACAGGCACGGTCATTTCTCTTTACCGGTTCTGACGGGGCAATCAGCCAGCGCGGGAGGCGACAGATGAATGTTTTCTGGTACATGTGCGCGCCCGATGGCGCTTATCCCTGGCAACCAGAAGGTTCCCGCAAGGTCGATCTCGGTTATTACAAGCAGCTGGCGCTTGCCTATGACCAGCTTGGTTACACCGGCGCGTTGTTTGCCACCGGTGCGCATGACGTCTGGGTTCTGGCGGGCGCGCTGCTTTCCTATACCGAGCGGCTGAAGTTTCTGGTCGCCATTCATCCCGGCCTTGTCGCGCCAACGCTGCTCGCCAAGATGGCGGCGACGCTTCAGGAGTTTTCGCGCGGACGTCTGCTGATCAATGTCGTCTCGGGCGATGCCAAGATGCTCGGCGCTTACGGCATGACCATGCCGCATGACGAGCGTTACGATATGGCGGATGAATATCTGCAGATCTGGCACCGGCTTTTTGCCGGGGAGACGGTCGATTTCAAGGGACGGCATTTCCAGACCGAAGGCGCAAAGCTCGCGTTGCCGGTGGGGCAGGGCATAGAGCCACCACCGCTATGGTTCGGCGGCTCTTCGGATAAGGCGATCGACGTTGCGGCCAAACACGTCGAAACCTATCTTTCCTGGGGCGAAACGCCAGACCAGATCGGCGCGAAGGTCGATCTCGTCAAGGCGCGGGCGGAGAAACTCGGCCGCGAGCTGGAATACGGCATTCGCCTTTATGTCATCGTCCGCGATACGGATGAAGAGGCATGGGCCGCCGCCGCCGATCTTTACGGGCGTATGGATGCGAACGCGATTGCCGCCAACCAGCGTTTCGTCGGCAAGACGGATTCCGTTGGCCAGCAGCGCATGACGGCGATGCATGGCGGGCAGAAGCCCGAGAACCTGCGCGATCTGGAAATCGCCCCCAATCTCTGGGCCGGCATCGGTCTTGTGCGGCCGGGACCGGGCACCGCGATCGTCGGTTCGCCAGATACGGTCATCCGCACGCTGGAAGCCTATAAAAAGGCGGGTGTGAATACCTTTATTCTGTCCGGCATGCCATTGCTGGAAGAGGCTTTCCGCTTCGGGGAAAAGGTTCTGCCGCGTCTTGATGTATCGCGGGAAGTCTCGTCGGCCAAACAATTCACCTGGTCGACCTTGTTCGATCGCGACCTCTCTGCAAAGGCATCGTGAGCATGGCCTTCCGGGAGTGGAGAAAAAAGACATGACGGCAAGTCCGGCAACAACAATTGCACAACGGCGCATCGGCCCGCAGCGCGCGGCCGCGCGGGCTCTTGCCGTCCTGGACAAGGCGCTCGGCGCGGTCGCCGCCGCCATTCTTGCCACGCTTCTCGCGGTGGTGCTGGTCAATGTCACCCTGCGTTATCTGTTTCACACCGGCTTCATCGGCGCAGAAGACCTCGGCATCTGGCTGCATGTGGCGATGATCGCGGTCGGCGCGCCGCTCAGCCTCAAAAGCGCGCTTGCCATGCGGCTCGATGTTTTCGTGCGGTTTCTGCCTGAGCGTTTTCACGCCGCAACCGAAGTTCTGGCGGATGCCTTTTCCTTCGTCGCGGCGCTCATCCTCGCCTTCGGCGGGGTTGAAATCGCGGCAATGCTGGGCGGCACCTCTCCGACGCTCGGCTTGCCGGAATGGGTACGTTTCGGCTTTCTCGGCGCTGGCGGCGCGCTGATCCTTCTCTATCTCGCGCTTCAGCGTGTCAGTGAAGGCAAGGTGCTTGCTGTTCTCGCGTCTCTCGCCATTGCACTTGTGGCCTATGTTGGCCTTCCGGAAGTTTTCGTTGATACGACACTGCCGCCAAGCCTGTTTCTGGCGCTCACGGCGGCGTTGGGGCTGGTGCTGGCGGCACCGCTTGCCCATGCCTTCCTCGCCGCAGCTTACGTGGCGATCGCTTTCGGCAGCACCTTGCCGGAGCCGGCCATCGTTTCCTCGACGGTAACCGGCATGTCGAAATTCCTGCTGCTCGCCATCCCCTTCTTCCTGCTGGCCGGAAGCCTGCTGACGGAATCGGGCGTTGCCAACCAGCTGGTTCGTTTCGCCGCCGCCATGGTCGGACACCGGCGGGCGGGACTGGCGCAGACGACGCTTCTGACCAGCGTGCTGTTTTCCGGCGCCTCCGGCTCCTCGGTCGCCAACGCCGCCTTCGGCGCTTCCACCTTCCAGCCGGAGCTCGTCAAGCACGGCTATCCACCGGCGCAGGCGGGTGCGATCATTGCCGCCACCTCGGTGCTCGACAACGTCATCCCTCCCTCCATCGCTTTCTTGATCCTTGCCACAGCCACCAATCTATCGGTCGGTTCGCTGCTGGTGGGCGGCTTCTTTGCCGGCGGGCTGATGGCGGTCTGCCTTGCGGTGGCGATCCATTTGAGCGTGCGCAGCGTCGATACCCTGCCGCGCGCCACGGGAGTTGAACGCTGGCGCTCCGCCATCGCCGCCATACCCGCCTTCGGCCTCGGCGTCATCGTGGTGGTCGGCATCCGCATCGGTATTGTCACCACCACGGAAGCGGCCGCACTTGCAGCACTCTACACGCTGCTTCTCGGCTTCGGGTACCGGCTGGGCGCGGGTCGCATTTTTACAACCTTCCGGCAATCGGCCGGCGAGGCAGCGGCCATCGGCCTTCTGATCGGCACGGCGGGTCCTTTCGCCTTCCTGCTGGCGGTGGACAACGTCTCCGGCCTCGTGACCGATTTCGTCACCCTGCTCGGTGGCAGCAAGATCGCGGTGCTTCTGCTGTCCAACCTGATCCTGCTCGTGGTCGGGCTGGTGCTGGATATTGGTGCTGCCATCCTGCTCTTCGGCCCGATCCTACTGCCCGCCGCAGTGGCCGCTGGTATCGATCCGATCTATTTCGGCGTCATTCTCGTGGTCAATCTGATGATTCATGGCCTGACGCCACCGCTCGGCATGCTGATCTTCGTGGTCAGCGGCGTCACCCGCATTCCGGCGACAGCGCTTTTCCGGGCCGTCGTTCCCTATCTTGTCTCTCTTCTCGTTTCCCTCGCCATTCTGTGCGCCTGGGCCATTGTGTTCTAAATCCGGGGTTTTATTCATGACTATTATCGATCGTCGCAATCTCCTGAAATTCTCTGCCATAGGTGCAGCGACGTTTGCCACGCCCGCCTTCGTGCGCAGTGCAAATGCCAAAACCCGTAGCATTACGGTCGCTTCCCTGTTCGCCGACGACAAGCCGGAGACGAAAATCTGGGTGAAGATCAGCGAACTGGTGGAGGCTAAGCTGCCCGGCCGTTTCCGTTTCAACATCGTCAAGAGCGGTGCGCTGGGCGGCGAAAAGGAAGTGGCGGAAAATATCCGTCTCGGATCGGTTCAGGCGAGCCTTTCCACCGTCTCCTCGCTTTCCGGCTGGGTGCCGGAGCTGCAGATCCTCGATCTGCCTTTCCTGTTTCGCGATGCAGACCATGTGCGCAAGGTGGTGACGGGCGAGACCGGCAACGAGCTGAAGACGAAGCTCGGCGCGCAGCAATTCGTTGCCGCAGACTTCATCAATTACGGCGCGCGCCATCTCCTGACCAAGGAACCGGTGACCAGACCGGAGCAACTGGAAGGCAAGAAAATCCGCGTCATCCAGAGCCCGCTGCACACCAAGCTCTGGAGCGCCTTCGGCACCACGCCCGTCGGTATCCCGATCACCGAGACCTATAATGCGCTGGTGACCGGTGTCGCCGATGCCATGGATCTGACCAAGTCCGCCTATGCCGGGTTCAAGCTTTACGAGGTCGTGCCCTATATGACCGAGACCGGCCATATCTGGGCGTCGGGCGTCGTTTATTACGGCGCGACGTTCTGGAACCAGCTGGACGACGAAGAGAAGAAGGTTCTCCTGGAGGCATCCAGCGAGGGCGCGCAATATTTCAACCAGCTGATCGTTGAGGACGAAGCAAAGTCCGTCGAACTTGCCCTTTCGAAGGGCGGCAAGGTGTTGCAGCCGGAAGCCCTGGACGAATGGCGCAAGGGCGCGCAGGGTGTCTGGAAGGATTTCGCCGGCACGGTCGGCGGCATTGAGAAGATTGAGGCTGTGCAGTCGGCATAAAAATACCGGGCTGCCCCTGTCCAAAAAGTAAACCCCGTGCGTCCGCAAGGCGCACGGGGTTGTTTTTTGTTTGCTATCAGTGCGAAGCACCCGAGCCGCCGACGGCGACGATGGAGAAGGGCTGGCCTTCCACCGCAACCGTGCGGGTCTCCTTCAGGCTTTCAGCATCCACCACGCGGACAAGGGCGTGGCGCGGGTCGGAAATGGCCACCTGACCATCGGCAACCGCAAGGCGCGGACGCGGATCACGCCAATGGCCATCCTTGCTATAGGGTTCGGTCACCCTTGCCTTGCGGGTAATGGCGCCTTCCAGCACGTCCAGCACATGCAGGTCGCCGTCTTCCGTTAGAATATAGGCGTTGCGCGGATTGGCGGGATCGAGAATGAAGTCGACGCGCCGGGTCGGCAACTCGATGAGGCGGAACGCATCCTTGCTGTCTGGATCGATGAGGACGACCTTGTCCTCGCCGTAATTGCCGAGGAAGAACTGCATGGATTTGCCGCCAAGCAGCGTGCCGGTATAGGCCTTCGGGAAATCCTCTGGATAGGCCAGCATCTCCAGCTTCGGGCCATCCGTGCCGCCGGGCCGGGCAACCAGAATGCCTTCCTTGCAACCAAAGGCCGCAAGTCGTGCGGAGGTCGCCTCGCCATGCAGATCGGTGCATGCCGCCTGCTCGCCGACCTGCTTTCCGTCCCTGTCGAGAACGCGCAGACCGATGCGGGGCGGCAGCGTATCCGGTTTTGTTTCGATTTCAGTATCGGGCACGGAAACCAGAACGTAACGACCCATCGTCACCGCAACGCCGTGATGCGGGGCTGTCGTATCGATGGTGCGAACCTTCGCCTTGCCATCCAGCAAGGCCGCTTCATCGATGATCTCCGCCTTGCCGCCACGGTCATAGAAAAGAATGGCATGGTCGTCATGCGGCACGACGTGGAAAGGACGCTTGCCCTCGAAGGTGACCGGCAGCAGCGCCGCATCTTCCACGTCCAGATCGCGATGCTCACCGTGATCGGAGAAGACGATGCCGGACTTGATCACATGCACCATGTCGGCATCCGACTGGGTGGCGAAAACCGTCTTGCCCGACGCGCTGGCGGTCAGCGCCGCATATCCTTTCAGATCGTAGCGCCCGAGTTCCTTGCCGGTTTCGAAATCGATTGCGCGTACGACTGGCTCGCTGTGATCGGCGACGAACAGCCGCCATGCTGTTACGCCGTCCTTGTTTTCTTCCGCATGCGCCATGCCGGAGGTGAGGGACGTGGCCAGCGCCAGGCATGTGGCGAGCGCGCCCACGCCAAGTTGCTGGTGAAGGGAGAATCTCATGGTGTTCCTTCCAGACGTTGTCATCCTCATGCTGATAAAGGGCCGGTATCGAGGCCTTTGAGGATGCTTGTAATGTTATTACGTTACAAGATACGTATTAGCATTATGCGCAGGGTCCATGTCAACCGACGTGGACGTCGAACTGCTGAAAATCTGGAAGTATGTATTGGTGACGCGCGGAAGAGCTGGGGCTTCCGTGTCAGGCCACAAACGCGACGTCATCCTCGGGCTTGACCCGAGGATCCATATCCTACAACGGCGCGTGGATCCTCGCCTCAAGGGGCGAGGATGACGGAAGGGGGAGGTTGCGACGCTGAAGGCAGGCGCGTTGCAGCGCCTGCCTTTGCAATGATTAGCGGATGTCTTCGGGCAGAACGTCCGAAGGAATGTTCTGGTAGGAAACCGGGCGCATGAAGCGGCGGATCGACATGGTGCCAACAGAGGTTGCGCCGAAGTTCGTCGACGCCGGGTAGGGGCCGCCGTGAACCATGGCTTCGGAAACTTCAACGCCGGTCGGGAAACCGTTGGCGAGAACGCGGCCGGCCTTGCGCTCCAGGATCGGCAGAAGCTTGCGGCCGAGTTCAGCATCGCCGGCATCCAGATGCAGGGTTGCCGTCAGCTGGCCTTCGAAGCTCTTTGCCACTTCGAGCATTTCTTCGGTGCTGTCGACCGTCACGATCAGGCCGAGCGGCCCGAAGACTTCTTCGGCAAGCGCGTGGTTGGCAACCCAGTCCTTGCCGGAAACCCGGTAAAGATAAGGCGTTGCATTGCGCAGGTTGCAGGTGGTGGTCAGCACGTCGCGCACGCCGTTGCCCGCGGCGATGCGGTCACGGCCGTCGCGATAGGCGGCGGCGATGCCGTCGGTCAGCATGACCTGAGGGCCGACTTCGGAGAGCGCTGCGCGCGCGGTTTCAGCAACCGCATCCGCCTGCTCGGAGAGAATGACGGCGACGCCGGGATTGGTGCAGAACTGGCCTGCACCCATGGTGAGCGAGCCCGCCCAGCCCTTGGCGATGGCCTCGCCGCGGGCGGAAACGGCTTCCGGCAGCAGGAACATCGGGTTGACGGAGCCGAGCTCGCCGAAGAAGGGGATCGGCTCGGGGCGCTGGGCGCAGAGATCGAACAGCGCGCGGCCGCCGGCAAGCGAGCCGGTGAAACCGACCGCCTTGATGCGCGGATGCTGGACGAGCGCGGAACCGACATCGCGGCGGCCGCCCTGGATCAGCGAGAAAACGCCGGGATGCAGGTTGTGCTTCTTGACGGCGGCGAGAACGGCTTCGGCAACGATTTCGCCGGTGCCGGGATGGGCGGAATGGCCCTTGACCACAACAGGGCAGCCTGCTGCGAGAGCGGCGGCCGTATCACCACCGGCCGTCGAAAAGGCGAGCGGGAAGTTGGAGGCGCCGAAGACCGCGACGGGGCCGATCGGGCGCTGCATCAGACGGATATCCGGGCGCGGCAGCGGCTGGCGGTCTGGCAGCGCTTCGTCATGGCGGCGGTCGAGATAGTCGCCCTTGCGGATATGCGATGCGAAAAGGCGGAGCTGGCCAACGGTGCGGCCGCGCTCGCCCTGCAGGCGTCCTGCGGGAAGGCCGGTCTCGGACGAGCCGATTTCCGTGATGGCGTCGGCGCGTGCTTCGATCTCGTCGGCAATCGTATCGAGGAATGCTGCGCGTTCTTCGCGGGTGGTGTAGCCGTAGCTCCAGAAAGCCTCTTCGGCTGCTTCACAGGCCGCATTCACCAGATCAACGGTGCCGACCGAAAAATCGAAAGCCTCGCCATGTGCAGGTTCGCTGCGGAATTTTGCATCCGTTGCGACCCATTCTCCTGCAACCAGATGTTTGCCGTGCGGCTTGAAACTCATTGTGCTCTTCCCTGAAAATCTGATCCTGTGTGGAAAAATCCACCCGACACCGTGACACCGGACCGAAGGGCGACAACGTGAACGCCATCAGCCGCGATCCGCGCCCGGTTGCCTTCTGCCTTAGCCCGTGTGGGGCCGCAACGAAAGGCGGTTTCGCAACTATTTGACCGAAAAGTGTGATTAATCGGGCGATGCGTGAAAAAGACGAGCTTCCGTTTACGTGCGGGGCGCTCTATTGTGACGCCATGATGACAAATAGACTTCCGAAATATGTCGCCTGGTCGGTGTTTCTGCTGATCGTGATCGTTACAGTCTGCCCGATCGGCTTTCGGCCGCATACGCTGACGACGGTCGGCATCGACCGCGCCGCCGCCTTCGCCTTCTGTTCGGCTGCCTTTGTGCTGGCCTATCCGCGTTACTGGCTTGCCGTCGTCGTCGCCGGTGTGGTGGCGGCTTTCGGTATCGAGGCGCTTCAATTTCTGTCGCCCACGCGCCATCCGCATATGACGGATGCAGCCGTAAAAGCCGCCGGCGCCATCGCCGGCGGGCTTGCCGCTTTTTCCTGGCTTCAGTTCAAGGCGCGATTGACCGCAAGCTGACGGGGCTTCGCGGTCGATATCACCTGCTCAGAGACCTCGGCTTGCGAGCCCGAAGCGGCCATGCGACAGCGTGCGTTCGATGCCGCGCAGCTCCGCCAGCCCCTTCAACCGGCCGATGGCGGGATAACCCGGCTGTGCTCCGCGCGTCAGATCGTCGAGGATTTCCTGCCCGTGGTCGGGACGCATTGGAATGGTGTGGTCTTCACGGCCTTCGGCGCGACGGCGGCTTTCCTCTGAGAGAAGTGCCGCGATGACGGCGACCATGTCGGTTCCGCCTTCCAAATGTTCGTCCTCGAAGAAAGAACACGGCACGGTGTCCGTGTCGCGTGTCACATTGCGCAGATGCACGAAATGGATGCGATCGGCAAAGCGGCCGGCGATGAAGGGCAGGTCGTTATCCGCCCGCGCACCGAGGGAGCCGGTGCACAGCGTCACACCATTGGCGCGGCTGTCCACCTGGGACAACATATGGGCGTAGTCGGCCTCCGTCGAGAGGATGCGCGGCAGGCCGAGCAGGGGCCATGGCGGATCATCGCCGTGGGCGCAGATGTTGATACCCACCTCCTCGGCAACCGGCGTCACTTCCGAGAGAAAGTCAATCAGGTTCTGTTGCAGCCTGTCGCGGTTGATGCCGTGATAGGAGCGCAGTTTTTCGAGAAGCTGGGCAAGCGTGTAACCATCCGCCGAGCCGGGCAGGCCTGCGCCGATATTACGCCCGAGCGCGGCGATCTTCGTGTCCGGCATCTCGGCGAAACGTTTCGCCGCTTCGTCCACCAGCCATTCAGGATAATCGGCCTTCGCCTCGGGGCGCTTCAGGATATGAATGTCGAAGGCGGCGAAGTCGGGAAGATCGAAGCGCATCGCCTTTGCGCCGTGCCTGGTTTCCCAGCGAAGATCGGTGCGGGTCCAGTCCAGCACCGGCATGAAGTTGTAGCAGACGGTGCGGATGCCGGAGGCGGAGAGGCGGCGCAGCGTTTCCTGCCAGTTGGCAATGTGATTTTTCCAGTCGCCCGTCTGGGTCTTGATGTCTTCGGAGACCGGCACGCTTTCCACCACGTCCCAATAAAGCCCGCCGGCCCTGATCGCCTCATGCCGTTTGGCGATCTCGTCCACCGGCCAGACATCACCTGTGGCGATGTGGTGCAGCGCACTGACGATGCCTTCCGCGCCTGCCTGAGCCGCGTCCTGAACCGTGACCTTGTCGACCGGGCCGAACCACCGCCATGTATGTCTCATCTTTAATCCTCAAATATCATTCTGCGGAAAATGTCAGTTGCACCTTGCAGGCGGCGGAGCGGTCTCCGGCCTGTTCGAAGGCGGCTTTTGCCTCGTCAAGCGGGAAGCTGTGGGAAATGATCGGCCGCACATCGATCCCGCGAGACGAGATGAGCTGGGCGGCAATGGCGAATTCATCATGAAAACGCTGCGAGCCGCGCCAGAAGATTTCCTTGCCCACCAGCGCATTGAGCGGAATGGTAATATCGCCGGTAACACCCACCTGCACGATGGTGCCGCGCGGACGTACGCAGGCAAAGGCGGTGCGAAGCGCGGGGCCTGCGGCGGAGCAATCGAAAATGACGTCGAAATAACCCTTATTGTCCTGATAGGGTAAAAGCGCGTCCGCGTCCTTCGCGACATTGATCGTGCGGTCCGCACCCATGGCGGGCGCGCGTTCCAGTGCTGCGTCTGTGAGATCGGTGGCGACGATGATGCTTGCGCCGGCATGGCGGGCGGCGGCAATCGTCAGCAGGCCGATCGGGCCAGCGCCGGTCACCAGTACCTTGGCATCCTTGAGGTCGCCGGCCTGGGCCACAGCATGCAGGCAGACGGCGAGCGGTTCGGTGCAGGCCGCTTCGGCGGGCGAGGTGGCGTCTGAAAATGCCGCGCATTGTTTGGCGGGAACCACCAGCCGGTCGCGGAACATGCCCTGCTCATGCGGCAGGCGCATGGCGCTGCCCATGAAGCGCATTTCAAGGCAATGGATCGGCTGGCCCTTCAGGCAGAAATGGCAATGGCCGCAGGGCTGCGAGGGATTGACGGCGACGAGTTGGCCGATCGCAAGTCCGCTGACGCCGTCCCCCAGCGCCCGCACGTGGCCGGATGCCTCGTGGCCGCAGATGATGGGCTCACGTACCCTGACGGGTCCGAAACCGCCGTCCTGATAATAATGAAGATCGGAGCCGCAAATGCCGCCCGCCGCCATGGTGAGCAGCACTTCGCCGGGGCCGGGGCCCTGCATGTCTTGCGTTTCGACGCGAATATCTTCACGGCCGTATAGGCGTGCCACGCGTGTCTGCATGACGGGGTCCTTTCGAATGCATACATTATTGAAAAAGCTGCGCGGCGCTGACCGCGCAGCTTGGTTTCGTTCAGCGGATAAGGCCAAGCTGCGTGGGCAACCACAGTGTGATCGGAGGTATGAACGTGATCAGCGCCAGGGCCACGAAAAGCGGGATCATCCAGGGCAAGATGGCGAGCGTTGTCCGCTCCACCGACATTTTCGAAATACGCGACAGCACGAACAGCACCATGCCGACAGGCGGGGTCAAAAGACCGATCATCAGGTTCAGCGTGACAATCAGTCCGAGATGGACAGGATCGATACCGTAACGCGCGGCGACCGGCATCAGAATCGGCACCAGAATGCTGATGGCGGCGATGGTGTCGAGAAACGCGCCGACAATCAGAAGCAGGATGTTGACGATGATGAGGAAGGTCCACCAATTGTCCGTCATGCCGAACATGAAGTCGGAAAACAGCTGGGCGGCCTGACTGACCGTCAGCAACCATGCGAAGATCGAAGCCGCCGTGACGATGAAGAGAACGGACGCGGTTGTCTCGATGGTATCGAAGCTGGCTTTGGCCAAAGTCTTGAATGTCATGGTGCGGTAGCGCACCAACCCCAGGAAAAGCGACCAGAGGACTGCGGCGACCGCTGCTTCGGTCGGCGTGAACCAGCCCATCGTCATGCCGCCAATCAGAAGTACCGGCGTCATCAACGCCATCACGGCGGAGAAATCGTAATACCAGTCGAGGGCAACAAGCACGGCGAGGCCGACAAGAACCGCGACATTGAGCGACATGCCGGCAAGGATCATCAGATAGACGGCGACCGGGAAGCTGAAGACGATTACTATTTCCAAGGAGGCTGAAAGCAGTTGTTTCA
The DNA here is from genome assembly GCF_018873185.1 of Rhizobium sp. X9. Taxonomy (NCBI): domain Bacteria; kingdom Pseudomonadati; phylum Pseudomonadota; class Alphaproteobacteria; order Hyphomicrobiales; family Rhizobiaceae; genus Rhizobium; species Rhizobium sp. X9. The sequence continues at coordinate 373,309 of NZ_CP071312.1, read as the reverse complement.
GCTCGAAGGGTGTGTCGGAACCCCAGCCCTTTCGCTTTGCGAAAATATAGACCGTGACCATCATCAGCACGGTCATGACGACGCCGGGGATGATGCCGGCCATGAACAGCGCGCCGATCGAGGCGTTGGCCATCATGCCGTAGATCACGAAGGGTAGTGAAGGCGGGAAGATCGGGCCGAGCGTCGCCGAAGCGGCAGTGACGCCAACGGCGGCATCGACCGGATAACCATGATCCTTCATGGCCTTGATCTCGATGGTGCCGATGCCTGCAGCATCCGCAAGCGCGGTTCCGGACATGCCGGAAAAAACCACCGAACCGATGATGTTGACCTGCGCCAGGCCGCCTTTCATCCAGCCAACCAGCGCAAGCGCGAAGCGGTAGATGCGGCTTGTCACCCCTGCGATATTCATCAGATTGCCGGCAAGGATAAAGAACGGAACGGCGATAAGCGGAAAGCTTTCGACGCCGGCGATCATACGTTGAGCCGCGATTATATCCGGCGCGACGCCGTAGATGACAAGATAAAGAAGCGAGCTGACGGCCATGGAAACGGCCACCGGCGTGCCGATGATGAGAAGCAGAAGAAATGAACCGATGAGCAAAAGCATGGTTTTAGATTCCCTGTGTGCTTACGGCTTCCTGAGCCTTTTCACGCACGGTTTGCTTGCCGGTGATGTCCTTGATGAAATTGTGCAGGGCACGCAGGAACATCAGCGCGAAAGCGGCGAAAACGGTGTAAAAGACAATGCCGCGCGGCAGGTCGACGGTGACCATGCGCTCATCGCCGACGATTTCCAGATAGCGCCACATCAGCCAGGTGATGTAGGCAAAGAAACCGATGGTGATGAGATCGACGATCAGCTCCAGAAGTCGTCCGACGGATTTCGGCACGAAGCGATAGATCAGGTCGACGTGAATGTGCCGGAACATGCGCACGCACATGACCGAGCCGAGAAAAACGACGACGACGAGGCAATTGGCGGCGATCTCTTCGGTCCATGCGAAACTGTTGTTCAACACGTAACGGGTGAAGAATTGCAGGAAGACGCAAAAACCCATGCCCCAGAACACGGCAAGGGTTATCCAGTCTTCCACCGCATAGGGTGAAAGGTCGACCGGGCCGTTTTCCTCCTCGAAGGCGTGCGCCATTTCTTCCACGCTGATGGGCGCGTGCTGCTGGTCAGTCATTGACGGAACTCCAGTCCAGGGGTCTCGGGTGATGGTGTCCCGGCACCTTCGGGCGCCGGGACACGCTCAGACATCACTTGATGGCGCGGATCGCTTCCCAGTCGGCCTTTTCGTAACCGAAATCTTCAAGCTTTACCTTGTCGATGACATTTTTCTCGAAGTCTGCCTTATCGACTTCGGCTACGGTGATACCCTTGGATTTGAATTCGTCGACCAGTGCCTTTTCACGGGCTTCGATCGTCTTCGTAGTGCGGGCGGCGGCCTCCTGCATCACTTCGGTGAAGATTTTCTTGTCCTCATCCGAAAGGCTTGCCCAGCGGGTTTTGGAGACGAGGGTGTTGAGGTGGTCGACGATGTGGCCCGTCAGAACGATGTTCTTCTGAACTTCGTAGAATTTCTTCGCCTCAATCGTCGTCAGCGGGTTTTCCTGAGCCTCGACGGTGCCGTTCTGAAGCGCCAGATAGACTTCAGCAAAGGCGATCGGTGTCGTGTTGGCGCCACAGGCGCGCGGCATGGCCAGATAGGCGGGAACGTCGGGAACGCGCATCTTCAGGCCGGCCATGTCACCGCATTTTTCAATCGGCCGGTTGGAGGTGGTGTGGCGCGTGCCGTAATAGCTGACGGCGACGATGTGGTTGCCGGTCTTGTCTTCATAGCCTTTCGCAAGCTTCTTGAAGACATCGCTCTTGGTATAGGCGATCAGATGGCTCGGATCGCGGAAGATATAGGGGAAATAGGTGACGCCGATCGGCTTGTGGTCGCGCGCGGCGAAGCTCGAGCCGGAGATGATGATATCCACCGTTCCGAGCTTCAAACCCTGGTTGATATCGGCTTCCTTGCCGAGCTGTGAGGCCGGAAAGACATCGATCTTGTAACGGCCGTCCGTGCGCTTGGCGATTTCTTCTGCGGCCCATACCGAATCCGTATGGAACGGTTCGGACGTCTCATAGACATGCGCCCATTTCAGCGCCGTTTGCGCCTGTGCCGCCAAGGCTGAAAGCAGAATGGCAGCGGTTGCACCCATCAAAGTCGACAATCTGATTTTCATTCTTAACTCCTCCCGAATTAAAGTCAGATTTCTGTTTTTCCCGTCGCCGGTTGCGGCGCGGTCACTCTTCCCCGATCGTTTCCTCCCCGAAACTTTCGGAAAATCTCTTTTGCGACAGCGTCAGATGCTGCCGCATGGCCTCGCGCGCGCCTTCCGGTTCATTCGCCGCGATCGCGTCGCGGATAACCCGGTGTTCCTGAACGGCGAGGATCCACGTGTGCGGTCCCTCGAAATAGCTGGCGAGCTTTTCGAAATAGGGCGAAAGGCTGCGCTCGTCATAAATGAGCCCGGTGAAGCGGTTCAGCGCCGAATTGCCGATGATATCGGCAATTGCGGTGTGGAAGGCGCGGTCGAGGTTGAGGGCCTGCGGCGAATTGTCGAGGGCGCCGGCCATGCGTTCGATAATATCGTCCAGTTTCGCGATACATTCGGACGTGGCGAGCCTTGCTGCCTCCTCGGCAATCGCGCTTTCGATGATGCAGCGCGCCTGCAGGATTTCGAACGGCCCATGGGCGTCCGGCACCGGCGGTTTTTCCTTGTCCGGCTTGCGGGATGCGTTCACATAAACACCCGAGCCCATGCGGATATGGATATGGCCTTCCACTTCCAACACGATCAGTGCTTCCCGCACCGTGGGGCGGGATACGCCGAAACGCTCCGCAAGGTCGCGTTCCGCCGGCAGGCGCTGACCATCGGTCAACTCCCCCGTTTCAATGAGCAAGCGAATTTGCTCCGCGACCAGCCGGTAAAGGCGGCGCGGCTCCAGAGCCACAAACATGATGTCCTCCCAGCGCGACAGTCTCCTCCAATCGCGCAAGCGGTAAGATGGTCTTACCAATTTCATTAGGGAGCATTTATGCGGTGCTGTCAATCAGCCTTGGCGGAAAAGTGCGCGGCGTAGAGCCTGAGGGCCGGCTTGGCATTGCAGCATTCCGGCACTTTTACCCTTTCCGTCATGCCGGACTTGATCCGGCATCCAGCCAGCCCAAGTCCTTGGGCTGAAAGGACCCTTCTCGCCGCGCAGACGCACGTCGGCTGGATGCCGGCTCAAGGCCGGAATGACGAAGGGGGGATAGGCTCGCATACGAAATCATTGTTTCGCGTGCCGCCTGATTGGCGTTTCAGCCTTTAGTTATGTGCGAGTTTTAAGTTGCCATCGCTGCCGATTGTGATGTCCAGCTCACCGTAACCGCCAATGGAAAGATGCGTCGTTTCGATTGGATGCGAATGGGTGGCGTTGATGACGACTACCGTTGCGCCCATGCTTTCCCCGGCCTGAATGCCGGCGGGGGCGTCCTCGAAGACGACACAGTCTTCCGGCGCGACGCCAAGCTTCTCGGCGGCCTTTTTGTAGCCCTCGGGGTCCGGCTTGCCATTCACAACATCCTCGGCGCAGATCATCACCGGGGGCGGTGTGAGGCCCGCAGCCGCCAGGCGCAGTTCGGCAAGCGCGCGGGCGGCGGAGGTGACGATGGCCCATTTTCCGGCCGGCAATTTCTCAAGAAACGCCGCCGCCTGCGGTATCTGGAGAATGCCCTCGACATCCTCCATTTCCTTTTGCAGCAGCATATCCGCCTGTTCCTGGATATCGAGGCCGGGAATAGCCTCGCGGCGCACCACTTCCGATGCGCGCATGCCGTGGATGCGCTGCAGGAAAGCATCCGGCTCGATACCGTTTTCCACGGCCCATTCGCGCCACACTCTTTCCACCACTGCAATCGAATTGAGCAGCGTTCCATCCATGTCGAACAGGAAGGCGGCATATTCGCGCGAAAAGATCTGGCTGGCCGGCGGGACTTTGCTGTGCATCTCATTCTTCCGTTGGACGAGTGGGGTTCGCCTCGTGTCTACAGCATCGACAGGCATAACGGAATCGCTTTTCCGCCGCGAAAGCAAATGGCGATCATTTCGCAAACGGGGGCGGATATTGTCTCAGAATCGTACGAGTGAGTTCCTCTGCGACTCGCTCAGGGCAAGGCAGGGGGAGGGAGGCCCTCATTTGGTCATACGGGCGTCAGGTTGCAGCAAGGCTGGGGTGCTATCATGAGTTTTTGCAAGTGGTAAAAATACGCAAAATCAAAATGTCACCGTAGTTTTTGAATGTCTTGCATGAGAATTTCCATCGCGGAATTTTCTTAACGGAACCGTCGCTTTAAGGGCGTCGTTAACCATTTGTTAACCATATTCGAGGTACCTAATTGTCAACGATTTGTTTACCAAGATGACCAAAGTGCTAACAGACCAGCGTTCGATCCGTATCAAAGGCCGCTCCTTCCTCGCAGTCGTCCTGTCCCCCGAAGCTCCGCTCGATCAATGGCTGGAAAGGCTCGATGATCTCGCTGCGCGTTCGGCCGGGTTCTTCCTGTCGCGTCCGGTTGTCCTGGATGCGTCCGAACTGTCGCTCGACAAGGCGGGACTGAAGGCACTGCTCGCGGCGCTGACGGAACGCAATGTCGGCATCATGGGGATCGAGGGTGTTCGCCCCTCGATGATAGAACCGGGCATGCCGCCGTCGCTGAAGGGCGGAAAGCCCGCTTCCGATGTCGAGGTTGAGCCGGTTGCTGTCGCGTCCGCCGAATTGCCGGAAGAGAAGCCGCGTGCCGCGGGCGAGGTTCGTGCCGTCGCGCAGTCGCTGGTCATCAACGAGCCGGTGCGCTCCGGCCAGTCGATCATGTTTCCCGAGGGAGACGTGACCGTCATCGGTTCGGTCGCCTCGGGGGCAGAAATCATCGCGGGCGGTTCTGTGCATATTTACGGTGCGCTGCGCGGGCGGGCGATGGCCGGTTCGCTTGGCAATGTCTCGGCGCGCATCTTCTGCCGCAAGCTGGAGGCGGAGCTTTTGGCGATCGATGGCGTCTATAAGGTCGCCGAGGATATTGACGACAAGCTGCGCGGCCAGCCCGTTCAGCTGTGGCTGGAAAACGATACGATCAAGGCCGAAAAACTTGGCTGACGAGATAGAGAAAACAACACAGGAACAGGAGAGCCGTATGGGGAAGGTAGTCGTTGTTACTTCCGGCAAGGGCGGGGTTGGCAAGACCACCTCGACCGCAGCGCTTGGCGCCGCACTGGCGCAGAACAAGCAGAAGGTCGTTGTTGTCGATTTCGATGTCGGCCTGCGCAACCTCGATCTCGTCATGGGTGCTGAACGCCGGGTGGTTTACGATCTCGTCAACGTCATCCAGGGCGATGCCAAGCTGACCCAGGCGCTGATCCGCGACAAGCGCCTCGAGACCCTGTTCCTGCTGCCTGCCTCGCAGACGCGCGACAAGGACAATCTGACGCCCGAAGGTGTCGAATGGGTCATTGCCGAGTTGAAGAAACATTTCGACTGGGTTATCTGCGACAGCCCTGCCGGCATCGAACGTGGTGCGACGCTTGCCATGCGCCATGCGGATGTGGCGGTCGTCGTCACCAATCCGGAAGTCTCCTCGGTGCGCGACAGCGACCGCATCATCGGCCTGCTGGATTCCAAGACGCTGAAGGCCGAACGCGGCGAGCGCATGGAAAAGCACCTGCTTCTGACGCGCTACGATTCGGCCCGCGCCGAACGTGGCGACATGCTGAAGGTCGATGACGTTCTGGAAATTCTCTCCATTCCGCTGCTCGGCATCATTCCCGAAAGCACTGATGTGCTGCGCGCTTCCAACGTCGGCGCGCCGGTCACGCTGGCGGATGCCCGTTGCGCACCGGCCATGGCTTACTTCGATGCCGCCCGCCGGCTGTCCGGCGAGGAGATTCCGGTGGTCATTCCGGGTGAGAAGCGGGGTATCTTCTCGAAAATCTTCGCAAGGAGGGCTGCATGAGCATTTTCAGTCTCTTCCGCAAACAGAAGTCGGCCCCGCTTGCGCGCGAGCGCCTGCAGGTGCTGCTTGCCCACGAAAGGGCATCCTCGGGCTCCGATCTCGTCGCCATCCTGCGGGAAGAAATTCTCGCGGTCATCGCCAAACACGTGCAGATCGACAATGACCGGGTGCATGTGAAGATGGATCGCGACGAGCATGTCTCCATATTGGAGATCGATGTCGAGATCCCGTTGAGCGCCGACCTGCGCGCTGCTTGATGTTTCCTTCGAAAACGCCGCCCATATCGGGCGGCGTTTTCATTTATTCAGCCGTCGTATCGATCGGCTTTCGGAATATCTCCGCCAGATCGCCGGGCAGCGGGCGTTTGAGGTTCATCCCGTTTGGCGGTATCGGCGCGTTGAACCATTTGTCGTAGATTTTTTCGATTTCACCGCTCGCGTAGATTTCCCCAAGTGCTTCATTGACGGCATCCCGGAAGCCGGTATCGCCGTGCCGGAGCATCAGGCCATAGGGCTGTGGCGGGGCAAGATATTCGCTCGAGATGGAATAGTCCTCCGGTCTGCCCGTTTCGGCGACGAAGGATCGCAGGAGAATATCGTCCATGACGAAGGCCGAGGCGCGATTTTCCGTCACCATTTCGAACCCGCCTTCCGTACTGTCATTCTGCAGCACGGCGATATTCATGCCCAGTTTGCGATTGAGCACATTCAGCTGGCCGATATTGATTGTCCCGGTCGTCACCACCACGGTTCGTCCTGCAAGATCGCCGACGGTGGTGAGACCACTCGATTTCAGCGCGACATAGCGCGTGCCGGTGATGAAATGGCTGTAGGAGAACCACACGGCCTTGCGGCGTTCCTCCGTGTTCGTGCTCGCCACGCATTCCATGTCGATCGTGCCGTCATTGAGAAGCATGATGCGATTGCTGGGGGTACGTTTTACGAAGTCGATCTTCAGCTCCGGCAGACCCAGTTTTTTCTTGATGGAGCCGGCCACCCTCAGGCAAAGTTCGATGCTGTAGCCGATCGGCTCGGGGCCTGTGGCCAGATAGGAAAAGGGGACGTTGCGGTCGGCATAACCCAACCGGATGGTGCCGGTCTTGGCAATGGTTTCCAGTGTCGGCGGCTGGGTATCGTCTCCGGCCGCAGCGGCGGGCAAAAGACTTAAAACCCCAAGAGCAAGCCACAATGTCGATCTCTGCATCGCGCATCTCCAGCTAAAATAAGTGCCAAAACATGTCTTCGTAAAAATAGAGGCAGTGCGCTGGCTTGCACCGTCAGTCCCGGTATTCGCCTGGATTTTCATAGGCCTCTTTCAAGGAGGCCGTCATTGGCAGGTTCAGGTTCATGCCGTTCGGCGGAATGGGCTTGGTGAACCATTTCTCATAAAGGCCGTGAATGGCGGGACCGGTGAATATCTGGCGCAGACTTTCGTTAACCGCCGCCTTGAAAGCCGGGTCGTCGCGCCGGAAAACCAGACCATAGGGCTCAGGCGCGCTCAGCGTTTCCTCGGAAAGCGCGTAGAGATCGGGGTTTTCGGACGTCGCCGCCAGCGCCGCCAGCAATATGCCATCCATGACAAAGGCGGAGGCCTTGCCGGCAACGACGAGTTCGAACGCCTCCTCGTTGGTTTTTGTCGGCATGACCGAGATATTGAGGTTCTTTTGCCGGTTTACGGCGTTCAGCTGTTCGATATTAACGGTGCCGGAGGCGGATGTGACGGACCGTCCGGCGAGATCGGCAAGGTTCTTCAGATTGTCCTGTTTGCGGGAGAGAAACTGCGTCGCGGTCATGAAGTTCGGATAGGAGAAATCCACCATTTTCCGGCGTTCGCTGTTGTTGGTCGTCGCGGCACATTCGATATCGATCTGGCCGCTGCGAACAAGGATGAAGCGGGTCGCCGGCGTGGCTTTGACATATTCGAGGTCGATCCGGTCGAGCTTCAACCTTTTGCGGATGTCCTCGCTGATTGCCCGACAGAGATCGGTCGAAAAACCGGTAATTTCTCCACTGGGCAGCTGGTAGGAGAAGGGTGGCTCGGCTTCACGGTAACCGATGCGGATCTTTGCGGTCTTGGCAATCTGCTGAAGCGTGTCGCCTTCATCGGCGGCCTGCAACGGGGCGATGGGGGCAAAGCATGTGAGGAAAAGGCAAAATACTGCAAGGCGCATTTTATTTCCTTTGGCCGGCGGCCGGTTTCTCAAATCGCTTTTTGTGGTGGGCAATAGGTTTCCTGTAACGAGCGTCCGGCGTCGCCAAATTCGTCTTTTCCGACGGGCGTGATGACAGCCCGGTTCTTGAGGACGTGGGCAAGCGGGGCCGGCTCGGCGAAATAATAGCCCTGGGCCTCGTCGCATCCGGAAAGCTTGAGCGCCTCGACCTGGTCCCTGTCTTCCACACCCTCGGCGGTGACCCGCAGGCCGATCTGTTCGGCCATATCGATGATGGTGTTGACGATGGCCGAGCACATGGGATTGCCTGGCAGGCCGGACACGAATTCACGGTCGATCTTGATCTTGTCGAAGGAAACATGGGTCAATGTACTGAGCCCCGCATAACCCGTGCCGAAATCGTCGAGCACGAGGCGCACGCCCCTTTCCTTCAGGAGCTTCAGCGCCCGGGCGCTGCTGTCACGCTCCAGCATCGCCGTTTCGGTCACTTCCAGTTCCAGCCGCTCCGCGGGAAAACCGGATGTTTCAAGCGCCCTGTCGACAATCGGGACGATATCGTCATTGCCGAGCTGTACGGCGGATAAGTTGACCGCGAGCCGGATGTCCTTCGGCCAGCTCATGGCGTCCGTGCAGGCCTGTGCCAGCACCCATTCACCCAGAGGTTTGATGAAATTGTTTTCTTCGGCAAGCGTGATGAACCGGTCCGGCGTGATGATGCCAAGCTTGCTGTGCCGCCAGCGGGCAAGCGCCTCATAGGCGACGATGCGGCCGCTCTGCAGATTGACGACGGGCTGGTAATGCAGCTCGAATTCTCGATTTTCGAGGGCGGATTTCATGTCGATTTCAAGCGCATGCTTATGCTGCGCCGCCATGTCCATGCCGGGTTCGTAAAAGACGAAGAGGCCGCATCCCATGGATTTCGCCCGGTAGAGGCCGAGATCCGCATGTTGCAGAAGCTGGGTGCCGGAGGTGCCGTGATCGGGCGCGCAGGCGATGCCGATGCTGGTATCGACGCTGATGTCGCTGCCTTCGAGGTTGAAGCTGCGCGAGACCGCATGCACGACCCGTTTCGCCAAAGCGCCCGCATCCGCCCGACAATCGTCGGTCACCGACTGTATGATCGCAAATTCATCACCGCCGAGCCTGCTCACCATGTCGTTTTCGCCAAGCACGGAGGAAATCCGCGAGGCAACGGCCACCAGCAACGCGTCGCCCGCCGCATGTCCCAGCGTATCGTTCACAGCCTTGAAGCGGTCGAGATCGAGCAGCATGACGTTGAACGGCTGGCCGGAAGCGGAAAGATGTTCGAGGCGATTTTCCAGCGTCTTCATCAGCAGCACGCGGTTGGGAAGTCCGGTCAGGGCGTCATGATGGGCCATATGTTCGAGCTGCTGCGCCATGTCGCGTATCTGCCGCAGGCGTCCGCGTTCCAGAACCGCCTCTCGCAGCGTTTCGATGGCCGTCGCCATGTCGCCGATCTCGTCCCGCCGCTCCTGAAACGGCGTGACGACATCCGTTTCCTCGCGGGCGATCCTCAGCGTCGCCTGCACCAGCGCCGGAACCGGTTTCAGAAAGTGCCGTGCGATAACCGTTACGAGAACGCCGGTCACGGTCAGAACCACGATCAGCGCGATCAGCGAATTGTAAATCAGCTTCCTCTGCGCGCCGTAGAGCTCGTCCGAACCGCCGATGCTGACGGCGACCGCGCCGATCGGTTTTTTCGTTTCGGTGCTGATGATCGGCAGCAGGCCGATGTAGTGGTTCGACTCGCCGATGGTCGCAAAGCCGGTGGCGAAACGGGCGGCCACGGCGTCCTTTGAGAAGATGGGATCGGTGGCGAGCGGTTTTTCGTCGTCGTCAGTGGCGTTGTCAAAGGCTGCGGCGATCTGCCTGAAGCCGGCATCGGCTTCGTCGTAACGGAAAAGCCAGACGGCATTTTTGGTTTGCGCGCCGATGAGGGCGAGAACGTCGCTGGGATTGAAGCCGGTGACGAGAATGGATTCGTCGTCGCCGATCGGCTTGTCGGTCAATATGCCGTTGACCTGTCCGTCCGTGTCGGCCGTGACGCTGACATAGGTATAGATGCTGCGCAGCGTGGCGCTGGCGATCTGCGAATTGACGCGGGCCTGGTTGAGCCATTGCTCGCTGGCGGCGGCAACGAACATGTACCAGCCGACAAGCGCCCCGATACTGTAGGAAAAGATCACGCCGCCGAGAAATATCAGGGTTATCTTGCTGGCGAGCGAACGCCGCCGCGAAAAACGGCCCGGTGCCGCCTGCGTCGTTGAGCGAAGCGTGTCACCGGTTTCAGTCTGTCTATCTATCCCCCGATAGGCAGTCTCTTCCATTCGCGATATTCCCCCGCGATGTCGCGTTATAATTGTTTTATGGAATTTTATAGGACATGCATTTCAATGGTGTCTGCTAAATAATTCAACAAAGTTTAGATGCGATTAAGAATTAATCCGTCTTTTTATAGTCGCCGCTTATATAAGGCGCGACGTTCCTGCACCTGAGGTTGAAGGAATCGGTGGCTTACGGTCAGACTCTGAAACAACACCGCTAAATCAGTATGACAACCTTTGCGCGTTTCTCAAGTCAACTTCTCGGCCTGAATGGACACCGACCTGTCTTGCCAAGCAGCCGATAAACGGCATGTTGTGGGCACTATCCGATTTCAGGGAATATCATCATGGCTCACAGGGGCAAAAACATCGCTCAGCTTTCCGTTCTCATCCAGAGCGGGCATCTCGATCCGCGTGCTCTGGCGGAAGAGACGCTCGATGCGATTGGGAAAGACGACGACCAGGCGATTTTTGTCGGCCTGACGGCAGCGCGGGCGATGGCGGAAGCCGAAAGTACCTCCAAACGCATTCGCGAGGGTCGCTCCTTTGGTGTGCTAGACGGTATTCCGGTGGCCTGGAAGGATCTTTTCGATCTTGAAGGCATGGCGACCACGGCCGGATCGACGGTGCTGTCAAACGATGCGCCTGCTTCCCGTGACGCCGATGTGGTGACGGCGCTGAAAGAGGCCGGAATGATCTCTATCGGCCGTACCAATATGAGTGAGTTCGCGTTTTCCGGCCTTGGCATCAATCCGCATTACGGCACACCGCGCAATCCTGTCTCAAAGGACGGCCACCGTTTGCCCGGCGGCTCGTCCTCCGGTGCGGGCGTCGCCGTGGCCGCCGGTCTGGTGCCGGTGGCAATCGGGACCGATACCGGGGGATCGGTGCGCATTCCGGCCGCGTTCAATGGCGTGGTGGGTTACAAGGCAAGTCGCGGCCGTTATTCGATGCGGGGCGTTTATCCGCTGGCAAAAAGCCTGGATTCGCTCGGGCCGCTGACCCGCACCGTGCAGGACGCCATCTGGGTGGATGCAGCCATGCGTGGCAGGGCGACCGCCGATATCGCGCGTGCGCCTTTGTCCGGCCTGTCGCTCGTGGTGCCCGAAACGGTGTTCTTCGATGGCATCGAGGAGGGTGTGGCGGTCGCTTTCGAGCAGGCGGTGGAACGGCTTGCCCGCGCCGGCACCTCCGTGCGGCGACAGGCGTTCCCGCTTTTTTCGGAACTGTTCGATCTTATCAAGGAAAAGGGCGCGTTGGTAACGGCGGAAGCCTTCGCCCTGCACAAAGCCCGGCTGGAAAGTGCGGATGCCGCGCGCATGGACCCACGCGTCGTCGCTCGAACGAGGTTGGGCGCGAATATCTCCATGCCGGATTACATCGGCATTCTGGAAGCGCGTGAAAGCATGACGGCGGCGTTTTCCGAGATGATCGGCAAAGACGAACTACTGGTGTCGCCGACATTGCCGCATGTTGCGGCAAAGGTCGCGCCGCTGATTGATAATGACGATGCCTTTTTCGCCATGAATGCGAAGACCCTGCGCAACACCCAGATCGGCAATTTTTTCGATCTCTGCGGTGTTTCCATTCCGTGCGGAACAGGCGAGGCAGGTATGCCGGTCGGCTTGCTGCTTTCCGGCCTGCACGGCTCGGACGACCATGTTCTGGGTGTCGCGATGGCTGCGGAAGAGATCGTGCGGGGTTGAGAGGACGGTGCACACAGCCATTCCTCGTCACCCCGGACTTGATCCGGGGTCCAGCGCGATCAAGTCCTTGATCGCGAAAGACTCCTGACGCCGCGCAGACGCGCGGCTGCTGGATGCCGGATCAAGTCAGGCATGACGGAGAGAGTATTTGGCCGTCTCGACCTATAGCCTCACCGCGCCGCCCAGTTGGCGCCGCGGCGGAACATGGTTTTCATCTGCGGCACGGAAAACTCCTTGGCCTGATGGCCGAGCGCCGAATAGAAAACCCGGCCCTTGCCGTATTTGCGTTTCCAGACCACCGGCATCACCACGCCGTCGATCCACCAGGCATGGTCGCCGGTGAACTTTGTCGTCGCCAGCACCTCGTTCGAAGGGTCGACATGCATGTAATATTGCTCCGACGTGTAGGGAAAATCGGAAATTCCCTCCATCAGCGGGTCATCGGGGCGGGTGATGTTGACGTGATAGTCGATGATATTGCCGGGATGGGCGACCCATTGGCCACCGATCATGAACTGGTATTCGACGCATTCGCGGAAACTGTCGCCAGCACCACCATGGAAACCGGCAATGCCGACGCCGTTTTCCACGGCTGCCGTGAGGTTCTTGATCTCTTCCTTCTCGATCTTCGACATGGTGACGATGGGCACGACGAGGCTCAGATCATGCACCGAAGGATCGGCGAAGGCTTCGGTTGAGTGCTCCACATAGACCTTGAAACCGTCTTCCTCCAGCATGTCCTTGACGATTGTGGCGCATTCCTGCGGCTCGTGGCCGCTCCAGCCGCCCCAGACGATGAGTGCTTCACGCATTTATTTCCTCCTGCGGATTATTTGCCGAGCTGGCCGTCGACCAGCGAAGTTTCGAGAGGAGCAGGGCGCTCCGCCTCGGTGGTGATGGAAACGGTCGTGCCGCTGTCCGATGCCGTCTGGAAGGCTTCCATCACCTCCAGCACATGCAGGGCAAGATCGCCATTGGCGCGGTGCGGGCGATTTTCGCGAATCGCATATGCCATGTCGGCCACGCCGATCGAGCGGTAATTACCGTCAGCATAGGGCGACGACAGTGCCTGCGGCTCGAACTGGCCGCCCTTTTTCAGCAATTGCACCTCGCCGCCGAAATGGTTGGGATCGGGCACGATCAGCGTGCCTTCGGTGCCGTAGATTTCCAGCGGCACGTGCTTGTGGCCCGCCACATCGAAGCTCATGCCCACCTGCACCACCGCGCCGTTCCTGAATGCCAGCACGCCGGAAACATGGGTGGCGACATGGACGGGGATTTTTTCGCCGTTCTTCGGCTCGCTGGTGATGAGACGCTCGTTGCGTGGTGCGATGGCGAAACCTGCCACCTTGGCAACCGGGCCGAAAAGGTTGACGAGATCGGTGATGTAATAAGGCCCCATATCCAGCATCGGCCCGCCGCCAACCTCGTAATAGAAGGCCGGGTTGGGATGCCAGCGCTCATGGCCGGGGCACATGAAGGTGGCCGTGCCGCCAACCGGCTGCCCGAGCACGCCCTCGTCGATCAGCCGGCGCGCAGTCTGGTGGCCGCCGCCAAGGAAGGTATCCGGAGCCGAGCCGATGCGCAGGCCCTTGGCTCTGGCCGCATCCGCAAGCCGTTTGCCCTCAGTGAAATTGATGCCGAGCGGTTTTTCGGAATAGGCGTGTTTTCCCGCGTCCAGCGCGCGCAGGCCAACCTCCACATGCGCCTTGGGAATGGTCAGGTTGACGATGATCTCGACCGAAGGATCGGAGAGAAGCGCGTCGATGCTTTTTGCCTGGAGGCCGAATTCATCGGCGCGGGCCTTTGCGGCCTCCTCGTTCATATCCGCGAGACCGCGAATGTCGAGAATGGGAAACGACGCCATGGCCTTGAGATAGGCGCTGGAGATGTTGCCGCAGCCGATGATGCCGATGCCGACCCTGTTCATGTGATTTCCTCCCGTAAATCTGAAATGCTGAAGCCTGCCTCTCCACTATGGGTTAGAGAGCAGGCCCCGTCGTGTTCCATGGCGATTCGTAAAGCTCATAAAGCGCGACCGCCGCAGCCCCCTGCGCCCACAGCTCGTCGCTCGCAATGTCGAAAACCAGCTCGGCGACGCCGGCCAGCGAAGGCGGCACGGCGGCGTTGTAACTGTCGCGAATGCTGGCGATGAAGGGGTCGCCGAGTTCGAGGCTGGAGCCGGTGATGATGACCCGTGGCGGCGCAAACAGCGTGACGATATTGGCAAGCGTCAGGCCCAGCGCTGCGCCTGCACGCACGGCTGCCGCAATCAGTTCGTGGTCTTCCGCCGCAATCAGTGCATGGGCATGCTGCATGCCACGGCCGAGCCGGATCGCTTCGGCAAAACGTCCATCCACGGGGCGAGAGCCGAGAATGGCATTTTCGCCCGCCTGGCTCGCCAGCCGCACCGTACCCTCGCTGGCAAGGCCGATCACGAGGTCGCCGAGATTGTGGCTGAGGCCGCCGGCACCGCGAAACAGCTGGTTCTGGTGCAGTACGCCAAGCCCCAGCGTCTGTTCGAGCGAAATCAGCACCATGTCTTCCAGATCGCGCGCATGGCCGAACCAGTGGTGGGCGAGCGTGATGGCGTGGGCGTCGCTTTCGATGATGGTCGGCGAATTCAGCCGCGCCGTCATTTCCTGCGCAAAATTGACGTTCACCTCCCGCAGGATGGGGCTGCTGCGGATCTTGCCGGTGCGATGTTCGATGACGCCGGGAAGGCCAAGGCAGACCATGTCCACATCTTCCAGCGACAGCCCGGCATCGACGACGCAGCGGCGCACCCCGTCCTCCACCAGATCGGCAATGACGCCGATCGGCTGGCGGTCGACGCGGATCGGCAGGGCGAGGGTGGACAGCACGTTACCGCAGAAATCTGTAACGACGAAGACCATTCGGTTTGCCGCGATCTTGGCGCCTACGACGCGGGCGGCATCCGGGTTCAGCTCCAGCATCACGCGCGGCCTGCCGCGCGCGCCTTCAGTGCGGATATCGCCGATATGACGGGTGAGAATCAGCCCGTCATCGAGCAGCGAGGCGGTGATCGCCGAAACGGTGGTGGTGGAGAGTTGTGTTCTTTCGCTGATTTCCACACGCGAGATCGGTCCGTGACGGCGGATGCTATCCAGCACGCTCAGCCTGTTGATCGCGCGCATCAGTTCTGGGTCTGCGGTCTTCATGGGGGTCCTGCTGCGATCGATGCCTGTTCGTGAAGCCGATTTATATCGGGTTGCGGATTAAATAACGGTGTAGGGGAGGGGTGTGTCAAGCTGTTTGGGCAAAAAATCGGCATAGCGCCTTGACATTGGGCGAGGCCTAATGTGAATTAATCCGCATTGGGGAATAAATGAGGAAATCCCCGAGGGAGGATCACCATCATGACGATTTGGCACGCAGGCGCAAGCCTGAGCGGCAGGCTGACAGGCTTTGCCACAACGACAAGCATTGCTCTCATGCTCGGCGCGGCCAGCGCCTCGGCCGCGACGGTCGTTAAATGGATGCATGTGGAACTGGACCCGAAAGCCGTGGCCGTCTGGGAGGAGATTGCCAAGGATTTCGAGACCAAGCACCCCGATGTGGATGTGCAGCTGCAATTTCTGGAAAACGAAGCTTTCAAGGCGAAATTGCCAACCCTGCTGCAATCCAACGATGTTCCGGATTTCTTCTATAGCTGGGGCGGCGGCGTTCTTGAGGAACAGTCCAAAACCGGCGCGCTGAAGGATCTGACCGAAGTTTTCGACGCTGATGGCGGCAAGCTTCGGCAGGCCTATAATGCTTCCGCAATCGACGGATTGTCGTTTGACGGCAAGGTCTGGGCCGTGCCTTACAAGGTCAGCCTCGTCAGCTTCTTTTACAACAAGGAGCTGTTTGCCAAGGCCGGCGTGAAGGCGGAAGACATCAAGAGCTGGGACGATCTCGGCGCCACCGTCAAGAAAATCAAGGAAGCGGGCATCGTTCCGATCGCCGGTGGCGGCGGTGAAAAATGGCCGATCCATTTCTACTGGAGCTATCTCGTCATGCGCAATGGCGGGCAGGCCGTGTTCGATGCCGCCCGCAAGGGCGAGGGCGAAGGTTTCATGGATCCGGCCATCATTAAGGCGGGTGAACAGCTGGCCGAATTCGGCAAGCTGGAACCCTTCCAGCCCGGTTATCTCGGCTCCACCTGGCCACAGGCACTTGGTGTCTTCGGTGACGGCAAGGCGGCGATGATCCTTGGCTTCGACAATACCGAGGCCAATCAGCGTAAAAATGCCGGTGACGGCAAGGGGCTGGCCGCCGACAATATCGGCCGCTTCGCATTCCCCGCCGTCGAAGGCGGTGCCGGTAAGGCCACCGATACGCTGGGCGGCCTGAATGGCTGGGCAGTCACGAAAAACGCGTCCAAGGAAGCCATCGATTTTGCGGCATTCCTGACCAGCAAGGAAAGCGAAGAAAAGATGGCGGCTGCCGGCATGATCCTGCCGGTTGCGACGGGTGCGGACGGTGCGGTGAAAAACCCGCTGCTGGCGGATTCGGCCAAGCAGCTTGCCGGTTCCACCTGGCACCAGAACTTCTTCGACCAGACGCTGGGTGCTGCCGTCGGCCGCGTCGTCAATGACGTCTCCGTCGAGATCGTTTCCGGCCAGATGAGCGCGGAAGAGGGTGCCAAGCAGATTCAGGATGCTTTCGAGCTTCGCTGATTTGTGTTCCATGACGGCGCCGCGCGGGATGCGGCGCCGCAATATCTGCCTGAATGAAAGCGGATAGAGATGACGGATATTTCCATGACTTCTGCGTCCATAACGGCGCGCGGCGCGACGAAGACAAAGCGCAAACAAAGCTCGGTCGCGCATGACCGGGCGCTGACCCTGCTGGTCTTCCTGCCGCCCGCACTTCTGCTCTTTACCCTTTTCGTCATCCTGCCCATGGGCGAGGCGGCGTGGTACAGCCTCTACCGCTGGAACGGCTACGGCACGCCGACCGATTTCGTGGGTTTGAAGAATTTTCAGGTGCTGTTCGGCAATGCCGCCTTCTCGCAGGCTCTGCTGAATAACGGCCTCATCATCCTGATTTCCGTGTTGATCCAGATCCCGCTGGCGATCTGGCTTGCCATGATGCTGGCGCACCGCTTGCCCGGCGTCGTCGCCTTCCGGCTGGTTTTCTTCCTGCCCTATGTGCTGGCGGATGTCGCGGCCGGTCTGATCTGGCGCTTCGTTTATGATGGCGATTACGGCCTCTTCGCCGCCATCTCCAATTTCTTCGGCTTCGCCAATCCTTACGTGCTGGCCGACAAGGATGTGGCGATCTACGCCGTGCTCGGCGTCATCGTCTGGAAATATTTCGGTTTCCACATGATGCTGTTCATCGCCGGCCTTCAGTCCGTCGACAAGAATGTTCTGGAGGCTGCCGAAATCGATGGCGCTTCCGGCTGGCAGAAATTCCGGTATGTCACGCTGCCGATGCTCGGTTCCACGGTGCGACTGTCCGTCTTCTTCGCGGTGATCGGCTCGCTGCAACTGTTCGACATGATCATGCCGCTCACCGGCGGCGGTCCGTCCAACTCCACGCAGACCATGGTCACGTTCCTCTACACCTACGGCGTCATGCGAATGCAGGTGGGGCTTGGCAGCGCGGTCGGCGTCGTTCTTTTCATCATCTGCGTGACGCTCGCCTTCGGTTACAAAAGGATTTTCATGCGCCATGACTGACACATCCACCTCCGTCCGCATGCCGCTGCAAACCAAGCTTTATCTTTACATATCGCTGAGCCTGATTGCAGCCATCGTGCTCATCCCGCTTCTGACCACGGCGCTCGGCGGCTTCAAGACGCTGGGAGACCTGCGCGTCAACCCGTTCGGCGTTCCGGCGGAATGGCAATGGGCCAATTACGGCGATATTCTCTTCGGCAAGCGCTATTGGCTGCAGATTTTCAACTCGCTGGTCATCGCGCTGTTGACGGTGTTCCTAACGCTGACCGTCTCGGCCATGGCCGCCTTCACCTTCGCGCATGTGAAGTTCTTCGGCTCGTCCTTCCTGCTGAATTATTTCCTGCTGGGGCTGATGTTCCCGGCGGCAACCGCGATCCTGCCGCTGTTCATCCGCATCCGCGATCTCGGCCTGCTGGATACCTACTGGGGTGTGGTGCTGCCGCAGGTGGCCTTCGGGCTGGGCATGAGCATTCTTTTGTTCCGCAATTATTTCCGCAATCTGCCGGAGGAGCTGTTTCAGGCCGCTTTCGTGGATGGTTGCGGCTATCTGCGCTTCTTCTGGCACATTTCGATGCCGCTCTCGCGGCCCATCGTGGCGACCGTCGGCATCGTCTCCTTCGTCGGCAGCTGGAACAGCTACATCCTGCCGCTGATCATGCTGAATTCGGAATCGAAATATCCCTGGCCGCTCGGCATCATGGTCTATCGCGGCGAATTCGGTACGGAGTGGCAGCTGGTGCTCGCCTTCATCACGCTGACGATCCTGCCGACCGTCATCGTCTTCTTCCTCGCACAGAAACACATCATCGCGGGCCTGACGGCCGGTGCCGTCAAATCGTGACTTGAAAGGAGCAAAACATGGCTTCCGTCGAACTTAGGGATATCCGCAAATCCTATGCCGCGCTCGATGTCATTCACGGCATCTCGCTTGATATTACGGATGGCGAATTCATCGCGCTGGTCGGCCCTTCCGGCTGCGGCAAGTCCACGCTTCTGCGCATGATCGCCGGTCTGGAGGAAATCACCGATGGGGATATCCTCATCGGCGGCACCGTCGTTAACGGCATGACCCCGCGCGAGCGCAACATCGCCATGGTGTTCCAGTCCTATGCGCTTTATCCGCATATGACGGTGGCTGAAAACATGGGCTTCAACCTTAAGCTTGCCGGCCAGCCGAAAAACGTCATCGAGGAGCGCGTGGCGGAAGCTGCCCGCATGCTCGATCTCGGCAAGCTTCTCGATCGCAAGCCCTCGCAGCTTTCCGGCGGCCAGCGCCAGCGCGTCGCCATGGGCCGTGCCGTGGTGCGCAACCCGGCCGTCTTCCTGTTCGATGAGCCGTTGTCCAATCTCGATGCCAAGCTGCGTGTGCAGATGCGCAGCGAAATCAAGACTTTGCACCAGAAAGTTGGCACGACTTCCATCTATGTCACGCATGACCAGATCGAGGCGATGACGCTGGCGGACCGGGTGGTGGTGCTCAATCACGGCCGTATCGAGCAGCAGGGCACGCCACTCGAACTTTACAAGACGCCTGCCAATCTCTTCGTTGCCGCCTTCATCGGCTCACCGGCCATGAACCTCATCGAAGGCGTGATCGATGGCGAGGGCGATCAGCCCGCCGCGCGTCTGAAGGACGGAACCGCGATCCGCATCGCCGCCACACGCAAGGTCAAGCGCGGCCAGCCGGTGACGATCGGTCTGAGACCGGAACATATTGGCTCGACCGTCGGCGGCGACATCTCGCTGTCCGGCAGGACGGTGCTGGTGGAGCCGACCGGTGCTCAGACGCATGTGGTCTTCGAACTGGCGGGCGATCAGGTGACGGCGGTGGTGGATGGTGAGCAGCTGGTCAAGGTTAACACCCCCTTTGCCGCCACTGTCCATCATGAGCGCGTACACGTGTTCGACAGGGCGAGCGGGCTGGTGCTTTAGCCGCTTTCTGGTTTTTTAGCGAAGAGCGAAATTCTCTCGCCCCTTGGCATTTGGGGGCTTGTTTGAAAATAACCAGCGGTTAGCTTGGCGATTGGGAGCAAAAGCGGTTTACCGCTAAACTGTATCGATACAGGGAGGAGATTTCATGAGAACGATCAAGGGGCCGGGTCTTTTTCTCGGTCAGTTTGCCGGTGATGCCGCACCTTTCAACAGCTGGGATGGCATTACCAAATGGGCGGCGGAAAAGGGCTATGCCGGCGTGCAGGTGCCGACCTGGGCCGGGCAGCTGATCGATCTCAGAAAAGCGGCGGAATCGAAGGATTATTGCGACGAATTTGCCGGGGTGGCGCGCCAGAACGGTGTCGAGGTGACCGAGCTTTCCACCCATTTGCAGGGCCAGCTTGTTGCCGTTCACCCGGCCTATGACGAGGCTTTCGACGGTTTTGCAGCACCTGAAGTGCGCGGCAATCCGAAAGCCCGCCAGCAATGGGCGGTGGAGCAGGTGAAGCTGGCGCTGAAAGCGTCGAAGAATCTCGGCATCAAGGCGCATGCGACCTTTTCGGGCGCGCTCGCCTGGCCCTTTATCTACCCCTGGCCGCAACGCCCGGCCGGTCTGGTGGAAACCGCCTTCGATGAGCTGGCGAAGCGCTGGACGCCGATCCTCGATTATGCCGATGAGCAGGGTGTGGATGTCTGCTACGAAATCCATCCGGGCGAAGACCTGCATGATGGCGTGACCTTCGAGATGTTCCTGGAGCGGGTGAAGAACCACAAGCGCGCCAACATGCTCTACGATCCCTCGCATTACATTCTGCAATGCCTCGATTATCTCGACAATATCGACATCTACAAAGACCGTATCAAGATGTTTCACGTCAAGGATGCGGAGTTCAATCCGACCGGGCGGCAAGGCGTTTATGGCGGTTATCAGGGCTGGGTGGAGCGGGCTGGCCGCTTCCGCTCGCTGGGTGACGGGCAGGTTGATTTCGGTGCCGTCTTCTCGAAAATGGCGGCCAATGATTTCGATGGCTGGGCCGTGGTCGAGTGGGAATGCGCGCTGAAACATCCTGAAGACGGTGCCCGTGAAGGCGCGGAATTCGTCAAGGCGCATATCATCCGCGTTACGGAAAAAGCCTTTGACGATTTCGCATCCGGTGGCACCGACGATGCGGCCAACCGCCGTATGCTCGGGCTTTAAAAGCATTTCAGGGGAGATATTATGGCTATTGAAGGAAAGACAACCGACAAGGCGAACAAGCGGATTCGCCTTGGCATGGTGGGCGGTGGTTCGGGCGCATTTATCGGCGGCGTTCACCGCATGGCCGCAAGGCTCGACAATCGCTTCGATCTCGTGGCGGGTGCCCTGTCCTCGACGCCGGAAAAATCCATTGCCTCCGGCCGCGAACTCGGGCTCGATCCTGAGCGTTGCTACGGGTCCTTCGAGGAAATGGCCGAAAAAGAGGCCCTTCGCGAAGACGGTATCGAGGCGGTGGCGATCGTCACGCCCAATCATGTGCACTATCCCGCCGCAAAGGCGTTTCTGGAACGCGGCATCCATGTCATCTGCGACAAGCCGCTGACCTCCAATCTGGAAGATGCCAAAAAGCTGAAGCAGGTGGCTGACAAGGCCGATGCGCTGTTCATCCTCACGCATAATTATACCGGCTATCCGATGGTGCGGCATGCGCGGGAACTGGTGGAGGCCGGTCAACTCGGCACGATCCGTCTGGTGCAGATGGAATATCCGCAGGACTGGCTGACGGAAGCGGTGGAACAGACCGGCGCGAAACAGGCCGTCTGGCGCACCGATCCGGCGCAATCCGGTGTCGGCGGTTCCACCGGCGATATCGGCACCCATGCCTATAATCTTGGCTGCTTCATTTCCGGTCTGGAAGCCGATGAGCTGGCGGCGGATGTGCACACTTTTGTCGAGGGCCGACGGCTGGATGACAATGCCCATGTGATGCTGCGTTTCAAGCCGAAGGATGGCAAGCAGGCGGCCAAGGGGCTTTTGTGGTGCAGCCAGGTGGCCGTTGGCCACGAGAACGGGCTGAAAATCCGCATTTACGGCGACAAGGCTGGCATCGAATGGACGCAGGCCGATCCGAACTATCTGTGGTTCACGAAGCTCGGCGAGCCGAAGCAACTCATCACCCGTGGCGGCGCAGGCGCTGGGGCCGCGGCGGCACGCGTCACCCGCATTCCTTCCGGCCATCCGGAAGGTTATCTCGAAGCCTTCGCGACCATATATACGGAAGCGGCCCATGCCATTGAGGCCCGCCGCACAGGCTCTGCGCTGGACAAGGCCGTTACCTATCCAACCATCGATGACGGCGTCAAAGGTGTTGCCTTTGTTACGGCCTGTATCGAATCCGGCAAGAAGAACGGTGGCTGGGTGAAATTGTGAAATGGGTTCGGGTATGATCTCCATGCCCGGCCCGGATTGGAAGTGCGCTGCGAGCCTTTTGGGGCTCCGGCGCTGAGCAGTGGCTTATCAATCAAAGGACCCGCACCGGTGCGGGTCCTTTTCTTCAACCAGCATCTTATATTTGCGAGGCTTCGACCTGCGGCACCACGCCACGGCGGGATGCCATGAGCGATGCGCCGAGGAGTGCCGCTATGGCCACGAAGACGAAGACCATGGTTGCGCCCTGAAGGTCGATCAGCAGGCCCCCCAGAACCGCACCGCTGGAGATGGCGATCTGGAAGGTGGTGAGCAGCAGGGCGCCGGCGCTTTCAGCCTCGTCTGAAGCGACCCTCGTGATGAAGCTCTGCACACTGACCGGAAGTGCGCCGAAAGCGAAGCCCCAGGAGGCGATGGCGAGACCAGCGACAAGGGGCGATGCGCCGGCAATCACCAGAACAGAGGCGGATGCGGCGATCAGGGTGGCGGCGAACGTCACCGCCCATGCCGTGTTTTTCTCGGCGAGGAAACCGCCGAAGAGATTACCGAAGAAGCCACCGATACCGTAAACCAGCAGGACCAGCGAGATCGCTTCGACGCCAAGGTGCGGCACATCTTCGAGGAACGGGCGGACATAGGTGAAGCCGGCAAAGTGACCTGCGACGATGAACAGCGTCGTCAGAAGGCCGATCCTGACCTGTGGGCGCTGCAGCAGCCGGAACATGGTGGCAAGACCGGGCGCACCGGCTGGCGGCAGGGACGGAACGGTGAGCAATTGCACGAGAAGTGCAATGACGCCAAGCACGCCGGCAACGACGAAGGCCGCACGCCAGCCAAGTGTCGCGCCTATCCACGCGCCCACGGGGGCGGCGCAGACGGTGGCAACCGAAACACCTGTCAGAATGATGGCCATGGCGCGTGGCATCTTATCCAGCGGAACAAGCCTCAGCGCCAGCGCCGCCGACATGGCCCAGAAACCGCCAAGGCCGATGCCGAGCAGAACGCGTGATGCAAACAGCATGAAAAGACCGTTGGCAAAGGCGGCAAGCGTGCTGGAAATGATCAGCAGCGTGGTAAGCCCAAGCAGGGTCCAGCGGCGGTCGATGCTGCGTGTGCCGATGACGACGCCGGGACCAGCCACCGCTGCTACCAGCGCAGTGACGGTGATGGACTGGCCGGCAATGCCGGAACTGATGGAAAGATCGGCCGATAGTGGCGTCAGAAGGCTGACCGGCAGAAATTCCGCCGTCACCAGCCCGAAGACGCCGAGTGAAAGCGAAACCACGGCGGCCCATTTCGCATCCGGCTCTGTCTTGCGCGGCGTATATTCAAGTTCGTTGATTGTCCGGCTATTCATGAAAATCTCCTGATGCGCATTGCGGGAATACGCTCTGAAACGGAATGGCAAAACGACGAGACCGGGGGAGGCCGGTCCATCGCCTGCAAATCGATGGTCGTAAGCTATGCGTGACAGGCTGGCGTTTCCATGCTAGAAAATCCTTATTCCTTAACTAAACGTCCGAATTTGTGAGATGTCATGAACGATGCCCTGACGGAAATGCTGCGAGGTCTCAGGCTTGACGGCGTCGAATATGGCCGCTGCCGCATGGCTACGCCCTGGGCGACGGCCTTTCCCGAACAGGAGGCGGCGCGATTTCATTTCATTGGCGTGGGACAGGCCAAATTGCAGAAACCTTCCGGGGAGTGGCTGACGCTGACATGTGGCGATGCGGTGCTTCTGCCCCGCGGCCACGCCCATGTGCTGGGCAGCGGCGAGGGTGTGACGCCCGCCCTGTTCGATCGCTTCGGCAAAAAGGAAGTGTGCCAGGGCATTTTCGACATGCAATGCGCCAGCGCCGGCGGCGACACGGTGGCGTTCACGGCCTCGATGCGTTTCAACATGGATAATCTGCATCCGCTGCTGCAGCTGATGCCGGATGTGATGCTGACCAGCGATCTTGCCAAAAGCGATCCGGCCATTCCGCATCTCCTGGAAGCCATGGCGCGCGAGGTGGAACTGAACCGCGTTGGCGCCGGGGGCATTCTGGCACGGCTTGCCGATGTCCTGACGGCGACCCTGATCCGCACATGGGTGGAACATGGCTGCGGCGATTCCAGCGGCTGGCTTGCCGCCGTGCGCAATCCCGAACTTGGGCGGGTGCTGGCGGCGATCCATCTCACCCCCGAAAAGGACTGGAGCGTGGAAGAGCTTGCCTCGCTGATGGGCGCATCCCGGTCCAGTTTTGCGGAACGCTTCACCCGCGTGGTGGGGGAGAGCCCGGCGCGTTATGTGGTGCGCATTCGCATGCATCAGGCGCGGCTATGGCTGCGCGAAGGCATGCGTGTGACGCTGGCGGCGGAAAAACTCGGCTACGATTCCGAAGCCTCCTTCAGCCGCGCTTTCAAACGCGTGATCGGCGCACCACCCAGCCAGTTCCGCAGGAAAGACACGGCAGGGCTGGAGGATGCGGCTTAAAAGCTTCAAACAAGCCGGATAAGATATTGCGTGAGACACCGTCCGGGGAACATCCACCATGAGCATTGCCGACGACGCCCGTTTCTGGAACCGGACAGCGCGGAAATATGCCGAAGGCAGGATTGCGGATGAAGCGGGATATGAGCGCACGCTGGAGCGAACCCGTGGCCTGCTGAGGCCGGAAGACAGTATATTGGAACTGGGCTGCGGCACCGGGACAACGGCAATCCGGCTGGCAGGCGGTGTCAAAGACTATCTTGCGACGGATATTTCCAGGGACATGATTGCGATTGCGCAGGAAAGAAAACACGCCGCCGGCTCTCTCACCAACCTCGTTTTCAGCATTGCGACCGTGGAAACGCTTGTGCCTCACCCTGCGCAGTTTAACGCGGTTCTGGGTTTCAATTATCTTCATCTGGTCCGTGACCTGCCCGGTACATTGCAGCACATCCATTCCCTGCTTGCCCCGCAGGGGCTTTTGATCACCAAGACACCCTGCGTCGGGGATATGAACCCGCTTATCCGCCTTGTGCTGCCGGTGATGCGGGCAATCGGCAAGGCACCCTATGCCGGCGTGTTCAATGCGACCGAACTGGGCCGGCATATAATGGCGGGCGGCTTCGACATTCTGGCCACGGAAATCCATGCCACGAGGGGCAACGACAGGCGCCCCTACATCGTGGCGCGCAAAAGATGAGCTAAGCCTTCATCTCAGTGGAAGTTGCGGGAGATGACCTTTATCCGCTCCACCTCATCTTCATCATCGGCGGCAGGCGGCGGATGTTTCCTGTTTGCACGGTGATCTTCCGGTGGAATACCATGGTGAAACTCATCGCCACGCCCGTGCGGCAGGGGAAAGGAGTGGTTACGCTCACCCACGCTTGCCAGTGCCTCCGACAGATCAGTCAACCGGTGGGCGACCAGATGGACCACCTCGCCCTCCCGCTGGATCTTGCCGTAAATGCCGACCATGCCGGCGGACAGAACCACGCGCCGGTATTTTTCGAAGGTCTTGACCCAAAGGACAGCGTTGGCAATGCCTGTCTCATCCTCCAGCGTCATGAAGATCACGCCCTTTGCCGAGCCGGGGCGCTGGCGCACCAGCACCAGACCCGCCGTTTCCAGCCATGTGCCATCCCGCACACGCACCGCCTCCGCGCAGGTGACAATGCGGCGGCGGGAAAGGTCGCGCCGCAGGAAGGTCATGGGATGTTCGCGCAGGGTCAATCCGACATGACCGTAATCCTGCACCACCTCACCGCCATCCGCCATGGGCCTGAGCGCGACGGCCGGTTCCTGAAGCTCGTCAACGACAGCATTTTCCCGGCTGGCGGCGGCGGCGAAAAGCGGCAGCGGCTCATCCCGCAGGGCCTTGATGGCCCAGAGCGCCTCGCGTCTGGCAAGCGAAAGCGACGGTAGAAAGGCATCGGCTTCGGCCAGACAGACTAGGGCAGCGGCGGGAACACCCGCCCTTCGCCACAAATCGTCGACGGAGGCGAAAGGCCGATCCTGCCGGCCGGTGACGATATCGGCAGCATGTTTGTTGGAAAGCCCCTTCACCATGCGCAGGCCAAGCCGCACGGCAAACCGCTCCTCACCCTTGCCATTCTTCTTGCCCGTAGGCTCCAGCGTACAATCAAAACGGCTGTTATTGACGCAAACCGGGCGCACCTCCACGCCATGATCGCGCGCATCACGCACGATCTGCGCCGGGGCGTAAAACCCCATGGGTTGTGAATTGAGAAGCGCCGTACAGAAAATATCGGGATGATGGCATTTCAGCCATGAGGAGGCATAGGCGATCAGCGCGAAGGAGGCCGCATGGCTTTCAGGAAAACCATAGCTGCCGAACCCTTCCAGCTGCTTGAAGATGCGTTCGGCGAATTCTTGCTCATAACCGCGTTCCACCATGCCATCGATCATATCCTGCCGGAATTTGGAGATGGTGCCGACATTCTTGAAGGTCGCCATGGCGCGACGCAACTGATCCGCCTTCCCGGGGGAGAAACCGGCGCATTCGATGGCGACGCGCATCGCCTGCTCCTGAAACAGCGGCACGCCCAGCGTTTTGCCCAGCACGCCTCTCAATTCCTCTTTCGGATAATGTTCCTCTTCTTTTTTGTCACGGCGACGAAGATAGGGGTGCACCATATCGCCCTGAATGGGACCGGGACGAACGATGGCGACCTGAATGACGAGATCGTAGAATTTTGCCGGTTTCAGGCGTGGCAACATCGACATCTGCGCTCGGCTTTCGATCTGGAAGGTACCCAGCGTGTCGGCTTTCTGAATCATCTTGAAGGTTGCAGGATCGTCCTCCGGCATGGAGGTAAGGTCGTATTTTTTGCCATAGCGCTCTTCCAGAATGTTGAAACCGCGCTTCATGCAGGAGAGCATGCCGAGCGCCAGGCAATCCATCTTCATGAACTTGACGACATCGATATCGTCCTTGTCCCATTCGATGATCTGCCGGTCATCCATGGCGGCGGGTTCGATCGGCACCAGCTCGTCCAGCCGGTCATGGGTCAGAACAAAGCCGCCCGGATGCTGGCTGTGATGGCGCGGCGTGCCGACAAGCTGGTTAGCCAGCTCGAAGGCGAGTTTCAGGCGTCTATCCTCCATATTGAGGTTCAGCTCCTGCACCTGTTTTTCACCCACCCCTTCGCTCCAGCGCCAGACCTGCGAGGACAGAAGTTTGGTCAAATCTTCCGGCAGGCCCAAAACCTTGCCGACATCGCGAAGCGCCCCGCGCCCGCGATAACGGGTGACGACCGAACAGAGCGCGGCCTTGTCGCGACCATAGGTGTCATAAACCCACTGGATGACCTCTTCGCGCCGCTGATGCTCGAAATCCACGTCGATGTCAGGCGGTTCGCGCCGTTCTTCCGAAACAAAACGTTCGAACAGGAGATCGACCTTGACGGGATCGATGGCAGTGATGCCGAGCACGTAACAGACCACCGAATTGGCGGCCGAGCCACGCCCCTGACAGAGAATATCCAGCGAGCGCGCATGGCGGACGATGGCATTCACCGTCAGGAAATAGGGCGCATATTCCAGCCTTCCGATCAGGCCAAGTTCATGATGCAACGCCCTTTTCACCTTCTCCGGCAGACCATCCGGATAACGCCCTGGCACCGCTTCCCAGACGAGCTTCTCCAGCGCCTGCTGCGCCGTTAGCCCCGGCAGGCTGCGCTCTTCAGGGTATTGATAGACCAGTTCTTTCAGCGAAAATTTACAGCGTTTCGCGATTTCGAGGCTGCGGGAGAGCGCTTCCGGGTAGCGGGCAAACAGCCGGTGCATCTCTTCCGGTGGTTTCATATAGCGGTCGGCATGGCGTTCGCGCCGGAAACCCGCCTCGTCGATGGTGCAATTATGCCGGATGCAGGTAACGACATCCTGCAGCATGCGCCGCTCAGGCACATGAAACAGTACGTCATTGGTCACCACTGTCGGCACACCAGCGGCTTCGGCCATCCCAGACAGTTCGAAAAGCCGCATCTGGTCGTTGGGCCGTCTTCTGAGGCTCAGCGCCATATAGGCCCGGTCCGCAAAAGCGGCTTTCAATCGCCGCAGGCGAAGCGCGCAGAGATCATCGGCGAGATCGGCGAGCAGCACTACGATCAGGCCTTCACCATAGGTCACGAGATCATCCCATGTCAGCCGGCATTTGCCTTTGCCTCCCCTTTTCTTGCCGACGGAAAGCAGCCGGCAAAGCCGCCCGTAAGCCGGGCGATCCATGGGATAGACAAGCACGGAAAGATCGTCATCCAGATCGAGGCGGCAGCCGATGATGAGCCGGATGCCGTGGTTGCTTGCCGCCTCATAAGCACGGGGAATGCCTGCAAGGCTGTTTCTGTCGACAATACCCAAAGCCTCGATGCCAAGGCGTTTGGCCTGTTCGAAAAGCTCCTCGCAGGAGCTTGCGCCGCGCAGGAAGGAAAAATGCGTGGTCACCTGCAGCTCGGCATAACGCGGCGTGCTCATGCGAAGACCCCATGGATGAACCAGCCCTGCGAACCCGTCTCGGCATGTTCGCCATCACCGGAGCGGAAAATCCAGAAACGCTCTCCGCTTTCGTTTTCCACCGTGAAATAATCGCGCACGGCCGCCTTTTCCCGGTCGCGTTTCCACCATTCGCCGAACACCCGTTCCGGCCCGTCGGCGCGCCGCACATTGTGGCGCACGCCCTTCCAGAGGAAATAACGCGGCGGGTGGTCGGGCAGCAGCGCCAGCGTCTCGATGGGTTCCGGCCTTGCAAAAAGCCTGACAGGGCGGGGCCAGTGGCCGGGCCAGCCGAGCGTATCCTCAGGCGCAAGCGCCGCCACGGGGGCAACGGAACGTTCCGGCACGTCGCTTGCCACCGCTGCATAACGATAGACCCTATGGCCGCGATTGAGGATGACATCCACCGTATCGGCGATGTCCGCACGGCCTTCCTCCAGAAGCGAGGAACGGGCCTGTACAGCCACAAGCGGCTCGGCCTGGGTGGCGGTCAGCACCATCATCTCGATGCCGAAGCCGGGATCGATGGTGTCGATCCGGTCGGTCAGGAGCCGAACCAGCTGTTTGACATCGCGCACCGGTCTAGAGGTGCCGGCCCGCACCGCCTGCAGGCCGCTATCCACCCGGTGCAGCACCAGATCGACGCGACGTGCACCGAGGCCGCGTTTTTCAAGCGCTGCGCAAAGGCCTGCAACAAGCTTCTGCGTATAACGGGCAATCGTCTCCGCCGCCGCAATCGGCTCGGGAAAGGCGCGCCGTACCTCCACCAGCTCGGCCACGCGCACCGGTTCTATGGGTTCGCCGATCTCCCCGAAAGCCTGGGAAAGGCGACGGACGAGTTCCGGGCCGAAACGCAGGGTAAGCGGCGCCCGCGGAGCCTCGGCAAGCTCGCCGATGGTACGGAAGCCGAGCACCTTCAAGCCTGACACGATACGCTCCTCCAGCCGGAGTGCGGAAAGCGGCAATCCACTGATCACCGTCCGCTGGGCACCCGGCGGCACGATGCTGATTTCCTCACGGCCGAAACGGGCAAGGGCATGGGCCGCTCCCCAGCTATCGGCAATGGCGGCGCGGGCTGCAAAACCGGCGGCATGCAGGCGGTTGACCATGCCGCTCAGCATCAGCGTCTCATTGCCGTGCAGATGGTCTGCCCCCGCCGTATCAAGCACCAACCCGTCCGGTGGATCGGCGGCGACGATCGGGGCGTAGATACGCAGGAAGTGAAATGCGAGCTGCTGCAGGGCGCGGGCATCGGCGCCCGCATCCAGATTTTCGACGAGAAGGCCGGGCACCAGCGCCTGCGCCTTGCTGACCGGCGTGCCGGGCCGGATGCCCGCCGCCTTTGCCGCCTTGTCGAGCGCCAGCACCAGCCGGCGGCTGCCCTGGCGGCCGATCATGACCAGCGGCTTTTCAACCGGCGGCGCGTCCTTGCCCGAAAGACGCCGGAAGCGATCCGTCGGCCATGTCGGCAGGTAGAGCGAGACGACCCTTTGCATCACAGGCTTCCACTTCAAATTCGGCACTTTCGCCGCCGCGACATCGCAAAAGTTCCAGAAACCAGCGCGGCCTGCCCACACCCGGCACCGGCAAGGGTGAAGAGGGCCGGACCGCGACACGCCAGCGGGTCACCGCCGCCGTCGGCTCGCCGAACAGCGCCGCATCGGCCGCGCGCCGGAAACGGCGGATGGCGATGCCGGTAACACCAGAGGTTTCCGCCGCCAGTTGCAGCCGCCGCGAGGCATTCATCGGCAACTTCGCCAATTCACCCATCACCGCGCCGAAACCATTGCAGCGCAAGCCCTCCTCGAAACAGTCGAGCACGCCTTTTTCATCGCGGCATTCAACGATGATGACCCGGTTCTGCGACAGCCCGGCCTGCGTCAATCCCGGCATGAACAGATCTCGCCGGGTCACGCACCATAAAACTTTGCCGGACAGCCTTGCTGCCACACCGGCCGCAAAAAGGGCCGCCGCCGCACCATCGGCAGCGCCATTGCCGCCGCCGCTCACCTCATGCAGGCAACCGAGTTTCAGCCCGCCTCCCGGCAGGTGATGGTCGATGGCATCCACGCCGAAAGGCAAGGTCTCGTGCAGGCGCTGAGGGCCGTTACCGATCCTTTCCAGCCTTTCACGCAGCTCTTCGACAACGAGCAACTGGTCCGCGCGCTTTTGCATGGCATGACGGGTTTCAATTCCGGTTATTCATCACTATTGTTCTTGTTTTGTTCCTATTTCAGCAAAGAGTCAAGCAACAGACTGCCGCTCATCAACAGTTTGCACGGGAAGAGAGGATTCTGGCCTTGCAGCGCCTCGTCCCGCCGTTAAAACGGAATTGTTCGCTCGCTGCCGTTCTTCTCAAGAGGACCGATGTGACACGGACATCAGGGTTTTGGAGGAAACCGCCGATGATCGCCAGCATTCTGATTGCCGTGGTTGCGGCCATCCATCTTTACATCGTCATTCTGGAAATGCTGCTGTGGGAAAAGCCCGCCGGCCGCAGGGCCTTCGGTCTTTCGGCAGATTTCGCCCGGCAGACGAAAATGCTGGCCGCCAATCAGGGGCTTTATAACGGGTTTCTGGCCGCCGGGCTGGTCTATGGGCTGATCCAGGGCGATGAAGGGCTGAGCTTCAAGGTCTTCTTTCTTGCCTGCGTTCTGGTGGCCGGAATTTTTGGCGCCATCACCGCCAATATGAAAATCCTGTTCATTCAGGCGCTGCCCGCCCTTGTGACGCTCGGCTTGCTCTGGATCGGAGTATGAACATGACCGCATGGAACGACCACCAAGCCAAAGACGCCCTCAACCGGATATTCATGGCGGCAGTCGCGAGCGCCGATCCTGCAAAGATGCTGCAACGCCACCTACCTTCTCCGCCCAAGGGCAGATGCGTGGTGGTGGGCGCGGGCAAAGCCTCGGCCGCCATGGCCGCAGCGCTGGAAGCGGCATGGCCGCATGTCGATCTTTCCGGTGTGGTGGTGACGCGTTACGGCCATGCTGTCCCGACCACACGCATCGAGATCATCGAAGCATCGCATCCGGTGCCTGACGATATGAGCGCGGAAGCGGCAAAACGCATTCTCGCCGCCGTTGAGGGGCTGACGGCAGACGACATGGTGATCGCTCTGATTTCCGGCGGCGGTTCGGCGCTGATGGTCGCCCCCGCCGAAGGCATGACGCTTGCGGACAAGATGGCCGTCAATCGCGCCCTGCTTGCCAGCGGCGCGACGATTTCCGAAATGAACGCCGTCCGCAAGCACCTCTCCCGCATCAAGGGTGGACGGCTGGCGCTGGCAGCCAAACCGGCCAAGGTGGTGTCGCTGCTGATTTCCGATGTGCCGGGCGACGACCCCTCCGAAATTGCCTCCGGCCCGACGGTTGCCGATCCGAGCGACATTAAAACCGTGCGGGAAATCGTCTCACGCTATGAACTCGACCTTCCCGAAACGGTGCGCAAAGTACTGGAAAAAGGTGAGGAAACACCGAAGGCCGGCGATATCGACGAGGATGTCAGGATGATCGCGGCGCCCTCGCTCGCCCTGCAGGCGGCGGCTGATGAGGCCGTCAGGCTCGGCCTTACACCACTCATCCTCGGCGATTCCCTTGAAGGCGAATCCAAGGATGTCGGCGCCGTCATGGCCGGTATCGCACTGTCCGCCAGCCGCAAGGGTCTGCCGCTCAAAGGCCCGGCCGTGCTGCTTTCCGGCGGTGAAACCACGGTGACAATCGGCAAGGGGCCCGCCGGCAAGGGGGGCCGCAACACGGAATTCCTGCTGAGCCTTGCACTGACGCTGAAGGGCGCAGAGGGCATATGGGCCATTGCCGGCGACAGCGACGGCATTGACGGTGTTGAGGATGCGGCCGGCGCGCTGGTGACGCCGGATACGCTGATGCGCATGCGCGAGGCCGGCGCTGATCCGCGTCAGTCGCTCGTGACCCACGATAGCTATACCGCTTTCAAGGCAGCCGGCGATCTTGTGGTGACGGGTCCGACGCTGACGAATGTGAATGATATCAGGGCGATTTTGATCGGGTGAGAGGCGGAAAACATGCTGGCGTGATGCTGGCCTCCGCAAACGTAAATGCATCTGGCGCTGCGCTGCGACTCGCTTCCCTCTCGCGGGGAGAGGGCAGGGCGGCAATGCGTACCCTCATTTCATTGTCTCACGGCGACCTCAAGGCGCCTTGATCGCCTTCTGCGTCCGGTCCTTACCAACCTCGATCACGTGGCGCATGGCCTTCACCGCGGCATCGGCATCCCGAGCCGCAATGGCGTGCACGATGCGCAGGTGATTGGAGGCAATTTCGGCAATGGTGCCGGGCGAGGCTGCCGGTGACGAAAGCTGGAAGGATATGGCGAGTGCCGCCTCGATGAGCCCGCTTGCCGAACGCATGAAGGGATTGCCGGACATATGTGCGACGGCAAGGTGGAATTCGAGATCGACCTTGGCGATGGTCTCCGGCGTATGTTTCGGATTGTCGAACTTGGCGGCGATCACGTAGAGGGAAACGATATCGTCATTCGAGGCCTGCAGGGCCGCAGCGGCAGCGGCGGCCGGTTCGAGCGCGAGGCGGATTTCCGCCAGATGCGTGACGAATTCCTCGTCTATGCCGGCTTCGCAGCGCCAGCCCAACACATCCGGGTCGAAGAAGTTCCAGCTTGAACGGTCGAGAACGCGGGTGCCGACCTTGGCCTTGGGTTCCACCAGCCGCTTGGCCGCCAGCGTCTTCATGGTTTCACGCAGCACGGTGCGCGAGACCCCGAAACGCAAGGACAGTTCGGCATCATTGGGCAGGAGCGAACCTTCCGCTATTCTGCCCGAAACGATGGCGCTGCCGAGTTCGGAGACCACATGGGCGTGGCTGTTCCGGCGTTTTCGTCCGCTTATCGTCGTTTCGAGCAGCCCCAAGCAAGCCTCCGTTTGCAATTATGCCGGATGCGGTCCGGCCAGTCTCCTGTTTGAATACCAGATGATTGCGCGCTGCAACACGATGAAGACGAAAAGCAGCACGCCGATGACGATTTTCGTCCACCAGGAAGAAAGCGTTCCATCAAAGACGATGTAAGTCTGGATCAACCCCTGGATGAGAAGGCCGATAAAGGTTCCCGCCACCAGCCCCGTGCCGCCGGTCAGAAGCGTGCCGCCGATGACGACGGCAGCGATGGCGTCGAGTTCAACCCCCACCGTCGCCAGCGAATAGCCCGACGAGGTGTAGAGCGTGTAGACGATGCCGGCGAGACCGGAGAGAAAACCGGAAAGCGCATAGATGCCGATCGTCGTTGACCCGATCGGTACGCCCATCAGTTCGGCCGATTGCGGGTTGCCGCCCAGTGCATAGACATTGGCGCCGAAGCGGGTGCGGCTGGCGATCAGCATGCCGGCGGCAAAGACGAGAAGCATCACCATCGCAAGCGCCGTCAGTCTGCCACCGCCGGGAAAGCGGTAATAAAAGCCCTGTATCGCATCGATGAAGGGATGCGAGATCGGCACGGATTGCGTCGAAATGAGATAGGCGGCACCACGCGCCAGGAACATGCCCGCCAGCGTCACCACGAAAGGCGGGATGGCGAGGAAGCGGATCATCGCCCCCATCAGGCAGCCGAACAGTGTCGAGACCACCAGCACGATGGCGAAGGCGAGAAGCGGGTGGATATTATAGGTGCCGACCATGACGGCGACGAAGACGCTGGTAAAGGCGATGACCGATCCGATGGACAGATCGATGCCGCCCGACAGGATGACGAAGGTCATGCCGACGGCGGCGATGCCAAGAAAGGCATTGTCGGTCAGAAGATTGCCGATCACCCGTGTCGACAGGATCGCCGGATATTGCAGCACGCAGAGAAGATAGGCGATGACGAAGATCGTCAGCGTGGTGAGGAAAGGAAGGTTGCGGCTGTGGATCATCGCGCGGTTCCTTCCTTGGTCATGCTGCTGGCGGCGGCCGGTTTCGGGTGCGGCTTCGGCGTTCTGACGAAGCCCAGAACCGTCATGATCGCCGGTGATTGCAGCGTCAGAACCACCATGATGATGCCTGCCTTGATGATGAGGTTGAATTCCGGCGGGAAACCGGAGACCAGAATACCGGTATTGATGGTCTGGATGATGAGTGCGCCGATGAGCGAGGCGGTGATGGAGAAGCGGCCGCCATTCAGCGAGGTGCCGCCGATCACCACTGCCAATATGGCGTCCAGTTCCAGCCACAGCCCGGCATTGTTGGCATCCGCGCCACGAATATCTGCGGTTACGATCAAGCCGGCGATGGCCGCGCAAAGGCCGGAAACGGCATAGACGAAAAACAGCAGGAAGCGTGCGCGAACCCCGGCGAGCGCTGCCGCACGGCGATTGATGCCGGTCGCCTCGATCAGGAAACCGAGCGCGCTCTTGCGCACCAGAAGGCCAATCAGCAGCGCGGCCGCCACCCAGATGATGACGGGTAGCGGAATACCCGCGAGCGAGCCGGAGCCGATGGCGGAGAAACCGTCATTATTGAAGGTGAGAATGACACCTTCCGTGATCAG
Organism: Rhizobium sp. X9; assembly: GCF_018873185.1. Taxonomy (NCBI): domain Bacteria; kingdom Pseudomonadati; phylum Pseudomonadota; class Alphaproteobacteria; order Hyphomicrobiales; family Rhizobiaceae; genus Rhizobium; species Rhizobium sp. X9. The sequence goes on along the minus strand of NZ_CP071312.1, from coordinate 338,018 downwards.
TTGGGCGATGCCGCGCCCCGCCACCATCAGGATCAGGGTGGCGATGATCGGCTGTATGTCGAGCAGGGCGACCAGCACCCCGTTCCACAACCCGCAGGCAATGCCCACCGCCAGCGAGACGACGATGACAGAGGGGATGGAATGGCCATTGCTGATGAGCGTGGCGGCAACCGCTCCGCAAATGGCGATGACCGCGCCGATCGACAGATCGATGCCTTTGGTGGCGATGACGAGCGTCATGCCGATGGTCAGCAGCGCCACGGGGGCAGCACGCACGAGGATGTCCATCAGGCTGCCATAGAGCCTGCCATTCTGGAACGAAACATGCAGAAAGCCCGGCGAAACGATTGTAATCGCTGCCAGAATGACGAAGAGGGCGATAAGCTGGGGAGCAAGCCTTTTCAGGCGTCGTGTCACAGCCACCATCATGCCGCCGCCTCCGTTCTGGCCGCATCCGCGATGGCCCGCATGATGTTATCGGCCGTCACCTCGCCGCCCTTCAATTCGCTGACATGCCGACGGTCGGACAAAACGACGACCCGGTGGGCAACGGCTGTAAGTTCCTCCAGTTCGGATGAGATGACGATGAGCGACATGCCCTCGGTACAGAGTTTTTCGATCATCTTGAGGATTTCCGCATGTGCGCCGATATCGATGCCTCGGGTGGGCTCGTCGAGGATCAGAAGCCGGGGTTGGGTGGCGAGCCAGCGCGCCAGAATGGCCTTCTGCTGGTTGCCGCCGGACAGGAACTTTATCGGCCGGTCAGGATCGGCAGGGCGGATATCGAGCGATTTGATGAAGCTTTCAGCCAGTTCAGCCTTCTGCCTTCGGGAAAGCGGACGCGCCCAGCCCTGACGCGCCTGAAGCGCCAGCGCAATATTGTCCGTCACCGAAAAATCGCCGATGATGCCGTCCGACTTGCGCTCTTCCGGGCAGAAACCGAACCCCGCTGAGATCGCGGCTTCGGGAGACGAAATCGCCGCCGCTTTTCCGTCGATCATCGCCATGCCGGTATCGGGTCGGTCGATGCCGAAGAGCAGGAAAGCGGTTTCCGTCCGTCCCGAGCCCAAAAGGCCGGCGACGCCGACGATCTCTCCCGGTCGGATGCCGAGATCGAAGGGGGCGATGCTGCCGCGTTTGCCGTAACCTTCGAAACGGATCGGCGGCTCGCCCTCGGCAACCGTATCGTCGGTCGCCTGGTGTTCGTGTGTGATGTGCTGAAGCTCGCGGCCCAGCATCATTGAAATCAGTTCGGACCTCGGCAGGCTGCCGATGTCGCGTGTGCCGACAAGGCGGCCGTTGCGCAGCACCGTCACCCGGTCGGCGATATCATAGACCTGATTGAGGAAGTGGGTGATGATGACGATGCCGATGCCGCGCGCGCGCAGGTTTTTCAAAACCCCGAACAGCATCTCGACCTCATGGGCATCAAGGCTGGCGGTGGGTTCGTCCAGCACCAGCACCTTGCCGGAAAGATCGACGGCTCGGGCAATGGCGATGATCTGCCGGATGGCGACGGAATAGCTGGAAAGCAGCGCGTTGACGTCAATGGAAAGCCCGTATTGGGCAAGCAGCGCCTGCGAATTCTTCTGCATCGTGCTGCGGTCGATAAGTCCGAAGCGGCGCGGCTGGCGGCCAAGAAACAGGTTTTCGGCCACCGTCAGGTTTTCGAGAAGGTTCACTTCCTGATAGACCGTGCCGATGCCAAGCGACTGCGCTTCACCCACATTGGCGGGCGAAATCTCTGCGCCTTCCAGAAAGATCGAACCGCTGTCGCGGTGATAAACCCCGGTCAGGATCTTGATCAGCGTCGATTTGCCCGCGCCGTTTTCACCCAGCAATGCGTGGATTTCACCCCGCCGGAGCGAGAAATCAACGCCGTCCAGCGCCGTGATCCCGAGAAAGGATTTGCCGATGGAGCGTGCTTCCAGAAGTGGTGCGGTTTCGGGCATGAGCAGTTCCGTATCGAAATGGGTCTCGTATCAAGTGGAATGAGCACGTAGGGGGCGGCTTGTTTTCTTCTCCCCGCCGGGGAGAAGGTGGCCCGAAGGGGCGGATGAGGGGGCTAGCTCTCGGTCTATCGCTACTACCCTTGCCCCCTCATCCCGCTGCCGCGGACTTCTCCCCGGCGGGGAGAAGAACAAGCGGCGTCCGCCCGCTTCATACGCGATCATTCTACAGACTGAATCCGAGAAGTTTCCCTCTCTTCAGCAAAAAGAAACGGCGCGAACGACGCGCCGTTCCTCCGAAGACATGGCTCAGTACCCCAGGCCCTTCTTCGCCTCGTAGACCTTCATCGGGTCGTCGGATGCCGTGTAGAGCTTGGATTCGGTCTGAATCCACTTCGCCGGCTCCTTTTTGTCTTTCAGGTAGGCTTCAAGCGCGTCGAAGGCGGGGCCGGCCATATCCGGCGTCAGTTCCACCGTCGCATTGGCCTCGCCATCCGCCATGGCCTTGAAAATGTCAGGCACCGCGTCGATGGAGACGATCTTGATGTCGGTTCCGGGCTTCAGGCCGGCTTCCTTGATCGCCTGGATGGCGCCGACGGCCATGTCGTCATTATGGGCATAGACAGCACAGATATCCTTGCCGCCGCCCTCGGCCTTGATGAAGCTTTCCATCACTTCCTTGCCCTTGGTGCGGGTGAAGTCACCCGTCTGCGAGCGCACGATCTTGATATTGGCATGGGATGCAATGGCATCCTCGAAGCCCTTCTTGCGGTTAATGGCAGGCGAGGAGCCTGTCGTGCCCTGCAATTCGACGACCTTGCAATCCTTGGAGCCGACATCCTTGACCAGCCACTCGCCGGCAACCTTGCCTTCATGCACCTGATCGGAAGTGACGGCGGTCAGATAAAGATCGTCCGGCGCTTCGATCTGGCGATCGAGCAGGATGACGGGGATTTTTTCTTCCTTAGCTTCCTTCAAAACGGCGTCCCAGCCGGTCGCGACGACAGGCGCGATCAGGATCGCATCGACGCCCTGCGCGATGAAGCCGCGAACGGCCTTGATCTGGTTTTCCTGCTTTTGCTGGGCGTCGGCGAATTTCAGCGTGACACCGCGCTTTTCGGCCTGCTGTTTGGTGACGGTTGTCTCAGCCGCACGCCATCCGGATTCAGAGCCGATCTGCGAGAAGCCTACGGTGAGCGATTGCGCGGAAACACTGGATGCAAGGCATGCGGAGACGGCGACAGTGAATGCCGCAAGAGCTTTTCTCATCTTATCCTCCCAGAGATGATGTCAGCGTGACGCGGCAGTATGAGCATATAGTAATACTCTTGAAAAGGGGTTTTTTAGCAGTTTCGTAATTAGCGTCATGTCGGTTTTGTCGGTATTTTATCATAAAATACGATGAATCAACGGGTTGTATGTCTATTTTCCGGCTGATTCAGGTTCAAAAATGCGCCGCCGACGCGCCTCGATCCAGCTTGACAGGTCACGGCAGCATCAAATAGTAATATAAATAGAAATTCAGCTTGTGACGGAGTGCCGGGCCACGGGCCGGCTGCAATCCGGTAAAGCAGGGAGGAAGAGGCCGTTGAGCAGCGCCGGCATGGTCGTAAACACCGAAAAATATTCGGCTATGGCTGACGAACAGTCCAAATCCACTCGTCTGGACCTGCTCTGTCGGTTATGCGTGATCCCCAGAAGCTGATTCCATTTTCCTTGCGCACAACATAAGCTTGTCGCATTTCGTAATATTTTACCGTTGGCCACTTCCGGCTGGAGACCCGCATCATGACTAAATCCGACAATCTGCCCGCAACCCAAGGCACGGGAAGCAAGCTTCGTTCGCGCGCGTGGTTCGACAACCCCGCCAATGCGGACATGACCGCGCTTTATCTCGAGCGTTACATGAACTTCGGTCTCAGCCAGGCCGAGCTTCAGTCCGATCGCCCGATCATCGGCATTGCGCAGACCGGCTCGGACCTTTCGCCCTGCAACCGTCACCATCTGGAACTCGCCAACCGCCTGCGTGAAGGCATTCGCGAAGCCGGCGGCATCGCGATTGAATTTCCGGTCCATCCGATCCAGGAAACCGGCAAGCGCCCGACCGCCGGTCTCGACCGCAACCTCGCATATCTCGGCCTCGTTGAAGTGCTTTACGGCTATCCGCTCGATGGCGTCGTTCTGACCATCGGCTGCGACAAGACCACGCCTGCCTGTCTTATGGCGGCGGCCACCGTCAATATTCCGGCCATCGCCCTTTCCGTCGGCCCCATGCTGAACGGCTGGTTCCGTGGCGAACGCACCGGCTCCGGCACCATCGTCTGGAAGGCGCGCGAACTGCTGGCCAAGGGCGAGATCGATTATCAGGGCTTCGTCAAGCTCGTCGCTTCGTCGGCCCCCTCGACCGGTTATTGCAACACCATGGGCACCGCGACGACCATGAACTCGCTTGCCGAAGCGCTGGGCATGCAGCTTCCGGGTTCTGCCGCCATTCCGGCACCCTACCGCGATCGTCAGGAAGTGTCCTACCTCACCGGCCTGCGCATCGTTGAAATGGTCAGGGAAGACCTCAAGCCTTCCGACATCATGACCAAGGACGCCTTCATCAACGCCATCCGCGTCAATTCGGCCATTGGCGGCTCCACCAATGCGCCGATCCACCTCAACGGCCTTGCCCGCCATGTCGGCGTCGAGCTGACGGTGGATGACTGGCAGACCTATGGTGAAGACGTTCCGCTGCTCGTCAACCTGCAGCCGGCGGGCGAATATCTCGGCGAAGACTATTACCACGCCGGTGGCGTTCCGGCTGTCGTCAACCAGCTGATGACCCAGGGGCTCATCATGGAAGACGCCATGACCGTGAACGGCAAGACCATCGGTGACAATTGCCGTGGCGCCATCATCGAGGATGAGAAGGTTATCCGTCCCTATGAGCAGCCACTCAAGGAGCGCGCCGGTTTCCGCGTCCTGCGCGGCAACCTGTTCTCCTCCGCCATCATGAAGACGAGCGTGATCTCGGAAGAATTCCGTGGCCGCTACCTCTCCAACCCAAATGATCCGGAAGCCTTTGAAGGCCGTGCCGTGGTGTTCGACGGTCCGGAGGATTACCACCACCGCATCGACGATCCGTCGCTGAAGATCGACGCCAACACCATCCTGTTCATGCGCGGTGCCGGTCCGATCGGTTATCCGGGTGCGGCGGAAGTGGTGAATATGCGCGCACCGGATTATCTTCTGAAAGAAGGCGTCAATTCGCTGCCCTGCATCGGCGATGGCCGTCAGTCCGGCACGTCGGGCAGCCCGTCCATCCTCAACGCTTCCCCGGAAGCGGCGGCAGGCGGCGGTCTCGCCATCCTGCAGACGGGCGACCGCGTCCGCATCGACGTGGGTCGCGGCAAGGCCGATATCCTGATTTCCGGTGAGGAACTGGCCAAGCGTTACGAGGCGCTGTCTGCCGAGGGCGGTTACAAGTTCCCCGACCACCAGACGCCCTGGCAGGAAATCCAGCGCGGCATCGTCAGCCAGATGGAAACCGGCGCGGTTCTGGAACCGGCCGTCAAATATCAGCGCATCGCCCAGACGAAGGGCCTGCCGCGCGACAACCACTAACGGTAAGGTTGCTTTGGCCGACCTCTTTTTTACATCAGCCCCGGGTTTCATCCCGGGGCTGACATTTTTTATCTTCGATTGAGCGCCCGGAATTCAGAACTACCGGAATCGAGGTACGATTAGTCCTTCGGTTGGCTCAGCTGATTTCCCAGATAGGGCTGGAAGAACATGTAAAGCCCGCTGAAAATCAGCAACGTCAGCGGAAGCAGCGGCGCATAAACGATCACCAGCGGCGTGGGACCGAATGCCATTGAGCCAAAATTCGCCAGAATGGTGACGGTCAGCAGAATCCCCAGCCAGCGATGGCCCTGTCGTATCCAGTGTCTCAAGATCAAACTCGCCTCCGCGAAAAATCATCCAGGATGGAATGTGGCACATGGGCGCGTCTCAACGCGCCTGAACCAGCTTCCAGCCATTGCCGGAAGGATCGCGGAAGCTTGCATCCACCGAGCCGTAGCGGGTGATCGGTTCCTGGGTGAATTCGACACCGCGTTTGTTCATGGCGTCAAAGGCTGTCTGACAATCCTCGACCACCAGAACCAGCGGTGGCATCGCACCTTTGGCCACGGCTTCGTTCAGGTTTTGCGCCGTCGCTTCGTCAACGGTCGGCGCCTGCGGCTGAAACAGGCCCAGTTGAAAATCCGGCTGGTCCGGGTGCTGAACGGTCAGCCAGCGGTAATCGCCGTTGCGTGCGTCCGTATGCACCCGAAATCCGACTTTCTCGACATAAAATTGCAGCGCTTCGTCCTGGTCATGAACGTAAAGCCCGACGACTTGAACACCATTTTTCATGAGCTATCTCCCTTTGGCCCGTCGTACCTACCGCTTTCCGTCTGTCGGCGCTTCTCCGAAACTGCGATTGTGAGGTGGGGGCGATGGGCGGCGCTGACGAAACAATGCGGAACCTGCTCAAGATCTGCCGGCGAAGCCCGTATCCGCCGCCGCAATTCACTGGGATTTTCCCCGGTCACGTCACGGAAAATGCGGCCAAACGTACCGATGTTGTTCCAGCCGGTCTGCAAGGCGATTTCGATGATCGGAAGGTCCGTGTCACGCAACAGCGCAACGGCACGCTCGACCCGGCGGGTCAAAAGATAGCGGTGAGGGGGTATGCCGAAAGCATCGCGAAACGATCTCGCGAAGTGGGCCTGTGAGGCGCCACTGACGCGCGCAAGGCGTGAAACAGGCCACGCCTCATGGGGTGCGGCGTCCATATGATCTCGTGCGCGCAGAAGGCGGCGCAGCAGTTTCAGGTCTCTGTTTGCAGAGTTTTTGTCATTTCCGGACCGGCGCATGCGCCAATCATTGGATGAACCGGCGGCCCTTGACAAGGTTCATGCCCTGTCGGCCGCCGTTCGACGCTCAAATCACCGGATAAAGCGACCAGAAGAACAGTTCATATTCCTGGTCGCGGTCGTCATTGTGCTGTTCGTCATCCGGTCTGCGCGGAGTCTTGTCCTGAAAATCGGTCTCCACCCGCTCATTAACGACGGGCATCCTTCGGCCGATGCCAAAGAGGTCAAAGGAGAGCATGTTGAACCCTGCTACCATGGCCGTTTCCCTTCTTCACGCGAGTTAACGTAGCGTTAAGTTTCGCGCGTTGCCACGATTTCGTCAAGATTGGCCCGGGAATTTGTCTACCATTTTTAACAACAATGACGTGATCGGCGTTCCGCCGGTGCCGGATTTCGCGCAATGATCGTTTATCTGTGCGATTACAGAGCACCCTTGGAGGCTTCAGAATAGCTTTTTTCGGCCGCTTCCAGTGCGGAATCAGTGTCTGTGGCATGGCCGAGGCTTTTCAGCGCGCTGGAAACGGCGGCGATATTGGCTTTTACCGCATCCGGATTGGCGCGCCTGCCGGTGTGGTTGAGCCTTATCAGCCTTTCCGCCCCGGGGCCGACGCCGCCGGAAATATCAGCGCCCTCTTGTCTGGAGGCGGCCGAGAGAAACGCCCCCGCCTCGACGGTATCCGGCAATATTGCCGTGGAAACCAGCGCGGAAGCATGTGTCTCCTCCACCCATGTCGTTATGCCAAGCGCCTTGATGCCGGCGCGCGCAGCGGCTGCCGCCCGCTTATGGCGTTGATTGGCGGATGCGAGACCTTCCACCTCGATCCTGTCCAGTGCCGCCTCAAGGGCGAAGAATTCCAGTGGGGCCGGCGTTCCGGGAAGCGCGCCGCGGCCGGTATCAAGCCAGAGTTTTTTCTGGTCGAGAAGCGAGAGCATGGAGTTTTCCGGCGCTGCGCCATGGGACAGAAGCTCCCACGCCTTTGGGCTGACCGAGATGGCTGAGACCCCGGCTGGACCCGCCAGCGCCTTTTGCGGGCCGATGACTGCGAGATCAATCCCCAGCCGGTCCGCCTCGAAGGCATGGCCGCCGATGGAAGCGACGGCATCGACCACGGTGACGATGCCCCTGTCTTTGGCGAGTGCTGCGATGGCGGGCAGGGGATTGAGAATGCCACTCGCCGATTCCGCATGGACGATGGCGAGAAGATTAAAGCCGGTTCCATCGTCCAGCGCCCGCTCGACCTCCTGAAGGGAGATCGGTTTGGCAGGGCTGGCGGTGAGGTTGCGGACGGTCGCTCCGCCTCGTTCCAGCCAGCCGCCGAACCATGCGCCGTAGGGGCTGGTGACGATATTGAGCGCTCTCAGACCTGGCCGCGCGAGGCTGGTGGCTGCTGCTTCAAGCGCAAGCACCGCTTCCGCCTGTATCAGAAGCACATCGTTTTTCGTGCCCATCAGGGCCGCCAGCCTGTCAGCAAGGACGGCGTAACGGTCTGCAGGAAAGGCGGGCGGGTCGAGAAGCAATGCGTAATCCGGGGCGGGCATGTCGTCTTATCCTTGCGTGGTGATGGTGAGCCGCGGCGCAGCCTCGATCAGGGTTCGGGCAGTCGAGGACTGCGGTGCGGAAACGATGTTTGCGGTCCTGCCTATCTCAACGATCCGTCCCGCCTCCATGATAGCGACGCGGTGGCAGACGGCGCGGATGACAGCGAGGTCATGGGAAACGAAGATACAGGCAACGGCCGTCTCGCGCTGTATCTCCACCAGCAGCTCAAGAATTTGCCGGCGGACGGAAACATCCAGTGCCGAAACCGCTTCGTCCAGAATGAGAAGCGACGGCTTGAGCGCAATCGCCCGTGCAATCGCCACGCGCTGCCTCTGGCCGCCGGAAAGCTCGAAAACGGATCGGCCGGCATGGCTGGCGGGCAGGCCGACACGGTCAAGAAGGCGGCGGATTTCTGCCGGTCGCTCCCGTCTGTCGACGATGCGGTGGATACGCAGCGGCTCGCCTATGGCGTCCTCGACGCTGGCGCGCGGATTGAACGCGCCATGCGTATCCTGAAACACCATCTGCATCTGTCGCCGGGCGGCGCGCAATTTGCTGCCATCGAGCGTCAGCCAGTCACGGTTTTCAAAATTGACGGTGCCTTCGTCGGCGGGGATCAACCGCATCAGGATGCGCGCCAGCGTCGATTTCCCGCAGCCGGAGGGGCCGGCAAGCCCCAGCGTCTCGCCGGGCTGAAGTGAAAAGGAGATATCGGAAAGCGCTTCCACCGTGCGTCCGCCGGTCCGGTAGGTTTTCGAGAGGTCTTCGACGCTGAGGAGAACCTCATTCATGGCAGTGCCTCATTGATAAGAGGCGGTGTGGAGAGATCGAGATAATTGGAGAGCAATGCGCGCGTATAGTCATGCGCAGGCGAAGACAGCACCCGCCGGGTCGCGCCATGTTCCACCAGCCGTCCCGCGCGCAGAACCGCGATCTCGTCGGCAAGGCTGGAGGCGAGGCCGATATCATGGGTGATGAAGACCAGCGTTCTTTCTTCCTCGCGGACCAGACCGTCCAGCAGCGCGGCAATGGCGGCCTGGCTGACCGTGTCGAGCGCGCTCGTTGCCTCGTCGGCGATCAGGATTGCGGGATCCGCGGCAATGGCGGCGGCAATCGCCACACGCTGCCTTTGCCCGCCGGAAAGCTGATGCGGATAGGCGGCAAGAAGATGCGAAGGATGCGGCAGCCGCACCCGTTCCAGAAGGTCGCGGGCAAGATCCCGTGCCTGGCGCCATGAAAGGCCGAGATGCCGCACCGCGCCTTCGGCCACCTGTTCGCCGATGGTCAGAACCGGGTTCAGCGTCGCGCCGGTATCTTGAAAGATGGTGCCGATATCGCGTCCGGGCAATGGCCTGTCGGTGAAAAGACCACTGTCGCGGCTCCAGGAGATATCTCCGGTAATCCGCGCATCGGCGGGAAGCAGCCCGGCAATGGCCCTGGCGAGCGTCGACTTGCCCGAACCGCTTTCGCCGATGATCGCCAGCCTTTGGCCCTGCCGGATCGTCAGTGAAACATCCTGCAGCGCCGGTGCATCGCCCGCCGCATAGCGGACGCTGAGATCGTCGATCCGGCAGAGTGCATTGCCGCTCATGGCGCGTCCTTCCGTGTCGCCATCGCTTTGTTGATGCCTTCCGCCAGAAGATAGACGCCGATGACGGTCACCAGAAGGCCGATGCCGGGGATAACGGAGAGAAACGCCGCCGAGCGCAGGACGTTGCGTCCTTCCGCGATCATCGAGCCCCAGGTGACGATATTCGGATCGCCGAGACCGAGGAAGGACAATGCGGCTTCGGTGAGGATGGCGGCGGCGACGATGATGGCGGCAAGCGCCAGAACCGGCGGGAGGGCATTGGGCAGGATCTGCCGAAAGGCAATCTCCAGCGGATGCATGCCGATGGCGCGGGCGGACTGCACATAATCCCGCTCGCGGATGCTTAAAACCTGCGCGCGCATCAGCCGTGCCGGATCCGCCCAGGCGCCGAGCGCAATCGCAAGGATGACGATGGGCATGGAGGGGCCGATGGTGCTGACAAAGGCGAGCGCGAGGAGGAAGTTCGGCACGATCTGGAAGGCGTCGGTAACGCGCATCAGGGCTTCATCGATAAGCCCACCCGCAAACCCCGCAATGGTGCCGATGACGGTGCCGATCATGAGGGCGGCCGCGGCAGCGCCGATGCCGACGAGCAGGGATGCCTGTGCTCCGTGGGCAAGTTCAGCCAGCACATCCCGGCCCAGCCGGTCGGTGCCGAGAGGTAAGGCGGCGTCCGTGAAGGGCGCTATGAGCGGCTCGCCGATGATCGAGAGCGGATCGCCGGGAAACAGGAGGGGCGCGGCAAGCGCTGTCACGGCAAGCAGCGTCAGGATAATGACGCCCGTTACGCCTTCGAAACTGCGCAGGAGTCGGGAAGCGAAACTCATGCCTGTTGCTCCCCGCTGCCGATGCGCGGATCGAGAACGGAATAGAGAATATCGACGGCAAGATTGACGAGGATGACGAAGACGGCACTCGTCAGGATGATGCCCATCAACAGCGGCGTGTCGCGGCCGCTGACGGCTTCCTGCGCCAGCCGGCCAAAGCCGGGAATGGCGAAGACGCTTTCGATCACGACGCTGCCGCCCAGCATGGTGGCCGCTTGCAGGCCAAGCACGGTGATGAGCGGCAGGGCAGCGTTGCGGGCGACATGGCGCAGCACGATCCGGCGTCTCGAAAGCCCCTTGGCCTTGGCGAACAACACGAAATCCAGTGGCCAGACCGCCGCCATGGCCGTGCGCATGACACGCAGGAAAAGCGCCAGATAAATCAGCCCGAGACTGGCGACCGGCAGGACGAGATGGCGCGCAATATCGAGCGCCCTTGCCATGCCCTGTTTTCCGGACGCGATGGTTTCGATGCCTGACGTCGGCAGCCATCTCAGTTGCACGGCAAAGACGATGGCGAGCACGAGGCCGAGCCAGAAGCCCGGCGTGGCGTAAAGCGCCAGTGACAGGGCCGACAGCAAACGGTCCGTCAAACCGCCCGGACGCGCGCCCGCGACGATGCCGAGCGCTGTGCCGGTGATGAAAGCAAGCGCGGTGGCGCTGCCCATCAGCAGCAGCGTGTTCGGCAGACGCTCGAGGATCAGCCCCAGCACCGGCCGGTCGAAGGCAAGCGACCAGCCGAAATCCAGCCGCAGCACCGAACTGGCATAGAGCCAGAAACGGGCCAGCACCGAACCATTCAGCCCATATTGCTCGCGCAACGCATCCCGCAGCCCGGCATCGCCGCCGCCGATGGAGACGAGGTATGCATCGACCGCGTCACCTGATGCGTTTTCAAGCAGGATGAAGGTGAAGATGAGAACGATAAGCAGCACTGGAATGGCGCTGACCGCTCTTCTCCGCAGCAATGTTGCCGCGCGTCTCACGGCGCTCCCTCAGGCATCGACCGCGGTATCGGCCCAGTTGGAAACGGCCCAGCGCGGATTGCTGGCGACATTTTTGACCTTATCGCGCGCCACCGTGATGAACCCCCATTCGGCGACATTGATCAGCGGCAGATCGGCGACGACCTGTTTCTGGAAATCCTTGTAAAGCGCCGTTCGGGCCGCCGCATCCACCGTCACTGCCGCCTTGTCGATCAAGTCGTCCAGTGCCTTGTTCTCGTAGCCGCCCTGATTGGAGAAACCGACGCCGGCCGGAATGCCGGAGCGGACCAGAATGGTGGTCGAGATTGCCGGATCGCCACGGAAGACCGGCGGCGCAACGGCGAGATCGAAGGCGTGATCGGTGTAGACGGCTTTCTGGTGCGCGGCGGAGTCATTATTGACCAGATCGGCATCGATGCCGATTTCCTGCAACGCCTGACGAAGATAGGAGCCGAACTGCTTGGTTTCATTGAAGTAGGGTGCGGGCAGAAGCTTCAGCGAGAAACGCTTTCCGTCGGGCCCGCGTGCATAACCCGCCTCGTCCAGAAGGGCATTTGCCTTGGCGACGTCGAAATCATAGGTCTCGACATCGTCGGTGTAGAACTCCGGCGCGTTCTTCGGAACGGGTCCGGTGGATGCCGTGGCATAACCGAGGAAGACCTTGTCGATGACGAATTTCCGGTCGATGGCATGGGCGATGGCCTTTCTCACCTTGAGATCGGCCAGCTCCTTGCGACGATGGTTGATTTCAACCACGAGCTGATAGGTCAGCGCCTCGTAGCCATCGGCAATCACCTTGATGCCCGGCACCTTGGCAATGCGGGCAAGATCGGCAAGCGGCACGGCGGAAAAGGCGGCGAGCTGGATTTCTTCCGCTTCCAGTGCAGACGCGGCACCCGCCCGGTCGGGCAGGACGCGATAGATGATTTCCTCAAGCTGCGGCTCACCCTTGTCCCAATAGTTCGGGTTGCGGGTCAGGCGATAGTATTCGCCGGGCTTGTATTCCGCAAAAACGAAAGGCCCGGTGCCGACCGGTTTGGCATTGGCCGGGTTGGTGGCGATATCTGTGCCTTCATAAAGATGTTTCGGCACGACGCTGGTAACGACCGGCAGCGCATTGCGGATGAGCTGGAATGGGGTGGGCTTGGAGAAACGGAAGACGGCCGTGTGGTCATCGGGCGTCTCCACTTTTTCAAGATTGGCAAAGACCAGCCGGCCGAGATTTTGCAGCGGCTTCCACACCGACAGTGCCGAAAAGGCCACGTCCGCCGAAGTGAAGGGCTTGCCGTCATGCCAGGTCACGCCCTCGCGCAGCTTGAAGGTGGCGCTCAGGCCATCATCCGATCCCTGCCATTCGGTCGCAAGGCGGGGCTCCAGCCCGTCCTTGCCGCTGAAGGAGGCTTCCGCAAGTGGCTCGACGATCTTGCTTGAGATGTAAAACACGCCGTTGGAGGCGACGATGGCCGGGTTGAGGTTCTTGGGCTCGGAATCGGCCGCGACGATCAGCCGTCCACCCGGTGCCGCCTGCTGTGCTGCGGCAATGCCGGCAAGTCCGGTGGTTGCGGCAAGAGCGAGCGAGGTCTTGAGAAGCGAGCGGCGGGACAGGTGGACAGGCGACATGAATTCACTCCGGAATGAGGGCGGGGCGGGCCTTTCCGCAGGGCCGCGGCCTGCCCGATCTTAAGACTGCAACCTCGGCAGTGTCCACGTTAATTCGTGGGCTTTACAGCAATGATTTTACGTTGCGTACGCGTTTGCGGAAACAATATGCCTCAGAGTGACGAGCCTCTTTTCTCCCGCCGTCTCGATTGCAGGCTGGCGTTGCTCAAAAATCTGATTTAGCGCAATGAAATTAAAGGCTTGTGGTGCCAAACCCCAAGCGCCATCTGCCGTACTTCGCCTGTGGAGGAGGTGAAAATCTGCCTCCGCCGCCCGGTTTGGAAAGGGGTAATTAACCTTTATTTTCTATTTCAAAAGGATCGAAATATGTACGTTTATGATGAGTGTGCACGCTGCCATGAGCTTCTCCCGATCCAGATTCCAGAATCCGTCCAATAGCGTAGGGGAGGGGAGCGACAAGGCTCGTGATGCCGGCAGCCAGGTTGCCGGTCAGCAGACGGCGGCAATGAAGGCGGGTGTTGCCCCCCGTCCGAATGCCGATGTCAGTGCCGCAGACGCCATCGAGGGTCGGGCTGAGATGCCGGGCTGGCAGAATGCTTTCGTGCTTGGCCCGAATGTCCGTTTTACCCGTACGCCCGAGAGCGCCTTTAGCCGGCGCATGCCGGTCGAGACGCCGCATATTCCTGAAGAAGAACTCGCCGCTGCTGTCCTTCCCGAATCTGCCGAGCCTGAAACGGTCGCGCAGCCGGAGGCCGTCGTGCAGCAGGAGATTGTGCAGCAACCGGTGGTGAAGTCGCCGGAACGACGCCTCCCGCCGCCGCGCATGCCGTTTCTGCCGCAGCCGCCCGACGCACGGGGTGCGAGAGCGCTGACCTACAAATTGCGTCTGGAGCTTGCCCGCAAGCAGGCGGAAGAGGCTGCCGCTGCGGCCCTGACGCCGCTTCAGGCAGATGCGACCGTGATCGTTGCAACGCCGATGCCGGCAATATCTACACTCGCTCAGCCGCTGCCCGAAGCGTCGCTTGCCGATGCCGGGCAGGTCGCCGTGCCGCAGGCTTCCATTCCTGCTTTTGCCGCCCATCTGCCGGACGAGCTTTTCTGGGAGGTCATGACGCTCGATCTGCCTGATGATGCCGGCGAGGGCGTTTCCGCATCCGCGCGCGCCGTGCTCGCAGGTCAGGTACGGGTAAATCCTGTGCTGACAGCGCCGGTGGCTGCAGCGCCCGTCGTCACCTCCGCATCGCCCGCAACCGCCCCCATCCGGCTTTCGGCCGAGCCCCCCATTGTCAGAGTCCCCGGCGGTTCCGCCATCCGGCTCTATCGCGAGATCGGCGTACGTCAGTCCGTGGTCCCGGCCGCGGTTGAGATTGCCGAACCGGAGATCGCACCGCAGCCGGTCGTGGAAGCGGCGGTGGTCGCGGAACCGCAAAAGGCTGTGGAGCAGGCTCAGCCGGTGGAAAGAATTGTGGCCGAGCCGCGTTTTACGCCCCGCGCGCCCATTCAGGCTTCTCAGCCAATGTTCCGGGAAGCACCGGTCTTTGCAGAGGGCGAATATGAATACCCCTCCATCGATCTTCTGCAGCAGGCTCGCGTGCAGCAGACCACGACAATGACCCCGGAGGCGCTGGAACAAAGCGCCGGGCTTCTTGAAAGCGTGCTGGAAGATTTTGGCATCAAGGGCGAGATCATCGATGTCCGTCCCGGCCCCGTCGTGACGCTTTACGAGTTCGAGCCCGCACCCGGTGTGAAGTCCTCGCGTGTTATCGGCCTGTCCGACGATATCGCCCGCTCCATGTCGGCGCTCTCGGCGCGTGTTGCCGTCGTGCCCGGTCGCAATGTCATCGGTATCGAACTGCCCAACCCGGTGCGCGAGACGGTTTACCTGCGTGAGTTGATCGAAGCGACTGACTACAGCGAAACCCGTCAGAAGCTCGCGCTTTGCCTTGGCAAGACCATCGGTGGCGAGCCGGTGATTGCAGAACTGGCGAAGATGCCGCATCTGCTCGTTGCCGGCACCACCGGTTCGGGCAAGTCGGTCGCCATCAACACTATGATTCTGTCGCTGCTCTACCGGTTGAAGCCGGAGGAATGCCGCCTGATCATGGTCGATCCCAAGATGCTCGAGCTTTCGGTCTATGACGGTATTCCGCATCTTCTGACGCCTGTCGTCACCGATCCGAAAAAGGCGGTCATGGCGCTGAAATGGGCCGTGCGCGAAATGGAAGACCGCTATCGCAAGATGTCGCGTCTGGGCGTGCGCAATATCGACGGTTACAATGCAAGGGCGGCTGCCGCCCGTGCCAAGGGCGAGACCGTGTTCTGCAACGTGCAGACAGGTTTTGACCGCGCCACCGGCGAGGCTGTCTACGAGCAGGAGGAAATGGACCTCACGGCCATGCCTTATATCGTCGTCATCGTCGACGAGATGGCCGACCTGATGATGGTCGCGGGCAAGGAGATCGAAGGGGCGATCCAGCGCCTGGCGCAGATGGCACGTGCTGCTGGTATCCATCTCATCATGGCCACCCAGCGCCCGTCCGTCGATGTCATCACCGGCACCATCAAGGCCAACTTCCCGACCCGCATCTCCTTCCAGGTGACGTCGAAGATCGACAGCCGCACCATTCTCGGCGAACAGGGTGCGGAGCACCTGCTCGGCCAGGGCGACATGCTGCACATGATGGGCGGCGGCCGTATCGCCCGTGTCCACGGCCCGTTCGTTTCGGATGAGGAAGTGGAAAAGGTCGTGGCACATCTGAAGACTCAAGGGCGTCCGGAATATCTCGGCACCGTCACGGAAGATGCCGACGAAGCCGACGAAGAGGCGGAAGAGGAAACGGCGGTCTTCGACAAGACGTCGATGGGTGACGACGACAGCGACGATCTCTACGAAAAGGCCGTAAAAGTCGTCATGCGCGACAAGAAGTGCTCGACTTCCTACATCCAGCGCCGCCTGTCCGTCGGCTACAACCGCGCCGCCTCGCTGGTGGAGCGCATGGAGCAGGAAGGCATTGTCGGGCCTGCCAACCATGTCGGCAAACGCGCCATCATTGCCGGCGAGCGCGACGCCTATGAGGCAATGGGCAGCGACGACTGATTGATCCATCCGGGGCGCGATATTCGATTGCAAAAACGCGCCCCATGAATAGCCTGTGCGGCATGGATTCTGGAATCGGGAGGGTTCCCCGCATGTCGCATAGCAATGAAAACGTCACGGTTCTCGCAAGGCTGGACGAGCTGGAGCGCTTTTGCCGCGCCGTTTTTCTGGCCGTTGGTACCGATGATGAAACGGCCGATGCGGCGACCCGCGCCATGATGCATGGCACGCGGCTGGGTGTGGACAGCCACGGCGTGCGTCTGCTTGCCCACTACATCACAGCGCTTGAAGGCGGGCGTCTCAACCCGCGGCCGCAGATCAGCCGTGTTTCCGGCTTTGGAGCGGTGGAAACGATCGACGCCGATCACGCCCATGGCGCCCGCGCGACATATGCGGCCATGGATAACGCCATGGCGCTCGCGGAAAAATTCGGCATCGGCGCGGTGGCGATCAGGAATTCTTCGCATTTCGGCCCGGCCGGGGCCTATGCACTGGAGGCGGCGCGGCACGGTTTTATCGGCCTTGCCTTCTGCAATTCCGACAGTTTCGTGCGCCTGCACGATGGCGCGATGCGTTTCCACGGCACCAACCCCATTGCCGTCGGCGTGCCGGCGGTGGATGACATGCCCTGGCTTCTGGACATGGCCACAAGTGCGGTACCCTATAACCGGGTTCTGCTTTACCGCAGCCTGGGACAGCAATTGCCTGATGGTGTCGCCTCGGATGGCGACGGTATCGATACGCGCGACCCCAATGCCGCTGAAATGCTTGCCCCCGTCGGTGGCGAGTTCGGCTTCAAGGGGGCGGCGCTGGCGGGAATGGTGGAGATTTTCAGCGCGGTCCTCACCGGCATGAAGCTCAGCTTCGATATCGCCCCCATGCCCGGCCCGGATTTTTCCACGCCGCGTGGGCTTGGGGCCTTCGTTCTGGCGCTGAAGCCGGAAGCCTTCCTTGAACGCGAGGTGTTCGACGAGGGCATGAAGCGTTATCTCGAAGTGCTGCGGGGGTCGCCGGTCCGGGAAGATTGCAAGGTCATGGCGCCGGGTGATCGGGAATGGGCGGTGGCGGCAAGACGGGAAAGGGAAGGGGCGCCTGTCGATCCCGTCACCCGTCAGGCGTTTTCCGAACTCGCGGCAAAATTCTCGATCAGCCTGCCCGCCTATCACTAAACCGAGAGACGGCTTCTTGCCGTCGCCATCGTTTTTTCAGGCAGGGCGAAGCATCATATTGGGACGCGAATAGGGGGCAGTCGCCAGGCTCAACCTCTCGGCAACGACGGGGCGTCCGAGATAATAGCCCTGCGCGTAATCGATCTCCAGCTGGCGTATCAGCCTCAACTGCTCTTCCGTTTCCACGCCTTCGATCAGGATCTTGTGGCCGCGATTGCGGATGAGGCGGATCATGTCCTGCAGCATCGCCCGGCCACGCGTGGTCTTGCTGTCATGCAGGAAGGAGCGGTCGATCTTGACGGTGTCGAAATCCGTCATGCGCAGCCAGGAAAGGCCGGCGAAACCGGTTCCGAAGTCATCCAGCCAGATGTTGATGCCCAGCGTCTTCAAATCGTTGAGGCAGCGCAGCAGATCCGAATGCATTTCCATGTCCAGACCTTCGGTGATTTCGAAGGCAAGCCTGTTGCCCGCAATTCCCGCCTCGACGAGGATGGCGGCGACCGAGGTGGCAAAGCCGGGGTTCTTCAACTGCATCGGCGACACGTTGACGCTGACGACGGAAACCTTGTCATCGGCCAGAATCTGCTTGCAGACGGTCTTGATGGTCCAGAGGCCCAGTTCCAGGATCGTGCCTGTGCGCTCAGCGATCGGAATGAAGATGTTTGGTGAGACGAAGCTGCCGTCGAGCAGCCGCAGCCGCATCAATGCCTCGGCCCCGACCGTTTCGTTGGTCGATACATTCAGGATCGGCTGGTAGACGAGGGAAACAAGGTCTTCCGCGACGGCGATTTTCAGCAGTGCGGCGATGTTTTCCGTCTCGTCGCTGGTCTGCGGATCGTCCGGGTCGAACAGTTTCATGCAATTGCGGCCGTTGCCCTTGGCGATATAAAGCGCCCGGTCTGCCTCGTTGATGATCTTTTCGAGTTTGCCGTCCGGATTGGGGCGGGTGAAGGACGCACCAATGCTGACGGTGACGATGAAGGTGCCGTCCCGGCGCTGGTCATGCGCAAGCGACAGGTCTTCCACGGTGTGCCGGATCGTTTCGGCAAGCTCACCCACCTGCTGCTTGGACCTGAACGGCGCCAGCACGATGAATTCCTCGCCGCCATAACGGCCAATCGAAGCGCCATGGCCGATGATCGCGTCCTGCAGGGCGTTGCCCACCGTCACCAGACACTTGTCGCCTTCCTGGTGGCCGTAGCGGTCATTGTATTTCTTGAAGAAGTCGACATCGATGAGGAGAACGGCAAAACCTTCCTCCTTCTTGCTCCAATTGTCCCACAGCAGGCGCAGATGATGATCTATGGCGCGGCGGTTCTGCAGGCCGGTCAGGGAATCGGTGTTTGAAAGCCGCAACAGCGCCTGTCCCCGCTCTTCCGCCGCCTTCTGCTGGGCCTTGGCCTCCAGCGCATTGAGGAAGACGTGGTAGCGTTCCCGGTTCAGGTTCCAGTTCACGTAGGACGTGAAGACGAAGCAGGATATGTAGAAGGTGCCGAAAGCGAGCTTGTAGAAGATGTCTTCGGGAAATTGCGTCACGGCCAGGAAATAGGTGACGAGAATGATGCCTGAAGACACAAGCGAAAGATGGAAGCGGAACGTGAAAAACAGATTGGCGCCCATCATGAAGATCGCCCCGAAAACCATGTAATAGGACATGTTTTCAAGATTGTCGGTCAAGAGCGACGGCACCAGCCAGCCGATATATCCCATGACGAGCGCGGTCGCGCAGGTCAGGTCAAGCGCTGCGGTGCTGGCGTTGATGCGCAGCTGTATTTCCAGCGTCAGCAGGGAGAACAAGACCACGAGTACGCGGGCGATGATGGTGTAGAAAGCGACGTCAGGTATCAGAATGATGTCGGTAACGGCAAACAGAAGATAGATGAAAACAGCCGTCCACAGGCCCTGTCTGATCGAACCACGGCGACTGCGCTCACCTTCCTGCTGGTAAAGGGCAAGAAGTTCATCAGAAAACCGGGAGTCCGGCCGCCGATAGTCTTGCTGTCCATTCACCTCTCCCGATGTGTGCTTCATGCACTTTCCCATAGTGTTGCGTATACTTTATCAAGTAACTGCTTATTCCACTTTTCCGTGTGCTGTCGCACCCGGTGCGGGTTCCTGCCGATCTCTCCCAATGCGTGCGGAAAACATGGAAAGGAAGAACGCATCATACGTTCGCAACATTAAGTTTCGCTAAACCGCGTATCCACTTTCTCCTCCGCCCCTAAGTGTGACCAAAAAAATACGCTAATCTACTAATCTATCCCTACACCGCTCAAAAATCGAAAGCGAGTGGCCTTCCGTCTCCCAGAAACGTATAGTTAACAATGTGTTAATACTGGAGGCTGAAGTGGTGCGGGTAAAGAAGAAAAATCTTGACGGGGCAAGTTTGATCACCCCGGATACTGTCGCAAAAGAGATTTTTGCACGCAGGACGGAAAATTTCGATGAGCAGTTCGCAGTTGCAAAAGCAGAAATCGCGATCATTCTCGAATTGGCACAGCAGCAATTTGACAATGGTGTTTCGGCACGTGAGATAATACATCGAACGGCCGGCGCGCTGCATGGTCTGCGGGAGAAGCTCCACTCCAGCGTGTGGGCAGAACTGATTCCGCTGGTACAGAATCACGCGGTATCGGACTATTTTCTCGAAGATCCCTTCACACGCTGGTCGTTCGAAAAGCCGAGAGGTTATTCGGGAGATGCCCAGCTTCTCGACTTCATCTACGGTCACGACAGCGTCGCCGATCTGGTGAAGAAAGCCACGCCGCTTGGCGCGGCACTTTATGATTACACCAGGGATGCCAGTTCCTCGGTTGCCGTGCGCGAGCGGCGGGATCTGCTGACGCGCTTCGTGGACGAGGCTGCGGCCCGGCATGGGGAGGAAACGGAAATCCTCACCATCGCGTCTGGACATCTGCGCGAGGCGGATGCATCCGTTGCATTGAAAGAGGGCAGGATAAAGCGCTGGGTGGCGCTCGATCAGGACCCCTTGAGCGTCGGCTCCGTCGCGCGTGATTTCAATGGCAGCCGCATCGAGGCGATCGACGGCTCCGTGCGCGATATCGTCCTGCGCACGCAGGAACTGGGCACGTTCGATCTGGTTTATGCCGCCGGCCTCTATGATTATCTGAACGACAGGGTGGCGATCAAGCTCACCCGGCGCTGCATGGAGATGCTCAAACCCGGCGGAATGTTCCTCTTCGCCAATTTCTCCGAGGATATCGTTGTCGACGGTTATATGGAAACCTTCATGAACTGGGCGCTGCTGCTGCGTTCAAAGGCGGATATGTGGCGCATCGTCAATGCCAGCGCCGATCCCTCGAGCATCGAGGCGGATGTGTTCTTCGGCGAAAACCACAATATCGTCTATGCGACGATGCGTAAGAAGGGCTGAGGCCCATCTCTTGGCTGAGGCTTCATTGCTGGCTGTTCAGGTGGAGCGAGTGGGTGCCGCTTGTTTCTTCTCCCCGCCGGGGAGAAGATCGCGGCAGCGGGATGAGGGGGCAAGCTCGCAGCCTATCGCTACCTCGCCCCCTCATCCGACCCTTCGGGCCACCTTCTCCCCGGCGGGGAGAAGAAACAAGCGGCGACGACGTGCCTCATGTCATTGCCTATGACATCCTGTTACCCGCTCGTCCGCCACCAATAACCATTTGATTAAACGCTGCTGCGGGCCTAAGAATCCGCGCCGAATGCGTTGCAGAATGGAATGGCTGAAATGAAGAGATATTATTCGGATATGGGCGGTCTGCCGGGGCAGACGGAACTGCTGTCGAGCAAGGCTGTTTTCAAGACTGCCTATGCGGTCATCCCCAAAACCGTCATGTCCGATATCGTGACGAGCGTGCTGCCGCACTGGACCGGCACGCGGGCCTGGATCATTGCCCGGCCGATGACGGGTTTTTCCGAAACCTTCGCGCAATATATCGTCGAGGTGCAGCCCGGCGGCGGCAGCGACCGGCCGGAGCCCGATGAAAGGGCGCAGGCGGCGATCTTTGTCGTCGACGGTGAAATGACGGTGGAGTTCGAGGGCGCGCAGCATGCCCTGCGGGAGGGGTCTTTCGCTTTCCTGCCAGCCGGCTCGCGCTGGCAGCTGCGCAATTCCGGCAAGGCGCCCGTCAAGTTCCATTGGGTCCGCAAGGCGTTTCAGGCGGTTGACGGTCTTGAGCCGCCGCCGGCGATCTTTGCACATGAAGACGAGATTGCCCTGTCGGCGATGCCCGATACGGATGGCAAATGGGCGACGACCCGGTTCATCGATCCGGAGGATGTGCGTTACGACATGCATCTCAACATCGTCACCTTCGAGCCGGGGGCGACCATTCCCTTCATGGAAACCCATGTCATGGAACACGGTCTCTATGTGCTGGAAGGCAAGGCCGTCTACCGGCTGAACGAGGATTGGGTGGAAGTGCAGGCGGGCGATTTCATGTGGCTGCGCGCCTATTGCCCGCAGGCCTGTTACGCGGGCGGGCCGGGCCGGTTCCGCTATCTGCTCTACAAGGATGTGAACCGGCATGTGAAGCTCTGGTAACAGGCGGCATATTGCCTGAAACCGTGAATTATCGCGCAATCCGCGGGCTTGCGCGATAAATGCTTGCTTTAGATCAAATATCCCTAATAAATCCCAATATGCGGTTGGCGATCGCTGCTCCGCATGATTTCGGCATCCGCCCGCATTCATCCTGAAGAAGACTGCCTGTATGATTGAGACGATCGATACCAATATCTTCAATCTTGCGCCCGTGGCGATGTGGATCGAAGATTTCAGCGCGGTGAAGAACCAGTTTGATATCTGGCGGGCGGAGGGTGTCGAGGATATCAGGACTTTTCTCCTGGAGGATTTGTCCCGTGTCGCGGCCTGTTCGCAGAAAATCCGCGTGCTTCAGGTCAACGCCAAAACGCTGGAGCTGTTCGAAGCGCGCGATCAGGCGCATCTCGTCGACAATCTGCACCGGATTTTTCGCGATGACATGCTCGAAAGCCACGTGAACGAGCTTTCGGAACTCTTTGCGGGCAAGACGGAATTCACCAGCAATGCCGTCAATTATTCGATCGGCGGAAAGCGGCTGGATATCCAGCTGCGCGGCGCGGTCATACCCGGCCATGAAGAAACGCTCGGGCGGCTGCTGCTGACGACCGAAGATGTGACGGAACGCGAGGAGGCGCGCCGCAAGGAGCTTGTCAACCGCCGTTATGCCGAAGGCATGTTCAAGCATTCGCCGGTTTCCCTCTGGGTGGAGGATTTTAGCCGGGTCCGTCGGCTGATCGAGGAAGTCAGGGAGCGCGGCATCATCGATTTTCGGGTGTTCATGGATGTGCATCCCGAATTCGTTCGCCAATGCATGAGCGAAATCCGGGTGATCGACGTCAACCGGGCGACGCTGGATCTGTTTTGCGCGCCGGACCGGCAGGTCCTGCTGCAGCGGCTCGGCGATATTTTCCGCGGAGAGATGGAAAAGCCTTTCCGTGAGCAGTTGATGGAGCTTTGGAACGGCAATCTCACCCATCACCGCGAGGTGGTGAACTACGCGCTGGATGGTTCGGAGCGGCATGTGCTGCTGCACTTCTCCGTTTTTCCGGGTCATGAGCGTGACTGGTCGCTGGTGCAGGTGGCGCTGACGGACATCACCGCGCGCAAGAAGGCGGAAGCCTATCTCGAATATCTGGGCAAGCACGATGTGCTGACGAAGCTGCACAATCGCGCTTTCTATTCCGACGAGCTGAACCGGCTGGACCGCAGCGCGCTGCGGCCCGTCTCGGCCATCGTCATCGATCTCAACGGCCTGAAGGACGCCAATGACAAGCTCGGGCACGATGCCGGTGACGCATTGTTGCGGCGCATGGGTGAGGTCCTGAACGGCGTCGTGACCGCGCCGAACCATGCGGCGCGCATCGGTGGTGACGAATTCGCCATTCTGCTTCCCGGGGCGGACAAACAGATCGCTGCTGCCATGGTCGATACCGTTTATGAGCTGCTGAAGATCAATAATCAATTCTATTCCAGCGCGCCGCTCAGCCTGTCGCTCGGTGTTGCAACCAGCGAGGCCGGCGAGACGATGGAATCGCTGGTGCGCCGCGCCGATATGAATATGTACGAGCAGAAAAACGCTTATTATGCAGCGCTGCGCAACAGATCTGCCGATAACAGCGACACGACGAAGGCTGGTCCGCAGCCGGAAAACACGACCGTGAAGCGCCTGTTCTGACGGCTGGGCGACAAGGGCGCTTTAGCCCGTCTGTTCGCTCCTTTCACCATTTCAAGTTCCGGTAGCGGGATTGCCGGCGATCCCTGCCATCTGCGGTGGGTGACCCGTTTCGCGGGTAGCTCATGTTCGCCCTTCCGCAAAAAATCCACGCCAATTCCGATTTTCAAGCTGGCAAGCGGCCTTCACAAGCGCGTGACACCGCTGCTGCGCTGCAACAAATATGTTGCCAGTATTTTACATACGTCTTAGTATGTATGTAAATGTGACCTATTTTATGGATTCGGAGCGCAGGATGGCGAAGAGATTGGGACAGATCGTGGCGGTGTTCTTGACAGGCATCGTTCTGGTCGGATGTAGCGATGAGCAGGCGTCCGCGCCCGGCGCTCCTCCACCCGGCGCGGTGAAGGTCGTGACGGTGAAACAGGAAGAATTGCCCATCAACAACGAATTGCCGGGACGCATTGCGCCGACGAGGCTTGCCGAAGTGCGCCCGCGCGTTTCCGGCATCATCGTCGAACGGGTCTTCGAGCAGGGTTCGCTGGTGAAGCAAGGCGACGTTCTTTACCGGATCGATCCCGCACCGTTTCAGGTTCGTGTCGACAGCGCGGAAGGAACGCTGCGCCGGGCGCAGGCCGCGCAGCTGCAGGCGCGGCAGACGGCGGACAGGCAGCAGCAATTGCGCCGCTCCAACGTTGGTTCCCAGCAGGAGTTCGACAATGCCATAGCCCAGCTGGCGCAGGCGGATGCCGAGGTGGCCGTTGCTGAAGCCGGTGTCGCCGAGGCGAAGCTTAACCTGCAATATGCCAATGTAACCGCACCGATCAGCGGTATGATCGGCCGGGCGCGGATCACCGAAGGTGCGCTTGTCAGCGCTACCGGTTCGGAAAATCTGGCGACGATCCAGCAGCTCGATCCGATCTATGCCGACTTCACCCAGCCTGCGGCTGATCTCATTCGCCTGCGCAAGGCCCTGCAGGACGGCCAGCTGATGACCGGCCCGAACGAGGCCGAAGTGAACCTGCTGTTTGATGATGGCAGCCGTTATCCGCTTCCCGGCCGCCTGCTATTTTCGGAAGCCGCGGTCGATGAAACCACGGGCCAGGTGACGCTGCGTGGCGAATTCCCGAACCCGAATGGCGACCTGCTGCCGGGTATGTATGTCCGCGTCCAGATCCAGCAGGGCATTGAGAGGGCGGCTTTCGCCGTGCCGCAGCAGGCCGTGCAGCGCGATGCGGGCGGGCAGGCGAGCGTGCTTGTCGTCAATGCCGAAGACACGGTCGAGCAGCGGCGTGTCAGCGTCGGTCGCTCCATCGGCGACCGCTGGGTGATTTCGGAAGGACTGAAGGATGGCGACCGCGTCGTTGCCGAAGGTTTCCAGAAAACCGCGCCGGGCGCTAAGGTAAAGCCTGAACCATGGTCTGCGGAGCCCGATGTCGCTGCTGCCGCCGGCAGCGAGGGTGCGGCTTCGGCCGAGACCCCGGCTGCGAAGCAATAAGGACCGATTTCATGGCACGTTTCTTCATCGATCGGCCCATCTTCGCCTGGGTCGTCTCCATCTTCATCATGCTGGCGGGCCTGCTCGCCATTCCCATGCTGCCGATTGCGCAATATCCGAACGTGGCGCCGCCGCAGATTTCAATTGCGACCAACTATCCGGGTGCAGCGCCTGAAGACATTTACCAGAGCGTCACGCGTCCCATCGAGGAAGAGCTGAACGGTGTCCCGGGTCTCCTCTATTTTGAATCGACCTCGGAATCGTCCGGCAGCATTTCCATCAACGTCACCTTCGCGCCGGGCACCAATATCGGCGAGGCACAGGTCGAGGTGCAGAACCGCATCGCCCGTGTCCAGCCGCGCCTGCCGCAGGCGGTCACGCAGCAGGGCCTGCGCGTCGAACAGGCCGGCACCTCGTTCCTGATGATGGTGGCGCTCACCTCCATGGATGGCAATACCGACGCCATCGGTCTTGGCGACTATCTCAGCCGCAACGTGCTTGGCGAATTGCGCCGTGTGCCGGGCGTCGGCAGCGCGCAGCTGTTCGCCACTCAGCGCTCCATGCGTATCTGGATGGACCCGGACAAGATGCTCGGCCTCAGCCTCACCTCGTCCGACGTCATCTCCGCCATTCAGGCGCAGAACTCGCAGGTTGCGGCGGGCCGTATCGGCGCGTCGCCCAACCCGATTGGCCAGCAGATTTCGGCCACCGTCAACGTGCAGGGCCAGCTGACAACGCCGGATGAATTCGGCTCCATCGTTCTGCGCGCCAATCCGGACGGCTCGTCCGTCCGGCTGCGTGATGTGGCGCGCGTGGAAGTGGGCGGCGAAAGCTACGCCTTTTCCAGCCGCCTGAACGGCAAGCCGAGTGCGGCCATCGGCGTGCAGCTCTCGCCCACCGGCAATGCGCTGCAGACCTCCGATGGCGTGCGCGCCACCATGGAAGAGCTGTCGCGTTATTTTCCGCCCGGTCTGGAATATGAAATTCCCTACGACACCAGCCCCTTCGTGAAGATTTCGATCCAGAAGGTGATCAACACGCTGGTGGAGGCGATCATCCTCGTCTTCGTGGTGATGTTCGTCTTCCTTCAGAACATTCGCTACACCATCATTCCAACGCTCGTGGTGCCCGTGGCGCTGCTCGGCACCTGCGCCATCATGTATGTCTCGGGTTTCTCGATCAACGTTCTCACCATGTTCGCCATGGTTCTCGCCATCGGCATTCTGGTCGATGACGCGATCGTCGTCGTCGAGAATGTCGAACGTATCATGGCGGAAGAACACCTGTCGCCGAAGGAGGCGACCCGCAAGGCGATGGGCCAGATTTCCGGCGCCATCATCGGCATCACGCTGGTTCTGACGGCGGTGTTCGTGCCCATGGCCTTCTTCCCCGGGGCGGTCGGCATCATCTACCAGCAATTCAGCCTGACGATGGTGGTCTCCATCCTGTTTTCGGGTTTCCTCGCGCTGTCGCTCACGCCGGCGCTCTGCGCTTCGTTCCTGAAGCCGATCAAGGCCGGGCACCATGAGAAGAAGGGCTTCTTCGGCTGGTTCAACCGCGGCTTCGACAAGGCTTCGCATAAATACTCCTCGTCGGTCGGCAGCATCATCAAGCGTTCCGGCCGGTTCATGATCATCTATGCGGCGCTGCTTGCCGGTCTCGGCTGGGCCTATATGCAATTGCCGAGCTCGTTCCTGCCAAACGAGGACCAGGGCTACCTGATCGTCGACATCCAGGCGCCGGCGGAAGCCAGCAGCGAACGCACCCTGCAATCCATCCAGGAAATCGAAAAGATCTTCCTGGCGGAACCGGCGGTCGATCGCGTGATCGCGGTTTCGGGCTTCTCCTTCTCCGGTTCCGGCCAGAATGCCGGTCTTGCCTTCGCGACGCTGAAGGACTGGAGCGAGCGTGGACCGGAGGATTCCGCCTCCGCCATCGCCCAACGCATCAACGGCAAGCTGTGGGGCCTGCCCGGGTCCATGGCCTTCACGCTGTCGCCGCCGCCCATTCAGGGTCTCGGCAATTCCAGCGGCTTCACCTTCCGCCTGCAGGACCGTGCGGGTGCCGGACAGGCTGCGCTGAGTGCTGCCGGTGCGCAGCTGATGGCGGCCGCGCAGCAGAGCCCTGTTCTGGCCGGCCTTCGTGTCGAAGGCATGCCGGATTCGCCGCAGGTCAACCTCATCATCGACCGTGAAAAGGCCAATACCTTCGGTGTGACCTTCAGCGACATCAACGCCACCATCTCGGCCAATATGGGCTCGTCCTACGTCAATGACTTCCCCAATGCCGGCCGCATGCAGCGCGTGACCGTGCAGGCGGAGCAGGGCCAGCGCATGAAGACCGAGGACCTGCTGCACCTCAACGTTCGCAACGCCAATGGCGGCATGGTGCCGATCAGCTCATTCGCCTCGGTGGAATGGGTCCGCGGTCCCTCGCAGGTGGTCGGTTATAACGGCTATCCCGCGGTCCGTATCGGCGGGCAATCGGCACCCGGTTATTCCTCGGGTGACGCGATCGCTGAAATGGAGCGTCTGGCGGGCGAGTTGCCAAGCGGCTTCGGTTTCGAATGGACAGGCCAGTCGCTGCAGGAAATCCAGTCCGGTTCGCAGGCGCCGGCGCTGATCGGGCTTAGCGTTCTGTTCGTGTTCCTGCTTCTGGCGGCGCTTTACGAAAGCTGGTCCATTCCGCTCTCCGTCATGCTGGTGGTGCCGCTCGGCGTCATCGGTTCGGTGGCGGCGGTGATGATGCGCGGCATGCCGAACGACGTCTACTTTCTGGTCGGCCTCGTCGCCATCATCGGGCTTTCGGCCAAGAACGCGATCCTGATCATCGAATTCGCCAAGGATTTGCGGGCGGAGGGAAAATCCACCTATGATGCGACGGTGGAGGCGGCGCACTTGCGCTTCCGGCCGATCCTGATGACCTCGCTTGCCTTCTCCCTCGGCGTTCTGCCGATGGCGATCGCTTCGGGTGCAAGCGCGGCCAGCCAGAACGCCATCGGCACCGGCGTGCTCGGCGGCATGATCTCGGCGACGATCCTTGCGATCTTCTTCGTTCCCGTCTTCTTCGTATTTGTCATGAAGATTTTCGGGGATCGGAAGAAGGACAGCCAGATTGCTGCTGACGCCGTATCGCCTGCGGAATAAAACGGATGAAAAGGCCGGCATAGTCATGTGATTGATGGGCCGGCAATGCAAACAGGCACGGTGCGAAGGCACCGTGCCACGATTCGAAGGAGACATCAGCATGCGCCGTACCAAGGCCGAGGCAGAAGAGACCCGTCAGGCGATCCTTGCCGCTGCCGAGCGGGTGTTCTTCAAGAAGGGCGTGGCCAACAGTTCGCTGGACGAGGTGGCGGCCGCTGCCGGTGTGACGCGCGGTGCGATATACTGGCATTTCTCCAGCAAGAGCGACCTTTTCATCGGGCTTTATGAATCGGTCGCCTTGCCCGAATCGGATCTGCTCGATTTCGACGATCCCGATCTGAAAGGCCTGGCGCTTCTCGCCAAAATCGAGGAAGCCGCTTGCAAGTGGCTGGCCCTGCTGGCGGGAGACGAACAGCGCCAGCGCATCATGACCATCAGCCTGCGCACCAACTATTCCGATGAGTTCGCACCGGTTCTGCACGCGCAGGAGGAATTGGACCGTTCCCAGAAAGAGCGCCTTGAGGCGGTTTTCGAGCGCGCGGAGGCCGAAGGCGCTTTCAATGACAATTGGACGGCGGAATCGGCACTCGATGCGATCTACTGGCTGATAAAGGGCATTTGCTCCGACTGGCTGCTCTTCGGCAAGCGTTTCGATCTGGCTAAGGAAGGTGCCGAGGCTGTGCATCGTCTCATGAAGGGTTTTCAGCGTTCCCCGTCGTCATGACCGGATTTCTGGACCCGCTGGCGCGGTCAAATTTGAGTGTATTCTAAAAGACCAGCGAAATTTGCTTTACGTACCTCAAAACGGACGCTAGCTTCTTCCTTGAGCTTTGGGAGGAGTTCGCAGATGGTCATTTCAAATAAAATTAAGGGGCAAACGCCGTCCATTCGCGCCGGACACCGGTGATGGCACATGGCTTTTGCTGAAGCATCTCCAGACCCGGCCCTTATCCGGACGGTCGGGCTGTCGAAGTCTTTTGGTCCGGTACAGGTTCTGAAGGATATTGAGATCGCGGTGCGCGCCGGCGAGGTTCACGCCATCATCGGCGAGAACGGCGCTGGCAAGTCCACGCTGATGAAGCTGCTTGCGGGCAACGAAAAGCCGTCGGGCGGTGAAATCCAGATAGACGGCGAAGCCGTTACGCTGAGCGGCCCGGTGGACGCCGAACATCGCGGCATCGTTCTCGTGCATCAGGAAATATTGCTGGCGCCGGATCTGACGGTGGCGCAGAACATCTATCTCGGGCGTGAATTGCGTAAGGGACCGATGGTGGACGACCGCGCCATGCGCGAGGGTGCCCGCAAGGCAATCGGCGATCTTGGCGGCACGATCGATCCGGACGCCATCGTTGGCAGCCTGTCTATTGCCCAGCGGCAACTGGTGCAGATCGCCCGCGTCCTACTGGTGCCGCATCGCGTCGTCATTTTCGACGAGCCGACCGCGAGCCTCACCCCCATCGAAACCGATGCGCTCCTGAACGTCATCCGTGACATCAGGGCGAAAGGCGTGGCGGTCCTTTATATTTCGCACCGCCTGCCGGAGGTGAAGGAGATCGCCGACCGGGTAACGGTGTTGCGCGACGGCAAGCTGGTCGCTTCCCACCCGATATCGGCACTCGAACCGGCGGATATGGCGCGGTTGATGGTGGGGCGCGATGTGGCGAAACTCTATCCCGACCGCAACGCCGGCGGCGAGCGCGAGCCGGTTCTGCAGGTGGAACATTTCACGGTGCCAGGCTACGCGCAGGATGCCGGTTTCAGCCTCCGCAAGGGCGAGATTCTCGGTTTTGCGGGTCTGGTCGGGGCGGGCAGAACGGAGCTTATGGAGGGCGTGCTCGGTCTGCGGGCAGGGCGTGGCACAATCCGCCATCTCGGCAAACCGGTGCATTTCGCCAAGGCGGAAGACAGCCTGAAGGCCGGCATCGTTTATCTCAGCGAGGACCGCAAGGGCAAGGGATTGCTGCTGGCCAAGGATTTGCGGGTCAATCTCACGCTTGCCTCGCTCAAGAAATTCAGCCGGCTGTTCCAGATCGACACCCGCCGGGAGACGGCGGCGCTCGACGACGCTATCCATGATTTCGATATCCGCACCGGCCGCAAGGATCTGCTGGCGGGCCAGCTTTCCGGCGGCAACCAGCAGAAGCTGCTGCTTGCCAAGATGATGCTGCTTGATCCGTCCATCGTCATCATCGACGAGCCGACGCGGGGCATCGACATCGGCACGAAGGAGCAGATTTACCGTTTCATCGCCAAGCTTGCGGATGAGGGGCGCTCGATCATTGTCGTCTCCTCGGAAATGCCGGAGCTGATCGGCATTTGCGACCGCATCGTCGTGATGCGCTCCGGCAGGATCGTTGGCGAGGTAACGGGGGAGCGCATGACCGAAAACGACATCGTGGCGCTGGCGACAGGCGTTCACACACAAGAGGTGGTCTGAGGTGAAGATGCGCAAGGGGAAGAATACTGAGGGGAAACATGACTGAGGCCGCACTTGATAACGGCAAAACGCCGAAGACCTCGAAGGACTGGGATCTGCGCGCCGTAGCGCCCTTTGTGGCGCTGGCTCTGCTTCTGGTTCTTGGCACCATCGCCAATCCCAATTTCATCGGCATCGACAATCTCCTGAATGTCGTTACCCGCAGCGCCTTCATTGCCATCATCGCGCTTGGCGCGACTTACGTCATCACATCCGGCGGGCTCGATCTTTCCGTTGGCGCCATGGTCGCTTTCGTGGCCAGCCTGATGATCCTGTTCATGAACAGCGGCGTGATTGCCAGTCCGCTGCTGATGCTGCTCGCCGCCATGGCGCTTGCGGTCGCCATCGGTGCGGCCTGTGGGCTCGCCAACGGCCTCATCACCACCATCGGCCGCATTGAACCGTTCATTGCCACGCTTGGCACCATGGGCATCTATCGCGGGCTGACAACCTGGCTGTCGCAGGGCGGCGCGATCACGCTGCGCAACCCGGAAATCCAGACGCTTTATCGCCCGGTCTATTTTGGCAATGTCTTCGGCGTGCCGGTGCCTGTCATCGCCATCTTCGTCACGGCCGCCATCGCCGCCTTCGTGCTTTACCGCACCCGTTATGGCCGGCATCTGACCGCTGTCGGCTCCAGCGAGGATGTGGCGCGATATTCCGGCATTTCGGTCGCCCGGGTCCGCACCATCGCTTATGTCGTGCAGGGCCTCTGTGTTGCCGTCGCCGTTCTGCTTTACGTGCCGCGTCTCGCCTCCACCTCGGCCACGACAGGCATGTTGTGGGAGCTGCAGGCCATCACCGCCGTCGTCGTCGGCGGCACGGCACTGCGCGGCGGCGTAGGGCGCATCTGGGGCACGATCTGCGGCGCCTTCATTCTGGAGATCGTCGGCAACATCATGATCCTGTCTAACTTCGTCAGCGAATATCTGATCGGCGCCATCCAGGGCGCGATCATCATCATCGCCATGCTGGTGCAGCGCTCTTTGAGCCGCAGATAGCAGGGCGCGATGGGGAGTTTGACCGCGTATGTGGGGCAGGCGCGGTTGTAAGAGGAGGAACGCCCCGGTCTTGGGAGGAAAGAGACTATGCGTAGAAAATTCATCGGCGTGGCCTTTGCCGCGCTGGCTGCGGTGCTTGCGGGCTCGGCCCATGCGCAGGACAAGAAGGTCACCATCGGCGTGTCCATTCCGGCGGCCGACCACGGCTGGACGGCGGGTGTCGTCTACCATGCCGAACGGGTGGCAAAGCTTCTGATGAAGGAGCATCCGGGTCTGAACGTCATCGTCAAGACCTCGCCGGATGCCGCCAACCAGGCAAACGCGCTTCAGGACCTTGCCGTGCAGGGACTGGATGCGCTGGTCGTGCTGCCATCCGATCCCGATCCGCTGGTCAACGCCATCAAGGAGATCAAGGACAAGGGCACCTTCGTCGCGCTGGTCGACCGCGCGCCGAGCGTCAACGACAATTCGATCCGCGATCTCTATGTTGCCGGCAACAACCCGGCGCTTGGCCAGGTGGCGGGTGAATACATCAAGAAAACCACGCCGAATGCTGAAGTTGTGGTCATTCGCGGCCTGCCTATCCCGATCGACCAGCAGCGTCAGGACGGGTTCGACAAGGGTATCGCCGGCTCGGGCGTCAAGGTTCTCGACCGTCAATATGGCAACTGGAACCGCGACGACGCCTTCCGCGTGATGCAGGACTATCTGACCAAATACAAGAAGATCGACGTGGTCTGGTGTCAGGATGACGACATGGCGATCGGCGTGCTTGAAGCGATCCAGCAGGCGAAACGCACCGATATCCAGTATATCGTCGCGGGTGCAGGTTCCAAGGACATGATCAAGAAGGTCATGGACGGCGACAAGCTGGTGCCGGTCGACGTGCTCTATCCGCCGGCAATGGTGGCGACCGCCATGCAGCTGACGGCCGGTCATTTCTACGATCAGGTGCCGGTTGCCGGTGAGTATATTCTCGATGCCACGCTCGTCACCAAGGACAATGCCGAGCAGTTCTACTTCCCGGATTCGCCGTTCTGATAAGGGTTCCGGCCATGCGACGCCCGCTGAAAGGCGGGCGTCGATGCTGCTAAAAGTTTTGCCGAGGCTTGAATTTGGCGAGACGATTGCATCCCCACTCCGTCACCCCGGACTTGATCCGGGGTCCAGTGCGGTCAAGTCCTTGATCGCGGGAGAGTCCTTTCACGGCGCAGACGCGCCGTGGCTGGATGCCGGATCAAGTCCGGCATGACGCTCGGGGAGTGTCAGCTACGTCACCCGTTCTTGCGAAACCACGCCGAGAGATAATCCACGAAGCTGCGCACCTTGGCGGGCAGGTAGCGGCGGTGCGGATAGACCGCGTAGATGCCCCGGTCCTTGGAAATATAATCGTCGAACAGCGTCACCAGCTCTCCGGACTGGATATAGGGTCGCGCGATGAAATCCGGCACCATGGCGATGCCAAGCCCGGCGCGTGCGGCGCGCAGCGTTGCCTGCGGGCTGTTGACCTCGATGGGGCCGCTGATGGCCACCGAGTTCGAGCCGCCATCCGGTTCGAAATATCGAACGGAGTTGTGGAAGCGGGTGTTGGTGTCGATGATGAAGGGAACGCGGGCGAAATCCTGCGGGCCGTCGAGCGGCCCGTGCTGGGCCACGAAATCCGCCGTCGCCACCGCATAGACGCGGAAATCGGAAAGCTTGCGGGCGATGAGGCCCGAATCCTCCAGCCGCGTGATTCGAACCGCAAGGTCGAAGCCTTCCTCGATCAGATCGACGAACCGGTCCTCGGCGACGATTTCCAGCGACAGTTCCGGGTTTTCCTTGGCGAAGTCGATCAGGCTCTGGCCGACATCGGCGTCGATGAAGGTACGGGGAACCGAAATCCGGAGCTTGCCTTTAAGATCGGCATTCTTCTCCCTTACCAGATCGGCGAGATTGTCGATTTCCTTGAGGATATCGGAGGCGGTGCGGTAGTAGGTGTGTCCTGCCTCCGTCAGCGAGAACTGCCGGGTGGTGCGATTGAGGAGCAGCGCGCCAAGATCGTCCTCCAGTTCCCGCACATATTTGGACAACAGCGCCTTGGAGCGTCCGGTCTTGCGTGCGGCGGCGGAAAAACCCTCCGCCTCGACGACATCGATAAAGGCGCGGATGCGGGTCAGCGTGTCCATGAAAATCCTCCGGTTTGTTCCATATAATTGAACGCTGGGAGGCGACTGTTCAACCCTAAATCCGCTGCTGAAAAAATCCGCGCTTTGATGAAAAAATCCTCTTGATTATGACGGCGAATATTCTTATCTCCCGTGCTGCCCAAAGTCGCACGTGCCCATGTGTGTCCGCCGAGTCCTCGATGTGGTGAGGATTTAGGTAAGGTACCTGGAACTAACCCCTCCAGTCGCTATTCCGGCCAACCGGGAAATGCGAGGACATATGAAGCAACGACGGTGCGGGCCTTTCTGGTTCTCTGCCGGCTTTCCATCAGCCGGGGTACTGAAGAGGCACACCATCATTGCCTGAAGTGCGGTCGGGTCAATCCCTCCAATCGATGGCAGACAAAGCCGAATGATGCTCTGGCAGGGCGTCGTTCACATTCGCGCCTTGAGCGTATGCTATCGAATCTGCGCCTCCACCGGCTGATTCGTATGCATATCTCGAGCGTCCTTTGTCCTCCGGATTTTCCGGAGCCGGTTTATAGGGAATATATCGATGACGACTGCACGCATTCTCGACTTCATCAAGACCCGACGTCCCGAAGGCCCTTGCCTTGTGGTCGATCTCGACGTCGTGCGCGACAATTTCAACGCGTTCCGGCACTCGCTGCCCAACAGCGCGATCTACTACGCCGTCAAGGCGAACCCGGCTCCTGAAATCCTGAAGCTGCTCGCTTCGCTCGGCTCCAACTTCGATTGCGCCTCCGTGGCTGAAATCCAGATGGCGCTCGATGCGGGTGCGACGTCCGACCGGATTTCCTTCGGCAACACCATCAAGAAGGAACGCGATGTCGCCCGCGCTTATGCGCTCGGCATCGATCTCTTCGCCGTGGACAGCCACGAGGAAGTCGAGAAGGTTGCACGTGCCGCTCCTGGCGCGCGCGTCTTCTGCCGCGTTCTGACGGATGGCGAAGGTGCCGAATGGCCGCTGTCGCGCAAGTTCGGTTGCGTACCGCAGATGGCTGTCGATGTTCTCGTCTACGCACATCAGCTCGGTCTCGAATCCTACGGCGTTTCCTTCCACGTCGGTTCGCAGATGATGAATCTCGACGCATGGGATGCGGCGCTCGCCGATGCCAAGCGCGTCTTCGGATCGCTTTCCAAGCAGGGCATTCACCTGCAGATGGTCAATATGGGCGGCGGTTTCCCGACCAAGTACCTGCGCGACGTTCCTGCTGCCGAAGAATACGGCCAGGCGATCGACACGGCGCTGCGCAAGCACTTCGGCAACCAGATCCCGAAGACGATCATCGAGCCGGGCCGCGGCATGGTGGGCAATGCCGGCGTCATCAAGGCGGAAGTCGTCCTCGTGTCGAAGAAGTCCGACAACGACAACCACCGCTGGGTGTTCCTCGACATCGGCAAGTTCGGCGGTCTCGCCGAGACGATGGATGAGGCGATCCGTTACCCGATCCGCACCGAGCGCGATCAGGACGAGATGCAGCCCTGCGTTCTGGCCGGTCCGACCTGCGACAGCGCCGACGTGCTGTATGAAAAGAACATGTACCCGCTGCCGGTCTCTCTGACGATCGGCGACGAAGTTCTGATCGAAGGCACCGGTGCCTATACGACGACGTACTCCGCGGTTGCCTTCAACGGTTTCGAGCCGCTGAAAGCCTACGTCATCTGATCCGAGCGCCGCCCGCTGAAAAGGGCGGCGTCTCGACCAAGCTTCCGTTCCGGCCCTGCCGATTGTGCTGTTGCGCAAATCCCTGCTTGCTGCTCCTCTTCCAGCCGAGGAAAGCGTGTCGGCGGGCCGGAACGGCTCCACCATTTTTTCATCAAGGGCCGCGTGTGGGCGGTTGTGTGACGGGAGGCCAAGGATGGCCGCTCTTTTGAATTCGGTACGGGCATTTTTCACGCCGCAGACATTTCATGTCGATCAGGAAAATCCGGGCGATGTCGTTGCCCGTGAAAACCTGCTTGACCGCGCCATGGGCGCTGGCCGCCGCCGCAAATCGTCCGAAAAGCTGCGCGCCGGCCGGGTTCCGGCCGAAGGTCTGGCGCTCGTCGCTCGCGATGAGGATGGTCATGTCATCGGCACGGTACGCCTGTGGAATGTCGAAGCCGGCATTTCGCGCGAAGGACGCGCGGTTGAAGCGCTGCTGCTCGGCCCGCTGGCCGTCGATGCTGCCCATGAGGGCAAAGGCATTGGCTCGGCGCTGATGCGCGCGGCGATCTCCGAAGTCACCAAACGCGGTCACGGCGCCATCCTCCTGGTGGGGGACGCGCCCTATTACGAGCGTTTCGGCTTTTTCGCCGACAAGGCGCAGCACCTGATCATGCCGGGCCCATTCGAGCGCAGCCGTTTCCTGGCGCTGGAGTTGAAGGCCGGATGGCTGGAGGGTGCGGCCGGCATGCTGGTTGCGAGCGGCCGCCGGCTCTTTGCCTGAGACGATTTCCGTTGAAATATTGCCCCGGCTGAAAGGCCGGGGTTTTCATTTGGCGGGTCGGTGTTCACTACGTTCTTGCGCACTTCCGGGACGTGAGGTCATCTTTACGCGCCGGCAATCTGTGGGGAAGCACAGAAAATGCCCCACTTATACGGGTTTTTGGTACCCGCGCGTCGTCTAAGAATGTCCCGAGAAGCAACTGGAAATGACCCAACGAAGTAAGTATCTGTATTTGATGGCAAATTCTGGGCGCCGAAACTAGGGAATTCGAACGGATATCACGCTTCGACGTGAGGGGCGCTCCTCCGATCGAGAGAGGTGTAGCGGGGGTATAGCGATGCGCGGGGTCGCTTAGGTGAGACAAGGACTGTCCCGTCTTGAGTCGGCAGTTGATATCGCGCCGTGATCACAGAACATGTGCGTCAGGGAATGCTCGCCCGTGCAACTCTGCGAACGGCATTCAGCTGGTGACCTATATCGACAGTGTGCTGTTAAGAACGGATTGCTAATCCCCACCTAAAAAGCGGACAACACTTGAACTTGTTAGACGAATGGATTGAGCGACGGTTACAGCTAGATGTTTCCGCCTTTGCCGAACCTAAAGAATTAGGGTGAATCGAAAATCGTCAGCCACATCGGCCCACATTTAAGCCTATATTTACCTCCCGCGCGAACGGTTCGATCATATGACTTGGTCTAAAAAGAACCAAAGGAGACCACCTATGGCGAACAATTTTCACGTCGATCAAGACGACCAACCCGACGAGAATAGCGGCAGACAGTCGAACAGCGGAGCGGGATACCTCGACGCCGCGAAGGCCGCGGAACTCCCACCGAGCATTAAGGCTATTCAGGAATATTTCCGGCCCCGTTTTGAAGCGCAGGATCGCCGAATGGAGGCTCTTGCTGCCGCACACTTCGCGGCACGACTGGCAAGTGCCAGAGTTACCCACGACCTTCCGGCTGACGAGGCGCTGAAACTACTCGAGCGCGTGGTCAATGGTGAAACGGAATGGCCCGTTTGATCTAATGTGGGGAGCACAAAAAGAGCTGCCGGAATCATATGCCCGGAGAGCGAGAACGTATGAAGAGATGTCCGGGATAGACGAGGCGTACGGAGCCTCATTTTATCTTTACTTTTATCCTTGACAATTCCAGCATCTGGAGTAGGTTTGGAGTTATCAATGGCCTCCACCAGATTAGCCCAAAAGGTTAGTCGTAAGCGTGGGGGCTTTTTTCGTCTGTGGCAAAACAATTAGTTCCATATCGCAAACTGCCAACATCAACAACGCAGCAGTGTGACGCGTTGCTAGCGAGGGGCCTTGGATTCGGAGACAGGGCAGCGGCGATTAAACTGATTGAAAGCGTCGGATACTACAGGTTCAAGGCGTATCTGCTCCCGTTTCGGGATGGTGGCTCTCCAGACAAACGGTTCAATGCGGGGGCAACGTTCGAAGATGCTTGGCAACTGTACAAGTTCGACGAAAACCTCCGAACACTCATATTTTCCCTCGTCTCAAAGATTGAGGTCGGTGTGCGGGCAAGAATCAATCATGCCATCGCAACAGCGACGGCGAACCCGTTCTGGTACATCAATTCCGAGCTGTTCGGCCATGGAAACGTCGACTACAGCGTCACCGTTGGAAAGGTACGGGCTATCTTTTTGAATTCGCACGAAGAGTATGCCCTACATTACAAGACGAACTACTACAACGAGTTTTGCAAGTTCCTCAGTGATATGCCCCCGGGGTGGGTAGCAATCGAACTCATGTCGTTCGGAAATCTCAGCTCAACGCTGAGAAGCATAGAAGACACCGCAATAAGTGCTTTCAAACTCGACCGAGTTTCGTCTCGCGATTTGGGCGTCTCCAAATTCCGCAAGCTTTGCAACTGGCTGAGCGTGATCCATGAAGTCCGTAACCACTGTGGACACCATGGGCGGCTGTTCAATCGCAACATAAAGGCACCTGACGCCATCAAACAGGTGTTAGATAAGGCGATCCCTCTCGTCAAAGTTCTTTCGCATGACGGTAGAAAAATTGAAGATCAGCTGAACCGCCTCTACACCGCTTTAGCGGCGATGCAGCAAATATTGAGAAAACTGGGTCATGGCGCTATCGGTCCAGAAGTACTTGCCTTGTTCCAAAATCATCCTGTCTCCCTCACGATGCGGTCATCAATGGGTTTCCCCGAAAACTGGGAAACGGAAAAGCTCTTTTTCGATTGATCCGTTGGGGCGAAAAATGAGCGCAGAGGCACTCCAGTTAGTTCAGCCCCAAGCGTAAGCTACGGATTGTCGCTGGTAGGCGTACAGCTAGATCGTTTCTAGTAAAATGACGAACGTAATGCTCGTCTATCGAGATCGGCTACTCGAACAACCGCCCGACCTCGGACTTCAAAATGAAGAGCGTCTTGAATTGGTTGCGAGGAAACGCCGGGCGGACGTTCGCAGGTTTCATCTTGGCCTGGATCAGATTTCTGTCGAGACCGGTCTCCTTCACGAGATGCCTTACCGAAACATACCGCTCGGCAAATGCTGCGATGTCCTGACGAACAACGACCTTCTGGCCCGACTTGTAAGGTCTAGTAAGATCGACGCCATGAGGGATAACGCCATATTCGACAAGCTTCGACATCGTCGGTAGAATGACGTCGAGGATGCGGGCGGCTTCCCCGATACCTACTTGTTGTCCATCTCCCGATCGGAGTTCTGACGGGTCGACCAAGAGGTTGTCAGCGAGCAACTGCTCGCCGCTCAACGCCACCCTCGTGCAAGCGCCCGAAAGAATTTTAGCAATGATCTCGGTCTTCGGTACTCCGGTTCGAAAGGCGGCTTGTCGAAGTGAGATCATATCCGCAGATGCCGGGGACTGCGCTTTGTCCTCCACTGATTTCCGGAATGCCACCAGTTCACTTTTTAGGAAATTAAGCTGAAAAGCCGTCCTCCCTGTTGCTTTCCGGCCCGGTTCGTATGCAGCTTTCACGAGACCAGCTTCGACGAGCAAATCGAGGAAATTTTTGTCGCAGCCGATGATCTCCAAGGCTGCCTTCGCCTTGACGAGGTTGTCCGGTTCCGCGGCAAACAGCTGCAGTGCGCTCGCCGGAACGGCCTCTGCTTTATTTGTTGAGATGATCCCCGCTTGGTAAAGGCGCGTGATTACCTGCGCACGGGTAAAACCGGTGGCCTTCATGATTTCCTTCACAGTCGTCCACGTCGTGTTTCGGTCGAGCATCGTGTTGCCGTAAATGAAGAAGCGGCGGCTGGCGTGCTCCAGTAGAATTTCCTCGAACACCTTGTAGCTATCGTCGTTGCGAGAACGCAGATAGCCGGCAAGCCTGCCGTACGCGGATGACAACGTCGTGGCCCGTGGGTCGACAATTTCGTCGAGCAGTGCACAGACACCCTGGGCGCCGGCTCGCAACGCGTGCAGTCCTTTATTGGCGGCATGGGCAACATCTTCGTCCGTGAGCTCGGAAACGCTTTGCTTCGCCCCGTAGACAAAGGCGACACCGAGATAACGCGCTGTATGGATCGCCACACCGAGTGGTGTCTGATCCAGCAGCTGCCCATGCGAGATATGTCCCGCCAGACGTTCGGCAACAAAGTGGTCGAGGAGCATGGGTTCCGCAGGAACCGGGGACGCCATGTGACAGGCGATGATGGCGCTGTTTTGCTCGAGTACCTGACCGAAGTCTTGGCTCTGATTGTGCTGTTCAAGCAGTTCAAGGCGGCATGCGTGGTGTGTGCAAACCGTAGCTTCATTGAGCAGCCATGACATGCGCCAATATCGACGGGTGTCCAAATGGCCTTCAGGGCGGGCATCATCCGAGGCGAAGCAGCGAGGGCAAAATGCGAGCTGATGCTTGCGCACGAAGCTCTTGAAGAAGCTTTGTCCAGCAAAGTTGATTCTATGACCTTCGTCGAACACCAGGGCATGTGTAGTCAAATCGGCTGCATCGCGGCCCGTCACTTTGGCAAGCTTTTCGATGTCATCTGGTCGCCCGACCAACAACCGTGCGTAGTTCAATCCGATGTCTGTACAAAACGACGACGCACGGAGCTTTCCGTTCGCCCGCGCAAGCCTTGCAACCCAACTCGGAAGTGTTTCGTCGGAGAAGAGCGGAACTTGGAGAATGCCAGTCATAAACGCAGTCCTTGCTTTAATTGACTTCGAAAGAAACTTCCCGGCGAAACGCCGCCGGGAAGAAAACGTCGAGACTTAGCTGCCCACGAGCTCGGTGGTCAGCTTTCCTTCTTCATTGACTTCACGCACGATCTTCTGCCACTCCTTGGCCAGGAAGACGTTGGTGTCGTCGTCGCAGTCACACAGGCGACGGTAGCCTTCGACGAAGTGGTCATAGCGCAACGTACGGCTCTGAGATTCCGCCGGGTCCCAGATCGCGGATTCGATGGAGAGCTTGATCAACTGGATGACCATGCCCTGAAGCGACATCCCTCCGTGAACCATCCGGCGAACAAAGCCTTTGTTGAGCGGGAAGCCGACTTTGAAGGAGACATCCGATGCGATCTCGTTGACGATGGCGAGAATCGTCGGAAAGTCCTTTTCCTCCAGATCGCCGATGCGGACGACGCGCGAGCGACGCGCAAGCTGATGGTCACCATCACCCTCGATCACCTCAAGCATTTGCGGAATGCCGCTCATGATGATCCAGATTGGCCACGTGGGGTCCTGCATCAACGACTTGATCGTGTCAGTGACCTCCATCACATTCTTCTTGCTCTTGAGTACGTGCTGGGCCTCATCGAGGTAGATGATGCGGATTTCCCGGCGCTTGAGCTGTTCGCGGACCAAGCGCCAGATCTCGATTTCGTTCAGCTTTGTACGCGAGAGCGGGTATCCCACGTGCTGCAAGATGGCGACGCCGAGCGACTTCGTGTTGCACACGGGAGGGGTGCGAACACGCATGCAGATCTGCAACTCGTTCACACCGACGTAGAACGGCTTGAAGGCGGGGTTGCCGTCGAGCGCGTGATTGATTGCGTGGGTTTTCCCGGCGCCGGACTTCCCGACGACAGCGAGAGCGTAGCCTTCCACCGCGCTGCCGCTCAGGATGGTAGCGAGGAGCTTGTCGACTTCCAGAGTGAGAAGCTTGTCGTACCGGGTACTGACGTGGAACTCCTCCAGGTTGCGAACGAGGGCGGATTTTTCCGCCACCTTATCGGTTACGGTTGCGCGGATATGTTCAAGGCCTGCATTGAGGGGTGCAGCGAAGGCATCAGTCATGGGAACCATCCTTTTTGTTGGTTTCGAGGATCACGGCGGAGATATCGATCTCTTCGTCGTCGTCAGTCGGGGCGGCAGGCGCATGCTTGCGGGCCTGGGTGGCCTTCTTGGTCTTGGCAGTCTTGGACTGCGGGTCGATGAAGCCCTCTGAGCTGAAATCGCCCACGGGGTTCATCGGATCGTTGTCGCGAGCCTGAACGCCGTCGGCCGATGCGGCGACTTCGCCGCCGTCATTGCCGAAGTCGATCCAGAGGTGACGCGAGTATTCGTAGATCGCCTTGTTCTTCTTCTCGAACTCGAGGATGCGAGCTTCGTTCTGAAGCGGCGAGCCAACGTTTGCCGCAAGGCGCGAGCTCTCGCTCGCTTTGACGACGTCCGCCAAGGTCTTCAGCACAAGCTCCTTGGCGCGGCGTGCGTTGCGCGCCTTGGGACCGTGGTTAGCAACGACGAAGCGGACCGTCTCCATCCAGTCCGACAGGGGAACGTTATCGAGCCCTTCGAAGGTCGCTTGGGCGTCGTACCACTTGCCGTCGCGCGGATCCTCGAAAGAGATCGCCGACATATTCTGGTCGTTGATGCGCACATTGAGTTCGATGTTGTACTGATACTCCTGCACGGCGCTGAGCTTAGGAGAGCGATAGTCGAGACCAAGGATGGTGATGCCGTTATTGCCAACCTTGCGCTTCATCTGAATGCCGAAGATGTCGCGGTATTCGGCCTGCGTGGGGGGAGGAGCCACTTCGGCATCCTGTTGGGACGAGCGGTACCAGCGCTCGAGCGGCGTCTCACCATTCAGCGATCGATGTGGCGTGTTGTGGTAGCAGACTACGATCAACCGGATCAGAAGCTCAGTCAGCTCCATGTGCGTGAGGTGAGCGTGTTTTGCGGGATCGTATTTGTCCTTCATC
The DNA here is from genome assembly GCF_018873185.1 of Rhizobium sp. X9. Classification (NCBI taxonomy): domain Bacteria; kingdom Pseudomonadati; phylum Pseudomonadota; class Alphaproteobacteria; order Hyphomicrobiales; family Rhizobiaceae; genus Rhizobium; species Rhizobium sp. X9. The sequence continues at coordinate 295,254 of NZ_CP071312.1, read as the reverse complement.
AGAACGTTCGAGTAAGTACGTCCAGAGAACAGATGCATGTAGCGGGAATTGAGCGTCCCGAAGAAGCGCTCAACCCGCCCGCGCAGATGCGGGTGCTTGGACGGAGGAATGCGGTGCTTGCCCGTCAGCCCGATCACCGCGCGCTGGAAGTCGGCCGAGACATATGCGGCGCCGGCATCCGTGTGCACGGCGTCGGGGCGGCCGCACTGCGGCCATTCGATATGCCCACCGCTAAGCGCCGTCTCGTGTTGCTTATTGCGGACTGCCATCGCCAACGTAGCTACTGCTTCGGCCGCTTCCGGTTCACCGGGAAGCACGCGGATTCCGCAAATTGAGCGCGAGAAGGCGTCCATCGCGACCGAAACCCAGGCGCGGGATTTCAACTCCAATTGCGCCTGGACATCTTCGTGCAGTCGTTGCCAGATGCCCAGGTTTTTGGAGACGCGGATTAGGTCGAGCTTGTGCTCGTCCATCTCGAGGATTTGCATCGCATACTTTGGCTGAAGGCCTTTGCCCGAAAGCATGTACTTTCGCTGGATGCGATGTTTGTCCTTGTGACGCGCGAAATCGACGTCGCGATCGTCCATCTCACGGGCCAAACGGAGGAATGTGCTTTCCGAACACGGCTCAACGAACGGCTCGTTGGCGGCCTCGCGGGCGACGACATCTACCAGCATCATATTGTAGGCCGCTCGGACTGTCGGCTGGTTCTGGTTCAGATACCCGCGCACGAACTTGGAGTAGTAGTCAAGCTGCTCAGGCGTGAAGCGGCTTCCGTAAGAGGTGCTTCCCTTGTTCTGGCGCATCAGGGAATCCGCATTGCGCGCATTTTTCTCAAAACGCTCGATCCAACGGCAGAACTGCCTGCGGCTCACGAAGAGTTCGCGTTTTGACTTTTTCTTTTTGAGCTCGTCGCGGGCGTCCTCGACGAGCTGCTTGTTATTGATTTTGAACTTGGCGTAGAACTTTTTGATCTTCGCGTCCGAGCGGCTGATGGCATCGACGCCGCCGCCCTCAGCTTCCTCTTCGAGAAAGCTAGCTACGAGAACCTGGCGAAAAGTGACCTCGTGCGACACCACAGGCGACTTGCGCTCGTTGGCACGCTTGATGGCGTTCTCCGCCGAATAGTACCCCTTCTCGATCTGGAGACGGAACGTGCGGATGTAGCCGTCGATGTCCTGCCAACTCATGGCGACCACATTTTTCGGCTTATCGTCGATGGAGCCGATTACGATGCCGTGTTCATACGGCCGCTCGAAGCGGTACGGACGTTCGTCGAGTGTGTACGCGTCATCTTGGTTCGCTTTGAACTTGGTGTACTTCTTAGACATGGGCATTCTCCTTTTCGGTATGGCTGCGGTGAAGACCGGGCTAGGATTGCGGTTGGCGCTCAAGCCAGCGGCGTAGTTGGCGCTGGCTTAGGGAGTAGCGGCGGTCGACTTTCTGTTTCGCGAGGTTCCGCGTTTCGATCTTCTCGCAGAGTTGCTTGAGCAACGCGGTAGGGAGGCTAGATCCGCCACACCCGGTTTGCGCCTGCGGGAACCGAGCATCGCAAACGGCCTGAGAACTCGTTTCCCGCGACAGTGCGGAAGGCACGCGTTTTTTGACCCCTTCGACCGCATGATCCTTTCGGTCCTCGAGGCGATAGGATCGCGGGTTGGGGTCGAAGCTGTCGACCCCATTGGCCAAGGATTTCGACACTCTCTCAGACATCTGCATTCTCCTTTACGATGCGGATTCGGGACAGACGGGTAATCACGGCCGCGGCCGGATTAGGGTGGACGTGACGGATCAAGCCATCGTGGAAGAGGGCCCAGATCGCCGTCCAAAGCTCGGCGAAGACAAGTTTCGTTCCGAGATACGTGGCGAGATCGAAGATGACAGCGGAGCCGCCAAGCGCCCTCAGTGCATCGATGACCCACTCCGTCTTCTCGGAATTCCGCAACTTCGTCGCCCGGGCCATCTCACGGGCGCGGTAGATTTCGGGCTTCGTGATTTGAGCTTCCGTCAGGAGATGCAGGCCGTGGGCGTACTGGCGCAGCGTCTGCGTGCGGATCAGCTCAAGCTCGATCTTGAGATCGCCGATGTTGGCCTCGTTGCGAACCGCGTACAAATTGCGGCAGCCATTCCGGAAGTCGACGCAGATATCCGCATAATGCTCGCGGTTCTTGCCCTCCCGACGAAACGGGATCGGGCCGAACTGCGTACGGATGGCAACCACGTTCTGGTTGGCGTTGAACAGCTCCATGGCGCCGGTCTCGAGCTCGCTCTCAAGACGGTGTGCGGTTCCATCACGGAACGCCATTGTGACCCGGTTGGAGACGATGCTCTTGCGTTCTTCGACGGGTTTTGCGCCTGGCTTTTGACGCAGGGTGATGTCGCGTCCACCGATGATCAGCTTGGGATACTTACGACCGTCCGACATGCTGCTTTCCTTTCGATTGGGCGCAGGCGTCCTCCGCACGCTCGTGTCCGAGGTACGCCTGCAGTTTCCGGGAGGGCTAAACGCCCGGGGAAGTCGGGTTAGAGGTTTGCGGCACGCCCCTTGAGTTCATTCAAAGCAGCGACGACCTTTCGGTTGATATTGGCAGGCTGCTCGAAGCGGGAGGTGACGAGATGGACAGTGTCCATCCACTCGTTCAACGCGACGGTCTCGAGCCCCTCAAGCCCGGCACGGGCTTCGTGCCAGTGTCCATCGCGGGGATCGCGGAACGAGATCGCAGACATGTCGCTTTCGTCCAGGCTGACGTCAACCTCAACGCGGTGCTGCCACACCCGCAGGCCCTCAAGGTGATCCGAGCGGTATTCGATCCCGAGGATCGAAATGCCGCGTGCTGTCACATGGCGGCGCAGCTTGATTCCGAAGAGGTCGTGATACTCTCCCTTCGACGGCGGAGGCGGCACGCCTTCTCCCTCGCAGGACATCTGAAGCCAGCATTCCAACGGCGTCTGGCCATCCAACGCGCGGTGCGGAATGTTGTGGTAGCGCTCGACAAGCAGATGAGCGAACTGGTCAAGCAACTCATTGTTCGTGAGATGCGAGTGCTTTGCCGGATCGTAGTTCTCGACCAGCAGGATGCTGTTCCCAACCACGTCCGGAAGCGAACCGAAGCGAGCGGAAGTCAGCGAGCGGAACATACGCTCTACGCGTGCGCGAAGGTGCGGATGTTGATTGCTCGGGATAGGATCGTTACCGGTCAGACCGATAACCGCCCCAACGAATGCCGCAGAGTGATACGGCGGTGCGCCATCGATGTGCACTTGGCCCGGGCGGCCCCTTTGAAACGAATTTGCGCGGCCGCAGTGAAGGAGCTTCTCGGCGCCTTTTTCACGTACGGCCATCGCCAACGTCGAGATCACGCTGGCTACGCTGGGGACGTCAACGCTCAGATGAATCCCGCAGAGCAAGCGGGTACATGCGTCCATGGCAGCAGTTGCCCATACAAAAGGTACCTGTCCGAGGCGCGCTTGAACCTCAGGATGCAAGCGGTTCCAGAACCCCAGGTTCAGTCCGACGCGGCGAACATCGATTCTGCCATCGTCCATTTCCAAAATGTCCATGGGACGGACATCCAGGCCTTTGCGCAAGCTCTGCGGAAACGACGGAGTGGGCACGAGTTCTGCCTCTTCAGAGCGCATGGTTTTTCCGACCGGCGCCTTTCCTTTCGTGCCATAGTAGCCCTTGTGAACAATCAAGCGGCGGCTGTGCAGGCGCTGCTCGAGATCGGTCCACGTCAGGGCGATCACGGTGCGCGGACCATCGTCATCCGACTCCACCAGGATGCCGTCCGTGAACTCATCGAGGTAACGATGATGACGGCAGTCGAGAGTTACACGGTCGTTTGCGCTGACCAGAAGTTTAGTGCGACGAGTAGACATTTACGGTCTCCTTGTTGGGATAGATTTCATTGTGACGGGCGTAGTGTCAGTTCTTGTGCAGAAGCAGGCCGCAAATCGATCGAGAGTACTCGTTGAATGCGACGGTGATGAGCTTCGACGATTGGTCGGGTTTGACCGCGTAGGGTTCTACCTTGGGGCGCACTGAGGGTGCCGCCGCCGCCGATTTCCGTTTGCTCTTGCTCATGTCAGTCATGTTGACTTCCTTTCGATCGGCCGCAGACGTCCTGCGCACGCTCGTCTCCGAGGTACGTCTGCTTGCAGGGATTAGGCAGAATGCCTTGTTCGGTTTAGTTGGACCGCGTCTCGATCATCGGCGTGGACGCCGCCATGAGCCGCGCTGTTTCATTAGCGCTCCGCCGCATCTCATCTACGAGCCGATGAAATGCTCGCTCCGAGCAAAGCTCAAAGATCGGCTCGCCGCGTTCCATCCTCCATCGGTGGTGGGCTTGCATCTCTCGGTAGACCTGGCGCACAGTTGGCCTCGTGACGCTGAAGACCGAACAGGCATGGCGTCTAAAGTACGCCACCTGATCATTCGAAAAAGTCGAAAGCACCCCACTCTTGACCAGTTTGTAGTAATCCTTGTGCATCGCCAAACGGAGAGTGCGGAGGTGGTCGCCCAGATCCCTGCAGCTCAGCTCAAAAACCTCACGCGGATCATCACCGTCAAACTGCACCAGAGTGCCATCCTGCGAGGCGATGTGATGACGAACCGCGCGCCCATCCAGCATGATGCGATCGACCTCGTTGAAGCAGGACTTCGTTGGACCCAACGACATAATCATTCTCCTTTGCGATCAAAGTTGCGGACAGTGGAGCGGGGCTCGAACGATTGACAGTCGAGGCGGTGTGCATCCATCGGAGCGCGCGAATATAATCCGAGACGTATTCGTCCATTTCCTGAACCTGCTTCACACACGCACCATATGGCGCGACTTGGCCTGGCTCGACATCGAGCCGATCATTGGTGAAATAAGAAGTCTCCACGCCTTGAAAGAGACGTTCGATCTCGCCGCGCATGACAGGTTGGCGCAGGTGCGCGGCTGTCGAGTTCAGCGGGTATTTGTTTTTGCTGCCGTTCAACACGTTGGGCTCCTTTCGAAGAGTCGCAGACGCCCTCGCACGCTCGTCGCCGAGGCGCGTCTGATTTGATACACAGGCGCTAGCGCCGTATGGCGGTTGTGGGTTAGAAGTCTCTCTCGAGACGAAGCGACGTCGCGGCCTTGCGATAGTCGGCACCTTCGAAAGTGTCTTCGCTATCCGTGAAGGCCGGATCCAGAAACACCCAGCTCTCCCATCGAGCGGTAATGGATCCACCCTTCGCGCATTGCGCAGACACACGACCACGGTTCCGCGGTTTTTTGGCACGGTTCGACATTCGGATTCCTTCCGTCAAGGCGCAGGCGTCCTCCCGCACACTCGTGACCGAGGCGCGCCCGCAGATTACAGAATGGGCTTTCGCCCTGAGAGTTGGAGGTTGTTAGGAATCCTCACCCGTGCGCTTTTTGACAACGCGGCGCGACTTCATGGCGTCCGGTTGCGCGAAACGGGTTTTGCGCTCGAAAGGCAGCGCAAGGATATCATGTCCCTTGCGGCGCTCGTGCAGGATTTGGATGACATACGAGATGTCCATACGTAAGCCTTTCCCGTCCTTCTGGACGAAATCAGCCCGTAGCCAAGGGCAGGGGGGAGTCCATCGTAGTCGCTGACCCGAGGGTCAACAACTCGACAGCCGAATGGTCTACGTGACCAGACGACTAGCTGGCTAGGCGTATGAGCCCTGCAGCGCGAAGCGACTTGGAAACGTATTGCAATACCGCCGAGCCGCGAGCAAACGCGGGTTCCCGGGATGTCGGGGCGACAGCAAGTGCCCGACGGATTGCAAGTGTAGTAAGGTTTTGTGGGAAATCGATTGAAGTATTACGCATTTGATGGCCTCCATTGTGACTGTACTAAAAAAATGTTGGGGGCCGACCGTAACCTCAGGTCACGGCGAACATAACCGGACTAGAGATCTATGCGGATAGCCGCGTTTCTACTCGTATGTTCGCGTTCATTGCGAGTTCCTGTTTCAATCTGAGGCGACTTTTATCACGTTCCTGGGGGGCGTCAATGCCCGGAAAAGGCACTTTTCTCAATTAGAACATAACGTAACTCTAAATTTTTAACATCAAGTTAATGCTAATAGATGCGGTCTAACGAAATTCTCACTTCGGCACGAGATTTTGCGCAATTTAAGTATTATTAAACTATAGTTGACCAATCGCGGCTCTAAAAAAAATTTTTTGCCCAATCAGGTTTGAAGGGAAAGCTGCGGCGAAATCCGCTCTCCTTGCCAAGGTGGCCATCGCGTTCTTGCTCAGCTTGAGCTGCTCCGCACATTCCTGAAGAGAGATGTAGGTCGCTCGGAAGCGCTTGATCTCCTCCAAAGGCACCGCATGCCAGCTCTCTCTGGGATGCTTGAGTGGAGTTGTTTTGATGAAACCATTAGTCAGAAGGTCGGCGAAACCTGTAGTGTTGAGCCTGAGTAGCTCCCGTGCGGCATCGGCGGTGACATGGCCGTCTGGTAGGTGGGCTTGGCGAACTTCGTCGACGCTCACCCTCAGCGCAGCCAGGATTGGCATACCTGCTTTGGTCGCCACTGACGGAAGCCTGCCGCCAAGGATGTACTGAATGATTTCGGAAACCGATGAATCACCCCCAGTCCTAGCACCACGGATGTCGACCATTTGCGGACTTTCATCAACGGTGCAACTCTCGAGCAGCCGGGTGGCTAGATCGACCACGGCAGCCCGCGACACAAATCCTTGAGGAAATGACGCCGGCGGGCGGGCGACAATACCGGCTGCCAGCAGGGTGTTGAAAGTCCGCAAGTTGCAGCCGAGAAACTCGCGGGCCTCTTTGAATGACCAAACGTCGAAAAAATGCTCTCTCGCGACGGCGGCCACGGTTGGATCGAGCAGTCCGGCCGCTCCGGCCGGCGCCGTCAAGCCTTTAGCTCTTAGGACACGCTTTACGCGGTCGATCGCGACACCCGCGTCATTGGCAACTGATCGCACTCTTGAAGCAGCCGAGGATGAGCCTGTTCCAAACATCGATGCGCCTGGCGCAACCCGGCCAGAGATCGCGGCATGCTCGACCATTGCAGAGCGGAATAGGTCATATGAGTTTTGCGACCGGCTACGGTCTAGAGTGATGTAGAGGGCGCCGTAGAGGCCGTGCGGCGAACAGCTCCCGGCAGGAGCCAGCGACGCGATTTTGTCCAAGCTTTCGATAAAGCCGCGGCGTCCGGCATGAATGGCGGCGAAGCCCAGGTCTCGGACTCCCACCATTTGCTCAGCGGGAATTGCGCGTTTCGACACGCCGGGATGAGCCATAGTCGCTCCGACGATCTCGCTCATCACGATAATGGTCTCCAGAGGCAGCGCATCCAGATGCGGATTTTCTGGCACGCCTGCGGCTAGTCTCCTTGCCGCGTAGAGTTCGAAATGCTTCGGCTCGCGGCAGGGCCCCGGATCGAAGAGAGCCGGCGTCTGCTTTCTGAGCTGTTCGATGATCGCGCAAAAATCTTGGCTGTTAGTCTCCAGTCCCTGCGGCTGGGTTGCCTCTATTATCGGTCTCCGGTGTTCTACGCACGTCACGACCTGAGGAAGAAGCCAGCAATATCGGTAGTAGGGTCCACTGAGCGGATCGTTGACGAGGTCGGCTGCAATGCAGTCTGGACAAAACCGGAGATGCATTCGGCTTAGCCGGCTGTTATCAAACCGTTCTCGGCCCACGCGGACGCGGGTTCCTTGGTCTCGTTCGACCGCGGCATGCATGAGGCGATCAGGTGAAACGCCCATGATTTCCGATAGCCTTGTTACCTCGCCACGGTCTCCCAGCTTGATTTTAGCGAGGTTCACACCGAGGTCGATGCAAAAGGACCGCATCCGCTCGACGCCATTCGCTCGGGCCGACCTCGATACGAAACTCGTCAGGATTTCGTCGTCGTGGATGTGGACTTTTAGCATTCTTGGGAGAGCCGTTGTTTATCTCGTTTAGGCGGCGTTCGAGTGGTTTGGTTCTGTGGTCAAGCCAGGGCATTTCAACGAGCCGCCAGCCGATACCGCTTTTGTCCCGATAGAGTATCGGGGTATTGGCTTAACAGGTGATTGAGACAGGCCGGGGAGGCTTCGTTGAAGGGCCGTGGTGCCGACGCCAACATGGTGAATTACAAGCCTTGCGTAGCCGATTTGGGTAATTGCGACCAAGGCCAGCAATGCTTTATCTTCCCCCGTTTCCAAGCGCGCCATCATCGCTAAGCTAGCCAAACAAAGCGCTCTGAGATCGGGGGGGACGGGATGGCTTCAGTTGCGGCGGGTGAGGTGAGCGATGCTATACGATCGAAAGTCGATCCGCTTATCAGTCGCTTGTTCGACAGGTTTCCCTCTCTGCGCGATCTCGCTTTGAGTGAGCAAAGCGCTCATATTTTGCTGGAAAGCGTTCGATCCCTGGCGGGGAAACAGACCGAGCGAAACATACTTTCCACGACGACGGTGTTCCTTACCACCCTTATCATTTCGCGAAAACTACAGAACAGCACAAGGGTCTTTATGGAGGAACCCGGAGGGGAGCTACAGCGTCTGGAAGCTTGGGGAAGTACTCTAACTGGCAATCATTCGCGTCAACTCGACGAACTGATCCGCGAGTTCTATGCCGAGAAGCCGTCGCCAAGCATGAATCCATTCGAACGGCTGCCGCCGCTAGAGATGGTGTCCGACGTAGAGATCGGTCCGGGACTGTTGAGAGTATTGGAGACGTTGACGGCCTTTAGGGTCGTTAGGATCACCGATATTGTGCTTCGTAGCATTGAAGAACCCACTACTGGCTTGGCCGAGCGGATCAAAGACCGTGACCTGGGTGCTTTGATCTCTGCGCTCAAGACTGGCACCAAAGCAAGCATGGGTCGGGCTCCTCACATGAAGAGGGAGGCCGAAAAAGACGAGCTCGCATTAAATGTCAACGACTATGCCGAGGCATTGGCGACGATACTGCGTGCGGCTAAAGGGGAGTTCACTTTCGCGCTCTTCGGCCCGTGGGGGAGTGGCAAAACGACAATCACCGGACTTTTAAAATCGATCCTTCAGCCTCAACAGAATGACAATCCGACAAATTCGGCATCAAGGGACACCAAAGGACAGTTCCGCTACGAGGTCGCGATCCACAATGCATGGAAATATCGGACGCCGCCGGAGGCGTGGATATATGTTTACAAAAGCTTGGCTGACTGCGCTGCGTCAAATCTCGGTCCGTTCGGGAAATTCATGCTTGCGGTTCGCGCCTCACACATTCGAAACGGCCTCTGGCCGTTAGTCGGTGCGCTGAGTGCGCTGGCTCTGCTACTGATACCCATTGGAGCTACACTGCAACTCGCTGCGATAGCCACATCCCTTGTCGGTGTGGGTGCGGTCACTCAGATCGCCGCAATCAGCCCTAAAGTTCAAGCAAAAGTGCGCGAACTCTTCGTCAAGCATGCCAGATTGACATCGTCACCAGAAAGCTTGGGTATGCTCGCGCTGGTCGGTGAAGACATAAGGGCATTAGTTGCCGCCCGGACTGTTGATGATGGTGCTAGCCCGATCGATGCAGGGGGAGCAATAGGATTGCCATTGGTCGCGCTATTCTTCGTCGCGGTCGTTTGGTGCGTTGGTATCGCATATCCAGGTCCCCAACCTGGCGTGATACTCATGATCCCCGAACTGTTATCATCCGCGCTACGACTACTGGGCGTCAACCCAAGTCAAGCTTGGTGCGAAGCCGAGTGTGTCGAATTGACTTCTTGGGCTACCTGGGCGGGATGGATAATTCTGTCCCTTGGCATGACGATCGGCCCGTGGCTTCTGATGAGCGCGAAGTCTCCCAACCGCATGCTGTTGGTCGTCGACGATCTCGATCGCTGTACATCAGACGAAATGTTGGATGTGATCGAAAACATGAAGCTTCTCGTCGACGATCCTTCTCTCAGTGAGCGCTTGCAAATCTTAATGCTTGTCGATGAGAGGATGCTAGGCTTGGCAATCGCTGAGCGGTACCGTCTTTTGATTGAACAACGAACCATTGAGTTGGGAGCGGTTCCACTCGCGGGATCGATTGCCCGCGAAGAGATCATCGCCGAGCAAAAAGAGAAGTTGTTCGCCTGCCATCTTCGACTGGCAAATCTGCAGGATAGCGAAGTGGGAGCTGTAGTTTCGAGCCTTTCATCAAGTGATCTTGCACCCTACAGACAGCGGGCTCGGGAGAGTGAACTTGCGCGCAGGCGGGAGCAGCTGGAGGATGAGCGAAACAAGGCTGCCGAAGCCGACAAGTCGAAGAGAGCTCTCGACAATGAATATGACGCGCTAGTTAAAGGCGAATATCACGAGGAGGCTTTGATAGATGTCGATGGGCCGTCAACGAGACAGGTCCCTCGAGCCGTTCGGCAGACCATCCCAGACGCCATCATGCCGCCGACAGCCGAAGAGCGAAAATGGCGGATCGAGGAAAACGAACGGATCAAAGCAAGGAACGCTAGAAGACGACAGGAAAGTGACCTTAGCCCGGAAGAACGGCTTAATTTTAATCCGGATCTGGTATCTCGTCGCCAAAAAGCAACGGAAGAGGCAGAAGAACGGCGAAAACGTCTCGCGGATATGGAGGCAGACTTCTCCGAGCGGCGTTCAGAAATCACTCCTCCCCCATTCACCGATTCCGATGTTCGCTTTACCTCAGACGAAGTTGATGATCTGGAGCGCCTTGTTCCGGATTATTTTCGGACCATCAGACGACGGCCGTCGCCTCGAGCTGTCAGAATGCTACTCTTCAAGATCCAGCTGTTTCGTCTACTTGTGCAAACTCGGTTACCAGGCCGATCCATAGACAGCTTCTCGATCAAGAAAATCCTTGGAGCGTTCGAAAAAGCTGCGCTTGGAGATGAGCCAGCGCATGCCGATACTGGACAAGAAAAAGCGGAAGACGAAATGGTGTCGATAGCCAAGCAGGTGATTTGAGAGGATACGCCCGTGCTCTTTCACCAATCTTTCCACTAGAGCCAACCGAGCTGGCAGTTCATTTCCGATCCAGCAAACGGGCGAAAAAATCGGAGTCAGAAGCTTTTTCGGGCGAAGGCTTTTGCTTCATTCTAGCTAGGCGCGCCTCCAACCTTGCAATGATATTCTTGTCTGTTAGGTCGAAATAATGACGACCATATCTAGCATCTTGCTTGAAGACCGCTTGAACGAGCTCGCCGGATTGAAAGCTTTCGACCAAGTAGATTTCTGCGGTCGGACCCTCCACGCTCTCGCAGTAGAAATACCTCAGCGGATCGTACGAAAAGAAAAACTTCCCGGGCGTGAAGTCGCCGCCGCCAACCGGTAGGATGTTGGCGGGAACTTCGATCGCTTTCTGTGACGACAGATCTCGATACCGAACCATTGGAGTGCTCGCAGTGAGCTCGAACCGCGCATTCGAACTTAGAACCTTACCGAGTACCCCCTTCATATGAAGCACGGCTTCTTTGATGTTGCCTTCCTTTAAGAAGAACGAGTCAGGCGGAAGTATCCGCTCACGGATATTGACGCGCCTCGTGACGGAGGTATCCAGCGCGACTGGCTCGCTCGCTGCTTGGTTGATTGCATCGCCAAGGGAGCGCCCGCCTGACAATATTGTACGCTCCACGTAATATGTCATCTGGCTCGGCTCATCGGGAAGCGTCAACGTCTTACCGTCAGAGTAGACCAAGTCGAGCTGCTCGATGACGTTCATGTGCTGCTCGTGATTGACGACATTCACTTCCAATCCGCTAAATGGCTGCGCCCCCGCCTTGCTGACAACGATGTGAGCCGACCTCCTGTCCATGCCAGGGTGTTCGCTCGGGAGAACTTCCAAGACGAAGAGATCAATTCCGTGTTTTTTGGCTACATCGATCGCGCCGCTTTGGAAGCCCGATGTGCTTACAAAAACAGCTTTGTTGATGCCGGCGTCGCGAGCTTTTGTCACGAAAGCATCCATCGCCTCAACGGAAACCCTTCGCGACTTATGTTTGACCTCGTATCCCATTAGGATTGAGTGCATGCCTGCGTTTAATTTTGCCAATACGTCGAACTGGCGATTTCCTATCTTCACGTTCCACTGAACGTCTGCTTCGGAAATTGTCGCCCTTTGAAGTGCGGCCGTAAGAATCTCGATGTATTTGTCGTCGGTGATCATCGTTGCCGGTCGTGATGTTGATCCATAGACCGGCGATCGTGTGCGAATTCCGGGATTCGCACAAGGCAGCCAACAGAGTGCTGCTCCCGCAATTTCCTGAAAGCGACGCGCGGCGCAAAGCGATCATCAATCCAGTGGTGACCCGGCCTTGCGTGGCCGGAAGATTGCCACCGTCCGGCACATCGCTCAGTCTGGATCCCGTATGCGAATCGCAGGGTGGGGTTGACTATATATGGACGGATACAAGATCGCGAATTACGGCTTCGACACTGTCGAAGAGGTTACGAATTCCGTGGGGAAGAGCCTTTTCAAACGTGTTGTTTTGGAATGGTCTAAACCCCAAACGATAAACGTCGATAAGCCGTTTTTCACCGACAACCGACCTCTTTTATATATCATCATTCGCAACCATCACTCGGCGAAGCAAAAGGACCGCATCCGATACATTGGACTATCGACCAATCCAAACAACCGCTTCCAGAACCATCCTAAAGCCCAAGAGTTGGCAGCTCTAAGAGGGCAAACCTCCCTGAGCTACGCGTTTCTGGATCAAGCCAAATCCGCGAAAACCATCCGAAGCGAAAAAGGCGCGCTAGAGCAGATTGAGCATATCTTGATCTGGAGCCTTTGGTATCAGCTTTTGAACGACAAAAAATTATTCACCCTTCCGGGAATGGGTAGAAATGCCGGTACGGCATGGCACATAATTAATTCGGGCTATCGGTTCCGAGGCCAAATGCCACGGGAAATCGTCTATCCTTGGATTCTGCACAAGCACGGTCGAGATCGTTCGTTCGTACAGAAGGTGTTATCTAATGACATTTCCGATTTAGGGAAGCCAGTCGAGTAGACAGATGGCTATTCGTATATTGGCGTAGGATGGCCGAACGATCCTTTTGAAGTTCACGGGTCGTAGCCGTCAAGTTGTTATGCCTGATTTTCTCCGGCGTTTGACCCTCAATGGAGATGCATAGGACACAAGTGGATGGAACGGTCGAAGCAAAGCGTCCCAGCCGCGGGTATCGATTGAGCTGGCTTAGAAGCACCTTAACACGTTAAACGACACCGGAGCGCGCCATCAGCAACTTTAAGCAAAGAATCTCGTTGCATTTCCGTTGGCCGTCGATAAGTATATCTTCGAATTTCTCTGAAGAAGGCGGACGTGGCCATGCCTAAAACAGACGAAGCCGCAGCAAGCGCAGACGTGGGTCGTGGCGTGAGCGGAAAAGCGCTAGAAAAGCCGACTATATCTGACGATGTAAACCGCTCATTTGCCCCCAAAAGCAGCCCGAAGCGGGTTTGGCTAACATTCGACGACGGACCGCACCCCACACACACCGACACGGTACTGAAAGTGCTTGCCAAGCATAGTATTACTGCCACCTTCTTCGTTGTTGGCAAAAACGTTAAGAGCTACCCGAGCTATGTCAAAAAAGCGTTCGATGCCGGGCATCGGATAGCGAACCATTCCTATAACCATCCTCACTTGAACACTCTTGGAAAAGACGCGGTCAAGAAGGAGATTGAGGACACACACGCGCTCATCAAAGACTATCTTGCGGATGATTGGATGTTCCGGCCGCCCTACGGGGAACATAATGCAACGGTCGATAGCGTTGTGTCTGATCTTGGATATCGCACCGTACTCTGGTCGGTGGATACCAAGGATTACGCCGCCGACCACCAACCGGATGGCTGGGTAGATGAGGGCTTGAGCGGCATCAAGAAACTATCTAACAGCAAGGTTTTGATGCATGACATACATCAAACGACAGCAGCTAACCTGGACGTGTTCATCACCCGCATAAAGGCACTCGGTAACGTCACGTTCGATGACAGTAGCCCTATACTTGTAGCTTGATGCGCGAGTAGGCGCGAGAGATTTTGCTCCTAAGGCTTTTAGCCCGCGAGCGGATCTGCAGCCGATGGCGGATTTGATAGTACGATAGCTGCTAGCCGACGCCTTCGAGAATTTCGACGAGCATCCGCGTAGTAGACAGCTTTTCCTGGTTGAAAAATAGTTGGAACTGTAGGATCATTTCTTCTGGGGAATTGCATCTAGAAATGTACAAATAAAGCCACGTCTCTTTTGTTGAGGCGGGTTTTTCTCATGCCGGAATCTTCACCCGCAGAGCCTTTCAAGTTTTCTTTGTGAAAAGAGACATCGCGCCCGCACGCCAGTACGCCAAAGACCAAGTTGGGAGGAAGCAATAGTGCTAGCTTTCAAGCTTTACGGGAATTTTGTCTGGCCCCCAATAGCAGGTAAGGCCCCTTCCACTGTCGAGTCTAGGCGGTCCGGGACGATCTCGATCCATTTCTGCGAGAAGCCGAACGGAAACGGGGTCCACGCCGAACTTCGTGCACTTTTGTCTTGGGTTCCGACGCCGCCGCCGGGCGAAACCCAGACAGAGAGTTTGGACCTCGAGCACGCCAAAGACCTTTACTCAATGACGCCACAGGAGGCGTCGGCGTACTTTGAGAAGAAGTACAGGGAGCAGATAGCATTTTGGATCGACGAAGGAAGCTACCTCTCTGACAAAAGCCTCGCGAGCGCCGATTGGCTTTCATTCAGGGGAGCATTTCTGTTTGAACAATATCCCGCAACAGAAGACGTGCCCGACGTTCAGTGGCCGCTTGTTTCCGCGTGCCAATATTATGCAGACAAAACTACTTATTCCCTTCTTGAAATTGGAAGTTTTAAAACTTCGCCGCTGTTCCGCTTCAACCTGAACCTACCCCTTCCCACCCCTCGGACACGGCTCTCGCAGCCGTGGCGTAACGTCGAGGCTTTTCCGTTTTCGGCTATCTACAGCCCGATCAGCCGCACTAGCACCATAGAATTCGACACACTGGTCGGCGGTTGGGTGGCCGCCACCTCCAGCGGGGGCGGAAAACCAACTAAGACATCGTTTGTTTTTGAGAACGATAAGCTCCCGGGGCAAAGGCTCGGGACGTTCGGATTCTCGGCATCGGGCGTTTTCAAACACGGATTTGCGATCTATGCCAACGAGGATGGCGTGGAGATGGATCGCCATTGGCCACGGTTCAAATGGTTGGCGTTCACCGACGTCCTGTCACGTTACGGATTTGATGTGGGGACCCATCAAGAGTCGCCTATTGATACCAAGAACGATGGACCAATCGACCTCAGCCTCAGGTTTCTTCCAGTAGTCGACAACCGTTCACAGGGCGGTGGCTTTGCAAGCGGACTCGTCTTCCGTGTGGCTGTGACGCTGCCAGCCAAAAAAGTGGCCGATCAGGACCTCAAGTTTGGCGGCTCCGTCTTCACTGAATTCCTGCACCTCAGAATGCGCGAGGAACTGGCTGGAGAATTTGGTAACGACGTACAGATTGCAGTGCCGGCGGAAGATATTGAAGGCTGGCTTCACATCGGGAAGACGGCATACCTCGACTGTGAGGTGAAATGGGAGATCGCGTCAGAAGACGTTTGGACACACGATAAGAGCCTCGATTGGACACCGCTGGTCAGCATTCGGATCTCGTGGCAGGAGGAAATATCAAAAGGGACACTCGATCGCGGTGTCGAGCCCAAAAACCACTTTAGTTCCGGCCTGCTGGACGCGGCTGGGTACAGCCTGAATCAAACTCGGAGATCTTTGCTCGGCGGAGAAGCCGGCCTTCCTCACTCGTTCCTTCCGAACATCGAAAACCTTGAATCGCAGAATGTACGTTTTGTACTTCACGGCGAGCCCATCCAAGGTCAAATTGATGATGCTGGAGTGCTCCATTGGGGCACGACTACGCAAACTGCCGAGAATCTCTCTGCTGGATGGAAGCGTCCGCCGATGCGGCTTGGGCTGGCCTCAGACAGCGATCGACTTGGCGGCAATGTTCCTAGACATAGGGACGAAGGGCTCGACAGTCTCAAATTGCGAGCGGCCAACTTCACATTCTTCCGCGATACGCAGACTGAAATGACGATTACGCTCTCGCCCGATTGCGATTGGCGTCCAGCTAGCGCCGGCGCGATTCAGTCGGACGACCAATTTTTTGCGTCATATAGCCTAAAAAGCGAAATTTCGAACGAATGGTCCGGGCGACTTGCGTCCATTCATTTCGTAGGCTCTAACAGTATCATCGACGAGAGTGAAGACGGTAGGCTGAGAGTAGGCGGAAGTGGCCAAGGAGCATCGTCTACAGGAATCCATCTCGTTTATCCAATCGGACGTGTTGCGGTCGAGCTGCGGCTCTTCTTGCCGGTCAACGATATAACACCCATAAGCATCGACACCGATCGCATGGACCGCTCTGGTCGAGCAGCGCCGTTGCTCATTCCGTTGCCAAATGCACCGATCGCAGACAAGCAGGCGAAGGCGGCCTCTTACTATCTAACGGCTGTAGAGACTATTTCGCCACGGCGAGATCGGCTTTTGAAAGCCTTTATCGACGAGAAGGCGACTTCGGACGGCAACAAGTCTTACGTTGTCCTCTCGGCGGAGCCTTTCTCAATCTATCGGTTTACAAATGCCGCCTTGAGTGATCGTGGCGACGCCCTGAGTTCGGAAGTCGCGACCTATTCGAGTGACCAAAGGATATGGCAATACAAGAAAGTTAGCGAGCACTATCGCTACAGCTACCCGCCTCAGTCAGTTGGAGAGAGCGCTGATAAGCCCCGAAGATTGGAGATCCATGACCTTCCGGACGGTAGCACCGAAAATCCGCCGCGGCCTTTCCTTCTAAACCTTCGTGACGACGGCGCGTTAGACGAAGAGCTCAGTGGTCGGCGACGCCGAGCGGTCGAGTACCGCCTTACTCCATCTACCGACATTTGGATCCGGCCGAACGATCTCGAGCGTAGCTACTTCATGCCGGAACAGTCGAGCTACGAAATATTCCGTCAGTCTAACGCATACGGGCTGGGTGCAGCCCTTGCGTACCTTCGGGGCGAATTCCTCTATGGCATGCCAGTTGGGATTGATGTTTCAAAGGAAAGCTCAATCTCGCGAGCTGCCCGGATCACTGAAATTGAAGCATTGACCGGCAGGCTCGCAGGTCCTGCCGTGCGTACCAGTGAAATCAATTTGTCCAACCGCTGGAATGCATTGCGAAATTCTGTCGCTACTAGGCCGGAAAGGCTCGAGATATGGGCGAATGATCCGCAGTCGGCGGTCGACTTTACACCAGCCCGCTTTTCGGATGGTGTCAGCTTCGCGTTGAGACACACTGCGGTACATCGAGCACCCGTCATACAAATCGACGGCGATTTCGCGCGTGAGGATAAAGAGGACTACAACGCTTTCCCCAGGGTTGGCGGCCTCTCCTTGGGCGCAGCCGAACCGCTGGAGAAGCCTCGTCATCACCCACAAGGTTTGAGCGGAGGGGCGATTTGGCCTGTCGAGTCCGTTAACCTCTTCCGAATTCTGCTTGATACGCCGGAGTCCAATGGTGGCGCTATCGAAGGCATCTCCCTGTCCCCACACGGCGGCGATGCTACACAACGCGCCGAGTTCCTTGGTGGGAAAGTGACCATCATCAGTCAAACCCGCAACGGTCGAGTGGAACGTCAGCAAGTTGAGGTCCTGGGCCGCATTTGCGCGTTTTGGCACCGCGCAAAGCATGTCGTTGTATACGAGAGGACAGTCAACCCATCTGCCCAATTTGCGCCAAAGGCAGACGAGCATCCCGAAACGCGCTCTCGCCGGCCGATACTCCGGAAGGTTCGTGAATACATTGAACTACTGCAGCCAGAGCGCGGTTATCCGGACTTCAGCACAGCAACACCACGCAGCACTGGTTTCTTGGAAAAGGTCCGGTTCAACTCAAAAGTCATCAATGTCGACAGCGCGTGGGCTACAGAGGTCGGACAGTCAGGCTGGCAAATTCCCCTGTGGCATCGTGGCAGCGCCCGTGAAAGGCCGCAGGTCTATCCCATGCCTGACTGTGTTTTTGTAACGACGGCGGAAGGCGACGGGGATAAGCCCGTGGCATCACAGGCCTGCTTGGATCCGGATTACCTGTTCTTCTTTGCTGACTTCCTAGCAACAACCTCTGACACGAATCTGTGGGAGCCGCGCCTCGATCTTGATTATCCGAATATGCCGACGTCACAGGAGATATCAAAAGCAATTGATGTCAAATCGTCGTCTGACCCGGCATCAGGCGGAGAAGGCCGGCGGCCTAACGTGTCACGATTTCTCCCAGGTCTGCGCCGTTTCACCTGGAGGCTCGCACCAGCTTCTCAAAAGACAGCGGTCAACGCGGGAAGGTCCGCGACGCCTGTCTACGTGGGCCTGGACACCGTCACGTTCATGCGTGCGACTCATCAAGCAGACGCGCAAAAAAGTGTCGAGTGGCAAAGCTTGGAAAAGCTCTTAAATCCCAAAATCAATCTGGATACGGAGCGCAGTCTTTCTAGGGCATACTGGGAAAGCGACGGCACAGGGTTCGCGGTAGACAGTGCACAGACGTTCGCGAAATATTTTTCTCCGTCCTCCGAGCTACTGTTAGCCATTAAAGAGCGAAGGGTAAGCGATCTTCACAAGGAGTGGCTCGGGTTGGCCCAAGACCTTTGGCCGGACCTCAGCGATAAAATAGCTAATGGATTCAATGATATTAAGGATGGCGATTTTAGCGGCTACATTAGTCCCGTTCCGTCCCAAAAGGTCTGTGCCAAGCTCAAGACCGACGCGGTCGGCGTCATTAAGCGCAAGACGATACTAACCTGTCAGGCGCTTTCCGACTGGGTGGCCGACAGCGACAAACTCCTCGGAGAGCTGATCGATAAGAGCATCACAAAGAAAGAACTGATCGACGGTCTTTCGCGCGACGCTATCGATTACATTCGCCCCATTTTCAGGGAGGCTTCACAAGACGTCGCTAGCGTTTCGAAAGGCATCGAGGTTGCCCGCGGCGTTATCTTGGACTTCTCGGTGGAGATAGAAGGTGTACTGAAGCGTGCGAGGGATCGCGTAGAGCAATTCGTTGCAGGCTACGATCAAAACAAACCTTGGTCGGACGAGAGGAGAGCCGCTTTTCGGCAGGGTTTCCAAGTATGCCTGAGCAGTATCTCAGGCGATATTGATGCAGCGATTGACGAAGCTAGAACTCGCCTCGCGACGGAGTTGAACAGCGTTACGCAGGCGATCGGCGGCCACGTCAGTCTGGGTTTGAAGGCGTTCAGTATTGCGGCGACAAATGCCCAGGACAGCATCGCGACCGTTCAAGGGCTCATTGATCGGTTTCTGTCCACCTTTGAAGATTACGTCCTGGCCGAGACGGGTCAGCTAGGAATTCTGAAGGGACGTGTTGCAGAGGCGTTAGAAGACAAGACCTACGAGCCCCTCAGAAAAGCGATGCTGGCGGCATTGGACGTCATCATCGATAAGTCGCGAAACGCCGCCACGACTGCGCGAGCGGTCGCGGCTACCGTAGACACAGCAGCGGACAAGGCTGTGGGCGAAATTGAGATTGAAAAAGGAGAGGTCAAAGCTGCGAACGATCGTCTTTTCGCGGATTTAGATGCCGACTTGACCTATTTCTTGACCGAGCAGTTCAAGGACGACTTAGAAAATCTGACGGACCTGAAGGATGACATTGAGGACTCGCAGAGACAAATAGAGAAGATCGTGGCGGACATCACACGTGAAGTTGATGTCCATCTCAAACAGATCGACACAGCGGTAAAGGCACTCCTATTACCCACTCAATACTGGCTTGCCTATAAGCTTGATGACACCGACGAGAAGCTCGCAAAGGTCACCAATATTCTGATGGCTGCTGCCAAGGATGCGGGTGACTCTCTAGCGGCCGTGCAATCCGCTCTTGCCCCCGAAGCTCTATTCGAGAAGGTAGTCGCGGGTATCGTGGCGGAGGCTTTCACCTTCGTAATTTCGCCATTGCCAGATCCGATCGCTCCCGATCCTGCGGCGGTGGCAGCAGTCAGAGGACGTCTCGGCCTCCTGGCGGAAGAGGTCGGGAGCCGCATTCAGGGTATCAGCGCTGATGCGCTAAGTGGCGTGGAGGCGGTCTCGCAGGTTTGCGAGACATTGAACGAGGGGGTTGCTGAAGTCGCCGACTACCTCAGCGATATCAAGCAGCGCGGTGTCGAACGACTCCAACAGACATTCGATGCGCTTGACAAGGAGATATCCGGACTGACCGTGATCAATGATGCCGAGGGTCTGCTGCGTAGGGCATTGGGGTTCGAACGGAATGTCAGAGGAGTTTACAACGACCTGAGCCGCGCCTGTGAAACGGCGCGTGCCTTTGCTCATCGTGCGTTCGATGCATTTAGCAGGTTGGATGAGGGAGGGGTTCTGGCGGCTCCCTGCAATATCCTCAAACTTTACTCAGCGGTTACAAGCGCACCGGAAATCGCATCGCTGAAGGCCGATATCGACAGGATACGCGCTGGTTTCGATGAATTCGCGGATATCGTTGACACGACGAAAGCAAATGCGCTCTTCAATCAGCTGGGTGACGAACTCAAAGCGTTGGGAATATCGCTGCCGTTCGACAAGATTTCCGATCGGCTGCTGGCAGCGGACCTTTCCGATTTTGATATTGGCAAAGTCTTCCGAAATTTCGGGGGGCTGAAACTCGATAAGCTCTTCAACGGCTATCGGATTCCCTCCGGAGTGCGAGAAGCCGTCAAAATCAGCCATGACTTCGACAAAGAGCGTGCACGGGCCTGGGTGCAGATTGATATAGATGCACCGATGCCGGGGCGGAGAACTCTCTTCTCGTTCGGATCGTTCAAGACCGATTTTGTAGATATGCGTTTGACCGGAAGAGTGCGCCTCGAAGCGTCAAAAGACCAAAGCAAGGTAACCCAAACTGGATTCGGTCGTATCGGCACCACGATCGATACGGTCGTGAGTGGCCAATCGATGGTTCGCTTCGAGAAGTTTGGACTCAATTTTTCGAAGGAAAAAGGGCTCGACATCGAATTTGACCCCAAGAACATTCGGCTAAACCCGTCTCTTCAGTTCATTCAGGACTTTCTGGGGACCATCTTCCCGGACGAAATTGGTGGCCTGAAAGTGGTAAAACAAGATGGCATACCAGTGGGCGTAGAGCACGAGTTTCTCACGCCGAACCTGTCGCTAAACTTCGGCACCAGCGGCGTCTCGAACATTTCGATACAGAACCGATTTAAGCTTCTGGCATACCCGAACTTCGTCATTTCAAATCAGTTCAATGTGTCGACGCTAGAGCGCCCATTTATTTTCTCCATATTCATTATCGGCGGTACGGGATACGTTCAAATCGAATCCGAGTATCAGCCACTGAGAAATCAGCTTTCCGTGGTGGTTGATGCCGGCGCCGGAGGCTCGGCCGCGTTGGCTTTTGCTTTCGGCCCGTTCTCTGGCCAAGTATTCATCACACTTTCCGCCGTTCTCAGTTACCGCAAGCTAACAGGGAATTCCGGCGGTGGACTGTCCGTTTCCGTTGTGCTGGTAATCGCCGGCCAAGTGGATGTGTCTGGGATCGTGACCGTCGGTGTGACGATCCTGTTGCGCCTGTCATACCGAGACAGCGGCCAGATCGATGCAGACGGTCAACTAACCGTCACCATCCGCATTTCCTCCTTCTTCAAACTTACAGCCCGCGCCAACGTGAAATACAAGCTCCGGGGCGGTAAGTCGGAAACAGCCATCAATACCAGCACCTCTGCGGAGGGTGAAATTGCGCAAAAAGCACAGAAGCTCAGAGAGGCTGCAGACAGACTGCAAGGCGCGAGGAACTGAGATGGAACTGCATCCAAACCCCATTATCTATTGCGTTGTCGACTCCGAGCCCGTTTCGTTTTGCGATGGAGACGCCACCAATGCCACATTGTCCTTCGCAGTGAACCTAAGCCTGGAATGCCCAGCAACAGGCGAGGTCGATGCTGAATCTGAAAAGCTCGCCAAGGCGACCTTCGCCCATTTCCTGGAGGTGCTTCAAGGTCTCACCTTCGGAGTTTTCGATTATAAGGAATTTGACGCATTTCCCCTCAAGCCAAACTTCGTCCTGGAAACCGTCTTCGATTCGCTTGTAGGAGATCCCGAAGATCTCGTCTCTTGGCTGACACAGCAGGACCCTAACCAGGGGCTTGCTACTCCTCAAACCAGATATTGGACCTCGGCGGTACAATGGTCGCCGGATATTCCACAAGATGCGACGCTTGCGGGAGCGTCCGACCGGTTGCGCGCCGTCCAGTCTTGGAATGCCCCGGTCGGGCACGCATTTAGGCTTACGCAGATAGTTCGTGTGGACCCTCGCGTCGTTGGATCAAACTTTGTCATTCTACCGTTTTTCGAAGGCGACGTCGGAATTCGACCCGAGCCAAAGCTGAAGGATAGGCACAATCCCGATACAGTCGATGAGGTGATAGACGTTGAGTACTGGCCGAATGGGGGATTCGGGCTCACGATCTGCCGGACAAGCGTCTTCTACGAGGGGAAGTTTCAGCCCTTCAAGCCTTCTCAAGTTGACCCGCTTCTTCTGGATGATGACGGCTATTTGCTAGTCACGCCGGACAGCGACGATGTCCGGCGGTTTCTGAAGAGAATCGAAGAACGCTCGGCTTCTTTGCTTGTCCCGCACGCGGCATTGTCCAGCAGCGAAAGCAAAACTGATTACGGCGCACTATTTTCCCTCAACGTTGTGAAGGAGAAAGACCGACAGACAGTTTCTTCCCCCGTTGTCGAATGGTTGGTATCCACATGCATGATCGCCATGCTCGACAACATCGCGCTGGGAATCCTAAAGCCGGTAAAAGGCTCAGCATCGAGCGCTGCTTCAGACGATATGAGTGAAGGAGAGATACTCGGACCTTTGATTTCAATCTTCATCGACAAGTTAAACAGTCAGGTCGTGGATGAACACGTCGCTACAGCCCTGGGATTGATTGCGAGTGACGCCCGCAAAATTACAGCCGCAATCCGTAGCGTAATAGTAGCCGGAAATGTCCTGCTGAATCGATCGGGGTTCGATCCAAAAGCCGTCGGTCGCGTTCTCCTTCATGTCTTCGGGAAACCCAGCACAACTGATCCGGAAGGAGAGCGTTTGGCCAGCGCTCTGTTGAACGCATTCATCTCAAAACAGCCGGAGTCGATTGACGAGCACCTCTTCGGATTTGCGGTCGAAAATGCGGCAAGTCCTCTTCCAGTCATTTCGGATGCACTGTCCGCGTTGGTCCAGCGGCTAGGAGATGAGACCGGAGCTGAGAGGGCTATTATCGCGTTCATAGAAGCTTCCGTCATCGACGACGTCAACCCTAGCTTCTCAGTTGAAAGACTGGCCGCTGCTATCGCGACCCAATTGCTTGGCTCCATCTCGGTAGGGGGCCCAGAGCTGCCCGACGCACTTGAATCAGCGTTCGTTCAGACATGGCTCGCTTATCGCTCCCTATTGGATGGTCCTTTCAATGGGGCGGAGGCAATTCGACGCGCCGCTGGCAATGTCTTCATGAGGCTGCTCGTAGCTTTCGAACAGGATATGATATCGGTTGCCAGCCGATCAGAGATGCTTGCTAGCGCGGTCGCCGGGAGCGACTATTTCGTTGCAAGGGTGTTGGGAGGAACCGGAACGACGTGCTTTGAAGGGCTTATCCCGTTCTTGGTGATTCCACCGTGCCCTTTGCCCGAGATATCCAAGGCCACAGTTCGGGACCATTTGCGGAAAGCATACGGACGGTCTGTCGCCGAGCCAATTTCGCCCCCGCCGAGCGCTCGGTTTGTTCCTGACCCTGCGCCTGAACCGCTGACGGTCCAGATTGCCTCCACTTTCGATCCAGATAAGACAGATTTGTTCGGTAGACGTCTCAATGGAATTGCAGTCGCCATTAAACGGGTTGATGACCGCTCAAGTCCATGGGCTCATGCCCACCTCGCAGACATCACCTGGATGAAGGCGGTCGATGGCACGCAAGTGATCGTGCCAAACGTATTACATCCTATGGTGCCGGCATTGACGGACGGAAGAAGCCCGATGTTCATCGAGTACGAGGGCTTTCCCTTCGCGGACCCCGCGTTCGCTGAGCGTCTTGCTGATAATCAGGCGGCGGCACGCGCGCCTAGCACCCGGCCTTTCTATACTCAAGGACCCGCGTCTTTCTCTTCGGGGAATTTCGAAAAGCTTCCTTGCCTCGCTTATGGTCGAAAATTTCGATCATTTGCATTCGTAACTAGCAATGCAGGCACCTTGCCTTACGAACTCCAAGGAAGCTTACCGTGGATGCCAAGTTCGGATGTAGAGCCCCCAAACAAAATGAGGCGGGGGAGGGTAAGCTATCGACGGCGAACCGCCATTGCCCAGATGGGAATTGTCGAGACCGGTCAAACTGGGCGTCCTGCGTCCATTGGCGCATCGTTGAAGGGCGTTCACCCACTTGCCGCCGATTATCCTCGTGCCGGCATAGTCTGCGTGAAAGGCATGCCGGGATCCCTAGATCTCTTTCGTGAAGCCGACGGACGTGGAAGCATCCAACTTCCACCGCTCGGGGAGCCCCATAGTCCGGAATTATCTTGGAAACTGAAAGAAATAGACTGGACCGGAAAGCCGTCACTGTTGACTATCCGAATGTTCGACGGGCCTGCTAGAACACCCAACGAGAAGCGGTCTGAAACCGTAACTGTCGACAAAAAGCTAACCGGCCTGGACGTCATCGAACTCAGCATTCGACAGACTAAGGTTCACGAGGCTTCCGGAACAAAATTCACAAGATTCCTGGAGATAGGCGATGGGACAAGGACACTGGATCGGATCCCGATAAAAAGTCCGAATTCAATGGCTGTGTGGTTCCGCGTTGAGCTGCGCACAGAGGACAGTGCTCCGGCCGCAATGTATTTTGCGAATATGGTGGGCAAGAAGTCGGAAACGATCGCAGCTCCATTGTTGATCTTGGCCCCTGATACAAGTGAATGGAACAGCATCGCTCCGCGTCGCGTTGGCGCGCAAATATCGAGTCCCAGAGTGGGGTTTCTCGACTTCGAGCGATGGATGGCTAATAGCGACCTTCATGAACAAGCCTATGGTGCTTCCGGGAATAAGGCGGTGGAGCTGTTCGAGCAGGCGCTAACGGATGCCTATATGCAGCGCCACCTGGACCCAAAACTAGCAGAATATCTCACTAGATTGCCGGATCCATCAGTAGCGGCGATCAACGTCGATTTTTCGGTAGAGGACGCCCTCACGGGCAAACCAAAGGCCCTTACATACTTTAAGGAACTTGACCATGCACTGCTGGACTTTATAAACGGTCTCAAGCTGCCTCAGAAGACACAGATACTGACGGAGAAATACAAACAGGGGCTTAGCCCGCACGAGCGCCGCTTCGTCAACGATCGAGTCCCCTGGACTCCGGCAGAGCTAATATCAATCGTATTCGCTCCCCTCGACGAAGCATTTAAGTTCGATATCGACATTTCGGCGGGGACGCACAGCCTTGATTGGACCGGAAAGACCATCGCTGTTCGGGCCGCCACCGGGACCGTCGCCAAGCTAAGCTTTGAAGCCCTTGTTGCGTCCGAGCACTTTGACGATGGCGAAATGCACCCGTCCGTATTCGATAGAAGAATGCTTGAGTATGCCACTCGTAGTTCGTCAGATTTCTTCGCATTTCCCAGTTCGGCCCTGCGCGTCGAAGTTATGTATAACTCGGCTGATTGGATCGGGATGAATAAGCTCGCGCCAAAGTACGTCACTGCAGAACCAGTCGGCACATCGAGGCGCTACAATCTTGTCTCAACTGGAGAAATCGACGCCGCCGAACGAAACTCGTGGCGACTTGTAGGTGAGATTGACGTTAGCACTCAGCTTTGGCGTCCAACTGGCCGGCCGATTTATCACTACGTCCATCCTCGTGATTACCTCGTTCAGGGCTTGGGCCTAGACGTACCGGCTTTGCCGATCGACCTGGTTTTGGGAGGGAAAGCTCTCGAACTCTTCGAGCAGGAAGCGTTCTTCGATCGTCTCGACATCGATCCTGAGCCTATCACCCAAGTGTTGGCACCGCTTCCGGCCCAGACAATCTTGCAGCAACATGTTTGGGACCCGCCTTCTGCAACTTACTTCAGACATAGATTCAAACTGAGGTCTCGATACGCTGGTGCGCTTCAGCTGCGGAAAGACCGCGAGGTTCAGACTTGGGATCCTGAAGAGGAAGGACCCTTTGCTTGGATGCTCAGGGTAGCAATGTTGGCCGATCAATCGCGTATTCCTATCACGCGTCCTCAGCTGCGGGCCTTGATTCCCCTAACGTCGGCTCCGCACGGCGAAATCAGCCAACGGCCGGCTCCGCCAGTTTCAGCGGTGCTCCAAGAACGTCCCTTCTCAAAGGGGGGGCTGGCTGACCGTATTATAGGTGAAGTTCGAACTGGCATTGGTTATGGCTTCCCATCGGGAGGCGTCGTTGAAATCATAGATTCCCGGAAGGAGTTTGGACCATCACCTGAGCTTGATTATCGTCCTTCCAACTACGACACGACGCTAGGAATTGCTTTGAGCGTAGAGGGGCCAATGGGCCTGACTTTTGACGATACTGATGCTGCCGCTCCAGCCTTCTCCAACACCATGATGCTGCTCCGACCTAGAGCGCTTCTGGGCAATGATCCTCCCTTGGAGGAGGCCTTTGCCGGTATTGCCATGCGGCGATATATCGATCCGCATTGGTCTGTAACTCGGGTCGGATCGCCCAATGAAACAGACGAGTTGGTACTCGCTGCGGACCGCAGTTGGTGGGTTGACCTGGGCCAAGCCGGCGGGCTTCAATACCGAATAGCGAGCCAAGGCGCTCAATCGTTGTTGACGATCACAGCGTCGGAACGACTTATTACCATAACGGCTAACAAGAGCGCGATTGATGGCGTCGCGAGAAGCGATAACGAAGTTGTCGTTGCGAAGGTTGATCCCCGGCGAACTGGCGCTCTCTCCCTACTCCATCAAACGTTCGCCCCAGGCCGCTTTTCACTTTCAGTGCTTGTGAAGCCAACTCAATCTAAAACAACCCGCGGGGAGTCCAACCTACCCGAGACGCTGTGTAGTTTCGAATGGTCGCCCAGAGGTTCTTCAGGCGACAAGGAGTTGTCCGAACCCATTCTGCTGATCGTTGGAAACGCGGGCGAGAGCGGTGCTGTGGCATATGAAACTACGTCAAGTTCGGAGACGAGCCTTAGCTGGATGAGGATGGGACGTGACTTCGGGTTCACTACCGTTGCCAGAAGTGTGCCCGGCGATCACGCCGAAACGGAATTGATAATAGAACCCCACAACGTCAAGCACCTAACAGCCGCCCGTGAGAGCAATAGCGTTACTTCACTCGCGCTTGAGAGCATTTCTGACGCAGCCTGGCTCGCGCCTTCTACTTTGAGGAGTCCTTACCCGCTTCATGTACATCGCCACCTAGCACTTATTGCCACTCGCTATCGCGCAGAACTTGGTAGCCCGGCAGAGATGTTCTGGGCAACGGCGATGCGGACCGCCGAGAGCGGTTGGCGGATGGTTGACTTGTCGGGAGACTCCATTGATTTAACAAACGCAACTTCACCCAACGTGCGAATTGTCGAGTTTGAGACCCCGGCAACAATCCTTTGCGCTAAAGAGGTCATAGCGCCCGCTGCATATCTCAAGAGTTACGTGGATTTGTTAGCTACAGGATACCGCGCTAACAGCGAACTGCGGATGTCACTTAGGTTCGTAGGGAATAACAAACATCTCCGCGGCTTCACACAGCTTAGCTTACTGCTTTCACAACCCGATCCGTCGCAATCAGCCAAACCGCTGGAATTGTCCGTGACAATATCCAACACAGATATGAAATTCGCGGTGATGTTGGAGGTAATTCTTAATCCTGTAGCGTCGGCCAATAACAGAGCGTCTGGTTGGGTCATCTACTCTGACGGGTCTCGTGAGGCAGTTGCTTTCAAGTGGGATGCGGGGAGAGCCTTCGATCTCAGTGCAATTGGTGGGCGGAAACCTGGCTTCTTCGTAGAGATGACGGCAAAAGGGTCGGGAGAATTCTGGGCAGATTTTTCCGTACTGCACGGCCAACCTACCGCTGGTGCAGGGTTCGACTTCAACTGGCTATTTTCCAAAACCAGCGAAGGCGGAGATCCGTCGGAGCTTGTTAGTAGCCGAGTTCTTAATCGTATGGTCGAAGCGCAGGCTCGGATTGTGTCCGTGTCGCCGCAGATCAAAGTCCGCGCCTAATCTCACGCTGTTCCAAGTTCTATTTCCAAACTCGGGGAGGATGGACTCTTATGCTCGTTTTGTCAGAGCGCCAATTTTGAAATGTTGGAGCGTGTTTAACTGTCCTGCGGTTGCGCCGCCAATTTCGTTCGTTGCTAAACGGTGTATCTCTGACCTTCAGAGAGGTAGCCGAATGAATGCACTTCTCCGCCGGCTCCGCCTGCTCTGAAATCGCCGGAACGACTTTGCCAGCGAGTTGCCCTAAATTGTCTTCTTGGAAAACGTGACGCGGACGGGTCAACATAACGCCGAACTCTAGGATCGCAGAAACATACGCCATGAAAATCGTCGTTGGCGATCCTTCCGAACAAACATCTATATCGCCGGGCGACGTCCTATCGTAGGGTCCGCCTCGAGCTGCGCACCCAAGTCGCGTTGGGTAACTCTGCGTACTGCGTCGGCAGCGACAAATTGCGCTCGCATAGCAAGCATCATCAGCTGATGACGTGTCATCCCATGAGACCTGTAGCGAGTTCCGACATAGTCGGGGAATCGCGCGCAGGCCACTCGGAGCAAATCATCTGACGCTCTTGGACGCTCCGTGATCAATGCTTCCGCGGCGTCTGGAAGACGGTGCGACAGTCTGCGATATCTCGGTTCTTCCCATCCGATTACAGATAACGCTCCCTTCATTGCCAACTCGGCGGACAGGCAGGCACTCTGTACCGCGGCGTCCAAGTCGAGGTCTCCTTGAAGAGTGCGAGCCGTTGCAGCAATAGACGACCTGGCGTTCGAGAGGAGTTCGTAACCCTCGGCATTTCCATGCTGGAGATCGTCAACGCCGTAGGCGAAGTCGATCAGGTCTCCGACGCTGTGAAACGCCCTCCACGCTTGTTCAGGCTCCAATCGGAAAAGGAGTTCCAGTTCCTGGCGCGGAATCTCGATGCACTCGACGGGGTTGATTGCGAACTCGCCGAAACCGACATTGACACGTACTTTATACATTCGGTCTCGCATGGCGACACCACCTTCGAACAGTGCGGGCATGCTGAAATCTCCCGAAGGATACAGCTGTCGGTAAATGGCCATTAGCGGACCCCAAATACTTTCATCGAAAATCTGGCCGACGATTTTTTGATGCTTCATCCAAGCCAACGCAACGTGAAACGGACGTTGATGTAGCTTCAAGTCCTGGCGGATGAGTTCTCGATCCTGTTCGACTACGAACTCGGGGGGTATCGTCGTCATCCATTTCCTCCGGTGATAAATCCAACAATAGAGCGACTACGCTTTTTGGATGAGGTAGCACATCGGTGCGGCAGGTGAGGCTGGCCTGCACCGACAGTCACGCATTTATACACAGGACTGTTAGATCAGCGATTGAATCCCACATCGAAGTGAGATGCTGCGGCGACGGGTTGAACGTTGGCGAGTGCACCCACGCGTTCATAGTGGCCACGGAGAACAGGCGGTCTCCATTCTGCAGGCGCTTGCACTCGTCGTGATATTTCTTGTCGATCTTCTTTTTAGCAAAAAGGTCCGCCGCAACCTTGCCTGCACGGTTCGATAATTTGTCCTGCTCGTGCACCGTCGTCAGTTCGGTCTTCGTGATGTAATTATCGAGAGCCAACTCGACCAGAACCCTGAACATTACCGCAATTGCGTTTGGATGCTCGGAAAGCTTGAGGAAGAATTGAAGCTCCTCCCATATGGCCTTGAGACGCTGTTGCTCACCGGACCATGTGACCGCATAGGTCAGATAGTCCGGGATCAGGGTAGTCCTCTGGTCTGGCTTTGGAAGCGGTGTCGGCCGCGGTGGCGCAACAGGCAGCGGTGGTGACGCCACTTTCGACCCGGCGTGCGTGGAGGCAGGTTTGGACTGCACCTGCATCGCGGTAGGCAAAACGCCTTCTCGCTCTAGCTTGTCGAGATAGGCTCGCTTGCCTGCAACGTCCCAAATATCGCCCAGGACAACGTTCTTGGAAGCAAGGTCTTCCGCCACGCGATGGAGGGCGTTCAGAACGGCAGTTTCTTCGCGGGTATATTCGAAGTGTCCGCGGGAAAGGCTGAACCCCAGTCTGCTGCGATAGGCGTCTGAAGACAGCAACCTGTTCATGTTCGATCGCGGAATCTTGCGGCGGCGATCCCAAAGATTGGCCTCCACAAGCTTACGCTCGACCTCGTCGGAAACATGAACGCCACTTGCTTTCCCTGTGCGCCCAACGAAGTTCGCCTTCATTCGATCATCCCAGGTGCTTTGGCCAACGCCGTTCTGGGTTCCCGTGTGTCGGCGATACAGTATCTCGTCGATCCGATCGCGGTCGGTCTCCACTTGGCAGGTAACCTTGTCTGGTACTGCGTCAGCCGCCTTCTCACGCAACTCCGAGAAGAAGCGTTGTAATTCCAACGACGGGGCGCGCTTGGGATTCGCGAGCAATTTGAGGCAGGTCACGCGGCGATTGCCGTCGAATACGATGAATTTTTCTGCTTCAGGCGAAACTAGAGGCGGATCGTATACGCCACCTTGGGCCACGATGTCCTTGGCAAGGTTCCGCATGTGATTTTCGCGATTCTTGAACAGCCAGCCAATGGCTGCTGTTTCGTTCTCTAACTCACCGTGTCGATCATTGGCGCTGTTTACCAGCAGCGCGGAAAGAGGCAGCGATCTAAACGACATTTTTCCTCCAAAGCGCAATAGGACATACTAGCAAAGCTACATTCGCATCGGCCCTTCAAATACTCGGCGGTGAGCTCCGAAGTCAGCACTTCGGCTCGCCGGCACCGAGGTGCCGCTACCGATTGCGAAACCATTGTGGAAGCCGTGTATCCAACGCTAGATCCAGCTCCAGAAGGATTCCATCCACCATCGTCTCGACACCGAGAGTGAAGCCGCCCATCGCGTAACATGTGAAGCTGGCTCTCCTGTCCCTCCAAGGGACGAGTTCGAGCGGCGGGTGAAATGTTGGGTGGAGATGGAACCTAGCGGGGCCGGATGGCGGTTGCGAGTTTTTGAATGCCGTTAACTGTATGTCGAGTGCAAGGAACTCTGGATCGTTGGAGGGCCTCCAATCGACCAGCTCGAGTTTCAGCCCCTTAGAGGATGATCTTTTTCCGAATTTTCCCTTATGAGGATCAGTTGAAAACGACGCCTGATCCAATTTTTCGAGGTTTACCGCATCGTTGATTTCTTCAAGGGCCGTTTCCATTTGCCTGGTAACCATTGCCGACGGAGCATTCAGGGACAGCACCAATTTTTCCAAGACTTTGTTTATGTCGTTGGTATCGCCTTGCTTGTCGAGCGCTAACATATCTGACGCGAGCTGCCTTGTTACGAAGGAAAGCCGCGAAAAATCGATCTGCGGAAGCGCAACAGCCTTATGTGACACGCCTCGCTTTCTTGACGCTCGAAATGCGTGACTGAGCCTTTTGACAGTATCGTTCAACTGTTGTGCAAGGTCGTGGGCGCTTTTCAAGCTTAGGTCGGCGTTGCTTAGTCTTTCCGCACGTTGGTTTCGGCTCCGCCAAACAACCCAAGGTGACGCTGAGATGCGGGCAGTCGACGCACGCGTCATTTCCGGAGACATCTCGCCATAGTCGAATGTTTCAACGCTCCATAAGAGAGCTCGCCGCCAAGATTGTTCCAGCATGGGCGGAACCGTCAGCGAACTGAACGGCAAAGGATTCTCGATATCGTAATCCTCCGTTTCGTTCCAAGACAGGCAGCGGAAGTCGGAACTAATAAACGACTCACTCCAGCCGAGCAGATATGGGAGTAGCGTCGTTATTGGTCGCGGTCTCGTCGCTCGTTGATCCGGGCTTTCGCTCTGTTCGTCATCTTGTTGAGAAAGGAACAGAGCCATTGCGTAGGTCTGTGAATATGGCTCGTTAATATTGATCAGCTGATTGAGGAACGTTGGATCCAAGCGTGTATTGTTTGCTAACAGCCCAGTCAGTGCGCCGGAAACACGGATGAGGTTTGCAATACGATGCGGATTGTCCCGACGCGAAACGGACGTGAAGCGCGTAGAACCCGGATTGACGCCTTCGCGGCTCCGAAATCTCATGTCGTCCCGAGTTTTCTCGGGTCGGAATGCTCTGGATGACGCCATCAAGGCCAAAGTGAAGCGCTGAGGGAAAACTTCTATTGCTTGTTCGACCGTTATTCGATCCGGCGTTTTATAGGAAAGTATGTATACGCCAGGGCCGAGATCAATCGAAAGCGATTGCGTCCGCTCTTCAAATATCCAATGCGATAAGTCCGCTCGCTCGGATGCATCCTCGAGGTCACTTCCGCGAATCTTAAAATCCCGGATTAGCGATGTTTCGCCGTCATCGAGCTTCTTAATGGAAATTATAAGCCCGGACGAGGCATTGTTTCGCGACGTCAAACGCTCAATCTGCTTGAGTATCGCTGTAGCTTCGCTTGTGTCATCGGCGTCGTCGTAAAGAGCTTGAGTCTTCTCGCCCTCTAAGACCTTCACCAGCTTCTGTGCAGTTCTGCCAGCGCCGTCCCACCGAATAGAATAGATACCCGGAGGCACAGCTAGCCTCAGCTTCCCGTATCCTTGAGCGATATCTTTGAAGGCACCCTGTCGCACGGAGATCATGACGCCGATGGGGGCGCGCACGTCCAGCGAACCGAGCTGTTTACCGCCTTCCGCCTGATTATAAAGTGACATCTGACGCTCCAGGACCGAGGTGGCTGAACGTAATTCCTACTTTGTCTCCGACGGCATTTACTGAGTAAGCACCGAACGGCAACGTAAAAATGTTGCCGTTCGGTGCTACATTGGCTGTCGATATCAACATATCCAATTCATCGCGCAGTTCGAAGGCGGTTCCAGGAAGGAGAGAGGTGAATTTTAGCCGAACCTCGATGTTACCTCCAATCGGGGCTCCTTCAGCCAGTATCAGGGCGGGGGGCTTAGGGCGCTCGATGAAATCAGGGTACTGGCTGTTGGGAGGGGTCATCAAGCCTCCAATGGCAGTCGATACGTATGATTCCAAGTCGCTCAGAGTGAGCTTGCCGTTAACACGATGAACCCTCAAGCCGCCAACGAGAAGCTTGGAGAAAGCACCTCGTGCCGGCCCTTCTGCGGTCGCAGGTATTTCGTATGCAACACACGCGTCTTGCGCGGCGCGCCCGATGCCAAGTCGCTTGTGGTAACCGAGGTTGTTTTCATTGTTGTAAGGAGTTGCCGGGATACCCACCTTGACGGAAAGAACCTCGCGGCAGCAGTCGAAGAACATGATGAGCTCCGTCGGCCCGAACTTCACCAAGTATCGTCTGAGATCATCGCAACCAACAAGCCCCATTGCTGGCATGTCCATCGCGAAATTCCCGGCGATAAAGCAATTTTGCGGATCTCGCGTCACATCTTCGGGCCGCGTCTGAGCGCCATGCCCTGCGAAGAAGACGTACATCCGCTCGATATCTTCGTCGACACACCTTTCCGCCAGCCGTCCCACACAGCGAATGATCTGCATCGCTTCGGGCGCAGCGTTGAAATCCGGTCCAACAAACGGCCAAGGGTTCGGATTTTGTAAGAACTGAGCCAAGTTCGGTTCTGGAGCAATGGGAGCCGGGTGTGTCCAGAAGTACATGTTCTCCGGCGGGACGTTTCCTCCCGTCGGATCGAGCGCCCAGTCCGCGAAGTCAGCGGCGTCCGCGACTGCGCCTTCTAGCGCTTTCAGTTTTGTGTCGGCGGGATACTCGTTAATCCCGATCACTAACGCCATCGACGACATGGAATTCCCTAAAGCATGTAAGATGCAATGCTTGCGATCGTATCGGCGTCGTCATCAAAGCCACCATGGGTACGCGATCGGGATTGCAAGCCAGAGCCCGGCGTCGTTTCCGATCGAATTACACGATCGGGCTTGGCAGCAAGGAATTCGCGGACTTTTGCTAGCGAGGCAGCCTCATCTGGCTCCGTAACCCACTCGATGCTCTGGGATAGGAACCGAGACATTCCTAGAAGTGGCGCGTCAACCAGCCGTGACGAGCCGTCGTGCTCGAACAAACCGGAGACAAGATACAGCAAGGAGGACGGGTAGACGTACCCATAACCGCTTCCAAGTAGTACGTCGGCGCGCTCGAGCTCGTCTTCCATGACGAACATCTGAAACTTGTCGATCCGATTCTGGCATTTGTCCAACATCGACGCAAAGCGCTTCACACGCACCGCAGGCGCTAGAAAGAGAAGAGATACTGGCGATGTATGACCGGCTCGATGACCAGCCTCGACGAATTCAGTAGCCCAAATTGACCCTGCGCTATGTCCCACGACTAGCAAGCTAGTGCTCGGGTCGGATGACAACGCCTCCAAGAGCTTACCGCCGAGCCCGCTTTTGGAGAAGTGTTCCACTGCGTCGTTTGTCATCATCTCCCATACAGAAGAGCCAATAAGGTCGCCGTAGAGTTCCGCCGCGATCTCTTCTGCGATCGTCGCGTGAACGCCATGATCCCGGCCGGCCCGGAGTCGTTGAAATACTCGGCTGGCGATCTTGACGCCATGGATTACCAAGGAGAAAATTGCGCCACCACGCTCAAGCGCTTGCGCTCGCCCACTTGGACCTGCTGCTTCCCAATCCGCCTTAACGGAATCGCTTACGCGATCGAATTCGCGCTTCCCTGCTTTGTCGTCTCCGGTGAAAGCAGCTCTCGATCTGTCGTTCGTTTTCTCCGCGATGTACGTGTTGATATCACTGGTCACGATTCCAAGGTCGCGGTCCTTTTCCAGCGTGGCTCCAAGCTCGGCTTCGATATCTCTATCAGAGACGTCTTGAAAAGGAGGTCGGGCAGACGATGCGGCGAGTGCGTCGTCGAGCTGTCTAAACGGGGCGTCACTGCCCGAGGTGATCGCCTTTTTGATTTCTCTGTCAGTCAACTGGGAGCCTGCCCCGGCTCCCCGTCCTATACTTTCGCCGGCGAGAATTTTCTCCCCGACATAGGCGATCAATCGCTTGAAAAGGGCCTTATAGAGTCTGTCATTGTCGAGAAGATCGGTCCAATTCGTTCTCAGCGTCTCGCTGAAGCCCGTGCGCCATACGATGTAGATTTGCTCCCAATCTTCGGGAGCATTGAGCGCGAGCTCTCCGTTGCTCGACAGCCTCGCCGCAACAGTTTCGGCCGATGATTGATCGACAAGGCCACCATGCAAGTAAAGCATGACTTTTCTCGACTTGCCTGAAGCCGTTAGTCTCTGCCGGAGATCTTCTAGACTGGTAACATCTTGTTCATCAAGAATGCCATTCTTTGTCCTAAGTACTGTTATTGGCATGAATCCCCCCGCGAACACTCGCCGATGATTTAATACGGCCGACAGCGCGCAGCAACAGAAAGTTGCAAAAATTGTAATTAATTGTTTTATATAATGTATTGACGTGCGCAAGCGGCCGCAGCAGGCCCCCGTGTGGGGAGTTCTCGGAACGAATGCGCCGTTACAGCGTTCCCTTGCAGTATGTCCGTTGTTATCTGGACTGGATGAATCGGGGCGAAATGAAAAAAAATCTTTTATTATTCATCTAATGATGGTTGTATTTGATGATCTCACGAGTCATATGTCCGACGCGAATTTCAGTGGTTTGGTGTAGAATATGAATTATGCAACCTTTCTCAAGGCGGTAGCCGCCGACGAAGCAAAAATCGCTGCCGGAATCACTCCATTCGGCATGACGGCTTGTGAAGAGTGCAAAACACCTCTCCAAGAGGCAATCACTGGCAATCGCGAGCTCAGTGATGGCACGCATGTTTGCAGCGACTGCTATTTCGAAAAAATGTCGGAACATCTCGACAATCATCCAATCAGAGCTCTCCGGGTCTCCCGCGGCAGATAATGCGTACGTATGTGTTGTCGGACGCCGAAGTTGCGGCCTATCTGCGAGACCTTTCTGATCGTCTCGTAGCTCTGGGGGATATGCTCCCGAAAACTTGGTACTCTGTTGGCATTTCCGGTGACAAGGTGGTCAGACCCCTCATGGCCTTGCTGCCGGAGGCATTGCGGGACACGATCGATGTGCGGCGAGTTAGCTACAATCGTTCCACAGGCGATATATCTGCATTTGATTTGAGCAACCCGGACCTTCCTTTGAGCGACAAGGACTTTCCGACCAATGCTTTCGTTATCGACGGTCCGATCCATTCCGGCAGCACTATGCTGGCTATCATACGGTGGCTCACCCGAAATGGCGTCACCGAGATTGTTTCCTACGGACTTGTCATAAAGCGGTCGACGGACTTCGTTCCTAGCTTTTTCGGTTTGATGATTGGAGAGCACGACCGTGCTTACTTCCAGTTCAAGTCAATCCCAAATCACCGCTTGAGAAAGAAAGGCCCCTTCGGGGTGCTCCGGACGCTCGAAGCCGCCGACGCGAAGGTCACGAAGCAGAAGATCGACGCCGGCGACAATTCTTTGTCCGAGATATCGCTGTCAGACCTCTGGTACGCAAAGCGCGGTAAAGGCGAGCACGTTTACCTATACGAGTTGGCGGGCGAGTTCGTGGGCTTCGTGCATTTCATTGCCACCGAGAAATCGCTTCTCGTTGATGCTCTAGCGGTCGAAGACGGGCATCAAGGCAAGGACATTGGTGGCTTGTTGCTTCGCTGGGTGGAAAACTGGGCACGAAATCATAAGCTGGCAGTAATCAACCTTTGGGCCATCGAGAAGGAGCTTCCCTTCTATCGGCACATGAAATACCAGCCAATTGCTGGCGAAGAGATGATGGAACTGGACGGCGAGAACTTCGTGAAAATGTCCAGGCGTCTTTTGTACAATATTGACCCCGAAATGCTGATGGTCTGACACACGGCACCAGATGCTGTGGGCGGCCTCCGTGGTTTCAAATCTGCCATTCGACCTTAGGGGAGGGGGATCGATTGCTAACTGCGGGTGATTTAGCAAGGTTTCGTCGACTGTATTCGGAAGCGGAGCGCTCGCCAGTAGAGCCGGCAGATCCTGCAGAGATACTCACTCAATCCAAGGATATCTTTGCCGCCGAAGTCTGGCAACTTGCGAAGGCTTTGCAGATAGCTGTGGTGCTCGGTGACGCTTGGATGGAGGAGGTTCAGGCACTCTCGTCAATCCACAGCCGCCTTCGGGGAGAAAGTTGCGCAGGGTTCGACAACGGCACTGCGTGGCTGAGCGCAATTACGTGGGCGATTAAAGAGCAGAAGGCAGCTGATCACGTGCGCCTTGGCTTAACAGTGCGGGCTGAACAAGTAGGAGAGGCTTGCAAGCGTCTCCGAGCCCGGGGCTACCAGGTCGAGATACAGTCATACGGCGTACATCTCCCCGATGCCACTCAAAACGCGATCACCGAGGTCGTAGCGGGGTTCGTGGCCGCGTTGGGAGGGCTAAACCTTGCCATGCAATTGTGCCGCGTAGTGTCGAGTGGAAACCAAATTCACGATGGGATGTGGCTGTTTGGGAACCAGATTCCCGGTTTATATGAAAGAGCGCAGCCTGCTTTACCTGTAGGCTGGCTTTTCTCGCTAGCTCTTCGCTTTATTGGGAGAGACGCAGCGCCTCGTAAACCTGAGATGGTCTGGAAAAATCTAGTCGAGCTCTCCACTGATTTCGCTGCCGCGATCAATTGCCAGCGATATAGCCAGTATGAGGAGATGCACGTGCAGCCGACGGATGTGCTCGTAATTTTCAGGGATTCGGTACTTTGGAGGGAAGTTTTCTCGCTCCCTCAGGCACCTACACAACTTCTTAGCGGCTTGGAAGCGGCGCTCAAGAAGGCTCTTACTGTAGCGGAATTACAGGCCCTCGATTTCGATCTGAGCCGCTCATTCGTCGAGTTTCGAACCCTGCTGAAAGCTGCGAAGGATGACAGCCTCACTGTATATGAGCACGATCAGATTTCACGAGGTTTTCCGAACCTGTGGAGGATTGGAAAGCCACCGGTCGCAGGAGTAAATCGGGAATATTTAAACCCATTAGCTGGCGGGCGTAGAGACTATAACCGCTCCATATTCCTTACTCACAATAAAGATCGCTGCGTAACTCTACCTCGATCAATGATGCGCGAGGCATTCTGTTCAATCATCATCAGTCGAATTCGTGAGTGCCTGCCTGAGCGCGCTGCCGACATCGTCGGCGATGTGATGGAAACAGCTATCGAGGAGGGTTGTAAGAAGGCGTCACTGGTTTGGCGCGGCGCGGAATACAAAGCTGATAAGCAAGCTCTTGAGATCGACGTTGGAGTGCGCGAGGGAAATCGCTTTGTATTATTCGAGACCAAGTCCAAGTCGTTAACGGTTGCCGCAAGATCGGGCTCGTGGTTTTCGTTCTATCAGGATTACAGCCAAAGCTACCTTACTATGGTCAAGCAGCTCGCGCGCAATGATAGAAATCTCCGCGCCGGCCATACGCCGCTGCTCGCATCCGGCGAGACCAAGGCACTCGAAAGATCATTGAAAGTGGCTGTTTCTCCACTTTCTTACGGTCCTACATCAGACAAATTTCTGTCAAACGGAGTTCTGCGAGCGCTCGCGGGCGTAGTCATGAGCCCTCTCTCGGGAAGCGCAAGCGAAACGAAGGTTACGGACAAGTTCAATAAAGAAATGCGACTTATCGAGCGTTTTGCCCGAGAATGCGCGCCGAAAACTGATGATGGCAACCCGGATCTTTTTTCATATCTCTCGGACTTCCATTGGTTGGATGTTGGGGAGGCACTGTATGCGTTGGATCGCTCTCACAACGTTGTTGATTTTCTCGCGCCCCTTCAATCGATTTCCTTCTCTACACGCGACTTTTGGACGGAAGTCGCCTTCGCGGACCAGCAGCTCATTACGAAAAAATATTGGCGACCTGTAGGAGGTTAGCCTAACCTCAAGATTGCCGCCTAACTAACTCGACCTGTGGAGTTTCGGACGATTAGCTCGACCGGCCATGTTTCGGCCAGGTCAAGCGGCGTCCCCTCCGTTAGCGACTTAACCAGCGCCTCTGCGATCGTCTTGCCTGCGGCCCTAATCGACGACCGGGTCGTGGTGAGTGAGGGAACCATATCGGTTGGACTGAAGTAGGAGAACACGTCGTCGTGTGCAATGACTGACACGTCTCTTCCGACTTCTAGATTCATCGAATGGATTGCCTGATATGCACCGATAGCACCCATCATGGAGCCAACCACGAGTGCTGTCGGGCGAGGGGCTTTCGAAAGGAGCACCCTCGCCGCGCGGAAGCCTGCCTCGACCGTGAAGCGATCTTGAATATAGAGCTCATGATTGAACGAATGTCCGCGACTGGACAACGCGCGTCTGTAACCATTTTCGCGGTCTTCGGCGAACGCGTGGCCGGGTAAGGCATCGATCACGCCGATGTTTTCGTGACCAAGATCGAGAAGATAGTTGGTGAGTTGATTGAACGCGCTCTCGTTGTCCATATCGAGCCACGCATGGGGCGCGGCTATGTCGGTCTTTCCATGAACGACAAACGGAAATCTGGCGTCCGATAGCATCTGGACCCGCTCGTCTGAGCGCGCTGGCACCGAGATAACGATTGCGTCGACACTTCTCGCCGATACCCAACGCCGATAGACAGACATCTCATCACCGCCGGAACTTGGGCGGATCAGCAGATCGAATGAGGTGGGTTCGAGACCTTCACCGAGACCAGAAAGAAATTCGTTTGTCTGAGGGCCGAAACGGTCGCTCAAGTCATCCGGTAATAAGATACCGATCGCCCCCGACGTCCCGATTGCGAGACGTCGTGCGTTGCTGTTTGGAGTGTAGCCGAATTTCTGAGCAGCCGATTCGACCCGCTTTCGGGTTTTTTCGCTCACCTCCGGAAAACCATTAAGCGCACGGCTGATTGTCGTTTTCGATAGGCCGAGTTCTCTTGCCAGCTCGTTTAAGTTCATGTGCCACCTAAGAATTTCTGCGTTTTATCCGCGTTAGCATCGATTCATTAGATCGGCAATCAACCAAACCGGGTTGAAAGCAAGTCACGGAAATTCTCATACGAGGTCGATATGGCGCGTTGACACATCGATTTTAGCATGCATTATCGCTCCAAACCGGTTTGGAAAATCGGATAAAAAGGGTGGAACCGCGAAAACTTCGAGAAAACTGGAGAGAGCCTTGAAAACATTTCTGCCTGCGATCATCTGTGCGTCATTTCTTGCCACGGCGGGACACGCTGCGAACCTCACAATTGCGACAGAACCTCTAGGCGAATTGCTCAAGGCAGATATCGCTAGGTTCGAGCAACAGACCGGCAATCACGTCACTATCGTTGCAATGCCTTCGTCAAGCAGTGAGCAATTCAGTCAATACCGTCTGTGGCTCGCCGCTGAAAATTCTGACATCGATGTCTACGAGACCGATGTCACTTGGCCCGCTCAGTTGGGCGACAAATTTATCGACCTGACCGACGCCACCAAGGACGTGACAGCCCAATTCCTTCCGGCTACGCTCGAAGCGCAAAGGGTTGGTGGACGGTTGGTCGCGCTGCCTTTCTATGCTGATGCGCCTGCTCTTTTTTATCGCAAGGACCTTCTGGAGAAGTATAAGAAGGACGTACCGAAAACCTGGTCCGAGCTCGAGGCCACAGCTGCCGAAATCCAGGAAAAGGAGCGTGCCGCCGGACATGCCGACTTCTGGGGGTATGTCTTTCAAGCAAAGGCTTTCGAAGGGCTGACCTGCAACGCACTCGAATGGTTCAAGTCATCGGGTGGCGGGCAGATCGTCGAGCCGGACGGCACCGTCTCCGTGAATAACCCGCAAGCCGCAGCGGCTCTGGATATGGCTGCCGGCTGGGTGGGCAAAATTGCTCCACAGGGCGTCTTGACCTACGAAGAGGACGATACACGAGGCATTTGGGAGCGAGGCAACGCCCTCTTCATGCGAAACTGGGCATATGCATATCCCTTGGGTAACAGTGGCGATAGCGCTGTGAAAGGCGCATTCGACATCGCTCCGATTCCGGCTGGACCTGGCGGAACATCGGTGGCTACAATTGGTGGATACAGCCTTGCCGTTTCGAAATTCTCTAAGAACAGAGAAGCTGCGATCGCCTTGGTGAAGTTCCTGAACTCTCCCGAATCCCAAAAACATCGCGCGCTTCAGGCGGGCTTCATGCCGACTTTGACAGCACTCTATGACGATCCCGAACTCGTAAAGGCTCAACCGTCCATGCCCGCCTGGAAAGGATTGTTTGCGCATGCAGACGCCCGGCCGTCGGCACCGACCAAGGCTAAATACAATGAGGTATCTGCGAGGGTCTGGGGTGCCGTACACAACACGCTCTCCGGCGAGGGTACCGCGGCGGAGAACCTTGAACTTCTCGAGCAGGATCTGACCGAGCTTAAAGGACAGGCCTGGTAAAGCCGAACCGGATTGATCAGCGACGTGCGATCGCGCCGTGCATATCGATCAGGACGCCTTTAGCGCCTTAGATCTGACCGCCAGCCGATTAGCCACACAAAGCTGAGAGCGATGGCAGTAGGCACTACCGCCTACTGCCAATCAATTGGATCAAGCTTGGTTAAGCCAAGCAAAAAATTCCGGAATGACGAAATGACTGATATCCCTCTAGCCGAGTCATATGTTGCGGCGAGCGCCACTATGCGCTCTCAGCTTCGCAGCAGCAGGGCTCGCGTCGCTTGGCTTTTTCTAGCACCCACTCTGCTTGTTCTGGCGGCCGTAGCTGGCTGGCCGCTTTTACGAACGATCTATTTCAGCGTCACTGACGCGTCCCTCGGTAACTTGTCCGGCGCTAGCTTCGTCGGATTCAACAATTATCTCTCTTGGACGACATTGAAGAGCGGGCGGACTATCTTCAGAGGCTTGCTTGCTGATCCTGCTTGGTGGCAAGCGGTCTGGAACACCCTGAGATTTACGGTGGTATCGGTCGCATTTGAGACGATATTCGGCCTCATCATTGCTTTGGTGCTCAACGCGAACTTCTACGGGCGAGGCGTCATCCGCGCTGCCGTTCTCATTCCCTGGGCAATTCCCACCATCGTCTCCGCCAAGATGTGGGCTTGGATGCTCAATGACCAATTCGGAATTCTGAACGACATTCTCCTGAACGTCGGCTTGATATCCACGAAGATCGCCTGGACCGCCGATCCCAACACCGCGATGCTAGCCGTCCTCATTGTTGATGTTTGGAAAACCACACCGTTCATGGCGCTCTTGATCCTGGCGGGGCTTCAGATGGTGCCAAGCGACATATACGAGGCGACGAAAATAGACGGCGTCCACCCGATCCGAGTGTTTTTCCGCATCACGCTGCCGCTAATCCGACCGGCGCTCATGGTGGCGGTATTGTTCAGGACTATGGATTCACTGCGGATATTCGACCTTGTGTACGTGCTGACGCCCAACAATGCACAAACAAAAACGATGGCCGTATTTGCGAGGGAAAACCTGTTTGATTTCGACAAATTCGCTTATGGCGCAGCCGCTTCCACGATGTTGTTCCTGATCGTTGCTGCGATCACGGCAGCCTACATCGTCCTCGGCGGGATCAAGATCAACGGGGAGCGATACTAATGGTCGGGAACATAATGAAAAAGTCGGGCTTCTACAGCCTGCTTCTTCTCATAATAGGCGTCTCTGTCTTCCCATTCTATTACGCCGTGTTGACAAGCTTCAAAAGCGGAACAGCACTGTTCAGTGTCACGTATTGGCCGACGAGCGTTTCGATCGAAAATTATGTTCGCGTGTTGTACTCGGGCGACTTTCTGCGAAATCTGTTCAACTCGGTGCTCGTCTCGTCCCTCGTTGTGGTCTGCTCGTTGCTGCTTGCTGTGACGGCATCGTTTGCTCTGGCCCGCGTGCAGTTTCGCGGCCGCTCGCTGTTGTTGATCACTATCCTCGCCGTATCGATGTTCCCTCAATTGGCGATACTCGCGGGCTTGTTCGAGCTCATCAGGTGGGCGGGCATATTCAACACGCCCGTCGCGTTGATCTTTTCCTACATGATTTTCACGCTGCCCTTCACGGTATGGGTACTTACGACTTTCATGCGGGACATTCCGATCGAGATCGAGGAGGCAGCTATTGTTGACGGTGCTTCGCCTTGGGTGATCGTCAGCCAGGTTTTCCTGCCGCTATTGTGGCCGGCAATGGTCACGACCGGCCTTCTTGCGTTCATCGGTGCATGGAACGAATTCCTCTTTGCGCTGACCTTCACTTCGTCCGGCACACAAAGAACCGTACCGGTTGCAATCGCACTGCTTTCGGGCCGGAGCCAGTTTGAAGTCCCCTGGGGCAACATCATGGCGGCTTCAGTGATCGTCACTGTCCCGCTCGTTGCCCTCGTCCTCATCTTCCAAAGACGCATTGTTTCCGGCCTGACTGCTGGCGGCGTGAAGGGATAAATCATGACAAACATCGCACTTCGAAATGTCCGCAAAACCTTTGGTCCGATTGACGTGATCAAAGGCGTAA
This sequence comes from Rhizobium sp. X9, assembly GCF_018873185.1. Classification (NCBI taxonomy): domain Bacteria; kingdom Pseudomonadati; phylum Pseudomonadota; class Alphaproteobacteria; order Hyphomicrobiales; family Rhizobiaceae; genus Rhizobium; species Rhizobium sp. X9. The sequence continues at coordinate 251,588 of NZ_CP071312.1, read as the reverse complement.
ATCTCGAAATCAAGCCTGGAGAACTAATGGTGTTCGTCGGCCCTTCAGGCTGTGGCAAATCCACGCTCCTGCGCCTGATCTGCGGCCTGGAAGAGATATCTGATGGAACTCTCTCCTTCGACGGGAAGACCGTCAACGGGTTGCCGCCGGCCAAGCGTGGGGTCGCGATGGTCTTTCAATCTTATGCGCTCTACCCGCATATGACTGTCTTCGAGAACATGGCCTTTGGAATGAAGCTAGCCGGTGCTGACAAGGAAGAGCGACGCAAACGGGTCGAAGGCGCGGCGGAAATGCTTCAGCTGACCTCGTATCTGCAGCGCCTGCCGAAACAGCTCTCGGGCGGCCAGCGCCAGCGCGTCGCGATCGGTCGCGCCATTGTCCGCGATCCCAAGGTGTTCCTGTTTGACGAGCCCCTGTCGAACCTCGACGCTGCGTTGCGTGTCGCCACTCGTTTGGAGATCGCGAAGCTCCACCGCAGTATGCATGACACCACGATGATCTACGTCACTCACGACCAGGTAGAGGCGATGACGCTGGCTGACCGCATCTGCGTCCTGCGGGATGGCGTCGTCGAGCAGGTCGGCACGCCGCTCGAACTGTACGAGACACCGAACTCCGTATTTGTCGCTGGCTTCATCGGGTCGCCGAAAATGAACTTCCTGTCCGGCGAGTTCGCGGAGCCCTACAATGCCAACACCATCGGCGTGCGCGCCGAGCATATAGATATCGTCCAGCAATCGCCCACTTGGACGGGCACCGTCATCCATTCTGAAATCCTCGGCTCGGACAGCTTCGTTTATCTCGACATCGGCACCTCGGAGCCGCTCGTCGTTCGCGAGACCGGCGTATCGAGCCATCAACCTGGCCAGAAGCTGGGCGTTGCCCCGGTGCAGGGCTCAGTCCACCGTTTCGACCAATCCGGACGCGCGCTCGAGAGAGTTCCTCTCCAAGGTGCGGCGTGAAATCAACCAACGTAAACGGATATGGCGGCTTTCTATCAGCTGCGTTCAACATTTCACATAAAGGAGCAACCAATTGACTATTCGCACCACTGTCTGGGGTGAAAACATCCACGAGAACATCGATCCCGTTGTTCGCGGCATCTATCCTGCGGGGATGCACACCACCATCGCCGACGCGCTAAACACTGATCCTGCGATCAGCGCTACGACGGCGACGCTGCAAGAGCCTGAGCACGGCCTGACGGAAGCCCGCCTTGCCGAAACCGATGTCCTCACCTGGTGGGGACACAAGGACCACGGCGCGGTATCCGACGAGGTGGTCGAGCGGGTCGCCAAGCGGGTGTGGGAAGGCATGGGCCTGCTCGTCCTGCACTCCGGCCACTTCTCGAAGATATTCAAGCGTCTGATGGGCACGCCGTGCGCGCTGAAGTGGCGCGAAGCCGGCGAGCGCGAGCGTCTGTGGACGATCAACCCGCGCCATCCGATCGCCGCCGGCCTCGATGAGAACTTCGTTCTCGAAAACGAGGAAATGTACGGCGAGCAGTTCTCCGTACCGGAGCCGCTGGAGACCGTCTTCATCTCCTGGTTCCAGGGTGGCGAGGTCTTCCGTTCGGGCCTGACGTGGCGCCGTGGCGCTGGCAACATTTTCTACTTCCGCCCTGGCCACGAGACCTATCCGACCTATCATGATGCCAACGTCCAGAAGGTACTCATTAACGGCGTGAAATGGGCCTATAATCCGCAGGGCGACCAGAAGAGCATCACAGATGCTCCCCATGTTCCGGTCGAGAAGGCGCTGGAGCCGATTGTTGAACGGGGCCCGAAATTGCACAAAGCCGGCGAAGCTGGATATCGGTAGTAGCGATCCTTACAGCCGTTGCCTTTCCTGATACCGATCCAGCTGGTCTCAGGAAGGGCTTCGTTTCTCACAATGAGGTCATATCGATGCGCCTAATAATTCTCGGAACCGGCTGGTTTGCCAACTTCCACGCATCTCAGTTTTCCAAAATTGATGGTGTAGACATCGTTGCCGCTGTCGACACCAATCAGGCGCAACTGGAAGCATTTGCTGCGAAACATGAAATCCCAAAGACCTTCAGCTCTCTGGAAGATGCCATTGCATGGGGCCAATTCGACGCGGCCACTAATGTTACCCCCGATCGGGTTCACTATCTGACGACCATGCAGTTGCTCGCTGCTGGAAAGCACGTGTTCTGCGAAAAGCCGCTTGCGACAAACTATGCTAATGCAAGAGAGATGGCTGACGCTGCGGAGACATCGGGCAAGATTGCGATGGTCAACCTCACTTACAGAAATGTTGCGGCATTGCAGGCCGCCAGCAAAATCTTGAGTCAGGGCAAGATCGGAGCCATCCGCCATTTTGAGGCGTCTTATCTCCAGAGCTGGTTGGTGTCCAAAGCGTGGGGAGACTGGTCAAAGGAAACTATGTGGTTGTGGCGACTTTCTACCAAGCACGGCTCCAATGGCGTCTTGGGCGATATCGGAATCCACATTCTTGATTTCGTTGTGTTCGCGATTGGAAGCGAAGTACGTGCGGCCGCGTCGCATTTGAAGGTCTTCGATAAGATTCCTGGAAACCAAATCGGTGAGTACTCACTCGATGCGAATGACAGTTTTCTAATGATGGCAGAACTGCAAAACGGCGCAACAGGCGTCATTCACGCCACGCGCTGGGCTACGGGTCATCTCAACGAGCTGCGGCTTCGTGTGCACGGTGATCGCGGGGCACTGGAAATTGTGGAGACACCCGATGGCGCGACGTTGCGTATTTGCGAGGGTGATGACACGGACAACGCTATTTGGCGTCCCGTTGAGGTCGAGCCTGTAATCACCAACTTCCAGAGGTTCGTAAACGCGGTGAAATCTGGAAAGCAGGATGAGCCGACTTTTGCTCATGCCGCGAAATTGCAGCTCACCTTGGATCATGTGGTCAAACACGCTGGAACGCTGCCCGCGCTTTGATGTTAACCGGAGCAAGCGGGAGCTGGACCAACGCGGCTGGGCCGCTACCTGCAATAAGCTGCGAGATATTTTGGGCTGAAGGCGCAGAAATTTTGGACTGAACGAGGAGCTAGCGTCAATAGGGGACCAGTAATTCCTCCCAGGCGACTAGGGAACATTCACCGGCCGGAGCGCTGGGACGTTCTGCACGATAACGGAGAGTAAAGATAAATGGCAATGAAAATTGGCGTCATCGGATGCGGAAATATTTCCGACGCATATCTCACAAACGGCCCGCTTTTTCGTGACATTGAGTATGTCGCTTGCTCGGATTTGAACGCCGAATTGGCGGGTCAGAAGGCCGCCAAGTACGGCCTCGAACCAATGCCTATCGATGAGTTGTTCGCGCGTGACGACATCGAGGCGATCCTTAACCTTACAGTACCTAACGCTCATGCTGAGGTGGCATTGCGCGCGATTGCTGCCGGCAAACACGTTTATAACGAGAAACCGCTCGCGGTGAGCCTTCGTGAGGGGCGGGAGATTATCGACGCTGCGAAGGTCGCAGGTGTGCGGGTCGGCTCGGCTCCAGACACGGTTCTAGGTCCTGGGATTCAAACTGCCCGAAGCATCATCGATTCAGGCGACATCGGTAGCGTCATTTCCGGTCTCGGAGCAGTTGAAAGCTACGGCATGGAGCACTGGCACCCGACGCCGAGCTTCTTTTACAAGGGAGGTGGCGGCCCTGTGCTCGACATGGGACCTTACTACATCAGCGCTCTTGTCCACATGCTTGGCCCCGTAACAACCGTCCAAGCATCCGGCTCCGTGGGGCATCCGCAACGTGTGGTCAAGGTCGACGGCCCTACCAAAGGTACGGTGATCGATGTCGAAACTCTGACGACGGTGCAGGCGCTGCTGACTTTCGCCTCCGGAGCGCAGATTGTGTTCCTTGCAAGCTGGGATGTTTGGAACAGCGAGCTTCGTCCGCTGCAGCTTCATTCTACAGGAGGAACTTTGCACATTCCTGACCCGAACCAGTTCAGTGGCGTCGTAGGTTTCTCCACGGGGATCGATGATTTCAGGGAAATAGATACGAGCAAATATCCGTTTGGCGCTTACAACCGCGATTGGAGAGGCACGGGATCACTTATTAACACCTGTTACCGCGGCCTTGGACTAGCTGATATGGCTGTGTCTATCACCGAAGGCGTGCCGCATCGTTGCTCGGCAGAGGTCGCCTATCATGTTCTTGAGGTACTTCTCGCCATAGAACGTGCTGCCCATGAGAAAGTCATTGTCAGTGTCGAGAGCACCTGTGAGCGTCCAGCTGTGCTTACTCCGGTCGATGCCAAGCGGTTTCTCAAAGGCCCGGAGGTATGAGGGAGCACTAGGTTCGGAAAGACCACAGTAGACGCCTTGATACGCGGTCAGACGTCTACTTTCGAGCGGTTCCCGTTGCGAGAGCGTTGACCACGACTTCTGTGGCTAACGCTTTGAGCAATTAGGCCGAGCGGCAAACCTTTCGAGTTCGTCTCGATACGCGGGAATCTCGTTTATAGCGGAAGCGTCTTCCTCCGTACGCCAAAGCGCGGCTAGTACTTTGTAGCCGAGAACAGCGGCTTCCGTCGGTATCTCGCCCGGTGGCGAGGAAAGTAGAACTCGCTGAAGCTTATGACGTGCCCGAAGAACCTGATTATCTGTTGCTCGTCCAGCGGACATAGCCATCAACAACTCGGAAATTAGGCGCTTGACACGCAGCGTTTCTCTATTGCCAGAGCGCCGCGCGTGACCAAAGGATGCCACGACGAAGATTGAGAGACCAGCCAAGCAACCAAGCGCTGTTTCTAACCCTCTAGCCAAGAGCAAATCCGGGAGATCTCCGGCTTCCCGTCCACCTGCTCCGACCAATAGCGCTATCGCGGTAATAAATATCGTTGCAAATGCGTAGTTGCGCACAACAAGCAGGTCGATGGCAAACTGGAGCGCCATTAAAACGATTATCAACAACGGTCCCTGGAGGTCCAAGGCGAGGAGGGAGCCTGCCAGGCCCAACCCTGCTAGCGTTCCCGTGGCTCTCTCAACGCCAACCCTCAGAGTGCGCTCCCAAGTGGCTCCCTCATGAAGAACAAGGACCGCTGCGGCCATCCCCCAATACGGACGGGATATCCCGAGCGAAAGGCTCACCAATCCGACCAAGACTACCGCCAAGCCCACGCGGACCGCAGCGCCGTAACCTGGCGCTCCCAAACGCAACTCATCCAGGATAGCAGCACCGGGGTCGAGGGTGGCTATCGGTAGTGCGTGGTCGAAAACCGGGGGATGGGCCAATGGAAAGCGGTTCGCTATGTCATCGTGGATGGCTCTGCACTGCTGCGACGCTCGTGCGCGCCACTCATCCGATCCGCGGTCATGAAGATATGTCGCGAAGAGAAGATGCAGTCTTCGGGTGCCCCATCTCATCGAACTGAGCCTAGCGCCGTGGCGATCCACGCCCGGCTGCATGTATGTGAGATGGAACCAACTCTTATGGAGCGCTTCGGCGGCTCGGTTGATTTCCTCCAAGCCAACATCTTCGGGACGGGTTCGGAGCAATGTGTCGACCGACTTGGCAGCTACGAGAACGGATCGTTGCTCAGGGAGATCCCCGCGAGTGAGTGCATCTACCAAATGCAACATCCAGGCGCAGATACCTCCTGCCAGTACTAGGATGAACGTTTCCGATATCCCCGCGACTTCACTAGGTATGGCGGTTCCGATGGCTGCTGCGAGAGCGAAAAAATAGCCCCCAGGCGCGCCAATACGTAGCGAATGGCAGAGGTAAGTTGCAACGACACCGACACCAGCGAGTATCGGAACGGTGAACAGCGGGTGACATTGCGTCCACATCCCCACCACTGCGCAAACTGCGAACCCCAGTGCGATCCAAGGCAGACACATCGCTCTGACGCGATACGGTCTGTCATGCATGTAGACGGCCGTAAAGGCACCGACTGTCGTCACAAGGCCTGCCGACAGGTCACCCAGCAGCCAGGCTGCTGTGACCGGGATGCCGATGGCCAGCGTAGAACGAGCCGCAATCGCCCGGCGAGGCGGGGACGGACTTAGCCGCACGATCGAGCGCGCGTAAGACCAAGCCGCAGAAAGTGGTGCTCGCATCATTTTTACCGAACTAATGCGGAGGCCGCGAGACGCGACTAAACGTCCACGCCCAGCATCCGCCGATTGGCCGCCTGGTCCGTACCGCTACCCGCGAAGTCGTCGAACGCCTTCTCCGTCACGCGGATGATGTGCGACTTGACGAATTCGGCACCCTCGCGCGCACCGTCTTCCGGATGCTTCAGCGCGCATTCCCATTCGACCACGGCCCAGCCATCGAAGTTGTTGGCCGTCATCTTCGAGAACACCGCGCCGAAATCGACTTGGCCGTCGCCCAGCGAGCGGAAGCGGCCGGCGCGTTCGACCCAGCCCTGGTAACCGCCATAGACGCCCTGGCGACCCGTCGGGTTGAATTCGGCATCCTTGACGTGGAACATCTTGATCCGGTCTTTGTAGATGTCGATGTTATCCAGGTAATCCAGGCACTGCAGCACGTAGTGCGAGGGGTCGTAGAGCATGTTGGCGCGCGGATGGTTTTTCACGCGCTCGAGGAACATCTCGAAGGTGACGCCGTCATGCAGGTCTTCGCCGGGATGGATCTCGTAGCAGATGTCGACGCCGTTTTCGTCGGCGTGATTGAGGATCGGCGTCCAGCGCTTGGCAAGTTCGTCGAAGGCGGTCTCAACGAGGCCGGCCGGGCGCTGCGGCCACGGATAGATGAAGGGCCAGGCAAGCGCGCCGGAGAAGGTCGCATGCGCCTTGATGCCGAGATGCTTGGAGGCGGTCAGCGCCATCTTCACCTGCTCGACGGCCCATTCCTGGCGTGCCTTCGGGTTGCCGCGCACTTCGGGTGCCGCAAAGCCGTCGAAGGCTTCGTCATAGGCAGGATGAACGGCAACCAGCTGGCCCTGCAGGTGGGTGGAGAGCTCGGTGATCTCGACGCCGTTCTGGCGCGCCACGCCGGCGAACTCGTCGCAATAATCCTTTGACGATGCGGCTTTCTTGAGGTCGATCAGCTGGCCCGCCCAGGTCGGAACCTGCACGCCCTTGTAGCCGATATCGGCGGCCCACTTGGTGATCGAATCCCACGAGTTGAAAGGTGCGGTGTCGCCCGCGAACTGGCCGAGGAACAGCCCCGGGCCCCTGATCGTTTTCATGCGGTACTCCTGATTTCCTCGTGTTAAATCCGTCGGCGTACTAAAGCTGTCCGCGGCCATGCTGCTCTGCGATGTATTCGCAAGTCCTAACGGTTAGAGCCATCAGCGTGAGTGTCGTTCCGGCGGTTCCACCGCTTGCGAAACTGCTCGCGTCGGTAACGAAAACATTCGGTGCGTCCCAACATTGGTTATAGGCATTGAGCACTGACTTTGCCGGATCCGACCCCATGCGAGCACCACCGCTTTCATGGATGGTCGCGCCAATGGCAACGCTACCGGCAAAATTCTGGCGGAACAGGAAGCGGCTTATTGGATCGGCGTCCGGGAAAGCCCCCTTCGGTCCTTCCTCAAGACCAAGCGACGAGCCGTTGAATTCGATCTCCAGCCCTGCATTGTCCATCATCTCCTTGATGGAGCGTGTTTGCGCCCTGAGCATTCTCTTTTCGTTTTCGCCGATCGCGACGCTGATGTGCGGGATGGGAATGCCCCACTTGTCCTTGCGTCGGGGATTGAGAGTAATCCGGTTATCCTTGTTCGGGAGCATTTCCCCAAAGCCCATGAAGGCATACTTTGCGTCGCGGTCTGGGCGCGTGAACAGACGGCCAATCGTTCCCTGATATGCGTAGCCGCGCAGAAATGAGCTGTCGGTAACCGAATCCAGATTCTCGAAGCGAGGAATGTAGACACCGCCCGTAACGCCATAGAAGGGGTCGGCGGGAACGGTGTCGTCGAATTCGGATCCTTTCCTCCCTGGAACGGTTCCCATGATGATACTTGGGACTTGGTCGGAGAAGTAGCGGCCAAGAGCCCCCGAACTGTTTCCAAGGCCATTGGGATGTTTTGACGAGGCTGAGTTCAGTAGAAGACGCACGGACTCGATTGCGGAGGCGCAGACGATCACGACAGCGGCATTTTCGGTGTGGACCTGACCCGAGAGGCGATCAACGAACTCAACGCCTGTCGCCTTCCCAGACGAGGGGTCGGTGACGATCCGTCGTACGACTGCATCTGTTCTGATCGTCAGGCGACCGGTCTCCTTGGCGGCAAGGATCGGCTGCGGAATCCGCTTTGCATTTGGCGGCATGTAGCGCCAGGAAATCGCATGACGGTCAGGCCATTTTGCTTCGGTCTTTTCCTTGAAAGTCATCTCCGCCTGCGTCAGTTTGGACGGGCCCTTGTACTTTCCACTGGGAAGATTCTTGATCCCGTCCTGGCCTCCGTAAATGCCGAGGAACTCCTCCACCTTGTCGTAGTAAGGCGCGAGTTCATCATACGAGATCGGCCAGTCCTCACCATGGCCGTCTCGCGAGGCTGCCTTGAAATCGTAGTCGGTCCAGCGCAGCAGCATGCGGCCGTAGGTGTGCAACCGGCCTCCGAGCTGCTTGCCGCGGATCCACAGAAATGGCTTGTCAGGATCCGTAGAATAGGGGTTTTCGCTATCCTTGACGAATAGGTGTCTCTGATGCTTGCCGTACATCAGGACCTTCGATTGGATCGGCTGACCGGTAACGGCTGCCTGGACACGGGCCCAGAGCTGCATTCCCTTTTCCTTCGGCCCTTTGGTGTTCGGCGGAAAATCGGACTCCTTGATGTCGCGGCCGAACTCCAGCACCATGACGTCAAGACCGCGCTCGGTCAGTTCCTTGGCCGCGAAGCTACCTGCCGCTCCGGAGCCGATTACCAGTACGTCGCATTTCGTCATTGGGCGAGCTCCTCAATCGTTTGTCCAACCGCGTTCGACCGGCGAAGGCAGTTTCTGGTGTATGTCTGGCGCTGATATTTCAGGGCACGAAGCTACTGTTCGACGTTTACCCAGCGGCCGCCTGCAGCGGATCGGACAACAGCGTCGATGATCCGCGCGGAACGCAGCCCGTCCGAGAATGTCGGAAGGCCGTCGCGGTGCTCGCCTTTGATCGTCGCGTAGGTGTCGGCGACAAAATTCTCGAAGCATTGGGCGAACCCTTGGGGATGCCCCGGCGGCAACGTCGAAAGCCGTCTCTGATCGTAGGATCCCCGCGATGGATCGCGGTGAAGAACTTCGGCCGAGTCTTCGGACCCCAGCCATGCAGTCTCCGGATTCTCCTGGTCGAAGACCGCGGAGCGCTTCTGCCCGTCGAATTCGAACCACAGGCGGTTTTTCCGACCCGCGGAGACCTGGGATACCGTCACCGATCCGAGCACGCCTGATCGGGTCCGAAAAAGGACACTTGCCGCATCCTCCGTCGTCACGGCCTGAAGGGCGCCGCCGGCCGAGGAGGCGCCGAACGTTGCGCCCGTGATCGGGCGCTGCGGGACAGTGATCGTAGTGGCGGCGAGAAGCGATGCGATCCGTTCGCCGGTTACGAATTCCATCAGGTCACACCAGTGCGACCCGATGTCCGCGAACGCCCGCGACGGACCACCAGCCTTAGCGTCAACACGCCAACTACTTGCGCTCGGCGACAGCATCCAATCCTGCAGGTAGCTTCCGTGGAGAAGCTGCCACGCGCCGAATTCGCCGCTGCTGGCTCGCGCTTGTATCTCCCGGACCATCGGGTGAAACCGGTACACGTAGGGTACAGCAGTATGCACTCCACGCGAGGTCGCGAGATCCACGAGGCGTTGAGCCGTCTGGATGCTCGTTGCCAATGGCTTCTCGCAGATCACATTCGCGCCCGCCGTTATCGCGCCTTCGACGTGTTCCTCGTGAAGAGCGTTGGGTGAGCAAACATGAACGATATCGGCAGCAAGGTCTGCGAGTTGTTCGACCCGCGCGATAGGTTCGGCGCCCCATTTCGCGGCGACTTGCCTCGATCTATCGAGCGTCGACGCCATAACGCCGACAAGCTCTCGGCCGGCCATTAAAGATGCTCGGCGATGGATTTCGCCGATCATCCCTGCGCCGAGAATTGCGACACGGAGCTTTTCTGGGGGCGCCGTCATCGCTGCCTCACACCGCCGCGAAGGCGACGAATGCTGGTGATGCGACCTTGGCCTCGCCAATCTTGGTCAGATCTCCCGTTTCCGGGTCAGCAGCAAAGGCGAGAACCGCATTCGCCGGGCGGTCTGCGAGAAGAATATAGGCACCCGAAGGATCGAACGAGAAGCTTCGAGCAGCAAGGCCGGGGTGGATGGACTTGGCTAGCTTCACATGACCTTTGCGAGCTAGTTTTCCGTCTTCAGCGACCGCATACCACGCAAGCGAATCCTCACCTCGGTTGTTGAGGTAGACAACCTTGCCATTCGGATGAAGGCGGAGATCAGCTGGTTCGTTGCCTGCCTTGAAGTCATCCGCCACGGACGACTTCTTGTCGATAAGGCCAATAGTTCCGGTTTCCTTGTCGAACGAGAACGACGCGATGCCAGAAGCAAATTCCAGCGTCGCATAAAAGCGGTCATTGCTCGGCGCGAAAACGATATGGCGGGGGCCCGTCTGCTCGGCCATCTTGAACGAGTTTGCAAGCTTGAGCTTGTCGCCGATCTCGAACACATGAATTTCGTCGGTGCCCTTGTCGCCGACGAGCAACCAGCGACCTGACGGATCAACGACCGCAGAGTGGGCATGCGCGCTAGCCTGACCATGCCCTCCAGCCTGAGGCGACGTGTTTGGATCAAGTCCGTGACCTTTGACGAAGGCGAGATCGGCGATGCCCTGCAATCGGCCGTCGGCCTCGATGCCGTACATGATCACACTGGAGTCGTCGTAGAGATACTCGACACCCCAGCTTCCATCGTCCATCTGCTTGATGTGCTCGACATGCTCGAAGCTGCCGTGGTTGGCGGAGAACAATCGAGCGTCCTTCTCGAGGATAGAGAGATATGTTGGAAAAGGGCCTGGCGTGACGACGGAGTTCAATGCCGTCAGTTTTCCGGTTCCGCTTGCTACGCTGAAGGCATGTACACCAGCAGCTGGACCCTTCGGTCCACGGCCGTCGGTTTTTCGCTCATCGACCGAGTAGAGGGCCTTGAACTTCGGCGAATATACTAGATATCCGGCCTCGCCGGGCTTTTCGACGTGCTCGAGGAAATTGAATGACTTTCCATCTGCGGCAGCTTCGAAGGCAGCGATGCCGCCGCCTTTGCCGTGTTCGTCTCCATATGTCCCTACGAAAGCAATGGTTTTGGACGCTGTCGAATTCATGGCTGTTCCTTCCTGTGCCAACACATCGCTGCTGAGGAATTGATCTGCGGCGATCAGGCCAGCACCTGCGGCTGCCAGCAGTGTGCGACGCTTGATAATAATTTCTGTCATTGTGCTTACCCGGTGCTTCACGTTTCGATCTTAGGCGACGAGGCGACGAAGCATTTCCTGATGTCTCCGAACCTGCTCGACTTCATCCTGCAGATCTTCGCGACCCTGATCCTGGAAGTAGCGTTGGCCCTCGTACTCGGAATTCACGTAGCCGTCGTAGCCACCATCCTTGAGTGCGTTCATCGCATTCTCGTAATCGATGGAGAGCTCGTGGTATTGATCAGTGGTTCCTTCAACGAGGGACATATTGTTGAATTTGCCGTGGACGCTGACGACGTGCTTCGTGAGTTGGCGTAGCGTGTCAGGCGATGTTCCCGAGATGACGAGTGCTTCGGCGACAACCACGTAATCCAGCAAGGTCGGGTTCTTGACGCGCTCTGCGGCAAAGGTTCTCGTACCCTCGAAGGCAGCGCGAAGCTCGCTTTTGCATTCGCCCGTTTTCAGAAATGCGTTGAGATCGGATCGAATGTTGCCTGCCGTCTGAGAGGCCATATCAATCGATCCGAAGGGGCCGTTACCATCGCGCAGCGCCAGTGCGAGATCCACGGCAGCGTCGCAAGCCTCGGGGCTCGCGCCTCGGCGCATGAACCACTCGAGCATCACCTCCGATGGGCGGAACTGGAAGATGCCGAAGTCAGGCACGATGCCAAGATGGTGTCGTCCGGTCTTCTCAACGAAGTCGACGATCTCGGTCACCTGGGCACCTTCGAGCGGCATGGGCTGATGCACCTCGCGTCCAAGGCGGATGTCGAGTTCCTCGGCGACAGGCAATGCCCGGATCATCACGTCAAGCGGTGTCGTAGACAGGACCCGGACGTTCTTGAACCCGAGACGATGGGCAAGTCGGATATCGCTACGCAGTCGTTCGGCGCACTCCTCATGCGTCATGACATGGTCGCGGAACTGAAGGACGTCCATGCCGACATCCATCGTCACTGGAACGGTTCTATACTGATCCATCCATCCGTGCCACTGCTCGACGAATGCGTCGCCGGGATCGGGGTAATGGAGCGACATCTCGTCGATGATCTCGACGCCGTCGGCACCGGGAAGGTTCTCGCTCAGCTCGCGGATCTGGTCCTCAAGGCTCAACTCCTTGAAAAACTGCGATTGTTGGTAGCTATAGAAGGAAACGCCCAGCTTGATGGACATCAGAGAGTTCCTTCCTTGTTGAGCTCGACATGGTAGGTGACGATCTCGGGCGCTTTGTCAGACCCCGCACCTGTTCCCGGAGTCGGTGGGTTCCTGACCCACTCCTCGTCCGTCGGTCGGTAGCCGTAGGCGGCTAGGACCGATTGCTGGAAGCGTATCGTGTGCTCTCCTTTAGAAACTCCACCTGGCTTGGCAATATGAAGAACGCCTTCGTCATCGTAGTCCCAGTGCTCCCAAACAGCCGTTTTGATCTCCTCGAAGGAACGGGGGGGCTGCCCATTTATTTCGAAGCTTTGAACGTCTTTTTGGAACTGTTCGCCATCGACCTCGATGAAGTATCCATTGTGGAGCGAGAGATAGCAGCCGCGATAGTTGGCGTTGCGTACGGCCAGCTTGAACCCGACGATCTCGCCATCGCGGACCTCGTTCACGAGGCTGTCTTTACGGATCAGAAAATTCTCGAACATATGGCCACCAGATGCCTTGAGTTTCAGATGGCGGACGGGAGACGCTCTCCCGTCCGATGAATGTCACGCATCGTCGCGCGGGATCGGGATCGGCTTGAAAAACAGCGTCCAGATGATCGCGGTCACCACCGCGCAGCCGATCGGGAAAAGCCAAAGAGGCGTCCAAGCTTCAGCACCGACGGCTAGATTGGGAGCGACCTTTGCTCCGAAGATTTCCCCGGCGACAAACGAGCCGATTCCTGATCCAAAACCCGACACCACGAGAATGAGCCAGCTCTGCGCCTGTGCCTTCAGCTGTGGCGGGGTTTGCCTGTCGATGAACATGGCGCTCAAGATGAGGAAGAAGTCATTGCAGATGCCTTGGAGAGCGACAGCGGCGATAGCGAACCAAGACTGGCCGTCTTGTGCCATGATGAATAAGCCGAAGCGAGCACCCCACATCACCATGCCAAGCAGGATTGCCCGCTTGATACCAAAGCGTGCGACAACAAATGGGATGGTGACGATAAAGACGACTTCAGAGGCCTGTCCGATAGCCAAAACGCCAGCAACGTTCTGGATTCCGATCGCGGACAGATACGGTGAGGCAAAGGTGTTGTAGACACCCAAGGAAATCGAAGTCAGCAGCGCGCAGACCATCAGGACCGAGAAGTTTCGGTTTTTGAAAAGGACCAAGGCCTTCGCGCCGATTACGTCGCCCACAGAGAACTTCGCACCTTTGGCAGGCGGCGGTGTTGAAGGAAGGCCGAGGGAAAAGACGCCGAGGACGAAGCTTGCAACGGCGGCTACGGTGAAGACATGGGTGGAAGCCGAAAAACCAAGCCATCCAACGAGTAGCCCAGCCACTACCCAGCCGACCGTTCCGAACACGCGAATAAACGGGAATAGATGCTCGCTTCCCGGAAGGTGCGCGAGGGCGATCGAGTTCGTGAGTGCGAGCGTCGGCATGAACAGTATCATGTACGCAAGGATTAACAGTAGAACGAGCTGACCGTTGTCCGCTGCCACAGCACCGGGAATGCAGAGCATTACGAGTCCGCCGGCGATGTGGACAAAACTCAAGAGTCGTTGCGACTGGAAGAAGCGGTCTCCAAGCGCGCCGAGGAATAACGGCGATACGATCGCGGCGACGGCGGCAAGGGAGTACGCCGTGCCAATGATCGCAGGCATCTTGTTCGCCGCAAGCACAAGGCCGAGAGTTGCAAACCACGAGCCGAACACAACGAACTCGAGGAACATCATTATGCTCAAGCGCACGAAGGGCGCGCGAGCGCTTGTCGTCCCTGGAGCGGAATCAAAAACTGTAGAATTCATCGTTCATCTCCCACCGCACCATTCAAAAAATGAATGGTAATCCTCCGGTGGTGGACGAAATAAATAGCTAATAGCGTTCTGGCAAGATGTATCGTTCAGTATAGGTCCATTTACGAACTGATTTTGGCGTAATCATTCAGATTATGAATGGTTGCGCGGGTCCGCATCAAGAGTCATCCAACTTTCCAACTCACTTACACCTTGGCCGCTAACATCGAGTGCTGCAGCCAGCCCACCGAGCAGTTTCGAGCGGTGACCCAACCGGCCGATCGCGAATTCGATTGACGGAGAGATAGCGCGAAGGCTGGCGACCTCGATGCTGGAGTTCAGTCCATCAAGGACAAACGTTCCAGCGCCGCTTAGCAGTCCCCCGATCGAAATTGTCCGCGGGGACAGAAGTTTTGCTGCATTGCATAGAGCTCTCCCGAGGTGCCGCCCCGATTCAAAAAGCACACGCTGACATGCGGGATCGCCCTTGGTTGCAGCCTGAACTACTGCAGGCAAGTCGGGCTTGGGAGAGTCTGATCCACTCAGGGCGCTAACGATAGCTCGTTCGGAGATTAGCGTCGCCAGACATCCCCGGTTTCCGCAGAAGCAGACCGCGCCATCCTGCTCTACAACCGTATGCCCAATTTGCCCGGCCATACCATCGCTGCCGCGGTGAACGCGGCCGTCAATAATGAGGCCGCTGCCCACCCCCTCGGAGCACGTGATGTTTAGAAAGCAGTCTGCCCGCCGACCGACACCCCAAGTCCACTCAGCAAGGGCGTCGAAGTTCGCGTCGTTGTCGACCACGACCGGAAGGCCTAATCCGTTCTCCAATATGCTGCGGATGTTTATCTCTCTCCATTCAGGCAGCCTTGTAGACGCCCACGGCGCAACCGCACCGGTTTCTCGTTCGATTGGAGCCTCGATGCCAACGGCGACCGCAACCGGTGCAGCTTGCCCAAGTTCCGACGCCAAGGTATTCACCAGAGACATCACCGTTGCGGGACTGCCACTTCCGTGATGTTGGGCACGCAGCCGCCTCTTCGATTTGAAGTCGAACATCATTGCCTCCACCGACTTGGCCCCTACACGCACGGATGCAATCGAGCTTGTCGATACCGTCAGCGAGACCAAGACCTCGCGGCCATTCGCACGCGTGACATCCAAGACGCCACTCGTGCGCAAGCTTTGGACTATGTTGTTGATGGAAGCAGGGGACAGTCCCGTGTAGCGGGATAGGGACGCCTGAGATGATGGACCCCAGGCTTTTAGGGCCTCGATCACAACATCGCTGCTGTTTTGTCGTTTCGAAGTCGCAGCTCTAGTCACTGACATTTCCTGTTGCGGTGGCACGATCAATACACATTGTAAACGCTATCGTGCTCGATAGCAGCTCGAGCGTTTGCTTTGTGAACAATATATCGAGCCAACTTGGTCAGTCCGTGATCAACAGAAAGCTCGCGATGTAAGGTAAAGACCAACGCTCGAAGTGGGAGCGCACGTTTGCCGATCTGACCAATCGTCATGCCGCTGCTTCTGATATGCCGGGCATATGGCCAGCAGGCGACGCGAAGTCTGCATTGTAGAACCAGGGAGTCGCAGCCAAGCAAGCGTACATCGTTCGAGACCACCCGTTCAGATCATCCAAAGGGTAATTGGAAGAATGTTGCAGATGGAATTGAAAGTCGTCTTTCGATAGCTTCGTTAGTGTGTTCCTTCGCTGATCGATTAGAAGACCGACGGCCGCTCCCGCTGCCTTTCGAAAGCGGCGTCCGAGGCTAAAAGCACGGAAGTGCCCTATTACTCGCTCCTTGTCCGTCTGGCTCCAACCCGCCGGTGGTGAGCAAAAAAATCTGAAAGAGATGATATCCTCTCTTATCGCCTCTGCGTGCACCCAACGTTCGCGAAAGAACTTGGGGTCATCAAAATACGCGTGCAGGGGTTGCTCTCCAAGGCCAGTCATCTGCAGAGCGTTCTTTCCAAGGTTGCAGTCTTTGCAACTTGGAACGAGATTGCCCGGAAAAACGGAATATGCGGGATAATGGGCCTTCGGAAGGTAGTGATCCAGTGTAGATGCCGTGCCTAGCCCACCACATGCCGGACAATGGCCGTTTGTGGACACCAGGATGTCGTCGTAGACTTTTCGGGCGCGGCCAGAGCTTCCAACCATGCCGTCGTCGTAAAGCTCAGTAAAGTCGACCTTCGAAAGCGTACCTACGACAAGCGCATGTCCGTTTCCACGTGCCGATCGAGGAAGACCCACCCAATTTGCAGATTTATTGGCAACCTCGTAGCTGTTGTTTGCCGCAGTCAATTGAACCACGTTGGCGAGATACTTTTGGCTACGTGCGCTGTCGTTTAGCCCTTCAACGCTGTCGCGAAAGACTTTCATAGGGTCAAATGGCGGCGCATCCAACTTCCTCATGCGGGATAGCTCCGATCGTTGAAGTCGGCCACCAGTGCCTTCAAAATTCCTCTTGCTTCCAAGCCCAACTGGCCGCCGTACTCGGCAACTATGGCGTCGTAGGATTTTCCGCTGTTTGCTTCTCGCTCGAGCACGGTATGAAAGCCCGATTTGGTTACCTCCAAGCCGAATACTTCGCGGGTCAATACACCCACGTTTTCCCCGAATGTCTCAACAGTGGGGTTCGTGACGGAAATCGAGCTTTGCGATCGCGTAATCGTCAGCGCACATGACCGCGGGATCTCCTGCAACACGACAGGAGAATGGGTCGCGACGATCGCCACCCCGTTCCTATCCGAAAGCAATTCACCCAGCGCTCTCGTGAATGCAGATAGGAGAGGCGGATGCAGATGGCTTTCAGGTTCATCGAGAAGGACCAACGTCTTTTCTTCGACTTTGGCCACGAGGCGGGAGATCGTTAGCAAAACAACCGCATGCCCCGAGCTCATGCTTCTAACGAGGAGCGATGTTTGGTGTTGCCTCGCCTCGGCGACCAGTTTTGCTAGAGATCTCAACTCAAGGCGAGCGAAATTCTCATCCGATTCCAAGGTCTCGATAGCCGCCAGCCAGCGCATTCTCTTACGCTCGTTTTCAAAGCAGCTGTTTACGTTCTCGACGCACTCCATTTGCAGCGCTTCGGTCGATTTTAGCGGCCGCCGCCCACGGCTGTCTCGTTTGTCCTTCAGGCCGATGTAATAGTAGGGTGTCCCTAAAGTCGGATCTGACCGTTCGTCCGGTGGCTCAAAAGGATCGAATGCACTGAACGAAACCGAAATTAGGCAACTGAAATAGTCGTTGGCTATGGCTGTCTTTTGAAAGAACGGATTTGGAATATAGAAACCGCTCTGGGAGTTCGGTGGTCCGATAATCGCGCCAATCATGTTGTTTAGAAGCGTCGTCTTGCCGACGCCGTTTCGGCCTATAATCGCGTGCACGTTGGTGCTGGGTTTTGAGTTGGCCTTCACGGTAAACCTTATATCGACGGCGCCGATCGAATTGTCCTCAGCCCGCATGAAGGCAAAATCGTAGTCAGTTAATGGCGCTCCACCATGTAGGACGCGACGAAACTGGTTCTGTATAGTCGCGACGCTGAGGCTTCGAAGGAAAGATATCTTGAAAACTTCTTCTTCCTTGGCGCGATCAAACTCGTCTGGAAGTGCGACGACATCACGGAGCGCGGCTAGGAACTCCGTGCGAAACGCGGCCGAAGTGTTCTCACTCAATATCCTGTAAAACTCGACGTCTTGCCCCAGCGAGAACCACCCTTCTCCGAGGGCAGGGAACTGTTCGGGGAGACCTTGAAACGAGGCCAGTTTGATCGTTTGACCTATGAAGCCGATCTTGATGCCACCGAGTTTATGAAGCGCGCCAGTTTCGTCGAAAACTTCCATTTCGAACAGAGTAACGAACGAATAATCGTTCCAGTGGTCAATCCTAAGATATGCCTCGTTTAACCCGACTCTCGGCACGACCGCCTGCCGCGGAATAATGTTAAATCTCACAGTAAATTACCTCTCGAAAAGCATATGTCCGCGCCGGAGTGAGGAATAACCGCATAAGTTGTTATTATGTCAAGCGTCGTTCATAGGGGCGTTCGGCGGTTGCCTGCCTTCAGTCGGATTCTTAAACCCTAATGTCTGCCGCAAATCGCACCTCCAAGGCCCATGAGTAGGCCACGTGACTTCTGGGCCAGGTTGACGCGCCACATACCTCTGCATAACGAACCCATAACAAAATAAAATATATTTAATTACTTGAAATGTATTTTACTTAAAAATTAACTTATTTACCGCAGGGTCTCTCAACTCAATGATCTGACGGGAGCTTGAGAATTCCATGCGGAACCCCATCAGCGTGCGGACGTCTGCTTCGCTTTCGCAAGCCAGGCAAAAGGGAAGAAAACCTCCGCAGTTGCGTACGGGTCTCGGGCAATCGAGCGCATCGTCTGGACGAATCATTATCGGGAGAGAGCGAGAATGAGACTACCAATATCCTACCTACTAGGCGGCATGTCTGTTGTTATGGTGACGGTCGCAGCGCTGCAAGGATTGTTCGCCGCCCATTCGTTCGCCAGCCTAAACTCAGACGTAACGAGAGTTGTGGGACAACGAGTTCCGTCGTTTGCTTTGCTCGGGCAATTGAACTCCGATCTCGGAGACGTTCGCATTAATCAGGGAGGGATCCTCCAATCGCGTCCAGAAAAGAAGGCGGAATTCCAGAAGCGCCTCGAAAAAGTTACGGCTGAGATCAACGACAACATCGAGAAGTATCGATCTTTGGCGGTCGATGATGCCGACAAGGCACTTCTTGCATCGTTTCAAGAACACTGGACCACGACGCTTTCAAGGTGGAGCGATGTCCAGAAGATGTTGGCGTCAGGAGATACCGCTCGCGCTCGCGAAACATTCTATGGTGACGCCCTGACAGCATATGACAAGGCTGGTGAGACACTGCAGCAAGCCTTGGATGACGTGGCGCAAGACACCGCCAATGAGGGTGCCGTCGCACTGGAAAGAACCGCGGCTGGCAAGCTCTCGACTATAATCGCGCTGGCAATCACGGTGCTAATCGGTATCGGAGTCGCTGTCTGCGGAGCTTTGGCCATTGCTCGGCCATTGTCTCGGATGACGAAAGTCATGGCGAAGCTAACTGAGGGTGATGTCGAAATCGATATCCCTTCCCGTGGTCGCAACGATGAGATCGGCGATATAGCGGCTGCGTTAGAGGTCTTCCGACAGGCAGCCATCTCCAACAATCGCCTGGAGGCGGAAGCAAAGGAAGCTCGTGCGAGGTCGGAAGCCGATCGAGTCAGAACTCAGGAAAGGGCAGAGGCCGATGCTGCCGAACGCCTTAGAGTGGCGACATCTGGACTGGCAGAAGGGCTGCGTCGTCTCGCAGGCGGCGATCTTTCGTTCCAATTGACCGAACCTTTCTCGACCGAATTCGAAACTCTGCGCCACGACTTCAATCAGTCTGTGGTCCAACTCGGGACGACGCTTATGCAAGTCTCTTACTCCATAGCGACCCTCGACGGTGGTACGCGCGAAATCGCCTCTGGAACCAACGATCTTTCGAAGCGAACCGAGCAACAAGCGGCGTCACTTGAAGAGACCGCCGCAGCTCTCGATCAAATCACGGTTAACGTCAGCAATTCGGTTAAGCGGACCGATGAAGCGAGAGCGTTAGCCGAGAAGGCGAATGCGTCCGCTGTCAAATCGACTAACGTCGTTGGACATGCTGAGGAAGCGATGCGTAAAATCGAGGGAAGCTCGCGCCAGATCTCAAGTATCATAGGCGTTATCGACGAGATTGCTTTCCAGACAAATCTTCTTGCCCTTAATGCCGGCGTTGAGGCGGCGCGGGCAGGCGAGGCGGGCAAGGGCTTTGCTGTCGTTGCACAAGAGGTTCGCGAACTCGCGCAACGATCCGCGCGCGCTGCAAGAGAAATAAAGGATCTGATTCAGACCTCCGGATCTGAAGTTGGGGAAGGCGTTAGGCTTGTGAGAGACGCTGGAGACGCGTTGGCCACGATTGGTCGGTTCATCGCGGAAATGAACCAGCATATGGAGGCGATCGCAACGTCGGCAAATGAGCAATCTTCGGGTCTTAGCCAGGTAAACGCTGCGGTAAATCAGATGGACCAGACCACGCAACAAAATGCGGCAATGGTTGAGGAAGCCACGGCTGCGGCGAACACGCTCGCCGGCGAGTCGGGAAAACTTGGCACCCTGGTCGCGCGCTTCAAGCTTCCGGATACAGCAACAGCGCAAACCTCGGGCCTCCGCGAGGTGGCAACCCAAATGGCAACACCCGCAACGACACGCCCGGAGCTTCATGTGGTGTCCACCCGGTCCTTCGCTGCCCGGAGCGCAACCGCCGCCGGCAAAGTCCCAGTGGAGGATTGGCAGGAGTTCTAACCCAGCGAAGCGTAGCTGTTTGATCGACAATCCATGTAAGCAAATCGCCGACCATTCTTCGGAGGGAATGGTCGGCGATAGGCAATTTTGCCATCGAGGCGGGAACGGCCGGGTAGGCAATGGTATGGCGAACCGCGAGCCATGCCCGAAGATCGCCGATTATCAGTCACCCCAGTTAGGGGCCTTGTCCAAACCATCGAGAATTATTTTGGTTGTCAGGTTGAGATGCTCACCCATTAACTTGGTAGCCAAGTCTACATTTCGGGCAAGGCAAGCATCACTCAAAGCCTTGTGCTCCGATGCAACATCTCGTTCCGCATCGAAGAGTGGCACGGACAGCCAGCGGTATCGCTCGCTGCGAAGATACAGTGTGTTTCTAACCCAACTTAGCCACGGATTGTTCGCTCCTGACACAAGTGCCTCATGGAAAGCACTGTGAGCGCTGGACCATTCACGGTTCAGGTTTTTTTTGCCGTCCGCGTTTTCTTCCCAATACGGGGTGCGCGACAAACGGTGGAACGTTGCCACGACGGCAGTCTCCCACTCAACTCCACCCAGATCGATCGACTTCACCAGGCACAGGTTCTCGATATCGATCCTTGCGGCAGTCAAATACTTGAGATCCGAGGTTGAAACCGGGGCAACCCGATATCCCTTTTGAGGTTCTGCGAGGACAAAGCCTTCTGCGGTCAGACGGGACAGAGCTTCCCGAACGCCACTCAAGCTAATGCCGTGCTCTTCCGTCAGGGGTCCGATCAGCAGTTTTGCGTTAGGCCGGAGACGGCACGTGAGGATATCCGCCTTCAGCAGATTATATGCCGTCTCGGCCATGGTGGCGCTTTTCGCACCTTCCCCCACGTTCATAAGTTTCTGCTCCATGGTGCTCCCTAATTCTTGCGAGATTGTCGCAAAAAATATATTTTACGTTGACGAATAGATATTCCTAGCATATCAAGATTTCAGTTCAAAGGCGAGAGATCTATAATGCGCTTCGCAATCTTTTCGAAAAACGACGTTCGCGGTATCGCGCTGGTAGACAATGCCGGCGGTGCCAAGGGTTTGCTCGAGACGGATACCAATTATCCTGGTGACCTCGACGCTCTGGTGAAAAAGGGCGACGGTGCGCTCGCAGATGCAGCGAAAGTGCTCTCTAGTGCGCCTGCCGTAGCGCTGCAGGAGGTCCGGGTTCTGCCGCCTTTCAGTAAGTCAAACAAGGTCCTCTGTGTTGGGCTCAATTACTCCGATCATACCGCAGAAACGCACTACAAGCAGCCGGATCACCCAACGATTTTCCCGCGTTTTGGCTCCACGTTGATTGGCCACAAGGCAGCAATCGTACGTCCCAAGGTGTCGCAGGCGCTCGATTATGAAGGCGAGGTCGTCGCGGTAATCGGTCGTCCAGGCCGCTATATCGCGGAGAGCAATGCTCTCGATCATGTTATCGGGTACACGATCTTCAATGACGGCTCAGTCAGGGATTATCAGCATCGTACGCCTCAGTGGACGCTGGGTAAGAACTTCGAGAATACCGGCGCGCTGGGGCCGCTATTCGTCACCGCAGACGAGCTTCCGCAGGGCGCAAAGGGCCTCAAGCTGGAAACTCGGCTAAACGGCGAGGTGGTGCAGTCGTCAAACACGGACAATCTGATTTTCAGCGTCGAGAACCTCGTAGCGGCGGTGAGCGAAGCCTTGGCGCTTGAGGCGGGCGATCTTATTATCACAGGCACGCCCGCAGGCATCGGTCATTCGCGGAAGCCTCCGCTTTACATGAAGCCGGGCGATGTCGTCGAAGTAGAGGTCGAAGGAATTGGCACGCTGGAAAATCACGTCGTAGACGAGATTTAGTCGGCCGGTCGAGGAGGAAGATCGCCATGACACAGATCAAGCATCAGTATCAACCGAACCGTAGGCCGGGGGAGCTCGGCGTTCACTCGCTGAACCACTTCGCACTTACGGTGCCGGATCTTAGCACTGCTGACCAGTTCTATAAGTCTTTCGGCCTCGACACGCGAGCTGCTGGCGATCGGTTGGCGCTACACACATTCGGTCGGCAAGAGCAATGGGGGGTTCTTGTCGAGGGTAGCCAGAAGCAACTCCATCACCTCTCGTTCGGCATATTTGAAGACGATGTTGCGCTCTTCAAGCGTCATGTCGAGGATTGCGGGGTCAAGCTCCTTGATCCTCCGCTTGGAATGGAATCCAACGGCCTGTGGTTCCAGGATCCAGACGGAATGTTCATCGAGCTGAAGGCTATGCCTAAGAGCTCACCCGACGAGAAGCAGTCCGCGACTTTCACTTCGACGCCCGCTGGCGTTCCCGGCGCACCCAAGAACAGTCAAAGGCCAAACGTGTCTCCCACCCGTCTGGCGCACTGCTTGATGTTCACCCGCGATGTGCAGGCGGCCATCACGTTCTATCATCGCGTCCTCGGAATGCGTCTGTCAGACCGGAGCGGGAACGATATCGCGTTCATGCATGGCATACATGGGAGCGATCATCACATGATCGCATTTGCCCGCTCCGATGCGCCCGGACTTCATCATTGCAGCTGGGATGTTTCCGGCGTCAATGACATCGGTATGGGTGCAATGCAGATGGCCGACAAGGGCTACTCGAAAGGTTGGGGCTTGGGCCGCCACGTCCTCGGGTCGAACTATTTCCACTACGTTCAAGACCCATGGGGAAGCTACAGCGAGTACTCCTGCGACATGGATTACATCCCGGTTGAGCAGAACTGGGAGGCGGCCGATCATGAAGCCGAGGACTCGTTCTACATCTGGGGCCCCAAGCCGCCGGAAGATTGGACGGTCAATTATGAAGCAGAGAACCTGCGGTAGCGCCGCTCGTACCTGATCTAAAGAATTCAAGCCTGCAGTGCACGCCAAAGCGATTGTGAGACCTCTCACATTCGTTGCTGGTGAGGCGCGCGCATGCCTGACGATGGTTCGGCTCCGACAGATGTCAGGCCGTTACACGCCTGCAAAGGCAGACAACTAGCTCGAAGAAAAGGGGAGTGCATAACATGCATGCAAATAAACAAAATCTTCGTACTCACGGGAGAATGGTCGTGTTGCTCGCGTGCGCGGCATCGCTGACGTACTCGTCGGCGTTTGCGCAATCTGCGAAAGTAGTCACGTTCTGGAAGGCTCCGCATCATGCCCAGGAAGCGGAACTCTGGCAGCCGATCATCGATGAATTTCAGAAGCAGCACCCCGACGTAAAAATCGAACACGTTGTGACGCCTTGGGCCACGTGGCAGGAGCAGTATTCGTCTGCTTTCGCCAGCGACAGCCCGCCATGCGTTTCGTACATGCCGGATTCTTACGGCACCTCCTTTATCTTCGGGAATAAACTGGTTGACCTGAGCGATGCGAAATACGCTGACCAGGTGAAGGATGGATACGGCCCGAACTGGAAGGCGGCCAACTTCGGTGGCATCCAGGCCGGGATTCCCTTCGCTGGCGCGCCCACGATGTGGATGTACAACAAGGATATCTTCGACAAGGCCAAGGTTGCCTATCCGAAGGACGATTGGACATTCGACGACTTCAAGAACACTTTGAAGGCCCTGAAGGACGCGGGCGTTGAAGTTCCTGCGAACATCCCGACGGGTGGCTTCGCCGGTGGCGGTTTCCAAGGCTACCTCCCGTTCCTGTGGTCAATGGGCGGGGATCTGCTCACCAAGGATCAAAAAGCGCCAGCTGCGAATAGCCCCGAAGCCGTAGCCGCGCTGAAGTTCGTCAAGAGCCTCTTCGATGAGGGCTTGGTCGCGCCTGTTGGCTCCTATACGCACCTCGAAGGCGAAGATCTGTTTGTCCGCGGGGGGATGGCCATGGACAACATGGTTGCAGAGTACCTCGGTACGCTGCGCTCTCAGGCACCAGACCTTCATTACGGAATCGTTCGCGCACCCAAGGGCCCGGCACTCCAAGCCAATTTCGGGAACTGGGGCTTCTTTGCTCTGTCCAAGGATTGCAAGGCCAAGGATGAAGCTTTCGAATTCATGAAGTTCATCACGTCGAAGGAAAACACTGAAAAGTACCTCGGCGCTGTCGGTTTGTATCCTGCACGCACGGACACGACCCTCTTCGCCGACAAGCCTGAGGAGAAGCAGTTCCTTGCTGGCATGCAGTACAACAAGAACGTCCCGATCGTGCCCAAGGGTCAGGAACTGATCGACGTCTTCTTCCGTGAGATCGAAGGCGCCCTTACCGGCCAGGTGACGCCGGAAGAAGCCAGCGAGAACGCACAGCAAGCGATGCAGGCGATCATCAAGTAGTAGCTGAAAACTGAAAGTGAGAAAGGGTCTCCTGTGAAAAACAGTCGCTCATCCACTCTAGTCGCACTGGCTTTCCTGGGCCCCTTTCTCGCGATGTTCGCGATTTTCATGGCGTATCCTCTTGCAGAAACGCTTTGGCTATCGCTGCATCGCGGAGGCCTCATCGGCGGACTAGAATTCAATGGCCTGAATAGTTATTTCGACGCATTTCACGACCGTGCGTTTGTGCGAGCAATGCTCTTCACCATCACTTATGTCGTGTTGATCATTCCAACGGTATTGCTGATTTCGCTGCTATTGGCACTTCTGGTCACCAAGAGCTGGGTACGGGGTGCGAATGCGTTTCGTGCGCTCCTGTTCCTGCCGAACCTTATGCCGATGGCTACCTTGGCAGTGCTTTGGACCTTCATGGTTCATCCCCAAATCGGTCTCATAAACATGGGCTTCAAGTCGCTTGGCTTGGTGCCACCCGTCTGGCGAGGCAGTGCCTCCGCGGCAACTGCCTCGATTGTTCTGGTCGAACTGTGGCGGGGTATCGGGTTTTACATGATCACATTCATGGCGGGCATCGTGGCGATTCCGCGCGAACTCTACGAAGCGGCCAAGATGGACGGGGCAACGGACTTCCAGCAGTTCATGTTCGTGACGTTGCCCAACCTCCGTAAAACGATCTTCTTCTGCGTCGTTATCGCGACGATCTTCAATCTACAGGTCTTCGACTCGATCTTCGTGGTTACAGGCGGCGGCCCCGCTGGCGCGACCGAGTCAGTTGCCTGGTACATCTTCTCAAATGCTTTCCGATACGATCAGATCGGGCGTGCTTCGGCCATGGCAACCTTGCTTTTCATCGCCATCGGAGCTCTCACGTTCGTGCAGTTTCGCCTCTTTCGGAAAATGTAAGGAAAGGCGAAAGCGATGAAAATCGGCAAAATATTCGGGTACCTTGTGTTGGCCGCGATGGCCGGTCTGGTGATCTACCCGATCGCATTCATGATCTCGCTGTCGTTTCAGAACGCCACCCAGATCTTTAGCGAACCCGGTCGGATTATTCCGGCCGAGCCCACCATTGGCAACTACGTCAAGCTGATTTCGGAAGGCAACATTCTAAAGTGGCTGACCAACAGTGCGATCGTGGCGGTCTCCACGACAATACTCAAACTCTTCATCGATTCACTGGCTGGTTTCGCTTTTGCTCGCTTGAAGTTCCGCTACAAGGATTTGCTGTTCGGACTTGTCATTGCCACAATGATGGTCCCCGTAGCCGTGACGATGATACCGCGGTTCCTGCTTCTGAAAGAAGCTGGTCTGTTAAATTCGCTCTGGGCTCTGATCCTCCCATATCTTGCCTACCCGCTTGGAATTTTCCTTCTGCGTCAGGCGATCAGTGAGATCCCGGAAGAATTGGACGAAGCCACCATCATGGATGGCGGAACTATGTTCGACGTCTACTGGCGGGTCATCCTCCCGCTGGTAAAGCCTGCCTTGGCGGTCGTGGCGATCACGACATTCATGGCTCAGTGGGTCGATCTGTTGTGGCCTGTAGTTTCCATTAACGCGACCGAGCTGCGAACCGTCACGGTCGGCGTTGCCACGATGAAATCAGAGCAGACCACCAATCAATGGGGCTTGATCATGGCGGCTAATACCCTGGCAGTCCTCCCAATCATCGTTGTCTTCCTCTTCGCCCAACGGTTCTTCATGTCCGGGCTGACGGCGGGAAGCGTTAAGTAGGTTATCGAAAATGAGTCAGATCGAGCTGAAGCAAGTCGCTAAGAAGTATTCCGTCCACGAGGTACTTCGAAATATCAACTGTTCCGTTGAATCCGGGGAATTTCTCGTTCTTGTCGGTCCGTCCGGATGCGGAAAGTCAACACTGCTGCGGATGATCGGTGGTCTCGAGGACATCAGTTCCGGAGATTTGTCGATGAATGGCAAAGTCCTGAACGACGTGCAGCCTCGCGAGCGCGGGATGGCTATGGTCTTTCAGAATTATGCGTTGTATCCCCAGCTCACGGTTGCGGAGAATATCGGCTTCCCGCTGAAGCTTCGTCGCGTTAAAAAGGAAGAGCGTACCCGGCGCGTAAAGGAAGTCGCCGCCTCGATCGGCCTGAGCCATCTGCTTGATAGGAAGCCGAAAGAACTCTCGGGCGGCCAAAGACAGCGTGTTGCGATCGGTCGTGCGATCGTTCGTGAGCCTAGTGTGTTCCTCATGGACGAACCACTGTCGAACCTCGACGCAAAGCTTCGTGTCGACATGCGCGCAGAACTTCGCGCCCTTCACAGCAGGCTTGGTATCACCACCATCTACGTTACACACGATCAGACGGAGGCAATGACGCTCGGTACACGAGTTGCTGTGCTGCGTCCGTTGACGGAAACGATGTCGACGAACCTCCAGCAGATTGCCAGCCCTGCAGAGATGTATCGCCGTCCGGCGAACGTGTTCGTTGCTGGCTTCGTCGGAAGCCCCAGCATGAACATGATGCTGGGAGCCGTCGAGAGTAAGGGTAGCGATTTTCGAGTTTCCGTTGGTAGCGGCTATTTCGATTTTGAAAGTGGGGATCGTCTCGCACCTCTACTGAGGGCCGCTGTCGGTAAGCAGGTAATTGTTGGCGTGCGGCCAGGGGACTTCGAAATCGGGAGAAACGGATCCGAGCTTTCAGGCACCGTGAAAGACAGTGAGCTCCTTGGTGACGACATCGCGGTCCAGGTTCAAATCGACGCGCCTTGTGTGCCCTATGATTGGCGGTTCGGTGAGCAAAAACTCGAAAGCCTAAGCAAGACTGCAACGATCGTAGCTAGGCTGCCGGCGACGGCATTGCCTGCCCGCGGTGAAAAAATTTCACTGAAGGCAAAAAGCCAGCGGGTCATGTTATTTGACGCTGCTCACGGAAAGAACATGGAGTTGGTGTGAGATGGCAAGTCGCCTCTACGTTTCCCCCCACCTAGATGACGCGGCCCTCAGCTGCGGCGGTCGCATATCTCGCGACATCGCCAATGGCGACGATGTACTTGTGCTCAACATATTCACGGCGGACCCACCGGAAGAAGGACTGTCCCCTCTAGCTGAGCACTACCATAAAGAATGGAGCAATGGTGCCGCAAGCTATCAGGTCCGTCGCCAGGAAGAAGTAGCGGCGATGGGAACGTTACGCTGCCAATACATCAACGCCGGATTGTTGGATGCCATCTACCGGAGGGGCGACGGTGGAGAGTTTTATATGAGCAATCTCGAGCTGTTCGCGAAGTCGACCCCTGAGTGGGACGGCAATGTCAAAGAACTCATCCGGAAAGCACTGCAGCGCATGTTCCAGTCGCGGCACTGGACTACTGTTTACGCGCCTTTGGGCGTCGGCGGCAACGTCGACCACATTCAGGTAAGAGACGCCCTTGTGAGCCTCCGGAATGATATCCCGAACACGGAAATCATGCTTTACGAAGAAATCCCTTATGCCATGCAAAGCTACCCGTGGCCGGAATATGACTCCACGCAGGAAGCGCTGAAGAGATTTCCGAGAGCGGGGGAACCCGATGTCGCGTCGATCTCCTTCGATTACAAGGCGCCGGCGATCGGTGCCTATACCAGTCAGCTCGAGGGTCTATTCGGCTCGATGGGAACTGCGATCGAGAAGGTCGAGGCGTACGCCAAGAAACTCGGAAACGGGAGTCCGGCCGAGCGCGCCTTCTATATGACCAAAAATTGAGGAACGGAAGCCAGATGAGCGACCTGCACACTCCGCCGCTATTCCGGAAGCTTGGAAAAAGTGACATCACCGTCAGCTCGATGTCGTGGGGTATGTGGCGGTTTGGCCAACGGGAAGGGGATCCCGCACGGTCTCTAATCGAAGCCGTTTTAGAGACGGGTGTCACGCTTTTTGATACGGCCGACATCTACAGGCCGGACGATCAGCCATTCGGCACGGCGGAAAGAGTGCTAGGCGATGTCTTCGCGGCAAGCCCATCGCTGCGCGACAAGATGGTTCTTGCGACAAAGGGCGGCATCGACTTCGGGACGTATGATTCCTCGGCGGAGTATCTAGCGTCCGCCATTGACGGTTCGCTGGCTCGCCTTCGTACGGACTATGTCGACCTCTGGCAGGTACACCGTCCGGATATTCTGACGCACCCGGCGGAGATCGCATCGGTGCTCCAGAAGGCTTATGAGGCCGGGAAAATTCGATCCGTCGGGGTTTCGAATTTCACGACGGAACAGACGAGGGCACTTCTCGCATTTCTTGACCTTCCTCTTGTCAGTCATCAGGTGGAGTTTTCTCCGCTGGCACTCGACCCGATCGTCGATGGAGTTCTCGACCAGGCGATGGAGCATAATCTGGCAGTTCTCTGCTGGTCGCCTCTCGGCGGCGGAAGGCTTGGTTCGCCGCAGGACGACAGAAGCAAAACGGTCGCGGCGGCACTTGACGAAAAGGCTGAGCGGGAGGGCGTCTCGCGCGCAGCTGTTGTCTACAGCTGGCTGATGGCTCATCCGTCGCGTCCGATACCGATCGTTGGAACACAGGATATTCAACGTATCAAAGACATCCCGAAGGCGTTTGTGCCCAGGTGGACCCGGAAAGAGTGGTACGCCATCTTTGTTGCTGCGACAGGGCGGCCCTTGCCATAAAGGGGTATGTCGTGGTGGTTTCTGAGGAGGCCGATTTCTTGGTGTCTTGGCCCATGGACATCCAACCCGATGGCGCGTTCTTGTTCGACATGGACGGCACGCTCGTCGACTCGACATCCGTCGTTGAGCAACTTTGGCTGGATTGGTCAGATAGCCACGGTCTCGACTACTCGTCGATAATCGCAGTTGCCCACGGAAGACGAGACGTTGACGTCATCCAAGAAGTTGCGCCGTGGCTTGACGCGGAAGAAGAAGCGATTTGGATCCTGAATGAAGAGCTCAAGCGAACCCATGGCCTCAAGGCGGTGCCAGGGGCAGCTAGGCTTCTTTCAAACCTCGATCCAGCGAAATGGGCAGTCGTAACATCAGCATCAGACGAACTAGCCCGTATGCGTCTAGGCGCTGCAAACTTGCCGGTTCCCCCGGTCCTTGTCAGCGCCGAGGACGTATCGGTTGGAAAGCCCGATCCACAGGGCTACCTGCTGGCTGCTGCGAGACTGGGTTGCGACATACGCCATTCAATCGTGTTTGAGGATACGGTAGCTGGTCTTACCGCTGGAAGCGTAGCCGGCGCATCGGCTGTATTGGTGAAAGCCACGGCGGCCGCGAGAACCATTGAGTGGCCAGCGAGCATTCGGGACTTCCGCGATGATCGCTTACGACTATCGCGTAAGCTGTGAGGCGGTCATACCCGCTATCAGAATTCCGGTGAGGATCGCGTTTTCCTAACTGACGCGGTCAGCACAGCAATCAGGTGCGATCCGACTCAGGCAAATCGGAGAAGTGCCGCGGCGAAGTGCGGTCCTACTATGTATAAAATGGATCTGCTGGATATGCAGATCGTGCGCATGGGAGGGCAAAATGTGGGTGATTAGCCGCTAAACTCCAATTCACTTTAAGCCGACAAACTGGGGCAAATCGTGGACACGAACCTTCTAATAGTCACCGCGCTTATTGCGACGACCGTCGGTCTTTGGGCAACTGGAAAGCTACCAGAGTACCTGACTGCGCTCCTGTTTTTCACTTTCGCGATGATCTTCGCTGTCGCGCCAGCCTCTGTCGTCTTTTCAGGCTTTGCCTCCTCGGCCTTTTGGTTGGTGGTAAGTGGATACGTGATCGGCATCGCGATCGCAAAAACCGGGCTAGCGGCCAGAGTTGCTCGGGTTCTCGCTGCGCGCTTAGCCAGTTCCTATCCGCGCATGGTATTCGGCACAGTGGGACTGAGCTACGCGCTGGCCTTCGTCATGCCGTCGAACATGGGCCGCATCGCACTTCTAATGCCTATCGTTTTGGCGCTAGCAGACCGCACGGGCTTTAAACAAGGACGCGCCGGTAGAACCGGATTGGCATTGGCCGTGGGATTTGGCACCTTCCAGCTCTCGGCCTCGATCCTACCGGCGAATGTCCCCAACCTCGTGATGGCCGGCGCGATCGAAGCCAACTACGGCTTGCATCTTTCTTACGTTCCATATCTCTTGCTTCATGCACCGGTTCTCGGTGTCCTGAAGGGGATCGCATTATCGGTATGCGTCCTGATCCTATTCCGGGATAGTCCCGACATGGCGACAGAGCTGGAACCCGCCAGTCCATTTTCGCCGCCTGAAAAGCGACTTGCAGTAATCTTGATGGCCACACTTGTTCTGTGGTTTACAGACTCGATACATGGCATAGCGCCCGCTTGGGTCGGGCTTTTCGCAGCTTGCATTTGTCTGCTTCCGAAGGTCGGCTTCGTCAGCGGTGAGGAATTTGGCAAGGACGTCAACCACCGTACTGCCATCTACGTTGCTGCGATTCTTGGCCTTGCGGCTTTAGCAGGCCAGAGTGGTTTGGGTACGGTCGTTGGAACGGCGCTGTTGAGGTTCGCGCCGCTTGATCCCTCAGCATCGTTCCTGAGCTTTGCTTCGATCGTCGGCATCACGACGGCGCTAAATTTCATTGTGACAGCGAACGGTGTCCCTGCACTCTTCACGCCACTAGCCAATTCCTTAGCATCGGCTTCAGGGTTGCCTCTGCTCACGGTTTTGATGATTCAGGTGATCGGCTTCTCTACCCCGCTGCTTCCGTACCAAGCGTCTCCGATTGTTGTGGCGATAGGGATGGGGAAAGTACCCATGATGGCGGCTGTGCGTCTCGGAATTGCTCTTGCAGCGATCACCTTTCTAGTCCTGTTGCCAATCGATTACATATGGTTCGGCCTTTTGGGCTGGATGTGACCGCCGGTGTCGTCCTAACGGCGACCGACCCATCAAGCGCTAGTTCTAACGACTAAGCTGCCTGGTATGACACGTACTGAACCGTCGTCTGAGGGCCTAACGGTGTCGTCGTTGATCATGTCCAGAGCTTCCCGGATCATCCGATCAACCGGCTGCTGGATTGTTGTCAGTTGGTAAGAAGTCCAGGAAGCCATCGGAATACCGTCGAAGCCGATAACTGCAACATCCTCACCGATTTTCAGACCCCGCTCCTTTGCAACGTCGATGGTAGCGAGCGCCATAATGTCGTTGCAGCAGAAAATGGCATCTGGCGAGCCGCTTCCTGAAAGGAGTGATGTCGCCGCTGCGTACGCTCCGTGGTAGGAGAAATTGCCGACTGCCTCCCCGTGAACGGTCATCCCGGCCTCTCGCAACATATCCTTAAATCCGCGAGACCGTTCGACATGGGTCGAGGTGTTCGTGATGCCCCCGATGAACCCAATTCGCTTGCGCCCCGTCGTTATGAAATGACGTGCAACGTCCTGCCCCCCGCCGTAATTATCGCAGGCGATGCAATTTATTTTGATGTTTCTTTGGATGCGATTGAGCAAAACAACCTTGATCTGATGTTGCCTACACGCGCGCGCCATGCCGGAGGAAAGCGAAGCCGACGTGACAATCACCGCGGCTGGCCGCGCCGCTAGGATCTGTTCGGTTATGGCGTCGGTATCCTGGCCAGCGGGTAACGCATAAACGAGCAACTGTTTGTTGGATAGCTGGAGCTGCTTAGCGAGCCTATCGAGAACCATCGGATAAAACGGATTGAGAAGATCGCCTGCCACAAGAGTGACCGTGTTTGCCGCAATTGCCTCGGCCGTGCGGCGGGCGGGACTGATGTAGCCGATTGCCTCGGCTGCCGCGAGAATCTGCCTTCGTTTTTGAGGATCCAGCGATGCTCCCGGCGTAAATGCCCTCGATACTGCGGACAATGACACCCCCGCAGCGTGGGCAACTTCTTTGGCGGTCGGTTTCATAGGAGGCCTGAAAATTTTTCACTGGAGCGCTGAAAACTTGCAATCCCCTTCTATCACCATATCCTCGCGCTCGAAAGGGAGAACACTCTTATGGCAATCACTTATCTGAAACGCGGCAAACCCGAACAGGCCCGCTCCGAAGACGATGCTAAGGTTCGCGCAACCGTCGAAGGTATCCTCAATGATATCGAGATCCGCGGAGACGCGGCCGTCCGCGAACTGTCGGAGAAGTTCGACAAATACACGCCGGCGTCGTTCCGCCTGAGTGAAGGCGAAATCGAAGCGCTCATGAACCGGGTTTCCGCGCGGGACATGGAAGACATCAAGTTCGCGCAGGCGCAGGTCCGCAATTTCGCCCAGGCCCAGCGCGACTCCATGTTGGATATCGAAGTCGAAACGCTCCCGGGCGTCATCCTCGGACACCGCAACATCCCGGTTCAATCCGTAGGTTGCTACATCCCAGGCGGTAAATTCCCGATGGTCGCTTCCGCTCACATGTCGGTAGCTACGGCCTCGGTAGCAGGCGTGCCTCGCATTATCGCTGCAACCCCTCCATTCAAGGGCGAGCCGAACCCGGCCGTGATCGCCGCCATGAAACTTGGCGGTGCACATGAAATCTATGTGATGGGCGGTATTCAGGCGATTGGTGCTATGGCGATTGGCACCGAAACGATCAAGCCAGTCGACATGCTCGTCGGTCCTGGTAACGCCTTCGTTGCCGAAGCCAAGCGCCAACTTTACGGTCGCGTTGGTATCGATCTCTTCGCGGGCCCCACCGAAACCATGGTCATCGCGGACGAGACGGTGGATGCTGAAATCTGCGCAACTGACCTCCTTGGGCAGGCGGAGCACGGCTATAATTCGCCTGCTGTTCTTCTTACTAACAGCCGTAAGCTGGCTGAAGCAACCTTGGCTGAGATTGATCGGCTTCTCGGTATTCTCCCAACCGCCGATACGGCGCGCCGCAGCTGGGAAGATTATGGCGAAGTCATCGTGTGCGATACACACGAAGAGATGCTCGACGTCGCGAATGACATCGCTAGCGAGCACGTTCAGGTCATGACCGATCGCGATGATTGGTACCTCCAGAATATGCACAGCTACGGTGCTCTTTTCCTCGGTCCTCGGACAAACGTCGCCAACGGTGACAAAGTCATCGGTACGAACCACACGCTGCCGACCAAGAAGGCCGGGCGTTACACTGGCGGCCTGTGGGTCGGCAAGTTCCTCAAGACGCACAGCTACCAGAAGGTTCTGACCGACGAAGCTGCGGCGATGATCGGCGCGTATGGATCGCGTCTGTGCATCCTCGAAGGTTTCGTGGGACATGCCGAGCAGTGCAACGTCCGCGTTCGACGCTACGGTGGTCGCAACGTCGGTTATGGGCAGGCCGCCGAATGAGTGCCCCGTCGCTGCCAAGGACGCCATCGTTCCGCTTAGACGGGAAGTCAGCACTTGTGGTTGGTGCGTCATCTGGAATCGGCATGGCAGCGGCAGTCGCTCTGGCCGAAGCGGGCGCGCAGGTCACTCTTGCGGCCCGTTCGGCAGACAAATTGGAGCGGACCGTCGAGGAGTTGGTGAAGGTGGGCTTGGCTGCTACCGCGCTCTCCCTCGACGTCCAAGACATTGCGGCAACGGAGCAGGCCATCGAGGCCTGCTCCCCGTTCGACGTTTTGGTAAATAGTGCAGGGCTCGCACGTCACGGCCCTGCGCTTGAAACCACATTGACGGATTTCGACACCGTCATGGGTATTAACGTCCGGGGTGCCTACTTCGTTACTCGAGCAGTCGCACGGAAATTGATCGCTGCAGGGAAGCCTGGCTCGCTTATCAACATTTCCTCGCAGATGGCTCATGTCGGCGGGATCGATAGGGCGGTCTACAGCGCCACCAAACACGCCATCGAGGGCTTCACGAAGTCCATGGCGATCGAGTGGGGCAAACACGGGATTCGGGTCAACACCATATGCCCAACGTTCATTCGCACTCCGCTGGCTGAGCAGACCTTTGCCAATCCCGAACGGGT
The DNA here is from genome assembly GCF_018873185.1 of Rhizobium sp. X9. Taxonomy (NCBI): domain Bacteria; kingdom Pseudomonadati; phylum Pseudomonadota; class Alphaproteobacteria; order Hyphomicrobiales; family Rhizobiaceae; genus Rhizobium; species Rhizobium sp. X9. The sequence goes on along the minus strand of NZ_CP071312.1, from coordinate 216,723 downwards.
TCGCTGGATTGAGGAGAAGATCAAGCTCGGACGCATCGGGGAGCTTGAAGACATTATGGGGCCAGTGACATTCCTGGCGTCAGATGCAGCTGCAATGATTACCGGATCAGCTTTGCTTGTAGATGGCGGCTGGACGGCGGACTGACTGGAGCAATAGGGGAGAGATATGAGAATAGGGACGCCGCGGGAGATATCTGCCGGTGAGGCACGCGTCGCGATGACGCCTGACAGTGCCACGCAACTGCAGAAAATCGGATACGCTTGTTTTCTTGAAGCGGGCGCTGGCAAGGCGGCGGGCTTCTCCGACGATGCTTATCGAGCGGCAGGAGTAACATTGGTCGATACCGCTGCGGCCCTGTTCGAGGCCGTCGATGTCGTGGCCAAGGTCCGTCCTCCTGAAAAAGACGAGCTCGCTAGATTGACGCCTGGCAAGACGCTGATCTCATTCTTCTACCCCGGCCAGAGTAAAGACCTGGTGGAGCAGGCAAAAGCAACCGGCGCAAACGTGATCGCCATGGATATGGTACCGCGCATCTCGCGGGCCCAGAAAATGGACGCGCTTTCCTCGATGGCAAACATCGCGGGCTACCGTGCAGTTATCGAAGCGGGCAACAATTTTGGCCGCTTCTTCACGGGCCAAGTAACGGCGGCAGGCAAGGTTCCGCCAGCCAAGGTTCTGGTTATCGGAGCGGGAGTCGCCGGCCTCGCCGCGATCGGCACTGCGACTTCTCTTGGCGCTATCACCTATGCATTCGACGTGCGCCCGGAAGTCGCCGAGCAAATCGAGTCGATGGGTGCCGAGTTTGTTTTCCTTGATTTCAACGAAAGCCAACAAGACGGTGCAGCGACGGGCGGCTATGCTGCTCCGTCATCGCCGGAGTTCCGCGAAAAGCAGCTTGCTAAGTTTCGGGAGCTCGCGCCGCAGATCGACATAGTCATCAGCACCGCGTTGATTCCGGGTCGGGATGCACCGAAACTGTGGTTGGCGGACATGGTCGCAGCCATGAAGCCTGGCTCGGTTATCATCGACCTTGCTGCAGAACGTGGCGGCAATTGCGACCTTACAATCGCCGATCAGAAGGTGGTGTCGGAGAACGGCGTCACCATCGTCGGTTACACCGACTTCCCCAGCCGCATGGCGGCACAGTCATCGACCCTCTATTCGACCAACATCCGACACATGATGACGGATCTAACGCCTGCGAAGGACGGTAAGCTCGTCCACAACATGAGCGACGACGTGATCCGGGGCTCGACCGTCGCATATCAAGGCGAAATCACTTTCCCGCCACCGCCGCCCAAAATCCAAGCGATCGCAGCGCAAAAACCTCGTGAGAAACACAAGGAGCCAACACCTGAAGAGAAGCGTGCTATCGAAGTCGCGGCATTCAAAGCTCAAACGAAGAGCCAAGGTTTTCTGCTTCTCGTAGGCACCTCGCTTCTCCTCCTGGTCGGAGCGTTTGCGCCTTCAAGCTTCATGGCGCACTTCGTCGTTTTCGTTCTTGCCTGCTTCATTGGGTTCCAGGTGATCTGGAACGTGTCGCACTCATTGCACACGCCGCTGATGGCCGTAACAAACGCAGTTTCCGGCATCGTCATCCTTGGCGCTTTGTTGCAGATCGGGTCTAGCAGTTGGCTCGTCGTGGTGCTGGCGGCTCTCTCGGTGCTCGTCGCCACCATCAACATCGTTGGTGGGTTCCTTGTGACACGGCGCATGCTCGCCATGTTCCAGAAGTCTTGATCGGGTAGGATTCAACATGACGATCGGTATTGTTTCGGCAGCCTATATCGCTGCCGCGGTTCTATTCATCTTATCTCTGGGCGGCCTCTCTGGTCAGGAAAGCGCCAAACGAGCTGTGTGGTATGGCATCGTCGGAATGGCGCTTGCCGTTGTTGCGACCATCTTCGGCCCGGGTGTTGGTAACTGGGCGATCATCTTAGGCATGATCGCCGTAGGTACGGTAGTCGGTACCTTGGTTGCAAGCCGTGTGCAGATGACTGAGATGCCACAGCTCGTAGCAGCCCTGCATTCCTTCGTAGGTCTTGCAGCCGTGTTCATCGGGTTCAACGCCCATCTTGAGGCGGAGCACGTTCGAACGCTTGACGAAGCGGGAAGAGCCGCGCTCTCAGGGTTTGCGGCAATCCTTGCTCATAAGACTCCTGTCGAGCTTGCGATCATGAAAGTAGAGGTCTTTCTCGGTGTCTTTATCGGTGCTGTCACGTTCACCGGTTCGGTCGTCGCCTTCGGTAAGCTGGCAGGCAAAGTCGATGGCAAGGCGAAGAAGTTGCCAGGCGGCCATTTCCTGAATGCGGCCGCAGCCGTGCTATCACTCATCCTGCTGCTCATGTACGTCAACGGTGGAGGAGTTTGGACGCTGCTGTTGATGACGCTGCTTGCCTTCTTCATCGGCTACCATCTGATCATGGGTATCGGTGGCGCGGACATGCCTGTAGTCGTGTCGATGCTAAACAGCTATTCCGGTTGGGCTGCAGCGGCAATTGGTTTCACTCTCGGCAACGATCTCCTCATCGTCGTCGGCGCGTTGGTCGGCTCTTCCGGCGCAATCCTTTCCTACATAATGTGCAAGGCAATGAATCGATCGTTCGTTTCGGTCATCCTTGGTGGTTTCGGTGGCGCGGCGGGACCGCAGATGGAAATCGTTGGCGAGCAGATCGCGATTGATGCGGATGGTGTCGCGGCCGCACTCAACGACGCGGATTCCGTGATCATCGTTCCCGGCTACGGAATGGCGGTCGCCCAAGCTCAGCAATCGGTGTCGGAACTGACGCGCAAACTCAGGGCTGCCGGCAAGAACGTTCGCTTCGCTATCCACCCGGTAGCTGGCCGCCTGCCAGGCCATATGAACGTGCTGTTGGCAGAGGCGAAGGTGCCTTACGACATCGTTCTGGAGATGGACGAAATCAACGAGGACTTCCACGAAACGGATGTGGTGATCGTCATCGGTTCCAACGATATCGTCAATCCTGCTGCAGAAGAGGATCCGAATTCGCCGATCGCAGGTATGCCGGTACTTCAGGTGTGGAAGGCGAAACAAGTGTTCGTTTCTAAACGTGGGCAGGGGACCGGTTACTCCGGGATCGAGAACCCGCTCTTCTTCAAAGAGAACACGCGGATGTTTTACGGCGATGCCAAGAAAAGCATCGATCAGCTGGTAGCCCTACACACTTAGGCCGCTAGCAGACGCGGCCGGGTTATAGCCTTTGTTCGATGTCGGGATAGTGACCGAGCCGTTGAAAACCGGTGGCCCACGGGCCACCGGAAACGTTTGAGGCAGCTAAACGACGCCAACCGCTGAGAGATGGCTTTCCAAAGCTCCGAGGCCATCGGAGGCCGCTGTGCCAGCTATATAGCCATCCGGGCGCACCAGTACCCAATCACCCGCTTTAAGAGCGTAGATAGCAGAGAAATGGCCCTGGTCGTCATGGTAGTCTCCGCCAGCTCCGATGGTGTGCACATGCAATCCCTGCCTGGATGAAACAGTTCCACCTCCAACCTCATATCCTAGCAGGGTCCAATGCGGTCCCTTCAACAGATTGAAAACGCGAGCCGGCTGTCCTGCCGCTCCACGGATCGACGCATCGGGCGCACGACTGCCGGCGATCAACAACGCGTCTGGCTTGGATGTCCGCAAAGACACCTGTGAGCTTTCATAGGAAACATCCAGTTGGTGGACCTCGCGTCCGCGACGCATGTCGCCGTGCCTAGCCTTTTCCAGCAGACCCGTTGCCAAGCCAAGCATTCCGGCAGCGATGGGACGTCGCTCTGCCTGATAGCTATCTAGCAGCCAATCCGGCGCGCCAGATAGGACGCCGTCTAGTTTCCAACCGAGATTGTAAGCGTCTTGCACGCTGGTGTTAAGACCTTGGCCGCCAGTTGGGGGGTGAATGTGCGCGGCATCCCCGACGAGTATTACGCGACCGACCCGATATCTTTCCGCTAGGCGCGCATTCATGCTGTAGCACGAAGCCCAAGCTACATCGCGCACAGTGATCTTGCCGATGGGAAGCCTACTGTCGATGAAGGATTGTAGAGCTTCAACAGAGAGTTCCATATCGCCGTCGTGCGAAATAGGTGCTTGAAGCTGAAATACGTCCCCGTGCGGTAACGGGCAAAAGGAGATTTGCCTTGCCATATCTCCATCGTTAAAGCGGTGCCACGCGTCGCGCGGGAGACCGTCCAGCGAGATGTCGGCGACGATGGCCCTTATTCCAAGCGTTTTGCCAGGGAACTCCACACCCAACGCATGGCGGACCACCGAACGTCCGCCGTCCGCCCCGACGAGGTAACGGCAAACAATTGTCTCCTTGCCATTCGCTCCATCGACTTGAGCTTCAACGCTATCGTTAGTCTGCTCGAAACCAATCAGCTCCAAGCCATACTCGGGAGCGCCCCCAAGCTCGGCTAGCCGATTGCGCATAGCCAACTCCGTCAGGAATTGCGGAATAAGGAGGGGAGTGCGGTAAGGCTCACCGACGATCGGCGCTTCGAGAGCCATGTTCTGCTCGTCGCGATAACTGTCATCCCCGCGATGAAGTCGCTGCGGGGGATATTTGCTGCCGGCAGCAGCAATCCGGTCGACAATACCAAGATCCTCAAAAACCTCCAACGTACGGGGTTGGATGCCTTTTCCTCGCGAACCTGAAAAGGGAACATCGAGCCTATCAATCAGACGGAACGAAACGCCTCGGCGGGCAAGATCAATAGCTAGCGTCAAGCCAGCCGCCCCAGCGCCGGAAATCAAAACATCAATCATGCTTATCCCTTTCAATGGGTGAACATAAGTGTATAATACACATATATTCAGGAGCAAAATGATGTCAACTAATAATGTGCAGAATACACATATCTTGGCCACTCTGCCCGAACTGCATAATTCGCTTCTTGAAATAGTCAGCGCCATAAATCGGCCCGAGCGAGATGAGGCCCTTCTCGAAAGGGCTGGCCTCAGTCTGGAGCGCGCCCTTTTTCCCCTCATTGTTATAATTGGGCGTTTGGGGCCTATCGGGATTGTCGATCTTGCGGGCCGCGTTGGACGCGACTACACGACGGTGAGCCGTCAGGTGGCAAGGCTCGAAGAACTCAAGCTTGTAACGCGCCAGGCCAGCGCCAATGACCGCCGCGTGCGAGAAGCAGCGATCACAGCCGAAGGGAAAGTTGTGACGACGGCTGTAGACGAGGCGCGGGGCCAAATGGCCGTCGAGCTTTTCAAAAACTGGAGCCACAAGGATTTCGATGATCTCGCTCGGCTACTGAAGCTGCTTGCTCAAGATTTCAGCGCCTTGCCTGAGAAGTAACTTGGTCGCAGGAACTCGGCCAGGAGGACTTCTCTACGCAATGATCGTCCCCGCCAGTTCCGTTCTATAAGGCGCGCAATAGGAATTCGCCTCACGAGGGTGAAGCTACGAAGAGTGACCCTACACGGCATTATATCTTCTAGTAGCCAACGTTCTTAGGAGATATATGGGGTCGAAATCTGGAGGCGCGCGAGAGGACGTAAACCACGTGGATCTCAAACAGCTGTCGAAAATGTTGGGCCTTTCCCAGACCACAGTAAGCCGCGCTTTAAGCGGATATCCAGAGGTCAGTGAGGAGACTCGCGGGCGAGTGCTGCGAGCGGTAGGGGAGACTGGCTATCGGCCAAACAAAGCTGCACAGCGACTGGCAACCGGAAAGGCCCGTTCAATTGGGCTTGTCATGCCAACAGCGCCTGCTCACCAATCCGACGTTCAGATTGGAGAATTTCTTATCGGGCTTGGCGAAGAAGCCGCGCGCCACGAATTTCACCTAGTGGTGATGCCCGCTGATCCTAACGACGAATTAGGGGCGCTCCGGCGGCTGGCTTACAGCGGAAATGTCGATGCGCTATTGGTGACCCACATGCGAGGACATGATCCCCGCTTGCAACTGCTGAAATCCCTTTCGATAACCTACATTGTGCATGGCCGTTCATTCGGAAGCGCGGACGATTATCCGTATCTCGATATCGACAACCAGAGTGCATTTTACCAAGCAACGCGGCTGCTTCTGCAGCTCGGACACACGCGCTTGTGTTTGCTAAATGGACCGGAACTTCTCGACTTTGCAGTCCGACGTAAAAATGGCGTTATCGGTGCTCTCGCGGAGCATGGGCTGAAGCTGGCTCCAGAGCACATCAGCCATTCGATGATGGATGACGAGCAGGGACAGCTAGCAATGAACGCGTTTTTAAGATCGCGAGAGCGGCCGACCGCCGTGATATGTTCGAGCACCGGTCTTGCGATTGGCGCGATCCGCGCGGTGAAACAAGCTGGACTGAGGCTCGGCGAAGACATTTCGTTGATCGCTCATGATGATGGGTTGCCGCATTTTAAGCCGGAGAATTTCCCGGTCCCACTAACAACAACGAGATCGTCGCTGCGAGCCGCTGGGGTTCGAATAGCTGAACGCCTCATCGGTACAATCACGCAGCAGGAGTCATTCCCAACGCAGGAGCTTTGGAAAACGGAGCTCATTGTTCGCGCATCGACTGGTGCCGCGCCATCCAGCGGATAAGAGTGCGACAATCGCCAGTTCTCGCCCCCAGAAGATTGGCTACCGCCGCCCGCACCCCGACGTGCCGATCTGCGCTCGGGGTTCGGATGTCCATGGAACGACACTGTTCTGTGGGCATGCGGTCGTCCGCCTTGGCAGGCGTCACCGACCGGGACTTTTGTTCCGACCCACCGTGACGACGGTCAAGCCGGACGCAGTAGTTCGGACTTTCTAGTTACAACGTGGAAGTGTTCTAGCGAGCGAGCCTTTCCACACGAAAATCCGAATAGCCGATCAGTCGAAGTCTGTCGCCAAGCCAGGCTGTTCTTTGTGTTCGAACATACGCTTGATCTGTTTCATCATAACGCGCTCAGACGACAGTTCAGCTGGAAGTTCGTACTGCCAAAACCACCGCACCTCAGACGTTTCGAGCCCAGTCGCCGGCGCTCCACCCTCGACCTCACACGTGAAGAACATCTTGCAGCAGGAGAACACACCAACGGGATGTCCTTGTCGGGTACGGTCCCAAACGGCCGCGAGCTTCGTCACACGGACCTGGTATCCGCTTTCTTCCCGGACCTCCTTCACGACGTTCTCGGCCGCCGTGAGATTGACGTCCGCCCAACCGCCGGGAAGCGTCCAACGTCCGTTGTCTGCGGTCTCGCGCACCAACAGTATGCGTCCTTCATCATCGAAGACCGCGCCTCGAACATCGACTTTGGGGGTCGCGTATCCGACTTGCCCAGCGAACAATCCCGCTATGATTTCCGGTGAGACATCGGAATGCCTATGGAAAATCTCAGCCGATAAAGCGAGAAGGCGCTCATAGCGTTCGCGGTCATAAGGGTCTTTGGTGAAAGTCAGCCCGCATTGGGCCATCGCTTGCAATTCCCGTGCCCAAGGAAGCCATTTCGGTTCGCTATAAGTCGTCATTCTCTTCTGCACCGGGGTTGGTTTTTTTCACGACGGCGTGTTTGCTGAAGGACGATCGCATTCCCTCGCTCACACCAAAGGCAGTATCGCACGATTTTGCGGCGATCAATTGATCGATCGAGTTCCACTCGACTTGCGCTCGATTATCTCGGAGGGTGTCACTCTAAGTATGCCCGCGTCAGGGCTGCCATCGCGAAGCATTATGGTGAGAACTTCGAGCGCTTCCTGGACCATCAGCTGAACATTTTGCCGAGCCGTGGTAAGTTGGTGGCTCGGCCAGGCAGCCATGGGAATATTGTCAAAGCCAGCCACTTTAACATCTGTTGGGACATCCAGCCCAAACTCGAAGCGAATTGCCTCCATCGCTCCAATAGCCATGAGATCGTTGGCACAAAAAATGGCATCCGGAGGTGATTTCGTACGCATTAGACGAACAGCGGCCTCGTAGCCACTCTCGTAGCTGTAGTTTCCATTCTCGATAAGCATCCCCGAGGAGCCATTGGCCATAAGGTAGCCTGCGTAACCAGCCAACCGCTCCTGACTTGGAAGGTTGTTGTCTGGAAGCCCAATATAGGCAAACCTTGATGCTCCATTCGCGACGAATATTTCTGCGATCCCACGGCCGCCCGTGACGTTGTCGCAGCAGATAGAAGCGACAAACTTGTTACGGACCTTTCCGTTGAACAGCACAACCGGGATACCCATGCTTGCGCATGTCGCCGCTGTCTCGGGAGATCGCATGGCCAGTGCCGAGATAATCGCATCAACCCGATAAGGCAAAATAGTCGGGATCACCGCGTCCATATATTGTACGTCTTTGACCGCGAAAAGCAGAATTCGGCTTCCCATTTCCTGGGCCATCAACGCAAAAGTTTCAACCGCGACTGCATAGTCGGGATGTTCTAGCCCCCCAACCACCAGCGCAATCAACGCTGATTTCCGTGTGAGCATCATCTTTGGGAAGACGCTAGGGCTGTAGCCCAGCTCCGCAGCGGCCTTTAAAACCTTTTCCCGCGTTTTGGCCGATACGCTGCCGCCGTCAGTGAAGGTTCGCGACACAGCCGACCTCGAAACACCTGCTCGCGCCGCCACGTCGAATGAAGACGCGTAGCCAGATTTATCGGACGGCTTTTTGGATGGCGTATCTTTTGTCATTCGCGTGCCTAAGGAAGGATTCTTTAGGGATATCCCGAGCGTACGGTATCGTCAAGATGCACAGCGTTCTAAACCAGAAACGAGCGAAAAACGATGAAAAATTTTCAAAAACAAGCATCGATAGTTCATTAACATACCGAATTTGCTTAGATATTATCAAATATGGATCGATCAAACTCATCACAAAACAAATTTGCAACGCTGTGCAGTTTTTGTTAAGGTTTGCTGGTCCGATAAATCTAACGAGCAGCCAAGCTGCCGGGGAACAAAACGATGAAGAAAGACAAGGATACTGCACGCCTTTCTCTTACCCGCCGTACCTTCCTAACAGTAGCCGGCGGCGCAGCTTTGGCCGCTCCTATGGTTCTCAAAGCCCAGGCTGCCGATAGCGGCGAGGTTGTGGTGATGGGATGGGCTCCATATTGGACCGCTGAAATGACGCAGCTGTTCAAAGCCAAGACGGGCCTCAAGTTGAGGATGATCGGCGCTGCGGCCGACCAAGAGATGTTCACAAAGGTGAGGGCAGGGGGCGCGGGCGACTATGACCTCGTCTATGCCAATGCCGGTTGGACACCTGTGTACAATCAAGCTGGCCTCATCGAGCCGATAGCCATTGACGAGGTTAAGGCGAGTTCCAACCTTTATCCAGAATTCCTCAACACCGCATCGCTTCCATTCGTTTCCTCGCCAGGAAAAGAGCTGCTGTTCTATCCGAACATGTGGTCTCCTCTGGCAATGGTTTGGCTGGATAGCGCCATTAAGGCCCCTGACACCGTAAGTTGGAAGATGCTGTGGGACGCTTCCATTAAGCCGGGAACGATACTGCTCGGCGGCGGCGGCGGCGATGATTTCCTTGCGGTTGGCGGCTTGGCGCTGGGGTTGAAGCGGGAAGAGGTCTACTCGATGAGTGCTGAACAGCTCGATACCGTTGTCGCGAATATGCGAAAATTGAAGCCGTTCCAGATCTTGTCGGGAGCTGAGCAGGAGTTCCGAGCTCGCTTCCGTAGCGGGAAAGCGACAATAGGCTTGGCCTCGCAGATCGGCGTCGCCGCATTGATCAACGCTGAAGCAAAAGAGGATATTGCAAAGGCGGCAATCCCCGTTGAAGGAAGCCTTGGTTGGGTTGATGGCCCGATGCTGATGAAAAATGCAAAGAACCGCGCCAATGCGATGGCCTTCTTGGAATTCATCGGCTCGGATGTCGATTATGGCAAGATGATTTTTAAGGAGACCGGTGGGTCTCCGTGCAGCCGGACAGTCACGGAGGCAATTGTTGCGGGTGGCGGCGACGATGCCCAGACCATCAAGACGATTCAGGCCGACAATCCGGCTCTGGCGACGCAGGTTGTGATGCAAGCTCCTCCAGCCGACCCCGTTGCCTACGCCGAGGCGTGGGACAAAGTTCTCGCATCATAAGTGGTTCGAAACATGTCTATCTCAAATGGAACTCATGCGGACGGTGCGCCGCATGAGTACGTGGCATCGCGCGCGTACAATCTGGATGGTTCGCGACGCCGCGGCTTCCAGCTTCCGGCATTGCTCCTCATCCTTGGGGCGTTTGTTCTTCCGCTGAGCGTTATCCTCTGGTACTCGCTCCACGGCTTCGTCTACGGGGCGATTTCCGGCTCTCCGACTATCGCAAATTACACGCGTATCTTTTCCAGCGCAGCATATAGCTGGACCCTGGTGCGTAGCATTGTCTTTGTCGCCGTAGTCTCCGCGATCACGACAGTCGTAGCGTTTCCTATGGCTTACTATGTCGCCATCCACGTGCGCGCGAACCGACGGATTGTCTTCTTGGCACTTGTTATCGTGCCGTATCTATCGAGCTATCTGGCTAAGGTGATCGCCTGGTTGGCCCTCTTGGGGGACACTGGGATCATAAACACCGCTCTCATGTCCTCCGGAATTATTTCCACGCCGATATCAGTCCTTGGGATAGGTCAGCCGGCGATCATCCTCACTTTCGTATATCTCTGCTCGCCCCTCGCTTTCATGACGCTCTACAGCACGCTAGAGCGGATCGATCCCGACCTTTTCGAGGCAACCTCTGATCTTGGCGGACGGCGTTGGCACATATTCTGGAAAGTGGTCCTTCCCCTTTCAAGAAATGGCATCCTCACGACATTCGCCTTTGTCTTCGTGGCCATGTTCGGTGACTACGTCACGCCGGTTTTGATCGGCGGCACCGATGGCGTCTTGTTCGTGAATTTGCTGGTCAATCAGTTTGGCGCATCGATGCAGTGGGGCTTCGGGTCGGCGATGGCGATTGTAATGCTGTTCAGCAGCATTGTGCTCTTCTCCGGACTGCGCGCTGTGTCTGGAACCGTGAAGGGAGGCGAATTCACGAGCCGCACGGTCAAACCTGCCGCGCTCGGACTGAAGGTCTACGTTGGAGCGTTCGTTCTGTTTCTCTACGCTCCCATATCTTTACTCCTCCTGTTCGCAGTGAACGCATCTCCGGCGGTCGGTCTGCCCATTACAGGCCTTTCATTGAAATGGTTCGCTGCGGCCTTTGCCGATCAAGGCTTCAGGGAGTCTTTCCAGAACAGTCTGATTATCGCAACAGGGTCCTCGCTCATTAGCACCTGCTTTGGCACTATGGCGTCAATGTCTCTGGCCCAGTCCACCGGGAAACGCAGAACAGCCGTCGTCGCAGTTTTGACCGCGCCCATGTTCATGCCGCCCGTCATTCTTGGCATTGGCATTTTGATCGCCTGTAGTGCGGCAGGCGTCGATCGTGGCATCTGGGTCTTGATGGTAAGTCATGCCCTTTTGTCGATGCCAGTCGCTATCTTGATCATGCTTGCGAGGCTCGAGGGCATGAGCGGCAATCAGGAATTGGCAGCGATGGACCTTGGTGCGACGCCTTGGAAAACGTTTGTTCGAGTTTCTCTTCCACAGATGATGCCGGCCCTCATCGCCGCTTTGGTGCTAACCTTCGCATTCTCGTTGGACGAGTTCATTCTCACCTTCCTGGTGACCGGACGAACGTCGACGCTACCCATCTTTATCTTTAGCAGCATCCGCTTCCAGTTGAGCCCGAGCGCCATCGCCGCCGCGTCGGTCGTCATGCTCCTATCGCTCTCGCTAATTGCGGTTGGCGCTATTGCATATAACTGGCGATCACTATCGCGCCGCGGAATAGAAAATTAGGAGTAAGCCGGTGTCGATGCTCGAATGCCGAAAAATTACCAAACGCTACGGTGGCCACTTTTATAGCTTGGGCTCTCCGGAAACCAGCGTTGACTTCGACGTGAAGCCCGGCGAGCTGTTCGCCGTGATTGGGCCAAGCGGTTGTGGAAAGTCCACCCTGCTCAAGCTGATCGGCGGTTTTACGTCGACGAGCGCTGGAAAGATAACGATCCAGGGACGAGATGTGACTGGGCTCCCACCCTATTTAAGGCCGACCAACACTGTCTTCCAGAACTACGCCCTCTTTCCTCATCTCACCATCGGAGAGAACGTTTCGTTTGGGCTGGAAATGGCACGCGTACCTCAGGCTGAGTGTGCCGCACGGGTTGAAGATGCGTTGCGCTTGGTTGGGCTGGCGAGCTTCTCGCGGCGTTACGTAAGCGAGATGTCTGGCGGCCAGTTGCAAAGAGTAGCTCTTGCCCGCGCTATCGTGAACAAACCTGCGATCCTGCTACTCGACGAGCCGTTAGGGGCGCTCGATCTCAAGCTTCGGCGTCAAATGCAGGACGAAATCGTCGAGCTAAAAAGAGCGCTCGGCATGACGATTCTGCACGTCACTCACGACCAGGAAGAGGCCTGCGCGATTGCAGACCGGATCGCCGTAATGAACGCCGGCCATATCCTTCAAATTGACTCGCCGGTTGACTTATATCGCAGACCGCGAACCGCATTTGTCGCAGAATTCATCAATGCCGGGACCATCCTACGCGGTGACGTCAAACTGGCAGGCCAGGATGGCCGCCTCTGTTCCAAGGCTGGAACGTTTCTCGGCAGAAACAACTGCGGCGAGGTAAGCGGGAAACTGGCTTTGCTGCTGCCGAGATACGGGGCCAAGGTCCGACGGATATCGGGCAACGAAGTTTCGGACGTCAATTCACTCGTCGCAACCGTCGTGCGGATCGCCTTCACGGGCACTGAATTTGCAGTCCAGCTTGAGGCGAAAACGGGTGACCGTTTCACTGTCCAGCTAACAATAGAAGAAATGGCTCAGGGTGGCCTCGATCTAGGCGCACAGGTGAATGCGAGCTGGGCGGCTGAAAATCTTCAAATCGTTCGGGACGACTTACCGGAAGCATAGGCATCCGCCGTCTCGTTAGGTGCTAAATCTGTTAATTGAAGGAGTCGATATGAGTGTCAACTTGAGGAACGAGCGGTCGACGGAGCTGTTCGATCGGGCCAAGCTGGTGGTTCCAGGCGGAGTCAATACCGCGCGTCGTAAAATCAATCCGCCATTGGCAATCTCCCACGCCAAAGGTTCCCGGATGTGGGACCTTGATGGGAACGAGTTCATTGATTACCACGCTGCATACGGAGCTGTTTTCCTTGGGCATAGCGATGAGCGCATTGTTGAAGCTGTCACCAAGGAAGCCGGGCGGCGTGTTCTGACCGGGGTTGGCATTACGGAGACCGAGGCCGAACTCGCAGAACGGATCGTCAGGTCAATCCCTTCAGCAGAACAGGTTCTACTGTGCAACACTGGCTCTGAAGCAACGTTCTATGCGCTGCGTCTTGCTCGTGCGATCACCGGAAAGCAAAAAATTCTGAAGTTCCAAGGCTGCTATCATGGCTATCATGATGCCGTCGCCATGAACAATCAGAGTTCAAAAGACGCCTTGGGTCATAAGGACGTCCATTCCGCTGGTCTGAATCCGGGCGTAGTCGAGAACACCGTCATCGCGCGGTACAACGATCTGGAAGACGTTAAGCGGGTGTTTGCGGAAAACGCAGGCGAGATCGCTGGGATCATCATTGAACCTATCGCCCATAGCTCTCCAGCGATCGTTCCAGTTCCTGGTTTCCTCGAAGGGCTCCGATCGATCTGCGACGCCGAAAACGCCTTGCTCATATTCGATGAGATCGTCACTGGCTTTCGCCATCATATCGGCGGCTACCAGGCTATCGTCGGCGTACTTCCGGATATCACGACCGTCGGCAAGGCCCTCGGCAACGGCTTTCCTGTCGCGGCGGTTTGCGGCAAGGAAGAGCATATGCGGAAGTTTAATACGCACGCAGATGGTATCGCAATGTTTGCCGGAACCTACAACGGCAACGGCGTTGCATCCGCTGCGGGCCTCGCAGTGCTGAAGATCCTCGAGGACACCAACCTCTACGCGCACGTCTTCTCAATGGGCAACATGATGCGCGACGGATTGTCCGAGATCGTGAAACGAAATGGGATAAACTGCGTAGTTTCGGGCTTCGGCGGGGTCTATGCTCTGAGCTTCATGCAGGGACCGCTCAACTCTTACGACGACGTTGTTCGCAACGACGGAATTCAGCAGGTCAGGTATCGGCAGCAGCTCATCAACCGCGGCGTTTTCGAAATGCCAGAGCGGGGCGGACGCAATCACATCAGTATCGCGCACAGTGAAAGCGATATCGCCAAGACACTTGAAATCGCTGAAGCCGCATTGCTAGCCTCACGCTGATCCCCACACCCTGACGTCACTCTGGCGTCAGGGTATTTTCTTTCGGAGCAAGAAGATGTGGAAGTTATCTGTACGGCACTGGTTACGACACTTAAACCAAATCTTGAACACAGCTTCCGACGGTGCACCACGACGCAAGTCTGAAACGGTTTACACGCTTGGGCAAGCCACCGCTATGCATGCGGGTTGTGGTAGGCGTGAAGAAGAACGGTCGCGACGCGCAAGGGTCGCAAGGCGAGATTTTTAACCAAAAATTCATCTGTCGGTTAAGGTTCGCAGGCTATTTGAAATTTAGCCTCGAACCTTTTGTAAGGGAGGGTGCTAAGTTGAAACTCGACCCATATACCGCAGAGAGGTTGGCCGCAGCCTCTTCCACAGCTTGGGGCCATGAGGTAGAACCGTTGTCCACTGCCGCAAAGAGCGTTGAACGCTCATCTTCCGTCGGCGATTCTCGCTTTTCCACCACAGCGCGGCCGTTGATCGTTCACGTGATCCGTCAGTTCCTACCAAACCTCGGTGGCCTGGAAGACGTTGTTTCGAACTTAGCCCGAAAGACAATTGAACGTGGCTTTCGAGTGCGCGTTATCACGCTCGATTCTTTGTTCACCGAACAGGGGAAGACGCTGCCAGCACACGAATACATCGACGATATTGAGGTTGTAAGAATTCCTTGGATTGGCAGCTCTCGGTACCCGATCGCCCCGCAAGTCTTCAGGCATCTTGACGATGCCGATGTGGTTCATGTCCATGCAATCGATTTCTTCTATGACGCACTCTCGTGGGGTCGCCTATTCCATCGAAAACCCATGGTGGTGACCACCCACGGCGGATTTTTTCATACCAATAGATACTCTTTCATCAAAAAACTTTGGTTTCAGTCGCTTACCCGTGTTTCGGCGTTGGGCTATCGCAAGGTTATTGGCTGCAGTGTTCCCGACGTAAGAAGATTTTCAGAAATAGCGCCAGAGCGCACGATTTTAATCGACAACGGTGCGGACATTGGCAAGTTCGCAAACTGTGCCTCGTCAACGCCGAGACGTCGGATCGTAACGATTGGCCGGTTCTCAACGAACAAGCGTCTGGACAACCTCCTTGAAACGGTTGCTGTTTTGCGCAGTCGTAATACGGATTGGCATATCGATGTAATAGGTGTCGAATCCGATCTGACGCGACGAGACCTGGTCCAACATATTGAACGTCTTCGACTTGAGGACGCGGTTTCCATTCACGTTGCTGCCCACAACGACGCTATCGGAGACCTCATTGGCAACTCGTCGATATTCGCCTCAGCTTCGGACTACGAGGGCTTCGGAATCGTAGCACTTGAAGCCATGAGCGCAGGATTGCTTCCGGTGTTGAACGCCAATGCCGCCTACTCCGCGCTAGCCGAGCGGCATACGAGCTTGCGGCTAACGAATTTCAATGAGGCGGAACGCGCTGCTGACGATGTCGAGAGCGCATTCGATTCCTTGATGGCGGACTGTGCTACGATCCGCGAAAATCTAATCGCTGAAGTTCGGCCTTATTTGTGGGATGTCGTTGCTGACAAATACATGGGCGTCTATTGCGAGATACTCGGCGCCGACATGAACCCGCTCTCGGCTGCAGCTAAATCCCGGGCCGTTTGAAGCTCTGGCGCAGCCGCCATTCGTCCGGGCCTGTAAACAGCTTAGCTGGTGACACACGTTGATCAGTCACTGTCCCGACACTGCAAGTTTCCTACAGCGCCCGTGCAGTGGACCCTCGCTCCACGAGAGGTGCATGAATGAGATGAAGGGAATTGCCTGCAAGATGTTCGCCTTCAACCATTCGGGCAAGTTGATCCATTGCCCTGTCGATCATGGCGTCGCCGTCTTGTCGAACCGTCGTCAAATCAAAGCTTGGCCACGCTGCCGAGGGGATGTCGTCAAATCCCGCAATAAGTACGTCGCCAGGCACAGTTAATCCAGCTGCCTTGACTGCTTCCATAGCCCCCATCGCCATCAGATCATTCGCACAGAAAATGGCGTCCGGTCTCTTGCGAGCCGAAAGGAGTTTCTTCGCAGCTTCAAACGCATCATCGTGCCGGAAATCGCCATGAGCTACGGCAACGTCACTTATTCCGTTTTGCATAAGCACACCCAGATAGCCTGCAAAGCGATCTTCACTTGCAAGATTGCCGCGTTTCCCACCGATGTAGGCGAAGCGTTGTGCGCCGCGCTTTAAAAACAATGCTGCGACCTGCCGGCCACCTTCGACGTTGTCGCTGCAGATCGATGCGACCCATTGGTTGGAAAGCTTGTTATTGAAGAGTACGACAGGGGTGTGCATTTTGGCGCAACGTTCGGCGGCCTCTTTCGAGACAATTGACAGAGCCGAGATGATGCCATCGACACGGTAGCCGAGGATATCCGGGATGATTTCATCGATGTACTCGCCGTGGTTCACCGAAAAAAGCATTACGCTTGAACCAGACCGTTGAATGGTCTGGGACAATTTTTCAACGACGTTGGCATAGAAGGGGTTGTACAGACCCCCGCTCACGATCGCGATCAGCGAAGACTTGTGAGTAAGCATGATGCGCGGGATCATGCTGGGACCATAGCCGAGTTCGTCGGCAGCCCTCATTACCTTTTCTCGGGTTTTTGCCGAGACGCTAGCTCCTTCGGTATAGGTGCGGGAAACGGCTGACTGAGAGACGCCTGCCAGCCGGGCGACGTCTATCGAAGATGCATACTTCTTCCGTGCGGCATTGGTTTCTAACTCGGTCAGGGTCTTTTTCAAATCGGCTTCCCATTTGCATCTGTAAACAACAGACGAATTCCACAGCGTTCAAGCGAAAATAACACAGGTTGAAGAGAATCCTAGCGGCGATCGCATAGCCATTCAAAAATATTGCATTGCTATGCAAAAATCGATATTGGTGATGCGGGCCGGCGGAGCTGCGCCGGATAACGGAGGTATTTATATGCAAGTGAGATTGGCGAACGCACCTGTGTCTTGGGGTGTAGATTATGCTGGGGACCCCAATAACCCGCCGTGGCAGAAGGTGATGGACGAGATTTCGCAGGCAGGTTACTCCTCTACCGAACTCGGTCCGTACGGTTTCTATCCGACGGACCCAGAGGAACTTTCCAACGAATTCAAACGTCGTTCGCTGAAGGTCGAAGCGGGCTTCGTATTCCAGATACTGCATGATCCGGCAAAGACCGAGGTGGTACTTGAGAACGCCAAGAAGACCGTCGGATTGCTCGCGGCCGTGGGCGGAAAATATCTTGTAACTATCGATCACATTTCCGAAGCGAGAATGGCGACAGCCGGTAGACGCGACCTGGCCCAAAAGCTTAGCGCTAGCCAGTATCAGCACATGATCAGCATCATTGATCGCATTGCCGATATCGCTTTGGCCTCTGGTGTGAAGCCTGTGATCCATCAGCATGCAGGATGCTACATCGAGTTCGAAGATGAAATCGAGGGCGTGCTCGAAAAATTGGACCCGGAACGGGTGGGCATTTGCATCGACACAGGCCACATGGCGTA
This sequence comes from Rhizobium sp. X9, assembly GCF_018873185.1. NCBI lineage: Bacteria > Pseudomonadati > Pseudomonadota > Alphaproteobacteria > Hyphomicrobiales > Rhizobiaceae > Rhizobium > Rhizobium sp. X9. Next base: position 198,960 of record NZ_CP071312.1, on the reverse strand, counting down.
TGCGGGGATCGACCCGGTTGCATTCTACGAACGCCATGCGAAACGTGTTCAGTACTTCCACTTCAAGGACATTGACCGCAACGTCCACGAACGTGTGCTGGCCGAGAAGATCCCGTTCCTGGCAGCCATCGAACAGAAGATTTTTTGCCCGATGGGGGCAGGGGTCGTAGACTGGAAGCGGCTTGCTGGCGCATTTAAGGCACATGGTTACGATGGTGCCGCGAACATTGAACAGGATATCGATCCGACGATTTCGTTCGATCCGCTTGGTGACGCACGCAAGAGTCTGGCCTATCTCAAGTCTGTAGGCTTCTAATAGACGGTGGGCGGCAGATTTGCCGCCCACTTTCGTCCAAAGCAACAAGGTGAAGCCATTCTTGTCTGAGATCGAGATGCACAATGAGTAAGAAGCTAAAAATCTATGCCGTCACCCACGACATCCTGGGCGATGTCTTCTGGGAAGTTTTTCGTCGCGGACTTCTTGATGCTGCGGCTCGTTTCGACGTCGACGTCGAACATCTGCGGCCGGGCAAGTTCTCTCCTGAGATCCAAGCGGGTTTGATCGACGGCGCTCGTCACGCTCGTCCCGACGGCATAATTTCTACCGTGCCGGATGTCGCCGCGGTCGAAGGGGCGCTGAAAGCAACAATTGCTGACGGCATCCCCGTTATCTGCGTGAACGCAAAGGACAGTCGGCCGGAAGGCGAGCGCATTCCCTATCTCTTCTACATTGGAGGTGACGATTTCAACGCCGGTGAACTCGCAGGGCGCTACCTGCTTGAACATGTGAAGCCCAGAGCGGCGATGTGTGTCGATCACTATCTGTACGAGCACATTTGCCACAGCGATCGCTGGCATGGTTTCAAAAGTGCTTTCGACAAAGCGGGCGTGCCTGCTGAGCGGCTGCGTGTTCCAGGCGGTCAGCCTGAAGAGTGTGCCGAAGCCGTTGCAAAGTACATGGAGAACAATCCGAACGTTGACGCCGTCTTGACGCTTGGCCCGCCAGGCGCGCAGGCCGTCCTCGATGCCGAGGCACTTGTCTCCAAGGGGCGGTCGTGGAAGCACCTGACATTCGATGTCGCACAGCTTCAGATCGACGGAATCCGCTCGAGCCGTATCATGGCGACGATTGACAGCCAGCAATACCTTCAAGGCTTCCTTGCGGTCCAGCATATGTGGATGCACAAAACTCAGGGCTTCACACTCGCCGCTGATATATACACCGGACCGGCGATCGTCGACATTTCCAACATTGATGAAGCTGAGCAAGGTGTCAAAGCGGGCACGCGCTGATTAAAAAAAGCCCGGACGCTAACGCATCCGGGCTTTCTTTCTAGCCGAAGAGGTGAGGTTGGAGGCCTCTCACGCCGGGCTCGATAACGAATAGGTCTCCTGCGTGCGGCTGCTCTTTCCGCCCTGCCTCGTCCAGAAGACGCTTGGTCGTGATGATGACCAGGTGCTGCAGATCAGGCCCGGCAAATACGCAGGACGTGACCTGGGTCGCAGGCAACTCCACGGTGCTGACCAGAGTTCCTTCTGCCGAGTAGTGATGCACAGCACCGCCGCCAAATTCGGCAATCCAGAGGCCTCCTTCAGCATCGATTGCCACGCCGTCGGGCATTCCTTTGAAATGGCTGACGTCGATAAAGGTTTCGCGGTCGCTGAGGAATCCTGTTTCGGGATCGTAGCGAAAGCGCCAAACCTTCTTTGTCACACTGTCAGCGAAAACCATCTGCTTTCCGTTTGGCAACCAGGCCAGAGTGTTGGGCACGGAGATTTCACTCAGGACTTCGGTCACGGATCCATCGTGTTCCAACCTGTACAAACACCCGGTGGGAAAGCGTCCAAGGGTGGAGATTGAACCAACCCAAAAACGTCCCTGCGGATCACACTTTCCCTCGTTGAGACGGTGCTCAGGCTTGTGTGGCTCGGGATCGGTCACAAAATCAATCGACCGGGCGGAAGGATCGATTATGTGGATTCCGCTTTGAAGGCCCGCTATCAGGCGTCCGTCCCGCATCAGTGCCAGCGCCCCTCCGAGCGCTGGCAGTTCTAGTACCCGGTCTTCGCCTGTCGACCAGTCGAAACCGTGTAGCGTCTTGCCTGTGATGTCCATGAAGAAGAGAGTGTTGCGGTCTGCATCCCAGACGGGGCACTCTCCCAACTCGGTCTGCGCGGCGAGCAGTAGCTTTGGATCGAAGCTCATTGCGCTCTCCGTTAACCGAGGTAGCGCTGATGTTTGACGCCGGCACGGATCTTGGAGGCAGCATCCGCTGCAGACTTGGTGTTTGTCACCTGCGATGCGCCTACGTCCCACCATACGCCGGAGTTGATCGAGCGCCCGCGCGTTTCTGCCTTGACGGTAATCACTGTAGGGCCGGACGTGGCCCTTGCCTTCGCAAGCGCCTCTTTCAGTTGCTCTTCGTCGGCGGCCGAGAAGACGGTTGCTCCCATCGACCTTGCGTTCGCTGCGTAGTCGATCTCCATGTAGTTGCCATTGGGACGTAGCGCATCGTTATCGCGGGACCGGAATTCGTTGCCCAAGTTGTCGATACCGCTTGAGTATTCCTGGAGGTCACGGATGCACTGATAGCCGTAGTTCTCGATGACAACCACCGTGATCTTGGTGTTCTCCTGGACAGCTGTGACGATCTCAGTCGGTCCCATGAGGTAGGTGCCATCTCCGATGATCACGATGATCTCCTCATTCTGGCGGGCACCGAGGCGGGCACCGATCGCAGCCGGAATTTCGTGTCCCATCGCGGAGAAACCGAACTCGAGAAACGCCTTTGATCCATTGGCGTTATCCCAGGCTTTCAAGATTTCGCCAGGAGGGGTTCCGGCAGCGGCGATCACCACGTCGCCTGAGTTGGTCGCCTCGTTGACGACCCGGACAATGGTCCCCTGGTTCAACTCGCCTCCCGGCGCAACTTCAATATCTTGGCGGTAAGCGGCACGCCAATTGGACTTCTGCGTCTCGACTTCCTGTCGATAGGCGGCCTGTGTCGCATAACGCGCCTCGCGGAGGCCCGCACCGACCCGCTCGATCGACAAACGCGCATCTCCAACGACCGGAACCCCACGGAGCTTGTGGGCGTCGTAGCTGTTGGTGTTGATCGAAATGAAAACGACATTTGGGTCGTGGAAGGCTGAGCGCGATCCGGTTTGGAAATCCTGCAAACGCGTGCCGATCGCAACGACGACGTCGGCGCGTTCGGCGATTCGACCGGACGCCCCGTTCCCGGCAACGCCCATTCCGCCCAGGCAGAGCGGAGTGTCCAGGCTGACGCCTTTGCCAGCATGGGTTTCCGCGACTGGAATGCCGAATTCGTTGGCGAAGTCACGCAGAGCGTTTTCGGCGGCAGAGTAACGTACGCCTCCGCCTGCGATGATAAGAGGCGAGCGTGCGCGTGACAGCGCGGCGACAGCTTCGTTGATGTCATCCTGCGAGGGTTCCCGGCGTCGGATGACCCAGTTCCGCTCGCGGAAGAATTCGACAGGATAATCGTAGGCCTCACCTTCAACGTCCTGAGGGAAGGAAATCGTAACAGCGCCAGTGTCTGCCGGGTCGGTCAGGACGCGCATCGCCTCAGGCAGCGCGGTCAGTATCTGCTCCGGGCGGGAAATCCGGTCAAAGAAGCGGCTTACGGGCCTGAAGCAGTCGTTGACGGTCAGATCGCCGTCGATCGGGTGCTCAAGCTGCTGGAGCACGTTGCCTGTGCGGCGATGGGCGAACGTGTCCGAAGCAAACAACAAAACAGGCACACGATTTACGGTCGCGGTCGCAGCGCCGGTGATCATATTTGTCGAGCCCGGTCCAATCGAAGCGGTGCAGGCAAGGGTCGCGCGACGGTTACGCATTTTTGCATAACCTATAGCAGCGTGGACCATCGCTTGCTCGTTCTTGGGCTGATAGTAGGGCAATTCATTGCCGTACTCGTCGATTGCTTGGCTGATCGATGCCACGTTGCCGTGACCGAAAATGCCGAAAATGCCACCGATAAGCCGCTCTCTTTCCCCGTCGAAAACAGAGAATTGCTTCTGTAAATACATGATGGTGGCTTGTGCTGCGGTTAGTCTGATCGTGTTGGACATGAGTACCTCCCATTTGCGGCGGAGAATTCCCGCGGACTTGGATTTTTTCACTTAAACAATTTTGCAAAGCTATGCAAAGACAAAAATATCCTCTATACGCCAAATATCGACGGTGAATTGGCTGTTGCCTGCCTGTTCACCAGGGGAGAAGGCGAGACATAAGCTATGCAAAGATTCGCAAATAAAGTCGCATTGGTCACTGGCGCATCGACTGGCATCGGCCTGGAGACGATCAAGCGCATTCGCGCGGAAGGCGGAACGGTGTTCGCCGCGCATCGTCGTGGCGTACTAGAGATCGAGGGAGTTCCCTCGATCGCCCTGGACGTCACCAATGAAGAGCACTGGGAGCGCGCCGTCTCCGAGGTCGTTGCAACCGCGGGACGCCTGGACATACTCATCAATAACGCCGGCGTCCGGGAGAGCGGCTCAGTGGAAGAGACCACTCTTGAGCAGTGGCATCGCCTTATCGACACAAACCTCACAAGCATATTCCTTGGATGCCGTGCGGCGGTTCCGGCAATTCGTAACGCAGGTGGCGGAGCCATCGTCAATGTAGGGTCGATCACTGGGATACGGGGCACCGAGAACATGGTGGCCTACAGTGCGTCCAAGAGCGGGGTAACCTCGATGACCTCGTCTCTTGCGTTGGATCTCGCCCGCGACAACATCCGAGTGAACGCTGTCTGCCCCGCGGCAATCCGGACCCGCATGGTAACCGATTGGCTGGGCGCTGCGGATGACGTCGACGCCGCTGAGGCTGCCGTTCTGGCAAAGCATCCGATCGGGCGTATCGGTCGGCCGGACGAGGTTGCGAGCGTCATCGCATTTCTAGCAAGCGACGATGCGTCGTTCATGACCGGAATGTCCATCCCAGTCGATGGCGGAAGAAGCATTCGTTAATCAAGCATCCAAGGAGGAACTCATGGAAAAAATCCGTTTTGGTATCGTTGGCTCCGGCTACATGGCCAAGCTGCATAGTCTCGCGCTACGTAACATTGGTGCGTACCTCTGGCCCAAGCTGCCCCAGATCGAGATGGTCCGGATGGCGGATATCGTGCCGCAAGCCGCAAAGGACGGGGCCGAACGGTGGGGATGGAAGAGCCACACCAGCGACTGGAAGGAAGTCACCCGTGCGGACGACATCGACGTCGTCATCATCATCACGCCCAACAACAGCCATGCCGATATTGCGATCGATGCCTTCGAACACGGAAAGCACGTTTTCTGCGAAAAGCCGCTGTCGAGCACTGTCGCGGAAGCAGAGCGGATGACCAAAGCAGCCCAGGCGTCGGGCAAGGTGAACCTGGTCAACTTCTCGTATCGGACGTGGCCTGGTGTCGAGCTTGCGCGACAATTGATCCGGGAAGGTGAACTTGGCGAGGTGCTGCATTTCGAGGGCCGCTACTTCCAGGAATATGCGGCCGATCCCGAGCTCCCTTTCTCGTGGCGTTTTGATAAGTCGGTCTCCGGCGGCGGTGCGTTCGGCGATATCGGCTCCCATATCATGGATATTGCCTGCGCCCTGATGGGCCCGGTCGACTCTATCGCTGCGAAAACAAAACGCTTCTACGAAAAGCGTCCGGTGAATGGTCCGAACTCGAAGGAGGTAACGGTCGACGATCTGACTACATCTCTGGTGCAGTTTTCAAATGGGGCCCTCGGATCGGTGCACGCTTCGTGGGCCGCCACAGGCCATAAATGCGATCTCAGCTTCTCGGTTATCGGCACAAAAGGCTCACTCTCCTTTAGCTGGGAACGCAGCAACGAACTGCATTTCTTCAGCGCTGACGATCCTCAACGCGTCGGCGGCTTCCGCCGGATCATGCTCGGCGGTATCCATCCCGAGGCGGATCCGTTCTGGTATGCGCAGGGCCAGGGGCTTGGCTACGGTGAGGCCTTCGTTATCACGGCACGCCGCGCCATCGAGGCGGTTATCAACGCCAACACTAACGCCGCCCCGAACTTCGCGCAGGCTCTTCACATCAACCGCGTTATCGCAGGCGCGTTCCAGGCCGCGGAAGAGGACCGCTGGGTGAAGATCGAGAAGACGGACGCGTTCGACTGAGCGGTCTCGGACCGGTAGCAGCAAACAAACGACGCGATTATCGAGATGCACAGACCACGCGGCGGCGGACACTCCCCCGCCGCGTATGGCCGCGCTCGAAAGCGTCTGCAACTGAGTCTAAACACGCAGGGAGGATGTCATGGCAAAATACAAGGTCGTGATTATCGGCACGGGGCGGATTGCCGATGTCCACGCCATATCGGTAACGCGCAGTCCCCGCTTGGAGCTTGCCGGTTGCGTCGACCCTTTCGGCGGTGCGAGCTTCGCAGACAAGTGGTCGGTTCCTGGATTTACAACACTCGATGCGGCTGTTGATGCCTGCAAGCCGGATGCGCTTGTCATCGCATCGCCAACCGAAACGCATGTTCCCTACGTGCTCGAAGCCTGCCGTTTGCGCATTCCGACGTTGTGCGAGAAGCCAGTTGCTTTTACGCGCGAACCTATCGTCGAGGCGATTGCAGCGGCGCGTGCTGTGGCCATACCTGTCGTGCTCGGCTTTCACCGGCGGTTTGACTCGTATCGGCAGGAAGTGCATGCCCGTGTGCGGGAAGGAGCCGTCGGCCGCCCTGAACACATCCTTCAGTTCAGCCGTGATCCGCGCCTTGCCGGTCGCTCTGAGGTTGCCCATCAAGGCGGCATTATCGCTGATATGGTCGTCCATGATCTGGATGAGCTGAACTGGCTTATGGGCCGACTTCCCGACCACGTTTGCACGCGGCTCGATCGCAATGTCGATCCGACTCTGGCTGAAATCGGCGAATTCGACACTGCAAACATCATGCTTTCCTGGAGCGAGGGCACCGTGGCCCATATATCGGCGACGAGACGCGCGGCACATGCTTTCGAGCAGCGTCTCGAAGTCTTCGGAGGTGAGGGCCGGATCATCTGTGAAGATCCGCGCCTCAGTCCGATTGTATTCGATGGCCTCAATGATACGCGCATTTCCAGGCGGTTCGAGCATTTCTGGGATCGCTACCGCCCCGCTTACCAGGCGGAGATCGACCATTTGGGGGACATCCTCGCGACAGGAGCAGCTCCGCTCTGCACGTTGGAGGACGGCCTCAAGGCGTACGATCTCGTCGAAATGGTGATGGCAGGTATCCAGCCGCTGCCAGAGACCGCATAATCGCGTTTTCGCGATTTTTTAGAGCCCGGTCGGGGTTGAACTGACATCCGATCGGAGTTAGATGTTGCATAGCTATGCATTGGAGGAATTCATGACTGAAGAAAAGACGATTGGCGTTGGGATGATCGGCCACGCGTTCATGGGCAAGACCCATTCAATCGGCTACCGAGACGTGCCAGTGATCGCGCCGTTGGACGTGCCGCGCCCACGCCTCAAAGCGATCTATGGGCGTGACACCACCAAACTGGAGGAAGCACGACAGCGCTACGGTTGGGAGCGCGCCGTCTCCGACTGGCGTGAGATTATCGACGACCCGGATATTCAACTCGTCGACAATGTCGGACCGAATTCCATCCACGTTGAGCCGATCATTGCTGCTGCACGTGCTGGCAAGCACGTCTATTGCGAGAAGCCACTTGCTCCAGACGCGGCTCAGTCCTTTGAAATGTGGAAAGTGGCCCATGAAGCGGGCGTGAAGCACATGTGTGCCTTCAACTACCGTTTTTTTCCGGCGTTGCAGCTCGCTCGCCAAATGATTCAGGACGGTGAACTCGGCGACATCTATCATTTCCGCTCGAATTTTCTTGTTTCCTCCTCTCTCTCCGAGAACCGGGTGAAGGGATGGCGCGACGACAAGACCCTAGCCGGTTCCGGGGCGCTAGGCGATCTAGGCTCGCACCACATCGATATCTCGCGCTTCCTCTTGTCGTCCGATCCCGTGCGCGCCACTGCGGTGACGGGGATCGCGGTCGGCAAGGCCGGCGACGAACAGCGCATCGAGACCGACGATTTGTTTGCCGCTATCCTGACCTACCAGAACGGTGCGCTTGGTGTGCTTGAAGCCTCGCGTGTAGCCGGAGGCAACATGGTGACCAGCCGCATCGAGGTCGACGGATCGCGTGGCTCGATCCGCTTTTCGATGCAGAACCTGAACGAGCTGGAGTTTGCTGGGACAGACAAGACATGGCGCAGAATCAATGTGCTGCGCGACGGCGATCCCTATCAGAAGAACTGGTTGCCACCGGGACATCCCTTGGGTTGGGTCGACACCTTCAGCCACGAGGCAATGCACATGCTCGCAGCGATCGGTGGGCTGGGGGAAATCGCGCCCATCGGCGCAACGTTCCGCGATGGCTACTACTGCGCGGAAATCGTCGACGCAATCGTCCGCTCGGCGGCCGAACGCACGGGTGCCGACATTTCCTATCGCAAGGTGTGAGGATCGGACATGGCAAAGATTTTCGTAAGCTGGCCCGGCTATAGCCCGGCCGACAATGACACAGGTGCGCGATTGGTCGCCGCCGGCCACGAACTGGTGTTGCGGCCCAAGACCGGCAACCGGACGCCGGAAGAGCTCGCAGCGCTACTCGAGGACTGTGACGCGGCCATCGTATCCACCGATCCCTTCACCCGCGACGTTCTTGCTGGTGACAGAAACCTCAAGGTGATCGCGCGCGTTGGCGTCGGTACCGACTCGATCGACCACGAAGCGGCGAAAGAGTTCGGCGTTGGCATTTCGATTACGCCTGGAATGAATGCCGAGACGGTGGCCGACCAAACACTCGCGATGATCCTCGGTCTGTTGCGCCGGGTTGTTACGCAGGACCAAGCCGTAAAAGCGGGCCGCTGGGACCGCGTAGGGGAGGCGACGCCGACCGAGCTCTACCGCAAGACCGTTGGCCTGATCGGCGCGGGCATCATCGGTAAGGCCGTCATCCGCCGTCTCCTCGGGTTCGGTGTTCGCGTCATCTATTTCGACGCGATGGTCGAAAGCGTCGAGGGAGCGGAGCGCTGTGGTTCCTTGGAGGAGTTGCTTCAGATTTCCGACCTGGTTTCGCTGCATGCTCCATTGCTGGCCGACACCCGCGACTTGATGAACGCCGAACGGATCGCACTGATGCCGAAGGGGTCCTATCTAGTCAACACATCGCGTGGCGGGCTGGTTCATCAGCCGTCGCTCTTCGCCGCACTTCGCTCCGGCCACCTTGCCGGCGCGGCTCTCGATGTCTTCGAAGTCGAGCCGCCAGGAGCAGAAGCGCTAGCGGACGTGCCGAACCTTATCACCTCGGCTCATATCGGAGGTATCAGCAGAGAGTCGATCGCGCGCATGACCCAGTCCGCGACAACCTCTGTACTCGATGTCCTGGGCGGAGAGATCCCCGACACGGTGATCAATCCTGATGCGCTGCGCGCTCGTTTTGCAGGAGCTTGAATCATGGAAAGAACCCGTAGTTTCAAGGCGCGCACCCGTGCACGCGAACGCACCGTGGGAACATGGATAAAAACGCCATCGAGGATTGTCACGGAGGTTCTGTCGGGCTCCGTACTCGACGTGCTATGCCTTGATGCCGAGCATGCGCCATTCGACAGAATGGACCTTGACGGTGCGATCCTCTCGGCTCGCGCCCAGGACATGCCAGTCTTGGTGCGCGTGCAAGCGCCAACTGCCTCCGAAATCCTGAACGCCCTCGACCTCGGCGCAACGGGAATCGTGATCCCGCACGTCTACGACGTCGCCAATACGAAGGAACTCGTTAAGTCGTGCCTCTATGGGCCTGGCGGGCGAGGATTTGCGGGCTCTACTCGTGCTGCTGGCTACACGCGTGTGAAGATGGCCGATCATATCGCGGCGTCCAACAGCCTCACGACGATTGTTGCGCAAATCGAAGATGTCGAGGCGCTTTCCGTTCTCGATGATCTGATGGCGATCGACGAGATTGACTGCTTTTTCATCGGCCGGGCGGACCTTGCTGTCGCTCTTGGCGCGCCGTCGGCGGTAGCGCCGGAAGTGATTGAAGCATCGAAAAAGATATGCGAAGCCGCCGCACGCCATGGCAAGGCCGTGGGGATGTTCGTACCCAACCTGGCCGAAATTCCCGAATGGACCAAGCTCGGAGTTAGCCTCTATCTTCTCGAATCCGATCAGGTGTTTCTGCTCAACGGAGCAGATCGGTTAAAGAAAGCCGTCGAGCAGCAGGCTAGTGGCGGCTAGAACTGTCACAATGAGCAGAGCCGTGCCTCGACGGCTCTGCTTCCATGCGACTGACAACTGAGGATTATCTTTATGTGTTCTGCCGCGGGTGCGCCTCTTCAGTCTTCAGAGACGTTATCGACCGAGGGTTATGTTTCCAATTGCGCCGTCGAATGTGGGTGCACAAAAAATTTAACGCTTTGCTTTTCAATTTTTGTTGCCTAGCTGCCTTGCTTTCCTAAAATCTTGGCCGAAAGCCCGCCGCTGGAGGACAAGATGAGCGAGCGTAAGGATGCTTTTCCGGAGGCAAGAATTTGGGAAACGCCCGTGTTCGTGCGGATAGGACACGGTATGACCGAGCCCATAAATGGTCCCCGGGAGGCCTTGTACTATCTGTCGAATAGGTGGCCTGCCGAGCGGGGACCAAAGTTTGAGATTGCCAAATTGGCCTGCAGGCTGACCGTTGAACACTACGGTTCACTCAATGACGCCCGCCAAGCGTTCTTAGACGCTGCTGTTGAAGTAGATGTTTTGGCTTAGGCTCATACGCCACCCCCGACGAGCAACGCTCCTGAACCACCGAACCACCGTGAAGTCGCAGCGAGTAGTTGTTACGAGATCGCGGATCGCGGTAACGATTGCCTCTTCTTCGTTCTCGTTGGTCAGCACGTCTGGTGATCAGGGCGACGAGCACGATGTAGGAGCCGGTCATTTGGTGCGGCCCATGCACCTGCGCGATTTAGCTATAAGGACACACTCTCCGCGTATCGTATCTGCAGTAGAGTCTCCATGCGACGATTGATGGGTCACGCTACTAGCGACGAGCTCAATCGCTGCCGGCCTGAACCGGATTAGGCCGCCGTTTCTCGATAGCGTCTTTCAAGAGTGCGGCGCAGCGGAATATCCCGTGTGCGAACTTGCTGTAAGGCAAAGTCAAAAACAGCCCCATCACAAATCCAAGGTGGATCGCGAGCAGCAGCGGCATCCAAGATGTGTCACGCAAGAACATCAGCGCAAGCCCTGTGAGGCTGATGAGGAATAAGAGGGCGATGAATCCCCGGTCCATAGGTTTCTGCCGTTCGTCTGTTTGCAAGTCATTTCGCTGGATACTAAGCCAGAGGAGCCCAGCTGGGCCGATGAGGAGGCCGATGCCTCCCGCCGTCCCCAGAGCTACGGGAAGACTAAAGATTGGATAGGGTGCCTCTAACCCAAACAGGTAGTGATAAGCGGTTGCGACGGAAGTGGATGCAAAGCACAACATGAAGCCGTAGAAAGTGAAGTGGTGAAAGCGCCGACGCCATAGGCTGAAAGCATCGTTCTCATTATTGCAGCCGTCCCCGTGCCCGCCACCGAGATATCGCAGGGTGAGGGCCGACGTCGCCGCCTCGCCAATAGCGCTTCCCATCGCAACGGGTGTTCCCGGTTCCGAAACACGCCGCCAGAAACGGGTTACGCCTATGGCCAATGCGATGACAGAAAAACCGAAAGCCGAGCCGAAGACGACTGCTAGCGTGTTGTGCGGAAAAATGGCGTAGAATTCGCCTTCCAGGCCGTGCACAAAAAGACTTCCTTGGCTCAGGATCGTCGCGATGAGGAACAAAGCGATACCAATGCTTGTCGCCATTGCAACCGCCAGGCCGTTGCTGCGGTACATTTCACCGAAGGCCCGCGGAAACGCATAGTTGATGTATGTGTCTCGTCTGACGCGGGCCAATGTTTTTGGCAGATTGACGCCAAAGTCATGCGGAGGGGCGTATTGGCAGGCATAGAGACAGGCAGAGCAGTTGTGGCACAGGTTGGCTAAGTAGTGAGCATCCGCAACGTTGAAGTCTAGCCTGCGTGTCATGGCGGGAAAGACCGCGCAGAAACTCTCGCAATACCGGCAGGCATTGCAGATGTGAAGGAGGCGGTCTACCTCCATGACGTTCGCATCGAGCTCCTCGGATGCTTTGCGGGCTAGATGGCTCAGATCGTCGATGGCAGTCATTCATTTTCCCCGAAATTTATATCGTTCGCCCAGCCGCCGCAGCAGCGCGTGTGCCAGCTATTCGGCCGAACGCCGTACCAATGCTCATTCCGACACCGGCCGTGTAGCCTTTGCCAAGGACGTTTCCGGCCATCATCTCGCCAGCGACAAACAAGTTGGGACTTGGTCGGCCACCAAATCGGACAGCGGCTGTATCATCCACCTTGAGCGACAAGTAAGTGAATGTAATTCCAGGCCGGAGCGCGTAACCGTAGAACGGTGGACTATCGATGCGCTGTGCCCAATGCGTTTTCGCAGGAGTCACGCCTTGGGTGTCGCAGTCATCGAGGACCGTGTGATTAAATGTTCCGGGACGACATGCAGCGTTGTATTCCTCGACAGTCTGAAGAAAGCTTTCAGAGGGCAGGCCGAGTTTTGCCGCCAATTCCGGTAGCGTCTGCGCGACAACGCCGGGAAATACCGGGGGCATAAAGCGACCGATGACCTTTTTGTCGATGATCGAATACCCAATCTGTCCTGGTTGCTGTGCTACAAGGCGGCCCCAGATTGCGTAGCGCTTCGGCCAGAAATCTTCGCCTTCGTCATAAAAGCGTTTGCCTTCGCGGTTCACGACTATGCCGAGCGAAACGCAGTCAATGCGAGTACAGATCCCGCCATCGTAAAGCGGAGCTCGGGCGTCGATGGCGACACAATGGCCCTGCGATGGATCGCCGATGGTATCGGCCCCGGCACTCATCATATATTTGAGTAGGACGCCTTGGTTGAACCTCGTGCCTCGGATGATGAAGTTGTCCGCCGGCCATTCACCTCTGTCATTTCGGCCCCAGGCCTCACGTAGCCATTCGCGATTGGATTCAAATCCACCCGCCGCCAAGACGCCCGCCTTGGCGTAGATCTTTTCGCCCGATTCCGTAACGACTCCGACGAACCTGTCGCCATCCAGGATTACTTCGGACACCGGAGTGTCGTAGCGGATCGTTACGCCGAGAGTTTCTGCGCTGCGATAGTATGCGTTCACGAGAGCCTTGCCACCGCCCATGAAGAACGCGTTCGTCCGAGCGACGTGCAGCGCGCCCGACAGCGGAGGCTGAAATCGGACGCCGTGCTTGCGCATCCAGTTGCGACAGTTCGAGGATGCTCTAATGACGAGCCGAGCTAAATGTTCGTTCGTCTCGCCACCGGTGACTTTCAAGAGATCCTGCCAATACTCCTCTTCGGGGTAGGCTTCGATCAGAACATCCTGCGGTGCGTCATGCATGCATCGCAGGTTCCGCGTGTGCTGGGAATTGCCGCCTCGCCATTCCTTGGGCGATGCTTCGAGCATCAGTACAGACGCTCCTGCCTCCCTTGCCATGAGAGCCGCACAGAGTGCCGCATTACCGCCCCCAACGATCAAGACGTCGATCAAGTTTTCCGCTCCTCAAGGTGTCGCCCTTTTGTATGGAGATCGGCGTTCATAATCCATCGGAGGACCGTTAAGTGGCCTTCACGATTCGTGAAGGGTAGCCCCTCTCCATCGGTCGTTGCGGACAAGCCCCGTGACTACCTTGCGCAGTTGAGCTCGTAGCGCGAGGGCGGCTGGTGACAATTCTTGATCAGGAAGAGAGGCCAACAGATTTCTGCGACATACCCCAGAATCGGAGATCAGCTTGACCGACAGATTTTGGGCCGGGGCGCGCGTTAGCGCCGCGCCTGGTTGGATGGAATATCCTAAATTGGCGGTGATCGCATCCAGGATGACTGCGAGCGAGTCGATTTCCATCACTATATTTGGACGTACCTTCAACGCATCGAACGAGCGGTCGAGGCTTGCTCGAAGGCCGTGGGTTCTACTCGGGAGGATGAGCGGTAAAAAGGCAATGTCCTCCAGCGCTATGGCATCCGATGACGTGCCGCCGACCTCGTCAGCAGTCAACGGGGTAGAGGGTCCGATCAAGAAAAGGCTTTCATCGAGGAGCGGTATCGCTTCACTCTTGGCGAAGGTTACAGCCTCGTCGTTGAACAGCACCGCGAGATCAATTTGACGAGCCTTGAGCATATTCGCCAAATGACCTGACATCCCTTCTACCAGTTGAAGCCTGATATTCGGATAGTTGCGTGCCAATGCCTCAATGAGTGGGACGGCCAGAACAGAAGAGGTCGTGGGTGCAAGGCCGAGCGAAACAGTGCCTGACAGACGGGCTCCTTCTGCGGATGCTGCCGCCGCGTCGATATGTCTTAGTGCGAGCGTGGCGTGTCTGCAAAATGCGCTGCCGGCCTCAGTCGGCGTTACTCCCGAAGTCCCCCGCACTAGGAGACGTGCCGACAGTTCGCTTTCAAGGCGGCTAATCTGCTGACTGAGGGCGGAGGTCGCCAAGCCCAATTGTGCAGCCGCCCTTCCTAAGCTGCCGCACTCCACCGCCGTGACGAGGTATCTCAGTTGCCGGATTTCCACGAAACCCTCCGAAAGCTCGCAGCCGAGCAAATTCTGCTCTCGATAGAATGTCGGCACTCCAACGCAATATCAAACTGGAGTGGGAACTCCTCCCAGTGCGCTCGTCGCACGCGCAACCGCCTCCAGCAGCAACGTCTCCATCCGTCTCACGGCCTCGATAGTGAACCGTTCGTTTGGACCAGAAAGGGAGATAGTGCCAACAAAGCCGCCTGGGCCGAATACGGCAGCCGCTAGGCCAGCACAGTTAGGATCCCTTTCGCCTCTTGAGAGTGCAATGGGAATCGGCTCGAAGCCAGCGCGCGAATAGCTTCTAATGACCCGACCAGCGGCACCTCGGTCGAGCGGCAAAATGGAGCCCGCGTTTATTCGATCCAAGGTCGCATGGTTTGAATCGACCCGGAACAGACATATGCGGGTGTCAGCGCCGTGAAGGACATGAAACGATGCGCTCTCGGTGTCTTGATCGACCAGTGACTGTAAAATTGGCGGAATATGCTGGCGAAGAGGATTCTGCCGTTCGTAAGCCGTTCCCAACCTCAAGGCGGATCCGCCAAGCCCATACTGGCCGCCCGGAAGGCGGATCGCGTAACCCGCCAGCTCTAAAGAGGTAAGCAGCCTCAAAATCGTGCTTTTGTGAAAGCCAGTAGCCCGCGCGATGTCAGCAAGAGGGATGGGTTCATCGCGTTCCGCCAGCGTCGAGAGAATGGCGAAAGCCCGGTCAACCGCTGCCACCCCGTCCGCTTTGGCCATCGGTTCAGCATCTGAGGGCTTGGTGGTTTCGGTTCGAAGGTCACGCATCAAGGGCGCTTTCTGATTGCCTCGTCCGCATAGCGGCCTGGTTTAGAAGGGAGGCACGCGTCAAATAGACATGCCGCCCAGGTAGATGCTCTTCGATTGTTGATAGAGTCGCAAGCCGGCAAGCCCCTTCTCTCGACCGAGGCCGCTGCTTTTGAATCCACCGAACGGTGTCGAAACGCTCAGCTGCTTGTAGGTGTTGATCCATACTGTCCCTGCGTCGATCTGACGAGCCACACGCATGGCACGCGTTACATCCGGCGTCCAGAGACCGCAAGCAAGTCCATAATCAGTGTCGTTTGCCTGAGCGACTAGATCGTCTTCGTGGTCGAAAGGTAAAATGACCAGAACTGGTCCAAATATTTCCTCCCTGCAAACGCGAGCTCCTCCGCTCAGCCCCGTGATGAGGGTCGGCAAATAAAATGCACCCTTTTCAAGCTCTCGGTCGTCCGGTCGCTTTCCGCCGGCTAGGATTTCCCCGCCCTCATCACGTGCCGAGGCAACGAAACGCTCGATTGTTTCGCGATGCTGGAAGCTCGCGATCGGTCCCATCCGGCTGTCGGGATCAAATGGCATGCCCACCTGTATCCGCTTTACACGGTCCTGCAAGCGCGCGATTACCTCGTCCAAAATCGAACGTTGAACGAAAAGCCTGGACCCGGCCACGCAGGATTGGCCGGAACCCTCGAATATGCCATCCTGCACCGCGTCCAAGGCGGCTTCGAGATCAGCGTCGGCGAAGATAATGTGAGGCGATTTCCCGCCAAGTTCCAGGGCGCATGGGATCAGTCTTTCAGCTGCCGTTTGCGCAATCAGCTTCCCGGTCGCCGTGCCTCCCGTGAAGGAAATCATTCGAACCTTGGGGTGGCGGATAAGTTCGAGCCCCGTCTCCCGACCTGTGCCGGTCAAGACGTTCACGATCCCTGCCGGCACCCCGGCCGCTTGGGCTATCTCGGCAAGTAGAATGGCTACAGTAGGTGTGACCTCCGAGGGCTTCAAGATAATTGCGTTGCCGGCAGCCAGAGCCGGAGCGACCTTTTGAGCCTCCATCGTCAATGGCGAATTCCAAGGGGTCACGGCAGCAACTACGCCGTAAGGCTCGTAGGTTGTCATAGAGAGATAATCGCCGCGTGAGGGGGTAAGCTCACCCCCAACGGTTTCGCAGGCCGCAGCATAGTACCGGAAAACTGCCGCGGCGTTCGAGACCTGCTTGCGCGACTCTGCGATTACTTTGCCGTTCTCTCGACTTTGCGTGATTGCGAGGTCTTCGGCTCGGGACATCATTCCGTCGGCTATCCTGTGCAGGAGAGACGCGCGTTGATGGGGTTTCAGGTTTCGCCACTGGAGGCTGGTAGCCGCGGTCGCGGCCATTTCCACGCAGCTAGCGACGTCGGCTTTGCTGGCCCCCGATACCTCATAGTTTGTCTCGCCAGTAGCCGGGTTCACAGAGCGGAACGGCTGCCCAGCTCCTTCGACACGTTCACCTGCCACCATAAATTTAATCAAGGACATTGCAGCCACTCAGGTTGGGAACATCAACATCGTTCTGCCTAACAGAACACGAATTCTTTTATGTCTTAATATGACGCCGATCCCTTTTGCGCAAGCCCGATTAGTCTTCATAAAATCCCCGTGTCGCGCTTGCCGAGCCATAAGAATGTTGTTAAACAGAATTCTTGTTCTGTCAGACAGAACATCGCTCACGTGGATCTCATCGTAGTGGCCGTTTGAAAGAGGTAATTCGAATGTCGGATTTTAAGGCGGCGGGTTTTATCGGCCTTGGGGTAATGGGAGAGCCAATCTGCCTCAACCTTGTCAAGAAGAGCGGTCTGCAAGTGATGGTTTTTGACCTGAACGCGGAACCGCTTTCGCGACTGGCGGGGCAAGGCGCGATTGCTTCCGGATCCGTTCATGAGGTAGTTGCCAGGTGTGATGTTGTTTTCGTCTGCCTCCCGAGTGCGAGCCATGTCAAAGCGGTGTTCGATATCGAAGGGCTGAGTGATATCCTTCGGCCGGAACAGTTGATCATAGATCTTGGCACGACTTCAGTAGCGCAGACGCGCGAATTCTTCGATTTGATGGCATCCAAAAGCGCTGTCTGGGTCGATGCGCCCATTGCGCGGACACGGCAAGCCGCTCAGGACGGGACGCTAAGTGTAATGGTAGGAGCAGCGCCTGACGTTTACGCTAAAATTCTGCCGCTAATTCGTTGCTTTGCGAGCGATGTGACTAACTGCGGTCTTGTCGGTACGGGCCAAGTCGCCAAGATTCTAAACAACATGGTCTTGTTCGAAACCGTCAATGCGCTCGCCGAGGCAGTCGTGGTAGGCAAACGCAGCGGCATAGACCCGGCGATCCTTCTCGAGACATTCTCAAAGGGTTCGGCCGACAGCTTCGCCCTAAGAAATCACGGCATGAAGGCGATCTTACCCGGCGTCTATCCCAGCCGTGCTTTCTCTACCAAATACGCGCTCAAGGATCTGTCCTATGCCCTTGAGCTGGCGGACGACGCCGGAGTGAAGATACGAGGTGCGGAATTGATGGCGGTAATCCTGCAGGAAGCCACCGAGGCTGGTTCGGGTGATCTGTATTTTCCCGTTGTCGCGCAGCACATTCCCAATGTAGCCAGATTTGAGCAACCGTCGCCCACAAGCGCGAAAGAGAGCAATGTGGGCAAAGTTCCCTTGTGGAGCACCTGACGCCGAGCCGCCTGGCGGCCTGCTGCAAATGCGCGTCGCCCAAAGCGCTGGCGGAGAACCACAAATTACCAGGCCAGACGCCTGTTTCGAAACCCGAGGAGGGGTGATGTCTAGCGAATACACTGTCAGCGATCTTCTAGCTGATTTTCTTGAAAAACTGAATATCGACACGGCATTCGGTATTGTGTCGGTTCATAACATCCCGATGCTCGACGCCCTTTCGCGCAAGAACCGCATGCGGTTCGTAACCTCGCGAGGGGAGCTCGGAGCCAGCCACATGGCTGATGGATACGCTCGTGCCAATGGTCACATCGGTGTTCTAGTTACGAGTACCGGCGCGGGGTCCGCCAACGCGGTCGCGGGCCTGGTGGAGGCTCGGTTTGCAAGTACGCCACTTCTTCACATCACTGGCCAGACGTCGACCAAGTTTGTTGATCGCGGTATGGGCACGGTTCACGATATTCCCGATCAGCTGGGGATCATGGCTAGCGCTTGTAAGTCTGCCTACCGCATCCGCGCCGCGTCAGAGGCGTTCGCCGTTCTGCAACGTGCTGTCGCCGACGCTGTTACCTTTCCGCGTGGCCCGGTTACCGTCGAGATCCCGATCGACATTCAGAGAGCGCCAGTCGAGCGTCCCGCTAGCCTGGACTATTACGGGCTTGCTGACGATACCATCGTCCCCAGCCTGGACAGCGAAGTGGACGCACTGGTTGAGGCGGTTTTGAATGCAAAGCGGCCAATGCTATGGCTCGGTCGGGGGGCGGCTAAAGCAAGAGAGCCAGTACTCGAACTTCTCGATCTTGGCGTCGGAATGGTGACCAGTTGGGCCGGACGCGGCGTGGTTCCCGAGGGGCACCCGATGAATCTAGGGGCGCTGAACGGAGCTGGAGTGCTTCCTGTCGAGGATTTCTACAAAACCGTCGATTTAATGATCGTCGCGGGCTCAAGGCTACGCGGCCATGAGACCCTGGACTTTAGCGTTGGCCTGCCCGGAAACCTATGGCAAATCGATATCGATCCGGCAGCGAACAACCGAACCTATGCAAACAAGGGCTTCGTCACGGGCGAAGCGACGCTGGTATTGGCGGAGCTCGCCCGCCGGATTAGGGGTAAGATCCAGATCGATCCGGGTTACGCCGAAGACTTCAAGCGCATGAAGAATGAAGCTAGGACCTCGTTTGCGCGAACCCTTGGTCCTTACGAAACATTCTCGGAGCAACTTGCCGCCGTTATGCCCAAAGACGCACTCTGGGCTCGTGACATCACGATCAACAACAGCACTTGGGGCAACAAGCTCCTTCAGTTGCAGGATACACGCCAGAATATTTACCCGATCGGCGCGGGCATTGGGCAAGGAATGTGCTTGGGTATCGGAGCTGCGCTTGCGGCGAACGGACGTAAGACGATCGTCATGACCGGAGACGGCGGCTTCTTTCTAAGCATGGCGGAGCTGTGGACTGCGACCCAGGAAAATCTCGATATGGTCATTTTGATCATGAACGATCGCGGGTACGGCGTTATCCGCCATATCCAGGACAAGGCCGCCGGCGGACGCCGCCGGTTCGACACCATCGACGGACCCGATCTGAAGGAGCTGTGCGCGATCTCGGGGATCCCATTCTGGCGGGTCGATCGGGTTGAGGATTTCGGCGCGACTGTCGCGAACGCGATTGCCGTCAAGGGGCCGACAGTTGTCGAAGTCGATATGAAGACCATCGGCGATCACCCACCGTACTTCCCTTATGGCCCCAAGGCGGGACGGCTAGAAGCCAGCTGATGGCTCATCGACGGGCGTGGCAAGTAGGTCAACGGTAATCTCCAAAACTTGCCACTGATGATCGCGCCGCATTGATCTGAGAGGCATTTTGTAATGAAAAAAGCTGTCGGCAACTACATTAATGGCGAATGGCGAACACCCGATGCGGTGAAAGCCAATGTCAATCCGTCTGACCTTGCGGACACGATTGGCGAGTATGCCAGTAGTAGCGCCTGGGATGTCGACGAGGCAGTTAGTGCGGCGAAGGCCGCCTTTCCGAAATGGTCGCGTAGCGTTCCCATGGAACGGCATGTCATATTGAAGCGCATCGCGAGCCTACTCGCCGACCGTGCGGCGGAGCTTGGCGAGTTCATCTCGAGAGAAGAAGGGAAGATACTCTCCGAAGGAATTGGCGAGGCGAACCGAGCCGCGCAGATTTTCGACTTTTTCGCTGCGGAGACTATACGTCTCGCCGGCGATGTTGTCGCGTCGGTTCGCCCTGGTGTGGGCATTGAGGTCACCCGCGAGCCGATGGGAACTATCGGCATGATCACTCCTTGGAACGTGCCCCTAGCTATCCCGGCATGGAAAATCGCACCCGCGTTGGCTTACGGAAACTGCGTAGTTTTGAAACCGGCCGATCTCACTCCAGCGTCCGCACAAATGCTCGCGGAGATCATTGCGGCGTCAGGTTTGCCGAAGGGTGTGTTTAATCTCGTCTTGGGGCGGGGCGGGACTGTCGGCCAGCGACTGCTCGAGCACCCCGACATCCACGCGATCTCGTTTACAGGATCGGTGAGTACAGGTCGGCTAGTCGCCGCAACGGCCGTTGGCAGCGTAAAAATGAAGAAAGTCCAGCTCGAAATGGGCGGAAAAAATCCGCTCGTCGTTCTAGACGACGCCGATCTAGATATCGCCGCTGACGTTGCAGTCGATGGCGCCTATTTTTCAACCGGTCAGCGGTGCACCGCATCTTCTCGTCTCATCGTGACGGAAGGCATTCACGATCGCTTCGTCGACGCGGTAAAGCAGCGCATGGAAAAACTGGTCGTCGGCCATGCCTTGGACCCGGCGTCACGTATCGGTCCTGTTGTCGATGCACGGCAGTTTGAACAAAACTTCCGTTACATCGACAAGGGAAAATCCGAGGGCGCGCACTTGGCTTTCGGAGGGGAGCAGCTCGTGCGGCCTACTAAAGGATTTTACATGTCACCAGCGCTGTTCACGGAGGCAACGCCACACTTGACTATCTCTCGAGAAGAGATTTTCGGGCCGGTCGCAGTCGTAATCCGTGTTAAAGACTATGATGAGGCTCTTCATGTTGCCAACGACACGACCTACGGCCTCTCCTCGGGCATCTGCACCACCAGCCTGAAGTATGCGACGGATTTCAAGCGAAATTCAGAGTCAGGTGTGGTGTCCGTAAACCTACCGACTGCAGGGGCAGACTTCCACGTGCCCTTCGGCGGACGAAAGGGATCGTCATATGGACCGCGTGAGCAAGGATCATACGCGCGGGAATTCTACACGCAAGTGAAAACGGCCTATACACGCGCATAAGAGCCGGTAACGGGGCCTAACCTTTGATCGCCGCGCAGCTAGCACCCTTGCATCGAATGTGGGGACGATTAGGCGGTTCGTCCCCACGGAAGACTCTAGAGAAGCGTTCGACCACCGTTAACAGCGAGCTTCTGCCCGGTGATGAAATTTGCCTTCTCAGACGCGAGGAAGACAACCATGTGGGCAATATCGTGAGGCGTTCCGAAGTGTCCCATAGGAGTTCGGTCCAGGTACCAGTCGATCCGCTCCTGAGGCGAGCCTTCGTGTCGTTCCACGGGGATCCAACCTGGCGCTACGAGGTTGACTGTGATCCCCTCCGGAGCGAGTTCCTTCGCCCAAGAGCGGGTCATGGAAAGCATAGCGCCCTTCGCGGAGGCGTAGTTCCCGAAATTGACGTTCCCGAGTTCGGCGATCTCCGAGCCGATATTGATCACTCGTCCAACCTTACGATTGCGCCAGTCGGGCAACACCGCCTGTAGCAGCTCAAGGGGAGCCTTCACGAAAAACTCCAATTGGTCGAGGTGTGTACGCCATGATTGCTCCATCAATGGCATCTCGGGCTGCGGACCGGTCGCGTTGTTTACGATGAGGTCGACGGGCCCGATAGCATGACTGATCGCATCCAGACCGTGCGCGATTGAAGCTTTGTCAATAACGCTGAATTTAGCCGCATGCGCTGTTCCTCCTGCTTCCCGGATTTTGGCGACTACCGATTCCGCTCCATTGGTGTCATTTGCGTAGTTGACGGCGACCGCCCACCCTGCTGCGGCCAATTCGTGCGCCATTACGGCCCCCAGGCCGCGAGACGCTCCCGTTACGAGTGCGACTTTCATGTTGTGTCCTTTCGGTGATTGTCAGACTAGAGCGACCATTTGCCCGGTTTTTGCTGACTCTTCGGCGGCGTAAGCGATCTCCAGCGCTTTAAGGCCGTCGGAGACGGTCGGTGAAATAAGGCTTCCTTCCCGCACGGCCGTGACGAAATAATCAAGTTCGGAGCGATATGCATTTGAGTAGCGTTCAAGGAAGAATGGCTCGGGATTGGCATTCCAAGTGCCCGAACCGCCCATCTTCGTAACGCCATTTTGCAGCCGATTGGCAACTTGCAGCATTCCCAACTTGCCAAGAACCTCGACGCGCTGATCGTAGCCATACGCAGCCCGCCACGAATTGTTGATGGTAACGATCGCACCGGATGGCATGCACATCGTGAGAACGACCGTGTCAGCCAGTCCGGCATCGCTCATCGCCTGCGATGTCAGAGACGACGCGGTTGCTTGGACGGATACGGGATCTTCACCGGTCAACCATCGAGCTACATCGATATCGTGGATTGTTGTTTCTCGAAAAATCCCCCCAGACTTCAAGATATAATCTATTGGAGGAGGGGAGGGATCTCGGCTCGTGAGGACCGCGAATTCGATAGCGCCAATTTCGCCTTCGCGCACGCGACTGACCAGAGCGGCAAAATCGGGGTCGAAACGGCGATTAAAAGCCAGCAGAAAAGGAAGCTTGCTTTGCTCGACCAGGTGGGCGACCGATCGCACGGCGTTCAGGTCGCGTGCCAACGGTTTCTCGCAAAAAATTGCCTTCTTTGTCTCGACGGCTCGTTGGATCAGATGCGGATGAGAGTCGGCTGCACTGGCAATGACGACTGCGTCTATCGTAGCGTCAGCGAATACCGCATCCTCGTCCAATGAAGGGACCGTATATCGGGCAGCCAATGATTCAGCGTTAGCACGATATGAATCGACGATCCCGGCAAGCTGGGCACCGGGATGCCGATCCAACGTCCCGGCATGGATGGCCCCCATCCGCCCCGCTCCAAACAGGGCGACCCGCAGCGGAGCCGCGCTGGCGTCAGTCTTGGATAGCATCATTTAATTATGCCGATCTTTTCACGGTCAATCGTTAAAGCGACCGAGACGACTACCATGACGCCGAACAGGATGTTTTGGTAAGCGGGATTCAGGCCGAGCATAACGGTGCCAAGTCTTACCATAACAGCTATCAGTCCGCCGATGAGTGCGCATCCAACGCCACCAACGCCACCTGAAACTGCGTTGCCTCCAACCACCACTCCCACAATTGCTGGGAGAAGGTAGTTATTGGCCATAGCGGGGGAGCTGTATCCAGTTTGGCTGACGAACATCAAACCAGCGACTGCCGCAAAAACCGACGAGATCGCAAATGCAATGGCTTTCACTCGACCAACTTTGACACCCGCCACCAGTGCAGCTCTTTCTGAGCTTCCCACCGCGAAGAGATCGCGTCCGAGACGGGTGAAGCGCATGGTCAAGCTGAGAGCAATCGCACATAGGACAGCGACGATTAGGCCATGAGGTACTCCTGCTGTCTTCGCTCCAAGCAGAGGGATAATCGTTGAGGGGCCAAGTGGCGCAGCAGTGGCCTGTGTAATGTAATGGGCGGTCCCATAAAGTACGCCCAGGGTGCCAAAACTGACGACGAACGAAGGTATCTGAGCTCTATGGTGTATTGCGCCCTGTGCGAAGCCAATGATTGCCGCGAGTCCAAGGACGACAAGAATGCCGGCGTCTCCAGTCGTAGGCAGAATGATCACGAATAGAACCGCAGAGAACGACGCCATCGTGGCGACAGACAAGTCGATGCCACCGATGAGGATGACGATAGCGGACCCAACCACGAGCATAAGAAGAGGTGCCGCGTCAGTGGCGACGGCCGTGAGCGCCCGTAGGGAAAGGAACCGAGGTTGGAAGAAAGTGATGACTGCGCAGATGAGCAGTAGCGTGAGAAACGGCACAATAAGCATTCGCGTCAATCTGCGTGCCGAAATCTGCTTTAACTTCCGCTTCTCTTCCTGCAAGTCGTAGTTTGGATTGATGACGGTCATACCATAGCCTCCACGATCTTTTCGGGCTTCGGTTTTTCTTTGTAGAGATTGGGGAATGTGGCTGAGACTTTGCCGTCGCGCATTACGACGACGGTATCCGCCATCCCAAGCGTCTCCTCTAGAGTTTCCGAGACAAATACAATTGATATCCCGTGGTCAGAAAGATCACGAATGGCTTCAAACAGATCCGCCTTCGCACCAGGGTCGAGGCCGCGGGTGGGGTGATCTAGAATCAGCAGCCGAAGATTCTCCGACAGCAACCACTTCGCCAGTGAGACCTTCTGTTGGTTTCCACCGCTCAATCGCTCCACGTACTCGGCCGCGTTAGGTGCCTTAACCTTGAGGCGCTTCATCCACCCAAGGGCCGCGTCGATTTCGCGGTCCCTGTCGACAAACATCCCCGTCCCAAGGCTGCTTCCAAATGAGAGGACGATGTTATCGGCAATTGTCCGCCCCGTGACGACGCCTTCTATCTTGCGTTCTGCTGAAACATACCCGATGCCCTGTCCGATCAGGTCACTCGGACGCGCATTTAGAGATTGCTCTTTACCATTGAAAATGATCCGGCCACTTACGCCGTCTTCTAAGCCGAACAGCGCGCGGCAAAACTCCTCCGCGCCGGATCCAGCAACGCCTGTGATAGCAAGAATTTCGCCTTCGCGAACAACGAGCGAAACATCGTTGAAGGCTCCATCGACCGATAGTCGTTCGGCTTGCAGGCTGGGCGGTGCTGAACTCTTGTCCTTCCGCCGTTCTTCGAGGAAGTAGTCCTCCGAACGCCTCGTGCCGACCATCAAGTGATACAGCTCCTTATGATCGGTCTGCGATGGAGTTCGTTCCGCAACGTTCTCACCATTGCTCATGACGTGGACGCGATCGGAAATTTCAAGGACTTCGTCCATGCGGTGCGAAACGAAAACGATTGAAGCACGCTCCTTGAGCCGTCTGATTTGGCGGAATAGGCCGTCAATCTCTGAGGGACTGAGAAGCGATGTGGGTTCGTCGAAAAGGATGACCAATTGCTCGTCGATCAGCTCTTCGACAGCAAGAACCTTTGCAAACTCCACAAGCTGGCGCTCCGGAAAGCTTAGCTGCTCGACGCGAATGTCGGGCGGGATATCGCATTCCAGCTTAGCGAGTTGGCGCTCCGCTGCCTTGTTCAGGGTCCGCCAATTGAAGAAACCGTATCTCTTCCCGGCCGCTTTCTTATCGAAGAAGATGTTTTCTGCGACCGTGAGGTTCGTGATCAGCGATTGTTCCTGGTGCACCATGCCGATGCCAAGCGAAGCCGCTGCTAGAGGAGAGCGTATTACGGTTTCGTTACCTCTTAGGAGCAAAGAACCATTCGTGGGCTGTTCGACCCCGGTGAATATCTTCAGAAGGGTGGATTTCCCGGAGCCGTTTTGACCGATCAGCCCGAGGATTTCGTTCTCGCGCAATTCCATGGACACATCTGCAAGCGCACGTACGCCTGGATAGCTCTTCGACAAATTTCTAGCTGCGAGAACGCTCATTTTACAACCCTCGTACGAGCTCGAAGCTTCCAGTTCCCCACTACGAGCGCACCGATGATAATGATCCCCTCGATGACGTGTCGCAGGTAAGGATCGACGCCGACCTGAACCATTCCGTTCCGGAGAACCTCCAAAATCAACACGCCGACGACAGAGTGCAGAACCCCACCTTTTCCACCGCTGAGCAGCGTACCGCCTATGACTGCGGCGCTGATGGTCGGGAAAAGAAAACCTTGGCCCGCGGTAGGATTGCCGACTGCGAGTTGAGCCGAGATCATAGCGCCGCCAATTCCGGCAAGCAGTCCCATGAACGAAAACGCGAGGATCTTGTGGAGCCGGACTGAATTGCCGGAGAGACGTGTCGTCTTCTCGTCGATCCCGATAGCCAAGGACATGCGGCCAAATTTGGAGTAGTTCTGTAAGAGGACGCCGACCACGGCCGACAAGATCGCAAAGCAGGCAAGATACGAAACGCCAAAAGGCTTCGAAATCGCTAGCATCGTAAGCCGAGGGTCTAGGATTTCCGGTTGCCTTCCGGGAAACAACAAGGTTGCAACGCCAAGGCCAATGAACCAAGTCGCCAAGGTCACTATAAGCGAGGGCAGGCGTAGGTATGTGTAAACGAGACCATTGCCCAGTCCGAAGGCCACGCCCAAGGCCGGCCCCGCGGCGATGGCCAGCCATCCGTAATCATATCCCGTAATCGAGTTGGCGATCAGGAGCGCAACGACCATACTGGACGCTGCCATTACACCTTCTATCGAAAGATCTATCGATCCCTGCAAGATGATGAAGGTGATCCCGACTGCCAGTACCACAGGAATTGCAGCGGATTCGAGAATTGCCTGTGCGTTGGGTATCGATAGGAACTGCGGAGATAACACTGAAAAAGCGAGGGCCAGACCAATTAGGGTAAGTACTGGTCCATAATCCTTGAAGCTCAATTTTGAAGCCTTTGTCGTTTTCTTGGAAAACGGTCGCCCCTCGTCGAAACGAGGGGCGACGCCGGCGGCCGCGCTTGGGAGGTTCGCCATCGTTTGTACCCTTATTTGTTGGCACCGGCCGGAATCTGGCCTACTGAGACAGCCCAGAAATTCTTCTTGAGAGTGTCATACGTGAAGAGAGAGGCGTCTTTCTTCGCTGACAGGATAGAAGCTGCGTTGTCTTTAGTTACGAGGGTCTGCGACAGGTAGAAGTCGCGCTGACTTTGCTTCAACTCATCGAGCTTGATGTCGCCTTTGACGGCAGCGGCGGCGATCGCGACAGCGTAAGCGCCCTG
The DNA here is from genome assembly GCF_018873185.1 of Rhizobium sp. X9. Classification (NCBI taxonomy): domain Bacteria; kingdom Pseudomonadati; phylum Pseudomonadota; class Alphaproteobacteria; order Hyphomicrobiales; family Rhizobiaceae; genus Rhizobium; species Rhizobium sp. X9. The sequence continues at coordinate 171,810 of NZ_CP071312.1, read as the reverse complement.
GACATATCCATCGACATACATTGTCGAAAGCATCTCGCCCTTCTCAATGAGCTTGATCACGTCACTCGAGCCATCCGAGCCCGTGACCGGGATTTTTCCCGCTAGGCCTTTTTCGCGTAGAGCGGCGACCGCCCCTAGCGCCATGCCATCGTTGGCGGAAAACACGCCATTGAGGTCATTGCCATACTTCGCGAGCCACGCGCGCGTGATCGACTGACCCTGCGTTTGGTCCCAGTTACCTACCTGCGTATCCAGAAGCTTCACACCGGGGCACTCTTGAAGCGCCTTATGGAGCCCGGCAATTCTCTGCTTTGCCGGCGGATTGTCGGGAATGCCGTTGAGAGCGACAATGTTCCCCTTACCATTCAGCGCCTTGCAAAGGGCCATCCCGTTTTGGTAGCCGGAGTCAACGCCGTCAAATGAGATATTTGCTACCCAGGTGTTAGGCGCGGTGTCCCAAGGATGAATTTCGTCCGGGCGGTTCCAAAGGTTTACGTACTTAGCGCCAGCGGCGTCGGCACGCTCGACCATTGCCTTTGTAAACGCATTGGAAGAGGGGTCGACAGTCACGACGCAATCCTCGCACCCTGCAGCGAACACCGCACCGAACTGCTCGAGAAGCTTTTGCCCATCGAACTCGCTCGGGATCACTTTCACTTCGGTATCGAGCGACTTCGCGACTGCTGTTCCGCCCGCAATGTAGGCGGCCCAGTACTCGCTAGAGGCACTACCGACGCCCAGATAAACCCCGCTGACGTCGTTGGCCGCGGCAGAAGCTGCGAATGCAATGGTAGCTACGCCCGCAATGAGGGCAGTCATCAATTTTTTCATTGTAGTCCTCCAGTGAAAGCTCCTTCTCCCGAGGAGCCGCCATTTTTGTTGCACACATTGCATAGCAATGCAATTGGCTTTAATTCAATTTTTGAAATCCGGCTTTTGGCTTGCTGGGGAGCCTTAGGAGTGGAAGCCGATTTTCATAGCGAAAACAAGCGTAAGGTGCGTGTTTTCCGGAATTGGAGCGGAGGATCGCTGCTCTTGGGCTCGGAGGGCTTTCATTGATCAGTGTGCAATGCTATGCACTTACTGCCCGTTCTGATGACGTGCGTGTCCTGTTTGGGCTCAGCATGGGGATGCTATAAATTGCACATCTGGAACGATCGGCGCGGTCGACGAGGCAGGACTAATGATGACTCGCGCGCTAAGGCAGTGTCTGGATCGTTGTTAAAGTACGGCCCAATTTCTATCCTGGAAATCGCGCAGGATTCCTTGAACTTCCATTGCGGACGCTCGGAGCGACGGTAGGACCCTGTCAGCCAAATCATTCGGTCCCATGCGATCGCGGTGCGATGCAACGCTCATAGCGGCTACAACTCGGCCACCTCTTTCGCGGAGCGGAACTGCAATCGAAATGGTGCCGTTCTCCATTTCATCGACGGCGGTAGAGAAGTCCGCTTGCCGTGCGTCATTGAGGACCACTTTCAGCGTCTCTACATCGGTTATTGAGGCGGGACCCTGTTTGCGCAATGTAATTCCAGAGAGCCGTTGATCCAACTCGCTGACAGGCAATGAAGCCAAGAGCATCTTTCCGCTCGCGGAACAGTGCGCCGGCAGTCGATCTCCCACGCCCAGTCGTGAGGTGTAGATTCGCCGCGTCGCGTCGCGGCTAACAAACAAAATATCCAGGCCCTCTAGCACCGAAATCGAGCATGGCTCGTTCAATTCGTCCGCGAGGGTCATGACGATAGTCGAAGCCGCGCTCCACACATTCGTCCTCCGGAGCACTCCTCTGCCGAGTGACAAGACCTTTGGGGTTGAAGCGTACAATCCCCGCTCTTCTTTGACGTAGCCAAGGCTCTCTAGCGTCAGGAGGATACGCCGGGCCGCGGCGCGACTCACATCCATCGCCCGCGCGACCTCTGTGCAGGTGGCTGCGGCATCGGTTTCCGCCAATTTTTCGAGGCAAGTCAAGCCTCTGGCCAGGGTCTGGGCGAAGTCGCGTTTTTGAATCTCGTTGTCCATGAGCATTTCATCTCACGCCAAGAAAAATCTGTCAATGTGCGATTATCGCACGATTGCGCGATATGTTGACAATAAATTTTGGATATGAAATAGCTGTCGCCATCGTCCCTAAGGCAGACGCTTAGGGAGGTGAACAGATGAGGAGGTCATCTGTCGCGTGAGGAGATGAGGCGGCCGACGGCTTGCTGCCACTCACCGACTTGATGACGGACGACCCGCAGGAGGAATAGATGGGTACGGTTCGGTTGACGCTCGCGCAGGCGATTGTTCGTTTCTTGGTTTCACAGAAAATCGAAGATGGCGGTGATGTTCTCCCGCTATTCACAGGCGTTCATGCCATCTTCGGGCATGGCAACGTGACGTGCTTGGGCTCCGCACTTGAGGAGGTTCAGGGAGAACTCCCAACTTACAGAGGTCAGAACGAGCAGTCCATGGCGCTGGCCGCGGTTGCCTACGCCCGCGCTCGTCGTCGTAAGCAGATCCACGTATGCTCGGCCTCGGTTGGCCCTGGATCCTCGAATATGGTCACGGCGGCTGGCGTTGCGCTTTCGGACCGCCTCCCGGTTCTCTTTTTGTGCGGCGACAACTTCGCTTCGCGCTTACCTGATCCGGTTCTGCAGCAGGTCGAACACTTCCATGACATGTCGTTGACGACCAACGACGCCTTTAAGGCCGTATCCTCCTACTTCGATCGCATCACGCGCCCTGAGCAGATTCTGACCTCGCTGCCTCAGGCAGTTGCGCTGATGCTCGATCCCGCCGCCTGCGGCCCGGCGACAATCTCACTGGCCCAGGATGTACAGGGCGAAGCCTTCGATTATCCGGAGGCGTTCTTCGCCGAGCGTGTGCACCGTATCCCACGCTATCCGGCTGCCGATTATCAAATCGAAGCGGCCGTTGAGCTGATCAAGAAGGCGAAGCGGCCTCTGATTATCGCCGGCGGAGGTGTCCATTATTCCGGCGCTACCGATGAGCTCGCCGAATTCAGTGACCGCTTCGGCATTCCGGTTGCCGAGACGATCATGGGCCGCTCCGCCCTTCTCCACGACCATCCGCTCAACATCGCCTCCATCGGCGTGATGGGCGGCAACGCAGGGAACAATCTCGGTCAGAAGGCCGACCTTGTGATCGCGATCGGCACCAGGATGGCGGACATGATCACCGGATCGTGGAGCGTCTTCCGCGATCCTGACGTGAAGTTCCTGTCCCTTAATGCCAACCGCTTCGACGCGAACAAGCATATGGCTCAGCCTGTCGTCGGTGACGCGAAGCTGTCTTTGGAGGCAATCTCAGGGAAGCTGGAAGAGTGGATGGCTCCCTCTGCCTGGGCAGACGAGGCAAGCCGGGAGAAGGCGGAGTGGGATGCCATTGTCGAACAGCGGACAGGTCGAACCAACCAAGATGTTCCAAACTACCCTCAGGTAATCGGCGCTGTGCAAAGAAGCGCAAAGCCGGACGATGTGATCGTGTCCGCTGCAGGAGGCCTGCCGGGCGAGCTCTATTGCACGTGGAAGTCCATTGGGGTCGGGACATTCGAATCCGAATACGGGTTCTCGTGCATGGGCTACGAGATCGCTGGAGCCTACGGGCAGAAGATTGCCAACCCGCAGCGCGAGATCATCGCCATGCTCGGCGACGGCTCGTACATGATGCTGAACGCCGACATCTACTCGTCGGTTCTAACGGGCAACAAAATCATTTGCATCGTTTGTGACAACGGCGGGTTTGCTGTCATCAACCGTCTTCAAACTGGGAAGGGCGGGGCGGAGTTCAACAACCTACTCGCATCATCAAAGCACGTTGGAGAGGTTCCGCGTATCGACTTCGCTATGCACGCCCGGTCGATGGGCGCTGAATCGGAGAATGTCACGACCATCGACGAGCTCGAGGCCGCGATCGAGCGCGCTCGGCGGAGTGACCGGACCTACGTTATTGCTCTTCGCACGCATCCATACGAGTGGATGGACGGCGGCTCGTGGTGGGACGTCGGTATGCCTGAAGTTACCAACCGAGCTTCGATCGCCGCGGCCCGGGAAACGCAGGAAGATCAACGCAAGCACCAGCGCAAGGGAATCTGACGGATGTCCGCATCGACCGCGAGGCGCGTTCTGATGACAGGGTCGACGGGAAACCTCGGGCATAAAGCTACCATGGCACTCCAGTCAGTCGACGGCCTGTCGTTGACAAGGATCGGTCGAAACGGGACTGCGGATCCTCACGTCATCACTGCAGACCTTGAAGTCTACGACGACAGTTGGGTGAAGCATTTCAACGGCGTTGATACGGTTATGCATCTCGCTGCCGACCCGCGTGCAGCGGGAGATTGGGACACGGTCTCGCCGTTGAACATTGATCTCGCTCTCAACGTGCTTCGGGCGGCCCGACTTGCGGGTGTCAAGCGGTTCGTCTTCGCGAGTTCTAATTGGGTACTGGGCGGGTATCGTTTCGGGAAGGAGCGCCTGAACGCGGCTCTGCCGCCTCGACCCGTCAATCCATACGGCGCGTCGAAGCTTTTCGTGGAGCGTTATGGACGGATGGTCAGCGACGAGGCGGGTATGGCGTTCCTATCGCTCCGGATCGGTTACTGCCAGCCGGGCGAGAACAAGCCCGGCGCGCAAATGGCATTCGGCACATGGGGTCAGCAAATGTGGCTCGGAAACGAGGACTGGGCGCAAGCAGTCGTCAAGTCCGCCACCGCCTCATACCAGGGGTTCCACGCGATCAACATCGTCTCCCGCAACAATGGCATGCGGTGGGACCTGGAAGAGGCTGGTCGCGTCATAGGCTACGCGCCGCTTGAGCGGCATCGACCGGAGTTAAGTTTTGCAGGCTGGCTGAAGGATCGCGGCGCGCTTCTGCGCGAGAGACTCGCACCATCGGGAGCTTCCGCGCCGCCAATAGGCAGACGTTGGTAGGGAGGGATAGAAATGAAAAAGATACTCGTAGTGCAACCGCTTCGACCGGAAGCTCTGAACCTGTTCGACCAAAGATCCGACGTCACCTATGAGATCGTCACCGACTTCTCTCGCGAGAACCTGCTGAACCACGTCACCGATGCGGACGCCATCACAGTTCGCGATGCGCCGCTTCCAGTCGATGTGCTCGAAGCGGCTCCGAACCTCAAGATCGTATCGCGGCATGGGGTAGGCTACGACAATATCCCCGTCGATTACTGCACCTCACGCGGCATTCCCGTCACAGTCGTCGGCGATGTCAACGCGATCTCGGTGGCCGAGCAGACAATGTTCCTGATGTTGGCGGCAGCCAAGTCCGGTGTCCAGCTCGACAAGGCGGTTCGTCAAGGTGACTTTGCGGCACGGTCGAGATTGATAGGCGTAGAACTACGCGGTCGCACGCTTCTGGTAGTCGGCTTCGGACGCATCGGGCGCGAGGTAGCGAAGCGATCCGCGAGCTTCGGAATGAACATTGTTGTATTCGACCCCTATGCCGCCCGGTCCGACGCCAACGACGCTACCTTCGTGGATCGCCTTGAAGACGGTCTCGCGGCCGCGGACGTCGTAACCCTTCACATTCCCCTCTCGGACGCGACGCGTAATCTCATCGACGCCACGGCACTCAAGCAGGTCAAGCGCGGGGCGATCGTCATCAACACCGCCCGTGGCGGGATCATCGATGAGAACGCGCTCGCCGACGCGCTCGCGGACGGGCATGTGCGGGCCGCGGGCCTAGACACTTTCGAGACGGAGCCGCTGCCTTCAACCGATCGCCTGGTGTCGGAAGAGCGGGTCGTCCTCAGCCCTCATAATGCGGCGCTTACTGAGGAGTCATTGGTTGCGATGGGTGTCATGACCGCACGCAATGCCCTTGCCGGGCTGGATGGGAATCTCGATCCGGCGCTGGTTGTCAATCGCTCCGTCTTGAAGGTCTCCGCCGATGCGAAATAACAACATTCGTGATGTCTGGGGTCGTGGCGAGGCCGCAGTCTCGGCTTGATGCCGTAGTGTCAGCCGGCGCGGACATCGCTGCTAAGTTGAATCTCTTGCGGCACGGCGACCCTTCCCAACGAACGCCGGAAAAAGGTACATCGACCGATATCCACGTGAATTCGCTTTCGGAGCTGATAGACCACGGCGACGGAAAGTCGGACTATGGCGATAGGATAGATTACTCTTACGTCCGCGCTGCAGAACGTCTGGCCTGTTCATCTTCGAAAAGCCAGCTGGAGGACTTCCTTCGTAAGCGACCCCACCTAGAAGGGGATGCAAAGTTTATGGCTGAGATCGCTCGTCGTTTCCTGAACTTGGGTCATCGTTCAGACGCCTTGAGATATTTCACGGCTGCGGAACGCGCTGCATATTCTGGACATTGGTCTAGATTCCTGGGCGGCGAGAAACTGGCGGTCCAGCGCGTTCGGCTGGAACTTTACGGCAAGCCAGCTGCTATCCAATCTGGATTCGATATTCTCATTGATGAGCTGTCAAGCGGACAAACCAGCGGTAGCTCGCTTTTCCTCAACATGGACACGGTGCTCGAACTTGTCACCGATCCGCTCCCGTTTGAAGAGTTTTGGGGTGAGACCGAACGGCACCTCATGCAGTATCGCGAGTTCAGGTTGGCGGAACCGGTGACGACGATCGACTCGATTCAGTCTCACCTCGACGTTGTTGCTTTCCTCATTGCGAAGGCATTTAGCTTCAACTGCCCCAAGGTAACGCAACATGCGCGACGAGCGGCGCAGCTCGTTGCTCAATCCGACCTGGGTCCCGCGTTCCTGGAAAAGCTGCTACCTTACCTTCGCGAGTTTCCTGACGGTCCCAGGGAGGCTGCCGCCTTGGTTGATAGGTTGCGAGGCCAGTCGCACCTTCAAGCTATGATAATAGAAGACGCAAAAATCCAAGTAACCAGTCACGACTTTGTCGTCGTCACTCTCGCGAGACGAACGTTGAGCGATCTCGGCGAGCGTTATCGAAAGTCGTCAGCATCGCTGCCGCCGTTCTATCAGATCACCACATCGCAGTCGGATCAGGCAGACGATTTTGATCCGGCACCCGGCCTGCTATCGGGACAGCGTCCCGTCTGGTCGGAAGACCCTTGGACTTGGACAAGCCTTTTGCCTGGCCCATTCAAACTTCTAGCACGCGCAAGCGATTTGCCAATCGAGACCTTGCGTCGCCGTTGCGCACTTTTCATGTCTCAAGAAGGCGGCCGGCATGCTTTTGGACCGGAGGTAGAAGAGCAAATATTACAACGACTGACCCGCGTTTCGCTTCAGTTCAATTATCGGAAGCCAATGGCCAGTTCTTGCCTTCGCGCGTTCGGTAAAGTCTTAGAGGAACTCGACTCGGCGAATGCGGTTGATCCCCGGGTATTCCTATCGATGTGGGGTGATGTCGGTGGCCCCGCCCTTAGCGGGTTCACGCTCGGAGAGGGCCTGCGTCCGAGTTGGTTATCCTGGCCGTCGTTTCCTCGGAGGCAGTACGGTGGCATCGAGACCGATCGGTGGCTTGAACAGGCTAATGCGATGGCGTGCCTACCTTTGTTGCCGGGCGAGTTTCTTCTCGCCGAAGAGTCTTATTTTCTTGTCCAGGCATCGCATGCGGAAGCGGATATGAGGCGCGTGACTTTGCCGGATTATCGGGATTCGACGAAGGGCACGTCCGGTCTCCCTAGATTGCGATCTTGGGACGATCTGCGGCCGCTATACAGACAGGAGGAGAGCCGTACTGTTTGCCGACTTTCCGGTAATCTATTTGACGATTTCCAAGACGAAGCAATGACCATTTGTCCATACCTGGCGAACGAGCTCGGTTGGTCTCGCTCGTCGGTCAATCCACTTGAGCTGTATGATGAAGAAGAGCAGCTTGTTGCGAAAACTATCAGGTGGGTTGAAGGGACGCGCCAGCACGGGCGGAAGTACGACGCGGAGCTATTTGGCCGCGGGCAAGCCGTGGTTCTGACCGAGGCGGGTAGATCTCAGCTGAATGACCTTGGACGGCGGTTATCGCTTAGCGTCAAAGTGACAGCCACTACGAGGGGCGAGAATGGCGAGGTTGATCGGCAAGAAGTCTTCGCCGGCTAGAAATGATCTTCCAGCCACCAGCCCTCGAAGGCAGCACGCTTATCGTTTATGCGTGCCCGCCGTACAGGATTGTTACAACGGCTTGAAAGCAAGGTTGGCAAAATCATCACGGAGTCATCGGAGCAGGTTTTCGAGGGAGCTTCCTCCTTTGACCCAGAACGAGAGATTGTCCTGGAGACAATGCCAGAGCCACGATACGCTGGCGATCAACATGCGGAGGACCGCGGCGAGGGGGTATAAGGGGGCGGGACTGGCAATTATCGAACGTCGCAGCGGAATCGGTCTAGTGCAACAGAGACGGCTATTTGCGATGTGCCCACCGTCATGTTCGCCCAGTACACCGCTCCCGCGGGGGCAGGATCAATCACTACAGATCCACGTCCGAAAAGACAGAGCGGTGTTTCTTCACGTCCTTTTCTTCCGTTACCTCACCCGACAATTTTGCGGTCGTTGCCATTGAGTTCCAATTGGAATTTAGCTCCTGCTCGTGCTCGTCTCTCTCCTCTTGCTGCCGTTTTACATGAGCCACAGCGTCCGCGATCGCCTCGTCAGCCTTATCGAGAAGTTCGAGGGTCGCTTCATCTTGAAAATCAACCCCGCGTAGAACCCGAATGCTTCCCGCCAAATGCGAGAACTGCGACTCCGCGTCGTCATCGAGGTCGGCTTCGATAGAAATTCGCTCGATCTCCTTGGGGATCATGTCCAAAAAATCCGCTCGCAGCCTGAAGCCAAGGGTGGCCAGGCGATACGGCGGAATCAATGCGAGCATTCGCTCGTCGTCCAGGAAGGAGAAGTCGAGCGCGGAAGCAAGGTTTTCAAGCTCGTTTGCCGCACGGTCACGTTGCTCCGAGGAAAGAAGGCCCAACCGATGAAGCCGGGCATAAACCTGCATATCGGTTCCCGGTCCGGAATTGCGGTAGCTCCAAATCTCGCGCTCGAACAAGTCCGGTACTCTATCAACCAGCAACCTCAGAACCTCGTCAGAGGCGGCAAAGGCGAGGAACCATAAAAGGGTACGATTGAGACGCCCCGATCGATCGCCTGAGGAAATGCGGTCAACCAAAACAGCGTTCAATGAAGCGGGAATAACGGCTGCGTCGGTCATGATATCAACCTCGCCCTCGCATACAAATCCTCCCAAAATCGTCTCGAGCCCCGCGCCTCTAAGCAGTGCCGCAACCAGGTGAGGCGATGCGCTCAAGATGCTCGTGATCGCATCTGCGATCGTGGGGTGTGCGAAGCCCCATACATCCTTACCCTGCTCGCGAGACTTATGAGCGAAGGATCCAAGGAGCTGTGGCATGAATTCGAGGATACGCGCGAGCGGTATGCTCTGCATCTCTGCAACGGCCATACAGGCTTCGTCGTTGAAATCTTGGCTCGATAATTTACCTCGGTGCACATAGATGAGCATTAATCCCGATCTCAACTCCGGAGCGAGCGCATTGATCGTTTCGATGAGGTGCTCTTTCGGCTCTCGCATGAACTTGAGCAGTGCATCCTCTGTAGTGGGTAATGTCTTGGTAAAATCCGTGTTTCCCAGTCGTTCTGCGATCCCGGGTAGGAAATTTTCAACGCCAGCGACTTTGTCGAGATGCGATTTCACGACTCGCTTCCATGCAGGCGACTGGTCGCCGAAGGTTATGTGGTTGTAGAGGATTTGAACCTTTTCCTCGGGAGTCAGTTCACCCACGTCGACGACGCAGCGACCCGTTGCCAACAGAGAATGATTACGTTGGCCAAGTTTGACATAGGCGGCATTGTAGATATGACGGCGAGACGTCATCAAAACTTTGTTCCCGTGCGCCAAAGCCGCCTGCATTTTGGCAAAAGCCGATGGCCACTGCTCGATGTAGTCCTCGCGTAACGTGTTCGCGCCAAAGGCATCGTCGATCCAGTAGAAACGGTTCCGTTCAGAAGGAGCCCAATTTCGCTCAAACTCCAAAGGGCTTCCTACCTTCAAAACAGTCACACCCTCACTCTCCGCGGCGATGGTGGACAGAATTGCTCCGATGGTAGACTTTCCGCTAGACGGATTTCCCAATAGCAAGACAAGGCCGTGATCCAGTAGCATATGTACCGCTCGGCGGTGCGGAGCGGTCGGAACATAGCGTTTGAGTGTCGGTATCCAGTTCGCCAAAAGGACTTTGGTTTGTTCAATGATACGCTCATCGAGAATGACGCTGAGGTCGCCAAGACCATAGACCTGAGGGACCAGCGCACGCAACCTTGAACTGCTGCGGATGGCGCGGACTAGAAATTCCTTACCCAGGACATGGGGCTTCTTCACGCCGACCGAGCGTAGCCTCTCTCTGATTTCGCGCCCGACGGCAGCATCGAAGCTCATGCTCGTCATCAGCACGTAGGTGTGTGCTTGCCCTGCTGCGACCAGGCTTTTGACGTTCTCGAGCTCTTCACGGAGGTCCCCCGGTTTTAGTCTCCTACTGGGATCTGAGGAGTGCTTGCACTGGATGGTCGCATCCACCGCATTTCCCTCCTTGTAGGCAAAGAAGACCGCATCCTGACCACCGTCCTGGGCTTCCCGATGAATCTGAACAGGTTGGCGCAGAATTTCGGACGCCACCTGAGAGCAAAGGTCCTGAAAGGCCTTCCATCCGATGGTGTGGAGTGCCAGATCGTTCCATGGCCCCTGCGCATGCGCGCCTTTGTTTCCCACTTGATCCATTCCGTGCCCCAAACATTCAACTTCGCGCGCCTTCTCTCAGATGCTTTGCCCCGGAGGAATACGACTCCGTAAGATTTGTCGCACGTCGACGTTTGCATTTAAATAGTACGCAACTGCCGGGTCGCTACTTTCTGAGCAGTCTGACCCGAGTCGCCGATGTCTCCTTTTTACCTGTCGCCAAAAGCAAGGACCCAAACACCGGGACGGATTCGAGATCATCCGGCTGCACGTGTCGAGATGGGTAAATTTCCAGTCGTTGGTCCTGATCTAGCCGGCCCGACCTATCTCATGGTGCATTGCTGTTTTTTGAGAACTTCATTGCGACATGTGGTTGCATGGGCTTGCCGCCCGCGCCCGAAAAAACTAACAAAAACTATTCGATTTTTTCAGCGATTGTTTCCAATGCGCCACAGCGACCGCCCGATAACACAACCCTCAGAAGACGCTCTTGGAAGAAGCGAATTCGCTTTGGCCTTGGCGCAAGCGATAGACCAACTTTTAGTGGCGAAACACGGGTTCGTTATCGGACTGATCGGCGAATGGGGCTCCGGCAAGTCAAGCGTTGTTGAGCTGACGCTGCGGTTCCTGAGACACAAGGAAATGGCGCTGATGCATGCCGGGAAGGATCAGGAGATCAGCCTCTCGGAACTAGACGTGATGTCAGAGCGGTTCGCGCGAATAGAACCGGTCATAACATCGCTGGAAGCCGAAAACCGCGACGCCACTTTATGGGAGCGTACCCACCGTGACAGAGAATTCCTCCGACTGTGTGGATCTGCCGAGGACGCGGAAATCGCCTCTCAATACTGGGCGCTGCTGCGGAAAGTGCAGGAAAAACCCCGCAACATCGTCGTTCGCTTCTCACCATGGCTAATAGCCCGGAACGCCGAACTGGCAAGCGCCCTGATCAGTGACCTCGCCAGGGCGTCAGGTGAAGCCTTAGGTGAGGAGGTGCGAAACGCGTTCACCGTCCTACTGAGCCGCCTAGCCCAAGTCACTCCGCTCGCGGGAGCCGCGGTGGATATTGTCGGCGGCGGCGGGTTTGGCGGGCTCTTTTCTGCTGGCATGGACATTTCCGACCGTCTGGCAAAGCGTATGACCACCGGACCCACGCTAGACCAAGTCCGATTGCAGCTCCGCAAGACGCTCGGCTCTCTGGTCGACCAGAAGATCGTCGTTGTCGTCGATGATCTCGATCGTCTTACGCCGCCCGAGGCAGCCGAAATGGTAGCACTCGTCAAAGGCTTGGGGGATCTACCAAACGTAGTTTACATCCTGTGTTACGATGAGGATCGCCTGGCAGGTCTGCTCAAAACAGCCTTAGGAATAGACGGCGGCGACTACCTGCAAAAGATCGTTCAGTATCCGGTGCATCTGCCGCCAGTGGAAGTCGAGGACTTGGCGGCGCTTCTTGACGCCGACATACGAAGCATTCTTCCGGAAATCGAGGATGAGACTCGGAGCCGTGTGGGAAACGCTTGGTTCGCCGTCCTCCAAAACTATCTGCGGACACCTCGGGACGTCCGGCGTCTTATGAACGCATACTCGGTTGCGATCGCAGGACTCTCAGATCACACCGATCCCGTTGATCTCCTTCTGATCGAAGCGATACGCCTACATGAACCCGATATCTACACGTGGATACGGCGAAACCTCGGCAATATTACGCAAGGCGAAGAAGAGGACGAAGACAGTTCGTTGATTGGCGACCTGGAAGTCCATCTTGCTAAGACACAGTCGAGAGGTCCACTAGAGGCCGCTCTAGCCCTGCTATTTTCCAAACTTGCAGCCCCGCTAGGTGTCCATCTCTCAGGACTAGAGGACGACGCGGAATCAAATCGATCCTATCGCATTGCAAATAGGGATTCCGCGAGATCGTATTTTCGTCTCACTCCGGACGCCAATGTCTGGAGCAAAACCTTTGTGGAAAGCATCAAGGCCTCTGAACCCCAGGTGGCTCTTGCGAAGCTAGCGTCGCTGTTGGAACATGCCGATGACAAGGACAGGACCCGATTCCAAAGCCGGATTTTAACGATTGCGGAAGATGTCATGTCCGCGCAAAACCCCAATCTCGCCGAATGGTTTGGCGCGATTGTAGACAAACCGTCGATTTTCATGGACGAACGAGGGTGGGAAACTGCGCCGCCCTTTACTAGAAGCTTCCGCCAGCAGGCATCAATCGTTATTGAGAGTGCCCTGCTGGCGTTGCCGCTCGAAAGGCGAGCACGCATCCTTGAGCGTACAATCCGAAGCGCGCGCGACATCTCGCTGCTCTCGATACTTGTCCGCACGCTAGCGCGTGATGTAAACCCTCAGGAGCCATATGCCAGCTCGGAAGCGCTTGGCGGGTACACCAACCAGATCCGCGATTTGTTGTTGAAACGTGTTCGGGTCATGGCGCGGGATGGGTCGCTCCTCGGCCAGTATCGTCCATCTGGCATTCTTTGGTTCTGGTGGGGAGCTGGCCAGGTCGAAGCAGTTCGCAGGTTCACGGAGGTGGCAATGGACAGCAAGGCAGGACTACCGGTCCTCCTTCGAATGCCGATCTCGCTCGTGAAGTCTACTGCGGGCAACTACGAGCGCATCGATAGAGCTGACTGGCAAAATCTATTGGATCTTGATAGGCTCGAAATGCGGGCCATGCTGCTGGCACATAGTGAGGACCCGGAAAATGAGGCGATCGCTCAGAGGTATATCGCGGCGCTTCACCAGACCTTGCAGTAGCGTGACGCGAATTCGGAGATTTGATTAGGCCCGAAGCGCGCGTATAGTGCTCGGCGAGACATGTCTTTTAAGCGGCCATGATGTCGCTGGATGACGATCTGCCGTGGAGGTAAGTGTGAGCGAGATATCGGACAGCCGCTATGTCCAACTGACAACGCAACTGCGTTCGGTGGAGGGCTTCTGCGATTTTCTTACAGGTGGCGGCATAGTACGAATCGCTGAAAATGATGGGGCCGCTTTTATAGAGGTTACGGCATCCATGCTTGCGCGGCAGCGGCACGAAGCCGATGTTATCCGCAAAAGACGCCGGCAGTTGTTTCCCGACTCTCCGGATGAGGAGTTGCAACCGCTTTACAACAGCCATTGAGGCGGCCGTCAGACGGCTAACGATCATCGGCGTCACTCCGCTGCTTGCTTTAACGGGTGGTCGTCAGGTGGATTAACGAGAGCAACAAGCTCGAAATCGCTAATCATATGATGCTGGTCCGACCCAATAACTGCCAAAGTCCAATAGTCAGGGTGCGCGCCGAAAATCGTGGAGACCTGGACGATTGTCATGTGGCCGTCCGGGAAATCAGCAGAGCGAGCCCAGTAGTAAGCCTGCGGAATCAAACTCGTCATAAACCCCACTCCGACACAGGACCGCGACGATACCATAACATCGCATGTTGGTACCCACGGAATCGTGGTTAGTGTGGTTTCCGGCATCTACCCCACTTTAGAGAAAGACACATAGCGCCCCGGTATCGCGACAATTGCGGGCGGAGTAGTCACGCAATCGCGATTGTCGTGCCGCTCAACCGATCAGCCCGCGTTGAAGGCAGAACAAATGCTGGCCTCATTGAGCTCCGTAGTAGGGATGATTGCTCGGAAAAGGTCGCTAATACCCGGAGCGAGCGGGACTACGTCGGTCAGCAGGTCCCGTGGTTTCGTCGCCGAGCCAGACAATCGCTTACGGATGATTTCGACATACTCCGGCGCTCTCTCGACGAGGACGGATCTCCGCTCTAGTCGATTGCATACCGCCCCCACGGTGCCAGAGCCCGCAAACGGGTCGAGGACTGTTTGGCCAGGCGTCGTCAGACTCGTGACGAGACGCTCGACTAGTTCCTCGGGGAACTGACATGGATGGCTGGTCTTCTCGGGATGTCGGTTCTTTACGTTGGATATGTCCCAGACGTCGCCCGGATTTTTACCTAGTGGATTTCCGCTGAGCTGTCCCTTGTTCGGACCTTTGTAATGCCGCTTATTGGGATACTTCTGGGGCACCCGAATGCTGTCCAGGTCAAAATGGTAGTCGTCCGACTTTGTGGCCCACACAATCGTTTCATGGCGGCCCGAAAGGCGCCTCGTGCAGTGCATGCCATGGCCGAATGTCCAGACCACCCGGCTCCTGATCTTCATGCCGAGATTACGGAAGATCGGAATTACAACACTATCCAGCGGAACGATTTCGCCGTCGGAGACCCAGTTTCCCACCTGCCAGCATATCGAGCCGTTTTCGCTGAGGACGCGAAAGCAATCGTTGATGACGTTGGTCTGGAAGCTGACGTATTGGTCAAGCGCCGAACGTTTTTCATACGCTTTGCCGATGTTGTAAGGGGGGCTCGTAACGATGAGATCCACGGATCCATCTTGAAAACTACGAAGGACTTCGGCGCAATCGCCAGTATGGAACGAGCAGAGACCGATAGCCTCCGCGTTCCCGCGAGCAGGTTCATTGAACATAGATATCTGGTTTTCCTTAGGTCTGGGGCGTCGCCCAAACGAGTTGATGTGACGATGGTCATCTGAATTTTCGCGATGCTCAAGCCCATCGATGAAGAAAATCGGAATTTGTTTCGATGGATGTCGCCGCATCGCACACTCGCCAAACGGCATAGATGGGCACGAGCGCCAGAGCGCCAAAGCCTCCATTCGTGCGCCTTTGGTCACACACGTTTTCTATCTTGCAAGAAATTCATCCAAGCTGATCAGACAGTAAGGGAGAATTTGCGTGGAAATTCGGAGAAGAAGAAAGGGGCCCAGGACAGTTTCCGCAACCGTCGTGCCTAACCAGGTTTTTGTCAAAGACGGCTTTGGAACTATTCGTGTGCCGACAAGAGAGTGGCGTAGCCGTATCGCGGCGACGTCGTTCACGCTCGATATCATCAAGACGAGGAAAATTCCTGATAATACGCTGCAGATGCACCAATCGATTCACATGGTAAGAGACATGTTTCGTCGCGTGCACGCCGGCGATAGCTATGACTGGTTCTCGACGTCCAGGCTCTTGGGCCATCCCTCAGCCGAGCTCTGCAAGTCTCTGTTCCTCGATCTGGGAGCAATTCGAGGCTCTATTCGTGCCCGCGATGCGATCCTCTTCAACAGGACGATCGATCGGTTTGAAGAAAACTTCGGCGACGAGATGCTCGAAAACTATCTGCGGATGACAGTCAGTCACGGCCACCTGGTTCGAGAAGAGGGTTGGGCATACGTTCTCTGGTCGTCCTCGTATCGCGACGTCCTGCAGATCGGCGCTACTTCAGGCGAGATCGAGCAAATGCTCCGTCATCTCGATTCCGAGATGCCCAAACGAAATCCATACGGTGTTCTTGCTGCGTGGCTTGTTCACGACCCTGCGCTCGCCCATGACGATATTAGTAAGGACTTCGAACAATACGCCTTGGGCGACGGCTTTTTCAAAATCGACCTTGGTACGGCGAAAGAGCGTATCAGCACCTTGCTCAAGAACGCGAACAACTTCGCACTCTCGCCATGGCACAGCTACGAAGACGACCAGGAAGTGCAAAACGTGTCGACTTCCCCTGGTCTCGAGATGGTGGGCTGTCATAGTCCATAGGGGAATGACATTCAAAACGGCATCCCAAGGGAAGCGCGGACCCAGCATCGGTTGATTCGATGGGCCCGCGTCATCAGATAGCCGGCGGGATGAAACACCGCTGGCTGCCTCACATCAATTCCTTCAAACAGCGAGCTGCTGCAATTTGGCCCTCCACCGCTCCATTGCTTCCAAATGTTCATCTTGCTGGCGAGTCGTCCGTCCGTATAGTTCGAAATCGACAGCCTTCCAGCCACGAGTGTGCTTCCATACCACCTTGGCGATATCCAGCGCCGGCAGCCCATCGTACGTCCACGGACCATAGGATGGATCCCAATACCCTCCGTCGCATTCGCCACTTTCCGCATCTTCAGCGCAATTGTGCAGCCAGTGCTCGACCTCTTCAGCCAAGCCACAAGATCTCTTCAGCCCACAACGCAGGACGTCCTTAATATGGTCGGGGGAATTTGTTTGGAACCAGTTCATAAAGTGCGCCGCACATTGGCTAAGGTGATCCTGAACCAGGATCGGCGAAACGCAGTACTGGATACGCATGGCGGCTTTTGTCACATTGTACTCCTCATCTAGGTTGCCTCTGACGGATACGTGGGAGGAACCTTCCGAGAAAACAAGCGGCAAACCCAAAAAATGTTTCCGTTTTGTTCTAGGTGCATCAGATGGCTTCGCCGGGACTTCAAAAATTGTACTGGGCAGGCGCGCACAAACCACGGAGGTGTGAAGGAAGCTTTCAAATCCAGACTCCGATACGGAGTTCCCTGCCCGGCTACGATCGTCGAGCGCATCAAACGTAGTCGGGTTCGAGCAGGTATTCTGGTGTCCTGAATTCCTCGGAGTCATGCTATTCACGACAGCAGCGGCGAGCTATAATGTGAGTCTAGCTTGGGAGTTTGATCGGATGAGGGACCAACAAGAGTGGTCGCGGGTCGATGCGGAAAAGCGCATACGCGAAGTTTTCGATGACGCCAAAGCAGGTTACCCGCAAATCGTTCGTGACAGCGGCGGGAAGTTTGAAATCAAATTCGTCGCGGATGATGTTGCTGAACCAGCGGGAAGTTATCTGTCCCGTGGCGGACCTGATGAAGGCTGATCGTCTATACCAGCCGGCATAAACTTGCGCGTCAGGTGCAGGCCTCCTAACGTGGAGCCAAAAACTCGAACGACGCTTCCCTATCACTTTCGGGCCTTTGTTCTTCTATAGGGTTGCTGTCCCGGAAACGCGGGAGCTGCAATTCATCGGTTGATTGGGCAATATTTCCGGCTCGTCGTGACCGGGGAACGGCCCATAGGTTGCGATTGGGATTATACACGCCAGGCAACGGGTGGAATTTGTTTATTTGCAGAAAATCGCCGTGGTTCATCGTTGCGATTGGCATATTATATACGATTGAGATCGCCGCAATGAACAGGTCTTGGCCAGGTTTTTTGTCTTCCTCAGGATACCAAAGCTTATGTAGCGGACGGCAACAGTAAAGCTTAGCAAGCACTCGTGCGACTTCAGGCGTGGTAGGCGGATAGTAGAAGCTCGTCTTCAGCAGGCCGTCGATCCAATCGGTCAACTTCCTAGCTCGAACGGGGTCCACCGGTCGCAGCTCGGCTATTCCCGTTTCCACCTCCAAGATGACCGCGAACGGTATCGCGAGAAAACGGGCTTGCTGATCCAGCCACCTTGATACCGCTGGTAATGGAGATGTCTTGCTGGAGTTGCTGATCACGTTTGTGTCCAGCAAGAAGATATCCTTGGTCATTCCTCCGGTCCGCATCACGATGAGTAGTACACCACGGTCACCCGCCATGATTAATAACGGGTAAAGGAAAGGTTAGATTTTCCTAATTTAGATAAGGGATTTGACTCGCACAAAAATGTTCGCTATATGTTCCCGTATGAGCCAGATCGCTGTGAGCCGAATTATTCGAATTATTTGAACGCAGCCGCGCGTGCGGAATTGTGTCCAGTTCGTATGATGTAGGGGTCACACATGCCATCTCAGGATTACGCTAAGCAAAAGCGACGCTCTCCCGAATCCTCCAATCCCATAATCTACCGACCGCAGTTAAAGGGCCCACCACGCCCCTCGTTCCGTTCGAATGCCGTGCGGGATATGGCCTCCATTTTGGATCTAAATCCTAGCGTCCAATCCTGGGCGGGCGGTACCACTGCGTTGAGGGCGGGGCGCACCCGACATATTCCCGACTTCCAGATGGAAGATGCCGACGGTCGCCAATGGCTGCTGGATGTATTCGACCGGCGAAACCCTCCCGATGAAGGCGTCCTGCAGGCCGCAGCGTCCGTGCTCTCGGTCCGATACCGCATGGTCGATCGCGCAGAAATCTACGACGGATTCAGGCTTCGGAACGCTAATGACCTTCTGCGATACGCCGGGCACGTCGTTCCATTGGGTGACCGGATTCGTCTGCTGTCTCTAGTAGGCGAGCACGGCCCGCTTTCCCTGTCCGACTGCTTGCGCGCAGTCCGGGAAACCCAGCCCGTCGCCGCAGTGGCATCCCTTATCCTGCAGGGGTACTTGGAGGTTGAGCTCGACGAGGAGCTGATCGGGCCCGAGACGATGGTGAGGCGAATTAGTAGCTGAAGCTACCGTCGCCGCTCTAATCATCGAGGCTCGCTATGAAAAATCCGAACTGGACGCGATACTTCAATCCACCCGTCAATCTGGTAACAACGGTCGCGGGAATGTCCGTACGCCGATCCATCCGACACTTCCTACATGTTACACACTACATTATCGCCATCCGCTTGCCTGATTTGAATGACGCGCGCGTCTACGAGACGGCGGCGCGCACTCTTCTCGATCCGGAATGTTTAACGGATGAAGAAGGTCACACCCTCGTGCTGGTGACAAACGCCACCAATCTCAAGGAGGGTGCGTGGGACCTGGTGCGCAAGTTCGACAAGCTTCAACGGGCGCTCATCTTTTACACCGACAACAGCAGCATCACAAAGGATATTGCTTTGCTGGTCGATTTCCGGATCGACATGAGGTTGCCTGAGGCAAGACACTTCAAAGCGGCGGCTAAAACGCTAGGTCTCGTCATCGACGATGATGACGCGGACTTCCTGGCAACCGTTCCTCTTTCCGATATCCGATTGGCGTTGCGGCCAAATCGGTCGGTCCGAAGCCTCGTACAGCGCCTGAAGTTTGTCGCTCCTCAGGAACCGCAGCCAGTCGAAGACCAACCTCAACCTCTTCATCCGCGTCTGGAAGACCTTGCGGGGTTTGGAGCAGCCAAGGTATGGGGGTTGCAGCTCGCTGCAGACATCAAGGCTTGGATGGCCGGCGAGATTGAATGGGCCGACGTCGACAAGGGCATTGTGTTGGCGGGCCCAAGTGGCACCGGAAAATCGACGTTTCCAAGAGCCTTATCCAATACCTGCGGCATTAGTTTCGTCAGCAGTTCGGCCGCGGCATGGCAGGCGATGGGACATCTCGGGGACATGCTGAAGGCAATGCGGGCGACCTTTAAAGAGGCGGCGGCCGTCAGGCCCGCGGTCCTATTTATCGATGAAATCGACAGCGTCGGCGACCGAGAAGCAAACAGAGACAGCAGCCATCATGACTACAAGCGGCAGGTGATCAATGGGCTACTGGAATGCATGGATTCCACGGAGGGGCGGGAGGGCGTCATTGTCGTCGGGGCGACCAACGACGCAAGCGCGATCGATGCCGCTTTGTTACGGCCAGGTCGATTTGAGCAGGTCGTCCCAGTCGAACTGCCGGACGAGGATGACCGCAAGGCGATCCTAAAATACCATCTCCCGGAAGTGGCGATCCAGGATTTCGGTCCGTTCGTTGCGCAAACTGAGGCATGGTCGGGTGCCGACATTGAGAAGCTGGCTCGCGACGCACGACGAAAGGCCCGTCGTGCGGGGCGGAAAGCCGTAACAGACGACGACTTGCGAAGCGTAATGCCGGTACTATCGCCTTACACAGATGAGGAGCGATATCGTCTCGCGGTGCACGAAGTTGGCCATGCCGTCGTCGGCGCTACTTTGCGATCCAAGCTTCTACTCCATGTCAAGATCAATAGGTGGAAGCCGTCCAAAGTCGGCTGGAATCAAATCGGCGTTACCTACTTCAGCGACAACCCCGCGCTGATGACGACCGCCTCCTACTTCACAGACACCATCGCGATCCTCCTGAGCGGAATGGCTGCGGAGCGGATTTTCTTTGGCGAACACTCAATCGCGTCCGGCGGCGACACGACATCCGATCTGACCAAAGCCACCGATCTCGCTACGATGATGGAGCGTTCCTTCGCCTTTGGCGACGGGCTCCTCACCGACATGGGCGGTGGCACTCGGCCCATGGAAAACCTGAGGCAATTTGATCCGCACCTTCGGCAGGCTATCCGGCAACGTCTCGACGCTCAATACGATCGGGTGGTCCAAATCCTCACTTCAAAGCGCGCGGCTGTCCAAAGCTTGTCCGAACGACTGTCGGAATGCCTTGAGCTCGATGCTGCGGTCATCCATGAGGCCTTGCGCGACCAAAAGGAAATCGAAATGGGGGTTGAGCGATGAGAGCCTTGGTGTTGTCCGACCTTCATCTAGAATTCGGCAAGCCTTTCAGCGTTTCTCCGCCGGGAGACATCAACGTGATCCTTTGCGCGGGAGACGTCGTCGACAAAGGTGTCGTCCCAAGCATCGAATGGCTTGCCGCCTTCGCGGGTCCAAAGGTTCCAGTGATTTTCGTCGCAGGAAACCACGAATTTTATCGCAGTTTCGTTTCCGACAGCATCGCGGCCGCAAACGGGCTGCGCGAGCGTTACCCGAACATCCACTTCCTCGACGATCGGGATATCGTGATCGACGGCGTCCTTTTCGCCGGGGCGACCTTTTGGACGGATTTCCGTTTGTTCGATCGCAATCCGGAAACGTCAATGTGGTGGGCTGAGAAGGGCATGAATGACTACAAGAAGATCAAACTCTCGAAGAGGCCATTCGGGAAGTTCAAACCCATTCACTCTTTCCGGAGGCATGACGCCTCTGTCAAGTTTTTGACGGAAAGCCTCAGGCAGACGGACGTTAGGAAAAGGGTTGTTATCACGCATCACGCGCCTTCGTCTAGGTCCATTTCTCGGTTCTTCCGAGATGACCCATTGGCACCTTGCTATGCCTCCGATTGCGATGCGTTCATCAGGGAGGCGGAGCCCGACATTTGGATCCATGGGCATGTGCATCAACGCTTCGACTACACGGTTGGCTCTACCAGGGTCGTCTGTAATCCGCGTGGATATCCGGGGGAGGCGACGGGGTTCGATCCGGGTTTAGTGGTTGAAATCTAACTGAGGCGCGGGTGCCTTCTTTAACTGAACGAGCCCGCAGATGGAGGTGGCTACCACCGAGTCTCATCTTGGTTGACGCTGAATCTCACCCCGTTCGCCGCTACGCAGTGCGCCAGGGCTTGACGAGTGAGTTGCCACGCGGTGCAATTTACAGCAGGAGGATGTCAATGAGCGCTGATTTGAGAACGGAACAACGGAACCAGACTGACGCTGGCGACCAAATGGTCGCTGCGCGACGTCTGCATGACTTGCTGGTAGGTAAAGATGATCTTGAACGGTTGCCCTCGATTGAAGAATGCAGGGAGATCGTCGACCTTTTAGTAGCGCACTACAAGCAAGCTTAAACTGTCCTAGATAGCCCAACTTGACGTCGTGGGAGAAGTTATGGCGGCCGAGAGGGCAGTCCTCGACACGAGCCAGCGATCTCTGTAAGCTATTGATAGGGTCGATAGGAGGCCGGTTCAATGGGAACGTCTGTACCGCCAACTGATAACCAAGCCGATGAAAATGCCAGCTTTGGTAGCGGGCTCGGCGCGGACTTCAAGCCCCTCGGTAAACGGATCACTGTCAAGATGGCCCGCGATGCCAAGCCTCTGAAGACAAGGCTTCAGTCGACGGGTAACCCAATCTCGCCGCGCAAACCCTGATGGCCGTCCTGAGTTAACGGCTGGCTAAACGTCTCGCCTGTCATCGAGCGGCGAAAGTTGAGTGGTAGTAGATGGCACCTGCCAGCATCTTCGCCTCAGAAAGCGGCTCGTACTCCGACATGCCACGTTCGGCGTCGACAATACGACGAAGCGACAATCTATTGTGTGGTTCTCTAAGCAGCGCCAAAACATGCTTGGCGGTGGCATGTGCACCGAGGAAAGTTGCGTCGACGCTGGTCCCCCCATGGGCAGAGCCAGTGCGTCGGTAGCGCGGCACAATTTCGTTCGAAGTCACAATCAGTGAGACAATGCGGGTAGCCCGCTCCGTCTGCAGACTCGCCTCGAATTTCGCTACGATGACGTTCGATTCATGGCTCGGCGGGGGTGGCGGCGCATGCGGCGCGAGATCGCCGGAGAATTTGATCCTGATGTTATTTAGCTTATTTGTTTTCTTGGCCACTTTTGGCTGTCTCGTAGGTTGATTTTCTATTGTGTTCAGAAATGGGCTATTCCGCAACAGCCGACAAAGAATAAACGACGCTCTCCGCGCCTAACGGGGGGAGCGCCGTCCAAGCCTGACGGAGTCGACGGTCGGCAGGTGCGCCGGCTGGGGAACTGCCCGGAATGCTTCTAGCAGCAGCTGGTACGCAAATCTTCCAGTTATCCTTTAGTCCCGGAAGACCCTTGGCCCGTCAATCAATCGCCGCCAAGGGAATTCAACGGGCTCTTTCGCTAATATCATCAACCGAAGTGCTTTGCTGGCTACCGGGTTAGGATGCATGGCTGCGTGGAGCTTCCAGTTTGATGCCGCATGGGGATTCTGACACGTCAAAATTTCCATTGCGGCCGACGGCACCCGGCATCACGCTAGGAGCGTAACGAGTCAAGTTCGAACGAATGGAAGCAACTATGTCAAACGAGATACATATCGCTCGTACCAGATTTCAAACGCTGGACGAGGTCGGAAACGTTGTCAGCACGACTTACGGCGCTCGCATCTACGATGACCTTGGATGCACATATGTGAATTTCCATGAAACGCTGGACGAACTGCTGGAATTGGACGCAACCGAACTTGTTGAGTATGTCAAAGGGCACAGCGAGTTAGGCGCGGAGATGCTTTCCATGACCGATTTTTCGCGATTGTTCGTAGATGATGAGTGGCTGAACGAGCCATCGACGGATGAAGATCCTACCTTCGCCTAATATCATGCCGACGGAGCTGGGGACGTAGCCGGCGTGGGGGCGCGGGGAAGGTGATACCATCGTCCAACTCTCGCTAACTGTCTCCGATTGCACGGGAGGCTTCGTTGACTGAGAAGACTCCGGGCAACAACTGATCCGCCAGTTCGACCGGGAAGGACAGTCTGAGCCTTGAATGCGATGTTTCGACTTGGGCTATCCCGCGATCAATTAGCGCTGCGACGGGCGGCGATTTGAAACCGACGCTTGTCCCCGCTAGGCCGTCAATCTCGGCGAAGTCCACCGTACCACGGCCGACTAGGGTCGACACGACCACGTCGGACTTTGGTGGCATTGAACCTGAGCGTATTCCGTTTTGCGCCCATGTCCTAGCTCGTTCACGCAGCTTGTGCGTATCCATGAGGTTGGTCATGAACGCCACCTCTTCGATACAGGTCACCAGGAAGTACTCAGCGAAGGCAGCAAGGGCGCCTTCACTGAGCGTTCCTCGACCATCGAGACCGCCGCGCCGAGGCTCGTCGCACGACTGGAGATGTGCTCTGTATTCCTTTTCCGTTCGCGCAAGACCTCGAGAGAGCGACCAGAGAGAGCTGGTGCTGGTGGCCGACTGAATGGCGGCGTTGGAGACAAGCCTAGCGACGCGACCGTTACCGTCGAGGAACGGATGTACCCAGAGCAGGCGGTGATGGCAGCATGCGGCGGCGAGTATCGCTTCTGCCGGGCCTCTGATTTTGTATGCCTGCTCCATCCGAACGAGAAACCGAGGCACTGCGCCAGGGCTGATCGCAACGTGTCGGCCCACCTGGACTCTCTCGGTCCTTATGGCTCCAGGTTCCAACACGATTTTTCGCCCCTCCTCACTGGGGCCGATTACAAGGAAGGCGGGCGGGAGGCGCTCGCAAAATCGCCTGTGGATTTCGTGGACAACGCCAACCGAGAAACCGGCAGCTAGAACTTTTTCGTCGTCAATCCACTTTTGCGTGGCGATGTGTGCGCAAGCTTCCAACTGCAGATCGCGTATCCTCGCGTCAGGGCTGAATTCACCACGCATCGAACGGTCGATATCAAGCGGATCGATTTGGTGGCCTTCGATCAGGTTGCTACAATAGCATTCTACGGAGCGGACGATATCAGCAAAGGCCTCTGCGATTGCGCCGGGCAGCGAAGCTGAGAACGCCAACGACATCTCAATTAGCGACAAAGTCAGTTCGTTCAGTTTGGTGCGCGTCTTCGCTCCTTCGGAAACGATGAGCGGTTCGAATTGGCCAATGCTTTCGCCGTCATCGGTCGCTGACACATTGGCCTCCTCTCTTCGTCCTCACCCTCGTAGTTGGGGCGAATACGCGCAATGCAAAGACGGCAGATGCGACCGCAGGCACATCAAGAACACCATATGTCCATATCGGCACTCGAAGTTAACTTTTGCAGCATACGAGCACCCTGTCTTAGGTCGATCTGAACACAATATGGATGAGTTGATACAGAATGAACAAGAAAAATATACTCAGGCGCGTCGTGGTCGCCTTGGGTGCCGTTGGCGTGCTGACAATCGTACTGCTGGTGGGCGCGTTGGGGACAGGACTGCGTATCGTCGATGTCCCCGCCGATGATGCATCTGGTAAAATGCGACGGGTAATAGGTCTGCCGCTCTACGGCTATTCGATCCTCGACACTGTTTCAGACTTCTGCTCACGCCGGTTTCCGGAAAGCGGCGCGATTAGCGGCTACGAGAGAACCAAGTGCGTTGACGACGCGGTGCACAACATTGCCACTAAAAAATTTATTGTCACCATCCGCGAGTGGGAGACAGTCTTCTAGTTTTCTGCACGCCGCGGCGTCGGTGAGGGGTTACTTTTGGCCGAATCTTCTCGGTCTCTCAAGTTCATATACCCTTGCCGCTTGCGCGCCTTCTCAAGCATCCCATCTTATAGGCACACAAATGGACTACATAACTTTTTCTCAGGGCGTCCATGTTCTTACCGCAGTTAATCGAGAAAGCATAAAGTGGTGGGACCGCCGGTTCGGAATGTACCCTATTCTCCCAAGGGATATCTGCCAACAGCTGATCGAAGGAATCGATTACCCTCCCCGGTTCGACTTAACGCGGATGTTGACTGAACCTCGTCTCGCTCGTTTTGAAATCGAAAGCTTCGACGAGATCGGAGAGGTTTACCGCGCGGAGCGTGAACTGGTTTTGGACGATGGGGGAAGCTTACATCAATGCTTCTTGGATATACGTCCCAATCTTCGAGATAGTGGTATCGGGACGCACTTCGCGCGAAACTGCTACAACTTAGCTCAGAGGTACGGCCTGTCCCGCTTGACCGTCAAGGCAGTCGCTGGGGGAAGTTACTACTGGGCACGTGCAGGATTTTTACCATCTCGGGAGAGCTGGAACGGACCCGACTGCAAGCCAGCGATCCGCACTAGACTGGATGCTATTCCCGGACTTTCGCCGACGGTGAGAGGGCGAGCAGAGGCGGCACTCGATTCATCCGAGCCAAAAGATATCTGGCAGTTAACGGCGTTACGAACCTTGGTGCGCTCCAAAGACGATCCTTCCCGACACGTAACGTTGGGACGGTCACTGCTTGGCGAGAGCGGAGCGAGCTGGGAGGGATCGATACTGTTTCTCGATCACGAACTCCATGAGCGGCAGCATGCGCGGGCGAGGCTCTATATGGGATTGGGCCCACTAGAATGAGTGGCTTCGTAATCCCTGGCGACTTCTCGAACGAGATTGAGGTCAATGACGAGTAGCTCCGCCACCGCCTCTTCCGGGAGATTCTCTTCCTTCAAGAAGCTCAAAATGTCATGGCGAAGTACATCGGTAAGCTGTCCAGCGTTTGCTCTGTCGATCTCGTCCATGTCCGACAGCATGGCTTCGGTACCATCAATGAACCCTTGTCGTGCCATTAAACTCTCTCCAAGTCCGCAGCTTAACGAGGCCGGCAAAATCCACTGTGGTTAAGTGGATAGCGACCCAACGATCTCCTGGCAAGTCTGATATGCAATCAGGATACAGAGCGTGCCTTATTCAGATAGACACGAGTTTTCGGCCGTTGTCTGAATGGCACAAGTGGGCAGTTGCTAAAAAATTTGCTGGCATCCGAACGCTCACCAGCCTTCCCGTCGGCGACGCCATGGTAATTTGGAAACGATTGAATGAGTAGGCCCGACGCTGCCGTTCAAAACGGTAATACCGCCGTGTTGCAGGCGTTTCGATAGAGGTCCGGACTGCCTCGGTCGCGTTGGCCGGGCTGCGTCGGTCTGCGAAACCGACTTCGAAATTTTACAAGGGTATTGAGTGGCTGTGGGGCTTTCATCCTGGCTCCCACAGATTGGTCCCACCGGCACAACCGCTGTAACGGTAAATCGCACAACGGCCTCCGGATCAAGCGGACTTCGTTTGGTGCGCATTTGACGCACTAGGTAGCGCAGAGTACGCAGTACATGCGTC
This sequence comes from Rhizobium sp. X9, assembly GCF_018873185.1. Lineage (NCBI taxonomy): Bacteria > Pseudomonadati > Pseudomonadota > Alphaproteobacteria > Hyphomicrobiales > Rhizobiaceae > Rhizobium > Rhizobium sp. X9. The sequence goes on along the minus strand of NZ_CP071312.1, from coordinate 144,888 downwards.
TCGCCACCACCGTTCGCTGTCATGTTAGCCTAACGATACTGATCTCATCTTGTCAGGCGACGCCTACTGGCATTCACAGCGCACTCTAAGGCATCATAAACTTGGTTCAGCTGACGTCCCGCAAACGCAGGTATCGGCGAGCGAAGCGAGCTCCAGCCGTGGCGAACAACAGCCGGTCGCTCGCCATATCGCTTTATGTAGGTCATTTCCCGGCCGACGGCCGAGCCATTAGCGTAGTCGAACCTGACGATTGCCAGATCGTCATCATATGGGAGAAACTCGACGTTCGTTATCGTCACCTCCTGCACCTCAAGCTCGGACGGAGATAGGAAACGCGTCCAGTCACGGCCTTGGAACAAGTCATCCAAGTTCGCTCCAATGTCGCCGCAAGCCTTAGGGTCCCACAAGAGCAGGTTATCGAATGCTTGTAGGTAGCGGACGACACCATCATTGATGACCTCAAGTGCCGCATCATCCTCCCCGAGATCCTGTGCGCGATATCGGAGCAGGCGCTCCGCTGTTGCAAACTCCTTAGACGCGTCGAATATCTCGAGCTTGTCTTCAAAGGTGACCGATCTCCGCACACCCCATTCGTCGTAGCCGTCCGTAGAGCGATGCTCCTTACCAGGGAAGATGATCTCGTAGCAGTCGTAAGATCGCCCATCTTCAGGCATGCGACGTGCGCCGAATATCGCCGGCTTGGGTGCGATCGACGGCAGCGCCTCGGTGATAGCCATGGAAAGGGTAGGGGCCTCGCCCAGGCGGTTACCGTCGCTGTATTTATCGAAGAATCTCAGCGGAAGCACGCAAAGGTTAGGACAGTCGAGTACTGGATCGAAGGCATGTTCGTTAAATGTGGCGGTAGGTGCAATCACGGGAGTCTCTCGGTTGTCTGTATGACAAAATGGTCGTGTGGATATTGATGCGCCGCAAGTGAAATCTTCTGCAGCGCTCATACGACAGCGGTGGCGATGGGCCAGAGCGATGTCTGACGCGCCAAGGCGTCTGCTCGAACGCGGCTATCAGCGTTGCGCTGCGAGGGTTTCGCAAAGAGGTTCTGGGTTTCGATTATTCGGCTGGCTGGTGAACGGCCCTTGGCAAACGGCGAGCACATAGGTGGCCGATTTAGCGTAATGCTAGGTGACTTTTGCTTCGCCAAGCCCCCCGCATTTGCCTGCACAAGCCGCTGCTGGATATCCGTGGAGCCGGTCTTTGAAATAAATCATTAGTAGTATAAAACGAAAAAATAAAAAAATTTGGAAAATATAAGTATTGTTGCGTAGAACCGAATTAAATCGGTAATTTGGTTTCTAAAAGCGACATGTGCTTCCCAATTATGCGTATTGAATATTTGTAATCAAAATCGATTGCGGCTTGCGTTCGCCTCATGTTCTTGAAGTGTTTGGGCGGAATGGTCGGTGTCGGCAAGATTATTCTAGGACATTAGGTGCTGTTGGGGCGTTCTTGCTGGCTCCCCACACAATCTTCCAAACTCTCTTGCGTTCGGCAGTTTGCGGGTATATACCCGAAACAAATGTCAAACGATAGCTGCCACTGCATTCTGTTGCGCAAAGCATCCCGCAAGGTCTCGTCCTATTATGACGAGGCGCTGGCGCCGCTTGGCGTCAATATCGGCCAGTTCAGCCTGTTGCGGAACATTAATCGCATGGCGCCGGTGTCGCTCACCGATCTCGCCGCACGGGTGGAGCTGGATCGCTCCACCGTCGGCCGCAATGCCAAGGTGCTGGCGCGCATGGGGCTGGTGGCCATCGGCCATGGCGAAGACCAGCGGGAGGCGATGCTGACTGTGACCGGGGAGGGGCAGGCTATCCTGAAGGCGGGTGCTCCGCTCTGGGACGGCGTGCAGGATGAGATCGAGGCCCGGCTTGGCCCGGAAAAGACCATGCAATTGCAGGAACTGCTCGCAGCACTGTAATTTTTTGATGATAAAACGGGTATCTGCCCGCAATATAGGGTATATACCCGTAAAATTCGGCCCTCGGCCGCTGGAAAGGGATTTTGAACATGCTCTCCACACGCCTTGCCAGCTGGATGGCCGGCAGAAACATACACTATGGCTGGCTCGTTGCCGCAACCACCTTTCTGACCATGCTGGCCACTGCCGGTGCGATGGGATCGGCCGGGGTGATGATCCAGCCGCTGCACCAGGAATTCGGCTGGGATATTGCCGATATCTCCTCCGCCATGGCGGTGAGGCTGGTGCTCTTCGGCCTGCTCGGGCCTTTTGCTGCCGCTTTCATGAACCATTTCGGCATTCGCCAGGTGGTGTCGACGGCGCTTGCCCTGATCATGGGCGGCATTGTCGCCTCGTTTTTCATGACTGAGGTGTGGCAGTTGCTGCTGCTCTGGGGCGTGGTGATCGGTGTCGGCACCGGCATGACGGCGCTGGTGCTGGGGGCGACCGTGGCGTCGCGCTGGTTTTCCAAGCGCCGGGGACTGGTGATCGGTCTGATGACAGCCAGCAATGCTACCGGCCAGCTGGTTTTTCTGCCCCTGCTCGCGGCGTTGACGGAAGCGTACGGTTGGCGAACCGCGCTGACGCTGTCGGTGGCGGTGATTGCGGCCGCCATGATTCTCGTGCTGCTTTTGATGCGTGACCATCCCGCCGATGTCGGCCTTCCCGCCTATGGCGAGACGGTGGTGGCGAAACCGCCGAAGCAGGACCACAAGCTCCTTGCAACGCTGGTATCTCCGCTTGTGACGTTGAAGAGCGTGTCCGGGAACCCGGTGTTCTGGGTGTTGTTCGGTACATTCTTCGTTTGCGGACTTTCGACCAATGGTCTTATCCAGACGCACTGGATTTCCATCTGCGGTGATTTCGGCATGGCCGCGGTAACGGCTGCGGGCACATTGGCGGTCATCGGCATTTTCGATTTCTTCGGCACCATCTTCGCCGGCTGGCTTTCCGACCGTTTCGACAACCGCTTCCTGCTTTTCTGGTTTTATGGCCTGCGCGGACTGTCCCTGATTTATCTCTCCTTCTCGGGTTTCAGCTTCGTGGAGCTTTCAGTCTTCGCCGTGTTTTACGGGCTGGACTGGGTGGCGACCGTGCCACCGACGGTGAAACTTGCCGCTGAGAATTTCGGACGCGAAAAGGCGGGCCTCGTTTTCGGCTGGGTGTTTGCAGGGCATCAGCTGGGGGCTGCCACTGCTGCCTTTGGCGCCGGCTTCTTCAAGAGCGACTTCGACACTTACATGCCCGCACTCCAGATTGCCGGCCTGATGTGCATGATCGCCGCTGTCTCGGTGCTGCTGCTCAAAAAGCCGGGCTCCGCGACTTTGGCAACGCAGGCCGCATAACAGCCAGTCGATGCAAACAGGGAGGCCTGTGGACGCGGGCCTCCTTCTTATTGTCCTGCCTCTCTTTGGCAATTGATCGTTGTCACGGCTGCTTGTTGCGCAATTGTCACAATATGCGCCGTGTAGACTTTCTGGCTCCGCATTGGCCTTTCGGTTTGATCCATCTCAATCCGCTTGCCTCTCCCTTGGCGATAGTGGCTGCAGCGGTTGCGGCAAGCGAGGATTCGCGAGGGCCCGCCGTCTTCAGCCGGTTTCCCGGGCTTGCCCGGCTGCGGCGCGCTATAGGAGAGATGGAATGACGAACAGGAACAAAAAAACCGCCTTGCTTGCCAGTATTGCGACCAGTGTCGCAGCGATGCTGATGTCGGCCAACGCGATGGCCGCCGATCTTGCCCCGGCTGCACCGGCGCCCACCGCCGAAGAGGCGATCGCGGCGGCAAGCCCGTGGATGCTGCGCGTGCGTGGCCTGGGCGTCATCACCCATGACAGCGGCAGCGTGGACGGTGTGCCGGGTGCCGGCCTGTCCTATTCGGATACCGTGATCCCCGAACTCGACATCAGCTATTTCTTCACCCCGAATATCGCTGCCGAACTCATCCTTGGCACCACCTACGCCAAGATCAATGGAGAGGGCGTGCTTGCCGGCACGCCGGTGGGCAAGACATGGCTGCTGCCGCCGACACTGACCCTGCAATATCACTTTACCGATTTCGGCGCCTTCAAGCCTTATATCGGCGCGGGCGTGAACTATTCGATGTTTTACAACCAGTCCGAAAAACCCGGTTTCAGCAATCTCGACGTCAAGAACAAGTTCGGTGCGGCCATGCAGGTTGGCTTCGACTATATGCTGGACGAGCATTGGGGTGTGAACTTCGACGTGAAGAAGATTTTCCTGAAAACCGACTGGACCGCGGAACTCGGCGGCACGCCGATCAGCGGCAAGGCAAAGCTTGATCCCTGGTTGATCGGCGCGGGTATCACCTATCGTTTCTGACGCCCTTGTCGCGCCTTTGACGGGCGGCGCGTTATCGGTTATACGGACGGCCACGGGCAAAGAGCCCCGGCCGTCCGCAGGCGTTTACGCCCCTGGTGAAGCTCTTTCCTGAATAACGGTCATCCCCATGTTTTGCATGTCGTCGATGGCAACGCGGACCCCATTCGGAAAATTCGGCATGCGCATGTTGGAGAACCGTTATGAACGCGCCCAAACCGCTTCCCGCGCTTGAGGGACTGAAAGAACAGGCAAAACGGCTGCGTGCCGCCCTTGAGGCAGAGGGACAGGCAATCACCCATTCAAAGGCGCTGGAACTCATCGCCGCGCAATATGGCTTCCGCGACTGGAACACGCTGCATGCCGCGGCCGGCAATCGCCCGGCTTTCAACCCCTATCTGTTGGGTTCCAGGGTGGAGGGTTTTTACCTTGGCCAACCCTTCGTGGCCTCCGTGCTGGGCGTGCAGGCGCTCGGCGGCGACCCGGAACGATATAGGCTGACCCTGCATCTTGACGATCCTGTGGACGTTGTGACTTTCGAGAGCTTCTCGGCTTTCCGGCAGCGCGTCCACTGCAACATCGACACGTCCGGGCGCACGGTGGAGAAAACCTCCAACGGCCGGCCGCAGGTGGAGCTGGTCTGGTAGGGTAACGAGGCAGATTCTGAAGGTTGCGAAGCCAGTCGCACCGCGTTCCGGCCAAGGGTCGGAATGCGGTTTGCCGCTATTGGTGTGCTGTTGTTCGGGTACACACGCTACTACTCGCTTTAATAGGCAGAAATCGCGTAAGCGGTTGCAATCTGGGTTTGGGCGGCAGTATAGTCTCCTCCAAATTACGATTTTTGCATTTTCATAAATAATTTTGGATGAGGTATTGATGAGCGCGGTCCGCAATCCCGGGCGTTGGATTTACGTCGATTCCATTCGAGGCATAGCGGCTCTGGCGGTGATATACATTCATATCGCTGAAGTGGCGTATAAGAATAAATTTACGACAAATGCGCCTGAATATTATCTGTTCTATTTTTTCACGGAATACTTCGACCTCGGAAAAATCGCCGTTGTCATGTTCTTCGCTGTTTCCGGTTTTGTTATTCCATTCTCACTGCTGAAGGCAAACAGGGCGCCTCTGCGCAGCTTTGCGATTTCGCGATTTTTCAGGCTTTACCCCGCCTACTGGGTGTCGATCGTCCTTGCTCTGGCAATTATTCCGCTGGTTCGGGGAGATGCCTTCTCGCCTACCCAGATCATCGCCAATGTGACGATGCTGCAGCAGTTTCTGGGTCAGCAAAATATTCTCGGGGTCTATTGGACGCTGCAGATAGAAATCCTGTTTTACGTCGTCAGCGCCATGCTGTTTTATGTCAGGCTTCTTCACAAGCCGGAGGGGGCCGCCGGCGCCGTGGTGTTCTTCCTGTTCTGCGCGCTCGCCATGGGGGCTGCGCGTTATGGTACGGGCATCAAATTGCCGGTCGCCATTCCGCTTGGGCTGACCGTCATGTTCTGGGGATTGTTATGGCGTCACGGTGCCAGCGAAGAGGCCGGAGCGCCTATGCGGCGGCTCATCCATGCCACTTCCCTCCTCATCATCTTGACCGTGCCCGTCGTCAGCCTTCTGAGCTATAATGTGGATATGGGTTTCGGCGAGACCTGGTATCGTTATACGATCGCCTATTATGCGGGGATGGCGCTGTTTGCGCTCTTCACGACAAGGCTCCGCATCACGCATCCGGTTTTCGTCTGGCTTGGCGCAATAAGCTATTCCGTCTATCTACTCGGACCTGTCGCCCAGCCGATCGTGGAATATATGCTTCCCTATCGACAACTGGCGCCCTATCCGGTTCATGTCACGATCGTCTTGGCCTGGGCTCTGACGGTGGCCATGGCCTATGTGAGCTACAGATTGATCGAATTGCCGGCGCAGACATTGGGCAAGAAACTCGCCTCACGCCAGCCCGCTCAGGCGGCGGTATCATCGGCGTAAAATAGGCCCCGGCATTGCCGCGCTTGGCGGTAATGCCGGGTGCGATCAGTCTCAGATCCGCTTGCCCGATGCGTCGAACAGGTGGAAATCCTTTGCCTGAGCGGCGATCCGCAGTGTTTCGCCAATGCGCAGCTGCGAGCGGCCGTGGACGCGAAAGACGATGGTGGTGCCGTCGGCGAAGGAGCCGTGTACGTAGCTTTCCGCGCCCACCAGTTCCACGGCGTCCACCTGTACGTTGCCCGTAAAGGCGGCGTCCATCGGTTCCGCATCCGCCAGCGTGATGTCTTCCGGTCGGATGCCGAGCGTGGCGACGTTTTGCGGCAGCGCGCCGGTTCCATTCACCGACCAGCCGGACGAAGCGTTGGCTGACGCCGCACCATAGGTCAGAAGGTTCATGGATGGCGAACCGATGAAGGTGGCAACGAAGGTGGTGGCCGGTTTTTCATAGAGCTCGATCGGCGTGCCCATCTGTTCGATGCGCCCGGCATTCAGCACCACCAGCCTGTCGGCCAGCGTCATGGCCTCCATCTGGTCATGGGTCACGTAGACGCTGGTGGTGGCGAGCGAGCGTTGCAGACGGCGGATTTCGACGCGCATCTGCACGCGCAGCTTGGCATCGAGGTTGGAGAGCGGTTCATCGAACAGGAAGGCTGCGGGTTTGCGCACGATGGCGCGGCCCATGGCCACACGCTGGCGCTGGCCGCCGGAAAGCTGGCGCGGCTTGCGCTCCAGGAACTGTTCGATTTCGAGCGCCTTCGCAGCCTCGGTGATGCGCCGCTCGATCTCGTCCTTGGGCGTGTTTCTGTTCTTCAGGCCGTAGGCAAGGTTCTGGCGCACCGTCATATGCGGATAAAGCGCATAGTTCTGGAACACCATGGCGATGTCACGATCGGATGGTTCCAGATCGTTGACGACCCGGTCGCCGATGATGATCTGACCGCCCGATATGCCTTCCAGCCCTGCGATCATGCGTAGCAGCGTGGATTTTCCGCAGCCGGAGGGACCGACCAGCACGATCATCTCGCCATCGGCGATTTCCATCGATACGCCCTTGATGGCCTCGACATTGCCGCCGTAAACCTTGCGGACGTCTTTCAGCGCAATTTTTGCCATTACTTCTCGGTCTCCACCAAACCTTTGACGAACCAGCGCTGCATCAGCACCACAACGATAATCGGGGGGATGATGGCGAGGATCGCCGTCACCATCACATAATTCCAGGGCGTCGAAGCGTCGGTGAAATCCACCATGCGCTTGAGGCCGATGATGATCGTGTTCATCTTGGCGTCGTTGGTCACGAGCAGCGGCCAGAGATATTGGGTCCAGCCGTAGATGAACAGGATCACGAAAAGAGCGGCGATATTGGTTTTCGATAGCGGCAGCAGAATATCGCGCATGAAGCGGAACGGGCCGGCATTGTCGATACGCGCCGCCTCGACCATTTCTCCCGGTATTGTCAGGAAGAATTGCCGGAACAGGAAGGTCGCCGTCGCGGACGCCATCAGCGGCAGTGTCAGCCCTGCATAGGTGTCGATCAGGCCCAGATCAACGATGACCTTGTAGGTGGGCAGGATGCGCACTTCCACCGGAAGCATGAGCGTGATGAAGATCATCCAGAAGAAGCCCATGCGGAATGGAAAGCGGAAAAACACGATGGCGAAGGCCGACAGGAACGAAATGACGATCTTGCCGATGGCAATGGCGAGCGCGACCACGAAGCTGTTGAACAGCAGCCGTTCAAGGCTGACGCCAACCACTCTTTCGACGCCCCCGACCATGGCGTCCTTATAGTTTTCGCCAAGATGGTCGCCGGGCAGCAGCGACATTGGCGGGCGGATGATGTCATTCGACGTCATGGATGACGCGATGAAGGTGTAATAGATCGGGAAGGCCACGATGATGATGCCGAGAACCAGCATCAGATGGGCGATCACGCGGGCGACCGGGCGATTTTCAATCATCAGGAAATCCTCAGCCGTAATGCACGCGCTTCTCGACGAAGCGGAACTGGAAGGCGGTCAGCGCAATGACGATCACCATCAGGATGACGGATTGCGCGGCGGAAGAGCCGAGGTTGAGGTTCACGAAGCCATCATTATAGACCTTGTAGACCAGCGTTTCCGTCGCCTTGGCCGGTCCACCGCCGGTGACGGCATGGATGATGCCGAAGGTATCGAAGAAGGCATAGACGGTGTTGACGACCAGAAGGAAGAAGGTTGTCGGCGCAAGCAGCGGGAAAACGATGGTCCAGAAGCGTCGCGCACCGCGCGCACCGTCAATGGAGGCTGCTTCCAGCAATGATTTCGGAATTGCCTGCAAGCCTGCGACAAAGAACAGGAAATTGTAGCTGATCTGTTTCCAGGCCGCCGCCGCGACGACGAGCAGCATGGCCTGATTGCCGTTCAGCAAAGGGTCCCACATGATGCCGTTGCGGCGCAGGATATAGGAGAAGGTTCCCATGGCCGGGTTGAACATGAAGAGCCACAGCATGCCCGCCACGGCGGGCGCCACCGCATAGGGCATGATCATCATGGTGCGGTAAAAACCCTTGCCGCGTACGACCCGGTCTGCCGCCGTGGCGAGAAGCAGGGCGAGGCCCATCGAGACGAGTGCTGTCAGAATGCTGAAGATGACCGTAACGTGCAGCGCGTTCAGATAGCTTTCGTCCGAAAGCACGGCGGAAAAATTGGCGAGCCCGACGAAATTGCTGTTCAGCCCGAAGGCGTCCTCGCGCATGGTCGACTGGTAGAGCGCCTGGCTGGCGGGCCAGAAGAAAAAGATCACCGTCAGGATGATCTGCGGCGCGACCAGCAGATAAGGTAGGATCTTGTTGGGGAATACGACGCTTTGCACGGCGATCTCCTGATGAGATGGGAATGCCGCCCGCACCCGATAAGGATGCGGGCGGGGCAGGGGATCGGTTAGTTGCCGGCGGCCTGCTTGATGGCCGCATCACCGCGCGTGACAATCTTGTCGAGTGCGGATTTTGCGTCCTGCTTGCCGGCCAGCATCGCCTCGAACTCCTCGTTCATGATGTCGCGCACCTGCGGCAGGTTCACGAGACGCACGCCCTTGGAGTTTTCTGTCGGCGGCTTGCCCATCATCTGCAGAAGCGGTGTTTCGCGGCCGGGGTTCTTTTCATAGAATCCGGATTTTTTGGTTTCCTCATAGGCCGCGATCGTCACCGGCATATAGCCGGAGACCTGATGCAGACGAGACTGGATTTTGGTCTGGGAAAGGAAATGGAAGAATTCGGCCACACCCTTATATTCGGCTTCGCTCTTGCCGCCGAAGACCCAGAGGCTGGCGCCGCCGGGAATGGTGTTTTGCGGACCATGGCCCTCGTAATAGGGAAGCTGGCCGATACCGTAATTCATGCCGGTCTTGATGATATCGCCGAGGCCACCGGAGGATTCGGTCAGGATGCCGCATTCGCCGGACATGAACAGCTGCTTGGCTTCCGAAGTGCGGCCGCCATAACGGAAGGTTCCGTCCTTCGCGAGGTCGGCGATGGCCTGGAAGTGCTCGACGAAGAGCGGTGCATTGACCGCAAGCTTCACATCGTTGCCGCCAAGGCCGTTTTCATTGCTGCCATAGGAGACGTTGTTCCAGGCGGCAAAGTTCTCGGTCTGGATCCAGGTGAGCCATGTGGAGGTGAAACCGCATTGGGCCGCACCGCTGTTCTTGATCTTCTTGGCAGCTTCGAACACCTCGGGCCAGGTCTTTGGCGGATTGGCCGGATCGAGGCCCGCCTTCTGGAAGGTGTCCTTGTTATAATAAAGGATCGGCGAGGACGAATTGTAAGGGAAGGACAGCATGGTGCCGTCAGGCTTGGAATAATAGGCCACGATGCCGGCCAGGTATTCTTCCTTGTTGAAGGTGTAGCCACCTTCCTTCAGCACTTCCGCCACCGGCTTGATGGCGCCGGCAGCGCCCATCATCACGCCGGAACCGGCGTCGAAGACCTGAATGATCGCGGGCGGCTGCTTGGCGCGAAATGCGGCAATGCCGGCATTCAGCGTTTCCGGATAGGTGCCCTTGAAGACGGGCGTGATCTTGTAGTCTTTCTGGCTGTCGTTGAACTCTTTCGCAAGCGCGTCCACGACCTCGTTATTGGCGCCGGTCATGGCGTGCCACCACTGGATTTCCGTCGCAGCGAAAGCATTCGATGTGACAAAAAACGAAAGCGCGGATGCCGCAGCAAGGCGGTAGCTGAGTTTTTTCAAGGCGATTCCTCCCGTTATGAAAACAGTAAAAGATACAGCCCCTTATTGCAGCCTATCCTCCACGATATGGCTACGGGCGACCCTTTCTGTATTAGCGATGTGATTTAAAGCGAACTCTAACGAAAATGCAATAGAACGTGGAACGATTAAAACGAAAGTGAACGAAACGGTTTTATTATTCCATTTCGTCGGCGCTTTGGTTTTTTCGTGTGCTGGCGGTCGAGGGTGAGCAGCAAGGCGTCGGGAGAGGTTCGTCAGCTGCGACGTTGGTGGCTTTTTTGAAGCGCCAGCCTCCCCTCATTCCTGTGACAGGCACAGGAATGAGGGTGGAGGGTGAGGGGGCGCACAAGCACCGGCATGGTGGCGAGTTAAAGTGCGCGGGATATTGATATGTTATTACATTACGTATTAAAGTGCCGCAAATCCTATAACCATAAAGGTGCGGCAGTGTTCGGAATGAAGCGGAAGAAGGCAATTGCACCAAAAGACGATTCGGCTGTCGCGCCATCCTCCCGCACCGTACCGGTCACCCTGCTCACCGGCTTTCTGGGTGCGGGCAAGACCACGCTTCTGAACGAACTTCTGGCCGATCCGGCGATGCGCGATGCCGCCGTCATCGTCAACGAGTTTGGTTCGGTGCCTATCGATCACGGTCTGGTCCGAACGGGTTCGGAACGTTATTTCAGAACTACGACAGGCTGTATCTGCTGCACGGCCATCAGCGATATCCGAACCTCCCTTTACGAGTTGCATCAGGCCTTTCTGGAGGGGATGACGTCGGAAATATCGCGGGTTGTCATCGAGACCACGGGCCTTGCCGATCCCGCGCCGATCATCAACAGCCTGATCCCCGGCGGCACAGCGGCTATCGGCCTGCGGGACCATATCGTCGCCCGGCACTTTCATCTCTCGGGCGTCGTCACGGCCTTCGATGTCACCTCGGGTCGGGTAATGCTCGACAGTTTCATCGAGGGCTGGAAACAGCTCGCCTTTGCCGACCACATCGTTCTGACCAAAACCGATCTCGCCGATGCAACCGCGATGAGCCGCGAAAGCCTCTCCGATCTCAATCCCGCCGCCGCCCTGCATGATCGCAATGCAGGCGATTTCGATCTTCTGTCGCTGTTTGCGGAGGCGAATTATTCGTTGCGCGGCAAGCCGGAGGATGTGCCGGGATGGCTGGCGGTCGACAGGCTGAACCTGCATGCCGGCCATGACCATGATATCAACCGACATGGTGCGGGTATCGAGGCTTTCGATCTGACATTTGACGGGGCGTTCGACCCGCAGGCGATTATTACCTTTCTCGAACTCGTCACCAGCAATGTGCATTCCGGTCTGCTGCGGCTCAAGGGAATTTTCGGCGCGACGGATGATCCGGAGCGTCCGGTGGTCGCCCATGCCGTGCAACACCGGCTTTATCCGCTGAGTCGGCTGGAGCGCTGGCCCGACGGCAACCATGCGACGCGAGTCGTCCTCATCGGCAGGGACATGCCGCAGCGGCCGATCCGCGATCTTTTTGACACATTGGCCTCACAGGCGGGGCGAAAGGTTTATCGATGACGGCGAGAACAAATCCGCTGGCGCGCAGCGGCTCTGCCATCGTTTCGCAGGCCCGCCTTCTAAAGCAATGGACGCGGGAACTGCTTTGCCTCTCAGCGGATGACACCGTTTCCGTCAGCGAGCTTTCCTGCGCCCTGCCGGATTGCCCTCCCATTGAAACCGTGATCCTCGTTCTGTCCACATCCGGCGAAAGCCGGCAATTGTCTGTTCACAAGGCACTTCTGGATGTCGCGTTTGACGATATTGTCAGCGCCATTGCCGCCGAACCGCCTGAAGCCGGCCGTGAGTAACACCGCCGCGCTTGACGGCAACCACCGTCATCCGGCACTTGGGCGGCGGCAGCAGGATTCGCTGATTGTGAAGGGGAAGGGATGGCCGATCTGGCGGTATATGCGGGGTTGTTTCTGACGGCCTTTGTTGCGGCGACCATCCTGCCCATGCAGTCGGAGGCCGCACTTGCCGGCCTCATCCTTTTGAAAGCCCAGCCCGTCTGGCTGCTGGTTGTTGTGGCCAGCGCCGGCAATGTCGCCGGCTCCTTCGCCAACTGGCTGCTTGGCCGCGGCATTGAGCGCTTTCGGCACAGGCGCTGGTTTCCCGTCGGTGAAGCGGCGCTGCAAAGGGCGCAGAACTGGTACAGGCGTTACGGCAAATGGTCGCTCCTTTTAAGCTGGGCGCCGCTGATCGGCGATCCGCTGACGGTTGCCGCCGGGATTATGAAGGAGCCGCTGCCGATTTTTCTTCTGCTCGTCACCATCGCCAAGGTTGGGCGTTATCTCGTGCTGACGCTGGTGACGTTGAATTTTCTCTGAATTCTCTCGTCGCCATGCCGGACTTGATCCGGCATCCAGCCACGGCGCGTCTGCGCCGTGAAAACACTCTTTCGCGATCAAGGACTTGATCGGGCTGGACCCCGGATCTAGTCCGGGGTGACGGCGTGTGGATGCTTCGCCTTAGTCAAAAAGCTTTACTCAAGCCGCCCGCCGATCCCAGCTGGCGAAGGGATCGGGCAGGTGCCGCCACGCATCCGGCGTGAAAGCCTCGGTGTTGATAAGGCAGGCATCAAGCTGGGCGCGGATGCGCGCTTCGCTCATCGGATCGGAGCCGATGAAGACGATTTCCTGTCGGCGGTCGCCAAAGACCGGATCGAGATAGGGCTTCATCATGTCGAGAAACTGCTGTTCGCGCGGCCATTGTTCCCTGGGCACGGCAGACCACCACAGGCCCATCTTGCCGGTGCGCACCAGTGCGCCCGCCTGGCTGATCTCGCCCACATAACCCGGCCGGGTGGCCAGCCAGAAGAACCCCTTGGCGCGCACCACGCCCGGCCAGGCACGGTCGATGAAGCGCTGGAACAGCACGGGATCGAACGGCTTCTTGGCGCGATAGACGAAGGAGCGGATGCCATATTCCTCGGTCTCGGGAATATGGTCCTTGAAACCGTGCAGTTCCTTGAACCACAGGGGATGTTCTTCGGCTCTGGCGAAGTCGAAACGGCCGGTGCCCAGCACTTCTTTCAGCTCCACCTTGCCGAAATCCGCCTCGATGAGTTTCGCATCCGGGTTCAATCCGACGATGATCTTTCGGGCGGCGTCCCGCTCATCCGGCGTCGCGGTGCCGATCTTGTTCAAGACGACGACATCGGCGAATTCGATCTGCTCCACCAGAAGGTCGACGATGGTGCGGTTGTCGCCTTCGCCCGCCGTCTCGCCACGGTCTGCCAGAAAATCGGAAGAGCCATAGTCATTGAGAAGATTGGCGGCATCCACCACCGTCACCATGGTGTCGAGATGCGCCACATCGGAGAGACTGCGGCCGTTCTCATCACGAAAATCGAAGGTGGCTGCGACCGGAAGCGGCTCGGCGATGCCGGTGGATTCGATCAGGAGATAATCGAACCGCCCCTGTTCGGCGAGTGCCCGCACCTCGGTCAGAAGATCATCGCGCAGCGTGCAACAGATGCAGCCATTGGTCATTTCCACAAGCTGTTCCTCGGTGCGGGAAAGATTGGCGCCGCCATCGCGCACCAGTGCCGCGTCGATATTGATCTCGCTCATGTCGTTGACGATCAGCGCGACCCGCAGACCATCGCGGTTGGCGAGTATATGGTTCAGAAGCGTCGTTTTGCCGGCGCCGAGAAAGCCGGAGAGGACGGTGACAGGGAGTTTTTTCGACATCAGGACCTCGTTTTGTAGCAACGGTAGTGTGGGCCTCACAGCGGCCACGGCAGGCGATCTGAAAACGATGTGGCTTACTGCACCATCGTTTTTCGATATGTAACGTAATAACATTACATACACGCATAGTGTCAACAGGTTGTCGGAAAATTGCGGGTCGAGTTGGGTAGTCGTTCGCGCGGACGAGTAAAAAGTGCCCTTTCGTCATCGACGATAAGCCTGGCGCCACACTTGCCGTCATCCTCGGGCTCGACCCGAGGATCCATAGCCCGGTGCGACCATGGACCCTCGAGGCAAGCCCGAGGGTGACGGCGTGGGTGGGGTAGAGTCCGCCTTTCCAAGAGTTAATGTTATTTCATTACGTATTCGTTTGACGAATGTAATAACATTACATATTAGGGGTCATCAATTGAAATCCTGCCCCGGAGGGATCGATGAACGATCCGTGCCTTGCCTTCAAAAATCTGACGCTTGGATATGGCGGCCGCGCAGCGGTGCATCATCTGGATGGCGATATCGCCAAGGGCTCGCTCACGGCGGTGGTCGGCGCCAATGGGTCGGGAAAATCGACGTTGATGAAGGGTATTGCCGGCATTCTGAAGCCACTCGGCGGTGAATGCCGTGTCAGCCCCGGCGTTTCCATTGCCTATCTGCCGCAGCAATCTGAACTCGACCGTACCTTTCCGGCGCAGGTGCGTGATCTCGTTGCGCTTGGTCTCTGGCCGAGGCGCGGCCTGCTCGGCCGCCACCGTTCTGAGGATCGGGTGGCGATGGCCCGCGTGCTGGAAGTGGTCGGGCTTTCCGGTTTTGAAAAGCGCAATATCGATTCACTCTCCGGCGGCCAGCTGCAGCGCGCCCTGTTTGCACGCGCCATGTTGCAGGATGCGCAACTGATTCTGCTGGATGAACCATTCAACGCCGTCGACGAGCGCACGGTGTCCGATCTTCTGGCGATGATCGAGGCCTGGGTTGCTGAGGGGCGGACTGTTCTGGCCGTTCTCCATGACCAGCAATTGGTACGGCAGCATTTCCCGCAGACGCTGTTCCTCGCACGAAAACTCGTTGGACTTGGCCCGACGGCCGACGTCCTGAAGGCGGATAACATCCGGCAGGCGCGGCATTTCCACGAGGCGTGGGAGGAAAATGCGCCCTGGTGTGAACCGGCTGACGCACCTGTGCTCAATACGCGCGCCGTAAGTTCGCCGGTGGCGCCCGCACATTCTCATTCCCCCTCCCACGCGAATTCGAATGCCCATGGCTGATATCTTCATCGAACCATTCGTTCAGTATGTCTTCATGCAGCGCGCCCTTGCCGGCGCCTTGATCCTTGCCATCAGTTGCGGGCCGGTCGGAGTTTTTCTGATGCTGCGCCGCATGAGCCTGACGGGTGACGCCATGTCACACGCCATCCTGCCGGGTGCTGCCGTCGGCTTTCTGTTTTATGGCCTTGAGATTTTGCCGATGACCATCGGCGGGCTGGTTGTCGGCCTTCTGGTCGCGCTCGGTGCCGGTGCGGTATCGCGTTTCACCATCCAGAAGGAAGACGCCTCGCTTGCCGCCTTTTATCTCATTTCGCTGGCGCTTGGCGTGCTGCTAGTCTCGTGGCGCGGCTCCAGCGTCGATCTCATGCATGTGCTTTTCGGAACGGTGCTTGCGTTGAACAATGAAGCGCTAGGCCTGATCGGCGGCATCTCAATCGTAACGCTGGTGGTGATCACGGTGTTCTGGCGGGCGTTGCTGGCGGAGTGCCTCGATCCCCTGTTTCTGCGCTCCGTCAGCAACTGGGGCAGCCCCGTGCACTTCCTCTTCCTCGCCATCGTCGTTCTCAATCTGGTCGGCGGGTTTCAGGCGCTTGGAACCCTGCTTTCGGTGGGGCTGATGATGCTGCCCGCCGCCGCCAGCCGCTTCTGGTCCAACCGCGTCGCGCCCATGTGTTTCATCTCCATCGGCATCGGCATTGTCTCCTGCTTTGCGGGCCTGCTTCTTTCCTATCACGCGTCGCTGCCATCCGGCCCGGCGATCATCCTTTCTGCGGGCGTCATCTATGCGCTTTCCATTCTCGTCGGCACGCGTGGCGTGCTCAGCGATCTTCTCGGTTCCGGTCGTCACCGAACGGCCTGAAAACAGCGTTCGAAAAAAGGAGAACCTCATGTTCAAAACCTTCCGTCTAGCCACTTGCGCTAGCCTTCTCTCCCTTTCCCCGGTCCTGATGGCGCAGGCGTCCGCCGCCGAACTCAAGGTCGTGGCCAGCTTCTCGATCATCGCCGATTTTGCCAAAAATGTCGGCGGCGACCGCGTCGAGATCACCACGCTTGTCGGGCCGGATGGCGATGCGCATGTCTATGAGCCGCGCCCGGCCGATGCCGTCGCCGTCAGCAAGGCGGATGTGGTGCTGGTCAACGGCCTCGAATTCGAAGGTTTCCTGAAGCGGCTGATCGACACCAGCGGCACCAAGGCGCCGGTGGTGGAACTGACCAAGGGCGTGGAACCGCTGAAGCTTTCCGACGAGCCGGCCGGTCACGCCCATCCGGAGGCAGAAGAAGAGGAACCTCACGACCACAAGGCAGAGGAGGCGGGCCACAAGCACGAATCCGCTGAGGCGCATGACCACGATCATGAGGGGCACCACCATCATGGCGAGTTCGATCCGCATGCCTGGCAGTCGATCAAGAATGCGGAAATCTACGTGAAGAATATCGCTGGCGCATTTTGTGAGGTCGACAAGGCGGGTTGCGCCACTTACACCGCCAATTCCGAAGCCTATGTCGCCAAGCTTGCGGCTTTGAACGAGAAGGTGAAGACCGAGATTGCCACCATTCCGCCGGAGAAACGCGTCATCATCACCTCGCATGACGCCTTCGGATATTTCGAGCACGCCTATGGCCTTGAATTCCTGGCACCGGAAGGTGTGTCGACGGAATCGGAAGCATCGGCGGCCGACGTCGCCAAGCTTGTGGACCAGATCAAGCATGACAAGGCCTCGGCCATCTTCGTCGAAAACATCACCAACAAGCGGCTGGTGGACCAGATCGCCAGCGAAACCGGCCTGAAGGTGGGTGGCACACTCTATTCCGACGCGCTTTCCACGGCTGACGGCCCGGCCGCGACCTACATCGACATGGTCAACCACAACATCAATACCATCAAGGCGGCTGTTCTCAGCCAGTAAGTCCTCGATTTCCTGTGAGCCTGGGGAGGGTGATCCGCGTCACCCTCCCTATTTTTTTGGGCAGTCCCCCTCTGCCTGCCGGATTTGCTTCGCCCCATGCTGGTTGACAATCGATTTACCTTTTGAAATGGTAAGATGTCAGACCAATTTAAAGGGCACGTCTTGGACAAATCCAGCCGCGAACTGATGCAGCCTATTCCGCCCAGCGACCGCGTTCGCCAGGTTGAGGCCGCACTTTCGGACTATGTCGAGAGAGCAGGGCTGAAGGCTGGCGACCGGCTGCCGGCCGAGCGGGAACTAATGGTGGCGCTCGGTGTCGGCCGTTCCACCATCCGTGAAGTCATCCGCAAATTTCAGGCGCTTGGCGTCATCGACAGCCGCAAGGGCAGCGGCAATTATCTGTTGAAGCCTATTTCCGCCGCCACCGTGCATATGCCGATTTCCATCGATGCGGAGAGCCTGCGCGACGCGCTGCTGATGACGCTGGAAGTGCGGCGCGGCATTGAGGTGGAAGCCTCCATGGCCGCCGCGCGCCGCCGGACGGCTGAGGATATCGCCACGATGGAAGCGCGGCTCGACGAAATGGAGCGGGTGCATCTGGCCGAGGGAACCTCCGGCAAGGCCGACCTTGCCTTTCATCTTTCGATCTACGATGCCACCCACAACACGCTTTTCAAGCAGCTTCTGGAGCAGATGCGCGAAGGTTTCGAACGCTTCTGGTCGAAGCCGTTCGACCGCCCGGATTTTGCCGGTCGCTCCTTCCCCTTTCACCGCACGCTGTTCAACGCCATCGCCGCCGGCGATGCGGAGACCGCCCGTGAAGAAACACTGAAAATCCTCGCCGTCGTCGAGGAGGATATCAAGGACATGTCGAAATGAACCAAGGCAACGATCTCTTCGATCCCGCCTCCCTGATCGTCGCGCATGACGAGACCCACGCTTTTGAAGCCGTGGTGCCGCCCCTCGTGCAGACCTCGCTTTTTACCTTTTCCAGCTATGACGAAATGGTCTCCACCTATCGCGGCGAAAAGGTGCGGCCGGTCTATACGCGCGGACTGAACCCGACCGTGCGCCTGTTCGAAGAGATGCTGGCGAAGCTCGAAGGCGCGGAAGATGCGCTGGGTTTTGCGAGCGGCATGTCTGCCATTTCCTCCAGCGTGCTCTCCTTCGTTTCGCCGGGTGACCGTATCGTCGCGGTCCGCCATGTCTATCCCGATGCGTTCCGCCTGTTCGGCACCTTCATGCAGCGCATGAATATCGAGGTGACCTATGTTGACGGCCGCGATGAGGCGGCGGTTGAAAAGGCGATGCCGGGCGCAAAACTGTTTTACATGGAAAGCCCGACCAGCTGGGTGATGGAGGCCCATGATGTCGGTGCACTCGCCGCGATTGGCAAGCGGCACGGCGCCGTCACCGTCATAGACAATTCCTGGGCAAGTCCGGTCTTCCAGCAGCCGATTACGCTCGGCGTCGATCTCGTCGTGCATTCGGCCTCGAAATATCTCGGCGGGCACAGCGATGTGGTGTCCGGTGTGGTGGCTGGTTCCAAGGCGATGATCGACCGCATCCGGGCGGAGACCTATCTGTAGCGGCTTGCCAACATAAGCGCCTCTGCTCGCAAACATCGGCATTTTCTGCTCGAATTATCTGACAATGGAGCGGGCGTCGTGCTCACGCTCTTTGCCAATGTGCTCGCAAACATCCGGGTCTGCTTGCAAACATCCGCCACGTGCTCAGATTAATTGCCAGCGACGGCATGGTCAAACCGGGACGCCTGCCTGTCGTAGTTGCTCGGTCAGCTGACGGGAATATTCGGGATCAAGGGTGCCCGCCAGGAAGGCGCGGATATACGGACATGCGCTGTGGCTTTCCCTCCTTGGCGCTTCGGGTGCAGGAGGTTCTGCAGCATGATCCGTTGTCAGGGCATCTCTTCGTCTTCAGGGGCCGCAGATCGGATATTTTGAAGATCATCTGGCATGATGGTCTGGGCGCCTGCCTTTTTACCCGGCGGCTGGAGAAGGGCCGGTTTATCTGGCCGAATATGGGATAGCATCCGTCAAGGTGGTGTAGAATTGGGACCGGGCCGTCATGATCAGGCGGCTCTGGGTGAAATTTCTCCATCGCAGCTACGCGAGGAGGTAGAGCTGAGTTTAAGTGCTGTCATTGAAGTTTCACGAGCCTGATAAACGGACGTCATATGTCGCCCATAGTGATGCAAATATTCAATCGATGCACCACTAACGATCAGGATTATTGTGATGCTGGCTCTGAACGGAGTTGCCGTGACCTATGCCAACGGCACCCAAGCTTTGAAGACAACGACATTGACGTTCAACCAGGGTCAGTTCGTCGTGCTCCTCGGTAGATCCGGCGCAGGCAAATCTACCCTCATCCGGACACTCAACGGCTTGGTTGCGCCGACGTCTGGTTCGATCACTTCTAACGATATTGGTGCTCTGGATGCGGAAACTAAGCTTCGCATTCACCGAAGGCGAACTGGGATGATATTCCAGCAGCACCAACTCATAGGGCGCTTGAGCGCGCTCGACAACGTCATGACGGGCCGCCTGGGCTACCACTCTGGCTGGCGTACGTTGTTCCCTATGCCGCGTTCGGATCGAAGGCTGGGGTTGGAATGCCTTGAACGCGTAGGCCTTCTTGATAAGGCTCTCGTCAGGGCGGATCAACTATCCGGCGGTCAGCAGCAACGGGTGGGCATTGCGCGCGCGCTGGTCCAGAAGCCCCAACTGGTCCTTGCAGATGAGCCCGTTGCAAGTCTGGACCCTGAAACGGCTGTCGAGGTCCTGTCGCAGCTTCGCGAAATATGCACAGCCGACGGCATCACTGCTGTGATCAGCCTTCATCAGATCGATCTAGCTCGCCGGTTCGGCGACCGGGTCATTGCTATGCGCGACGGGGAAGTGGTTGCGGACGCCGCTGTCGACGAACTGACCGATCAAATGTGTGCGTCGATCTACCGCAGCGCCCCAAGAAATCCGACCACAACACAAGATTTGTCCAACTACGAGTATGATCAACCTTTAGCTGCCATGGAGGCCGCATTATGAAGAAGCTTCTGTCCCTCGCATTCCTCGCCGTTCTTGGCTGGAGTTCGTTGGCGCATGCTGGCTCAAATCCAGAGACATTGCGCGTCGCGTTGCTACCGGACGAGAACGCCGCCACTGTCATCAAAAACAATCGTCCTCTCGAGGAGTATCTTGAGAAGACACTCGGTCGGGAGATTGAACTGATCGTAACGACCGACTACTCGTCAATGATCGAAGCGATGCGTTTCGGCCGGCTTGAGTTGGCTTATTTCGGGCCGCTCTCTTACACGCTCGCGAAAACCAAGGCTGATATCGAGCCTTTCGCAGCACTTATGAAGGATGGCGAAACCACCTATCGCGCTGTAGTTGTCGCCAATGCAGAGGCTGGCATCGAAAGCCTTGAAGATGCAAAAGGGAAAAAGGTCGCGTTTGGGGACGTGGCTTCCACCTCAAGCCACCTTATCCCGAAATCTATGCTGCTTAAGGCCGGAGTTGAGGCTGGAAAAGACTATAGCGAGAACTTCGTAGGGTCGCATGATGCCGTGGCTATTGCAGTGCAGAATGGCAATGCTCAGATTGGCGGACTTTCGTTGCCCATCTACAATTCAATGGTCGCTCGTGGCACCATTGATCCTAAGAAAGTTATCGCCCTCGCCGAGTCCGATCCGTTCCCGCAGTACCCCTGGACCATGCGGTCGGATCTTGACACTTCGTTGAAAGAGGCGATCACCAAAGCCTTCATCGACCTTAAAGACGAAAAGGTATTGGCATCCTTCAAAGCCGATGGGTTCGCTCCGATCGATGACAAAGCCTACGACGTCGTCCGTGAGCTCGGTAAAGTGCTGAACTTGGACCTGAGTCAGTAAGGCGCGTTCGAGACAGTTTCTCACCTTTCGACGCAGGCGCTGGCCTGCGTCCTTTCTTCCAGGATATGTGATGACACAGCCGTCGGCCGACTACGACTCTATCCTTCAACATCAAAACAAAGCTTGGACCAGAGCTGGCGTGATCGCGTTGGCAATTGCGTGTGTGATCATTGTTAGCAGTTATCACTCCGGTCTTCTTGATCTGGAGCGTCTGGGATCTGGGTTTCCTGCGCTCTGGCAGCTCGGTACGGAAATGTTTCCCCCGGATTTCAACCGAGGCTTGGAGTGGATCAGCCCTCTCATCGACACTCTGGCGATGAGTATAGCTGGGACTGCGATCGCGGTACTGATATCACTTCCAGTTGGCTTTTTCGCCTCAGGGAAAACAGCACCCAACGCTGTCATCTATATGATCTCGCGTGGATTGTTGAATGGTCTACGGTCGATCCCGGAGCTGATTATGGGCATCGTCTTCGTGGCGGCAGTGGGATTTGGAGCGCTCCCAGGCGTGCTGGCTCTTGGTCTTCACTCGGTTGGCATGGTGGGCAAGTTCTTTGCGGAGGCGATCGAGCATTGCGATAATGCGCCTATAGAAGCCGCACGCGCAGCTGGTGCGTCGCCGTTCCAGATCGTGACGCGGGCGATCTTGCCACAAGTTCTACCGCAATTGGCCGATGTGACCATCTATCGGTGGGAGTACAACTTCCGCGCCTCGACAATCCTGGGCACTGTGGGAGCTGGTGGTATCGGTTTCGAGTTGATGACATCCCTCCGGATCATGAATTATCAGGAGGTTCTTGCGATCATGCTCGTTGTCCTTCTGATGGTCACCATCGTTGACCAGGTCGGCGCTCTCCTCCGCCGCCAGCTGCAATAGAAGGATAAATTAAATGCTCCCAAAGGTAGTAATCACCCATCGCGTCCACGAGGAGATTATCTCAAAGCTATCTCCCCACGCTCGTTTAGTTTGCAACGATACTGATGATACATGGCCCCGCGAGAAACTGCTCGCAGAATTGAGCGACGCCAAGGCGATGATGGCGTTCATGCCGGACATGATCGACGCGTCTGTACTCGCGCACGCTCCCGATCTTCAACTTGTGGCATGTGCGCTGAAAGGCTTCGATAACTTCGACATCGAAGCCTGCACGCAGCGTGGAGTCCACGTCACGATAGTGTCCGATCTTCTCACTGACCCGACAGCCGAACTTACAATCGGTCTGATGATTGCTCTTGGGCGGCACATTCTGCCAGGCGACAAGAGCGTCAGGAGGGATTACAAAGGTTGGCGCCCTCGGTTTTACGGCCTTGGGCTGCAGGGCACAGCAATCGGCATTTTAGGGATGGGAGCGATCGGAAAAGCTATAGCACAGCGCCTAAGTACCTTCGGCGCCATTGTGTCGTACTGGGATCGTCAATCCCTGGACAAAGCCGATGAGATCAGACTGAACGTAAAGCCTCTTGAAT
The DNA here is from genome assembly GCF_018873185.1 of Rhizobium sp. X9. Lineage (NCBI taxonomy): Bacteria > Pseudomonadati > Pseudomonadota > Alphaproteobacteria > Hyphomicrobiales > Rhizobiaceae > Rhizobium > Rhizobium sp. X9. Next base: position 122,081 of record NZ_CP071312.1, on the reverse strand, counting down.
TTGACCAGTTGATCTCGTCGTCTACCTTTCTTGTGTGTGCACTCCCGCTTTCGGCCGAAACGAAGCATCTCCTCGGCGCTGAACAACTCGCCAAAATGCCCAAAGGAGCACTTCTTATCAATCCTGCACGCGGAAGCGTGGTTGATGAAGAGGCTGTTGTCGCTGCATTGCAGGCGGGGCGCTTGGGAGGCTACGCCGCTGATGTTTATGAGATGGAGGACTGGGCCAGACCCGACCGGCCTGACAAGGTCCACGGGGGTCTCCTCAATCGCGAACATGATTCGATCTTGACACCCCACATAGGCTCAGCAGTGGCGAAGTCGCGTTTGGCTATCGAGCACGAGGCTGCTGACAACATTATAGATTTTGTCCAAGGCCGAAGACCTCGTGCGGCAATTAACGAGGTTCAACTAATTCCTTGATTAGAGAAAGTAATGTTTAGCCTTTCGCATGTCGCAGCATTCATAGAGGTAATCGAAACTGGCAGCTTTCACGAGGCGTCGCGACGGCTTCAGATATCCCAACCGACTGTCTCACATAATGTGAAACGATTGGAGGATATACTAGGGGTGCGGCTGGTCGAGAGGAGGAAGGACAAGTGTGTGCCGACTCGGCAAGGGCTCGTATTCTTGCCATTCGCACGCAGCCTTTTGACCGTCACGAAGAGATCTCTGGACCGCCTGCACAGCGGCCGGATTACGTTGGGTGCCAGTACTAACATCGGTACCTATATTTTGCCAGTCCACTTGAAGCGTTTACAGGATGCTCAAGGCCGGCCACCTGAGGTGGCCGTTGCCTCAAATCCTGAAATCATCGAAAAGCTCTTGAGGAAGGAGATTGATCTAGCCTTTACCGAATGGTGGGACGATCGAAAAGGATATCAAGCCCGCCTTTGGCGGAAGGAAAAGCTGGTAATAATCGTATCCCCACAGCATAATTGGAGGACGCGAAAAACAATTGAAGCGGCAGAGTTATTTCAAGAGTCCCTCATTGGCGGAGAACGTGGAACCGGTACCGGATCCGTGCTCCGCGAGGCCTTCGGCCAAGCGGCAGAGCAATTCCCAATCTCATTCAATGTCGGGAGCACTGAGGCTGTGAAGCATGCAGTTCGAGCTGGTCTCGGCATTTCGATCGTGATGAGGAGCACTGTCCTCGATGAGCTCGCGTCGGGTAGGCTTTATGAGGTTTCTGTTGAGAATGTGGTTCTCGAAAAGTCTGTGTGGGCTGTACATCCCGTACATATGGAGGATGGTTCACCGGAAGCAATCGCGCTTAAGGTTATACTCGATGCGAGCGCCCCTCTGGGTGACCTAGAGCACGTCCACATTACTCGGGGTCATATCCGCAAGATTTGAAGTAGTTGGCGCATTCCTGCGGCTCGAACATGGTAACGGCCTGGCCGACCGCATCCTTTGGTATCGCCGCCTCAATTCCCGGAGTATCCCATACAAGGGGACAAGATCGGGGACCGCCCGATTTTCGATGCGTAAGGTTCCCTGCTCCATGTCGCGAATATTCGGCCGTCAGACACATAGTTGGTTTCCATGGATCGTTTGTCATAAACGAGGGTTTTTGAGCATGCCATAGCGCATGCCGTCACGCCCCTTGAATGGCGCGATGGAATCTTCTCAAAACTGTTATAGAAACGGTTGTCGCAAAATGCTATGTGTCCAACGACTTTCAAGAACATTTGGATGGCTATGCGGGTCGGGTACGCCAGGGTCAGCACGATCGATCAAAATCCGGAGCTTCAGCTTGAGGCGCTGAGACGCGCCGGTTGCGAGAAGGTGTTTACCGAGCGCGGGTCAGGCGCTCGCGATGACCGCCCGGAATTGGGCCGAATTCTCTCCGACGTGCTTCGCACTGGTGACACGCTCGTTGTCTGGAAACTCGATCGGTTGGCGCGATCGCTAAAGAAGCTCATCGCGACGGCGGAAGAGTTGGAGCGCGCGAAGATCGGGCTCGTGTCCTTGACCGAGAGCATTGATACGACGACGCCGGGCGGCATGCTGACCTTCCATGTCTTCGGTGCGATCGCCCAGTTCGAACGTGCTCTGATCCGCGAACGCACGACGGCTGGACTGGTCGAGGCGCGGCAACGTGGCCGCAAGGGTGGCCGCCCGCCCGCGATGCGCCCGGGCGATATTGCCGCGGCGCGCGCCCTGATGAAGGAAGGCAGCATACCGGTACGCAATATTGCGCAGCGCATGGGGGTTTCTGTTGCAACCCTCTATCGTCATATCGGCAAGAAGGGTGGCTCTCCCAAAACAGTGGAATCCGAGGACGTCCATGGCTGAGCGGAGAAAGCGGCCGCCCGGAGAGGCTCTTGTCGATCTTCGACGCCGATTGTCGCTGCTTTCTCCCCGTGATCCAGGCCGTACCGAGATTGTTGCTCGTGCCGCCGATGCCTACGGCATCTCGATCTGGACCCTGTATCGGGCGCTGCGGGAGTTGAACCGCCCGAAATCCGTACGGCGCGCCGATCACGGAACCTCCCGGATCGCCCCGCAGCCGGAGATGGAAACCTATGCCGAAATCATCGCGGCCCTGAAGATCAGAACGGCGAACCGGAAGGGGCGGCATATCTCCACGGCGCGCGCCATCAAGCTGCTTGAGGAAGACGGCGTGGTGACGCCCGATGGCCTGGTCCGTGCACCGCCCGGCATCTTGAAACGCGCAACGGTCGATCGGCTGCTGCGTGTTTCCGGCCTGGATTATGCGCGCGTCACCCGCCCGGTGGCTGCCGTCCGATTCCAGGCGCGGCGTTCCAACGAACTCTGGCACTTCGACATGAGCCCGTCCGACCTGAAGCAGGTGGAAGCGCCGCTTTGGGTCGAGGAAGGGCGCGGCCGGCCGACGCTGATGCTGTTCTCCGTGGTCGATGATCGCTCCGGCGCGAGCTATCAGGAATACCGCTCCGTCTACGGCGAGGACGCGGAGTCCGCCTTGCGCTTTCTCTACAATGCCTTCGCCGCCAAGCCTGAACCGGAACTGCCGCTTCAGGGGATTCCAACGACCATCCATATGGATAACGGGCCGGTGAGCCGCTCGCGCGTTTTCCAGTCCGTCATGGGTAGCCTTGGTGTCCGGGTTCTCACGCATATGCCCCCGTCGGACAGCGAGCGGCGCACGCCGGCGCGAGCGAAAGGCAAGGTCGAGCGGCCGTTTCGCACGATCAAGGAAGTGCACGAGACCCTCTATCATTTCCACAAGCCGAAGGACGAAGAGGAAGCCAACCTTTGGCTCAGGCGCGCCTTGGTCACCTACAATAACGGCGACCATCGCACAGAGTCTCATGCACGCATCGAGGATTGGCTGCGGCATCTTCCTCCTGACGGGGTGCGGGCGATGTGCTCCTGGGAGCGGTTCTGCGCCTTTGCGCGCGAACCGGAACGACGGACGGTTGCTGGAGACGCGACCGTATCGGTCGAAGGCGCATCCTATGAGGTCGAGCCCGAACTTGCCGGCGAAACGGTGACCTTGCTCTGGGGCCTGTTCGATCAGGAACTGTTCGTCGAGCATGAGGGCAAGCGCTTCGGTCCATTCCAACCTTCGCGCGGGGCGGTTCCCCTCTTTCGCTATCGCAAATACCAGAAGAGCAAGCTCGAAGAGCGGCTCGACAAGGTGGTGCGCCTGGCAGACCAACTTGGGCTCCCCCGCGCCGCGGTCACCGGCGGGGATCGTCCATTGCCTTCGCTGCCCCCGACCACGGCTGGGCTGAGTGTACGGCGGACACCGTTTCCGGAACCCGCAATAGAGACCGCTTATCCAAATGGCCTCGCAGCCCGTGGGGCCATCGCCGACCAGCTCGGCCGGCCGATCGGCGCGATGAATGCCGGTGACCGCGCCTTCATCAATGAACTGCTTGGAGAAACACTCGACAAAAAGATGATCGCGGCCCGTATCCGCGAACGCTTCCAGGCGCGAAGAAAGGAAGAATGATGCTCGCTGACGTTCAATCCAGTTACGGCCTCGACCGGCCTTTCCAAGGGGCCGGCAACTTTGAGACCGAGCATCAGCGCACGATCATCCGCGAGGTGTGTGCGGCCGTCCAGACCGGTCGGCTTGTCGTGGTCTCCGGCCTGGTCGGTTCGGGGAAAACCCACCTTTTGCGCCGCATCGAGGCCGAACTCACCAAAGCCGGCAAGGTCGCACTCGCCAAATCGCTGGCGGTCGACAAGCGGCGCACTTCGCTGCCATCGCTCATTGAAGCCCTGTTCTACGACTTGTCTCCCGGCGATCGTGCGCAGGTCAAGATCCCCAAGCAGGCCGAGCGCCGGGAGCGCGACCTGCGCGACATCATGAAAAAAGGCAAACGGCCGATCGTCCTCGTGGTCGACGAGGCCCATGACCTGCACCACAAGACCTTAACCGGCCTGAAGCGACTGATGGAGGTGGTCGCCGACGCCGGCGTGCTCCTTTCCGTACTTCTTGTCGGGCATCCCCGGTTGCGCAATGATCTGCGCCGGCCGCAAATGGAGGAGATTGGCTACCGCACGACCATTTTTGACTACGAGGGGATCGGCTCCGCGCGCCGCGACTATGTTGCCTGGCTGCTTGGCGCCTGTGCGGCCGAAGGCGTAAAGGTTGGCGAACTCCTCGAGGAAGAAGCCATCGACCTCATCGCCGAACGTTTGCGCACGCCGCTTCAGATCGAGATGCATCTCACCCTCGCATTCGAGCAGGGCTTTCGCCTCGGCGCCAAGCCGGTTACCGCCGAAATCGTCGAGCAGGTCCTGTCCCGCGCCATCGACGATCTCGAACCGACGTTGACCCGAAATGGTTACGATGCGACGGCTCTGGTCACGCACCTCAATGCTCGGCCGTCGGATATCCGCGCCTTCCTGGCGGGCACCCTTGATCCCGAATATTCCCGTCAGCTGACCGAGCAACTACGACAGGCAGGCGTCCCGGTTTGACCATGCCGTCGCTGGCAATTAATCTGAGCACGTGGCGGATGTTTGCAAGCAGACCCGGATGTTTGCGAGCACATTGGCAAAGAGCGTGAGCACGACGCCCGCTCCATTGTCAGATAATTCGAGCAGAAAATGCCGATGTTTGCGAGCAGAGGCGCTTATGTTGGCAAGCCGCTACACCTATCCCTATCTCGGTGGCAAGATGTCGCCCTTCGATGCATGGCTGCTCATCCGTGGTTTGCGCACCCTGCCGCTGCGCATGCGAGCCCATCAGGCCTCGGCGCTGGACATTGCGAGCCGCCTGCAGGCGCTCGATGTGGTGGAAAAGGTCTGCCATCCGGGGCTGGCGAACCGCCTGCCGCCCGGCCTTAACGGCACGTCGGGCCTGTTTTCCTTCATTTTCAAGGAAGGGGTGGATGTGCGCGCTTTCGCCGATCGCCTCAAGCTTTTCAAACTGGGTGTTTCCTGGGGCGGGCACGAAAGCCTGATCGTTCCGGGGGAAGTGGTGCTCGAACAGAAGGCGCAGCCGAACTCCGCCCACACCTTCGGCATCAGCGCGCGTTCGGTGCGCCTGCATATCGGACTGGAGGGCACGGAGGCGCTCTGGAACGACCTCGAACCCGCGATCAAGGCGGCGTCTGCCGCCGCCTGACGCGTTTTTAAACCGACGACAAAAAGGGGAGAACGACATGAAAAAACTGGTAGCAGCAGCAATCTTCACCGCCCTGATGACCGGAACGGCGCTGGCGGACACGACCTTGAAACTGGTCGAAGTCATCACAAGTCCCGAGCGGACGGAAACGCTGAAGGGCATCGTTTCGAAATTCGAAGCGGCCAATCCCGGCACCAAGGTGGAAATCATCTCCCTTCCGTGGAGCGAAGCCTTCCAGAAATTCGCCACTATGGTGTCGGCCGGCGATATTCCCGACGTGATGGAAATGCCCGACACCTGGCTTTCGCTCTACGCCAATAACGGCATGCTCGAAAGCCTCGAGCCCTATCTCGCCAAGTGGGAGCACACAGCAGGCCTCAGCGAGCGCACGCTCGAACTCGGCCGCGACGTGAAGGAAACGGCCTATATGCTGCCCTATGGTTTCTACCTCAGGGCCATGTTCTACAACAAGAAACTGCTGGAACAGGCCGGCGTGAAGGAGCCGCCGAAGACGCTCGACGAGTTCGCCGATGCCTCCAAGAAGGTCGCGGCACTTCCCGGCAAATACGGCTATTGCCTTCGCGGCGGGCCGGGTGGCCTTAACGGCTGGGTCATGTTCGGTGCATCCATGGCGGGCTCGAACGAGTTTTTCACCAAGGACGGCACATCCACCTTCGACAGCCCCGGCTGGGTGAAGGGCCTGACCTATGTGATTGATCTCTACAAGAACGGGCTGGCGCCGAAGGACAGCGTCAACTGGGGCTTCAACGAGATCGTTGCCGGCTTTTATTCCGGCACCTGCGCTTTCCTTGATCAGGATCCCGATGCCCTTATCGCCATCGCCCAGCGCATGAAGCCGGAAGATTTCGGCGTCATGACCATGCCCAAGGGACCTGACGGCAAGACCTTCCCGACCATCGGTTTCGCCGGCTGGTCGATCATGTCGGCCTCCGCCAACAAGGACCTCTCGTGGAAGCTGGTCGAGACGCTTGAAGGGCCAGAAGGCAATATCGAGTGGAACAAGAAGACCGGCGCGCTGCCGGTGCACAAGTCGGCGGAGAAGGATCCCTTCTATGCCAGCGAGCAGTTCAAGGGCTGGTTCGACGAACTCGCCGACAAGAACGCCGTGCCGACGACGATGCCGACCTATCTTGAGGAATTCGCCTTCTTCAAGGATTCGCTTGTGATCAAGACATCGCAGGAAGCGCTTCTCGGCGATATCACGCCGGAAGACCTCGCCAAGCAATGGGCAGATTACATGACCAAGGCGCAGCAGAAGTTCCTGGCCTCGAAGTAACGACACTGACCAGCCGCGCGGGCGAAAAATGCCCGTGCGGCGGGTCTTGCCGGCCTTCGCTGCGACAGGCCTTTTCCTGCAATTTTTCGGATCGGTAAGCCGAGAGGCTGGAAAACCCGTCCGTTCCGTCGTCCGTTCAGGGAGCGATACAATGTCCTATGCCCATGGCGCCGGGCCGGTGGCCGCGCGCAAACCGGCTGGCAAACCAGCGATGCGAAGGTTTGCCGATTGGGCCGAACCCTGGCTCTACAGCGCGCCCGTGCTGGTGCTCATCGTCGCCGTCATGCTGGTGCCGCTGGTGCTTGGCCTCTCCTATGCCTTTCGCGATGTGCAGCTGCTCAATCCGTTTTCCGGCGGTTTCGTTGGCCTGAAACATCTGGAGGCGCTGTCGCAGGATGCGGCCTTTTACCGGGCGCTGAAAAATACGCTGTGGTGGACGGGCGCTTCCGTCTTCCTGCAATTTTTCTTCGGCCTCATTCTGGCGCTGCTGCTGGACAAGCCTTTCGCGGGCAGGGGGTTGGCGCAGGCGCTGGTCTTCCTGCCATGGGCGGTGCCGACCTTTCTTGCGGGTCTCAACTGGGCATGGCTGTTCAACCCGGTCATTGGGCCGCTGCCACACTGGATGGTGTCGCTCGGGCTGTTATCCGCACCCAACAATATCCTCGCCGATCCGCAGCTTGCCATGTGGGGGCCGATCATCGCCAATGTCTGGTGGGGCATTCCCTTCTTCGCCATCACTTTGCTTGCCGCACTTCAGGCCATCCCGCGCGATCTTTACGAGGCGGCGGAAATCGACGGCGCGAACCCGCTGCAGCGTTTCACCTCCATCACCCTGCCATTCCTGGCACCCACCATCGCCATCACCATCCTGTTGCGCACCGTCTGGATCGCCAATTTCGCCGATCTCATCATCGTCATGACCAATGGGGGACCGGCCGACCGCACGCAGATCGTCGCCAGCTATATCTTCACCCAGGCCTTCCGGCGTCTGGATTTCGGTTATGCCTCGGCCATCGCGCTGGTGCTTCTGGTGCTGCTGCTCGCCTATTCCATGCTGATCGTGCTTTTGCGCCAGCGCCTGATCGAGAAGGACTGACCGATGACATCAAGGATATTCCTCACCCTTGCCCATCGCCTCGCGATCCTCGCCTATATCGCCTTTGCGCTTTTTCCGCTGTTCTGGCTGCTCAAGGTCTCCGTCACGCCGAATGACCTGCTTTACAGCGAAGGTGTGCGGATGTGGCCCTCGCGCGCGACATGGGATCACTATCGTTTCGTCATAGAAAACAGTGCCTTCCCGACGTTTTTTAAGAACAGTGTCATCGTCGCCGGCTCCACGGCGCTTGCCGTTACGGTACTCTCGTCACTATCAGGCTATGCGCTGTCGCGCTTCCGCTTCAAGGGCAAATACTGGATCGTCGCGCTGATGCTGATCACCCAGATGTTTCCGCTGGTCATGCTGGTCGCGCCGATCTTCAAGATGCTGTCGCCCCTCGGCCTCACCAACAGCCTGACGGGCCTCGTCATCGTCTACACCGCCTTCAACGTGCCCTTCGCCACCTTCCTCATGCAGTCGTTCTTCGATGGCATTCCGAAGGATCTGGAAGAGGCGGCGATGATCGACGGGGCGAGCCGGTTTACGGCCTTCCGCCAGATCATCCTGCCGCTCACCTTGCCGGGCATCGCCGCCACTCTGGGCTTCGTCTTCACTGCCGCCTGGAGCGAGCTTCTGTTTGCGCTGATGCTGATTTCGGGCAATCAGAGCGCCACCTTCCCGGTCGGGCTTCTGACCTTCGTTTCCAAATTTTCCGTCGATTTCGGGCAGATGATGGCCGCGGGCGTTCTGGCGCTCATTCCGGCCTGCCTCTTCTTCCTGCTCATTCAACGTTATCTCGTGCAGGGCCTGACGGCCGGCGCGGTGAAAGGATAATCCCATGGCTTCCATCGAGCTGAAGAATGTCGGCAAGACCTATGGCGACCTCGCCGTGCTGCACGGCGTCGATCTCAAGATCGAGGATGGCGAGTTCATCGTCCTCGTCGGCCCCTCCGGCTGCGGAAAATCGACGCTGCTGCGCATGATCGCGGGTCTGGAAGAGATATCATCAGGTGATTTGTCCATCGACGGCGAGCGTGTCAACGATCGCAGACCGAAGGATCGCGACATCGCCATGGTGTTCCAGTCCTATGCCCTCTATCCGCATATGAGTGTCGCCGACAATATGAGCTACAGCCTGCGCCTGCGCCGCAGCACCAAGGAAACCATTGCGGCCGCCGTGGCCGGCGCCTCCGCAAAGCTCGGGCTCGATCCCTATCTGGCGCGCCGTCCAAAGGCGCTCTCCGGCGGCCAGCGCCAGCGCGTTGCCATGGGCCGCGCCATCGTGCGCCAGCCCAAGGCCTTCCTGTTCGATGAGCCGCTCTCCAATCTCGATGCCCGGCTTCGCGAGCAGATGCGCGCCGAAATCAAGCGCATGCATGCCGATCTCGGAGCAACCTCGGTTTACGTCACCCATGACCAGATCGAGGCGATGACGCTCGCCTCGCGTATTGTCGCGATGAATGCCGGCCATGTGCAGCAGATCGGCGCGCCGCTCGATCTTTACGATCGCCCCGCCAATCTTTTTGTCGCTGGTTTCATCGGCTCACCGGGCATGAATTTTCTGGAAGGGCGGATCGGACGGGAGAATGGCGGCAGTTTCGTCGTGCTCGGCGATGGCACGCGCCTTGAACTCGGCCGCGATGTGAAGCTTGCCGACGGTGAACCTGTCACACTCGGCATCCGGCCGGAACATGTCACTGTTTCGCCCGCCGAGGGCGGTGTCGAGGCAACCGTCGATCTCGTTGAGCCGACCGGCCTCGGCGTCATCCTGCATCTCACCGTACACGGATTGCCCTTCAAGCTGTTTTCATCGGACCGGGCGCTGTTGCAGCCGGGCAAGTTCCTGCGGGTCGGTTTCCCGCAGGAACGGCTTCATGTCTTTGACAGAGACGGTGTCAGGATCGGCGAGGCGTGAGGTTTGGCATAGTACTCGGCAGGAAGATTTTCTGTGCGGTTGCACATCCACCTCCGTCATTCCGGCCTTGAGCCGGAATCCAGCCGACGCGCGTCTGCGCGGCGGGAGACCCCTTTCAGCCCAAGAACTTGGGATGGCTGGATTCCGGCTCAAGGCCGGAATGACGGAAAGTTGGGAGCCTTTGTAAACGCCGCGCCTCTGGCGTCAGATTATCCTTCCAGTCTCCCCGTCATATTGCGATACCCTTGTCATCGAACCTGTGGATCTTGGTCTCGTCGGGCGTGATGAAGACGGTATCGCCATGCCTGCATTCGAACTCGCCATCGGTCCTTGCGGTGATCGGCCCGATGCCGGGAACATCGAGATGCAGGAAGGTATCCGAGCCGAGATGTTCGGCAACCGTGACCTTGCCTTGCCAGAGACCGCTGTCCTTCGACAGCTTCAGGTGCTCGGGCCGCACACCGGCGGTGGTGGCGCCCTTGCTGCGGGCGTAATCGCCGGTCACCAGGTTCATGCGCGGCGAGCCGATGAAGCCGGCGACGAAGAGGTTGGCGGGGGAGCGGTAAAGCTCCATCGGTGAGCCGACCTGCTCGATATTGCCGCGGTTCAAGACGACGATCTTGTCGGCCATGGTCATGGCCTCCACCTGGTCGTGGGTGACATAGATCATCGTCGTCTTCAGCGTGTTGTGCAGCTCGGAGATTTCCAGCCGCATGGTGCCGCGCAGCGCCGCATCGAGGTTGGAAAGCGGTTCGTCGAACAGAAACGCCTTCGGTTCGCGCACGATGGCGCGGCCGATGGCGACGCGCTGGCGCTGGCCGCCGGACAGCTGCGAGGGCCGGCGTTCGAGATAATCGGTGAGATTGAGGATGCGGGCGGCATCGTCGACCTTTTTATCGATGACGGCCTTGTCGAGCTTGGCCATCTTCAGCGGGAAGGCGATGTTGTTGCGCACGCTCATATGCGGATAAAGCGCATAGGACTGGAACACCATGGCAAGGCCGCGCTCGGCCGGGGCCTTTTCTGTGGCGTCGTTGCCGTCGATGACGATTCTGCCGCCGGAGACGTCTTCCAGCCCGGCAATCAGGCGCAGCAGCGTTGACTTGCCGCAGCCGGACGGGCCGACGAAGACGACGAACTCGCCGTCATGGATATCGAGATCGATCGACGGGATGACTTTTGCCTCACCGAAGAGCTTGGACACGTTCTGAAGGGAAATGCTGCCCATTATTGTCGTTCCTTATTTCACGGCGCCAAAGGTGAGGCCACGCACGAGTTGTTTCTGCGAGAACCAGCCGATGACGAGAATGGGGGCGATCGCCATCATCGAGGCGGCCGAGAGCTTGGCCCAGAACAGCCCCTGCGGTGAGGAGAAGGAGGCGATGAAGGCCGTCAGCGGGGCTGCATTGGTGGTCGTCAGCCGGATGGTCCAGAAGGATTCGTTCCAGGCGAGGATGACGTTCAAAAGCAGCGTCGAGGCAATGCCCGGCACCGCCATCGGCGTCAGCACATGCACGATCTCGTTCCACAAGGATGCGCCATCCATGCGGGCAGCTTCGAGAATCTCGCCGGGGATTTCGCGGAAGTAGGTGTAAAGCATCCACACCACGATCGGCAGGTTGATGAAGGTGAGCATGACGGTGAGCCCGATGCGGGTATCGAGCAGGCCGGCATTGCGGAAGATCAGGTAGATCGGCACCAGCACGGCGACGGCCGGCATCATCTTGGTGGACAGCATCCACATCAAAATGTCCTTGGTGCGCTTGGTCGGCGAGAACGCCATGGCCCAGGCGGCGGGAATGGCAATGATCAGCGCGATGATCGTCGAGCCGAGCGACAGCACCACCGAGTTCATGAACGGCTTGAAGTAATCGCGCTGGGTCTGCACGGTGATGTAGTTTTCGAGCGTGCCCGAGGGAATGAGGCTGAAGCCGGCGATTGCCTCCGGTTCGGTCTTGAGCGAGGTGAGGAAGGCATAGAGGATCGGGAAGAACAGCAGGAGCGCCACGGCCCATGCCGCGATGGAAAAGCCGATCTTCGCACGTGTGGTTGTCTTGCGGGCCATGATTAGACCTCCCCTGAGGTAGCGGTAAAAGCACGGGGCCGTTTTGGTGTGGAGACGGAGGCATCCCCACCTCCCTCATCCCTGTGCTTGTCACAGGGATCCAGCCAGCCCAAGTCTTTGGGCTGAGAAAGAGTCTTCCCGCCGCGCCGACGCGCGTCGGCTGGATTCCTGTGACGAGCACAGGAATGAGGGGTGCTGGAGGATACGTTCGAAGATAAGATCATTGCCCGTGTCCTTCTTCTCAACGATCCAGGTTCTTGCCGACGGCGCGCATCAGGAAGATGGCGACGATATTGGCGAGCACGACGGCGATGATGCCGCCGGCCGATGCGCCGCCGACGTCGTAACCCAGAAGCGCCGTGCGATAGATGAGGAAGGCAAGGTTGGTCGAGGCATAACCGGGCCCGCCATTGGTGGTGACGAGGATTTCCGCGTAGACGCCGAGCAGGAAGATCGTCTGGATCAAAATGACGACGGTGATGGCGCGCGACAGATGCGGCAGCGTCAGGTAGATGAAACGGTTGACGAAATTGGCGCCATCCATCTCGGCCGCTTCCTTCTGCTCGCCATCGAGCGACTGCAGGGCGGTCAGCAGGATCAGCGTCGCGAACGGCAGCCATTGCCAGGCGACGATGATGATGATGGAGAGCAGCGGAAACTGCGCGAACCAGTCGACCGGCTGGAAACCGAAGAAGCGCGAGAGATCGGCGAGCACGCCGTAACCGGGATGCATGATCATGTTCTTCCACACCAAAGCTGCCACCGGCGGCATGACGAAGAAAGGCGAGATGATCATGATGCGCACGATGCCCTGGCCGAAAATGTCATTGTCGAGCAGGAGCGCAATGGCGATGCCGCCGATGACGGTGATCAACAGCACGCCGCCGACGATCAAAAGCGTGTTCCAGATCGACTGGAAGAAGGCCGGATCGGTGTAGAAATACTGGTAATTGAACAGGCCCGCAAAGCTGACATTGGCGGGGTTGAGGAGATTGTAGTTCTGGAACGAGAACCACAGCGTCATCGCCAGAGGCACGATCATCCACACCAGCAACAGCAGCACCGATGGCGCAAGCATCACCCGCGCAAGACCGCTCGTGTTTCGGGTTGCCATTGGTAGTTCCCTCCCTGACCATCCCCGCAACGTCTCCGCCGGGGCATCCTAATTCAACGATTGCCTCAGTGGCGCCCTTCGCCCGTCGCCGCATGGTAGGTCGCCAGCACCTGATCCACCGCCGCGACCAGAACCTCCTCCATATCCTTGCCCGCAACCGTGGCGAGCGGCAACTCGCCGAGATATTGGCGCAGCAGCGTTTCGGGAATTGTCTTCCCTTCAAGCGCCTTATGCAAGGCGGAAACGGCCGCGAGCGCCTCCGGCCTCGTCCAGTAATAGCGGATTCGATCACTGTAGCTGTAGTGACGCTGCAATCTGAGCGTGATGTCATCACCATGGTAATGACCCTGCCAGTCGCCGGGTGCGCCGAGCATCAGCTTTTCCATGGTCCGCGCCAGCGGCCGCTCGCCATAATCACCGACCATCTCGGATGCGATCATATCGAGAGCATAAAGCGCCTCTCGGTAAGCGAAAGTCAGGCCAGGACCGACTTTCAGGATCGGATATCCATCGCGCACCAGAGCGGCTAGCGCTGGTCTCGTCTGATAATCCGTCGAATGTGCCTCGAAGACCAGTTGCGGTTCGCCGTCCAACACCGCGCTGAGCGCCGTGGCTGCCTGCGGATCATAAGCAACGACATTGTCGCTGCCGAATTCCACGCCGGGCTGCACGACGAAGGCGATGACCCGTTCGAACGCATCGGAAAGATCGTGCTGCGCGAATATCTCGCGGTGAAGGTCGATGGTCTGGCGCGCCGCCTGCGGCTCCGTGGGTGCCACCGTGTCGAGCACGTGATCGGCGCCGCCCGGCACCGGCACTTCGGTGCCGAGAATGTAGAGCGGTTTCGGCAGGCCGGCATCGGTGGCGGCCTTTTCTGAGACGGCCGCGAGTTTCGCGGCGCGGTTGGCAATCGTCACGTCATCCAACGCCGCCGGCTCGCCGGCGCAGCCCATCGATGCATCCAGATGAATCTTGCGAAAACCCGCTGTTACATAGGCTTCGACCATGGTGGCGGCCTTTGTCAGCGCATCCTCGGCTTTCTCCCTGCGCCAGGGATTGGGGCCGAGATGATCGCCGCCGAAAATCAGCAGCTCTGAGGGCAGTCCTTCTTCCTGCGCAATGGCGTTGACGAAGGCAACGAAGTCGCGCGGGGTCATGCCGGTATAACCGCCGAGGTGATTGACCTGATTGCAGGTCGCCTCAATCAACACGGCTGTTTGACTGGCGGCGGCGCGGCGGATCGCGGCGCGCAGAACAACGGGGTGGGCGGAGCAGACCGACGTGATGCCCGCGGGCTTGCCGGCGCGGCGCGCGGCGGCGAGGTTTTCCAATATGCCGGTCATCGGGCTTCTCCGGAAGTTTGTGCGGCCAGGAAGGCGTCGAGTTCGGAAAGGCTGGCGGCGCCCTCCATCGGGCCGCGCCTGATAACGTTGTGCGCGCCTGATGCATTGGCATAAGTCAGTGCCTGCGCGGGATGCATGCCGAGGCGGCGGCAGGTGAGATAGGTTGCGCCGAAACAGTCGCCCGCACCGGTCGGATCGATTTCGGTGACCCTCAGCCCGGGGGCGTCGATGCGGCCATGGGCGCGGCTGAAGTGGCTTGCCCCGCCGGCACCGCGTTTCAGCACGATCTCGCCGATACCGGAGGCGAGGAGCTTTTCTATCGCTGCGTTCTCATCATCCAGACCGGAGGCTGCCTGAAGTTCTTCGCCGGAAGGCAGCAGAAGGTCGGTGACACCAAGGAGATCATCGATCAGCTTGCGGCCCTCATTGCCCTGCACCAGTTCCTTGCGGATGTTCGGATCGAAAGATACCGAGCCGCCGCGCGCCTTGACGCTTTTGATCGCCTCCAGAATGATCTCGCCGATACCGGCAATCGCAAATGCCGATCCCATGACGTGCACATGACCCGCCTGTTCGATGAGAGCCTTTGCTTCAACCGTCATGCGCGTTTCGCGCGCCGCCGAATGGGCGATATTGAAAACGAAGTCCCGCGCGCCGTTCTCCCTGTAGCGGACAAAAGCGCTGCCGGTCGGCCGGTCCTCTATGGTGGCGATGGCCGATATGTCGACGCCGTCGCGGCGCAGCCGTTCGATGTTGAGGCGGCCGAAATCGTCATCGCCGACCGCCGCGATGATGCCGGCGGTTCCGCCGCAGCGTGCCACCTGATCGATGAAGATGGCGGGTGCGCCGCTCGGGAAAGGGCCGATCAGCGATTGTGGCTCCAGAAAGCCGTCGCCCACCGTCGTCGCCATGATTTCCACGAGGATTTCACCCGCCGTAATCGTCGGGCCCTTCGCGTGCGGCGCCAGTGCGGATACCTGCCTCATCGTCTCCTCCATATGCATTCGGCTCCATCCATGCGGGGTGCAAACCCCGGCATCGCGGCTCTGTTGTTTTCCGGATAGCAGTTAAAATTTACGCGCGTCAAGATATTGTTTGGCAGAAATTTTGTTGCAACGCAGCAAGTGAAATCGGTATGGCAATAATTTTTAGTGCTATTATTGGCGTTAAAACAAACGATTAGGGTAATATGCCCGTATGTTCGCGCGTCATCGTTTATTTTTGGATGTTGACAAGTGGCGTGAGTTTGCGAGATAAAAATTTACGCATGTATTGTTGTGCGTGGACATCCGTAAAGGAGGAGCGGGTCTCATGAGCAAATTCATTGGAATTCTGTCGTCGTCTGTGGTTGGAGCGGGCCTTTTGGCCGGACTTGCACAGGCGGAAGAGATCAACATCGCCACCGTCAATAATGGCGACATGATCATCATGCAGAAGCTTTCCAGCGCCTGGGAGAAGGAAACAGGAAACAAGATCAACTGGATCGTGCTGGAAGAGAATGTTCTGCGCGAACGCGTCACCACCGATATCGCCACCAATGGCGGCCAGTTCGACATCATGACCATCGGCGGTTACGAAGCGCCGATCTGGGGCAAGCAGGGCTGGCTGGCGCCGGTTGATGATCTCGGCGACGATTACGATTACGCCGATCTGCTCGACCCGATCAAAAAGGGCCTGACGGTGGATGGCAAGCTTTATGCCGTGCCGTTTTATACCGAGAGCTCGTTCACCCTTTACCGCAAGGACCTGTTCGACGCTGCCGGCCTGAAAATGCCTGACAATCCGAGCTACGACCAGATCAAGGATTTCGCCGCCAAGCTGACAGACAAGTCGAAGCAGCAATATGGCATCTGCCTGCGCGGCAAGCCGGGCTGGGGCGAAAACATGGCTTTCCTCGGCACCATGATCAACACCTATGGCGGCCGCTGGTTTGACATGGACTGGAAGCCGCAGCTGACGAGCGAGCCGTGGAAAAAGGCGATCTCGGATTATGTGGCGCTGATGACGTCTTATGGCCCGCCCGGCGCGGCAGCCAACGGCTTCAACGAGAACCAGACGCTGTTTTCATCCGGCCGCTGCGCCATGTGGATCGACGCCACCTCGGCTGCGGGCCGGGTCTATGATCCCAAGCAGAGCCAGGTTGCGGACAAGACTGCTTTCACGCGCGCTCCGGTGGAGGCAACGCCGAACGGCTCCAGCTGGTCGTGGTCGTGGAACCTTGCAATCCCGAACACTTCCAAGAAGCTCGAAACCGCCAAGTCCTTCGTCAAATGGGCGACCTCGAAGGATTACGTGAAGACGGTTGGCGAAAGCGAAGGCTGGGTCGCGGTGCCGCCCGGCACGCGCAAATCCACCTATGACCTGCCGGAATACAAGAAGGCGGCGCCATTTGCGGATACGGTGCTGAAAGCCATCATGTCGGCTGACCCGTCCAAGCCGACCAAGGATCCGGTTCCCTATACCGGCGTGCAGTTCGTCGCCATTCCGGAATTCCAGTCCATCGGCACGATTGTCGGCCAGCAGATCGCGGCAGCCCTTTCCGGCCAGCAGACCGTCGATTCGGCACTCGAAGGCGCGCAGAAACAGGTCGAGCGTGACATGACCCGCGCGGGCTACATCAAGTAGCCGCGTCCTCCCGGCGTGCCGCCCGTTCGCCTTTTGGCGGCGGGCGGCATGGGTCGGTCTGGCGCACCCGCCGCCCTCATTCCTGTGACAAGCACACGAATGACGGGGTGTAGGGCGTGCTGTCACATCTAATCGTTACCCGGTGTTCCGTGTTCGCGGTTGCCGGAAAAATTGCATCTGACAACAAGCGAGCATGGCCAAGTACCCGCCATGCATCACGGAGAACGACATGAGATTGAAGAACAAGGTCGCGCTGATTACCGGCGCTGCCCGCGGCATCGGCCTTGGTTTCGCACAGGCTTTTGCTGATGAAGGCGCGAAGGTGATTATCGCCGATATCGATATTGCCCGCGCGACCGCCTCTGCCGCCGCTATCGGCCCTTCCGCCAAGGCCATCCGGCTGGATGTGACCGATCTGGCCGGGATCGATGCCGTGGTGAAGGCGGTGGATGAGGAATTCGGCGGCATCGATATTCTCGTCAACAATGCCGCGATCTTCGACATGGCGCCGATCAATGGCATTACCGAACAGAGTTATGAGCGGGTCTTCGACATCAATCTCAAGGGACCGCTTTTCATGATGAAGGCGGTTTCCAATGTGATGATTGAGCGGGCGCGCGGTGGCAAGATCATCAATATGGCGAGCCAGGCCGGCCGTCGCGGCGAGGCGCTCGTTACGCTTTATTGCGCCTCCAAGGCGGCGATCATTTCCGCCACGCAGTCGGCGGCGCTGGCGCTCGTCAAGCACGGCATCAATGTCAACGCCATTGCGCCGGGCGTGGTGGATGGCGAGCATTGGGAAGTGGTCGATGCGGAATTTGCCAAATGGGAAGGTCTGAAGCCGGGTGAGAAGAAGGCGGCAGTGGCGAAATCCGTGCCGATCGGCCGTTTTGCGACGCCTGACGACATCAAGGGGCTGGCGGTTTTCCTCGCCTCTTCAGATAGCGATTATATTCTCGCCCAGACATATAATGTCGACGGCGGCAACTGGATGAGCTGAAAAGCCGGAGATGACCATGCATGCCATTCAATTCGTCGAGAAGGGTCAGGCCGTTCTGGCGGAAGTTCGCGTTGCCGATCTGCCGCCGGGCCACGCGCTCGTGCGGGTCAAGGCTTCGGGGCTTTGCCACACCGATATCGATGTGCTCCACGCGCGTTACGGCGACGGTGCCTTTCCGGTCATTCCGGGCCATGAATATGCCGGTGAAGTCGCGGCCGTGGCCGCCGATGTGACGGGCATAAAGACAGGTGACCGGGTGGTGGTCGATCCCAATCTGCCCTGCGGCACCTGCCCGAGTTGCAGGAAGGGGTTGACCAATCTTTGCAGCACGCTGAAGGCCTATGGTGTTTCCCATAATGGCGGTTTTGCGGAATTCAGCGTCGTACACGCCGATCATCTGCACGGCATCGGCTCCATGCCCTATCATGTCGCCGCACTTGCCGAACCGCTCGCCTGCGTCGTCAACGGCATGCAGAGTGCGGGCATCGGCGAGAGCGGGCCGGTGCCAGACAACGCCCTTGTTTTCGGTGCCGGTCCCATCGGGCTGCTGCTTGCTTTGTCGCTGAAATCCCGGGGCATCGCGACGGTGACGATTGCCGATATCAATGAAAGCAGACTGGCCTTCGCCGAAGAACTCGGCCTTCAGGCAGCGGTTTCCGGGTCTGAAGCGCTGCTGCGGCAACAGAAGTCTTTCGATGTCGTCGCCGATGCGACTGGTATTGCACCCGTTGCGGAAGCGATGATCCCGCTGGTTGCCGATGGCGGCACCGCGCTGTTCTTCGGCGTTTGCGCGCCGGATGCCCGCATTTCGGTTGCGCCCTTCGAAATCTTCCGGCGGCAGCTGAAGCTTGTCGGCTCGCATTCGCTGAACCGCAACATACCGCAGGCGCTCGCCATTCTGGAAACGGATGGCGATATCATGGCGCGGCTGGTGTCGCACCGGCTGCCGCTTTCGGAGATGTTGCCGTTCTTTACGAAAAAGCCGTCCGATCCCGCCACGATGAAAGTGCAATTTGCAGCCGAATGATCGTTTGGCCGTTGATAACCGTATTCGACCGGCTTTTCGTGCGAAGGTCGGTCGATATAGAGTACCACATGTAATATTTCATGGGGGCAAGCACTTTGGCCAAATCTATCAGGACGATGGAAGAGTTCTCGGAATTCGTCGGCCTTTCCCGCCCGACCGTTTCGAAATACTTCAATG
The DNA here is from genome assembly GCF_018873185.1 of Rhizobium sp. X9. Lineage (NCBI taxonomy): Bacteria > Pseudomonadati > Pseudomonadota > Alphaproteobacteria > Hyphomicrobiales > Rhizobiaceae > Rhizobium > Rhizobium sp. X9. Next base: position 102,854 of record NZ_CP071312.1, on the reverse strand, counting down.
ATCCGGCCTCGGTCCGCAAGAAGACGCGGGATGCCATCGAGGATGCGCTGAAGAAATCGGGCTTCCGGCCCAATATTTTCGCCGTCAACCTCAACCGCCGCCGCTCCAATATCATCGGCATCATCATTCCGAACTCGACCGACCCGTTCTACATGGCGTTGACGAGCCGTATCGAACTCATCGCCAACGAGGCTGGCTTTCTTGCCTTCGTGCTGTCGTCGGATGGCAAGGCGGAAATCGAAGACCGTGCCATCCGCACCTTCAAGTCGATGAATGTCGCAGGCGCGATCATCGCCCCGCTCGGCGTCAAATCCCACCGCGCCACGCTCGAACAGCTGGGGGCCAGCATTCCGATCGTTTATGTCGATTCGCCGCTCGATGAGACCTCGGCCTTTGTCGGCACCGATAACCGCCAGAGTGTCGGCCTGATGGTGGACTACCTCTGCCGCTCGGGCGAACCGCCCTGTTTCTTCGATATGCCGCAGGTCAACACCAACGCGGCGACGCGCCGCACCGCCTATGTTGAGGCCATGCAGCGCCTCGGTTTCGAACCGCATGTGCTCAACGTTCCCGATATCGTTACCTGGGATTTCGAGCGTTTCGCCTTTGACGAAGCTGGCCGGCTGCTGGACCGAAGGGAGCTTCTGCCGTCGCGCACCATCCTGTGCTCGAACGACCGTATCGCCTTCGGCGTCATTGCCGCCGCCTTTCAGAAGGGCATCAAGGTCGGCCATGGGGCGGATTACGACCTCAGGGTCGCCGGCCATGACGATCATCCACTGTCGCGTTATGCCTGCCCGCCAATTACCACGGTGGCGCAGAATTATAACGAGATCGGCAGGCTGTCGATCGAGCTTCTGTTGCAGAAGCTGAATGAAGAGGCGGATGACACGACGCGGATGCGGGAACGCATCCTTCTTAGTGCCGATCTGATGTTGCGCAAATCGGCCTGAAGGTTTGTTAGAAAAATTAAACAAAAAATCTGATTTTCTAAATAGAACTAATATTTGAACACTCCTACTCTGCTCCCAAGGTTGCTTTGGGAGGCGACCGCGAGAACCGGCGCAAAGGCGTGCCGGTATCCGGGAGGAACGCAGAAACGTCGTGTTGTCGGTGCCGCGAGGGGGAAGCCTTCGTAGCCTCGGTATCGCATGGCCTTCGCCGGGAAGCCTGGGTTCTCTCGCCAGCAATTTCCCCAGCGAAGGATGTCAAAACATGAACCTCTATTCTCTTCTGTCGCAGCGTGCAGCCGGTGGTAAGCCCGTGCGGGTCGGTCTCATCGGCGCTGGCAAGTTCGGCTCCATGGTGCTGGCGCAGGCGCAGCGCATTGCGGGTTTCCACATGGTCGCCGTCGCCGATCTCAACGTTGGCAAGGCAAGGGAATCGCTGGGCCGGGTCGGCTGGGCCAAGGAGCGTTATGACGCGACGAGCTGCGCTGATGCGCTGAAGAGCGGCAAGACCTATGTGACGGACGATGTGAACGAGCTTTTCGCCTGCGGCGAGATCGAATGCGTGATCGAGGCGACCGGCCATCCGCTTGCCGGCGCTCGCCATGCGCTTGGCGCCATCGACCACAACAAACATGTCGTCATGGTCAATGTCGAAGCCGACGTCATGGTCGGCCCGATCCTTGCCGAAAAGGCACGTGCCAAGGGCCTGATCTATTCCATGGCTTACGGCGACCAGCCGGCGCTGATCTGCGAACTGGTTGATTGGGCGCGCGCCACCGGCTTCGAGGTCGTTTCCGCCGGCAAGGGCATGAATTTCGAGCCACGCTATCGTTATTCGACGCCCGACACGGTCTGGAGCTATTTCGGCTGGACCGACGAAGAGGTGGCCAAGGGCGACTTCAATCCCAAAATGTACAATTCCTTCACCGACGGCACCAAGGCGGCCATCGAGATGGCGGCCGTCGCCAATGGCACGGGACTGGATTGCCCGGATGACGGTCTGGCCTTCCCGCCCGCCGGTCTGCACGATCTCGCCCGCGTCTTCCGCCCCGCTGCCGATGGCGGTCGCATGGCGCGCTCCGGTCTCGTGGACATTGCCGCAAGCCAGGAGCCGGATGGCCGCGAGGTGTTCAACAACATCCGCTACGGCGTTTTCGTCACCTTCAAGGCGCATAATGAATATGCCCGCGCCTGCTTCAAGCAATATGGCCTGCTGACCGATCCTTCAGGCTGGTACGCTTCCATGTGGCGTCCGTTCCACATCATCGGTCTTGAAACATCGATCAGCGTGCTCTCCGCCGTCCTGCGCAACGAAGCGACCGGTTGCTCAAAGGAATTTCGCGGCGATGCCGTCGCCACGGCGAAGAAGGATATGCAGCCCGGCGAGATGCTGGATGGTGAGGGCGGTTACGCGGTGTGGGCCAATGCGATCCCGGCCACCCGCAGCCTCGACATCAAGGCGCTGCCGATCGGCCTTGCCCATAACGTCAAGCTGAAGCGCGCCATCAAAAAGGATCAGATCGTCAGTTTCGACGATGTGGAACTGGTGAGTGATCTGGATGTGGTGAAGCTTCGCCAAGATATGGAAAACCAGTTCCGCCCGCAAAAAGACGCTGCGGCGTGATGGGCGGAGAACGGGACATGTCGAATGGAGCTTTCGTGGTGATCGCGGAATTCCGCGTCAAACCTGACGCGATGGATGCCTTTCTGGACGCGGCGCGCGATGATGCCACCCATTCGGTTCAGGACGAACCGGGTTGCCGGCAATTCGACGTTGTGCGGCCGGAAGCTGGAAACAACGTGGTGTTCTACGAGGTCTATGACAGCCGTGAGGCTTTCGACGACCATCTGAAAACACCGCATCTCGACCGGTTTCGCGAGGCGTTTCCCGCCCTCATCGAAGAAGAATTGCCGGTGCGTTTCCTGAACCGGCAATGGCTTTGAAGGATGGAGAAAATGCAGGACATCCGCGAGATCGCCGTCATCGGCACCGGCATCATGGGCGCACCCATGGCAACGCGTCTGGCTGAGGCCGGTTTCTCGGTCAAGGCCTGGAACCGTAGTGCTGAAAAAGCCGCTATTCTGGCGGAAAATGGCGTGAAGCCGGCGGCGACAGCCGCCGACGCCGTGGCGAAGGCGGATGTCGTGCTCTGCATGCTGAGTTCCGGCCCGGTTTGCAACGAGGTTCTGCTCGGTGCTTCAGGTGCCATGTCAGCAATGAAACCCGGTGCGGTTCTTCTGGTGATGAGTTCCATTCCCGTCGATGACGCGGTGGAACAGGCGGAGGCGGCCAGGGCTTGCGCTATCAGATATGTCGATGCCCCGGTTTCCGGCGGTGAAAAGGGAGCGATCGAAGGAACGCTCGCGATCATGGCCGGAGGAGAACAGGCGGATGTGGAGGCGTTGAGGCCGCTATTCGATTGCCTTGGCCGCGTCACCCATGTCGGTCCGGTGGGCTGCGGCTCGCTGGCCAAGCTCGCCAACCAGCTGATCGTGGCTTCCACGATCTGCGCTGTCGCGGAGGCCCTTACGCTTGTCGAAGAGGGCGGCGCCGACCCGGCGCAGGTAAGGCAGGCTTTACTTGGCGGCTTCGCCGATTCCACCGTTTTCCGCCAGCACGGGAAACGCATGGTGGAGGGCGATTTCCGCCCCGGCGGGCCGGCAAAATATCAGCTGAAGGATACATCCACGGCGCTGGCCTTTGCCAAAAGCCGTGGCCTGAAACTACCGGTCGGCGAGGAGGTTGACCGGCTGTTCCGTTCCATGGTCGAGCATGGTGCGGGCGAGCTTGATCACAGCGGTGTGATCCTTGAAATTAAGCGCATGAATGCGTTCGGAGGAACGCTCGAAACTGTTTAGAGACAACAAAGGGAGGAACACATGAAAATTTCAAAACTTTACGGGCTGGCTCTCGCCGCCACCATGCTGGTTGCATCGATCGCTCAGGCGGAAACGCTCACACTTTCTACGCCGGATCCGGACAATTCCGAAATTACGCTCGCGGCCAACAAGTTCGCCGAGCTGGTGTCCGCCAAGACAAATGGCGAAGTCACCGTCAAGGTCTTCCCGAACGGCTCGCTTTACGGCGGTGATCCATCGGGCGCCGTGAAGCAATTGGCAGGCGGTTCGCTCGACATGCTGCTGCTTGCCACATCGCTCTATGCGAATTTTGATCCGCGTTTTTCGGCGATTTCAATTCCTTATCTTTTTGACGATGAAGAACAGCTTCGCACCTATCTGGAAGGTGAGCAGGGCAAGGAGCTGATCGCCGGACTGGAAAAGATCGGCATCAAGGCGGTGGATCTGTGGCCGCGCCCTTTCCGCCAGATGACCAATTCCAAGCGCCCGATAACCTCGCCGGATGATCTCAAGGGTTTGAAGTTCCGCGTTCCCAACAATCCGCTCTGGGTGGAATTCTTCAAGAAGATGGGTGCCGCACCGACGCCGCTCGCCTTTGCCGAGGTTTATAACGCGCTGCAGCTGAAGGTCGTCGACGGGCAGGAAAACCCCATCAACGTCCCATTGTCCGCGAAATTCTACGAGGTCCAGAAATACGTCTCGATCACCAACCATATGGGTGACGGCTGGGTTCTGGGCATCAGCCCCGCGAAGTTCAACGCCCTGAGCGATGCACACAAGGCGGCCGTCGAGGAGGCGGCGAAAGAAGCGGAAGTGTGGAAGGTGCAAAACGACGCCTCGAGCGCCGAAGCGACGATCGCCGAACTGCAGAAACACGGAATGGAGATCAATCGCCTGACGCCGGAGCAACAGAAGGCGTTCGTGGAAGTCTCAAAGGGCCTCTATCCCGTCTTTGCCGGGCTGGTGAAGGATCAGGCTTTCTTTGACAAGACCATTGCCGCCGTCGGCAAGAAGTAAGGCCATCAGGTCTTCCGGGCCGGCGCGCAGCCGGTCCGGTTGGGAGGACAGGTTTATGGACGAAACGTCATCATTTTTCGGCAGGGTCATCAGATTGGCGACCGACGTGCTGGCCGGTCTGGCCGCTATCGGGGTTCTGGCCGTCGTGCTTTTGCAGGTGTCGACCCGAATGTGGGGCACTCCGGTCTCCTGGACGGAGGAAGCGACACGGTATCTTTTCATATGGATGGTGTTCCTGGGCGTGGCGGGCAGCTTCCGCACCGCCGACATGGCGCGGGTAACGGTGTTCATCGCGCTGATGCCGGCCTGTGTGCGGCGTCTCGCGCTGCCCATCTACGTCGTGTCGTCGGTCGTCTTTTTCGGCCTGATGATCTGGACGGGCTGGACGCTGGTGCGCCAGCAATATGTGATGAATGAAGCCGCCGCGACGCTTGCCACGCCGATGTGGATGATCGGCATCATCATTCCGCTCAGCGCGGCTCTCGGCATTGCCGCCATCGTGGAATCCCTGCGCCAGCATCGCGACCGCATCGAACTGCCGGAAGGCCTGCAGCCTCTCGCCGATGCCGATCTGGTCGTTGGAAATATGGAGAAACGGCCATGAGCCTGACGCTGCTTGGACTTTTCCTTCTCATGAGCGCCTTCGGCGTTCCGCTTGCCGTTGCACTTGGTCTCGCCAGCCTGGCATCCATCGCGCTTTATACGTCGATGCCGATGGACCTTCTGGCCCAAACCATGTTTTCGGGCATGAACTCCTTCCTTCTGGTTGCGGTGCCGCTTTTCATTCTTGTCGGCGTCCTGATGGAACGGGGCAAGGTCGCCGAACGGCTGTTCGACTTTGCCGAGGCGATTGTCGGCTGGCTTCCAGGCGGTCTCGGCCACGTAAACGTCGCCTCGTCGGTGATTTTCGGCGGTGTTTCCGGTTCGTCCGTCGCAGACATCGCCTCCATCGGGGCAATCGAGATCAAGGCCATGGAGCGTCATGGTTTCCCGAAGGGATACGCCGTTGGACTGACGCTTTGCACATCCACGCTTTCTTCCATCATCCCGCCGTCGATCCTCATCGTCATCGCCGGTTCCGTTGCCAATGCCTCCATCGGAACCCTGCTCGTGGCGGGGCTGGTGCCGGGATTGTTTCTCGCCTTCGTATTCATGGTCTTCAATCACATCTACGCGGTGCGCAACGGCTTCAACCCGCCGACGCCTTTTAATGTTCGTCGTGTCGTGACGACGGGCCTTGCGGCCATTCTGCCGATGCTGACGCCCGTCATCCTGCTGATCGGCATTGTCGACGGATATTTCACGCCAACAGAAGCAGCTGGCATTGCCGTTGTCTACACGCTGTTTCTGTCGGTGATACTTTACCGGACGATCCCGTTTTCGGCGCTGCTCGGCATTTTCATGGAAACGGCACGGACATCTGGCTCGATCCTCTTTATAGCGGCAACGGCGAAACTGGCTGCCTGGGTCTTCACCTTCGATGGCTTGCCGGCGCAGGTCGCAGTCTTCCTTGGCCACATCAGTACCGGGCCTACGATGGCAATGGTTCTGATATTCTTCTTCCTCATTGTCGTCGGCATGTTCATGGATGCGATTGCAGCGATGTTCATTCTCATCCCGGTGCTTATGCCGCCGGCCGTATCGCTCGGGGTCGATCCGATACATTTCCTGATCGTCATGGTCATTACCCTGACGCTCGGGCTGGTCACACCCCCGGTTGGCGTGTGCCTGTTCGCGGTCGCGCAGGTGGCGAAAATGTCAATCGAGGATGTGATCAAGGGCTCGCTCGCGCCCATGTCCATTCTGGTCGCCGCGATCTTCGCTCTGGTGCTCTTCCCGGATCTGACGCTTGCTCCTATCCGGCTCATGGGCCTCTATTGAGGCGATCAAAACAATCTACTGACCCTGAGCGGGGCGACTTTTCCAGTCGTCCCGCTCTTTTCGCAACCAGTCGAGGAAAATCCGGACCTTTTTTTGCCTGAGATGGGCATGGGGGCAGACGATCCATTGCGTGACGAGCCTGATGCGGGGCGCATCGGGAACGGCGGCGATCAAAGCACCGCTTCGCAGCTCCTGCTCCATCATCAATGTGCTTTCCAGCGCCACTCCGATACTGAGTACGGCGGCATCGATCGCCATATGGCTACGATCGAAAAGAACCCGCCGCCACCGCTTTTCTGCTGTCACGCCAGCCAGAGGGAACCAATGGTTCCATTGCGCCTGTGCCTTGACGGAATGAATCAGTCGCTGATTTTGCAATTCTTCGGGTGCATACGTACCTGCTTTCGGATAATTGGGCGAACAGACCGGCAGGAACTCCTCCTCCACCAGTCCCTCCACGAACAGGCCCGGCCAGCGGCCATCACCGTGGCGCAACTCTATATCGACAAGCTCCTGCGAAAAATCCGTGGGTTCGTTGGTGCCGTCGAGGCGCACTTCCAGTTCGGGATGCTCCTCTAGAAAAGAGCCGAGACGTGGCAGAAGCCATTTGTTGGAAATGGTCGGCGTCGCCCGGATTGTCAGCGTCGTCACCGAGCGAAAGCCGCGAATACTATCGGTGGCATCGGTAATCTGCTCGATCTGGGCGGTGATCATCGAGAAATAACGCTCGCCCGCCTCGGTCAGCGTCACCTTGCGCCCCGTTCGCGCCATCAGTGTCGTGCCAAGCTGGCCCTCCAGCAACTGGATCTGCTGGGAAACGGCCGACGGCGTCACGCTCAGCTCTTCCGCCGCCCGCGAAATGCTGCCAGCCCTTGCCGCAGCGTGAAAGACAAGGATCGATTTTATCGGTATCTGCATGGGGCTGGTCTTCGCTCAACGAATTACGGCAGTCACCTGTTGATTAACACAGGTGACTGCCGTGACGAAATGCTTGAGAGCGAAGGGCTTTTACCGGTGGCTTGGCAACTTTGGCAAAAGCACGGTCAACAGGCCGAGCAGGGGCATGTAGGAGCAGATGCGATAGACGAACTCGATGCCTTCCTTATCCGCATAGACGCCCAGAACCGCAGCCCCGATGCCGCCGAAGCCGAAGGCGAAACCGAAGAACATGCCGGCGATGAGGCCGACGCGTCCCGGCACCAGTTCCTGCGCGAACACCACGATGGCCGAGAAGGCGGAGGAGAAGATGAAGCCGATGACGACGACGAGAATGGCGGTCCAGAACAGGTTCGCATAGGGCAGCATCAGCGCGAAGGGAATGACGCCGAGGATCGAGAACCAGATGACGACGCGCGAGCCGAAACGGTCACCGATCGGGCCGCCGAAGAACACGCCGGCCGCCGAGGCGCCGAGGAAGAGGAACAGCAGAACCTGCGCATCCTGTACGCCGAGCCCGAATTTCTCGATGGTGTAGAAGGTGAAGTAGCTGGAAAGGCTGGCGAGATAGGCGTTTTTGGTGGCGGTCAGAACAACCAGCACGGCAAGCGTCATCATCACGGTGCCGCGTGCCAGCGGCAGTGCACGGCTGACCGGAGCCTTGCCGACATTCGCGCGCCGGTGGCGGGTGTACCAGACGCCGACCCAGGACAAAACGGCGAAACCCAGAAGTGCGATCAGCGAGAACCAGCTGAGGCTGGACTGGCCAAGCGGGATGACGATGAAGGCGGCGAGCAGCGGGCCGATGGCCGTGCCGGTATTGCCGCCAACCTGGAAGAACGACTGCGCAAGGCCGTGGCGTCCGCCAGACGCCAGGCGCGCGACGCGCGAGGCTTCCGGATGGAAGATCGCCGAGCCGATGCCGATGAGGCAGGCGCCGATCACCAGAACCTCGAAGCTGTGGGCGAAAGCGAGCGTGATGAGGCCGGCGCAGGTGGACAGCATGGCGACAGGCAGGGAGAATGGCATGGGCCAGCGATCGGTCACCATGCCGACAACCGGCTGCAGCAGCGACGCCGTCACCTGGAAGGCAAAGGTCAGCAGCCCGATCTGCATGAAGTCGAGCGCATAATTGGCCTTCAGCAGCGGATAGAGCGACGTCAGCAGGGATTGCATGATGTCGTTGAGCATGTGGCAGAAGCTGGCAGCTGCTATGATTGAAAACGCCGTGCGTTGCGGGCTGAACCCGGCGCTGGTGACGGTGGCCATGATGTATCCTCTCCGAATTCCCGATGGAAGGGCGGGAAACGTGTCTTTATTTCTTTCCGCTTTTATTCATATTGTTTCTGGCCTGCATTTGTGTTCTGGACGATTTTCTTTGTGAGTGGGCCAAATGGCAAAAATCAAATCGCGGCAGCCTTCAAGCCTGGCGCAGGACGAACATGAGCGAAGCCTGAAATTGATCGACGGCACCAATGAACCGGTGCTGGCGCTTTGCCGCGTTTATCCCACGGGGCACCGGACCCCGCCCCACAGCCACAGTCGCGTGCAGATCTGGTGCGCCCGTCAGGGTGTCGTGCTGGTCAGCACCGCAGACGGGCGCTGGATGATACCGCCCGGCCACGGGCTTCTCATTCCCGCCGGGCTGCAACATGAGGCCGAGACCATCTCCACGGTGGAGATGCACTCGATCTATGTCCATCCGGACCTGTTTCACGCCGAGGCCCCAAGGGTCGTGGAGATAACCGATCTCGCCTCCAGCCTGATCTCGGAATTGCTGGGCGAGGAGCACCAGCCGGCCGCTTTCCACCGGCAGGGTCTGGTGCGGGCCCTTTTGCTGGATGAGGTCAACCGTTTGCCGGAACGTCCGCTTGGGTTGCCCTTTCCCGAGAACCAGCGTCTGGCTGCCCTCTGCCGTGATTTCCTGAAAAAGCCGGTCGCGCGGGTGGAGATAGACGATTGGGCGGCGGCCATGGGCATCAGCCGGCGCTCGTTCACGCGGCTCTTCCGCAAGGAACTCGGGCTGAGCTTCGTCACCTGGCGCCAGCAGGCCTGCATTTTCGCATCGCTGCCGAGACTTGCTGCGGGGGAGGCGGTGACGAATGTGGCGCTCGACGCCGGTTATGAAAACATTCCGGCTTTCACCACCATGTTCCGGCGAATGCTGGGCAGTTCACCCCGGGCTTATCGGCAGGCGGCGCGGCAGCGCAGCGCTGCTTTTTCTGATTTCGAAGAGATGGGTGGCTAGGTTTGGGGTGCTCACTCACCCTCATCCCTGTGCTTGTCACAGGGATCCAGCCAGCCCAAGTCTTTGGGTTGAAAGGACTCTTTTCGTCGCGCAGACGCGCGTCGGCTGGATTCCCGTGACGAGCACAGGAATGAGGAGGGTACCCTAAGCCGCCGTCGCGCGCATGTCGCGGCGGAAATCGGAAGGCGACATGCCGGCGATCTGGCGAAACGCCTTGTTGAAGGCGCTGACGGAGCCGAAGCCGCTTTCCATGGCGATTTGCAGAATATTGTCCTTGCCGTTCATCAGCATCGCTTGCGCGCGGGAGAGCCGGAGCAGGGTCAGATATTTGATGAGCGTCATGCCGGTGGATTTGCGAAACAGGTTCATCGCATATTTCGGATGAAGCGAAGCGGCCCGCGCAATTTCCGTCGCGTCGATGTCATCTAAAAAATTGGCCGCAATGAAATCGCACATGCGCACTACGCCGATGGAGGGAGCCATGCCCTCGTCATCCTGCTTGCGCCTGCCATTGGCGGCGGAGGATATGACGGAATAGGGCTCAAGGAACATGCGCTCCACCCGCAGCAGCAATTCCTCCACCGCGTGCTGCGCCCTGGCCGGGTCCCCCGACGTGACGTAACGGAACCAGCGGCCGAAATTTTCGGCGTCGGCCCGGTCGGTCTCAGCGCTCACCATCGTCGCACCGCTCATCAGCAGGCTGGAGACAGCGGCGGGCAGGCGCATGCGGAAGAAATGCACGAGTGGCAGATGGGCGCCCGCATAAAAGGAATCGTCGGAGGAGCGATCCATCTGGTGCGGCTGCCCGCCCCAGAAAATGCACATCTGGCCGGCATCAAGCGAAAGATCGTGATCGCCCATGCGGTAATGCACCGACCCCGACATCACATAGTTCACCTCCACCTGGGCATGCCAGTGCGGCCGGAGCATGATGGGCGGGTGATTGTGAAAAAGCTGCAGCGTCGTTGGCATGCCCTCGATGCTGCTGGCGCCCGGCTGGTAGAAGGCTCTTTCAGCAATCTTACTTTCCGCCAAATCGATGTTCCCTTTTTACGAGACAGATTTCCTGCCGCCGGTAATGTGCCCATGTTCGCTGAAGAACGGCAATTGAAAAAAGGGAGGTTTTCAATGTGCTTTAAATTTCTTGGCGCGTCTACTGCTCTGGTGCTTCTCGCAGCCCCGGCATTCGCGCAATCCGAGACCGTCACCATCTGGAGCTGGAATGTCGCGGCTTCCGCGCTGAAATCCACGGTCGAAGGCTTCAACAAGCAGAATCCGGATATCAAGATCGTCGTTGAAGACCTTGGAAACAATCAGGTTTTTGACAAGACGCTCGCGGCCTGCGCCGCCGGTGGCGATGGTCTGCCTGACATCGTAACCATTGAGAACTTTGAGGCGGAGCTGTTCTGGAGCCGTTTTCCCGATTGTTTCGCCAATCTGACCGAGCTTGGCTACTCGCCTGAGAAGCAGGCGCTTTTTCCCGATTTCAAGCGCACGGAACTGGAGGTGGAAGGTGTCGCCTATGCCGTTCCTTGGGATTCCGGTCCTGTGGCGGTGTTTTATCGCCGTGACTTCTACGAAAAGGCGGGCGTTGATCCGGCCACCATCAAGAGCTGGGACGATTTCACCGATGCGGGCAAGAAGGTCATGGCGGCCAATCCCGGCACGGTGATGGCGCAGGCCGATTTCAACGGTGACAGCGAATGGTTCCGCATGATCGCCAACGAGCAGGGATGCGGTTACTTTTCGACCGACGGCCAGAGCATCACCATCAACAAGCCTGCCTGTGTCGCGACCCTTGAAAAGGTCAAGCAAATGAAGGACGCGGGCATCATCACGGCCGCGATCTGGGACGAGAAGATCCAGGCCAATACGGCCGGCAAGGCTGCAAGCCAGATGTATGGCGCCTGGTATGAAGGCACGGTTCGCTCCGGCTCCCCCGATCTTTCGGGCAAGTGGGGCGTCTATCTGATGCCGAGCCTTACGCCCGATGGCCCGCATGCCGCCAATCTCGGCGGTTCTTCGCTGGCGATCAGCTCGACGTCCGAGCACAAGGAAGCCGCCTGGAAATATATCGACTATGCGCTCACCACCAATGAGGGGCAGGTGACGATGCTGAAATCCTTCGGCCTCGTTCCCTCGCTGCTCTCCGCCATCGATGATCCTTTCGTCAAGGAAAAGCAGGCCTATTGGGGCGGGCAGGCGGTCTGGACCGATATTCTGGCAACCCTGCCGAAAATCGTGCCGAGCCGCGGAACCGCGTTCCAGTCGGATGCGGATGCGATCTACAAGGCGGCGCAGACCAAATATTTCGCAGGCGGTTATCCCGATGCGAAAGCAGCGCTCGACGATGCGGCCAAGCAGATCGAAACGGCGACAGGGCTACCGGTCGCGGAATAGGCGGTCGGGAACCGAGCGGGTGCCACGAATTTCTTCTCCCCGAGGGGGAGAAGTCCGCGGCAGCGGGATGAGGGGGCGAGGTTGCGGTCCATCGCTGGCGTTGCCCCCTCATCCGACCCTTCGGGCCACCTTCTCCCCCTCGGGGAGAAGAAACACGCCGCGACGCTTTGCAATGGCTTGGCCCCCTAAAGGGCGGGCCTCTTCCAAGCTTTTCCATTTATCCGGCCATCGTCCGGCATCTGGAGGTCGTCATGCCGTCAAGGAACAGGATCGCTTATGCGTTCCTTGCGCCCTATCTCCTGATTTTCGCCACCTTCTGGGTCTGGCCGATCATCAGCTCGTTCATGCTGTCGTTCCAGAATACCCGCATCAATCCCTGGCAGTTCGCGCCCTCCATGAACTGGGGGCGGCTCGTCTCCGATCCGGCGTTTTACAACGCGCTTTATAATACGCTGATCATTCTCGTCATTCAGGTGCCTGTCATGATCGCGCTTGCGACCGTCATGGCGGTGCTTCTGAACTCGCCGCTGTTGAAGGTGCGCCCGCTTTATCGTTTTGCCTTCTTTGCACCCGTCGTCGTTGGAGAGGTCGCTTATGCGGCCGTTTTCCGGCTGATGTTCAGTGCCGATTTCGGCATCATCAACAAGCTCATCACCTCCGTTGGCCTTTCGCCAATCTCGTGGTTCGACAATGCCAATGCGGCGATGGCGCTGGTCATCATCGCCGTCACCTGGCGCTGGGCGGGGTATAACGCCATCATCATTCTGGCCGGGCTGCAATCCATTCCGGGCGATGTCTATGAGGCGGCGACGCTGGACAAGGTGAGCAAGCGGCAGCAGTTCTTCCACATCACCCTGCCGCTGTTGAAGCCCATCATCCTCTTCTGCGTGGTCCTGTCGGTCATCGGCACCATGCAGCTTTTCGCCGAACCTTTCCTCATCACCAACAGGGGCGGGCCGGGCGGCGGCACGGAAACGCTGGGGCTTTTCCTTTACCGACAGGGCTTCACCTCGCTCAATTTCGGTTACGCCTCGGCCATCGCCTACACCATGGCGGCGCTCGCCATCGCCATTTCGCTTCTCAATCTCTGGGTCGGGAGGGAGCCGAAATGAGATCGAAATCCAGATCGCTTTTCTGGCAGAAGATTGCCCTGCATGCGGCGCTGACGCCGCTCGCCGTCATCTGGCTGTTTCCGCTGTGGATGATGTTCGTGTTTTCGACCATGCCGGATTACGGCATTTTCAGCCCGGATATCGTGCTCGTCCCCTCCACCAATTTCATCGAGAATTTCAACAACCTGCAGGCGGATACCGACTTCCTCAGGGCCATGTTCATCTCAATCACCGTCGCCGTCATCTACACCGTTCTTTCGGTATTCCTGACCTCGATGGCGGGCTGGGCGCTGGCGCGGTACCGCTTTGCGGGACGCTCGGTGGTGATTGCCATCATTCTCGGTACCATCACACTGCCTTTCGCGGTCGTCGTCATTCCACAATTCATCATGGTGGCGCGGGAATTCAAGCTCGCAAACACATGGGTGGCGCTGATTGTGCCCCCGCTGTTCAATTCGCTCGGCGTGCTGTTCATGCGGCAGTCCTTCTCGATGATGCCGACGGAGCTTTTCGATGCGGCAAGGGTCGAGGGCGTGAAGGAGTGGCAGATATTCCTGCGCATCGCCCTGCCGCTGGCGCGGCCCACCATGGCGGCGTTGTCGATCATCCTCTTCCTTGCCTCGTGGAACAACTATCTCTGGCCGCTTCTCATTAATTCCCGCCCAGGAATGATGACCGCACCCGTGGCGCTTGGCACCCTCATCGGGCTCACCAAAGTGTCATGGGGCGGCATCATGGCCGGCGCGGTTCTGCTCACCGCGCCCATCCTCGTGGTTTTCGTGGCTCTGCAGCGTCACTTCATCGCCGGCATTTCCGCCGGTGCAGTCAAGTAAGGGAGGCCGCATGGCGGAACTTTCGCTCAAAAACGTCGTCAAGCGTTTCGGCGCGCTCGAAGTCATCCACGGTGCCGATCTCGAAATTGCCGATGGTGAGTTCGTGGTCTTCGTCGGCCCGTCCGGCTGCGGCAAATCCACGCTTCTGCGCATGATCGCCGGGCTGGAGGATATATCGGACGGCGATATCAGCATCGGCGGCAGGACGGTCAACGACGCCGATCCGGCCGATCGTGGCATCGCCATGGTGTTCCAGTCTTACGCGCTCTATCCGCATATGACGGTTGCCGAAAACCTCTCCTTTGGTCTGAGGATGAACGGCAATCCCAAAGCCGATACGCAAAAGCGCGTCAGCCGCGCCGCCGAAATTCTGCAGATCAACGAGTTGATGGAACGCCGGCCGAAACAGCTTTCCGGCGGGCAGCGGCAGCGCGTCGCCATCGGCCGCGCCATCGTGCGTGAGCCGCAGGTCTTCCTGTTCGATGAACCCCTGTCGAACCTCGATGCGGAACTTCGGGTGCAGATGCGGGTGGAAATCTCGCGGCTGCACAAGCAGCTTGGCACCACGATGATCTACGTCACCCATGACCAGACCGAGGCAATGACGCTGGCCGACAAGATCGTGGTTCTGCGCGCGGGCAATATCGAACAGGTCGGCGCGCCGCTCGATCTTTATGACGACCCTGCCAACCGTTTCGTTGCCGGTTTCGTCGGTTCGCCGAAAATGAATTTTCTGGAGGCGACCGTCATCGATATGGGCGCGGAAAGCGTAACGCTGTCGCTCGACAGCGATCCCGCCGTACGGCTGACCCTGCCTGTACGGGATCGCTTGAGCGAGGGAAGCAAGGTCTCGCTCGGTATCCGGCCCGAACATTTTGCCGATGCCGGAAAGGGCGATGCCGATCTCACCGTGCATGTCGATGTCGCCGAGCATCTCGGCAATACCAGCTACGTCTATGCCCGGACGGAAGGCGGCGAGCAGCTTGTGATCGAACGCCCGGAATCGCGCGATGTCGCCAATCGCGACCGGCTGACAGTCGGTCTCTCGGCCCGCAAGGCCTTTCTTTTCGACAGCAAGGGCACCCGCCTGCGCTGAACCTTTTCCCAAGCACCCATGACAGACGAGGATTTCATGACGACCGACAAACCGATCCGCTGGGGCATCATCGGCCCGGGCACCATCGCCAGGACTTTTGCAGACGGCATTGCCCATTCCCGTACCGGCAGGTTAGAGGCCATCGCCACCCGCAATCCGGAAAAGCCCGGCCTTACTGACGCCTTTGTCGGCGCGCGCATCATTCATGGTTACGATGCGCTGCTTTCCGACCCCGATATCGACGCAGTTTATATCGCCACACCCCATACCGGCCACGCGGAATGGGCGATCAAGGCGATCCGGGCGGGTAAGAACGTGCTGGTTGAGAAACCGATCGCGCTTTCCGCCTATGATGCCGACGCCATTTTCCATGAGGCGAAAAAGGCCGGTGTCTTTGCCGGCGAGGCCTATATGTACCGCCTGCATCCGCAGACGGCGAAACTGGTGGAATTGATCAGGAGCCGAGCCATTGGCGATATCCGCATCATCCGCTCCAGCTTCGGTTTCAACATGGGCTCTTTCCGGGCCGATCATCGGCTTTTCGCCAATGAGATGGCGGGTGGCGGCATTCTCGATGTCGGCGGTTATCCCGTATCCATGGTGCGGCTGATTGCCGGCGCCGTGGATGGCAAGCCCTTCGCCGAACCGGAAAAGGTTGTGGGTGCGGCCCATCTCGGCCAGTCAGGCGTCGATGAATGGGCTTCGGCCGTTCTCAAATTTTCAAACGGCATCGTCGCCGAAGTCTCCTGCTCGATCATGGCGGGGCAGGACAATGTGCTGCGCATCATCGGTTCGGAAGGCCGTATCGAGGTTAAGGATTTCTGGTTTGCCGCAGGCCACAAGGGCGGCGCCGGCCGCATCGACATCATTCGTGGTGACAAGGTCGAAACCATCGAATTGCCGGAGGACCGCTGGCTCTATTCATTCGAGGTCGATGCGGCGGGTGAGGCGATCAGGCAGGGCAAGCAGGAGTTCGCTGCGCCCGGCATGGGCTGGGCCGACAGTCTCGGCAATCTGCGGGTCATGGACCAATGGCGCGCCTCTGTCGGCCTTGAATACAGCGTCGAAAAGGCGACCTCTCGTGTCGCGAATATTGCCGGTGGAAAGGTCGTGGCCGGTCATGCGGTTCCGAAGCGGCAGATACCGGGTGTTGCCAAGCCCGCTTCGGTGGTTGCGCTCGGTTTCGAGTTCTTCCCCAACTTCGCCTCCGCATCTCTGACGCTCGATGCCTTTTATGAGGCGGGCGGCAATCTGTTCGATACCGCTTATGTCTACGGCGCGGGCAAAACAGAGGCGATTTTCGGTGACTGGCACACCAGCCGCAACGTGCCGCGCGAGGAGATCGTGCTGATCGGCAAGGGAGCCCATTCGCCGCTCTGCTATCCGGATATGATCGCCAAACAGCTCGATCAGTCGCTCGAGCGTCTGAAAACGGATTATGTCGATGTCTATTTCATGCATCGTGACAATCCGGGTGTGCCGGTTGGAGAATTCGTGGATGCGATGGATGCCGAAGTGCAGCGCGGCCGTATTCGCGGAATTTTCGGTGGATCGAACTGGACGCGCGAACGCATGGACGAGGCGGCGACCTATGCGCAGAAGAATGGCAAACAGGTGCCTGGTGCGCTTTCCAACAACTTCTCGCTTGCCGAAATGCTCGATCCCATCTGGGCTGGATGCGTGGCGGCGTCGGATGATGAGTGGAAGGCATGGCTCCAGTCCCGTCAGATCCCGAACTTCGCCTGGTCGAGCCAGGGGCGCGGATTCTTCACCGACCGCGCCGGGCGGGACAAGCGTGATGACGAGGAGATCGTTCGCGTCTGGTATTCCGACCGCAATTTCGATCGCCGCGACCGCGCGATCGAGCTTGCGCGGAAACTCGGCCGCCACCCGATCCACGTCGCGCTTGCTTACGTCATCGCACAACCCTTCCCGGTTATTCCGTTGATCGGGCCGCGCACCATCGCTGAGCTTGAAGACAGTCTTTCGGCGCTGGATATTGCGCTGACGGCTGAGCAGGTGAAGTGGCTGGAGGCGTGAGGCGTTAGCGGATTCTCCGGGGGCGGTGGGAGCAATTGCCAAAAACCTGTCATCCTCGGGCCTGACCCGAGGATCCACACCCGCCGAAAAAATGGATCCTCGGGTCAGGCCCGAGGATGACGTCGCGGCTGTGGGGAGATTTGTGAGCAGCTCTGCAGTGGATTGCCCCGAACGTCAATCTATGAGGCGTCGCCGCCCGTTTCCTCTCCCCGCCGGGGAGAAGATGCCCCGAAGGGGTAGATGAGGGGGCAAGCTCTCCGCATATCTCTACCGTCGCCCCCTCATCCTGCTGCCGCGGACTTCTCCCCGCGGGGAGAAGAAACGAGAGGCACCCGCTCGCGCCGAATTGTGAGCTTCCGGTTGTGGGTGTCATCTTCCACCTTCATTCCTCTCCCGGCGACTGCTAAAGCGTAGGCTCATAAGCGGTGCGGTCTCGCACCGCAGGCAAACGATCTACGGGGTTACCATGAGCGATATCGACCGAAGCCGTGCGCAGCAGCTGATGCGGGAGGCGGATATCGAGGCGCTGGTGCTTTTCCAGCCGGAAGCCTTTCGTTATGCGGTCGGGGCGCATGCGGGTGTCGCGACGATGTGGGGCAGGGCGGGTTCGGCAATCGCGCTGGTGCCCGCCGATGCCGGGACGAGATTGGGCGCTGTCGTCAGCGATCATGCCGCACCTCTTGTCGCAGGGGCCGCGCCCGATGTCGATTTGCGCTGCCATCGGATCTGGATCGATATGGTCGATCTGTCGAACGTCGAAAACATCTCGCAGGTGGACGATGCCTATCGCCGCCACAATTCCGGTGGGCCGAGACCCGAGACATTCGATCGGGCCGCCTGTTTCGGTCTGCTGGCCGATCTTCTGCGGGAGCGCGGGCTGTCTGTGGCGCGCATTGGGGCGGACTTGGAATTCATGCCCGCCGCTGATTTTCTCGCCCTGCGTCAGGCGCTTCCCGATGTCACCTGGGTGGATGGTTCGACGGTGCTGAAACGTCTGCGTGCCGTGAAATCCGAACGCGAGACAGGGCTCCTCAGACGGGCGGCCGCCGCCGCCGAGGCCGGATTGATCGAGATGGCGGCTGCCGTTCGGCCGGGAGCGGCGCTTGGCCAGCTTTCAGCCGCCTGGAAATCGGGCGCGCAGGCGCATGCCCACAACTCGGGTCTTTCGCTGAGCGGCCATTGGGATTACATATCCATCGGCCCGGCTTTGTCGGATATGGCGGCGGTCGTTACGCCGGGCGCGCTGATCAAGGCCGATGTCGGCACGCTGGTCGACGGTTATTCGTCGGACGGCGCGCGGACGTTTTCATGGGGGCCGGTCTCTCCGCTCGCGGCCGATATTTTCAAGGCGCTGGAGGCAGCCTTTGACAGCGGGCTCGAAGCTCTCCGTCCCGGCAATACTTTCGGTGCGGTGCACGCCGCCATGCTGGCCTCGATGCGCAAAGACGGGTTCAGCGAATATTATCGCGGCCATTTTGGCCATTCGGTTGGCGGCGGGGTCGGGATCGAAGAATGGCCGTTCTTTTCCCATGACAATCCGGAAATCATTCTGCCCGGCATGGTCGTGGCGCTCGAAGCGCCCTTCTATGGCGAAGGGCTAGGGGCGCTGATGATCGAGGACCAGTTTCTCGTCACCTCGGCAGGGGCAGAGTGCATGAACAGCTTGCCACGCACCCTGCGGGATTTGTCTCTAGACTGATTGCCGTCCCTCAGAGAAAATCGTCGCGGCGCGGGGTGAAGCAGTCGATCAGCTCGCCCTCTTCCAGACACAGGCAGCCGTGCTCGATATGGCCGGGAACGACGAGACTGTCGCCTTTCTGCAGGTCGTAAGCCTCGCCATCGCGGTAAAAGCGGAAGCTGCCGCTGGCGACATAGGTGGATTGCACATGCGGGTGGCTGTGCAGCTTGCCTTCCGCACCGGTCTTGAAGCGGAACGAAACCACCATCAGTTCAGGCGCTTCGGACAGCACGGTGCGTTCAACGCCATCGTCGGGTGAAACTGTCGAGAATGTCGGAAGCTGCTGCATGTCGTTCTCCTCGGTCTTGCAATGTGGATATGCGGGAAGTTTCAGCGCGGTGCGCGCAGCATGGCGCGATACCGCGTCTGGCTGCTTTTCAGGTGGTGACGCATGGCGCTTCTGGCCGCCTCTTCGTCACCGTCCTGTATCGCAATCAGGATTGCTTCATGCTCGCCGACAAGCCGGTTGAGATCGGCGGGCGAAAGCACGGTTTCGGTGCCGTTTTCAGCAACGGCGCGGCGTGGAATGAGGGTCGGGCCCAGCACCTGTAGAAACTCACTGAAGCGCGGATTGTTGGTCGCCTCGGCAACCGCCAGGTGAAAGGCGAAATCAGCTTCTGCCGTCGGAATGCCCTTGGCGGCGCTGGCGCGGAAGGCATCGAAGGCTTCGATGATCTTTTCCTCCTGCGCCGGCGAGCGGCGAAGGGCGGCAAGACCGGCAGCATCCCCCTCGACGGCGGTGCGCAGTTCCAGCATTTCGATCAGCGACGAGACACGGGCGAGATCGACATTGTGGAAAGGCCGTCGCTCGACTGGCGCTGGCTCCAGTACAAAGACGCCCGCACCCTGACGCGGTTCGACCAGACCATCGGATCTGAGTGACGCGATGGCCTCACGCACCACGGTGCGGCTCACGCCGAATTCCTGCGTCATCTGCGCTTCGGAAGGCAGGCGCTCGCCCGTCTTGTAACGGCCCTTGGCGATCTGGCTGCGGAGCTCCTCCGAAACCTTCACCACAAGCGTCTTGGCTTGCGGAGCTGCGGGTTCGGAGGTTGTCGCTTTTGTCATTGTCATCGCCGTTCTAAAAAAGGGTGCAGGTTGCGCCCGGTATTCCTCGATACGTTATTCGCGGCCCGGCTTGCAATCCCGCTCCTCGCACAGGAAAGACCGGTTGTCGCGCCTGCCGGTCTCATAGGGCATTTCAGTCCGCCTTGAAGATCGGGTTGTCGATGAAAACGCCGCCCTGAAACCGCGCCACCGCATCTTTCGGGTCCGGTTGCGGCGTTGTCTCGGCAATATGCTGCCGGAAGGTCTCTGCATTGTCCTTCGGTTTCCAGCCAAGCCAGCCGAGGTGCGAATTGTCCCACCAGCCCGCATCATTCGCAGACGCGCCCCAGACGACCGGGCAGCCGAGAACCGGCGCGCGGAAAACCGCCTCGATCAGCGATACGAAATCATCCTGCGAAAACCAGGTCGACAACATGCGGTGGTTTTGCGGTTCCGCCGTGCAGGAGCCGATACGGACCAGCGCCGTCTCCTGACCGAATTTTTCGAAATACATGCGGGCGAGGCTTTCGCCGAAACATTTGGAAACGCCGTAAAGACCGTCCGGCCGGAAGGGGACGTCCGGTCCGAGCCGCTCGGTCTGGGAATAATAACCGATCGTGTGGTTGGAACTGGCGAAGACGATGCGCGGCTGGCCGTGGGCACGGGCGGCTTCGTAGAGATTATAAAGCCCGATGATATTGCCCTGAAGGATCTGCTCGAAAGGCCGCTCCACCGATATGCCGCCGAGATGGACGATGCCGTCACAATCGGCCACCATCGCATCGACGGCCTCGGCGTCGGCCAGATCGCATTGCAGGCATTCTTCGTTCGGCCCGGCCGGATCGAGCGGTGCAAGATCGGCAAGGCGCAATATCTCGGCCATCGGTGCGAGGCGCTTGCGCATGACGCGGCCGAGCTGGCCTGCCGCACCGGTAACAAGAAGCCGTTTCATTGCAATTCTCCTAACGAATGGGCTGCGGATCAACGAAGCTGCGGAAAGCCCGCATCCAGCCTCTCCGGCGTGGTCGAGATATCTCAGCACCTCTTGACCTTATCATACAGATCGTACAAAAAGCGGATAACATATATTATGTCCTATACGCAACAATCATGAAGGATGAGTTTGATGCTGACCGTCGAAACAAGGCAGGCCGTCAACCCGGAATTTGCTAAAACGCTCGATACCGAAGGGCTTCGCAAGCATTTCCTCGCCAGCGACATGTTCCGTTCCGGTGAAATCAGACTGATCTACACCCATTATGACCGTTTCGTCATGGGCGGCGCGGTGCCGAACGGCGCACCATTGACGCTGGACAAAGTGGAGGAAACGAAGACGCCGTCTTTCCTTGATCGGCGCGAGATGGGCATCGTCAATATCGGCGAGACCGGCACCGTCAGCGCCGGCGGACAAAGCTACACGCTCAATCGTGGCGACGTGCTTTATCTCGGCGCGGGCAGCGGTGCCGTTACTTTCAACGGGGCAGGGCGATTCTACATCACGTCGTGCCCGGCCCATCGCAGCCTGCCGGCAAAGCTCGTCAGCCTTGCCGACAGCAAGGAGGTCAAGCTCGGCGCGACGGAGACTTCCAACAAGCGCACCATCAACCAGTTCATCCATCCGCTTGTCATGGAAAGCTGCCAGCTGGTGCTGGGTTATACGACGCTGAAGGACGGTTCCGTCTGGAACACCATTCCGTCCCACATTCATGATCGCCGCATGGAGGCCTATCTCTATTTCGGCATGGATGAGAAATCCCGTGTTCTGCACCTGATGGGTGAGCCGCAGGAAACCCGGCATCTGTTCATCTCGAATGAAGAGGGTGCGGTTTCGCCGCCCTGGTCGATCCATTCCGGCGCCGGCATTGGCTCCTACACCTTCATCTGGGCGATGGCGGGAGACAATGTCGATTATACCGACATGGACTTCATCCAGCCGGGGGATCTGAAATGAAAAATCCCTTTTCGCTTCAAGGGCGTAAGGCATTAGTGACGGGCGCCAATACGGGGCTCGGCCAGGCAATCGCCATCGGCCTTGCCGCCGCCGGTGCGGAAGTGGTCTGCGCCGCCCGCCGTGCGCCGGACGAGACGCTGGAACTAATTGCGAAGAATGGCGGCAAGGCCAGCGCGCTCACGATCGACTTTGCCGATCCCTTGGCGGCGAAGGACAGCTTTGCCAATGCCGGTCTGGATATTCTCGTCAACAATGCCGGCATTATCCGCCGTGCCGATTCCGTCGAGTTTTCCGAACTCGACTGGGACGAGGTGATGGACGTCAATCTCAAGGCGCTGTTTTTCACCACGCAGGCTTTCGCGAAAGAGCTGCTGGCGAAAGGCCGTTCCGGCAAGGTGGTCAATATCGCCTCGCTCCTGTCGTTTCAGGGTGGCATCCGCGTGCCCTCCTACACGGCGGCGAAACATGGCGTGGCCGGTCTCACCAAGCTTCTGGCAAATGAGTGGGCCGCAAAGGGCATCAACGTGAATGCCATCGCGCCGGGTTACATCGAAACCAACAATACCGAGGCGTTGCGGGCGGATGTGGCCCGCAACAAGGCTATTCTCGAGCGCATCCCGGCTGGCCGCTGGGGTCATTCCGAGGACATTGCCGGGGCGGCGGTTTTCCTCGCATCGCCGGCGGCGGATTATGTGCATGGCGCCATTTTGAATGTGGATGGCGGCTGGCTGGCGCGCTGATTTACGCCAGTTCCGAAAATTCATCATATAACTTGTATGATGACTTGTTGACAAATATGCGGCAAGCGGTTTAGGTGGCTTCCAGTCAGTGAACTTGCAGAGGAATACCGATTATGAACCCTGAACAAATCAAGGCGGCGCTTGGCTCCGGCCTGCTCTCCTTCCCGGTAACCCATTTTGATTCCGAGGGCCGTTTTGCGGCCGATAGCTACAGGGCGCATGTGGAATGGCTCGCCGGTTACAAGGCGCCGGTGCTGTTTGCCGCCGGCGGCACGGGCGAGTTCTTCTCGCTGAAGCCGGATGAAATCCCCACCATCGTTTCGGCTGCCAAGGAAGTGGCCGGTGAAACGGCAATCGTTTCCGGCTGCGGCTACGGCACCGAGGTTGCGGTCGATATCGCCCGTTCCGTCGAAAAGGTCGGTGCTGACGGCATCCTGCTTCTGCCGCATTACCTCATCGATGCGCCGCAGGAAGGCCTCTACGCGCATATCAAAAAGGTCTGCCAGTCGGTCGGCATCGGTGTCATGGTTTATAACCGCGACAATTCGGTGCTCCAGGCGGATACGCTGGCGCGTCTTTGCGATGAATGCCCGAACCTTGTCGGCTTCAAGGATGGCACCGGCGATATCGGTCTCGTTCGCCAGATCACCGCCAAGATGGGTGACCGCCTGATGTATCTCGGCGGCATGCCGACGGCGGAACTGTTTGCCGAAGCTTATCTCGGCGCCGGCTTCACCACCTATTCCTCGGCCGTCTTCAACTTCGTGCCGGGTCTTGCCAACGAATTCTATGCGGCGCTGCGTGCCGGCGAGCGCGCCACCTGCGAACGTATCCTGACGGAGTTCTTCTATCCGTTCATGGCGATCCGCAACCGCGCCAAGGGTTACGCCGTCTCCGCCATCAAGGCCGGCGTTCGCCTGCAGGGCTTTGATGCCGGCCCGGTGCGTGCGCCGCTGAAGGACCTGACGAACGAGGAAATCGGCATGCTCGATGCCCTGATCGGCACGCACAAGCGCAAAGCCTGATCAAGGTCTGATCCGGAAAACGGGAGGGGAGCGATGAAGATAACGGCGGTGCGCACGCATCTGCTCGAACATCGGCTGGACACGCCGTTTGAAAGCGCCTCCATGCGCTTTGATAGGCGTGCCCATATTCTGGTGGAGATCGAATGCGATGATGGAACCGTCGGCTGGGGCGAATGCCTCGGTCCGGCGCGACCGAACGCCGCCGTGGTTCAGGCCTATTCCGGCTGGCTCATCGGCCAGGACCCGCGCCAGACCGAAAAGATCTGGGCCGTGCTTTATAATGCCCTGCGCGATCAGGGCCAGCGCGGCCTCAGCCTCACCGCTTTGTCCGGCATCGATATCGCGCTCTGGGATATCAAGGGCAAGCATTACGGTGCTTCCGTCTCGATGCTGCTGGGTGGACGCTGGCGCGAAAGCGTCCGCGCCTATGCCACCGGCAGCTTCAAGCGCGACGGGGTCGACCGAGTTTCCGACAATGCCGCTGAGATGGCGGAACGTCGGGCAGACGGTTTCCAAGCCTGCAAGATCAAGATCGGTTTCGGCATCGAGGAGGATCTTCGCGTCATCGCCGCCGTGCGCGAAGCGATCGGGCCGGATATGCGGCTGATGATCGATGCCAATCATGGTTATACCGTCACGGAAGCCATAACGCTCGGCAACCGTGCGGCTGACTATGGCATCGACTGGTTCGAGGAACCGGTGGTTCCGGAACAGCTCGATGCCTATGCCCGTGTGCGGGCAGGACAGCCTATTCCGGTTGCGGGCGGCGAGACCTGGCATGGGCGTTATGGCATGTGGCAGGCGCTTTCCGCCGGTGCGGTGGATATTCTCCAGCCCGATCTCTGCGGCTGCGGCGGTTTTTCAGAAACGCAGAAGATCGCCACGCTCGCAACACTCCACGGCGTGCGCATTGTGCCGCATGTCTGGGGCACCGGTGTGCAGATTGCCGCCGCCCTGCAATTCATGGCGGCGATGACGCCTGACCCGGTGCGGGTCAACCCCATCGAGCCGATCATGGAATTCGACCGCACGCCCAATCCCTTCCGCCAGGCCGTGCTGAAACAGCCGATCGAGGCGGTGGGTGGCGTTGTCGCCATTCCCAATGGCCCGGGTCTCGGCATCGAGATCAATCGCGATGCGCTCACCGAATTCAGGATGCCGGACGCATGAGCGACCTTGAACGCCAGCTGACCGGTACCCAGCCGAAGCCGCCCTTTCCAAAGGGCGCCGTGGACACGCAGATGCATCTCTATCTGCCGGGATATCCCGCCTTGCCGGGCGGGCCGGGCCTGCCGCCGGGCTCGCTTCCGGGGCCTGCCGAGTACCGACAGCTGATGCAATGGCTTGGCATAGACCGCGTCATCATCACCCAGGGCAATGCCCATCAGCGCGACAATGCCAATACGCTTGCCTGCGTTGCGGAGATGGGCGAGGCGGCGCGTGCGGTGGTGATCATCGATGCCGGCACGACGGAAAAGGACATGGAGCAACTGGCGGCCGCTGGCGCTGTTGGCGCGCGTATCATGGATCTGCCGGGCGGTGCCGTGAACCTTGCCGAACTGGAAGCGGTGGACGAGCGCGCTCATGCGGCCGACTGGATGGTGGCGGTGCAGTTCGACGGCAACACGTTGCTCGATCATCTGCCCAGACTTGAGAAAATTCGCTCACGCTGGGTTTTTGATCACCATGGCAAGTTCTTCAGGGGCATTAAAACCGATGGCCCGGAAATGGCCGCGCTTCTGAAGCTCATCGACCGTGGCAATCTCTGGTTCAAATTCGCCGGGGTGTATGAAAGTTCGTGTGAGAGCTGGCCCTATGAGGATGTCGCCGCCTTTTCGCGCGTAATCGCGGCCCATGCGCCGGAACGCATCGTCTGGGGCACCAACTGGCCGCACAATTCAATCCGTGAAACCGCAGCCTATCCGGATGATGCGCGGCTTGCGGAACTGGTTCTTGGCTGGTTGCCGGATGAGGCGGCACGCCAACGCGCGCTGGTGGAAAACCCTGAAGCGCTGTTCAAGCTGCCACCGTTCAAGGCGGCATAGCGTCAATCCGGGATGGTTGGGAAAGGGAGGTCCCATCGTCCCATCAAGTGAAAGGTCTTTGCATGCCGGCCCGGATGGGCGTGAAAATTCGGTCCTATAGCCTGGAGGGGCTGGACCGTTGTTACAACGGAGGAGGAAGACATGAAAAAGATTGCAAGCATGATGTGCGTCGCGATGGGGATCGCGCTCGCGGGCGTTTCCGCCAAGGCGCAGGAAATCACCCTGCGTTCTGCAGACATCCATCCCGACGGTTATCCGACGGTCGAAGCCGTGAAATATATGGGCGAGCTCCTGTCTGAGCGCTCCAATGGCCGCATCAAGGTGCAGGTCATGAACAATTCGGTTCTCGGCGGCGAGAAAGACACCATCGAGCAGACCCGCTTCGGCGTCATCGACATGAACCGCGTCAATGCCGCGCCCTTCAACAATCTGGTGAAGGAAACCACCGTTCTCGGCCTGCCTTTCCTGTTCCGTTCGACGGAGCACATGCACAATACCGTTGACGGCCCGATCGGCGACGAGGTTCTTGCGGCCTTCGAACCGCATGGCCTTATCGGTCTGGCCTTTTACGATTCCGGTGCGCGCTCTTTCTACACCACCAAAAAGCCCATCGAAAAACTGGCGGACCTCAAGGGCCTGAAAATCCGCGTGCAGCAATCGGATCTGTGGATTTCGATGATGCAGGCGTTTGGCGCCAACCCGACGCCGATGCCGATGGGGGAGGTCTATTCCTCGCTTGAAACCGGTGTCGTCGACGGTGCGGAAAACAACTGGCCGTCCTACGAATCCGCTCGCCACTATGAAGTCGCGAAGAACTATTCGCTGACGGAACATTCCCTCAACCCGGAAATCCTCGTGATGTCCAAGGTCTCCTGGGACAAACTTTCTCCGGAAGACCAGAAGCTCGTGCGCCAGGCTGCGAAGGATTCTGTCGGCAAGATGCGCGAATTGTGGAGCGCGCGCGAAAAGGCCTCGGAAGAAAAGGTGCGTGCCGGTGGCGTCAACGTCATCAAGGTCAACAAGGAGGAGTTCGCTGCAGCGATGGGTCCGGTCTACGACAAGTTCGTGACCGATCCGAAGATGAAGGACCTTCTGGAACGGGTCAAAGCGGTCAAGTGACATAGGGGAAACCGGCTCTGGCGACAGGGCCGGTTTTCTTTTGCAGCCGTCTTGTTTGAAGGAGGAGGAGGAAGGCAAATGCGAAACTTCATGCGGGCGGTTCGCCCATTTCTCGGCGCGCTCAGTCACGTGTCGCTTTATATTGCCGGTATCGGCATGGTCGCCATGACGCTCATCGTCGGCTGGCAGGTTTTTGCCCGTTATATTCTGAACGATTCACCCAGCTGGTCGGAGCCGTTGTCGCTTCACCTCATGTCGTGGTTCATCATGCTGGGGGCCGCGGTCGGTGTGCGGGAGAGCGTGCATCTGGGGCTGGATATCCTGCGTTACATGATGCCGCCGCGCATACAGAAGGGAATGGACCTGACCAGCCTTGCCCTGATCTTTTTCTTCGGTGTCGGCATGGCCTGGTACGGAACATCGCTTTCCATCGGGACATGGACGGCAACGGTCCCGGTTCTCGGCTGGCCGGGCGGCACGGATTTCTTCCCGCTCGTGGGTGGTGGTTTCCTCATTGCGCTGTTTGCGGCCGAACGTTTTGTCGATCTCGCCATCGGCGAGGAGATCGCGGCGGATATTCTCGTGCAGGAGGCCGCGTAAATGGCTTACACCATCCTCTTCGGTGTCTTCACCCTTCTGATGCTGATCGGCACGCCGATCGCCTTCTGCCTTGGCATCGCTTCTTTCGTTACCGTGCTTTATCTCGGCCTGCCGCCCATCGTGGTGTTCCAGCAGATGAATTCCGGCATGAACGTGTTTGCGATGATGGCGATCCCGTTTTTCATCTTCGCCGGTGACCTGATGGTGCGCGGCGGTATCGCCCATCGCCTCATCCGTTTCGCGGCAGGGCTGGTCGGCCATCTGCGCGGCGGTCTCGGGCAGGTCAATATCGTCGCCTCGACGCTATTCGGCGGCATTTCCGGTTCGGCTGTGGCGGATGCATCCGCCGTCGGCGGCCTGATGATCCCGCAAATGGCCAAGCGCGGTTATGACAGGGACTATGCCGTCAATGTCACCGTCAATGCTGCCATCATCGCGCTGATGATCCCGCCATCGCACAATATGATCCTTTATTCGATCGCGGCGGGCGGCAATGTCTCGGTGGCCGATCTCTTCACCGCCGGCATCATTCCGGGCTTCCTGCTTGCCGCGGCCCTGATGGTTACCGCCTATATCGTTGCGCGGCGCAAGGGTTATCCCTCCGAGCCGTTCCCCGGCTTCTCCAAGCTGATGTATTATCTTCTGGCGTCTTTCCCGGGCATCCTGCTGATCGGCATCATCTTCGGCGGCGTGCGTTCGGGCATCTTCACCGCAACGGAAAGCTCCTGCATCGCCGTTCTCTATGCCTTCCTCGTCGCCATGCTGGTCTATCGCGAGCTCAACTGGAGCGGCTTCGTCGAAGCGGTGATGGGAGCGGTTCGGACGACGGCCATGGTTCTGCTCGTCATCGGCACGGCGGCGGCCTTTGGCTGGCTGATGGCGTTCCTCCAGGTGCAGACGCTGATGATCGCAGCCATCAGCGCGATTTCGGACAATCCGATCATCGTGCTTCTGGTCATCAACGTCATCCTGCTGCTGCTCGGCACCTTCATGGACATGGCGCCGATGGTCATCATTTCCACCCCGGTGCTGCTGCCGGTGGTGAAGGCCTTCGGTATCGACCCGGTCCATTTCGGCGTCGTGATGATCCTCAATGCCGGCATCGGTCTCAACACCCCGCCCGTCGGAACGGTGCTTTTCGTCGGCTGCGCGGTCGGCGGCATATCGATCAGGGAGGCGATGCGGACGATCTGGCCGTTCTTCGGAGCGAGCATCGCGGTGCTGCTCGCCGTGACCTATATCCCGTCACTTTCGCTTTGGTTGCCGTCGCTCTTCCGGTGAGTGTAACAGGATTTTCAAAACAAGGCCTCGCCGTTCCGGCGGGGCCGTCATGCATTGGGCCTGGCGCAGGCAAGGCTCATTTCATCTATCCAGAACTTATTGAGAAAACCTATGAAAGCCACTGATTATTTTGACCAATTCTCCATTCGCTATAAGCCCTACAAGGGCGATAGCTGGTGTTATGAGGATGGATGTGTCTATCGGGGGCTACAGCTCTTATTCGAGGCCAGTGGCGATGAGCGCTGGCGTCACCACCTCCATCGGCTGGCCGACGCCCAGATATCGGCGGACGGAACGCTCGCCGGTTACAAACCGTCAGAATATAATATCGATCATATTCTAGCCGGCCGCATTCTCTTTCCCCTTGCCGCGGAAACGGGTGACGCGCGTTACCTTGCCGCGGCGAACCATCTGGCCGGCCAACTCCGCACCCATCCGCGCATTGCCGCCGGCAATTATTGGCACAAGCAGCGTTATCCGCAACAGGTCTGGCTGGATGGGCTTTACATGGGGCTGCCCTTCCAGATCGAATATGCGCAGGTGACAGGCCGCACCGAGTTGGTCGACGATGCGCTAAGGCAGTTTTCGTCCGCACTTTCGCTCACCGCAGATGCCGGCGGGCTATACGTCCATGGTTATGACGATAGCCGCAGCCAGCGCTGGGCTGATCCCGCGACCGGCCAGTCGCCTGCCATCTGGGCGCGCGCCGTCGGCTGGCTTGCCATGGCGCTGGTCGATGCATTGGTCATTCTGCCCGATGACGACGCGACAGCACCGCTTCGCGAGCGCGCGCGTCGGCTTCTGGCCGGCATCGTTGCGCGGCAGACGGAAGCCGGTCTCTGGATGCAGGTGCTCGACAATCCGACCCTTGCCGGAAATTACGAGGAAACCTCCGCGTCGGCCATGTTCGCCTACGCTCTGCTGCGTGCGGCCCGGCTGGGACTTTTGAAGGGCGAGGAGGCCGATGCCGCCGTTTCGGCGGGCCGCCGCGCGCTTAAGGCGCTGCTGGAGACGCGGCTCAAGGTGGACGAAGAGGGTGTTACCCGCCTCACCGGCATCGTCCATGTCGCGGGTCTCGGCGGCTTCGAGGGCAATTATCGCGACGGCTCGCCGGGATATTATCTGACCGAGCCCGTCGTATCAGATGACGCCAAGGGTGTGGGGCCGCTGATGATGGCCTATGCCGAGGGGCTTCTTCTGAGATGATAGTTGGGTGAGGAAATGGAAACGGTTTCCACTGACGGGAGTAGTGCAAAGCCCTCGTCACTCTCGACGTCATCCTCGGGCTTGACCCGAGGATGACGGAAGGTGAGGGCAGGTTTGGATGCCCTTTATCGATGTTCAGGGCGGAAAGCTCCGTCCGCTGGCTCAGTCATCTTCCGCTCAGAACTTGCGGCTGATCGACAGCTTGAAGTTACGTCCCGGCATGGCGGCAATGCGGTCGCTGAGATAGGGGAAGTAATATTTGTCGAACAGGTTGTCGATTGAGGCGTGCACTTCCGTTCCGGCCATCATGCCTTCCTTCGGCGTCCAGTCGAGGGCAATGCCGTGGACCGCGTAGCCGGGGCTTTCGGGCCGAGCGTAGGAGGCGCCCCCCTGGTTGGCGGGTGTATTTTCCTGCGCGGCGACGAATTGTCCGTTCCAGCTGAGCGCCAGATCCCAGTCAGGCAGCTTGTAGCCAAGCTGAACATTGGCTGTGAACGGCGAAAGATCGTTCACATAGGTATCCCGGCCATAGACATTGTTGATTGCGCCGTTACGCGAGCCGTTCATCCACGACAGGCCGAGATTTCCGAAGATGTGGTCGGAATCGTAGCTTGCCGAAACATCGAGGCCGTAAATCTTGTAGGATGGGGTGTTCCAGTAGAAGGGCACGTTCTTGACGCCGGCAAGGTTGGCGGTACCGAACCGGCGCGTGATGGGATTGGTGACGTTGTTATAAAAGCCGCCGATCGAAGCCGTCAGGCTGTCACCATTCAGGAACACGTCGTCGAATTGCTGCGAGACGCCGATGTTGAAATTGTTGTTGCGCTCCACTTTCAGGTTGCGCGATGTTCCCGACGCCGTGGTTGCCAGGCTTTGGCTTGAATAGATCTCGTCGATGACGGGTGCGCGCATCGCATAGGCCCAGTCGGCGAAAAAGGTGGTGCCCGGAACCGCTTCCCAGCGCATGCTGAGAGCCGGCGTCGCGCCGCTATGGGAGACGGCGGAATAATCGTGCCCGGCGGCCGGAGTGTTAAAGCGCGGCGCCGCATTTGGAACGCCTTCGGAGCGGACGTGGTCGAACCTGATGCCGGGTGTCACCTTGAAGGTGTCCGTCAGGCTGATTTCGTCACGGAAAAAGGCCGCTATGGTTTCCTGCGTGCCTTCCGGTTTGATCCACGATGCATAATAGCCGTAATTATATTGCGCACTGGTGCGGTTGGCGATGTCGTACATCCACGAGTCCCGGTCGTGGCGCATATATTGCACGCCGTAATTGGCGACGTGGGACAATCCGCCCAGTTCGAAATTGGAGGTGTTCTCCGCTTCCAGCTTGAAGTCGGTATATTTCGTGTCGTCCTGCATGCCGCCCAGCGATCCGCTGGGAACGAAACCCGGAATGGTCGGGCGGGTCATGTCGAGGCTGGTGGCGGAGAAGCTCGCCATCGCCTTGAAATTCACGAGATCGCTGTCGCCGTCATAGGAATATTTCAGCGTCGAGGAAAAGTCCTCCATGTCGCGCCAGGCAAGTGCCCTCAGCCGCGCCAGATCGTAACCATAGGTCTTGATGGTGTAGGCGGTGAGACCCAGATCGCCGCGATTGGCGGCAAGCGGGCCGTAATCGGCGGATTTGCCGTAGATCACC
This sequence comes from Rhizobium sp. X9, assembly GCF_018873185.1. Classification (NCBI taxonomy): domain Bacteria; kingdom Pseudomonadati; phylum Pseudomonadota; class Alphaproteobacteria; order Hyphomicrobiales; family Rhizobiaceae; genus Rhizobium; species Rhizobium sp. X9. The sequence continues at coordinate 71,088 of NZ_CP071312.1, read as the reverse complement.
GAGGCGCGCAGCTCGTGGCCGTCATAGGCAGCGCCGGCATTGGCGGAAAAGGAGGTGATCTTGTCGTTGGAGGCGTCATAGACCTGTCCGCCGCCGACGCGCACATTGTCGCTCTTGCGCCAGATCACCGAGGCAAGCCCGTCATAGGTCACGGGGCCGCCGAAATCCGATTTGCCGTAAATGGCGGCCGATCCGAGCTGCTGCCTGTTGGCCGACTGATAGCTCGTCTTGCCCCAGGCGCCGAAGGTCTGTCCCGGTTTCAGCATGTCGGAGGCCGTCTTGCTTTCCATGATGACGGTGCCGCCGAAGCCGCCATTGCCATAACGAACGGATGTCGCGCCCTTTTGGATTTCCACGCGTTTGAGCAGTTCCGGATCAATGAAGACCGTGCCCTGATCGTAGCGCTCGAAGTTCTTCGGAGCGCCATCGAGCAGAAGGCGCACGTCTGACTGGCGGGCGAAGCCGCGAATGGCGGTGGATTGCCCCTGCAATCGCACGCCGCCGCTGGAACTGACACCGGGCGTCTTCTGGAGAAGTTGCGGCAGGGAGGTGGCTTGCGCCGCCTCGATGGCGACCTGATCGATCTCGACAACGCTTGGCGCGTCGCCGTTGAACACACGGCCGCCCTTGAGCGTGATCGGCTCGAGAAGCGTTCCGTCACCATTTTCGGTCGTTCCGGCGGAACGGCTCGCCATCTCCATCCTGACGGTTTTTTCACCGATGAACTGGTAGCGGATTCCGGTTCCGGAAAGCAGCCGTTCCAGCGCCTCGGCCGGGGTCATGGTGCCCGAAACAGGAGCGCTTTTGAGGCCTCTGGCGACAGAGGCGTCATAGACCATCTGAAGGCCGGACTGGCTGGCAAGGCGGTTAAGCGCGCTTGCCATGTTGCCGGCGGGCAGATTGATCGCGATCCGCTGCGTCTGCTGCGCCAGGGCCGATGCCGGAATGGTTGCCGCCGCCGCACTCGCAAGCAAAATGGATAATAGCGATACGCGGGTCCGGTGGCGGAAAGTCGGTTCTGGTCTTGTCATGGCGGGCACCTCTCCGGGGCAGCAAATGGGGTTCTGCTTCACGAACGAACGAGCCCGCTTTTCAGGGACACCTCCGCCGGAGAAATTTCATTCAATAAAGAACGGTCAGATAAGGACCCGCCCTGACGACACCGATCTCAAGCGCGGCGGCCAGATCCGCAAGGGCCGTGCCCGGGTCGGAAAGGTCGAAATTGCCCGACAGCCGTTTTCTCCTAAGGCTCTCCCGCGTCACGACGATGCGGCCGGGAAGATAACGCTCAAAGGTCTCCAGCACTTCGGAAAGCGGCCTGTCCTCGAAGACGAAGCGGCCGTTGCGCCAGGCGGCGATGGAGGAGGGGTCGACCGTTTCAATGCTGCCCAGCAGGCCATCGGACGAATAGTCGACGCGCTGGTTTTCGTTAAGCCGGCCGTTCTGGCCCTGCTGGCCTGTCACCACGGATACGCTATGTTCCAGCACCGTCACGCTCGTTGCCTCGTTGCGCATATCGATGTCGAAGGCGGTGCCGAGCGCGGTGGTCGTGCCGCCGGCGGCCTCGACGGAAAAGGGCCGCGCCGCATCGGGCGCGACTTCTACGAAGATTTCACCGCGTAGCAGCAGTAGACGCCGCTCCTTTGCGGAAAAACGCAGGGCGATGGCCGAATTGGCGTTCAGGGTAATGGTTGAACCGTCCGGCGTGGTGACGACCTGCCGCTCCGCCGTGGCGGACATATGGTCGGAACGCAGGCGCATGGGCATATCGGTCAGGTAAAAACCTGATAGCAGCGAGACGCCGGCAATTGCCGCCGCTGCCGCCTTGCCTTTGGCGCTGCCGCGCTTGCGGGTCGCCTTCAGGAGAAACGCCCGATCAGCCGCAAGCAGGGCGCTGGCGTCGCCCATCAGACATCGGACACGCTCATAGGCTTTTGCATGTCTCTCATCCCTGGTGAGCCAGGCATCGAAATCCGCTGCCAGTGCTGAGTCGTCCGGCCTTTCCCGCCGTTGCAGAAACCAGTCGACGGCTTCCTCGCGCAGCGCCGAAGCGGTTTTTACCGCCCCCGTCACAGCGTTTCCTCCAGGCATTCCAGGCAATGCAGATAGGCCTTGCGGAGATGGCGATCGACCATGTTCTTGCTGATGCCGCTTCTTTCAGCGATCTCGAGCGAATTCAGGTTTCCGATGCTGCTGGCAAGAAAGACCCGCCGGCGCTGCAACGACATGCCCATCACCGCGCGGCGCAACACTTTCAGGCGATGTTCCCTATCGGCAAGGCTGTCCGCATCGGCTACCGGCTGCGGGGCGGCGAGCGCTTCTTCCATGCTGCCGGAAAACAGCCTGCGCTCGAATTGTTCGCGACGAAGGCGGTCAATGCCGAGATTGGCGCAGGCGCGGACCAGGAAGGCGCGGATGAGCGAGGTATTCTCAGGCAACCTCGGTTTTCCAGTCAGCCGCACGTAAAGATCGTGGACGATCTCCTGCGAAATGGCGGTCGTGTGCCCGCGCCGGTTCATGGCCTTGCACAGTTCCTCATAATAGAGCTGTACGGCATCATCAACGAGTGCGCGTGACGTGGGCTTGCTCCACATGAGGCGGGTTCCCGGTCGGAAGAATTGAGCGATCCCCGGGTCAATAGGTGAAAAATCACCCGATGGCAAGAAACATGACTAATTTTATCATGTATCTTTTTTCTCAGCAAAAAAGGTCAGGCCGACAGACAATGCCGGCCGTTTTTCAAGGTGCCGCTCTGGCAAAGATCACTGTCTGGATCAGGCCCTGTTTCTTGTGGTTCGCAATGGTGATCGTGCCGCCGAAACGTTCGATGATTTCCCTGGCGATGGCCAGGCCCAGCCCGACGCCGGGGATCGATTTGCGCCGGGCGAGATCCACCCGGAAGAAGGGTTCGAAAACCCTGCCGATCAGCTCCTGCGGAATTCCGGGACCTTCATCCCGTATCGTCACGACGATCTCGCTTTCATCTTCGGTCAGGTCGATATGCGCCTTTTTCCCATGGGTGACGGCGTTGAGGACGAGGTTGCGCATGGCCCTTTTGAGCGCGAGCGGCGCGGCCCTGATCGTCATGGTCGCCTCCGGCTCCATGAAATCCAGCGCACCGGCATGGCCGAGATCGGAAAGGTCTCTCACGATTTCGCGGAGCAGCGCGCCGACATCGATCGTCTTGACCGTATCCTGGTTCACCTCTTCGCGCACCAGCATGATGGCGCTGTCGGCGATGGCATCCAGTTCTTCGAGGTCCGCCAGCCATTTGGCCCGTTCCTCGTCGTTTTCGATGAATTCCGCCCTGAGGCGCATGCGGGTCATCGGGGTTCTGAGGTCATGGCCGGCGGCGGCGACAAGGCGCATCCGGCTTTCCATCGCCGCCTTCAGGCGCGTGGCGAGTTCGTTCAGCGCCCGTGCCGTGGCGCGGATTTCGCCGGGCCCTGTTTCCGGCAGGCGCGGCAGCGAACCGTCTGGCCCGATGCTGGCGGCGGCATTTTCCAGCATGTCGAGCGGGCGGGTGATCTTGGTCGCGGCAAAGATCGAAACCGCAGCACTGCCGAGAATGATGAGGCCGATCCACATGCCGAAGACCTTCCAGCCGCCGGGCGGCGGGCCCATATGCGGAATTTCGGCGACCAGCCATCCGCCTTTTTCAAGCGCGATGGCCGCGACCGGCGCGGGGTTTCCCGGCATGCGAACGACGATTGCGGCGCGGGGTTCTCCGACACGGGTGAGCGCCTTTTCCAGAAATTCCGAAAGCATGCCGTCCGGGTCACCTGTCGGCGGCCGTTGTTCGATGCGAAAATAGCCTGGTTGTTGCAGGGTCGGGTCGCGCTCGGCCATCGTCACGGCAAAGGCGAGACTGCGCGCCAAGGGCTCGATGGTGGCGTCGGGCGGCGGCGGCCGCAATGTCCGGTCGGCCACGACAGTCGCAAGCGCGATGACCGCGATGATGGAGGCGATCAGCAGGGCGGCGATACGGTTTCTCAGCGAATTCATCGCGGCACCGGCAGGGTTTTGACCTGCACCGTCATCTGGTAACCGCCGTTGCGCACCGTCTTGAAAATCGGGCTTGCTGCGTCGGCGTCCAGCTTTTTGCGCAACCGGCTCATCAGCACGTCTATCGAGCGGTCGAAAGGACCGCGGTCCCTGCCCTGAGTCAGATCGAGAAGCTGGTCGCGGGAAAGAAGCCGGCCGGGCCTGTCGAGAAAGACTTTCAGCAGATCGAATTCCGCTCCCGTCAGCTCGATCTTTTCACCGCCCGTGTGGATGACGGAGCGCTGTTCCGGATCGGCGGTAAACTGCGCAAAATGATAGGCGGCGGATGCGGCGCGGGGAACTTCCTGCGGTGTCGCACGGCGCAGCACGGCCTTGATGCGCGCCGTCAATTCGCGCGGGTTGAAGGGTTTGCCGAGATAGTCGTCGGCGCCGATCTCCAGCCCGACGATCCGGTCCACATCTTCCTTGAGCGCGGTTAAAAGAATGACGGGCGTGCGTGGCCGGCGGCCCTGAAGATCGCGGCAGATATCGAGGCCCGAGCCATCGGGCAGCATCACGTCGAGCACGATGAGATCGGGATCGGAACTGACGATCTTTTCCTCGAACTCGCGCCTGTCGGCGGCCATCGACACGCGAAATCCCTGCGAGCCGAGATATTTCGCGAGCAATGTGCGTATTTCCGGATCGTCATCAACGATCAATACATGTGTAACCGAAACCGTCGTCATATCGTCCAACCTTTTGATGCCACTATACATAAGCGCCGCAAGGAAACGGCGGATTTTTGCAACGAAAGCTTTCCACGGCCCGTCTGGCAACATTCGGTTACAAATAGGCCGGCTGCGAAAGAAAATCGGAAACATTCGGACCAAAGCCGGAAACCCGGCACTCCTATCGTCCTTTCATGTTGGAAAACGGAAGGAAGGTAAGATGAGAAACTCGTTATTGGCCACCGCCGTCATCGCGACCGCAATTTTGGGCGCTTCCGCCGTCTCGCAGGCCGAGGAGCAGAATGCGCCGGCACCACAGGCAACCGAGCAGGGCGTGCCACCCGGGGCTCCCGATCTCGGCCCGGATCGTGGACCAGATCGGGGGCCGATGCCACACATCCGCAGAATGGCAGGACCTGATGTTCTCGGATTGGCGACGAAGCTTTCGGCCGCCGAAATCTATATCGGCGTTACGCCGGAACAGCTCGGGCCGTGGCGGGCCTATGCCTCGGCGCTGATCGATCTCGTTTCGCCCGGTCCTGAGCGGGCGCCGCTGCCGGCAATGTCGGCCGAAGATTCGGCCAGACCCGAGCCGCGTCTTGCCGGCGAGGAACTGGCAGGCATCGTCGCGAAGAAAGCCGAGCAGGCGAAAACCTTGCAGGACGCCGTCGCAGCGCTGAAGCCGAAGCTCTCGCCGCAGCAGGTACAGAAACTTGCCGAACTCGAGCGTGCCTTGATGCCACCTCCCGGCCCGCGCCACGGACCCGGGGAGGGCGGTCGTTTCGGTCCGCCTCATGGCGACAGGATGCCGCCGGTTCCGCAGGCGGAGCGGGGCTGAAACCACTATTCACAGTTTCCTCCTTTAATCTGCCCCCCAGTAGAGGAGGAAATCAGCCGGTGACGGCTGCAGCCGGGGGATCGCTCGCCTGCGATCCCCCGCGTGATTTTCAAGCGGGAAGACGATGATGAAATATTTCTATGTGGTTCTGGCAACGGTCTTCGGCCTGAGCTTTGTCTGGTCTGTCGCCGCAGCCAAGGAACGGGCGGTGGAAACGCCGGCGACGAAATCGCGGCAGGTAGAAAAGCGGCTGCATCCCGCCTGCAAGACGGACCAGCACGAAAAGACGGGCTCCAAACGTGCTCGCAACACCTGCCGCAAGGCTGACGCTGAAAAATCCACAGGCGCCTATCGCCGGCCGGACTGGACATAAATATGAAAACGGCACGTAAGGCAGGGGCATTGCTGGCGATTGCGGCTCTGGCTGCAGGCGGTTACTGGCTGTCCTCGCAATATACACGGGCCGCCGCGCCCGCCTACATCACATCGCAGGTGACGCGCGGCGATATAGAGCAGACGGTGCTGGCAACCGGAACGCTGAAACCCGTTCGCCTCGTGGCCGTCGGCGCACAGGCCTCCGGTCGCATCACCGCCGTCAAGGTTGCGCTGGGCGACACGGTGAAAGCGGGCGATCTCGTCGCCGAGATCGATTCCGTCACCCAGACCAACAGCCTGCGCACCGCGCAGGCAGCGCTGGCCAATGTGAACGCGCAGCGCGTGGAGAAACAGGCGACGCTTGTTCTCAACCGCCAGAGCCTTGCCCGCCAGCAGGAAATGGTCTCCAAGAACGCCGCCTCCCGTGCCGATTTCGAAAGCGCCACCGCAGCACTCGCCGTTACCGAGGCGCAGATCAAGGCAATTGACGCCCAGATCGAGGAGGCGCAGGTCGCGGTCGAAACCGCCGAAGCCAATCTTGGCTATACGAAGATCACCGCTCCCATCGAAGGCACGGTTCTGTCGATCGTCAGCCAGGAAGGGCAGACCGTCAACGCCACCCAATCCGCGCCGACCATCGTGATCCTCGGCCAGCTTGACCGGATGACGGTGCGCACGGAAATTTCCGAAGCGGATGTAACGAGGGTGAAGCCCGACCTGCCGGTCTATTTCACGGTGCTTGGCGAACCGCAGCAGCGCTACGATGCGAAGCTCGCTTCCATTGAGCCCGCGCCGGAATCGGTGCGCAGCGATTCCAGCTTCAGCTCCTCGACGTCTTCCACATCCACCTCGTCCTCCTCCAGCACCTCGTCATCGGAAGCCATCTATTATAACGGCGTTTTCGAGGTGCCGAACCCGAAAGGCAAATTGCGCACCTATATGACGGCGGAGGTCCATATCCTTCTCGGCGAGGCAAAGGACGTCCTGACGGTTCCTGCCGCCGCACTTGGTAATATGGATGGAAACGGCGATTATTCGGTGCGCGTGGTCGCTGCCGATAGCGGGATTTCCGAGCGCAAGGTGAAGGTGGGGCTGAACAACAAGGTCACGGCTGAGATTCTCTCCGGCCTTGCCGAGAACGAGCGCGTCGTGACCGGAGAGCTTTCAGCCGAAAGCAAAACGAACTCCATGCCGGGGCCGGGCGGGCCGCCGATGGGGCTTTGAATATGGCTGCCCCTCTGATCAGCCTCAAATCCGTGCGGCGGGACTATCCCTCCGGCGAAGGCACCATCAGCGTGCTCAAGAACATCGACCTCACCATCGAGGCCGGCGAGATGGTGGCGATCGTCGGCGCGTCCGGATCGGGCAAGTCGACGCTGATGAATATTCTCGGCTGCCTCGATCGGCCGAGTTCGGGAAGCTACAGCATCAGGGGCCGGGAAACGGCGCATCTCGATGCCGATGAATTGTCGGCGCTCCGACGCGAAAATCTCGGCTTCATCTTCCAGCGTTACCATCTGCTGGCGGAATTGACGGCGCTCGGCAATGTCGAAATCCCGGCAATTTACGCCAGCAAGTCGCAGGCTGAGCGCAGGAGCAATGCCGCAAGGCTTCTTGGCCGCCTTGGCATGACGGAACGCCTCGATCACCGGCCCGGCCAGCTTTCCGGCGGCCAGCAGCAGCGTGTCTCCATCGCCCGCGCCCTGATGAACGATGCCGAGGTCATCCTTGCCGATGAACCGACCGGCGCGCTCGACAGCGCGAGCGGCGATGAGGTGTTGCGTATTCTCGACGAGCTGCATGCCGAAGGCCGCACCGTCATCATCGTCACCCATGACATGTCGATTGCCAGACGCGCGGGGCGGATCATCGAAATCAGCGACGGCGCCATCGTTTCGGACCGGAAGGCGGATACATTGGCGATATTGCCGGAGGAGGCCCGGCCCGCTGCCGTTTCCCGCGGGACTTCAGGCCTCTCCAGTCTCGTTTCCTCACTCCGCGAAGCCTTGCGCATGGCGCTTCTGTCGATGCGGGCGCACAAGCTGCGTACTTTCCTCACCATGCTCGGCATCATCATCGGCATCGCCTCGGTCATCAGTGTCGTGGCGCTCGGGCAGGGGTCGCAGCAGCGCGTATTGCAGAATATTTCGAGCCTCGGCACCAACACGCTCGAAATCTTCGCGGGCAAGGATTTCGGCGACATCAGGTCGGGCAAGATCACCACGCTTGTCGTCTCTGACGCCGATGCGCTCGCCCAACAATCCTATGTCGCGGCGGTCACGCCGACGGTGTCCACCTCCAGCACGGTGCGTTTCGGCGCGAAGGAGGCGAATGCGCTCGTCAATGGCGTCAGCGAGCGTTACTTCGTCGCCAAGGGCACCAAGCTGTCGCAGGGGCGGTTTTTCGATGCGGCTAGCGTCGCGCAGAAGGCGCAGGAGGTGGTGATCGACGAAAATACCCGCAAATCGCTATTTGCGGATTTCAGCGGCAGTCCCGTCGGTCAGGTCATTCTCATCGGCAAGGTGCCGGCCCGCATCGTCGGCATCACGCAGGCGCAGCAGGGCGGTTTCGGTTCAAGCCAGAACCTGTCGCTTTATCTGCCCTATACCGCCGTCCAGTCGCGCTTCCTCGGCAGCCTGTCGCTGCGCAGCATCACGGTGCAGGTAAGCGACGATGCCGACGCCGCCATTGCCGAACAGGCGGTGACCACGCTTTTGACCCAGCGGCACGGCACCCGGGATTTCTACATTCTCAACACCGACGATATTCGTCAGACGATTACCAGCACCACGCAGACGCTCACGCTCCTGATTGCGGCGATTGCGGTGATCTCGCTTCTGGTCGGCGGTATCGGGGTGATGAACATCATGCTCGTTTCCGTCTCCGAGCGTGTGTCGGAAATCGGCGTGCGCATGGCCGTCGGCGCTCGGCGCACCGATATTCTGCGGCAGTTCCTGATCGAGGCAGTGCTCGTCTGCATCATCGGCGGTACGCTCGGCGTGCTGAGCAGTCTCGGCTTCGGGGTGCTTTTCGCCGCCTTCAGCAGCAATTTCGCCATGGTCTATTCCACGACGCCAATCGTTGCCGCTTTCGTCTGCTCGACGCTGATCGGTGTCGTCTTCGGCTACCTGCCGGCGCGCAACGCGTCGAAACTCGATCCCGTCGCGGCACTGTCGGCAGGATAGTGTTTGCCGCTACCGGTCACGCCTTGTTTTTTTCGATAAAACGAATGGCGTCGCCGACGGTCAGGATCGTGTTGGCGGCGGAATCGGGGATTTCCACGCCGAACTCTTCCTCGATTTCCATGACGACCTGAACGACTTCGAGAGAATCGGCACCGAGATCGTCAGCAAAATTGGCGTCGTCGACAACCGTGCCTGGGTCTACACCCAGCTGGTCGACGATGATTTTTTTGATACGGTCTGCGATGCTGGACATGGTGGGACTCCGCGAAAGTTGCTTGCCGCCGTACCGCACGATTGAATTTGCGCCCAGAACATCTGTGCGAAAATCGAAGCCGGTTTTCGCGAGGCATAATGCGCGGAGTCAAAGGTTCAAAGCATCGATGACATCCGGACGTAGCATGCCTTTGGCGACTGCGAAAGAGCGTTGACCGCGCGTAGATGCCCCATAAGAATGCGGGGTGTGCGCCGCGTTGAACAGTTTGTGACTGGAAGCGGTGAACCGCTGCGCGCTAAACCGCGTTTTTATGGAGTAAATATCGTTCAGCCCCACCGAGCATCCACGCCCATGGTCCATTCGTCCCCGGAACGCTTCATATTGCTCGATGGCATAAGGGGTGTGGCCGCCCTATTTATCGTGCACCGTCATGCCGAGGTGCTTTTCGGAAAGAGCACGGCGTCGAGCTATCTCGCCGTCGATCTGTTCTTTGCGCTTAGCGGTTTCGTGCTGGCGCATGCCTATAGCGTAAAACTGCGCGAAGGCGCGATAACGCCCGGCTTTTTCATGAAGGCGCGCTTTGCGCGTCTTTATCCGCTCTATGTGCTGGCCCTGGCCCTGATGGCGGCCTATTTCGTCTGTCTTTACGTTCTCGGTCTGCCAACGCCGATCGATGATCTCCATCGCCTCATCGATCCCGGCGAGCTGGCTTTCGCTCTGGTGACGGGGCTTCTCTTTCTTCCAGCGCCCTTCACGTTGACATTGAACGGGGCCCTGTTCCTGGTCAGTCCGGCATGGTCGCTTTTCAACGAGCTGGTCGTGAATGCGGTTTATTCCCGATGGGGCGTGCGGGCGACAACGAAGCAGACGATTGTGGTGCTGGCCGTCAGCGTTGTCGTGCTGATGGTGGCGGCTGCGGAGTTCGGCAGACTGCATGCGGGATTTCGCTGGAACGAAATGTATGCCGGCATGGGCAGGGTGTTTTTCTCATTTTTCGCCGGCGTATTGATCTACCGTTTCCGCAACCGCGTTCCGGAGTTGAGGCCTGTCCATGCGGCTCTTTGCCTCCTCGTGGTCTGCGTCATCCTTGCCATGCCCATGTCTCGCGAGCTGCGGCCGTTCTTTGACCTTGCAGTCGTTCTTTTTGTCTGGCCGCTGCTGCTGTTCGTTGCCAGCAAGACTGTTCCCGGCCGCAGGGTTGGCATGGTGTCGGCGTTCCTCGGTACGGCGTCCTACGCGGTCTATGTGCTGCATATTCCGCTTCTGGCCTGGGTGGAGTTTCTGGTACCTGCAGTCCACAGGGACAATATCGCCTTGCCGGCCGGTATCGTGTTCCTGATCGGAACGACGTGCCTGTCATGGTACCTGACGGTCCATTACGATCAGCCTGTCCAGAAATGGCTAAAGATCCGCCTGAAAAAGCGGACCGACATCAGGCAGCCGGTGTGACCGCAGGACTGAATGGTCAGTAATGGGCGAAGATCGGGGCCGTTAGCACAAAGGCGGCGACGAGGCTGATGATCGTCAGTTTCGCGGCGCGCATGCGGCGCATTCTACGGCCGCTCCAGTCATACGTCATACTCACCCTCCACGCAGACGCAAACTCCCGGACATGATGTCCGATCGATTTAGTGTCTCCTGATATATCCCGTTTGCCAAGCCGTTATTTTCATCGGTGATTTTGATGGTTATTAAATCTGGTAGACTGGGCCGGTTGTCGGCGGAGCCTCAGGGGAAAAGCCGAATGAGTTGATTATCTTTCAATTTCAGACGGCTGCCCTCGTCAGAAGAGATGCAGCTTTCAATATTCCGGCGCAAATCCTCGGGAACAACAGGGCCACCGGCCTTCAACAGCTTGTCGCCCATCGAAAAGAGAATGCCGAACTGGGCTTCGCATTCCGATGACGTCATCAGTTGCGGCAGCGCCGAAACAACGTTCGGCGCAACAATTTTATCCGTATCGTACAGGGTGACGAGATACCATGTCAGGAACAGCCCGAGCCAAAGGCCGGTGCTGACCATGATGTATTCACGCATCTGCGCTCTCCCTCAATGCCGGTAAAGCAGTGGCAGACCCTGGATTGCATAACGGGGGAGCGGTTTCCATGGTTTGATCCGGTCGTGCTTCTGGACGCCGAACAGGAAACGCATTTCTTTCGTCAGTTCCACAGGATCGGTCAGGCCGTCCTGATACAGTTCGATTATCTTGCGGGCTGCCCTGTTGTGAAGTTTCTTGTCGTTATCCTCGTCCTGGCAATTGAAGCCGACATTTTCGAGGACCGATTGAAGCATTTTGAGATCCTGGGAAGAGATCAGGCAGCTATGGGATGCGGAAGACATTGAATCCTCCTTTCTTGTGAGCTCAGAAAAGCCGGAGCGTCGCGCGTCCCTTATTAAGGCTGCACGGGGACGCTCCAACATTTTGAAACGATACCGGGACGGTTGATGACCGATGCCGGTTTTCGGGGCCGATGCCTTCGGCAGGCCCTGTTGAATTCCAAGGGCGGCCGTTCCATCGAAACATGTGTAAAACGGGCTTGAAATCGGCAACCAGCCTCAAGACGGCAACGCCCTTTAAAATCGCCGCCAATAAAAGGTGCGCTCTTTGCACGGAATACGCAAGTTAATTCCGCCGTCAGCGGCGGTATTGAGCAGGTTTCGGTATGGCCTTTAAAGACAACAAAAAAGGCCGGGGCAATATTGCACCGACCTTCCTCATATCGCTCTTAACACCAGTGCCAGTACATCCGTGGTCAAAAGTCCAAAGCGACTAAAACAACTGCGAACGACAATTTCATTTGCGCTCACCAGCAGCTGCTACATTCTTTATATAGAAGGGCAATGTGGCCAAAACAAGTCCGTATACCAGGAGATGTTTCGTCGCCGGCACCTGTCAGCGACCGGCTTCGACCTTGCCCTATTTCTTTTTGCCATCCGCTGTCGTGGCGTTTGCGAACTTGACCTGCGAGCCAGCTGGCGCTGCTGCTGCGGTCTTGGTCTTGTCCTTCTTCGGCTTGCGGATTTCCTTGTTGCTGCGTACTTGACCCTTGGCCATGGTGTCCTCCTCATATTGAACTGGTATCGGATGCGGTCCGTGCATGGTCGCTCGTCACAGGCCGATTGCGGCAAGCGGCTTTATCGTCACGGGGAAGGTGGTCCAGACAGTGGGTTTTTCTCCACGGCCGGGTTGGTCAGGCGGATACGCCCTGCAGAGAGGAGGCTTCGCGCCATGCGGGTCTGACGGCTGAAATCCGGAAAGGCCGAAAAGCCTGTCGGTTCCCCGCGATAGTAGTCCACGCGCTCAGCCGTTTCTTCGGCTTTGCCCAGGAGTAGACGCAACGAGGCGTTTTCCCGGTAGCCCGCGCCACCGGTGCGGACGAGGTTGCGTGAGAGGCTTGATGAATAAAACTCGGAAGACATCTCGACCTTCTTTCGTTCGGGGGCGAGGACACTCAGCCCTCAATCATCAGCGTCATTCAGCGGAATGCTGACCACGCGAAGCCTGCGCCTGTTATGTATCAGGTTCAAGAATTTTTTGCGGTCGGCCGCGTCAAAAAACGCAGCCGGATCATTTTTTCGCGGAGGGCTTTTTCGGGCGTGCGGGCACAGGGGCGACGATGGTCGCTTCCTGTGCTTCGCGAAGCTGGCGAAGGCGTTCCGTCTTGCGGGCGCGCTGGGCGGACTCAGCATTGATAATCTGCTTTGCCGCGCTGTCCGTCAGCGATGCCTTGTCCTGCGCGGATAATTTGCCGGGTTTGAAAAAGGCTTCTTTTGTCGCAGCCATTGGCATTCTCCTTTGCGCAAGCGCTCTTTTGACGGTTAGCGGGCGCGGGCAACCTTCTTGGGGGAGGGAAGCAGTCCCTCGCGCTGCAATTTCTTCTTCGCCATCTTGCGGTGGCGGCGCACGGCTTCGGCTTCCTCACGGATGCGCTTTTCCGACGGCTTTTCGTAGGATTCACGCGCGCGCATTTCGCGGAAGATACCTTCGCGCTGCATTCTCTTCTTCAGGACGCGAAGGGCCTGTTCAACATTGTTATCTCGGACGAGTACCTGCAAAATATCTCCTTAACGCAGCCACCGCTGCTATTTTCTGATCTTGATCGTATTCGTGTTGATCCAGCTCGATCCCGGCGCGCGGGGTGCTGAATTCTCCACATCTCGGGCCCGCGATGACGAGGAAGCCGCATCAATTTCGTCGAGCGCTATATTCCGTTCGAAATTCTCGTGCTGGAAACGCACCCTGAAACGAACCAGGCCCTGTGTTTCTGGCAGAACCGCTATGATCCGGCCGGGGCCGCTGGGCTGGTTGGCGCCAAGGACGCCTGCCTTCAGAACGATCGCATCGCCGGAGCGGTATAGATTTTTGCGCATGAGGGCCTCCCATGGCCAAAAAAACAAAAGGCCGGGCTTAAACCCGACCTCTCACAATCACTCGAACCGGCAGCCAGTACATCCGTGGTCTGCGGGGTCAAATGACAAATATCAAGCTGCCTGAAGGTTATCGGCGGAGCTTTTGCCGGACTTGCGGTCCTGGACGATGTCGTAGGTGATCTTCTGACCGTCGTTCAGCGAACGCATGCCTGCGCGCTCAACAGCAGAGATGTGGACGAAAACGTCCGTGCCGCCGTTGTCAGGCTGAATGAAGCCGAAGCCCTTGGTGGCGTTGAACCACTTTACAGTACCAGTGTTCATAACGATTTCCTTTCGTAGCAATCGTTGTGGTTCCCGCGATACCTTGCGGGATTAGATCGATTATTTGAGAGGAAATCCGTCGGGACGTAGTGTCCCAGGAGCGACGTCACAAGCAATGGTCGATATGGCGAATATAGGCTCAATTTTTGATTTTGCAATGGGCCGGGGCGGGAATTGCATCATTCGACAATGGTCATGCGCATAAGTCACTGTTAAAATTTGCTTTTTCCACGCGTAGCCCGGTTGCTAAACCAATTTTTCGATGTTTTGTCAGCCTGCACCGGGAGAGACGTCTTTCGCGTCGTCCTCTGGCAGGCTGCCCGCGCCGGGCGTCTTGTCATGGTCGGTAAGGGAGGGTTTGGCATGCGGGCCGGCGGGTGGGATTTCGCTTGCCTTCGAGGGCCGTTTATCGGTCGTTTTCGGCTTTTGCTGCTGCGTCATCGCGCGTTCTCCTGTTGGACAGGGAAACGCCGGGACGAGTGCGAAGTTCCGCGGGCGCGCCAAAGCAGGCGCGCTTTTCACCGTCAGCGGCGGGAGCGCGGCTTTTTCTCTTGCCTGTTCATGTCGCGGCCTACCCATTTGAAAAAAAGGATAAGGCTGGCGCCAATGATGATGAGCGGAACGAGTGATTGAAGACTGGACATGGTTAACTCTTTCTTCCCCCGGCCATCACCTTACCGGCAGGGAAGAAGCGCGTAATCTGTGGAATGTCGTCCGTTCTTTTTGGCAGTTGCGGCGCGCGGCGACAGAATCGAAAGGGCCGCGCACCGGAAATATCTAGCGGGGCAGGGATTTCACCGCCGCCGTGCCGCCTTCGCGGGCACTCTTCAGGGCTGCCACGCCGCAGAGAACGGACATGGCGCCGGCGCGTGAACCGGCCCGCTGCCGCAGCCGGTCGTTGGAGCCGGGCTTGAAGATCATGTCGCGCATGCGGTTGTCGCCGCCATAGTGGCCGCCCGGCTCGTGCGGCACCCAGATACGCTCGACGCCGCCGCCGAAACTTTTCACCAGCAGGATTTCGTCTGCCGGCGGCTCCGTCCAGGGCTGCTTTTCATACTGGCGCATCTCGATTCGGCCCTTGTGCCCGTTAAAGGCGATGTGGTGGCCCTCGATCGGCATATAGGTGTTGAGCGAATAGGAGACCTGCACGCCGCTTGCATAACGGATGGAGGCGCTCATCGTATCAGGGATATCGATCTCCTCGCGGAACACGCAGGCGTCACGCATATAGCCGTCCACGGCCGAAGGGTCTTCATAGAGCGCATCGAGGAAGGGGTCGGCGCCGAGATCCATGAAATAGTCGCACTCATCCTTGTGCGGACAGGTGCGACAGCGCGTTCCCCGGAATGGGCCGTTTTTGCCATAATGCAGCAATTGCCCAAACCCTTTGACTTCGACGGGGTCGGAATCGAGATACCAGTTCAGAAGATCGAAATGGTGGGTGGCCTTGTGCACGAACAGGCTGCCCGAATGTTCGGTGAAGGCGTGCCAGCGGCGGAAGTAATCCGCGCCGTGCTGGTTATCGAGGTACCAGTGGAAATCGACCGAGGTGACGGTGCCGATCGCGCCGTCGTCGATCAGCTCCTTGATGCGCGCGGCCGTCGGCGAAAAACGGTAATTGAAGGACACGTCGACGCGGCGACCGCTTTTTGCCTCCGCCGCGCGGATGCGGTCGATCTTTTCCGGCGTCGTGGTCATGGGTTTTTCACTGATGACATCCGCGCCGCCTTCCAGCGCACGGATGATGATGTCGTCATGGGTGTCGTCTGGCGTGCAGACGATCACCAGCTCCGGTCGTTGCTCCACCATCATCCGGTCGAAGTCATCATAAAGAGGTGCGCTGGATCCCATCATGGCGCGGGCCCGTTCGGCGCGCATCAGGTTCAGGTCGCAAATGCCGACCAGTTCTACATAGTCGCTCCACCCGGCCAGAAGTTCGCGGCCCCACATGGTGGTGCCGCGATTGCCGGTGCCGACCAGCGCATAGCGTTTGCGTTTCACCCTTTCAGGCATTGTCTCTCTCCCGGATATATCAACAAACAGTCTTGAAACGCTCCACCACGGTGGTGAGAACCTCATCCATCGGGCGCGCCTGCCAGCGATGCGAAAAAATCTCCACTTCCTGCGGGCCGTGGAAGCCAGCGGCTTCGATCATGGCGCGAAATGCCTTGAGGTCAATCACGCCGTCGCCCATCATGCCGCGATCGTTGAGCGGATCGGTCGTCGGCACCAGCCAGTCGCAGATATGGTGCGCCAGAATTTGCCCGTTCCTGCCGGCGCGCGCCACCTGTTCCTCCAGTTCCGGGTCCCACCACACGTGGTAGACATCGATGGCGACGCCGGTTCCAGACCCCAGCCTGTCGCAGAGATCGAGCGACTGTTTCAGGGTGTTGAAGCAGGCGCGGTCGGCGGCATAGAAGGGATGCAGCGGCTCGATGGCGAGCGGCACGCCAGCGGCGCGCGCATAGGGCAGAAGTTCGGCCATGCCGTCTTCCACCATCTGCCGCGCACCTTTGAGATCGCGCGAGCCGGCGGGCAGGCCGCCCACGACAAGCACCAGGCAATCGGCCTTCATGGCGGCGGCCTCATCGACGGCGTGTTTATTGTCCTCGATGGCGCGGCGGCGGCCTTCCGCATCGGGGGCGGGGAAAAAGCCGCCACGGCAATGGCCGCTGAGGCGAATGCCGTTCTGTTCAACGATGCGGGCGGCTTCAGTAAGGCCGATGCCGTGCACCTGTTCGCGCCAGGGTGAGATGGCGGTGATGCCATGCGCAAGGCAGGCATCGACGATAGCGCCGAAATCGCCGCCCTGTCGCACAGTGGCGAAATTGATGGAAAGGCCTTCAAGGCTCATGTCGTTCTCTCCCTTGTTCTATTGCCTCAGCCGATGCCCCGGACCGCCAGAAACGCTTTCATGCGGTGCGTGGCGAGATCCGGCTCGGCAAGCGCATTCGCCTTGTCCGCCAGCCGGAAAAGCTCGGCGAAATGCTGGGTGGAGCGGGTGCTTTCCTGCCCGCCGACCATGGTGAAATGGTCCTGCAGGCCATTGAGATAGGCGAGGAATACGACGCCGGTCTTGTAGAAGCGGGTCGGCGCCTTGAAGATATGGCGCGAAAGCGCCACCGTCGGCTCCAGAATGTCGAAGAATTCATTGTCCGCACCGCGCTTCAGGCTGGCGAGCGCCTTGGAGGCGGCCGGCGCAATGGCGTCGAAAATTCCGAGCAGCGCGTCCGAATGACCTTTTTCGTCACCGGCGATCAGTTCGGCATAATTGAAATCGTCGCCGGTATACATGCGCACGCCTGCAGGCAGGCGGCGGCGCATGACGATTTCCTTTTCCTTGGAGAGAAGCGAAATCTTGATGCCGTCGATCTTGTCGGCATTCTCCTCGATCATGGCAAGGCAGGTTTCCATTGCCTCCATGTGGTCGCCAGCCCCCCAATAACCCTCAAGCGCCGGGTCGAACATTTCGCCCAGCCAGTGGATCACCACCTTTTCATCCGCGCGGGACAGAACCTTGGCATAGGCGCGCAGATAGTCGTCCGGTGAACGGGCGGCAGCGGCCAGTGCACGGCTTGCCATCAGGATGACGCGGCCACCTTCTCCCTGAACAAAATCAAGCTGTTCGATGTAAGAGTCGATAATCTGGTTCAGGTCGTGGCTGCCGCCATTGAGATGATCCGTGCCAACGCCGCAGGCAATCAGCGCATCCTTGCGGGTGGCTGCTTCCTTCAACGATCGGGAGATCAGTTCCTGCGCCTGCGGCCATGCCAGCCCCATGCCGCGCTGAGCCGTATCCATGGCCTCGGCAACACCAAGGCCGAGGTCCCACAGGCGGTGACGGAAACGCAAGGTGGCGTCCCAGTCGATGGCGGGCGTCAACCACGGGTCGTTGTCGGCAAGGGGATCGGCCACCACATGGGCCGCGGCGAAGGCGACGCGGTTGAAATCCGCAGCACTTCGTTTTTCGACGGGAACAGGCGTGCCTGACAGCCGGTAGACCTCAATGCTGCGGTCGTCCTTCGGAAGCTTGAGTTCGCTCACTGTCGCCTCCTCAGGAAAGTGTGGGAACGTCGAGCCAGCGGCGTTCCTTCCACGATCTCAGCCCCAGTTCGGCCAGCTGCACGCCCTTCACGCCTTCCATCAGCCCGTAGGGCCATGGGTCGTTATCGACGAGATGGCGCACGAACATTTCCCATTGCGCCTTGAAGCCGTTGTCGTAGACCACATTGTCCGGCACTTCCTGCCAGGTCTTGTAGAAATCGATGGTTTGCGGCTGGTCGGGGTTCCACACTGGCTTCGGCGTGTTGGTGCGGTGCTGGGTAAAGCATTTGGTGAGGCCCGCCACGGCCGAACCATGGGTGCCGTCCACCTGGAAGGTGACGAGATCGTCGCGGCGTACCCGCACGGCCCAGGAAGAGTTGATGTGGGCGATAGCGCCGCCTTCCAGCTCGAATGTGGCATAGGCAGCATCGTCAGCATCTGCCTTATAGGCTTTGCCCTGCTCATCGAAACGTTCAGGAATATGGGTTGCGCCGAGGCAGCTGACGGATTTGACCGGGCCGAACAGATTGTCGAGCACATAACGCCAGTGGCACAGCATATCGAGAATGATGCCGCCGCCATCCTTCAGGCGGTAATTCCAGGAAGGACGCTGCGCCGGCTGCCAGTCTCCCTCGAAGACCCAGTAACCGAATTCGCCGCGCACCGAGAGGATTTTCCCGAAAAAGCCGCTGTCACGCAGCATGGCGAGCTTGCGAAGGCCGGGCAGAAACAGCTTGTCCTGCACCACGCCGTGCTTGATGCCGGCGCTTTCGGCCAGCCGCGCAATCGCCAGCGCCTCTTCCATCGTGTCGGAAATCGGCTTTTCGCAATAAACGTTCTTGCCGGCCTTGATGGCTTTCTCCAGCAGGCTGCCGCGCATCTGCGTCGTGCCGGCGTCGAAGAACAGCGTGTCATCCGGGTTCGCAAGTGCGGCGTCAATATCGGTCGTCCAGCGCGCGACATTGTGCTTTTTGGCGATTTCCTCGATTTTCGCACCATTGCGGCCGACCAGAATGGGGTCGAGCATGACCCTTTCGCCGCTCTTCAAAACCACGCCGCCCTGATCGCGAATGGCGAGAACGGAGCGCACGAGGTGCTGATTGTAACCCATGCGGCCGGTGATGCCGTGCATGATGACGCCGATACGTTTCATGAATTTCCTCCCAAGGCGGCCTCTTCCCGAAAGCCGCTTCCGTCAAACATGGCAATTTGTAACCATTTGGTTATTTGTGATCGTGAAGGACGCGATCTGTCAAGGTGTTTTTGGCAGGAAAATCACATGTTGTGACGGCGGCTGGAATCACGGCCTCGTGCCGCGGCGCAAAAGGAAACGACGCGCTTCGCGAATGCGAATGGCGCGTCGTCGCTGTTGTTAAAGAGGAATTCGGTTTTTGCGGCTCAGACCGGCCGCACTGCAGCAAGCAGGGTGTCAACGATATGCTGGCCCCAGCGTTCGAGTTCGGCGGGGTCGGTCAGGTCGCGCTGGAAGATCGTCGACAGCGTAAATCGATTCGACAGATAGAAAGCGCCGAGCGAGGCAATCGTCAGATAGACGTCGATCGGATCGAGGCCGTCACGGAATTCGCCCGTATCGCTGCCGCGCCGCAGCACGTCCTCAAGTTCGGAAATGAAGTTCGAGTGCATGGCCGCAATCGTCGGGGATTGCTTGAGATAGCGGGCTTTATTGAGGTTTTCGGTGGCGAGGATGCTTAGGAACTCCGGGTGGTCGAGAAAATAATGCCAGGTGAAAAGCGCAAGTTCCCGCAGGCCTTCCGACGGCGCCTTGCGGGTGAGGTCAAGCCGTCTTTCGGTGTGACGGATATGGCGATAGGCGTCTTCCAGAACCGCGAGATAAAGCGCGTCCTTGTCGCCGAAATAATGGTAGATCATCCGCTTGTTGGTGCCGGCCCGCCTTGCGACGACGTCGATGCGCGCGCCTGCCAGCCCCTTGGCGGCCACCTCACGGCGGGCGGCTTCAAGGATGGCTGCCCGCGTTCTCTCGGGGTTTCGCACCTGGGCCGTCGCCCGTTTACGCTTGGGGGCAGGCGCTTTTTCGGGAGCCGGATCGGGCTGATGGTTTTTCGTCGTTTCTTCCATTTCATCACCCGCTTGACAATGTTGTCGATCAGTGTTCCCATGTAACCAATTAGTTATAAAACGGCAATAGTCGTTTACACTCATCATCAATTTGGCAGTCAATAGGGAGGAGTTGCCAATGTCCGTGATGCTTCAGAGGAGAACTGTGCTTTCTGCGGGCCTTGCGGCCCTTTCACTTGCAACATTGGGGGGCGGTTCGGCGCAGGCTCAGGCCGCGCGGCTGCGTATGTTGTGGTGGGGGTCGCAGGAGCGTGCGGATCGTACCAACAAGGCGATAGCCGCCTACAAGCAGGTCAAGCCCGATCTCGACATTGCCGGTGAATTCGCCGGCTGGAGCGATTACTGGCCGCGCCTTGCCACGCAGGTTGCGGGCCGCAATGCGCCGGACCTGATCCAGATGGATTATCGCTATATCTTCGAATATGGCCGTCGCGGCGCGTTGGCGCCCCTCGACGACTATATCGGCAAGGGTCTGAAGATCGAAGATTTCGGCAAGATGAACATCGATTCCGGCCGGGTCGACGGCAAGCTTTACGGCATCAATCTCGGGGTCAATTCCAGTGCTGTCTTCTTCGACAAGGCGGCCTGGGAAAAATCCGGTGCGACGCCGCCGTCGATCGGCCAGACCTGGGAGGAGTTTGCCGAAAACGCCGCCAAGCTCAGCAAAAACAAGCCGAAGCCCGGCTATTACGCGACGGCTGATGCGAGCGGCGTGGAGCCGAGCTTCGAGAACTGGCTGCGTCAGAACGGCAAATCGCTCTACACGCAGGATGGTGGCATCGGTTTTGATCCCACCGACGCGACCAAGTGGTTCACCATGTGGGCGGATCTGCGCAAGAGCGGCGCCTGCGTGCCGGCCGATGTCCAGGCGCTCGACCAGCTCAACATCGAGACGAACCCGCTGACGACGGGCAAGGCGGCAACCGCATTCGCTCATTCCAACCAGTTCGTGGGTTACCAGGCGCTCAACAAGTCCAAGCTGGCGATGAGTTCCTATCCGAAGAGCAAGAAGGATGGCCCTTCCGGCCATTATCTGAAGCCCTCGATGCTGATCAGCGTCGCCAATGGCAGCGCCGGAATTGAGCAGGCGATCGGCTTCATCAACTTCCTCGTCGCGGAACCGCAGGGCATCGATATTCTCGGTGTGGAACGCGGCGTTCCGGCATCGGAATCCATGCGCGACGCGCTGACCCCCAAGCTCGACGAGGTCAGCAAGAGCATGGTGGAATATATTGCCAAAATCACCCCCGATGTCGGCGATCTGCCGCCCGCACCACCTCCAGGCGCCGGCGAATTCGCCTTCGTCCTGAAGCGCACGGCCGAGGAAGTCGGCTTCGGCAAGATCTCGCCGGAACAGGGTGGTGACCGGCTAGTCAAGGAATCTGAAACCGTTATCAAACGGAAGTGATAATGTATGGCCTTTCGATCTGAAACACTCGTTGAGGAGAGCCGTGGCGCGGCTCTCCCGAAGCGGGGCGGCGTGAAGCGGATTTTCGACCGCAACATTCACGCCTACCTGTTTCTTCTGCCCTGGCTGATCGGCTTTTTCGGCCTCACCCTCGGCCCGGCGCTCGCGTCGCTCTATCTGTCGTTCACCAATTACGACCTGTTGCAATCTCCGGATTGGGTGGGGGCGGCCAACTACGTGCGCATCGCCACCGCCGACCCCAAATTCGCAGCCGCCATGCAGGTGACGTTTACCTATGTGCTGCTGTCGGTGCCCTTGAAGCTCATCTTCGCGCTTCTGGTCGCACTCGCCTTCAATCGCGGCATCAAG
This sequence comes from Rhizobium sp. X9, assembly GCF_018873185.1. NCBI lineage: Bacteria > Pseudomonadati > Pseudomonadota > Alphaproteobacteria > Hyphomicrobiales > Rhizobiaceae > Rhizobium > Rhizobium sp. X9. The sequence goes on along the minus strand of NZ_CP071312.1, from coordinate 49,151 downwards.
GGGCTGACGCTCTACCGGGCGATCTTCTATCTGCCGTCGCTGCTCGGCTCCAGCGTGGCGATCGCCGTGCTCTGGCGCCAGCTTTTCGCCTCCGACGGTCTCGTCAACATGATCCTTTGGCAGGCCTTCGGTTATGAAGGGCCAAGCTGGATTTCCAATCCGGATTATTCGATCTACACGCTGGTCATCCTGTCCGTCTGGCAGTTCGGCTCGCCGATGATCATCTTCCTCGCAGGGTTGAGGCAAATCCCGCAGGACATGTATGAGGCGGCCGAAATCGACGGTGCGAGCAAGGTGCGGCAGTTCTTCCGCATTACCCTGCCGCTGTTGACGCCGGTGATCTTCTTCAATGCGGTGATCCAGACGATCGACGCCTTCAAGGCCTTCACGCCCGCCTTCATCATCTCCGAAGGCACCGGCGGGCCGATCAACTCGACGCTGTTCTACACGCTCTACCTCTATCAGGAAGCCTTCGGTTTCTTCCGCATGGGATATGCTTCGGCGCTTGCCTGGATATTGGTGATCATCATCTCGCTGTTTACGGCCTTCTCATTCCTCAGCGCGAAATACTGGGTGCATTACGATGACTGACGCTGTTACCGCTCCCCGGCCGGGACAAGGCCCGCAACGCACGCCGCTGAAATCGGTTTTGCTGCACACGGCCCTGATCATCGCTTCCTTTGCGATGCTCTATCCGATCCTGTGGATGATTTCGGGTTCGTTCCGTCCGCAGGACGAGCTGTTCGGCTCCTCCTCGCTCATTCCTTCATCGGTCGATTTCGGCGGCTACATCCGTGGCTGGTCCGGGCTGCAGGTGAGTTTCGGGCAGTTCTTCTGGAACTCGTTCTTCATCTCGGTGCTCGCTACCATAGGCAACGTGGTCGGCTGCTCGCTCGCCGCCTTCGCTTTTGCCCGGCTGCGTTTCGGCGGGCGCAATTTCTGGTTTGCGCTGATGCTCGGCACGCTCATGCTGCCCTATCACGTCGTGCTGATCCCGCAATATATCCTGTTTCTGGAAATGGGCTGGGTGAACACGTCGCTGCCGCTGATCGTGCCGAAATATCTGGCGACGGATGCCTTCTTCATCTTCCTGATGGTGCAGTTCTTCCGCGGCATTCCGCGCGAGCTGGATGAGGCGGCTGTCATGGATGGCTGCTCGCCCTTCCGCATCTACTGGAAGATCATGCTGCCTTTGTCGCTGCCGGTGCTGGCCACGGCCGCCATCTTTTCCTTCATCTGGACCTGGGACGATTTCTTCGGTCCGCTGATCTATCTGAACGACATCAACACCTACACCGTGCAGCTCGGCCTCAGATCCTTCGTGGATTCCACCGGCAGCTCGGACTGGACCTCGCTTTTCGCCATGTCCAACCTGTCGCTGGTGCCGGTCTTCCTGTTCTTCCTGTTCTTCCAGCGGCTGCTCATCGAAGGCATCGCCACCACCGGAATGAAACGCTGAACGGGACCCGGATCGAGAACGAATTATATCAGACTATCAACACTGTCGCGGCCGCCCCCTGCGCGGCGCGACAGTCGGGAGAAACAGCATGGCAAGCAGTATTACGCTCGAAAAAATCGTCAAGCGGTTCGGCGCTTTTCCGGTCGTTCACGGTATCGATCTAAAGATCGAACCGGGCGAGTTCACCGTTTTCGTCGGCCCCTCGGGCTGCGGAAAATCCACGCTTCTGCGCATGATTGCGGGCCTGGAGGAAATCTCCGAGGGCGATCTTCGCATCGATGGCGAAAGGGTCAACGAAACAGCCGCTTCCAAGCGCGGCATCGCCATGGTCTTCCAGTCCTATGCGCTTTATCCGCATATGAGCGTTTACAAGAACCTCGCTTTCGGGCTGGAAACGGCGGGTTACAAGAAACCGGAAGTCGAGGCGCGGGTGCAGAAGGCCGCCGATATACTGCAGATCGGCCCGCTGTTGCAGCGCAAGCCGAAGGCGCTTTCGGGCGGCCAGCGCCAGCGCGTCGCCATCGGCCGCGCCATCGTGCGCGAGCCGAAGATCTTCCTGTTCGACGAGCCGCTTTCCAACCTCGATGCGGAATTGCGCGTGCAGATGCGTGTCGAAATCGCCAAGCTGCACCAGACGCTCGGCAGCACCATGATCTATGTGACGCATGACCAGGTGGAGGCCATGACCATGGCCGACAAGATCGTCGTGCTGCGCGATGGCCGTATCATGCAGGTCGGCCGGCCGCTCGATCTCTACAACAATCCCGCCAACCAGTTCGTCGCCGGTTTCATCGGCTCGCCGAAGATGAATTTCCTCTCCGCCACGGTGGCGTCAGGCGACAGCTCCAACCGCACCATCGAGGTGGCCGGCCAGCGCATCGTGCTGGAAAAGCCGGTGGCGGCGCAACAGGGCGAACCACTCACCTTCGGCGTGCGTCCCGAACATGTGAACCCGCAGGCGCAATCCTCGCTTGGCGAAGCTTCGATTCAGCTCGTCGAACATCTCGGCGGCTCGACCGTGGTTTATACCAGCACACCCGACGGCCAGGCCGCCACCGTGCTCCTCGACGGCCAGCGCCAGATCCGCATCGGCGAGACCATTCCGTTTGCGTTCGATCTGGCGAAGACGCATCTGTTCGGAGCGGATGGGCGGCGGATATAGCCTGTTGCCCGTCGCGGTTGTGTGAACCGGTGCACGTCTGTCTCAAGCGGCGTGTTTCGGGCGTCCGGGACGGCGTGGCCGGAAATGCGCATGCATGAGAAGCGGGTCGCGCTGGGTGGCCCGCAGCAGCATCTTGACCGCGTGGCTTACGGGCGTGCCCGCACGATAGTTGTTCCACGTCCGTAAAGTGACGCCAAGAAAATCCGCCGCCTCATTATTGGAAAGGCCGATTTCCTCCTGCCATTTGCGCAGGTCCTCCACATCGAAGTCCCGCTGGTCCTCTGCGATCTGGTAGAGGTGATAGGCATCGATCGCCAAGTCGTCTCCGTGCCATTCCACAGTCGCACCATAATCGGCGACTGTCGCGGTCTTCCAGATATCTGTCGAACGGAGCGGATTGAGCAATTCTCCCCCGGTCGCTATCCATCCGGTCAGATCGGCGGTCGATTGGCTTCCGTCAACCCAGTCGATGGTGAGCGTGCAAGGCGGATTGGGCAGGATGGTTTTGACCCGTGGTGTCATGACTTCTCTCCCTTTCCTACAATGGGAAAACGCGGGTTCGTCCGATTCCATTCATTGGCAATCAGCTTCCCATTGGTTTTCGCCCATGCCAAAGCGTCGGCTTCTGCCTTGCGGGATAGCTTGCCGCGGAGGATTTCCAGAGTTTCGATGTCGACAAGAGCATCAGCATCCGGTGTTATGATGTGAAAGTGCGGCGGCAAGTGATCGTTCGCATAGACGCGTATTATGATGTTCCCGATCTGAATTAATTTGCCCATGCCGCACCCACATCGTCAATAAAACATAGTGCATAAATTTCACTATGTGAAGAAGGGATGAAGCATATTTCTGGTAAGGGGGCAGGCAGAAGGTGAACGCTACGATCTATAAAGAACGTCCTTGAGCGTCACTGCATCTTCCGAGAACTGGCTGACATCGTCACCCCTAACGAATTCCAGCATCGCATAGCGCGCCTTCGTCCAGTCACTCTCCGGCAGGGCATCGATGCAGGCCCGCCAATAATCCGCACGCTCGCGAAGGGGCAGGCGGCTGGCGTCTTTGAGCCAGGCGAAGGCATGCAGGTGGCAGATGCGTGAGCCGAGCGCCGATATCTCCGCAAGTGCGTCATCCAGCGGCAGGCCGGGGGCGGGTTGCCAGTAGAAAAAGAGGTTTGGTATCGGCAGGTCCTGCAGAAGTTGCAGGGACGAAGGCAGCGTATCTGTCAGGGAGTTGGGGTGATATTCCAGCCCGATTGTCATGCCATGGTCGTCCGCCCGGCGGGCTAGTGTCGCCAGCGCCTCTGTTGCTGCGCGGCGTTCTGCTAGGGAATAATCGGCAGATGGGCGTTTGCGGCTGCCGGGCCAGATGCGGATATGGCTGGTGCCCAGCGCCTTTGCGGTATCCAGAGTGGCGGTCACATCATCCGGTGCGAAATCCGGCGCGAAGATGTAGGAACCATAGGAGGAAACGGTGAGGCCGGCTTTCGCCGTTCGCGCCGCCACGTCCCTCGCATTGTCGAGGTCGCCGGGCGGAACATGGATGTCGCCGCCCCATTCGATTGCCTTGATGCCATTTGCGGCGGCAAGCTCGATAACCGCCTGCGGTGGCATAGAGCGGAAGGTGACGGAGCAGAGGCCCGGCTCGAAAATTCTCATGCGATCAGTTCCAGATGTTCCGGCCGTATCTGCTGTTGTAATGGTTCCGCCCGGCAGAAACGCTCGATCTCGGCAATCGCCATGTCGCCGAGCCGTGCACGCTCAAGCCCGACGGCGCCGGCGATATGCGGTGTCAGGAATACATTCGGCAGGCTGTAGAAGGGTGAATTCTGTGGCGGCACTTCCGGATCGGTCACGTCGATGACGGCTTCGATGCGTCCGGTTTTCAGCTCGGCCAGAAGCGCGTCTTCATCCACCAGCGCACCGCGCGCCGTGTTGATCAGGGTTGCGCCATCTTTCATCCGGGCAAGTGCATCCGCACCGATCATATGCCGGGTCTGCGGCAGGGATGGCGCATGCAGGGAAATCACGTCGCTCACCAACATCAGCTCATCGAGCGATACAAGGTGCACGCCGAGCTTCTGCGCTTCGGCCACGTTTAAAAACGGGTCGAAAAGGACAAGATCGAGATCGAAGGGCTTCAGCAGATTGATCACCCGACGCCCGATACGCGACGCCCCGACAATGCCGACGGTGAGGCCGAGATTGCCGATGGCCTGCGATTGCAGGCGGTCGACATTGTCCCGCCCGCGGTCGTCAACATAGAGGCGACGGAAACCGAAGGTACGCTTGCCGGACAGCAGGATCATCGCCAGCGTGAACTCTGCGACCGGCTGCGCATTCGCTTCGGCTGCGCTGCACACGGTGACGCCACGTTCGAAAACCGCCTGCGACAGGAAATATTTCACCGTGCCGGCCGCATGCGAAATCAGCCTCAGCTCCGGCATCAGCGCCAGTTCGCGAGCGCCGATATCGGGACAGCCCCAGCCGGTCAGAAGAATATCCGTGCGCGCCAGCTGTTCTTTCACGGATGAATCGTGAAAGTCGCGGATGCAGCGGGTATCGAGAATTTCGACGCTCTGCGACAGCCTTTCGAGCGCCTGTGGCGTCAGCACATGCTGCGTCCGCTCCGGGTCCATGGCGAGGCTGAGACGCGCAAGCGGGCCTGTCATTGCGGTTCTCCCGCCGCCGCCATGCTGCTGACCGGGATGCCGTGTTCCGCAAACAGCCGGTCGAGCACTTCGATATCGGGAAGTGCTGGAACAGCGGCCAGAGCGTTTTTGCTTTCGGTCCCGCTCAATCCCGCAAAGACGGCGCAGGCGAGCAGGGTTTCGCCCGCCGGAATGTCGCCCCGCAATTGCGGCACCGTGGTCTTGGCATAAACAAGGCTGGTATTGGGCAGCGCCTTCAGCGCCACGCCCTGGCGGATTATGCCTGAGCCGAGATCGACGATGGCGGATATGTCGGTGCCGCAATCGGCCGTCGCCCGGCCGGGCGCTTCGCTCACGGCATCGCGGTCACCATCGTTGCGGTTGATCGCAAAACCGCCCTCGATGACCGATAGGGGCCGCGCGGAGGTGATGCGGTGAAGCCTGACATGCCAGTCACCAGCCGCAACGAGCGTCGTTTCGACCGTCACATCCGAGAATGGTTTCCATGTCGCCCGCAGGCTTTCCCCGGCCAGCAGAACCTTTTCATTGGTTTCGCGTACCCGGTAATGCAGGCCGTCTTCGGAGAAGGCCAGCATATTGTCGAAACCATTGGTCTTGAAGCCGCGCTCGTCCACCTCCACACCGAAACCGTAGCGGGAGGAATAGGCGAATTTGGCGTATTTCTCCGGCCCGCCGCGCATCGACAGGTTTTCCTGCCCGCTGGAGAGCGCGGTGACGTTGCCTTTGCTGCGCATCATCACCATGCCGGGATGAAGGAGCGGCCGTGGATTTTGCGATGTTTCGGGCAGCTTTTCTTCCGCCTGCCAGAAGGGATGGCTCTCAGGCAGGGCAAGTGGCAGGAAGGCCTTGAAGGCCCAATAGGGTGAGCCCGCCGAATTATAACTTTCCGACATGGTAAGCTGCGGATAGGCGTAACCGATGGAGAGCACACCATCGCGGTCGGCGATCGGCCTGTTCGCCCACCAGCGCAGATGCTGCAGATACAGCCCCTTGATCTCGCCCCAGGGCAGGGCTTCCTCATCGGCAAAGGCAAGGCCGGCCCAGAAGCCGCCGCAGGCGAAACGGTAGGTCATGGAGCGGCCGAAGGCCAGCGTGCCGCCATCCTCGTCGAACCAGCTGGCGAAATCCTTTGCGAAGAGCCGGGCGCGTTCCCGGTAGCGCTCGGCGAAGGCATCGCCCGGCTTGCTGAGCTTCGCATAGATCAGGCCGTAAAAATGCATGGCGAAGGCGATGTAATGGTCGATGCGGCGGTAGTTTCCGTCGCGATACCAGCCGTCGGCAATGTAAAACCCATCCAGCTCCGTCTGGAATGTCTCCGTCAGGCTGCGGTCAAATTCGATGCCGAGATGATCGAGCGCCATGTCGACCATTATCCGGAAAAATTTCCAGTTATTGTCGGCATAGATACGTTCGCGCGCCGTCAGCAGATAGCGGCGCACATTGTTCTTCTGCGCGTCGGACAGCGGTTCCCACAAATGTTGCGGGGCGAGCCGAAGCGCAAAACCGAGGGCTGCAAGCTCCACCAGACGCTGGTCCTTCTGGCGCACGTCGCCCCAGTAATCGGGATGGGCGGGATCGGTGCCGTTGGCGATGCCCTTGGCTAGAAGCGGCCAATGAGCGAACGTATCGCCGCTGAGCGCCAGCGGTGCGATGCCCCAGAGTGGCCGTGCAAATCCTTCCAGATCGGCCGCCGCCCGGTCGAAATGCGCGGCGGCGCCACTCAGCGTCACCCTTGCGCCGCTTTCGGAGAAATAGGGAAGCAGCGGTGCGAAACTGTCGTCCAGCGCCCGCCGCACGTCGGCGCGGGTCTTGAGCGGATTGCCATATAGTGGATTGAAACGGGTCATCGGATCGTTATTTGCCGCATCATGCATTGCGTATCGCCTTTTCCATCTTCTTCGCCTGACCGGCCGTCTGTCCTTCCACCAGCTGCACACCCAGCTGAACCTGCCGGGCATTGGCTGAAGGTTCCGTCAGCCGGCGGCGCATCAGTTCCACCGCCTCGCGGGCGATCTCGCGGCGGTCGACCCGGATGGTGCTGAGCCGCGGGGTGGAGAGTTCGGCAAAGGGCAGGTCGTCGAAACCGATAATCGAAAGGTCGTCCGGTACGGCAAGACCAAGCTCCTGCGCCGCGCCAAGCGCGCCAAGCGCAATGGCGTCATTCATGCAGAAAATTCCGGTCAGATCTGGGTTTTTGGCCAAAAGCTGACGAACCGCATCGCCGGCTTGCCCAAAGCCGCTATCCGCCGTCGAAAGCAGAAATTCCTCATAGGTGGTTCCCTCGTCCTCCAGGATCGTATGCCGGAAGCCGCGCATGCGTTCTCTGATGGTGTGGCGGTGCTCCGGGCCGATATAGGCGACCTTGCGGTGGCCCAGTTCCAGCAGCCGCCGCGCCGCCATCGCGCCGCCGTAAAAATTGGAAGGCGAGACGCAATCCAGCATCATCGAGGGATCGGCGCTATTGACCAGAACCGGTTGCAGCACGCCCTGCGTGATGCGGTGAATGATCTCTTCTTCCGGATCAAGGCCAATGGCGAGAAGGCCATCAACCTCGCAGACCCGCTGCGTGAGCGCCTCGTCGATCTGCTTCTGGTGCAGCAGCCGGATATCGAGCTCGAAACCATCCGTCTGGGAAAGGCTGCGCAGCATGTCGAAAATATCGTGATAAAAAGCGCCGATATCGCCGGTCGCCCTTTCGGCGGACATGAGGGCGAGGATTTTCTTGCCCTCCAGCGACACGCCGCCCGCCTGGCTCGTAACCGGCCGCAGCGGATAACCGAGTTCCGCCGCCACACCCAGAACCTTGGTCTGTATCGATGCGCTGATGCCTTTTTCCCCGGCGAGGACCCGTGAGACGGTGCTGATGGAAACCCCTGCGCGCTGGGCGATATCCGACTGGCGCGGGCGGCTGATGTCGGGCGTATCGTTCATGTCGTCTCCTGCGCTTGCAAAAAATTCTATTATGATGCAAATATTGCAAATACGGAAAATTTGCAAGAATTTAAGTGATAAGTGAGAAATTTGCAAAACGCGGGAGGAGCAGATGCAAACTATCGATAGACGTGGATTTTTGGTGACGGCGGCACTGGCCGGTCTTGGCGCGGCGGCGGGCGGTTTCCGCGCAATGGCGGCTGAAACCCGGCTTCGTTGCGTGTGGTGGGGGTCGGCTGACCGCAACAAGCGTACCAATGAGGTGATCTCCCTTTATCAGAAGGCAGATCCACAAACGGTGGTCAGTGGGGAGATGATCGCCGGTTCCGATTACTGGACCAAACTTGCGACATCCATGGCGGGACGCAACGTCGCCGATATCTTCCAGCTCGAGCCTTCCACCATTGCCGATTATTCCGGCCGTGGTGCCTGCATGGAGCTTGACCAGTTCGTCGGCTCGTCGCTTGATCTTTCCAGCTTCGGCAAAAGCGAGATCGATCTTTGCCGCATCGACGGCAAGCTTTACGGCGTCGGTCTCGGGCTGAATTCCTTCTGCATGATGTATGATGCCGAGACGCTGAAGGAAGCCGGCGTCTCCGTGCCGAAGGAGCAGATCACCTGGAAGGCGCTGGCGGAACTGGCGCGCGATTTCAAGAAGAACGCTCCGGCAAAACGAAACTACTGGGCTGTGCCCTATGGCGGGCGTTATCATTACGTTTTCGATGTCTGGCTGCGCCAGCGCGGCAAGCTCCTGTTCCAGGATGGCACCATCGGCTTCAACAAGGAAGACGCCAAGGAATGGTTCGCCTATTGGGAGGATCTGCGCGAGAACAAGCTCTGCGTCTCCGCCGATATCCAGACACGTGACGATAATACCATCGAATCCAACGCGCTGACCCTTGGCAATTCGGCAATCGGTTTTGCCTATTCCAACCAGCTCGTGGGTTACCAGGCGCTCAACAAGAAGACGCTGTCGATCGGCATGCTGCCGGGCGAGGGGGCGGACAAGCCGACCGGGCATTATTACCGGCCGGGCCTCATCTGGTGCATTTCGTCCACCTCCACCAATCCGGAAGCGGCGGCGAAGTTCATCAACTTCTTCGTCAACGATCTGGATGCCGGCAAGGTTCTCGGCGTTGAGCGCGGCGTGCCACCGGCAAAGAAGGTGCGCGAAGCGGTGTTGCCAAGCCTCAACGAGACCGAGCGCAAGACGGTGGATTACATCGAAAGCCTGTCCGGCAAGCTCGATCCCTATCCGGAGCCTGCCCCCATCGGCGCCAATGAGTTTGACCGTGGGGTGATGCGCCCCATCGCCGACTCGCTCGCTTTCGGCCGCGCCAGCGTGGATGAGGCGGCGCAAAATCTTGTCGACACCGGCACGCGGACCCTGCGCAAGCGCGGATGACGACGAAAGGGGCACCGCAGCGTGGCGTCAAAACCGCGCTGCGGTGCCCGTTTTTGCATTCTTTCTCACTCACACCGACTATTCGGGCGAGGCCGCAGCCGTCAGATGACGTGGGCGTTGTGCAGGGCGGTCAGCACCTCGTTCTTGAGGCTGGCGAGCTGCGGCGATCTCCGGTCGCGTGGGCGTGGGTCGTCTACCTCTATTCGCTGCTGGATACGGCCATCATGCGCGCCCATCATGTAGATCCGGTCGCCGAGGTAAAGCGCTTCGTCGATATCGTGGGTGACGAGCAGGAAGGATATGCCGTGCTGTTCGACGAGTTTCAGCACGAGGTCCTGCAACTTCATCCGCGTGAAAGCATCGACCGCACTGAAAGGTTCGTCGAGCAGCAAGATGCGTGGCTGGGTATAAAGCGCTCTTGCGATGGCGACACGCTGAGCCATGCCGCCTGAAAGAGCCTTTGGCAGTGCGCTGCCATGGCCGCTCAACCCCACATCGTTGATCAAGCCTTCGACCCGCTCGACATCATATTTCCTGCCAGCCGCATAACCGATGTTTTCGGCAACCGTCAGCCATGGCATCAGGCGGGGTTCCTGAAAGACGAAGGCAATGGGCGGTGAGTCCGATGCCTGACCTTCCCTTGCCTGCTGAACCTTGACCGCGCCTGAAAAACGCCGGTCGAGACCGGCGGCGATGCGCAGCAACGTGCTCTTTCCGCACCCACTGGGGCCAAGAAGAACCGCCGCTTCACCATCGCCGAGCGTCAGATGGATATCCTGAAGAATAACCGTGTCGCCGAAAGCTTTTTCGCGCACATCGACATCGAGCAAACTCATCGCACCCGTCCTCCTTCCTGAAGGGAATAGGTGTCACGCCAGCGCAGGCAGCGTTCCTCGACGATCTTGAAGAGGCTGTCGGAAATCTTGCCGAGTACCGCAAGGCAGATGATGGCGATCATCACCAGATCGGGCCGGGATAGCTCCCGTCCGTCGGACAGCATGTAGCCGATGCCCTCGGAGGCCGCCAGAAGTTCGGCTGCGACGACACTCAGCCAGGCCAGCGACAGCCCATAACGCAGCCCGGTGAAGAGATGCGGCAAGGAGGCGGGAATGAAGATCCGCCACACCAGCACGGGCAGCGGTTGACGATACATTTCGCCCACCTCCACCAGCTTGCGGTCAACATTCCTGATGCCGGAAAAAAGGTTGAGATAAACAGGGAAAAACGCGCTCTTGGCGATCAGCACGATTTTCGAGGTTTCGCCGATGCCAAACCAGATCATCAGCAGCGGCACCCATGCAAGGCTTGGGACCGCCCTCAGCGCCTGAAAGGTCGGCTCGAGATAACGTTCGGCGGCAACCACCAGACCGACCAGCGAACCGACGACGATTGCAAGCAGAGAGCCGATAACGAAACCGACGAAGACACGGGCCGTACTGGCCGCGACATTTGTCCATAGCGGACCTTCCGCAAGGCGCAGAAACGTCTCGTAAAGCTCGGAGGGCGGCGGCAGCACGTAAGGACTGACCCAGCCCAGGCGGACGAAAAGCTCGAGCAGCACCAATGAGCCGACCGGCACGATCGCGCCGCGCAGGTCGAACCGCCCCACGAAATTCCCCGCCCTCTGCAAGAACGGCAATCGGGAAGGGAATTGTTTCGCAGTCTGCTTCACGCGCTGAAATTCGCGCGGATGGGAATTCATGCGCCAAGCGCCTTTTTAGCGGGTGCCGGATCGATCAGCGACGAAAGGACATTATCGACATTGACGCCCGGACGCAGGACATCGTCGCCGAGCAGCGGGGTGACGACGCGGATCGAGTTCAGCAGTTCCTCGCCCGGAACGGGATCTTTCCAGTCACGCTTTTCGATCGTCAGCTTGGTGATCTTGGGGTCGTTGCCGGTGACCTGCGTGACGAAATCGATGAATTCGCCGTTGTTTTCACGGATCCACTTCTGCGTCTGCACCCAGACGCCGAGGAGCCGCTCGACCGCTTTCGGGTGCTTCGCCAGAAATTCCTCGGAAACGCTGAAGACGCTGCCATCGCGCCAGCTGCGCTCATCGAAAATCGCCCTGTCGCCGGCAAGTTCGGCCTGGGAGGTGTGCGGATCGATGCCAACCCAGGCATCAACCTGCCCCTGCTGAAGCGCGTTGAAGCCTTCCGGATGCTGCAGGTTCACCACCTTCAGATCGTTGATCGACAGCTTGTTCTGATCAAGGGCGCGGACGAGGGTGAAATAGGGCGCGGTGCCCTTGGTGACCGCAATGGTCTTGCCCTTGAGATCGGCAACGGTCTTGACCGGTGACTCCGGGCGCACCTGGATGATGGAGGAGCCGCCCCAGCTTGCCACATAAATGACTTTCAGCGGCACGCCGTTGGCGCGGGCCAGAAAGGCCGAAAGTGCCGCCGAACCGGCAAAATCCGTCGATCCGACCTTGAGGAATTCGAGCGAATTGTTGCTGCCCCGGGATTGCACCCAGGTGATCCTGGTGCCGACATCCTTGAAAGCTTCCTCAAGCCAGCCCTTGTTCTTTATCAGCAACGTGTGGGACGAGTAAAATCCCCAGTCCAGCTTCAGCTCCGCGGGGAACTCCGGTGAGCTTTGGGCCAGTGCTTTGCCGGTGACAAGCGGTGCTGCGAGCGCGCCGGCAATGCCGAATTTCAGGATCTGGCGGCGGGAATGTTCAGCCTTCATATTAATTCACCTAATTTATGTATTTTATGTATTTAAAGAGTATGGGCGCGTGTTTTTGAGGTCAATCGGCCCTGCTGGAACCTTATGCCAAACTTCCGGGCGGGTGTGGAAAATCTCCCTACCGTCGGCGGGATTGGCGCGACGGCGCGTTATTCAGGGAAAAAACGGTTGGCCGGCCGTTGCAGGCCGAGATGGTCGCGCAATGTCGGCCCCTCATAGTCCTTCCGGAACAGCCCGCGTCGTTGCAATTCCGGCACGACCAGCGTCGTGAAGTCGTCAAGGCCGGCAGGCAGGAAGGGGAAGGTGACGTTGAAACCGTCCGAGCCCTCTTCATGGAGCCATCGCTCCATCTCGTCGGCGATGGTCTTTGGCGTGCCGACGAAGGCAAGACCCGCATAACCGCCCAACCGCTGGGCAAGCTGGCGCACCGTCAGGCCCTCGCTTCGGGCAAGCTCGATTACCCTTTCACGGCTGGATTTACTCGCATTCGTCTCGGGGATATCAGGCAGGGGACCATCGGGATCGAATCCGGAAACATCGTGGCCGATGGCAATCGAAAGCGAGGCGATCGCGCTGTCATAATGGACGAGGCTATCGAGTTTGGCGCGTTTGGCCTTCGCCTCTTCCACCGTATCGCCGACCAGAACGAAAGCGCCCGGCAGGATGACAATGCTGTCGCGGGAGCGGCCTGCCGCGACGGTCCTGTCCTTGACGTCCTTATAGAATGCTTTTCCCGCCGCAAGCGTGGGTGTTGCTGCAAAAACCACCTCCGCAGTTTCGGCGGCAAGCTGGCGTCCCGGCTCCGAAGCTCCTGCCTGAACGATGACAGGCCAGCCCTGGACCGGACGCGCGATATTGAGCGGCCCGCGCACGGAGAACTCGGGTCCCTTGTGGTTGAGGACGTGCATTTTTTCAGGATCGAAGAACAGTCCGCTATCGACATCCCGTATAAAGGCATCATCGGAAAAGGAGTCCCATAGCCCGGTGACGACATCGTAGAACTCCCGCGCCCGGCCATAACGCTCGGCGTGATCAGGCTGTTCGTCGCGGCCAAAATTCCGCGCCGCATCCGGGTTTGAGGTGGTGACGATGTTCCATCCGGCCCGGCCATTGCTGAGGTGATCGAGCGAGGCGAAACGCCGGGCCACATGATAGGGCTCATCGAATGTGGTGGAGGCGGTGGCGACCAACCCGATGCGGGACGTGACGGCGGCGAGCGCCGAAAGCAGGGTGAAGGGCTCGAAAGAGGTCACGGTATGGCTGCGGCGCAGGGCTTCCGTTGGCATGTTCAGCACCGCCAGATGATCGGCCATGAAGAATGCATCGAATTTTGCGGCTTCAAGCTGTTGCGCGAAGCGCGCCAGATGGGCGAAATTGAAATTCGCGTCCGGGAAGGATTCCGGATACCGCCAGGCACCCGTGTGAAGACTGACGGGCCGCATGAAGGCGCCGAGATGCAGTTTGCGATCATTTGCCATTGGGCATCACTCTTTCGTCGATGTTTCTGATGCGGGCGGCTTATGTTGCCTGTTGCCTCCAAGGGGGCGCGAAGGTGGCCCGATACTCCTCGCGACGATATCCCTACCGAGGAATTGGCGCGGCAAAGACTATTCCGATTATGATTTGCAAACCGAAAGATTTTTCCTGAAAATTTTGGTTTGGCGATGATCCTGTCACCGTCGCCGAGGTTTGGTTCAACCTCGGTGAGCGCGGGAATCGACGGGCGGAACTTCACTTCCTGTCGTCCGAGGGCAGAGCATTTGCTTGAAAAATGTCATGCAAGCGGTGATGGCTGGCACAGCGGATATTGGCGCGATCAGTCGGTCATCTACGCGGTGGAACAGCTGGTGACCACCGCCAGAGGGATAGTGGTAGATATCCCGCAGGTTGTGTTTTTTATAAAATATAATGAATTCAGTAGTTTAATTTAATTGGTTAGTGTAATTTTCTATCCGGCGTGACGGGCAGCCGTCATATAAATTTTCCTTCTAAATAACCTCCCAGCCGCCAGTCAAAAGTAGCATCAGTGCGGCTTTTCGAGGGGAAATTTTATGGCGCGGTATGCCCATCGCGGCAATGCGGGCGCGTGGACAGAGGCGTCCCGGAGAAACTTCATTCAGTGGGTTGATGAGGTCGCTCCCGTTGTAGGAGCGTAGAGCGAAAACAGAAGCGGGCCGGCGATATCCGACCCGCTCTCATACCGCTTTCAAACCGCCAGCAGCTTCTCGTTGCCGATGCGGGTGGTCTCGATCGCTCCTTCCGTCTCGATCCGTTTGCCGGTGGCCGGGTCGAAGAAGTGGAGGTGGGCGGCGGGCAGGTCGAGGTGGATGCGCTGGCCGGGTTTTACCGAGAGATCCTCACCGATGGCAGCGGAGAAGGTCTCGCCGGCGATATCGGCATGCACGATGCGGCCGGAGCCCAGTTCTTCGACGAAATCGACGGTTGCCGGCACGCCGGCGCCATCCGTGCTGACCAGGCATTGTTCCGGGCGGATGCCCACGATCACATCACGGCCGCGCAGTTCGAGGCTGGTTTCAGGAAACAGTTTCACCGGCGTGCCCGCCAGCATCACGGAAGGAGATTCGACCTCTACCCGGGTTGTGAAGAGGTTCATGGCCGGTGAGCCGATGAAGGAGGCGACGAAGGTGCTGGCCGGGCGATGATAGATATCGAGCGGATGGCCGACCTGTTCGACATTGCCCTTGTTCATCACCACCAGCCGGTCGGCCAGCGTCATCGCTTCCACCTGGTCGTGGGTGACGAAGACGGAGGTGGCGGACAGGCGCTGGTGCAGCTTGCGGATTTCGGCGCGCATGGTGACACGCAGCTTGGCGTCGAGGTTGGACAGCGGCTCATCGAACAGGAATACCTGTGGTTCGCGGATGATCGCGCGGGCCATGGCCACGCGCTGTCGCTGGCCGCCGGAAAGCGCGGCAGGCTTGCGCTCAAGATAATCGGAAAGGCCGACGATCTTTGCCGTCTCTTCGATGCGGCGCAGGCGCTCGGCTTTGGGCACGCCTGCGACCTTCAGCGCATAACCGATATTGCCGGCCACCGACATATGCGGATAAAGCGCATAATTCTGGAACACCATGGCGCAACCGCGCTCGCGCGGCTCCAGCGTGTTGACGACACGGCCGCCAATGGCGATTTCACCTGACGTGATCTCCTCCAGCCCGGCGATCATCCGCAAAAGAGTGGATTTGCCGCAGCCCGAGGGGCCGAGGATGACGACGAACTCGCCGGATTGGAAAGAAAGATCCACGCCGTGCAGGGTCGGGGTCTTGCCGTAGGATTTGCGGACCTGGCGAATATCGATCTGAGCCATGATAGGAGAACCTTGTTGTTGAAAGCCACTCGACCCGTCGTCACTTGTCGGACGAGACGAGGCCGCGGACGAACCAGCGTTGCAGGAAGGCCACGACGAGAAGCGGCGGCAGGATGATGATGAGGGAACCGGCAAGCGTGACGTTCCAGTCCGGTATGCCGTCCTCGGCGGGCAGAAGCGCGCGCAGCGACATCATCACCGTCTTGTAGGAAGGATCGGTGATCATCAGCAGCGGCCACAGATACTGGTTCCAGGCATAAACAAACATGATGGTGGTGAGCGCCGCCATGTTGGTGCGCGACAGCGGCAGGAGCATTTCCACGAAGAAACGCACCGGGCCCGAGCCATCCATGCGGGCGGCTTCGGCCAGTTCGTCGGGGATCGTCATGAAGAACTGCCGGTAGAGAAACGTGCCGGTCGCCGTGGCGACCAGCGGCAAGGTGAGGCCGGAATAGGAGTTGAGAAGGTTCCACTCGACCGAGACCTCGATGCCGAACAGCCCAAGAATGGAGCGGAACGGCTGGAATAGATCGGCGGCCACCGAATAGGTCGGCACCACGCGCACTTCGAGCGGCAGCATCAGGGTGATGAAGACCGTCCAGAAGAAGAAGTGTTTCAACGGCGAGCGAAAGAACACGATGGCAAAGGCGGTGCAGGCCGAAAGGGCCACCTTGCCGATCGTGACCAGCGTGGCCATGATCATGCTGTTCAGGAGGGCATTGCCGAGATTGGCACGTTGCCAGGCCGTGGCGGCATTGGTGAAAAGTTCGCCCTGCGGCATGAAGCTGAAGGGCACGCTGTTGACCTGCTGCACCGACTGGCTGGCGCCGGAAATGACGACGATGAAGGGGCCTATGAGCAAAAAGAAGCCGGCGACCATGAGAACATAGGTCAGGGCGTCGGCAAAGGGGGTACGCTGGATCATCGCGGCCTCACTTGTAATGAACCTGCCGCTCGACGAAGCGGAACTGGATGAAGGTGAAAACCATGATGAGGCCGATGAGAACGATGCTCTGCGCCGAGGCGCCGGAGTAATTCAGTCCCTCGAAGGCTTCACTGACGATACGGTAAACCATCACCTCGGTGGCGCGGTTGGGGCCGCCTTCTGTGGTGGTGGCGACGATGCCGAACGTGTCGGCCCCGACGAAACCCTCGGTCATCATGATGACGGTGAGGAAGAACAAAGTGGGGGCAAGCAGCGGCACCTGAATGTCGATCGCGCGGCGAATGGGGCCGGAGCCGTCCATGGCGGCCGCCTCCGTCAGCGAGCGCGGCACCGATTGCAGGCCGGCGAGCACGAAGATGAAGGTGTAGCCCGCCCATTTCCAGATGAAGATGACGATGACGAGGATCAGCGCGTGTTCACCGTATTTGGCCGGGTTCCAGATGTCCGGCCACCAGGCGTTGAGCGAGGCGGCAAGACCGCGTTCCGGCGACAGGATGAAGCGGAAGGCCATGCCCGCGGCGGGTCCGGCAATGGCATAGGGGAGGATGTATAGCACCCTGAAAAAGCCGGAACCGGGCAGCGCTCGATCGACACAAAGCGCCAGAACGAGGCCGATCAGGATGGTGAAGACAGGCCCGGCAATGGCAAAGACCATGCTGACGAGCACCGAATGCCAGTAAAGCGGATCGAGAAAGGTTTCCTCGAAATTGGCGAGACCGACGAACTCTGCCGCGCCACCGAAGGGTGGTTCGAGCGTGAACGCCCAGTTGATGACCGCTGCCACGGGCCAGTAGAAGAACAGGAAGATCAGCAGAAGCTGCGGCAGGGCGAACAGCACGGGCAACCACGTGCTTTTGAAGACGGCGCGCTTTTCCATGAAAAAACCGGCATTACTGGAGAAATGGGCGGACTTGCCCGTGAAGCGAGGCATCACGGGCAAGTCCTTCGAAGTCGGGCTGGAAGCTTAGTTCAGCTTGGCGCCGGCATAGGTCTTTTCAAAGCGGCGAAGAGCAGCATTCGAGCGCTCGACAGCCTTGTCGAGTTCAGCCTGGATGTCGGCATTCTGCATGAAGATGGCTTCGAGCGAGGTGGCGACTTCCTTGCGGATCTGCGTGAAACCGCCAAGACGGATGCCGCGGGTATATTCGGACGGCGGCGTAAACGTCAGGCTTTCGATCGCCTTTTCACGGCCCTTATAGGGAGCCTTGTCGTAGAAGCCGTTGGCCTTCATGGCGTCGAAGCCGGTCTTGGTGACCGGGATGTAGCCGGTGACCGTGGACCACCATTCAACCATGTCCGGCTGGGCGATGAAGTTCAGGAATGCGGCTGCACCCTTGTATTCTGCGTCCGGACGACCGGCCATGACCCAGAGCGAAGCGCCGCCGACGAGCGAATTGTGACGCTCGGTGCCCTTCCAGACCGGCAGCATGGCGACGTCCCACTTTGCGCCTTCCGGCATGGTCTTGCCGACGGTGCCGTGGTTGGCGATGGAGGTCATGAACATCTGGCAGGTCTGCGAGGTGAAGGCGGGCAGGATGTCCATGCCGAGCTGCTTCGTCTTGACGACGAACAGCTTCTCGTCCTGCATCTTCTTGAAGAACTTGACGTGATCCACGAACTTCGTCTTGTTGATCGTCAGTTCGGCATCAAGGCCCTGATAGCCGTTGCCCTTGGTGGCGATCGGCTGGTTGTGGATGGCGGAGAACTGCTCCATCAGCATCCAGGTGTCGAAGTTGAAGGCCAGCGGGCATTCGAAACCGGCGGTCTTCAGCTTTCTGGCGGCTTCTTCAACCTGTTCCCACGTGTCGGGCTTGAAGGTGATGCCGGCTTTCTCGAAGGCGTCGACATTGTAATAGAACATCGCCGTGGAGGAATTGTACGGGAAGGAGTTCAGCTCACCCGAAGCCGTCGCATAATAATTGGCGATGCCGGGGAAATAGTTGTTCCAGTCGATCTTGTAGCCATTGTCGGCCATCAGCTTCTTGGCCGGAACGAAAGCCTTGGACAGCATCATGTCCAGCGTGCCGGCGTCGTAGATCTGGGTGATGGCGGGCTGCTTCTTGGCGCGGTAGGCGGCGATGGTGTTCTGCAGCGTGGCGTCATAGTCGTTCTGCGAGGTGCAGACGATTTCAAATTCAGCCTGCGATTCGTTGAACTTCTTGCAGGTGTCCTGCACGCGATCGCCGAGATCGCCCGAAAGGCCGTACCAGAATTCGAACTTGGTCTTTTCTGCGTGGGCGGCCGTGGCGCCGAAGGCGGCCGCGATGGCGACGCCGGCCACAAAAGAGGTCAGAGCGGAAGATTTCATGAGTTGAGCCCCGTTGATGGATGGATGGCATGATCGGCAAGAACATCATGTTCCCAGCACGAAGCCACGGGCTCTGCTAACAGCCGTCTTTGACGGATCGCTTACATTTTGTTGAACGTTTTATGATGACTGGCCGCGCAGAGATATCTGCGCGGCAAAACAGGCGCGATAAAAGCCGTTAAAGAGAATTTTCCCTTATTTTTCAGGGGATTCCGGCTTGCAGTTCATTTCGCTACTTGCTGCTGAATAGTCTCTCGGAGTCAACCGCGGCGTGCGGCCTCAATGGCGGCGACATCGATTTTCTTCATATCCATCATCGCGGTGAAGGCTCGTTTAGCCTCCGCACCACCGGCTGCCATGGCCTCCATCAGCACGCGCGGGGTGATCTGCCAGGAAATGCCCCACTTGTCCTTGCACCAGCCGCAGGCGCTTTCCTCACCGCCATTGCCGACGATGGCGTTCCAGTAGCGGTCGGTCTCTTCCTGGTCTTCGGTCGATATCTGAAACGAGAAGGCCTCGCTATGTTTGAAGGTCGGTCCGCCATTGAGGCCGATGCAGGGCACGCCGGCAACGGTGAACTGCACCATCAAAACGTCGCCTTCCTTGCCGGAGGGATAGTCGCTCGGCGCCCGGTACACATGGGTGACGGTGCTGTCGGGAAAGGTCTCGGCATAAAATCTGGCGGCGGCCTCGGCATCCTTGTCATACCAGATACAGATCACATTCTTCTTCATGGCGTGTTCCTCCAAATTGAAAGCTGATTTTCGCCCTGCCTGTCAGCGGCAAGGAGATTGACCGGCCGGTGTCGGCTCCCCCATTCGGCATAGAATGCAGCTGCCGGGCGAACGTTCCCAGGGGTTGGGCAACACCGCCATTTTTCAGGGAACTGCAGGTCGCCGTCACAACCACCGCCTCACCCTTTGGCGGTAGGCGTCATAGGAGGGGCCGAGTTCCTTGCTCAGCACCCGTTCCTCAATCGTTACCTGCAGCATCACGGCGATGACGAGGGCAATGGCGATGGCAAGCTGCAGCACCGTTGTGAACACCAAGACCAGCCCAACAAACAGCGCGATCTGCCCGGCAAAGACCGGGTTTCTGGAAAGGCTGAACGGGCCGGTATCCACGATCGCGCCAAGGTGACCTTCAGCCGCGCCGATGCGCCATGACTTGCCCATGTAATGCTGCGCATAAAGCGCGATCAGACCTCCGGCCAGAACCATCGTCATACCGGCAATGCGGATTGCCAAACCGAGATCGCAGCGGCTTAGAAGAAAGCCGGATTGCTGCGGCCCCAGCCACAGACTGACGAGGGGCAGAATGGCGCCGAGAAGAAAGGCAAGACGGAAAAGCATGGCAGGGATAGCCTGCCTTTCGCGGCCTTTTGCAAAAAGCCAGACAGGCTCACCCATCTGTTTCGCCAGTCGCGCCGTCAAGAGCAGAAACCCGGCGATATATGCCCAGACTGCGAGCACGGCTATGATGTCAATCATGGTTCCCCCAAACATTGGCAAGCTCCACCGTCCCAACGTCAAGGACAGCGTTTTTCGACTCGCTCATATCCGGAGTATAGATACAAATATCCATCATTATTACTTCACTCGCGTGACTTGAAGGCTGTGTAGGATTCCCTCTGAAGAACAGCGGACGACCCGAAGGTCGCCGGTAGCAATTAAATCTGAACGGAGAGCATAAACCTTATCATTAAGTATTATTTAATGAGGAAAACGTAGTATTCGATAATTATTTCAGCGGAAACCATTTAGCTGCCATCGGAGGATCGCACGTGAGTTTTCTTGATCGTGGTGCCAATGCTTTCGCGGTTATGGCCGCGCTCTCTAAATCTCAAGCCATCATAGAATTTGATCTGTCTGGAAAGATTCTCACCGCCAATGAGAACTTCTGTCGCGCGCTCGGTTATGAGCTTTCGGAAATCGTCGGCAGGCATCACAGCATGTTTGTCGAACCCGCTGAGGTGTCTTCGCAGGACTACAAGACCTTCTGGGCAAAGCTTTCGGCAGGCGAGTTCGATCAAAGGCAATATAAGCGCATCGGCAAGGGCGGCAGGGAAATCTGGATCGAGGCCTCCTACAATCCGGTGTTTCGCCGCGGCAAGCCGGTGAAAGTGGTCAAGATTGCCACCGATATTACCGCGCGCGAGCTGAAGGCGGCGGAAGATGCCGGCAAGATCGATGCCCTGTCGCGGGCGCAGGCCATCATCGAATTCTCCCCGAGCGGCGAGGTGCTGACGGCCAACGAGAATTTTTTGTCGGCCCTCGGTTATTCGCTGGCGGAAGTGCAGGGCAGGCATCATCGGATGTTCTGCGAGCCCGCCTACACGCAATCTGCCGACTATGCGCAATTCTGGAAAAGGCTCGCCGGGGGTGATCTCGTGGCGGATGAGTTCATGCGGCTCGGCAAGGGTGGCCGCAGGGTTTTTATTCAGGCCTCCTATAACCCAATCTTCGATCTGAACGGCAAGGTGTTCAAGGTGGTCAAATTTGCGACCGACGTGACCGGCCGCGTGGAAAATGTCGAGACACTCGCTCAGTCTCTGACCGAGCTTGCCGAAGGCGATCTCTCGCAGAGCATCGATAAACCCTTCATTCCTTCGCTTGAAAGGCTGCGGACAGATTTCAACGCGGCCTCGGAAAAGCTGAAAAAGGCCATGACGCTGGTTTCTGAAAATGCCGGCGCCATTTCTTCCGGCTCGAATGAAATACGCTCGGCGGCCGACGATCTTGCCAGACGCACGGAGCAACAGGCCGCCTCGATCGAGGAAACGGCCGCAGCGCTTGAAGAGATCACCACCGCCGTCAATGATTCAAGCCGCCGGGCGGAAGAGGCGGGAAAGATCGTCACCCGTGCCCGCGACCATGCCGAACATTCGGGCGCGGTGGTGCGGGATGCGATCGGGGCGATGGACCAGATCGAAAAATCGTCGCGCGAGATTTCCAATATCATCGGCGTGATTGACGAGATCGCTTTCCAGACCAATCTGCTGGCCCTGAATGCAGGTGTGGAAGCCGCGCGCGCGGGTGAGGCGGGCAAGGGGTTTGCCGTGGTCGCGCAGGAGGTGCGCGAACTCGCGCAACGTTCGGCAACGGCCGCGAAGGAAATCAAGAGCCTTATCAACGCATCCGGCGCGCAGGTGGAAAACGGTGTCGGCCTCGTCACCAGAGCGGGCTCCGCCCTGCAGGAGATTGCGGCGCAGGTACGCGATATCAACACAAACGTCGTGGCGATCGTGGAAGCCGCGCGTGAACAGTCCACCGCTCTTGCCGAAATCAACCAGGCGGTCAACACTGTCGATCAGGGAACGCAGCAGAATGCCGCGATGGTGGAGGAGCAGACGGCCGCCAGCCATAGCCTTGCACTGGAAGCGGCGGCCCTGTTCGAGCTTCTCGGGCAATTCCGCTTCGATGACGCGACGCGATCGGCATCGTCTTCGCGCATCAGCTTAGGGCAGCAAACTGCGCCGATCAGTTCGCGACGTCCCGCATCCCGTGCGCTTGCGGCACGCGGTTCGGCTGCAGTCGCTGCCAAACATGAGGAATGGCAGGACTTTTAGAGCGCTTCGCGTATAGGTGGGTCCAGTTTGAGGCCGTGACATTCGTTAACCGACGTCCCGGCCTCCTCATTTTTGAGAAGGCACAGGAATGAGGAAAGGCCGAGAAAAGACCGAAAAACCGAAACTTCCGTTGAAGAACAGCCGAAGCTCTGGGCATATCGTATCGATTGGCTGATAATCGGCACATCGCGTGTGGAGTTTTCGGGGACGTTCGCTTGGTAGGGATATCGACAGGCCGCCTAGCTTTTGCCTTCTGTCTGCTGGCCATTAGCTCTGGCGTAGCCGGGGCGGAAGAGCCGGCAGAGAAAAAGGCGTCCTGCGCTTACGCCCACGACGTTGCGCCGGAATTGTGCATCCGCGTCGGCAGCTACAATAATGACCTGTGTCATGCCATGGAGGTTCTGGCCGGGCGCCATGCCGTTCCGCCGGATTATTTCGCCCGGCTCATCTGGCGGGAAAGCCTGTTCCGGGCCGATGCCGTCAGCCCGAAGGGCGCCGAGGGCATCGCCCAGTTCATGCCGGGAACCGCCAGACTGCGCGGCCTTGAAGACAGTTTCAACATCATCGCCGCGCTTGAGGCATCCTCGCGTTATCTGTCGGAGCTGAAGACGCAATTCGGGAATTTCGGTCTTGCGGCGGCGGCCTATAATGCGGGCGAGGCGGGATTGCGGACATTCATCGCCACCGGTCGCCTGCCTATGGAAACCCGGGATTATGTCTTTGCGATTACCGGATACCCCGTGGAAAGCTGGAAGGACAATCCGCCGGAAAAGGCGGCCCCGGCGCTGGATGACAGCAGGTCCTTCATCGATGCCTGCCTGAAGCTGGCCGATACCCGCACCATGAACGATCCCGTGCTGATTTCCTCGGCCGACTGGGCGCCCTGGGGCGTGCAGCTTGCCGCGCATTATAATCCGGCGGTGGCAAACCGGCTTTTCACCCGTGCGATAGGTCAGCTGGCAGAGCCGCTTAACGCTGAACGAGCCTTGATCGTGCGCCAACGCGGCGGGAATTTCGGTTCGCGCCCGCGTTATGCCGCCCGCATCGGCCGCGAAACACGTGGTGAAGCCAATCAGCTTTGCGGTGCAATCCGGCAGGCCGGCGTTCCCTGCACCGTGTTTCGCAACAGGTAGGCGACTGTCATTTTAAGCCGATCATAACAAGTTGATCGGCATTTCGTTTGCGCCTCCTTCCAGCGGCAAACCATCGACCCTAGATTTGCGCCCGGGCCATGGTCGCGTCTTGTGCGACCACAGGCATTTTACGAGGGGAAGCATTAAAAATGAGATGGCTTGAAACCGGAGGCCTGGCGGCTGCGCTGGCAATCGTCAGCGCCTGCTCCACCACCGGGCAGACGGAGATTTCCCGCACCGTCGCAGGCTTTGTGGGACAGCCCCGCGACGCCGCCATCGCCAGACTTGGCCGTCCGAACAAGGTCATCATCGAAAACGGCGCAACCGAGTCCTATTGGCTGAAGGTCGATGTCGAGACCTATGCCGGCCTCAGCAACAGGCGCGAATATAAGACCGTCAATGGCCAGGCGCAGATATCGGAAACCGAGGGCATGAAGATCAAGGAGCACCGCCGCGACTGCATCATCAAGATCACTGCGGACGCCGCTTCCACCATCAGGACGAGCGAGATCATCGGTAATCCGGCCAGTTGCGAAAATATTCTAAATCGTCCGGCCTCCTGAACCGCGCTCCGGGGGCGGAACGCAGCTCAGGAGGTTGCAAGGGGGCTCAGAAGCGATAGTTCAGCCCGACCTTGATGGCATGCATGTTCAGCGAATTAGAGGCATTGCGGCCGTTTGTTATTCCCGAAGTGCCGGCGTGGTCGACATATTCGTAAACCGGCGATTCATAGGGAGCGCAGACTTCCGGATAGATGGCGCAAAGCCAGGCCATATTGGGATCATTGGCCAAACCGGGGTCGATCATCTCGGTGCCGGTCTGCTCGCTGGTCTGGTAGTCCTTGCCGGTGCCGGCGCGGGCATTCTTGAACTTGAAGGATTTGGCGCGGAAATGGCTGTAGCTGTAATCCGCCCTGATCGACCAGTTTTCATTCAGGGCATATTCCGCGCCAAGCCCGATGGTGAAGCCGGTTCGTGTGCCGGAGGCCTTCTCGACGAAGAACGCCGTTGTTTCGGAACCCATGGGGTTGGTAGCGCTCGCACTGTCTGAGATATACTGGTCGCGCCATTGGGTTTCCCGGGCAAGCGCCAGGCCGGCGGTCGAATAAACCAGCAGCCTGTCGTTGACGGCGTAACCAAGCTTTGCCCGCAACCCGGCAGTCCAGTCGATGTCGTAGCTGGTGGTTGCGTCCACATGCCCGTTTTTCGCCAGTGTTGCATCGGTGGAGGCGAACTTTTCGATGCCGCGAAGATAGGTTTTGGTGTAATCGGCCTCGACGCCGACGACGAAGCCGTTTTCGAGCTGCCGGTCATAACCCGCATGCAGCCCGAATGCGCCGCCGCGCATGTTGAAATCGGCGGATTCCCGCGCGGCTGCATCGCTGAACGTTCCATCCAGAGAGGTCGTGCTGCCTGCGATATTCAGGAAATCGCTGCCCGCATGAGCACCCACATTAAAGCCGGTCCAGTCGCGAACGAAGGCGTTGTTCGTCGGGCTGCTGAAGGGGGAGAGGCCGGGCAGGGCTTCGCCGCCGCCAATGGTTGCCGTAAGGCTGGCATAGATCGTCCGGCCCGGTCCCGGCTGTGTGACGAGGCCGAGAGGATCCACATAGAAACGATCGAACAGGTTTTCCACGCGCAGGCTCGCGGTCATGTTGTCGTTGATCTTGTATTCGGTAAACAGGTCGACCAGCGTATAGGGTTCCCAGTCCACGAGAGCGATGAATTCGGAGGCGCCCTGCGCCGTGACATCGCCGTGACCGATGGCGCGCGGTCCGACATAGGAGATGCGGCCGCCGACCGTCAGCCGGTCCTCGAGGAATTTCTGCGAGAGCGTCAGGTCCACCGTATATTCCGGCTGAACATGGTTGGTCGCATAGTCGCCGTAGAGGGACTTGCTGTCGCAGGTCTGTGTCGTGCGGCAATATTCGACATTCAGGAAATAATTGGCCGAAAGGTCCGCCGAAAAGCCGCCATTGGTATAACGGCCGGAGAGTTCGAGACCTGAAAATTTAGCCCGGGGAATGTTGCCGATATTCAGGGTCAGCACCGGTTCGGTCACCACGGTGCGCGAGATGTAATTCTTCACGTCCCAATTGAAATAACCGAACTTGATCATGGCGGTATCGTCGTCGGACAGAATGCCGTCGCGAATGATGTTGGTGCCGATTTCCCAGTTGCTGGATCGCTCCGGCTGGACGCCGGCATTGGCGATCACGCTGTTGAAGGCGGAGACGGATTCGATGATGGATGGCGATCTGAGCGTATTCGAATAGTTGGCGTAGAACTGCGTATTGTCGAACGGTTCCACCGTCACGCCGGCAGAGGGGCTGAAACCCCCGTCATCCACGGTCAGGCCGATGGGTTTGCCCTGGGCCTGATATTTTTCGTAGGGGTCAAATCGATCCTTGAGCCAATAATGCGAGTATCGCAGGCCGCCATTGAGGGTCAGCCAGTCAACGGGCTTGTAGGCCGCCTTGGCGAAAGCGGCACCTTCATGACGAATGGCATCGCGCGGCGTCAGCCAACCCTCGAGAACAGCGGCGTGCTCGCTGCCATTGGTGTCCTCGGCCCGGTAGGAAATGCCGTAGTTCAGATCGAAGTCGCCGTAATCCGAGCTGAACTGAGAGCGGTTGGTGATCTCCGCGCCCCACATATTGGTGTCGGTGCCGACCCGGAAACCGGATGGCAGGCCGATTTTTTCGGGCGTCAGTCCGCGGCCTCCGCGCACGGGATTTCGGACTTCGAGGTGGTTGAAGTAGAAATTCGACTTGAAGTCGATGAGATCATTATCCTCGGGGTTCCAGTTGTATCTCGCCGTGAACGTGTCGAGGCTGGTGCTGACCGTCTGTTCCTGTTGCTGCGCCTGTCCGGTATTCGACGTCAGCCGCGAGGCAAGCCGGTCTCCGGCCTCGCTTCTATATCCCATATAACCGATCTGGAATGTCTGGTCGTCCGAAAGGCGTGCGGTCACTTTTGCCAGAAGAGATTGCGTTTCCAGTTCGGTGTTGAGGACTTCCTCACCCCCGCGATAGTTGACCAGGCCTTCATTGATCATCGTGTTGGGAAGAATGCCGCCCCAATATTTCGTGTCGCCTATGTTTTTCGGAGAGGCGACGGGGCCATGGCTGCCGGCGTGGTAGTTGCCCTGGCGACGATGCGCGTAGCCCGCAACAACATCGATGTCTTCGCCCTTATAGGCGCCGATCACGCTGCCCGAGCCGGTCGTTGGCTTGAGGAAGGCGGGCCGGTCCATGCCGTCGGCAGACGGCGTCGCGGTGCCCGCACCGGACTGGTAGCTGTAACCGCCCAGCGCGCCGTCCTTCGGGCTTGACGAATTGGTGCCAAAGCCGCCTTTGACCTTGAGGCCCCATTTCTCACCATCCTTGACGATGTCATCGGCACCGACCGTCCTCATCGCGACGGATCCGGCATTGCCGAAGGAAGAGGCATCGGCCCCCTTGGTAATGTCCACACCGGCGATGAAATCGGGATCGACATAGGTGCGGTTAGAGACGCCCTGATAGCCCTGATAGACCGTCACGGAATTCTCGGCGCCGTCTATCGTCGTGGCGACGCGGCCCATTCCCTGCATGCCGCGAATATTGACATCGATGGCGCCCGCGCCGTTGCGCGCCTCGCCGGACATGACGCCAGCCGTGCCGCGAAACATGTCGGCCGGGCTTGAGCCGCGGAAGCGGTCGATATCCTCGCCCGAAATATAGGCCGTCGGCGCGTCGGTTCCGTAGGGTGCGTCAGGGCTGCCGTATCGCCCGCTTTTGCCGGTGACGGTGATTGTTTCGAGTACGAGCGAACCGTCCGCCGAGGTCGCCTGCGCCTGCGATGCGTTGGAGACCGTCACGCGATCGGGTGCCGTAAAGCGGAAGCTCAGACCGGTGCCGTCCAGAAGCTTGCCGAGCGCATCGCGCGGCTGAAGGGTACCGGCCGCGCCGGAGGTTTTCAGCCCCTTCGTCAAAGACGCATCGTAGAGAATCTGTATGCCGCTTGCCGCGCCAAATCGCGTCAGGGCCACGTCGAGAGGGCCCGCGGGAATGGAAAACTGGCGCAGCTCGTGCGCATGAGCCTGGGTGTGCGCGTAAAAAGAGACGGAGCATGCCAGCGATGCGCAGAATGCCGCCAGCCTCAAGCGCGCTGCGCGACTACCGGATTTTTGTCCCGCCGCCAATAAATTCATCCCCGTAACCCCTTCAGTTTCGCCGCGACGATGCGGCCTCTGATAGGGAGGACGACCGAGGCGCAGAAACCCGAAAAGATTTCTGGAGTTTTTTGGTAATATTTTCCGAATCCTACGAAATCTGTGGCAGCGAAGCGGTTCTGAACCGGTTTCAGACGAGAAGAAGTATCCCGCCGGCACCGATAGCCCGCAGATGCAGGGTCTCTTCAAGATGGGCGATAATGTCCTGTGGCCGGTCGAGCTGAAAAACGCCCGAGACATGCAGGGACCGAAGGCTTTCGCGTGTGATGATGATCTTGCCGCGCCGGTGCCGGTTCAGGCTGGCGACGATGTCTTCGAGGGGGCGGTTGTTGAAGACCAGCAGGCCTTCGCGCCAGGCGGAGGCGGTTTCAAGGTCGATTGCGGATTTTTCCCTGAGACCCGAACTCGCATAGGCGATTGCCTCGCCGGGAAGGAGCTGCGCATTGCCGAGACAGTGCACGGTAAGCGGGCCGGACAGGCATTCCACCGTTACGCCGCTGGCGTTGTGTGTCACGCTGAACGAGCCGCCGGAGGCCTCGACATAACCGGCGCCGGCATTCACGACAAATGGCATGTCGGATGCCTGCCTGACGGTGAAGACCGCAGCGCCCGCCGTCAGATCGAACCGCCGTTCACCGTCGAGAGACAGGGCCGTGCCACCATCGAGAAAGGCGGTCGACCCGTCCGGCAGGGTCACATTCTGCTGCTCGCCAACCCCCGTTGAAAAATCTGCAAGCAGTGCGCCCATGGACGGCATGTAACCAAGTTCCGGCAGCGCGACGGCGACGCCGGCAAGGCCGGCTGCCAGGCTGCCGCCAATCATGAAAGACCGTCTGGAGGTGACAGCTACACGCGTGCGCGTTTCGGCTTGCAGAGCCGGACCGAGATTGCGCCAAAGCGCCGACGCCTCGATGAAGGCGCGTTCGTGGTCGGCACTGAGGTTGCGCCAATGGCTGAGCGCCTCCGTATCCTCAACCGTTGCCGCGCCGGAGTGCAGCCTGACGATAAAGGATGTGGCCTTCCTTCTGAGCGCCTCGGATCCGTCGTTCAACACTCAACCCCTATCAAAAGCGCGCCTTGGTGCAGGAATTTTTCACCTGAACCTCATTAGCTCTAACGATTGGCAACCGGAAATCCGAAAATTATCTGCGTCGCTCATGTCCCATTTTCTCCATGCAGTAATTGATCGCGCGGTTGATTTCCATTTCCACCGTGCGGGTCGAGACATGGAATTCCTCCGCGATCTCGGCATGGGGGCGAAACTCCAGCCGGGCTGCGACAAGCATTTTTCGCTGGCGATCCGGCAACTCGCCGATGACGCGCATGAGTTCCCGGATCTGGTCGCGATCGATCACCTGCTGGTCCGGTCCCGGCTGTGCGTCGCGAATTGAAAGGGCATCCTCGATCTGTTCGGTCGTTGCGCGGTGCTTGCGGCCGCGCCCGTGATCGATTGCAAGCGACCTTGCAATCCGCTTGAGATAGGGCACGGGGGCTTCGGACGCATTCGAACTGTTCCTCGCCAGCTTGATCCAGGCTTCGTGGGCAAGATCCTCGGCATCCTCCCGGGAACCCGTCATCCGCGTCAGATATCGCTTGATGTCCGACTGCGTTTTCAGGAATGCCGAAAGGAATTTGTCGTCGCGTTGCGTCATGACCGACCTGAGGATTGCGTTTGAGGCGATACCCCGCACGGCGACTCATTTCAATACTTAACTGAAATAATCATGTTAAAATGGTTTTGCTGATTGCCGTGGTGCTGCGCCATTGACCGTGCTTTGGCCACGCCCTTCCAGCAGATGTGACCCGGTTTCTGTGGATGACGGTAACCGCTGTTGTGACGTTAAGCCTCTGCGCATATGCTGCACTACTCAATCTCAATTTCCGGCCAAGGCGGACAGGACCATAATGACCTCCCAGTTGGATTTTTTCGCTCCCGCAGCCGCGCGGCTTCCAAAGGCCGAAAAAGAGCGAAAAGCGGCTGGACGGGAAACGACACAGAAGACGGTTCCTGACGATGAGGCTCTGGCCGGATATCTCGAATCCACCGGCAACTACCGTATCCTGCGCAGGTTGCAGCCCCGCGCGGTCATCGAGCGGCCGCGGCCGGGTTTCCCCCGCCGAGGCGTGATCCTCGATACCGAGACGACCGGCCTTGATCATCGAACCGATGAGATCATCGAAATCGGCGTCATCGCCTTCACATTCGATGATCAGGGGATGATCGGCGATGTCACCGGCATCTATGGCGGTCTGCGACAGCCGGGCGTTGCCATTCCCGAAGAGATCACGCGCCTGACAGGTATTACCGATGACATGGTTGCCGGACAGACGATAGACATCGACCGGCTGACCTCGCTTGTCACAGATGCCGATCTGATCATTGCCCACAATGCCGGCTTCGACCGTCCCTTTTGCGAGACCTTCTCGCCGATCTTCCGCGACAAGGCCTGGGCCTGTTCCGTAAAGGAGATAGACTGGCGGGCACGGGGCTTTGAAGGCAACAAGCTCGGTTATCTGATCGGCCAATCCGGCTATTTCCACGATGGCCACCGTGCTGTCGATGATTGTTTCGCGCTGCTGGAGGTGCTGGAACAGGAGCGTCCCGGCCAGACAGGAACGCCCTTTGCGGAGCTCCACGAGGCAAGCCGGCTGTCAAGGGTCCGCATCTACGCGGAAAACAGCCCGTTCGAGATGAAGGATCACCTGAAAAAGCGCGGCTACCGCTGGTCGGACGGGTCGGATGGCCGGCCGAAATCCTGGTGGGTGGAACTGCCGGAGGAAAGGCTCGAAGAAGAGCTGCATTTTCTCCGGACAGAAATCTACCGCTGGGATGCCGATCCGACGGTCAAATATCTGACGGCGTTCGATCGGTTCAAGGCCGGGTAGGGCAGCGGCAACTTGGCGTATGCCGATCAGCCTCGCCGCGTAAATCTCCCGGCAAGATCGCATACAATTTCTACAGTCAATCGAAAACAATCGCTGCAAATTTGAGCAGCCGAGCGGTCGGGTCCGCAAGCCGTTCTGAAATCGCCTTTTAGATCAATGGCAAAGCGGATTGGCACGCCTCCTGCATGACAAGGTTGTCGCAGGAGAGTGTTCATGAGCAAAGCCGCAGCAATCGACATCGCTTCCGTTTCCAAGATCTACGGCAACACCACTGCCGTGCATGCGATAAGTCTCAAGATTCCGGCGGGAAGCTATTGCTGCCTGCTTGGCCCCTCCGGCTGCGGAAAGACCTCGACGCTGCGAATGATTGCCGGCCATGAAAGCATTTCCAGCGGCGATGTCCGGCTGGGCAATGTGGTGGTCACCGATCTGCCGCCCGCCCGGCGCGGAACGGCGATGATGTTCCAATCCTATGCGCTGTTTCCGCATCTCGATCTCATCGACAATGTCGCCTTCAGCCTCAAGATGAAGGGTGTGGACAAGGAGACGCGCCGCGCCAAGGCGCTCGATATGCTGCGGCTGATGCAGCTCGAACCCTATGCCAGCCGACGCCCTGCCCAGCTTTCCGGCGGCCAGCAGCAGCGTGTGGCGCTGGCGCGCGCGCTCATCACCGATCCCGAGGCATTGTTGCTGGACGAGCCGCTTTCTGCGCTCGATCCTTTCCTCAAAATTCGCATGCGCGCCGAGTTGAAGAAGCTGCAGACCTCGCTTGGCATCACCTTTGTTCACGTCACGCACAGCCAGGAAGAGGCCATGGCGCTGGCAGATGTCATCGTCGTCATGAATGATGGCCGTATCGAGCAGGCGGCGACGCCACGCGAGGTATTCGAGCGCCCGGCGACCGCTTTCGTCGCCCGTTTCATGGGCGACCACAATGTCATTTCCGGGCGTTTCAAACAGAAGGCCGACGAATTCGTCACGTTGGAAGTGGCTGGCGGCGGCGCATTCACGGCCAGCGGCACCGCCCCTCATGATGGCGCGGTCGATATCGCCATTCGGACCGACCGCGTGCGCGTGGGGGAGGCGGATCAGCCGGGCTTCGGTTTCACCGGCATCGTCTCGAATGTCGAATATCGCGGCGCGAGCGTGAAGATCGCCGTCAGCGGCGCTGGTATCGAGGATTTCAACGTCATCCTCAGCGATGCCGCCTTTTTTGAAAAGCCGGTCAGGACCGGCGACGCCATACCGCTTTCATGGAATGCGGCCGATGCCATCGTGCTCGGCCGGGTAGAGAAGTGACCCCAATAATAACCAGAGGAGAACTTTGAAATGACCGATACCTCAAAGATCAAAACAGGCCTTTCCCGCCGCGGCCTTCTCAAGGCCGGTGCAGCGGCGACGGGTGCGGCGATCGGCTCCGGCCTCATCACCGGCTTCCCGACCATCTGGGCTCAGAACCCGATCACCATCCGCCAGTTCGGCACGGGTGTGTCGAACCTCAACGCCATTGCCGAAAAGTGCAAGGCCGATCTCGGCATCACGCTCGAAATGACGGCGACGGATTCCGACGCCGCCGCCCAGCGTGCGGTGACCCAGCCGAATTCCTATGACATCGCCGATATCGAATACTGGATCCTGAAGAAGGTCTATCCGGCCGGCGTCATCCAGCCGATGGAAATCAAGAAGCTGAAATATTACGACAAGATCGTGCCGCTGTTCAAAAACGGCAAGCTGAAGCCGGACAGCGTCGTGGCGCAGGGCACGGCCCCGCACACCGTCGGTTTCGTCGAAAAGCCCGGCGACAAGAAGTTCGCCAAGGGCGAGACCGATTATTTCACCATGGTCCCGACCATCTACAATGCCGATACGCTTGGCATCCGCCCCGATCTCGTCGGCCGCGATATCTCCAGCTGGGCCGATATCATGGACCCGAAGTTCAAGGGCAAGACCTCGATCCTCAACATTCCCTCCATCGGCATCATGGATGCGGCGATGATCATGGAAGCCCTGGGCAACATCAAATATGCCGACAAGGGCAACATGACCAAGGAAGAGATCGACAAGACGATCGACTTCCTCATCAAGGCGAAAAAAGACGGCCAGTTCCGCGCCTTCTGGAAGAGCTTCGATGAAAGCGTCAACCTCATGGCCTCGGGCGAAGTCATCATCCAGTCCATGTGGTCGCCCGCCGTCGCCGCGGTCCGTTCCAAGGGCATCGCCTGCAAATATCAGCCGCTGAAGGAAGGTTATCGCTCCTGGGGCGGCGGTCTTGGCCTTGCGAAGCACCTCTCCGGCGCCAAGCTCGATGCGGCTTACGAATATATCAACTGGTACACCTCCGGCTGGGTCGGCGCTTATCTCAACCGTCAGGGCTATTACTCTGCCGCCATGGAAACGGCAAAAGAGCATATGTCCGCCGACGAGTGGGGTTACTGGGTCGAAGGTAAACCGGCGCAGGGCGACATCATCGCCCCGGACGGCAAGGTCATGGAAAAGGCGGGCGCCGTGCGCGACGGCGGCTCCTTCGAGGAGCGCATGGGCAAGGTCGCCTGCTGGAACTCCGTCATGGACGAGGACCGCTACATGGTCCGCCGCTGGAACGAATTCATCGCGGCCTGATGTAAAACACAGGACTGGTGGCGGCTTGTCGTCACCGGTCCTGAAAGCGGCAGGCACCCCAACCTCTCCTCCGTCATCCTCGGGCTTGACCCGAGGATCTAACGAACCACCACATCGGACGTGGTTAGATCCTCGGGTCAAGCCCGAGGATGACGTCGAGAGTGCGGAGGACTTGTCAACATGCTCGCTGGCGACATCGCCGCCGGTGCTTCAGCAAATCCAGCGAAAGGCTTCATGATGGTGACGGTCAGACTCATCGGCGTCAGCGACAAAAAGGACAGGCCGCCCCGCAGCTTCGTGCTGCCGCAAAAGCTCGTGTCTTATGTTCAGGCCACGCCGCTTTTCCTGATCCTCGGCTTCTTTCTGCTTCTGCCGATCGTCATGATCGCCGTCGTCAGCTTCTGGGACTATGACTTTGCCCAGATGTATCCCGATTTCGTGACCTTCAACTATCTGGAAACGCTCGGTTCCTGGGTCACCTGGCAGACCTATCTCAATACCCTGAAATATGCCGCCATCGTCTGGGCCATCACGCTGTTCTGCGGTTTCTGGATCGCTTATTTTCTCGCTTTCCATATCCGCACCACCACCATGCAGATGGTTCTCTTCCTCATCTGCACCGTGCCGTTCCTGACATCGAACATCATCCGGATGATCTCCTGGATACCCGTTCTCGGGCGCAACGGGCTGGTCAACAGCACGCTGGTCAGCGCCGGCATCGTGCCCGCGCCGATCGAATGGC
The DNA here is from genome assembly GCF_018873185.1 of Rhizobium sp. X9. Lineage (NCBI taxonomy): Bacteria > Pseudomonadati > Pseudomonadota > Alphaproteobacteria > Hyphomicrobiales > Rhizobiaceae > Rhizobium > Rhizobium sp. X9. The sequence goes on along the minus strand of NZ_CP071312.1, from coordinate 15,087 downwards.
TGCTCTATTCGGATTTCGCCGTGGTGCTGGCCATGGTGCATCTTTATACGCTGTTCATGGTCACGCCGATCTTCAACACGCTGATGCGCATCGACAAAGCGCTGATTGAAGCGGCGCGCGATGCCGGCGCGACGGGCTGGCAGACGCTCTGGAACGTCATCATTCCGCTTGCCAAACCCGGCATGGCGATTGGCAGCATCTTCGTCGTGACGCTGGTGATGGCCGATTTCTCCACGGTTCAGGTCATGTCCGGCGGGCAGAGCGCGTCGGTGGCACTGATGATGAAGAACCAGATGTCGCTGCTGCAATATCCGGCGGCGGCCGCCAACGCCGTCATCCTGCTCATCCTCGTTCTCCTGATGGTCGCGGGCATCCTGCGCATCGTCGATATCCGCAAGGAGCTGTGACCCATGCATTCGGAAAAACGCGGACGCGAATTTTACATACTCGCCTTCTTTTTCGCCCTCTTCGTGCTGTTCCTTTACGGCCCGCTGTCAGCAATCCTCATCCTTGCCTTTCAGGGGCCGAATGGCGGACTGACCTTTCCGCTGAACAGTGTTTCGCTGCACTGGTTCGCCAATCTTTTCGAACAGCAGGCGGTCGGTGATTTCGGCGGCTCGTTCCGCCGCTCCTTCGGGCTTGGGCTGATGGTCATGATCGTCACCGTCATCGTTTCGCTTCTGGCAGGCCTTGCCTTCCGGCGAAAATTCATCGGCGCGACGCCTTTGTTTTATCTTTCGGTTGCCAGCCTCGTGGTGCCGTCGATTATAATATCACTTGGCATTGGTGTTCTTTTCCAGCAGCTTGGGCTTGAACCCTCATGGTATACATCAGCTTTTGGCGCGCATCTCACCTGGACGCTGCCATTTGGGGTGCTCATCATGCTGGCCGTGTTCAACCGCTTCTCGCCATCCTATGAGGAGGCAGCCCGTGACCTTGGCGCATCCTCCTGGCAGACCTTTGCCCATGTGGTGCTGCCGATGATCGCGCCGAGCCTGATCGGCGTCGGCCTGTTCGGTTTCACGCTCTCCTATGACGAGTTCGCCCGCACGCTGATGACGGCGGGCACCTACAATACCCTGCCGCTGGAAATTTACGGCATGACCACCAATGTCACGACGCCGGTGCTTTATGCGCTTGGCGCCGTCACGACCCTGTTTTCCTTCCTGGTGATTGCGGGCACGCTCGGCCTGATCGTCACCCTGAACCGCCGCCATTTGCGTGGATGAAAAAACACACCATGCGCATCCTCGTCATCAATCCGAACACGACGCAATCCATGACCGAGACGATCGCCGATGCGGCGGTGCGTGTATCCAATCCGGGAACGGAAATCCTGGCCGTCACCTCATCCATGGGGCCTGTCTCCATCGAGGGATATTATGACGAGGTTTTCGCCGTACCCGGCCTGCTCCTGGAGATTGCAAAGGCTCCGGCGCTCGGTGCGGATGCCGCCATCATTGCCTGTTTCGATGATACGGGGCTCGATGCGGCCCGTGCACTTGCCGATATACCGGTCATCGGCATTTGCGAGGCGGCGGTTTCCGCCACCGCCTTCATCGCACAAAGGTTCACCATCGTGACAACGATGGAACGCTCACGACTGCCGCTCGAACACCTCGTCCATCGTTACGGCATGTCTTCCCGCTGCAATGTCCGTGCCGCCGATATTCCGGTCCTGTCATTGGAAGAGCCCGGCTCGAATGCCCGCGAAAGGCTGCGCGAAGAGATTTCGCTGGCGCTGAAGAATGACCGCGCGGAGGCGATCGTGCTCGGCTGTGCCGGCATGGCCGACCTTACCGCCGAATTGCGCAGCGAATTCGGCGTGCCCGTCATCGATGGCGTCGCCGCCGCCGTCAAGCAGGCGGAAGCGCTGGTGGCAATGGGGCTTTCGACGGCCAAACGCGGCGCTTATGCCACGCCGGTCCTCAAGCCCTATCGCGGATTGCTGGAAACATTCCAGCCGGACAGAATGGTTGCTTCCTCAGGGAGCCATGGAGACCGTCAAGGTTTGGAACTCGCCGACCATAAAACAACGAAGGCGAGCTGATAGGCCAGATCGCGTTGCACATTTCGCAATGTCTGATCGCCCAGAACTATTCTGGAGCCGTTTCTCCGCAGGAAATTCAGTCGCTCTGCCCTCGCCAGCAGCGCCGTGACGTGGGCGCGGCTGATACCGTAGGCGCGTGCTGCCGCCTTGCGGGAAAACTCGCAGCCCGTTGCATCAAATGCGCTGGTTTTGGTGGCAAATACAAGGTCCAGCAGGATGGGGAACCCGGGCGCGTGCCCCATAAACATCCGTGTTTCCTCCGAGACCGGATGCAGTTCGTCCGTGTGCCTCAAAAGCCAGCTCACCCCCTCGATAAGGGCGCTTGCTCCGGCCGCCATCATCCCGGGCGTCTCTGCCTTATGTTCGACCCAGGGGGAGGCTGCCGCGAGATAGGCCGTAGCCAGCGTCTGCACCGCGAGAACCAGCCAGCCATTCAACGACCATGGGCGCTCGCGGTTATCGTGGCTCGGCGGATGCCGCTGTGCCGTGCCCTCAAGCTCAAGCCAGTCGATCAACGCCCGTGTCCTGCGGCTGGAGATCCACCCTCTCGGGACGACGATCGCCTGAACCGCGGCCAGTGTGAACTGTCCGCCATGGATAGACCCCAGCCCGAGAGCGCACACAACGGTGGCGAATGCGCCGAAATCGCCGATCGCACGAACAAGGCGTCGTTCCCGCTGAAACACGATTGATATCTGCGCGCAAAGGTGGGTGACCGCCTCATCAAAAGCCTCGTCGTTCAGAATCCGGTTCGCAAGTGGGGTCAACCTCTCGAGAAGCATGTCCGGCGGCGGCCGAACGGAATTCCCCTGCGGGAGCGGTTTTGAAACTTGCGAAATCTCTCTTCGAGATGCCTTTCTCCCGTAGGCTTCTAGGTCGTCACTACTTTATGGCGAAATACAAGGCGTGAGTTTCATGCGCCGGCTACGCCCATTCATTGAAGGCGGGACAGCCCAGAATTTGCGGTCATGGGGATATGTGCAATTTGTTGCACTCCCCCGCCGTCTCATTGAACGGTATTAAAAAATACTCTCATAAATTGAATGTTAAAGGGCGCGTTAAAATATGTGTTCTTTTGAAACGGTTTATGAAAGTCGCGCTAACGAGAATGTTATCGCCTGTTTTTATTGCCTATTTTTATATGTCCATGGATGCGAAATCTTTCGTTGGGTATCTGGAAACACAATCTTTGATGGTTGTTTTTTTGGGGCTTGACGAAGTTGCAGAGGATGCATCCGGGGCCAGCTGACATCCAGATGTTTCTACCGGGTTCATGGCGCGGTCGGCAGCGATGCCGAGCGGCCACCGGCTTCGCAATGCCTTTTTATCCACCCCCCCAATTCTCCAAGGAGGATGAAGCGATGCAACTTCGACATGTTATTTTTGCCGGCCTCGTCGCAATCGCGGCGCAGTTCGATTTGCCGGCGATGCGCTATGTGGCACCTGCCGATGCGGCCACCCTGTCTGCCGAGCAGCTGGCCGTCTTTCAATCGAAACTGGAGCAGGCGGAAGCAAGCCGGGAGCTGCTCGGCCGTCGATCCGTGTGCCTGATGGAGCATCTGACGGCGCAGCAGCAGCTCAGCGCCGACCGCGAAAAGGCGCTGGGGCAGGCCAAGTATCTGCAGATCGAGCTGGAACGGCAGGTGGTGCAGTCCGAAAGCAGCGTGAAGGGCTACGAGGATCTCGTTCGATCAGAGAGCGAGAACGTCAGGGCGCGTCAGGCCACCTTCGAAAAAGCCCGAAGGGAAAGGGACGAGCAGGCCAAGAGAGTAAGAATATGCAGCGGGGTCCTCTTCTTCCTGCCGGGTATTTGCCAGGCCGGTGACGCCGCGGTGAAGGCGTTTGGCTGGATGAACGACGCGGAGAGGGACTACCGCACCGCGCTGCCGCGGCTGGACAATGCCCGGTCGGCTCTTGAAGGCGTTCGCAACCAGCTCGATAACAATCGCCGCCAGCTTGCGGCGGCAAAGCAGAGCCACGCGGAAAACGAGAATGCGGTGAAAACTCTGGAAGAGCAGATCACCCGGCTCAAAGCGGCGATTTCCACCATCAATGTCAAGGTGCAGGACTTCAACACTCAGGTCGGCAACTTCACCAATGCTCTCAAGGAAGCGCGCGAGGTCAATCCTGACGACGCGAAAATACGTCAGGTCAACCGGCTGTCCGCCGAGATCGACGGCCTGACTAACGACGTGCCGCAGTTCATTTCCTCCACCGAGGCCGGACTGCCTGATGACGCGAAGAAGCAGTGCGGATCGTAAACGATCAACCCCATGACTCTCCATAACCACCCATCAACAGGAGCATGAAAATGAACAATGTCGTTAATCTCGAAAGCCGGGAAGCCAAACTGAACAGCGCGATCGACGCCGATGTCGAGGCGATCGTGTCGAAGCCGGAATTCAGCCTTCCCAAAGCGGATACGGCGCTCGTCCGGTATTATGTCGACAAGATCCAGGGAACCTATGATGTCGAGCGCGCCAAGCGCGACACCGACAATGCGATCGACCTGCTCTACATCGCCTACAACACCACGCCGCAGGAAGAAGGCAAAATCCGCGGCCGCATCAGCGCCATCATGGACAGCCTGATAAAGGCGCAGCAGAACAGTGAAATCACCATGAGGCATGCGATGGATATTGCCAATCGCGTCCGCATTTCAGTCGACGATCTCTTCCCGGAGTGGCTGGACGTCCGCGAGGGAAATGACCAAAGCGAGATCAAGGCCTTCGTCTCCAACGATTTGATCAAGCTCGCGAAAAGCATCCGCGACAAGGCGTTGGACGTGCGGGACGATCTCCTTAAGGTCGCCTCCACCTATGACGACATCATCAAGGCAACGGCGCAGATCACCGATGCCAGCGAAATGGTGTTGAGCAAGCGTCTGGAAGACAAGGCGACGATGGAGCGGGAGATCCGCGAGGCCGACGCGCGTCGTCAGCAGCTTGAAGCGCTTGTGAATGATCTGAAGGCGCAGGTTGCGGAGTTCGAAAAGAAGGCCCGCGAATATGAAAAGCGGGCCAATACGGCCGAGGAGCGTGCTTTTATCATGTCAATCGTCCGGGTCGGCGCACAGATGATTTCAAGCGCCATCCCCGCAATCGCCATGGTGGCGGGCGGGCCGGCCTCCATGCTGGCCTCTTCGGTCGGCGGCGCGCTTCAAGGACAGTCCAGGGGTGGCCAGGATGCCGACGGGCAGGGGCAGGGCGGCGGCTCGCGCACACCGACAACCGGCGGCGGAAAGGCGGATGGGGCAGCTACCCAGAGCAAGCTTTCCGAGCAGAAGGCAGAACTGCGCAAGAGCGAGGAAAAACGCGATAGCTTGAAGACGGACATCAAATCGCTGGAGGACAGCAGGTCGGCGCTGGCGAAAGACGCCGACGGCGCTGACCCGAAATCGAGCAAGGCCGTGGAACTTGCCGAACTCGATAAACGCCTGACCGCCCGCGCCGCGGAACTGAAAGCGCAGGAGGAAAAGATTGCAGGTCAGCAGACCCTGATTTCCAGCCTGCAGGCTTCACTCGACGCGCTCGACAAGGGGCTCGGCAAGCTCACCGACGAGCAGCAGCAACAGGCCGCAAGCCTGCGCGACATGCAGATGAAGATGATCGACAAGGCGGAAGCCTATGAGAACGAACGCCGCACCCAGGCCGCCGAACTCATAAAGATCAACGCTCTGCTCAAGGGGAAACAGGCCGAGGACGACAAGATCAAGCTTGCGGTCCAATCCCTCAATGTCAGCATCACGGCGCTGAAACGCATGAAGGAAATCATTGAGGAAATTGCCTTTTTCTTCAAAAGCTTCGCCGATTTCATGCAGGCCGTGGCCGACGATGCCGAGCACCAGATCAAGGCGATCGACAATGTGGCCGAACTGGAGGTCATCCGCAAGAACCGCCTCGCCCAGCTCGTCCGCTCCGTCAACGAGTTCTTCGTCAGGCAGACCGGCCAATGGTATGCGGTCGCGACCGTCAGCGACAGGTTCAACCGCAGCTTTGCGGATGGATGGTCGAAGCTCAACAAGCTGCAGGGGAAATATCTCACCGGCACTGATCTCACGAACTATATGGCGGAAGCCTCGGAAAAGGTCTCGGCCATCGTCGCCGAACGCGAGGCCGCGGCGGACGCAAAAATCGCGTCGCTGCAGGCCTATCGCCAGGATCTGAGCAAAACCGGCTGATCCTGTTCGCGACTGCATTTCCTGTCCCGGCCGGGCAGGAAGCGTATCCGTGGTCTTAAGCGGTACTCGTCCCCTCCGGAAGATCACGGGCAGTGTCCTGCCGGCGCATATGCCGGCAGGACGGCCAGCCTCACCGAAACCTCAACACCCACCCTGTGAAACATCAAAGCGGGTATCCGGTCGCCATCGAAGCGCAATCCGTGCCCCGTCATTTTCAAGAAGGAGAAGACCATGCCAACAGTCAACAACCCTCCCGCCTTGATCGCCCAGGCAACCGCCGCCTGGTGCTTTGCCGCTGTCGAACAGATGGTACGGGCCTATTACGGGCTCGGCCCAGCCACACAATACGAGATTGCGCGGCGCAATACCGCAGCGCTCGCGACCGTCGATCCGCAGGTTCAGGAGCGCTGGGAGCTGGCGCAGGTTCTGGATCAATCCGCCAACATCAATGAACTGGGCGGCGCCAATCCGAACAGCAATATCGTCAAGCTGGTTTCCAGCCAGTGGAATGCCTTCGATCACACGACGACCGGCGGCCACTTTGTCGACGGCCTGACGGCCGATATCGCCAGACGCGAAATCGATAACAACCGCGTCTTCGTCATCGGCACGCATATCCATTACTACCTCGTCTATGGGTACACCGTGAATGGCAAGGATCTGGAGCTTCATATCCTCGATCCATGGCCGGCCGGACAGGGCGGCACCAGAACACGCATCGGCCTGCGGGAATTCCTGGAAATGCCCGCCCGCGTCGCCATCATCTTCGGCTAAGCGGCAAGCCGACCACCTTTCCATCTGTCGCCGGAGATATCCCGGCACCACCCAAATCAACCCACAAATCCCGCCAACCGACCCCGCACATAAATGTCCGGGAACAGGTGGCTCATGCTCAAAAGGAGATAAAAATGCCAATTCTCAGCAATTTCGTGGTCAAGCATATCCGGCCCTTCGGTGAAGCGGGCTACGATGCCTTCGGCAATGACCAGACCATCGAGTTCCTCTCAAGCCTTGGGCTCGATATGGACGATATCGCTGGTATCTTCGCCGCATGGCGCCGGGCGGCCCTGGCCGATCCCGTGGGTGAGAGCAATCTTCTCGTTGAGGCGGCAAATGCGCTGGCGCAGGCGCGATGGGAGAACCTCTATGAGACCGAGATGAGCACGGTGCTGTTCCTCGACGATGTTCAGCTTGAATCCCTCAGCCACCTCGCACCGGGGGCGAACCGGAACTTTTCGTGGCGATCCCCGACCCCCATCGCCGCCGCGGTGACCATTCACAGCGGCAGCAACAGGCATCACATCATCTGGGATGCCACGGGTTTCTCCGGCGGTACCGATGAAAATGGCTGGATTTCGCACTTCGCCGCATTATTACCGACCGAGCGATAGGCCCTTCGCCGGATAATTGCCAAAGACGCCGGAGAGTGAGCGTGACTTTCCGGCGTCGACCCAGCCAGCCCCTTCATATCCCTGTCGTAATAGTGTCTGATACCGAAATCATTTTGAGGCCGACAGTGTTGACGAACAGCCGTTGCACGCAGGGAGTTCTTTCTTGAAATCGTCAACACAGGCCATGCGCACGGAAGCGGACAGTCAAAAGCACGGCACGCCCGGCGAGGTTTTCACAACCTTCCTGAAACTCGGGGTCACCTCCTTCGGCGGTCCCATCGCCCATCTCGGTTATTTCCGCGATGAGCTGGTCGTTAGGCGCAAATGGATCGATGAGGCGGGTTATGCCGATCTCGTGGCGCTCTGCCAGTTTCTTCCCGGTCCTGCCTCCAGCCAGGTTGGTTTTGCGCTGGGGTTGCTGCGGGCAGGCCCGCTTGGCGCGCTGGCGGCGTGGACGGCGTTTACCCTGCCATCCGCCATCCTCCTCTTTTTCTTCGCCATGGTTGCCGCCTCCATTGAGGGGCCGGTCGGCACCGGCCTGTTGCATGGCCTGAAGATCGTTGCCGTCGCCGTTGTGGCGCAGGCGGTCTGGGGCATGGCGAAAAGCCTCGCCCCGGATCGTGAACGCGCCAGCATTGCGCTGGCAGGCGTCATCTGCGTCGTGTTTCTCGCCGGCGCCTTCGGCCAGATCCTCGCACTTGCCGTCGGGGCGATTGCCGGTCTCGCCTTTTGCCGCACGAATGCCACGCGTGAGGCCGCCCATCCCGCATTCCGGGTGCCAAAAAGCATCGGATATATCGCGCTCGCCACGTTCGCGCTTCTCCTGGCCCTCCTGCCGCTCTTCGCGGCAATGGCCGGGTCGCAAGGCCTGTCATTGTTCGATGCGTTTTATCGTGCCGGCGCGCTCGTCTTCGGTGGCGGCCATGTTGTGCTGCCCTTGCTGCAATCGGAAGTCGTCGCAACGGGCTGGGTCACGGAAGATGCATTTATTGCGGGTTATGGCGCAACCCAGGCCGTTCCCGGCCCGCTCTTCACCTTTGCGGCCTATCTCGGCGCGGTGGTGGGGCCGCAGCCGAACGGCATTGCGGGGGCAGCCATTTCCCTCATCGCGATTTTCCTGCCGGGTATGCTGCTGCTCGTCGGCGCGCTGCCCTTCTGGGAAGGGTTTCGCAGGCATCTTATGGCGCAGGCGGCCATGCGCGGGGCAAACGCCGCCGTCGTCGGCATTCTCGGCGCAGCACTTTATGATCCGGTGTGGACAAGCGCCATCTTCACCCAGAAGGATTTCGCGCTTGCGCTCATCGGTTTCATCCTGTTGACGGTGTGGAAAACGCCGCCATGGATCGTGGTTGTCATCTGCGCGATCGGCGGCGTTCTGCTCGCTTTTTCATAAGCCGTCCTGCGTCGGGTCAATATTGGCGAAGATCCAGTCGGAAAAGGCCTGCATGGCCGCCGTCTGCGGTTTTGATTGCAGCCGCGTCAGCCAGTAGCTGCCAAGCGATATGGTGATGGGAAAGGGCTGCACGATCTCCCCGGAGGAAAGATGCCGCGAAAACATCGAGGGCGGGGCGAGCGCCACGCCCAGCCCCTGCAAGGCGGCCTCCATCATGCCGAGCGAGGTGTCGAAAACGATCCCGGCGTTCACCTGAGCCACCGGTGCCACGCCAGCTGCCGCAAACCACGTGGCCCATTCGTCGGATCTGTAGCTGCGCAGCAGCGTTGCCTCCGCGAGATCGGCGGGTGATTTCAGCGTTTCCGCCAGTTTCGGCGTGCACAGGGGCGACAGGGGCGCCTCGAAAAGCCGGAAAGCATCCGTGCCGTGCCAGGAGCCCTGACCGAAGCGAATGGCAAAATCCAGCCCTTCGGCGGCCATATCCACCCGGTTGTTATTGGTGGAAACCCTGACATCGATGAATGGATGCTGCTTTTGAAATGCCTTCAGCCGCGGCAGCAGCCAGCCCACGGCAAAGGTTCCCACAACTCCCAGAAACAGCAGCTCGCGCACCTGTCCTGCCTCTATCCTGTCAAGCGTGGTCGCCATCTGGTCGAAGGAACTGGTGACCGTCGGCAGCAGGGCCTCGCCTTCGGCGGTGATTTTCAAACCTCTTGGAAGCCGCTGGAAAAGCGAAACCCCAAGCCGCTTTTCCAGCCCTTTCACCTGCTGGCTCACCGCCGCCTGCGTCACACACAGTTCGATGGCCGCGCGGGTGAAGCTGAGGTGCCGGGCTGAGGCCTCAAACGCCCTCAAGCCATTCAGGGGAAGAAATTGCCGAACCATTCGAGACCTAGATTTTATTATGTCTCCTCCGAGATATCATTGTCAATCGGCGTCGTAACGGGACCCCTTATCGGCTCCCAAAAGGGACCCCTGCCTCTAGTTGCATCGGGTCAGCGCGCGTAGGCCCGGGGCTCTCCATTTAGCGCAAGGGCCTGCGGGCGCGGGTTGTTTGTCTTTTCGGCTTTAGATCCCATGAGGAGTGAACAGCGGCCGCCGCTCTGGCAGAGTGAGGTTGCATCTAAACACTCGCTCAGGAGGAGCAGTTTATGGAACCTGCATCCATTCAACCGACCGCTGTCCGCATCGATCTTGGCGCAATTTTTGTGTCATTGGAACTGAGCCGATCGACCTGGTTGATCACTTCGTTGTCGCCAGGCAGCGGCGAGAAGATGTCGAAGCATGTAGTGGCCGGTGGCAATGTAGCCGAGTTGCTGGAACGATTTGAGCAGCTACAGCAGAAGGCGCGATTGAGAACAGGGAAATTATTTCCCATCGTAACGATCCAGGAGGCAGGATTGGACGGCTTCTGGATACACCGCGTGCTGGAGGCTCACGGCATCGAGAGTTACGTCGTCGACGCAGCTTCGATCGCGACTTCCCGTCGACGTCGGCGTGCTAAGACCGACAAGATCGATGGAGAGGCTCTGACGCGCACATTGCTCGCGTTCAAGCGCGGCGAGCCACGCGTATGTGCGATGGTCAGAGCGCCAGATCCGAGTGACGAAGATCGGCGTCGGATTTGCCGGGAACGCAAAGTTTTGATTGCTGAGCGGGTCAGGCATGTCAATCGCGTGAAGGGGCTACTCTTTACTCAAGGCGTCAGCGGCTATCAGCCGCTCCGTAAAGATCGCCGTCAGCGGCTGGAGGAGCTTCAGACTGGAGATGGGCGTGAGTTACCGAAACACTTGAAGGCTCAAATCAATCGGGAACTCGACCGTCTCGAGTTGCTGCTAGAGCAGATCGCTGCAGTGGAGAGCGAGCGTAATTCTCTTCTATCGATGGAGGACCAGCCAGCGGTTGAGGCAACCTCGCCCGCAGCGATGCTGCTGTCCTTGAAGGGTGTTGGCGCTGAATTTGCCGCCGTTCTTTGGACCGAAGCCCTGTCCCGGCATTTTGATAATAGGCGGCAGATTGCCGCCTATGCCGGTTTGACACCAACCCCATGGATGAGCGGGACCATCGACCACGAGCAGGGTGTCTCAAAGGCAGGGAACCCTCGGCTGCGCACTACGATGATCCAACTATCGTGGCTGTGGCTACGCAATCAGCCAGCATCAGCGCTCAGCCGTTGGTTTGTGGATCGGGTTCAGTCGAATGGTGGACGCTTAAAGAAAGCCGCGATAGTTGCCTTGGCGCGCAAACTCCTTATCGCACTGTGGAAATTTGTCACTGCGGGTGTTCTCATCGAGGGGGCTGTCATGAAGACCGCCTGACAACCAAAAAATTGCCGAACACACAATCTTCCAGGACTGATCACTCCTGGCGGATCCAGGTGAGCGAACCGCCTCGAAGTCGGGCTTCAAATGCCGCGCTTTAGATTGGTCCCGTTCTCCTGAGCCTTGCCGCTACGCAAGCGGGATAATGGTGCTGCCGGACAAAACGGCGACCGTATGTGAGTTTGAACCGGTGAAGGAAACGTGCCGCGTCAAGCAAGGTGGCTCAGACCATGGGTTCGATACGAAATCGAAGGGGCACGCTATGAAACGATGATTGATCTTGACGACGAAATCCTCATGTGAGCTTTGAGAGCGGTTTTTAAAGCGCCAGGATTCGTTCCCGGTTTCCACGATCTCGCAATGGTGGGTGAGCCTGTCGAGCAGAGCGGCGGTCATCTTGGCGTCGCCGAATACGGCCGGCCACTCGCCGAAGGCCAGGTTCGTCGTGACGATGATGGACGTCCGCTCGTAGAGCCTGCTGATGAGGTGGAAGAGGAGCTGGCCGCCCGCCTGGGCAAATGGGAGATAGCCCAGTTCGTCCATGATGACGAAGTCGAGCCTGGTGATGAAGTCGGCCAGCCGTCCCTGTTTGCCGCTACGTGCCTCCGTCTCGAGCCGATTGACGAGGTCGACGACGTTGAAGAAGCGGCCGCGTGCGCCATTGCGGATCAGAGCACGAGCAAGGGCGATGGACAGGTGAGACTTTCCCGTGCCGGTTCCGCCGACCAGAACGATATTGTGCTGCTCGGCGAGGAAGGCCCCGGTTGCGAGTTGGCGCACCAGGCCTTCGTTGACCGGCGTGTCGGTGAAGTCGAAGTCGTCGATGTCCTTGGCCAGCGGCAGTTTGGCGACGGTGATTTGGTATTTGATGGAGCGCGCTTGCTTCTCGGCGATCTCCGACTGAAGCAGGTCACCGACGATGCGCGGCGGTTCGTGCTGTCGCTTGATGCCGGAGGCCATGATCTCGTCATAGGCGCTACGCATGCCGAACAGCTTCAGCGTGCCCATCATGTCGAGGATTTGGGATCGTTCCATATCAGCTTGCCCTCCTCAGGCTGTCGTAACGGGCGCAGTCGGCCAGAGGCTCATGGGTCAGGCGAAGCGCATCGGGGATGGAAAGGATGGCGGCCGGCTGCGGATCACGCTTGCGGGCCAGAATGTTGATGATGACGGCGGCCGAGAACACGCCCTGATCGATCGCCTCCTGGCAGGCCGCTTCGACGGCGGGGAGCCCGTCCAGGCCCACGCATTCGAGGATCGACACCATCTGCCGGTCGCCGTCATGCATTGCCTTCAGCCGGCGGCGCACCTTCTCCATGGCGGCGGGCAAAACCCAGTCGTGGAACGGCGCACCGTTGCGCAGTGCTCCCGGTTTGCGGGTCAGGACCGGCACGTAATGCCAGGGATTATAGATCGTCTCGCCACGGCCGAAGCAGCGATCGTGTTGGCCGATTTCCACGCCATCCTGCCGGATGACGATGCGATCTGCATAGGCATGTATCTCGGCAGGGCGGCCGACTGCCGTAGACAGTACCGAGTATTTGTTGTTGTCGAAACGCACGAGGCAGGTCTTGCCGATCGAGGCCTGCACAGCGTGGAAGCCGTCGAATTTGCCGGGATAGCCGACCAGGTGCGGCCGCTCCGCATCGAACACCTCCCAGATCGTGCGCTCCGTCTGATCGACGTGCTTATGAGCGCGGGCGTAACTGATGCACTTGTCCAGCAACCAGCCATTCAGTTCATCGTAGGATTTGAAGCGCAGTCGCGGCGTGAAGAAGCGTTCGCGCACCAGATTGACCTGGTTCTCGACCTGGCCTTTCTCCCACCCCGACGCCGGCGTGCAGGCCACCGGTTCGATCAGGTAATGGCTGCACATCTGTAGGAAGCGGCGATTGTATTGCCGTTCCTTGCCGACGAAGACCGTCTCCACCGCGGTCTTCATATTATCATAGATGCCGCGCGTGCAGGCCCCGCCGAAGAAAGCGAACGCCCTGTCATGGGCGTCGAAGACCATCTCTTGCGTCTCGCGCGGATAGGCTCTCACATACATCATCCGGCTGTGGCAGAGCCGGATATGCGCAACCTTCACCGTCGTCGTCACGCCGTTCAGCACGACAATCTCGTGGCTCCAGTCGAACTGGTAGGCCTCGCCCGGCGCGTAATAGAGCGGCACATAGGCTTGCGCCGTCACGGACCCGCGCTCCTTCGCCCATGTTCGGGCGTAACGCCGGACTGTGTCGTAACCGCCCTCGTAGCCGAGGTCGCGCAAGTCCTCGAATATCCGGATCAGTGTCAGCCGTTCGCGAGAAGATTTGGCCTCATTGGCGAGGAGCATTCCATCGAGCTGACCGCGCCAGGGGCCGAGCTTCGGCTGAGGTTGACGGGTCCGTTCGTATTTGAACTCCGTCTCATCGGTGCGCAAAACCTTCCGCACCACTTTCCGCGATATGCCCAACTCCCGGCAGATCGCCTTGATCGACTTGCCCTGAACATGGGCTAGCCGCCGTATCTTCAGAATTGTTTCCACAATAAGCATCCGAACAAAAAGCCTCCGATGAAACCGGAGGCTGTTGTAACCCCATTGCAGATGGGGGTCCCGTTTGGACGCCGATCACCCCATGTGCGGGGTCCTTATTCCATGCCTAATCACAATCGAGTATCAAGTACTTCCGCAGAAGGCATAAATGATGCCGACGTAGAAATATTTTTGTTTAATGTAGTGGTTTCGACCTGCGTCTTGCGGCATGAAGGGCCCTTTATGTCCAACGGGGGTATAATTTTTTGTGTCTCGCTTGTTGTTTCGACTTATGGCAAGGACTTTTATTTCCCCGTTCATCCCCAGCCTGTTTGCCTGCTCTATACTGCACCTGTTCCGTGATGAACCGGGAGACATCCTGTTTTGAAGCTGAACCAGCGCCGGTTGTGAGAAAAGACGTCATTCTCATGTTCTGGTGTCTGTCAGGGAAAGTCCTCCGGCAATGACCAGAGGAGAGATGGGAGTGGGTTTGTGGTGGGCCTTTCTATTTCTCCGAACGCATTGGCTGAAGGGCAGTCTCTCTAACAGGCCTAAACCGCTGAAGCGGGGCACTGATAAGTGTCATTCATTCCCATAGGCGGCAATTTTTAGTGCCCCGTGAAATGCCCATTAAGCTGAAAGGCTGATGGAAAAAAGAGATGAAGCTCATAACGCAGTCGCAAACGCGTCGCGTGATAGGAAAGGTGTGTTTGATGGGTCTCTACGAGATGTACGTTCTTGCCGCTCGGGCGGATACTGCCTTGATGAGGAGAAAGCTGGCACGATCTCTTTATGCCAGGGCAAAGCTTCGAAATCGGCAGCTCAAGAAGCAATATTTACACAACCAAAAGGAGAATACGGATTCGTTGGCGGATATGAATAGGGTAGGCCAGCTGCGATCTGGAAGGCTCCCATAAACATATATTTATACGGTAACCAGCCCGGAAACATATAAAATATATGTTGCAATGAATTATATATGCACGGCTGAAGGCGGGCGAGAATCCGCTGATAAAATCGACTTTTATAGCCTGCAATTTGCGCGGATTGCGGGACTATTGCGCATAAATATATGAATTTTATGTTGAATTTGCTGTTTTGACCGGAAGATTGTTATGCGCGGAAACTATATGGCCGAGATGGATTTGATTGGAGTTGATTTCAGATTTGAGTGGCGATCGATCATAATAACAATATCATGATATTGTTATTATGATCGATCGCCACTCAAATCTGA